>NZ_JAHTBL010000025.1 GCF_020177595.1 Cognatishimia sp. MH4019 | reverse complement strand
AGCTCAAGCCGATGGACCCAGCCTTTGAGTAAGAGCGCGGTCCTACTTCGGACATCCCAGTAAATTAACGCGATGACGCAAACCAAAGCGTCAGAAAAGAAGAGTTTTTCAACAAAATCAGCCCAATCCAACTGCGCTGAGCAGCAGGCCTTTGGCTATGGCATCGATTAATGCATGATCAAAAAACATATGGCCGTCCTCAACCCTGCGTTGGAGTGTTTTCGCGGCCCCTGGCAACCGAGAAAAGCATCCAAGAGAAGGCAATCACCCAGACCACCGAAATGATCCCAAGCCCCCGCTCATAGGCACCATCGTATCCCGTCGGCATGAAAAAGAAGATCGGGGCGCCAACGATCCAGAGCGCCGCGCAAAAGTAACTCATCACACCATACCGCCGCGCGATTTTTCCCAGCCCCCGCCCCATCGTTAGAAACAGCGCTGCAAATAGCGCCCCGATGACATAGACAACATAAATGTGGATCACGATGCCCTCGTTGTCATTGTCGCCATATTCATTGCGCGCGCCGATGACGACCACGCACATCGCCAGCAACGCGAGGCAGGCGATACCAATGTTCCATCGTGCGCCATCGAGATGGAGGTGCGCGGCTGCCAACGCACAGGCGACCAGTGCACCGGCAAAGCCATAGAGGGCCACATCCTGGATGATCTCATATTTTCCGGCAGCCAGGTCGCTGACCGTATCCGCAACCCAATCATGGTTTGGCACCACCATGCTGCCGATGATGTTCCCCAGGACCATGGCGATAGTGCCTGCAACCGCGACTACCGCAGATCCGATCAAAAGTTGTGAGTTTGGCCGGGTCACATGTTGCGGCATTTCTTCTTCCTGTTGGCACTGTCAGAGCACAATACGGCGTTCCTCGAGGAGCCGCTTGGTCACAAGATATTTTGAGCGTTGATAACACGCCGGATCAGCCGATGCATGATGCGCAAGCTAATCTGAGACAGGTTTTAGGAGTTTGGTGCGCGGTCATCGCCAAACTATGGATGGTCGCACGTTAGCGTCCGCACAGGTGCCTGGTGGTCGATGTACGAAACCAGTTGCTGCGTGAGCCGCAAAAAGCTGAGTCACTGAAAACGGATGTTCAATATAGATTGATGAATGGCCGGTTGTCCACGCATCTCGATGGTTGCTTGGCCAGGCAGCGAAAGAACGGTTTGGATTGATTTTGTTGAAAAACTCTTCTTTTCTGACGCTTTGGTTTGCGTCATCGCGTTAATTTACTGGGATGTCCGAAGTAGGACCGCGCTCTTACTCAAAGGCTGGGTCCATCGGCTTGAGCTTTGCCAG
>NZ_JAHTBL010000024.1 GCF_020177595.1 Cognatishimia sp. MH4019 | reverse complement strand
TGTCTGACGTCAGCACCAATGGGACAGTTTAGGTTGATTTGATAAGAGAGGGTTTCTGGCACATCGTAACCACCAAGGAGTGGAGATGAGACAGAAACCCGGAACACGTAAGAGCCACGGCGAGAAGGTCGTCAAGGACATCCGCCGCGCCACGCGCAAACAGTACTCTGCGGAAGAGAAGATCAGGATCGTGCTGGACGGTCTGAAGGGCGAAGACAGCATTGCCGAGCTGTGCCGCCGCGAGGGCATCGCTCAGAGCCTGTATTACAGTTGGTCCAAGGAATTCCTTGAGGCTGGAAAGAAGCGCCTTGCCGGGGACACGGCCCGTGAGGCGACGTCCAATGAGGTCAAAGGGCTTCGCCGTGAGGCTCGGGACCTGAAAGAGGTCGTGGCCGAACAGGCCCTAGAACTACGCCTTCTCAAAAAAAGCATGCTCGGGGATGGGGGCGACAACGAATGAGGTATCCCGCATCCGAGAAGATGGAGATCATCCGGCTGGTCGAGCGGTCGCACCTATCGACCAGGCGCACGCTGGACAAGCTGGGCATTCCCAGAACCACTTTCTATCGTTGGTATGAACGCTATCAAACCGGCGGCCCCGAGGCACTTGAGGATCGCAGCCCGAGGCCATCCCGCGTCTGGAATCGTATTCCCGAACTGGTGCGCGAGAAGGTCAAGGACCTGGCCCTGAAGGAAAGCGACCTGTCGCCGCGCGAACTCGCCGTTCAGTTCACTGACACGGAAAAGTATTTTGTGTCAGAGGCTTCGGTCTATCGCATCCTCAAGTCCTACGATCTGATCACCAGTCCGGCCTATGTGGTGGTGTCGGCGGCTGACGAGTTCAAGGACAAGACCACACGGCCGAACCAGTTGTGGCAGACCGACTTCACGTATCTGAAGGTCATTGGTTGGGGCTGGTTCTATCTCAGCACGATCCTGGACGACTACAGCCGTTACATCATTGCCTGGAAGCTCTGCACGACGATGAAGTCGGGCGACGTGACCGACACGCTGGACCTGGCACTGCAGGCTTCGGGCTGCGATCAGGCGACGGTTCTGCACAAGCCGAGGCTGCTGAGTGACAACGGGTCGAGTTACATCTCGGGTGAGTTGGCAGATTGGCTGGAAGATCGGCAGATGGATCACGTCCGTGGCGCCCCGTATCACCCCCAGACCCAGGGCAAGATCGAGCGATGGCACCAGACCCTCAAGAACCGCATCCTGCTGGAAAACTACTTTCTGCCTAGCGATCTCAGCCGACAGATCGACGCCTTCGTCGAGCACTACAACCATCAGCGCTATCACGAGAGCCTACAGAACCTGACGCCGGCCGACGTCTACTTCGGGCGCGGCCAGGCCATCCTGAAACAACGAGAAAGGATCAAACAAAAGACCATCGAAACACGGCGCTTGCTTCACCGCAAATCGGCCGCATAATCAAACCAACCAGATGAGCCAGATCCTCTCTTAGCTCAGGCGCCCATCTGTCCCAAAATCCCTGACGACGGACA
>NZ_JAHTBL010000023.1 GCF_020177595.1 Cognatishimia sp. MH4019 | reverse complement strand
TTCGTAAAACAGCGCCGCTTGTGCCTCCTGCTTTGGTCCCATCATCGCCAAATCCCCCAATCAATAAAGGAATTGAATCAGCGATTACCACTTCGATCAAGCAAGAGTTTTTCAACACAATCAGCTCGTCCGACACCTTCGCCCTTTGGTGCAGAGAGATCGGCTTTGCGGGACTTTGCTGATATTCGTTCGATGATGAAGTCTTGCCAGATGAAGCGCATACCGTGATCCTCGATTTAGCGCGTTCGATCTCAGCCAACCGATAAGGAGATGCAGTAATGTCTGCCAGAGCTTTTGTTGAAGAATACGAAGCTGCCCTTGGAACTCAGGACTGGAGCTCCGTTGCACCACTGATCAGCGATGATGCGAGAGTAATCTTTTCAAACGGCTCAATGCTCGACGGGAAGGCAGCGATCAAAAATGCATATGAGCACAACTTCAATACCATAAAGGGGGAAGAGTATCGGATAGAGAATGTTCATTGGATGATAGAGACGGCAGATAGCGCCGCCTATATGTTTGAGTTCCATTGGACGGGTGTCATTGACGGCCACGAAACTTCGGGTTCAGGAAGGGGCACAGCCGTTTTGGTTCGGTCCGATGATCGATGGATGCTCACTGGAGAGCAATTAGGCCCGAAGTCGTAGCAGATCGCGCTATGGCCGAAACTCTCGAAGCTCTCTCTGCGCCGCAGCTTATGCCGTTAAGGTCACACATGGGACTTTTGCTAGGTCGAGCGCGAACGTCTGAAAGGCGGGACACGTCGCCGTTCCGCTTCGTCCGTTGACGACGTATACCAGAAGCAGTGTCGGCGCACCCGGAGGTCAATATGACTGGTCAGATCATTATTCTGCACGGCCCTTCAAGTAGCGGGAAATCCACAACGGCTAAGGCGATCCAACAATTGGTTGAGTTTCCGTTTTGGCATATCTCAACAGATCACCTGCGCGACAGCGGCGTTCTGCCGACCGACAGAATAAAGCGGCAAGAATTTCATTGGTGTGACTTGCGCAAGCCTTTCTTTAATGGCTTCCATGCTTCGCTAGCCGCATACGCCAACGCAGGTAACAACTTGATTGTTGAGCACATTCTGGACACTCCAGAATGGGTTCATGAGTTGAAGAACCTGCTAGCACCATTCGATGTCTTCTTTGTTGGATTGCATTGCTCATTAGACGAACTGAAAATTCGCGAGCAAGCCCGAGGTGACCGTCCTGTAGGCAGCGCCGAACAAGACTATTACACGGTCCATTTTGGTCGCGTCTATGATATCGAAGTGAACGGCCAAGCAAGCGTAGAAGAAAATGCACAGGCCATTCTTGAATGCTGGCGTTCAGGCTTTAGACAATCTGAGTTCGCAGCAAAAAAGAGGGTGAGGGCGTAACTTTGGGCAGATTGTGTTGAAAAACTCTTGCTTGATCGAAGTGGTAATCGCTGATTCAATTCCTTTATTGATTGGGGGATTTGGCGATGATGGGACCAAAGCAGGAGGCACAAGCGGCGCTGTTTTACGAATTCT
>NZ_JAHTBL010000022.1 GCF_020177595.1 Cognatishimia sp. MH4019 | reverse complement strand
CGCCGCTTGTGCCTCCTGCTTTGGTCCCATCATCGCCAAATCCCCCAATCAATAAAGGAATTGAATCAGCGATTACCACTTCGATCAAGCAAGAGTTTTTCAACACAATCAGCTCAAACCCGCCATTCCCTGCATCTTACCAATTCGCAAGCTCTGAAAATCTCGGTCTGAACCGGTTAATTCTCATTGCCGCTCTTATCAGATGTTCTCTATACGTTCACGTCATGGGGTCTCGGAAAGCACATCGGTATGACATTATTGATCGCGAGTTTCCGGTCCGGCTGACGATCAAGTGCTCTCCAGAAACCCACGAGCTCACGCAGCTTTGGATGCAGCGAAATATTGGGGCAAACAACTATGCCAGCCGGCCTCAGACGATGTGGTCTGGGCAGCGGGCGTTGTGCGTCTATTTTCGCACTGTCCATGACGCGTCGATGTTTTTGCTGGGGTGTCCGCATATCCAGCTTGTGGCTGAGACGTATCACCACTTCGAGCGATAGAGCTCCGGTCATGGCCCCTCTTTTCATCTTTTTCTGATCAAGGCTGCGCGGCCCCGTGCCGGGTCCTTGCTCTAAGGACCTTTGGTCCTCGCGCCCGCAACGGAAATAGACGGGACCGTGTCCTCGGCTGGCGCCTGCGGGCCGCACCACCTCCCATCGATTTCCGTGGCAGTTGCTACCCCCGACACTTCGCCAGTGGGTCAGGTTTTAGAGACGACGCCCCTTTAGGGGCTTTGCTCAAAACCAGACGACAAGGGCGCGATTGCCAAGGTCGTCTCACCGCAAAGGAGAGCCGAGATGGGTTTGGATCAATATGGATATGTAAAGGTTTCTGAGGAAGCGGACGTGCCGTCCGAAATGACGTTCTACTGGCGCAAGCATGCGCGTTTGCAGGCATGGGCGGAGGCGTTGTTTGTCGCCAAGACGGGGCAGGGGGCGGAGGCGCTTAATTGCGCCGAGTTGGTGCTGACGGTGGCGGATATCGCAGGGCTGCGCGCGCTTGTCACGGACGGTGCCTTGCCGAAATCCAATGGCGGGTTCTTTTACGGCCACCAGTTTCAAGACGAGCAGGTCGAAGCCTATGCAGCGCAAGATTTGGCGTTCTGTGATTGGGCTGAGGTGCAGATCGCATCGGGTGAAACCGTTGTCTACTCGTGCTGGTGGTGAGCGTCATGTCAGAGCAAATCCCCACCGACGAGAACGCCCTGATCGCCCAGCAGAACGATCTGTTTCGGAACAGTTGCGGGCAAGACCCGACAGTGCGCGGGCGGATTATGGTGACACGAGGCGTCGATGATCTTGCCCCCGTGGTGCAGGCGATCATCGTGCAGCGCGTGCAGACCTTTTCAGAGTTCACCGAGGATAATGATCCTTATGGCGATCACACGTTTGGCGCCTTCGATCTGACGGTCACGGGGCCGACCTACAAGCTGTCTTGGAAGATCGACCTTTACGACACCGACTACCGGATGGGCAGCCCGAACCCTGCTGATTTGAACGTCACGCGGCGGGTTCTGACCATCATGCTGGCCCACGAATACTGAGGCCAAAAGCAGGTTTTGAAAGGAGGTGATTTGCACAAGTAGCCAGAAGTGAAACGCAGGAAGGGAGGTGTCTGGGAAAGATTGGCCTCCCTTCCTGAACCGAAACCAAGGGGCAAGGCCCCGCGCTTTCTTGGCCCGATGATGGGCTGGGAAAGACCTTAGGGACGACGGATGTGTCGTTCAAACCAAAAGGACTTCTCAAATGACAAAGCAAACCAAACTATCGACCGAACACGGGATCGTTTTTGCTGGGATTGAACAGCTTTATTTGCACCCGTTGAACCCACGCCAAGAGGTCAACGAGGAGGGTATCGCGACCCTTGCGGGCAGTATCGACATCTGTGGCTTGATGCAGAACCTGATTGGCTTGCAGCAGGAGGACGGCACGATTGGCATCGTGGCGGGTGGACGCCGGATGCGGGCGTTGAAGTTGTTGGCCGAGCAGGATGGGAAAGCCCAGGTTGTGGCGTCAATTCCGGTGCGTCTGGCAGCAGATGAAGCACAGGCCGAGATATGGGCGAATGCGGAGAATACCGCGCGCATCGATCTGGACCCAGCCGATGAAATCCGGGCTTACGGGCGGATGGCGCAAAGTGAGGCCACGGCCGAGGCAATTGCGTCCGCCTTCGGTGTCACCGTCGCACATGTGAAAGGACGGTTGAAACTGGCAGGCTTGCCGGAGGCCGCGTTGGACGCATTGAAGACGCAACAGATCAACCTGACATCGGCGCAGCGGATGACCACGGCAAATGACCCCAAGCTGGTGTTTGAGGCGCTGCAGCTGATCGCGGAGGGGCGGATCGAAACGACACGTCAGTTGGACCATTTCCTGCATCCCAAAGCGGTTACCGCGAAGGATCGTCGAGCGGTCTTTGTGGGCATCGAAGCTTATCAAGATGCAGGTGGCCGCGTGACGTCCGATCTGTTTTCCGAGGATGTGTTCTTTGAAAGCGCTGAGGTTCTGGACGAGGCGTTTAAGGCCGCTTTGACGGCGCATGCGGAGGCCGTGAAAGAGGCTGACGGTTGGGCGTGGGTCGAAGTTTGCGCTGACGCCTACCTTGGCTGGAACTTCGTCGAAGTGCACAAGTATCAGCGGGTCTATCCGGTGGCTGGCGTTCTGAACGACACGCAAAGCGAGCGGTTTGAAGCGCTGGTGGAACTGTCTGATACGGACGTTCTCGACGCGGATGGAAAGGCCGAGTTGGAGGTTCTGGATGCCATCCTTGAAGGCGACTTTACGGATGATCAAAAGGCGTTGGCGGGGTGTGTGATACACGTGAACGGTGAGGGCGCCCGTGTGGTCAACGCGGGGTTTATCCGACCAGAGGATAGGAAAGCTGCGATCGAAGCTGGCGTTCTGGAAAAGTCGAAGCACGGCGATCCCGAAGCTGCCCCACGTAACCCCTATTCGCAAAAACTGCGCGATGATCTTGATGCAGTTCGACTGGCATCTTTACAGAATGCAGCGATTGAGAAGCCGGAGCTGTTGCTTGATCTACTGGCGTTCCAACTGAGCGGGATGGCGGGGTTCGCGCGCGTCTTCGATGCGACTTTTGAGAGCCCGTCGAACACTCCGAAATCTGAGACCGGGTTTGCGGTCGATGCGCGGTTGAGCGATCCGAAAGCCTCTCCAAAATCACCGTGGGATGTGGATTTGTGCAAGGCATTTGCAGCGTTCAAAAAGAAGGGTCGCGCGTATCGAGATGCCGAGTTGAGCCGCCAGTTGAGCGCGGTCTTGGTCGGCGGCTCGGAGGACTTTACTGCGGTCTTGGAGGGAAAGACCGGAGCGGCAATCCGGTCAACTTGGACCCCCACCGCTGAGAACCTGTTCAGCCGGATATCCGCGCAGATGATGCAGGACATTTACGCGGACTTGCTGGGTCTGAAACCGAACGATCCGCAGTTCAAGACCTTCGTCAAACTGAAGAAAGCCGTGAAGGCCGAGGTGTTGGAAGAGGTCTTTAGCGACTCCGAACGGCAGAAGGTTCTGGGCGTCACGAAGGCTCAGAAAGCGCGGATTGATGCGTGGGTGCCTACGTATTTCGAGTGAAGTTTAGTGCAAGAGGAGGGGGCTTTGGCTGTCTGACGTCAGCACCAATGGGACAGTTTAGGTTGATTTGATAAGAGAGGGTTTCTGGCACATCGTAACCACCAAGGAGTGGAGATGAGACAGAAACCCGGAACACGTAAGAGCCACGGCGAGAA
>NZ_JAHTBL010000021.1 GCF_020177595.1 Cognatishimia sp. MH4019 | reverse complement strand
TCTCGCGGAACCGACCATGACGGTTTTTGGAGAAGCTAGAATGATCCGGGATACGGTCGGTCAGATCTAGGCGACAGAACCAGCGATACGCCAGGTTCAAGTGAACTTCCTCGCAAAGCCGTCGCTCGGACCGGATGCCAAAACAATAGCCAACCAACAGCATCCGGATCAGCAGCTCTGGGTCGATGGAGGGCCGACCAGTGTGGCTGTAGAAATCCGCCAGATGAGCGCGGACGCTGGTCAGATCAACAAACCGGTCAATCGACCGCAGCAAATGTTCTTGGGGGACGTGATCATCCAGCGAGAACTCGTAGAAGAGCGCCGCTTGCGCTTCTTGCCTCGGTCCCATCATCGCAAACCCTCCCGCTCGTCGAGAGAATTGAATCAGCTGCCCGACCGCCAATCAAGCATGTGTTTCTCAACAAAATCAGCCCACTTTGACCGATGCTGCAAGATGCCTGAATGTCGGCTCTATCGCGTTGGTAAGGGAACTTCTGGCCACTCGGTTGTGACCTCTGCCTGCACACCACGCTCAAGGTAGGTGGAAAGCACAACAAAACTCTTCGTGCTGCGAACCCCCGGCAGTACATACAGTTGCGACAGGAAGTCTTCGAGCGCATGGGCGTTTGCCGTTCGAACTTTGATGATCACGCAGGTATCCCCCGCGACCGAGTGCATTTCCTCGACTTCGGGAAACTGGCGCAAGGTCAACATCCGTTCGCTTTTGCCCCAACCGTCCGCATCGACATGCACAAAAGCTAAGAAGTCTTTTCCACATGAAGGGCCGTCTAGATGTGCGCCTATGCTCTTTATCGCGTGTTTGCGTAATCGCTTGACACGTTCATGAACTGCCGGAGCCGACAAACCGACGTGTTCGCCGATCTCGGCATAAGTCGCCCGCCCGTCTTCAGTGATTGCACCTAATATTTTTCGGTCAAAACCGTCCAAGGCACGCCTTGGCAGTGTTGCCCGCTGAATATCATCTGTTTCTTTCACCATATCGCCTAATCAATCTTATCATCCAAAAAATCTTCGGCAAGATGTCCATATACCGAAAGGAAATTCAGATGAACGCAAAAGAAATCAATCCGACCGATGGCATTTACGCCACAACCCTCGACTATGTTCACGCCATGGAAGTTTCAGGGGTCAGCAGACAGCTTTTTGTCAGCGGAACAATGGGCTTGGCAGAAGACGGGGCAGCACCTGCGAGCCTTGATGAACAACTCGATCTGGTTTGGAAAAATATCCGTCGCATCTTGGCAGAGGCTGATATGTCAGTTTCGAATATTGTTCGGCTGACCAGCTACATAGCGCGACCAGAATTTGCCGCAAAAAATCAAACGGCTCGTGAGGAGGCACTTCAGGGTCGGATCGTGCCAACTACCGCCATTGTGGTGACTACCCTTGATCCTGCCTGGCTGATAGAGATCGAAGTCATCGCCATGGCCTAATTTTGCTGACAGCAGACCTTCGCCTGCCAATCCGCAAGGTCCGGAAAGTCCCGCGATGTGTGAGTTCACCGCTGCCATAATTTGCAATCGCAGCGAATGTCTTCTCTGACGGGCCGCGCTGCAGCATCGCGACGGTAGATCTAGTGTCCGGTATGGGCCGTCCCTGCTGAGGCGGAACGGTCCACCAATTTAACATTGTGCGATCGATCTAAAAGCGGCTGCGGGCCCTTAGTGTGAATTCGTTTTTTGTGCTGCATGCGCGCACTGCACAGAAAGTGCTGCGCTAGCGCAAATTCTATCGCCGCTGCGAGAGGACAAAACTGGTCATTCATGTGTACCGCAGCGGAAAGGAGGCGCTCAAATACGTCAGACGCACCTTCAAGCAGCGCACGCTTCCATTGGTGGATCATAGTGGGATGCACCCCAAACCGACTGGCCAATTGGCTGACCGTCTTCTCTCCCTTCAGCGCCTCTAACACAACCTTGGCCTTAAACTTGGGGTGATGTTGCTTCCGTTTCGACATTCCTGATCTCCTTCGTGTTGAAGATCAGCAGACAACAAATTGCAGCTTACGTCAGTGTCCGAATTTAGGAGGGTAGCTCTGAATGTGAGACAATTTCCCCTGCAGCGCTGAATATACGATTGAAAGAGTTGCAGGCGGCAGGATTTGTTCATCGCACCGAAGGTGGGTACGCGACCACTGAGCTGGGCAAGCGTTTGTATGATCAGCTCTGCCCTTTGGTAGCCTTCAGCAAGGATTGGCAAGTGCACCTAGACGCAGAGAAATGAAAAACCGACATTCAAGGTAGCATCGGATCCAATATGCAAAATGTCCCTCAGCCGCTGAATGTGCAGAGTTTGATAAGTTGGAGGCGGCCCTGCAATCGCAAGAATGACACATGGGCGAAATCACAATAGAATCTGGAAATAGCGAGCGATAATGATGAGATTGTTTTGAATAAAGACGTACTGAGATACTTAAAATGCTTCGAGGCGGCTTCCCGATTGTTAAGTTTTACGAAGGCTGCTGAAGAACTGTCGATCACGCAAAGTGCTGTCAGCCATCAAATCCGCGAATTATCGTTGCGCTGTGGGTTTGCGCTTTTTGAACGGCAAGGGAATGCGCTTGTGCTGTCCGAAAAGGGTCAAGACTTCGCAGATACTGTGAGCCACAGCATCGCGGCTCTCGATGATAAATTGCAGGCCCTTCAGCGCGATTTAGACAGGTCTGTCATCTCCATCTATTGCGAACCGGTTCTGGCGAACAAATGGCTGCTGCCACGTTTAGATCGTTTAGAAGCGCAGTGTTTGGAAATGACACTTAGGCTGGTGTCGGCTGGCGAGATTCACGACGCCGACCTCGTCATTGGATTTGAAGAGCTTGCCCATCGCAACGTAGTGGTCGTCCCGAACGAAGTTCGCCTTCCGGTGTGCAGTCCCGATATCGTTAGCGTCGGTGCGTCTCGCCTTTCGCTTGTTGATTATGCCTCGGAAACGGCCATTTCATTGGGTGACTTCGGATTGGAAACCTTGTTTGGGTGTTCATGGTCAAGCTGGCAGGCCCGGTTCGGGCAAGACGCAAGTCCAACCGCCGACAAGGAAACTTATGCAACGGTTGAACTCGCATTGCAGGCGGCCGTTCATGGGCGCGGCATCGTGGTTCTTCGTCGGTCGGTCGCGGATGATGACCTGAGAGCTGGCCGTTTGATTGCGGCGTCTGATCAAAGAATGCCAGTCACCAAGCCCATACATCTGTCCGTAAAGCCGGACAGTTCGAACGTCGCGATCTGTCTTCACCTGCGCGACTGGCTGTTAGGTCAGATGAAGGCGATGTCGCGATATTGATCGGTATGAGATTGCCTCATGCGTGCATGAGAAATGACAGTTCGATTTTGCATAACACCCCTTAGTAACTTGGCCATAGTTACGGAGGTAAGGACATGATCAAAGAACCCAAACTACTTACAGTTGCCAGTACGCTCTTGCGCCCGTCTGATGCGCAGATTGCGGCGTTCCAGGGTGTGCCGACTGGCCAAGTCTGCGATGCATTGGGCGGTGGAGGCGCGTTGGCGAGCAACATTGTTCCGATCAGCACAGGGTCTGACCTTGACTGCATCGCCGCCGGACCTGCCGTAACCGCTCAGAACCGTCCAGGGGATTTGTTGGGGACCTTAGCGGCTCTCAGTCTTATTCAAGCTGGCGATATCTTGATTGGGTCAGTGTCGGGATATCAGGGGTGTGGGGCGGCAGGTGATCTTGTCATGGGCATGTTGAAGAACGCGCATGGCGCAGGGTTCGTCACGGACGGGCCGGTGCGAGATTACAAAGGCATCGTGGCGGTAGGGCTGCCGGTCTGGTGTACGGGCCTGAACCCTGCATCCCCCGTAACATCTGGTCCTGGAACAGCCGGTCTTCCCGTGACGATCGGTCATCAGACTATCCATAGTGGTGACATGGTCGTTGCGGACCGCGACGGCGTTGTCGTTGTCCCGTTTGATAAGATCGACCAGACATTAGCGGCTTTGGGCGCAATCCAGTCCTCTGAGACAGCCTATGAGGCCGAGATCGCTGCGGGTCGCAAAGTCTCTCAGAAAGCCCTTGATGCATTCACGGATGGTCGGGCCGAATTTGTATAATGAAAGATGCCCGGGATCACGATGAAGGGGCGTCATGGTGTGATCCTTAGGCATGTCGCTGTTTGATGCCGCAAGCTACCGAATTCAGCTGTTGGTTTCAGAGTGCGCAAGGTCTGTTTCGTGCCGCACCTTTCTAGTTCGCTGCGTGCGCGAAACCGAGCCGACGGTAGACTCACAGTCTGCGGGACTTTGCTGCCGTTCGCCCCCCGGAGACCAGTGTCCGGTTTAGAGTTTTTATACTCGTTCCAGAGGTAGGTAAGGCATCTCAGGATAGATCGTCTGAATTGCATCACCGGCTCTCACGGTGCCTCCGGATTTCACCACCGTCATTATGCCGGATTTTCTAATGAGCTCTCCATTTTCACCTTTCAGCATTACAGCGGCAAGAAGGCCAGCTTGAAAGTCGTCAATCTGCTTACAAGGGTTCCTTAGTCCAGTCACTTCTAGTTCAACTGCTTCCCCGATTTTTAGAACCGTGCCCCGTGGCAGAGCAAGTAAATCAATGCCTTGTGTTGTTATGTTCTCACCCAAATCAGCGGGCCCAACATGGAAACCTTTCTGTTCAAGCTCACGAAAGAGCTCCGAATGGATCAGGTGGACTTGGCGAAGGTTAGGCTGCCTGGGATCTACAGCTACACGTGAACGATGCTTTACGGTTTCGCCCAGATGGGCGTCGCCTTCGACCCCCAACCCGTCCATGATACGTATTTCCGGAACTAACTCTTTCGAAAAATTGTGTGAATTATCTCGTGCAACTGCAACTACATTTCCGTGCAACATAGAGTCCCTTCAACGTTAGATTTTAATGGGTGGGTTTGGCCGCATCGGCCAAGGACTGCGCGACAGGGTAGGCTCGAGCTTCACATCATAGCGTTGACCAGATGCGGACCCCTAGCACACCGCGATGCTCTTGGACTTAAACGGAGATAAGATTGGATCACACGCGATCTTTCATCGCGATAGCCTGTATTTTGATTTTCGCCCCAAAGGGCAGTTTCGCAGCCTGGTAGATCGTCCGTGCCGGGAATTGTGAGAACCGCTTCCGATAGACTTCATTCACCTGTGCGAGGTCGCGTTCAATGTCGGCAAAAGCGATATCGACATAGACAATATCTTCAGAGCTAAAACCGGCGGCGTCAGCGACCATGAACACCAGGTCAAATGCGCGTCCAGCTTCTTCGCTTGCGCTGCCTTCGCGATATCCATCATTGTACACAGCCAACTGACCCGAGATATGGCAGGTGTTGCCGACGACAACAGCATTGGAAATTGGCGATGGTGAGGCTGGTACGCCAGGGACGTCCGTAACAAAGGTGCGTGACATATGAGGGGTCTCGTCGTGCAGGGTTCAGTTGACAGCAGACTATTTCTCATAGTCGATGTCAGGAATGATTTCGAACCTTCAAAATCAGACAAAACCCCTTCAATCCGTTGTCTTTGTGGGCTTCGATCAAGTCCTGCTTATGGATGTGGCTGGTCCCGCTCAGGTTCTTGCGTCTGCGAATAAGGTTCTGGGCTACAAAGCCTATGATATCGCCATCGCCAGCAAGGACGGCGGCGATATTCGGACTGATACTGGGTTATCCCTCCGCTCGGATGTGTCGTTTGCCGCAGTATCCTGCGCAAACATCTTTGTTGTCCCTGGCGGTCCTGGCGTTGATCAACATTTGAATGACCCTTCCCTGCGGCGCTTCTTGAAACGTGTTGCGCCAGTCGTAGAGCGCTTCGTTTCTATTTGCTCAGGGAGTCTTCTCACCGCATCGACAGGGCTGCTGGACCAAAGAAAAGGTACAACGCATTGGGAACGAGCTGATCTCGCTACTCAGCTGTTTCCAAGCGTAGATTGGCATCTGGATGAGATTTTCACGCATGATGGTAAGTTTCATTGTTCGGCAGGTGTGACGACAGGCATCGACCTCACGCTTTCCCTTGTAGAAGCGGATCACGGGCGACGCGCTGCGCTTGGCGTGGCGCGGGAAATGGTGGTTTTCATGCAAAGGCATGGTGGACAATCACAATACTCGGAACCACTCAAGGCGCAGGCGACATCCAGCAAGCGCCTGAGTGATCTGTACAATCGTATCGAACAAGACCCTACCGCCCCATGGAGCGTCTCCATGATGGCCGAAGTTGCAGGGTCTACTGAGCGCACACTACATCGCGATTTCGTACAAGAATTTGGTCAAACACCCTCAAGTTTTGTCGAAGAAAGACGGCTTGCCATCGCCCGTTTGTATTTGGAGGGCAGCAGGAAACCTATCAAGGAAATCGCATCGCTCTCTGGATTTGTGAGTGAACAAAAAATGCGGAGAAGTTTCGTGAAGCTGCTTGGTATTCTGCCAACCGAGTATCGAGACCGTTTTGGTGAAACGCCCATTCGTGCCGCACGCAGCATCCGGTAAATTGGGCTGATTTTGTTGAAAAACTCTTCTTTTCTGACGCTTTGGTTTGCGTCATCGCGTTAATTTACTGGGATGTCCGAAGTAGGACCGCGCTCTTACTCAAAGGCTGGGTCCATCGGCTTGAGCTTTGCCAGT
>NZ_JAHTBL010000020.1 GCF_020177595.1 Cognatishimia sp. MH4019 | reverse complement strand
ACAAAAGACCATCGAAACACGGCGCTTGCTTCACCGCAAATCGGCCGCATAATCAAACCAACCAGATGAGCCAGATCCTCTCTTAGCTCAGGCGCCCATCTGTCCCAAAATCCCTGACGACGGACAACGAGTTGGGTGAGAACGGCATGGCGTGGCTTCGAGCCGGAAATTACGCCGTCCTTTCGGATATGCTGCCAGATCGGATGGATCAGATTGCGGTGACCCTAGGAGTGTTAGAGGCCGCGTACGAGGAAAGCGGCGATCTTGCGTTTGCGGAAACCGCAAAAAGGCTCGAGCAAGTGAAAGACGACCTCGCCGAGATAGACCCACGCCGCGACCGCGATCTGGAAGAGGATATGGGGCTGTGACCCGCAATGTACCGTTATGGGCGGCGGTGCCGGTCGGTCTGCTTTGTGGTCTGGCTATCGGGACAATCGTGGCGAGCGGATATCTGGCGCTGGCGCTGCGGACCGGCTTTGCCAACTTCGATATGCTCTTGGTCTGGAAGATGGGCGACGGCCTTCAGACACGGCACGCTGAGGCGTTTCAAGTCGCTGTAGGAGCCGTTGGGTTAGGCGCGGTCAGTTTTGCAGGGCTCGCCTTTGCTTGGGTTTGGCAGGCGCGGCGTGATGATTACGGATCGGCGCATTGGCAGACAACGACCGAACTGCGCAAGAATAAGATGTTGGATAAAGTGGGGCAGGGGTTCATCTGCGCAAAACTTGGAACGCCTCGCTCTGGTGCGCCGTTTATCTCGGCATCAGATATCCCGCATGTGATGATGGTGGCACCGACGCGGGCGGGTAAAGGCGTGGGGTTTGTGATCCCGAATTTGCTGTCTTTTGCAGGATCGGTTGTGGTGCTTGATGTCAAAGGCGAAAATTTTGAGAAGACGTCGCGGCTGCGGGCGATCAAAGGCGACGAAGTTTTCCGCTTCAGCCCATTTGACTGGGCCAACAGCACACATCGTTACAACCCGCTCGCGCGGATTGCCAAGGCCCCCAGCTTTGCACAGCAGTTCACCGAAGTGTCGATCCTTGCCGATCTGTTCCTGGACAAGGACAACAAGACGCTCGACACATTCTCTGAAGCGGGAAAGTCGATTTTCGTGGCCGCGTGTTTGTTGGCGATCCAGCGTGGTAAGCCAACTTTGGGCGCGGTCAATAAGATCGTTACAGGTGGTGACTACAAAAACGCGCAATACGGGGCCTATGCCGAGGAGGCCAAAGAAGACGTGGTGCGCGAACTTTGGACCAACGCAGCCAGCGCTTCATCACGATTGCTAACCTCGAATATTCAGGCACTCATGACGGCAGGTTTGAAGCAGTGGGACAACCCCGCTGTTCGCGCCGCAACGAGCGAGAGTGACTTCGATTTTTCAAAGTTCCGACGAAAGCCTCATGCGCTCTACATCGTTGTGTCCGAGGATCACATTTCGACATTGGCGCCGCTGTTGCGGCTCATGTTCGCGGACCTGATCGCCAGCCTTCGGCAGCACGAGCCGGGCCCTGATGAGCCTTGGCCTGTCATGATCATGATTGACGAGTTTCAGCAGATGGGGGCGATGCCTTATGTCGAGCGCGCGATCCATTCGCTGGCGGCATACGGTGGGCGCGTTGCGATGATTGCGCAGTCTTTGGCATCGCTGGATCGGATTTATGGGCCTGAAGGACGGGAAAGTCTGGAGAACGGGGCAGGGCTAAAGCTCTACATTACGCCGCGGGATCAGCGAACGGTGCGCGAGGTGTCAGCGGCGGTAGGGAGCACAACACGAGAAGCAGTGACCCGGATGTACGGGCGCAACCGAGGTTTGCTAGGAGCGACTTCAACGACCGCTCGGTTCGAGGAAAGGCCTTTGCTATCAGAAACCGAGGCGCGGACGATGGATCCGGATGAGGTGATTGTGTTGGCGTCGCCGCAGCACCCGATCAAGGCAAAGCGGATCAAGTATTTCGATGATCCGCTTTTTGAAGCTTTGGTTGAGCGGCAAGCTGGCAAAGAGTTTCCATATCCGCCCAATGTGGATGGTATCGGGCCTTGGGAGAGCTTTGAAAGCGTGCAGCGCGTCGTTTCCTTTGGTCGAAGCATTAAAAATGGGGGGAAATGGAAAGCTTCGGAACGAGTTCACGAGCGAACGACGCATTCGATGAAATCGAAAGACGCAACTTTGCAGTTGGACTGTACGTCTGCAGAAAATGCTGATCGCAGAGCAGACCTGCCTGATGAGTGGAAGCACCGCATTGAAATGCAACAGGACTTTATCGACGAGTTATTGAAAGGGCAATGAATGGCGAGAACCGGATCGCTGATCGCGTTTATACCAAGGGCCTTGAGTGCGTTTGTCCGCCGGGAGTCAAGTTCTCTCAGGAGTCTGGCAATGCTGCTTGATGATGTTTTCAAGGGGTGATTGTCTGGAATTTTATTCACGAGGTTGATGCTGAGTGCGCCACCTCAACCGCTTCACGTGAAATCGATCTGTCTCGGTCCTTGAAGAATGTTTACTGGCCTTGTCCTTAGGGGGGTATCTGCAAACCTTTGGTATGTCATTGGAAGCATTACAAAAGTACTAGCGTTGCGGTAAGATTCGCATTCTGCAATTGCAGGTGTGCCTTCGTCATCTGCAGTGCCGCATCTACCTCTCAGTAGACTCCTGCGGAAACAAAATTTGCAAATTTTGGGGTTACGTCGGCAGGCGCCGTGGGGTGCATAAAACCGAATGATATGAAGGCGACTGCCAAGACGATCAGAACAGACTAACTGCCGATCAGAAGACCTAGAGCTTCGATATCTGATCTCTAGCCGGTCATGGACCCCAAGTTGGTTACAATGCCAAGTTTACAACTTAAAAGTATGTGACTTGACCCTATGACCCAGAGCGACTTCGCAACGAAGCTACAAGAATACGTGTGATGACAGATACTTCATTCTTGAGTTCGTGGTCGTTCCGATAGCAACCAAACCATACGGTCGAGGAACCATAGCTTTCCACCCATAATCAACACTAGACCGGTAAGCGTTGGCCAGAACTCGAGCCGCCAGAGACCCCACGAAAATGGTAGCAGGCCAATCGCACTGACAGCTGCAATGAGCAGTGGTGTTCGACGATGATGATCAGGGATCGAAGGTAAGTTTTGACCCAACCAAAGTCTCTCGCCAAGTACAGCCTTAGACATCCAACTCTCCATGTTCTGTGGGGGTCGAAAAACGCGAGGGTTAATCCATGTCCAGACACAGACCAAGAATATAAGGAGAATACTCCACCAACCGATCGTGTCACGACTCCAAACTGCAAAAGCGAAAAGCGGCGGGATGGCCATGCGACTCCAACCGCTCCATGGGTTCGAATGCTTGAGCCATATTTCATCTGACATCTTCATGTAACGCTCGACATGGCTCTGTTCGTGCAAGTTCATCTTTGTTCACCTTCAGGGCGCGCTTTTCGGCCAATCCGACAGAAAATCCACTTGATACATTAGCTCTCTGTGATTACATACAAAAAAGTATGCTACATTACAAGACGGAAGGTTTGGCCGTGAAGCTTGTTTATTTTCGAGGAGCATCCTCCGGATTCATTGTCCATCTCAATGCACACGATCAGGCAAGTACTTTCAAAGGAGTTGGCCGGATCTTCAACAGTACATTGGGTGCGGCTCAGGCGTCGGAGGTAAGCCGTTGAGACGCGCAATCTCATACGTTTGGCAGCTTGAGTTTGCCCGAAATCTATCTAAGCAAGCTCGGGTCAAATTAACTGCGCAAGACATTCGCAGCGAAGTTGGGCGACTTCCACCCGGTTCGATGCCAGGAAATGACGTTGCGAAAAGGTTCAATCTGACCCTCGCTCGTAGTCTGCACGCGGCTGTCATTCTTTTGGAGACGAAAGCTGGTTTTTCCTCGATTGATGCCAAAAAGCTCGCAGGCGTGGCCTTCGGCGCAAGTGGCGCCTGGCTGACAAGGTTGGCTACCCGGTCATGGCTAAAGCTGGAAGTCGATCCATTTGCTGGAGTGGTAAAACGCGGACCTTCGAAGCTAGCAAAGGCGATGTGGGGAGACGGTATGGTTGTTGAAGATCGTTACCGACCAGACGGAGTTTCGCTTTGCGTCCTTACCTGCCCATTCCATGAGTATTTCTGGAACGTTGGTCGATCAGATCTCACACCCATCCTTTGTGCTTGGGATACGGCGTGGCAGGCTGAGGTGAACGGGTCGACGAAGCCAATACAGGTAGACATTCTTGACACGATTGCCCGTGGTGGCGAGGTTTGCGAGTTCGCTTTCAAACGAGCTAACGCGAAGCGTGCGGATTGACTTGCGTGCGCCCGGCAGCAGCTTCTCAACAATGGCTAAGCCTTTTTGCGCGACATTTTTTTCAGCTCGTCGCAGCGTTCTATGCTTACGGCGCACTGATCCATATTCTCAACATCGCTTCCATGACTGGGTTTGTCTGGGCCGAGGCTCCACTCAAATGGCAACTGCTAGATATCATCTATCTTGTATTGGACTTGGTCATCGTCGTCGGTCTTCTTCGACGATCATGGATTGGTGTCTTAGCCTTCTTTCTTGCGGCGATCAGTCAGATCGCACTCTATACGGTCTTTCGAGACTGGATCCTTGACGTGCCCGCTGCCTTTCAACGCTCCCCGCAGGACATCGCCTATCTTGATGGGCTAGTCATTTTCCATATCGCAACTTGCTTCGTGATGGGAATAGCCACCTTGGTTCGTCGGCGCGTAAACCTGAAACTGGTAGAGGGCAGCGAACGAAGCCTAGTTTACAAATGGCCTTCCAATAACAAGTGATCGGTTCGGTCGCGCCAGAAATTTTCGATATCGCGGGAATGGAAGCTGTTGGTCGAATTGCTTGGGCACCAAAATTATTGTCTCCTTGATTTGTGATGCAATAAAGCGGATCGCGGCTGTGAAACGAAGGTTTACAAGACGGTAACGGCTTCACGTTCTGATGGCCTGATTTTGAGGCATAGCCGGTTTGCTGTTCGCTCACCTATGTCTTGGATACAGTGATTTGTCGCTTCCAGAATGTATTGAAACCGAAGTCTAATTCATGGTCATGAAGTGGTTCCTGTTTAGCGACCCGATCTCGGCGTACGCTCACTATGCGATGCTGCGGAATGTTCTAGTACGCGGTGTCTGTATCATAAGTTTCAGCATTTCGGCATATGCGCAGGCGCAAGACACTACATTCACAGGGCTCGGCGTCTCATTTGACCACAGCTATAGTGAGGCATATGGCGTCTCTGGCGACGGCAATACGGTTGTGGGTCTCAGTGGTACGGGGTTTAGGCAAAATGAGGCGTTCCGCTGGACTGCAGACGCCAATTTGCAAAAACTAAGCTCTTCAAACCCAATTTACCTGTTTAGTGAGGCCCAAGACGTCTCTTACGATGGCAGTGTAGTCGTGGGTGTGAGCGTAGCATCGGACGGACGGCTTGAGGCGTTCCGCTGGACAGCCGCCAACGGCATGCAAGGGCTTGGGTTCTTGGGTGGCGGAGGTTCTGTGCCAGCCAGTCGTGCTTTTGGCGTCTCTGGCGACGGCAATACGGTTGTCGGGTCTAGCACTAATGCGGCTGACCAAGTCGAAGCATTCTATTGGACTGCGGGCCGCGGCATGCAGGGGCTTGGATTTCTGGGCGCTGTCTCGCCTTATAGCATAGCTCGAGACGCTTCTGACGATGGAAACGTGATCGTCGGTGTGAGCCGAAATGGGTCTAGCCGATCAGAGGCATTCCGTTGGACCGCGAGCCGCGGCATGCAAGGGCTCGGCTTTTTAAATGGTCATTCTTTGAGCAACGCCTTCGGCATATCTGGTGATGGCCGCACAGTCGTAGGTGTCAGCGTAAGTTCCAACACGACAGGTGAGGCGTTCCGGTGGACTGCTGCCACTGGAATGGAAGGTCTCGGACACTTGGGTAGGGGCGGCTCTGTTCCGTACAGCGAGGCTCAAGCGGTTTCTCGCGATGGAGGCACGATAGTCGGTAGGAGTCGTAACGTATCTAGAGAATTTGAAGCGTTTCGTTGGACGGAAGATACTGGCATGGAGGGACTTGCCGATCTTCTTGCTGCAGAGGGCATCGCGATGACCGGGGTTATCCTGAGAAACGCGCGCGATGTTTCAGATGACGGGACGCTTATCACCGGCGAGATGGTAAACTTGTCGGGGCAAACGGAAGCATATTTAGCGCTTTATGACCCGGGCAGTGGGGCTGCTGGTGTGATTGCACCTGCAGGGTTTGCAGTCTCTGTGAATGGCATCGCAGAACTATCGCAGAGTGCGCGCGGACTGGGTGAGGCCAGATTACAGCATCTCACGCAAGTTGCCCGTCACTATACCTTGAACAGTCCCACAGACTTGTCGACGGAAGGGCCTGGTGATGCTCGCGGCATCCAATTTGGCGCCTTCGGTTATGGAGTTGGCCTTTGGTCGCAGGATAGCCCAACAGGTCGAGTAAGAACGAAGCAAGGCACGATTGGTGTGATCGGGCAGACGAAGACTGGTTTGCGGTTCGGATTTGGGCTGCAGACCGCACGTCTTGGCAAGACGAATGGCTATCTTGGTAGCTCGGTTGAGACCGATGGCATTGGCGGAGCTGTCTTCCTAACGTATCAGCCAGAAGAAACTGGCTTGCGTCTACTTGCCACCGCCACGATCCTTGCGCTCGATGCCGAAATCGGACGAAATTATCGCAATGGTGCTGCGGTTGAGACGGCGAGAGGGTCAACCCGCGGCGAGTATATGGGTTTTGAGCTGGAAGTTGGATACGCGTTCCAGGTGAACGAAAGGTATTCGCTGTTGCCCTATATGTCGTACCAATCCAGCAAAGCAAAGTTTGACGGCTACGGCGAGACCGGTGGAACTTTCTCTGGTCGAGTCTCTGACCACAGCAACAGAAGCAGAACGCTGCGCGTCGGTGTCGAATCCGCATATCAGATGTCCAATTCATTGGAACTGATCGGGAGTGTCTCGGTCGGTCGAGTCTCGGAGGAGTTGACCGCGCCCAGTCTCGCAGTAACAAACCTGAATGGCATGCAGTTTAGTGGGGCTAGCAGTCGCCGTGATTATACAATCGCGGATCTGTCCATTGGTGTGAACTACCAGCTTACTCCAACGACGCAGCTCTACGGAAATGTGGAGCTACAGCGCTCACTGGGATCAGAAGAAAACAACTACGATGCCGTCTCCGCAGGTCTTGGTTTCGCGATCAAATTCTGAACTACCAGTCCGGGAATTATGACCTTTCTCAACCATTTAGCGGCCTCATTTTGAGGCATAGCTGTTTTGCGGTTCGTTTACCTATGTTTTCGAGCACAGTGTTTTGTCTCTTCCAGAATATATTCAAGCCAAGGTTCAGTTCATGGACACCAAGCGGTTCAAAATAAGCCACTTCATCTCAATACAACCATTTATCGTGATCCCATGGAATAGTCTGGCATTCGGAATCTATATCCTGAATCTGAGTATAACGGCCCATGCGCAAGCACAAGACTATTCATTCACGGGGATTGGTTTTCTCGATGGCATTAATGCGCATAATGAGGCTCTCGGGATTTCTGGAGATGGTCGTACGGTCGTCGGATATAGTAGGCCCATTTCTTATGGCCGTCGGCATGCGTATCGCTGGACGGCTGGTAGCGGCTTTGAAGATCTTGGGGTTTTAAGTATTTCCCAGCCTTACGCCACGGCGGAGGATGTATCTTATGATGGCGGCACAGTGGTAGGGGGGAGCTCCATTGCGTCGTTCCAAGCCGAGGCGTTCCGCTGGACAGCCGCCAACGGCATGCAAGGGCTTGGGTTCTTGGGTGGCGGAGGTTCTGTGCCAGCCAGTCGTGCTTTTGGCGTCTCTGGCGACGGCAATACGGTTGTCGGGTCTAGCA
>NZ_JAHTBL010000002.1 GCF_020177595.1 Cognatishimia sp. MH4019 | reverse complement strand
ACTATCGGGCACTGAAATCAGACTGCGCAGGATGCGAGCTGAAGGCAAAGTGCTGCCCCAACGCCGAAACGCGTTCTGTTCATCGCGACAAATATGAGATCGTCAGAGACTTTGCCCGCCAATGCACCACCTCAGACTTCAATCCCAAGGCTCAGGCGCGACGCAAGAAGGTCGAGATGCTCTTTGCCAATCTCAAACGCATCCTTGGTCTCGGTCGGCTCCGACTACGCGGACCCTGTGGCGTTCAAGATGAATTTACCCTCGCTGCCACCGCCCAAAACCTCCGAAAACTCGCAAAGCTCAAGCCAATGGGGCCCGCCGCAGGTTAAAGCGGCGGTTACACCCTCGACACCTAAATGAAATCAGCGCGATAGCTCAAACAGACCCGCCGAAATCAGAGAGTTTTTCAACAAAATCGGCTCAACGACGACATCTGTTCAGCCGCAGCGAACGTCTGCTAATCTACCCAAAATGTCAAAAGAGCCCGATAGCGGATGCGCGCCTCGACAACAGCAGAGTATGATCTTCTCGACTTGGAGAATGGCCGCCAACTTGCCTTCTCGGAATATGGCACACCTGACGGGTTTCCGGTTTTCTATTTCCACGGGACGCCAAGCTGTCGCATCGAGGCAGGGTTCGCCGATCAGGCTGCGCAACGGGCTGGATTTCGATTGATCGCGACGGACAGGCCCGGCTTTGGGCGATCCAGTTTTCAGAGAAATCGCAGATTTAAGGACTGGCCCAGTGACATTCTTGCCTTGGCCCAGCATCTTGATATCGCCCATTTCGGCGTTGCGGGCCACTCCGGCGCTGGTCCGCACCTTTTTGCTTGCGGGGTCTTTATGGATCCTGCCCGTCTGAAATTCGTCGGCGCATTGGGTCCTTGGGGGCCTGTCGCTTCACCGGAGATCAGGGCCGGGCTCAATCGGCTGGACCGGATCTTTGCGGGGCTCGCCCAACGCATGCCTTGGATCATGCGGGTCGGGTTTGCGCCAATGGGATGGGCTGCACGCTTTGCCCCCAAGATGTTTTTCCGCCTTTTGAAGAACAATGTTTCAGATGCAGACAAGGCTATACTCAAAAGCGAAACTGTCGCGCAGCGCTTTCGAGCCATGCAGCAGGAGGCATTCCTGCAAGGCAGCAAGGGCGCTGCACATGAGGCGTATATCGCCTATTCAGATTGGGGATTTGATATCGCTTCCGTGCGCGTCCCCGTACACATCTGGCTTGGCGACGAAGACATTTTCGTTACCAACGAAATGGGTCGTTACATTGCTGAAAGAATACCCGCTGTGGATTTCCATTGGGTTGAGGGGGCCGGGCACCTCAACTTCGAAGATTGGGATCGAATTCTCGCAGCATGTCGTCGTGATTGTAAATGACATCACATCGTGGACGGTGCCAGGGTAATGGCCGCTCTTAAATCCGTTACCTTCCAGCCAAAACGACCGCTCTGTCCGCACTTCCGACCCCCCGCACACGAACTGAACGCCTCTCGGCCTTGACGAACAACGCGATGAGACAGATCCGAGGCTTACGGAGGGTAAGCTATCCTGCAAGTTCAAGTGACACAGAAGCTCAAGATTTCCTTAGTGCGGAATTTCGCCCCCAAACCGCAACGGCCCCCCGTGATTTGCGCTCAGCCGCAATATTTGCGCACCTCGGTGGCGCGCAGTCCGGTTTCGCGCAGCATGCAGCGGTTGCGGGCCTCGTAGTAATAGCCGCGCGCATACCACATGACCGCGTCTCCCTCATCGCCGTCCGAGACAAGCCACGCCCCACGCAGGTATTTTACCGCATAGGTCAGGTTGGTCTGCGCATCCAGAAGGTCAGACGGTTGCCCGCGGAACCCCATCTGACGCGCGGTCTCTGGCAGAATCTGCATCAGCCCGTAATAGGGACCGTTGCGTGCGCGGGGGCGGTAGTCGCTCTCGCGCTGGATGACCCGGTGCACAAGGCTGCGCGGGACATCATAGGCGTCGGCGGTGGCGTTTATCATCACCCGAAGTTCGGGTGTCTCCCCGGGATAGAGCGTCAAGGCAGGCGGCGGGCTCTCCACCGGGGCACTGCCGCAGGCCGCAAGCCAAAGAGTGGCGATCAGGATCACGTAACGCATCGGGGTCTCTCATATGGTCGCATTTCCGCCATCTCGGTGAAAAAGGCCCTTGGGTTCAATGAGTTTCGCCAGTCATGCGCGGCTTTCCGCCCCACGCATAAGATCCCGGCTTTGGCGGCATATCGTTCAATAACACAACCAAGATTATCAGGACTTCGCCCAAAGCCCCTCATGCCCCGGTCAGACTGTCCAGCAACATCTGCGCCGGGCGTGGCAGCGCCTTAGGCGCGCGGACGGCGATTAGAAGATCGCGGCGGGCCCAGCCTTCGCTCAGGGGCACCATGCTTAACTCGCCGTCGCGCACGTAAGGCTCTACCGCGCCATAGGGCAGGATCGCGATGCCAAGGCGCGCCTGCACCATCCGGCGCACGCCATCGAAACTTTGCACCGACACGCGGGTCTTCAGCTCGGCCCCCAGCCGGATCGCTTCGTCGCGCACATGCGACTGGATCGAGCTGATCTCTTGCAGGCCCACGAAATCCTCCTCCAGCAGGTCGCGCAACGTCACGCTTTCACGGCCCACCAGCCAATGACCCGGCGACGTGGCCACAACCAGCGTGTCGCGCCGATACGACAACGTCGTCACACCCTTGGGCTCTGTCAGGCCAGAAAAAATCCCAAGATCGCACTGACCCTCGCGGACCGCGGCCAGAATTTCGCCGCTCGTCTGCTCGGCCAGCTCAATCCGCAAGTCAGGGTGCGATTTGACAAACTCCGCCAGATCCTCTGGCAGAAACTGCGTGATCGCGGAACTGTTTGCCGCCACCCGGATCGAGCCGCTTTTACCGTCCGCATAGCGCATCATATCGGCGTCCATCCGCTCGATATGGGTATCGAGCGCGCGGGTGTGGGCCAGCAATTTCTGCCCTGCCGCCGTCAGCTCAACCCCGCGCCGTTTGCGATAGAAAAGCGGTGTGCCAATCTGTGCCTCAAGGTCGGAAATCCGCTTACTGACGGCAGAGGCGACCATATTGTGCCGTGTCGCCGCCCCCGCGATCGAGCCAACTTGCGCGACCGCCTGAAACAGCTGCAAGGTCACCAGGTCATGACGCATCAGCCGCTCGTTTTTTGTCGCGCAACGCCAGCCAGACCGACAGCGCAAGGAAGGCGGCGGTCGCAATATATAGCGCGATAGAGATCCAGCTCGCTATCAGAACACCGTAATCGCCGCCCGAGATGGACAGAGCGCGGCGCAGGTTGTTCTCCATATCCGCGCCCAGCAGCAGACCCAGAACCAGAGGCACCAAGGTGATATCGAGCTTGCGCAACACGTAGCCCAGAACCCCAAACGCGATCATGATATAGAGATCGAAGGTCGAATTGCTGATCGAATAGACCCCGATAAAGCTGATCGCCACAACCAGCGGCATCAGCGCCCAAGTGGGCACCGCCATCAGCCGGGTGAACAGACCAATCAGCGGCAGGTTCAGCACCAGCAGCATGACGTTGGCCATGTAGAGCGACGCGACCAGACCCCAGACCAGATCGGGCTGACGTTCAAACAAAAGCGGCCCCGGCTGCACGTTGAGCGAGATGAGCATCGCCAGCATCACCGCCGTGGTGCCCGACCCCGGAACACCCAGCGACAGCATCGGGATCAGCGCGCCTGCGCTGGCCGAATTATTGCCCGCCTCAGGCGCTGCCACCCCCTTGGGATCACCCTTGCCGAAACTGCCATTTTTGTTGCTGACCTGTTTCTCAATCGAATAACTCATCACCGCGCCAAGCGACGCGCCTGCACCCGGCAAGACGCCAGCCACAAACCCCACGACAGAGCCGCGCACGGTGGCCCATCCGGTGCCAAAGACGACCTTCAGATCGGGAATCCATGTGTCGAGCTTGATGGCAGTGTCGCGGTCCTTGATGGTTTTCTCCAACAGGAACATCAGTTCGGAAATCGCGAAAAGGCCGACAAGGGCGACGATGGGATCAATCCCGTCATAAAGGTCAAACGACCCGCCGGTGTAGCGCGGAATGCCCGTGGCCGGGTCCAGCCCGATGGTTGCGATCATCAAGCCGATCAGCGCCGAGAGCAGCGTTTTGCGCGGGTCCACGCCCGCCAGCCCGCCGATCGTGGCAAACGCCATGACGTAAAGCGCGAAGTAATCCGCAGGGCCAAAGTAAATCGCCGCGCGGGCAAGTAAGGGCGCAAACAGCGTGAGGCCCACGATGGCGACGGTGGCCCCCACAAACGATGCAACACCCGAGATGGCCAGCGCATTGGCCGCCTGCCCTTTCTGGGCCATCGGATAGCCATCAAGCGTGGTCATCACAGCAGGCTCGTCGCCAGGGATGTTGAGCAGGATCGATGAAATCCGCCCACCATACATGCAGCCGAAATAAACCGCGCTCAGCAGGATCAGCGACGCAGTAGCGTCAAACCCGAACGCAAAGGTGAGCGGGATCAGGATCGCCACGCCGTTCACTGGCCCCAATCCCGGCATTGCGCCAATCAACGTACCGGCGAAACAGCCAAACAGCAGCAGCGCAAGGTGCAGCGGTTGTACAGCGACAGAAAAACCAAGGCCGAGGGACGTGAGAATTTCCATATCGTGTCAGCCGCCGAACAAAGTGCCAAGGAAATCAATGGGCAAGCCCAGAAGCTGGTCAAAGAGAACCCATAGCGAAAGCGAGCCTGCAATGCCGATAAGGACCGATTTGATCGCCGGTCCGTCCAAGACCATCGCGACGGCGGCGATCACGGCAGCGGTCGCCAGCGGAAAGCCCAACGGCTCCAGCAGCAGCGCGTAAGCGATCAGCGCAGCCAACGCCATGGCTTGGCGCAGCAAGCGCGGGCCGGATGGCCAGCTGACCGAACCGCCCGGAAACACCACAAGCGACAGCGCAAGCGCCATCGCCGGGATGCCCACCATCACAGGGAACACGGACGGCCCCAGAACGTCACCGAACGAGGCGGTGTAATCCTGCGCCGTCCACGCATAAAGCGCCGCGACCAGAAAGATCGCGACGCCTGCCAGTCTTATACTCATTCAATGATGCCGATATCGCGGGAAATGCCGGCCATCACCTGCTCTTGCTCGCGGACATACGCCTCGAACTCAGCGCCACCAATCCAGATCGGGACAAGGCCAAACTCGACCGCAGCGGTCTGCCATTCGTCTGAGTTGTAAAGCGTCTCAAGCTTCTCGACCCATGCGTTATAAGCCTCGTCCGAGACATTGCCGCCGGTGTAAAGCCCGCGCCAGTTATAGCCCGTAACGTCGATGCCCTGGCTGATCGCCGTGGGGATCTCTGGGAACGCCGGGATCGGATCAGTGGACAGGGCCGCCAGAATGCGGATGTCACCGGATTCGACAAAGCCCGCGATCTCTCCCAGATCGGTCGAGACAACATCAAGTTGGCCGCCCATCATCTGCGTAACCGCGTCAGTGCCACCGTCAAACTGCACCCAGCGCAGGGCGGTGAGGTCTTCCAGACCGGCTTCGCGCGCAACCATCAGCAGGCGGATATGGTCCCAGCCCCCGGCCCCAGAGGATCCGGCCGTCACGACCGACGACGCATCCGCGACCATCGCCTCATTCAGCTCTGCGAGCGTCTCATATTCGCTGTCCGCAGCCACGGCGATCACGCCCACATCCGCGCCCAGCATCCCAAGATAGCGCATCGTGTCGATGCCCGACGGATAGCGCCCTTGGGCGATCTGCGTGACGCCCACGGTCGAGGTCGCCACGATCAGCCCCTCATCGTCAGAGCGTTCCGCGTCAACCATTGCGTAGGTCACAGCGCCGACGCCGCCGGGCATGTTGGTGATCTGCACATTACCGTCTACAAGGTCCAGCTCGCTCAGGATACGGCCAATGGTGCGGCAGGTGAAATCCCAGCCGCCACCGGGGTTGGACGGCGCGATGCACTCGTCCGCATGTGCCATGTGTGGTGCCGCCGACAGCGACAGCATGGTCACGGTCGTGACAGCGGCCAGCTTGGCCGAAATGAATGATGAAACTCCCATAGGTCCGAAATCCTCCCATTGCATAAACCCACGCCAGTTAACCGGCGGTTTTTTGGGATTTCAACCGTGGGCTGCTTTGTCACGAGAGCTGGCATCGCGAAAAAAGATGGAAAAGCCGTGGAATGTGACGTCTTGGCGAGGAACTTTGACGTGATCTTAAATTGATGGCTATCATTAATTTATTTATTTAAATTAGACGCTTGTATCATTTTCATGAATTACGATGTCACGTTAATCCAAAGTCAAGTCTGGCTCAGATATCCCACCAACGCTCCTGCCATGCTTTTTTGCCCACCCTTGCAGAGCCCGCCTCCGGGCTGGCATTCTGCGCTTCAACACGCGATCTAACGCGCCAGAACCGCCACCAGAAAGAGGTTTTCATGACCCACGCCACCACGCCCGCACCGGAAGGCAGCGCCATTACTGTCTGCGAGGTTGGCCCCCGCGATGGGTTCCAGAACATCAAAACCTTCATCCCAACCGCCCGCAAGATCGACATTGTGAACGCGATGTTTGCGGCAGGGGTGCGCCACATCCAGATCACGTCCTTTGTCAGCCCGCGCGCTGTGCCGCAACTGGCTGACGCGGCAGAGGTGATCGCCGGGGTCGACCGCCCGGCTGACGCGATGCTGGCCGCGTTGATCCCCAACCTTAAAGGCGCCGAACGGGCCGCCGCTGCGGGTGTCGATGCGGTGCACACGGTCGTGTCGGTCTCGGAAACGCATAACCTGAAAAACGTGAACCGCTCCGTCGATCAGTCACTGTCGGAATTTGACGCTGTCGCCGCGCTGATGCACCGCGAGGGCATCGCCGTCGAAGGCGGCATGGCCACCGCATTCGGTTGCCCGTTCGAAGGCATCGTGCCTCCCGAAAACGTCGCCCGCATCGCCAAGTATTATCACGAGCTGGGGGCTGCCAGCGTCAGCCTCGGCGACACCACCGGCATGGCCACGCCCGCCACAGTCAAAGCCGCGATCCAAGCGATCCGCGCAGAGGTGCCGGACATGGAAATCACGCTGCATTTCCACAACACCCGCGGTGTCGGTCTGGCCTGCGTGATGACCGGGCTGAGCGAAGGCGTCACCCATTACGACGCCTCTATCGGCGGGCTTGGCGGTTGCCCCTTCGCCGCTGGTGCCACGGGCAATATCTGCACCGAAGACCTCGTCTATCTGCTCCAAGAAAGTGGCTATGAAACCGGTATCGACCTTGAGGGCATCACCGCCGCCGCCCGCCTCACGCAAGAGACGCTGGGCCAAACGCTCCCCGGCCAGATCCTCAAAGCCGGCCCGCGCCTGCGCCGCTATGATCCGCAACTCACCGTCACGGCCGAAGGATGAGCGCACCGCTACCGCTTGAAGGCGTCCGCGTCGTCGATCTGACGCGCATCCTGTCGGGGCCGTTCTGCGCCATGCTGCTGGGCGATCTGGGTGCTGACGTGGTTAAGATCGAGCCGCCCCAAACCGGCGATCCCGTGCGCGGGCAAGGCGAGCATGTGAACGGGTTTTCTTGGTATTTCGCCGGGTTCAATCGCAACAAACGCTCCCTCACGCTCGATCTGCGCTCTGACGCGGGCAAGGCGGTCCTCGAACGCCTGCTGAAAAACGCCGATCTGATGACCGAAAACTACCGCCCCGGTGTGCTCGACAAGATGGGCCTGACGAAAGAGCGTCTGGCCGAAATTAACCCTGATTTGATCGTGGTCAGCGTCAACGGCTACGGCTCCACCGGCCCTTATGCCGACCGCCCCGCCTTCGATTTCATCACCCAGGCCATGTCCGGCTTCATGTCGACCAACGGCTCGCCCGAGACCGGCCCGATGCGCGCGGGCGCGCCGATCACCGATCTGGTGGCGGGGCTTTTCGCAGCACTTGCCGGCGTCGCGGCATTGCGCGGGCGCGAAGCGGGGGGGCCTGCGCAGCAAGTCGAGGCCTCGATGATGATGTCGATGCTCGCGATGAGCGCCTATCTGTCGTCAGGCGCGCTTGCCACCGGCAAGAACCCGACGCCCACCGGCAACGATCACCCGATCGCCTCGCCCTACGGTCTGTTTCACGCGGCGGATGGCGACATCGCTGTCGCGCCCTCGACCGAGGTGATCTGCGCGCGCTTTATGGGTGAGATCGGGCTGGGCGATCTGCTCCACGACCCGCGCTTTGATACCAATGCCAAACGCCTTGCCGCGCGGGCCGAGCTGAACGCGCTGATTAACCAAGCTGTCGCCACCGATACGCAAGCCAACTGGATCACCCGCCTGAACGCCGCCGGGGTCCCGTGCGGGCGTGTGCAGTCCATGACCGAAGCGCTGGCCGACCCGCAAGTTGCCGCCCAGGAGATGGTGTTGAGCGTTCCGCATCCCGGTCATGGCGACGTGCAAATGACCGGATTCCCAATGAAATTCGGGGAGACACCTTTGCAAGTGCGCCACCCGGCCCCCGGTCTGGGCGTCCATAGCGACGCGGTGCTACAAGATGCGGGCTACACCGCTGATCAGATCGCAGACCTTCGCCGGGACGGCGTCGTTTAGGCGGGTCATATACCGATCTTTGCCTTGCGCTTGTCCGGCAGTCGGGCAAAGCTTTAACCACAAAAGTTTGGGAGGACTTTCATGACATTTCTGAAATCATTCGGTCTTGCGACCGCCGCGATCTGCCTGCTCGGCACGACCGCTTTTGCCGAAACCCGCGTGACCTATAAATCCGCCAAGGCAGGCTCGTCCTACTTTCAAATGGCCGTGCAAATCTCCGAAGCGATGAAGGAAGGCTCGGGCGGCGAAATCTCGGTCACGGTCGAGGAAAGCCAAGGTTCTGTGCAGAACGTGATGGAAGTGCGCGCGCGGGGGGGCGATTACGTCTTCACCACGCCCCCTGCCCTGATCGGCTTGGCGCAAGGCGGCAAAGCGATGTTTGAAGACAAGGGCGATCCCGCCTTTGACGAGATCCGCGCGCTGTTCCCGATCCCGTCCCTGACCATGCATTTCGTTATGTCAGAGGCCAGCGGCGTGACCGATTTCGCCGGAATGGAAGGCAAGACGATCCTGCTGGGCAGCGGCTCTTTCGGGGCGCGGGAAGGGGCGAAATATATCGAGATGTTTGGCCTCGACGGTAAGGTTAATATCGCCGATGTGGAGCTTTCGAACGCGGTCAGCGCCCTCAAGAACGGCCAGATCGACGGGTTTGTCACCGCAGGCTCCTACCCTGCCCCCAATGTGATCGAGGCCGCAGCCTCTACCGGGGTCACGGTGCTGTCGCTGTCCGATGAGCAAATCGCCGAGACCAAGCGCACCGCGCTGACGATCCCGGCGGGCACTTATACCGGGCAGGACGCAGATATCGCCACGACCTCGCTACCGGTGGTCGCCTACACCACATCCAAGATGGACGAGGAAACGGCCTATCAGCTGACCAAGACCTATTGGGAGACCAAGGAGAGCATGGCCGGGGATGCGAAATGGTGGGACGGTGTGTCGGTTGATATGCTCAGCAACATCACCTCGCAAATCCACCCCGGTGCGCTGCGCTATTATAAGGAAATCGGCGCGACCCTTAGCGACGCGCATATGTAAGCGGACCGGCTTCGGATGGACGTCACAGCAGACGCGCCCATCGCGGCGCGGCGGGTCTGGATTGCCCTTGGCACTCTCACCGCCGCGTTTCATCTGGGGCTGATTTTCTACGGGCTGGTCCCCAATCTGGTGGCCCGCCCGCTCCATATGGCGCTGATCCTGCCATGGGTGTTTTTGTTTGCCGCGCAAACGTCTTTTGCGCGGCTCAGCGGGGCGGTACTGACAGCGCTTGGTGTCGGTGGCTGCCTTTGGATCGCGCTCAACCACCAAATGCTGCGCAACCAATACGGCTTTCTTGAGGACGGCTTTCAGGTCGCCCTCGCCATCACCCTCTTGCTCATCGCGATGGAGGGCGCGCGCCGCGCGATCGGCTGGCCCTTGCCCCTCGTCGCACTGGCTGCCCTGCTCTACGGCCTCTTCGGTCAGCATATCCCCGGTGAGTTCGGCCACGCAGGCACCCCCTTGCGCAGTTTCCTCGGCACGCTGGTCGTCGCGGAAGGCGGGCTTTGGGGCAGCCTGACAGGCGTCTCCGTCAATGTCGTCGCGGTCTTTGTGATCTTCGGCGCGGTGCTGAATGCGGGCGAGGCGGGCCAAGGGTTCATGAACGTGGCCGCCGCCGCCGCTGGCCGCCTCAAAGGCGGCGCGGCCAAGGTGTCGGTGCTGAGTTCCGCCTTGTTCGGGTCAATTTCTGGCTCCGCCTCGGCCAATGTCGCCTCCACCGGCGCGGTGACCCTGCCTGCCATGACCAAGCTCGGTTACCCCAAACGCCTCGCCGCCGCGACCGAAGCCGTGGCCTCCTCCGGCGGCCAAATCATGCCGCCGCTCATGGGCGCTGGCGCTTTCGTCATGGTCGAACTGACAGGCGTCCCTTACCCCCAGATCATGCTCGCCGCGCTCCTGCCCGCGATCCTCTATTTCGCGACGGTTTGGCAGGGGCTGAACGCTTTCGCCAGCCGCTATGACCTGCAACCGATCCCCGAAGATCAGCGCCCCGCGCGCCGCCAGGTTCTGATCACATCAGCGTTCTTCATGGTGCCGTTCACCACCCTGCTCGTCGCGATGTTCGCCGCAGGCTTCACCCCACAATACGCCGCCGCGCTCGCGATTTTCACCGGCCTCGCACTACTCTTCGTCGACATCTCCCTGCGCCCCAACCCGCGGCAGGGCTTCGCCCGGCTTGCCGACGCGATGCTGAACGCGGGCAAGCAGGTCGCCCTGATCGCCGCAATCATCATCTGCGCGTCGATCATCATCGGAGTGCTGGGCATCACCGGTCTGGGCGTCAAGATCACCTCCGTGATCCTATCCGGCTCCGGCGGCGCGCTTTGGCCCGCATTGCTGCTAACTGCCCTCGCCTGCCTCCTGCTGGGCATGGAGGTCCCGACGACCGCCGCCTACGTCATCTGCGTTTCCGTCGCTGGTCCCGCATTGATCGAGCTGGGGTTAGAGCCGCTCCAAGCGCATCTTTTCGTTTTCTGGTTCGCGCTGCTTTCCACCATAACACCACCGGTCTGTGGAGCCGTTTTCATCGCCGCAGGCATGGTGCAGGAAAACTGGCTGAAGGTCGCGCTCACCGCGATGGCGCTGGGTGTTGGCCTCTACATCATCCCGCTCGCGATGATCGCCAACCCGACCCTGATCGGCCTCGCGAGCGACCCTATTTCGGCGCTACTTGCGTTTTTCCTCGTCGGCATCGGTCTCAGCTGTGTGTCTCAAGGGTTGATCGGAACGTCTTCTGCTCTCATCCGGACTCTCGCCACAATCGGGGGTTTGGCGCTCTGCCTTGGGGCCGCACTACTAAGCTAGCTTAACGCACGCCGACGCTGCAGCGGCTCTGATGCAACCGCTTCTTTCTGCACTGCCATCAGATGCCCAACCAGCGGTGTGAACGCACGGTGTGCATCGCGATCTTCCAGATAATCGCGCAGCTTGAAAACGTTGACCGGCTGCTGCTTCACAAGCGCTTCCAGCTTCGTGACAGCTTCTTCCAACTCATACCCGTCAATGATCTGACAGGCGGTCTGCGTGGGCGTCAGGATATAGTAATCGCGCGCACGTTTCGGCGTGTAGCGCGTGATATCGAAGGGCGACGACCCCAGCGCATGAAATTTCGGAATATGGCACGAGATATCCTCTGCCGCATTGTGCAGCACACGGCCCGAAACCTGCTTGAACCCTGCCTCGCCCAGCTTTTGAATCGCGTGCCGTCGCATTCCCGGTGACATCATATCGACATCCGAGCGGTCGTATTTCAGATCATCAAACACCGAAAACAGGTTCATCCGCGCATCGGCGAGCATCATGTAATGCCCGAAATGCACCACATCATCCGGTGCGCTTCCGGCGACATGGCCTGCGTTGTCAAATGTCAGTTCCATCATGCTGTGCCTCTTGCGTGGTCCCACAACCTAGCGGAGCGCGCGCAAAGGCAAACTGCCTTGAAACAGGGTCTTATTGGAGATCGTCGAAACTCGCGTGCAAAGCAGTGCAGTGCTTTTGTCATCATTGGCGAAGTAGCTCACCAGCGACGTCTGATATTCGTGAGACCTGCACATTGGAAAGGCCAATCAAAGGTTTTACCGATCCTCGATCAGTTGTTCAGTGAAGTGATCTCGTCACGCCTTCAGACCGGCTTTCACGCTTCTTTGACGCTATTCACGCAGTCAATTCGAAGGATGCTGAAGCCAGAAATTCCCTTTTTTTTCATATGCCTTGGCTCGTTTCAAAAGCGGCTTTCCAGGCCCCAATCCGATCAACATGAGCCGAAATGACCATACGGCGGATAGACAGAATCGCCTCTCTCCGCATTCATTAGGGGGTGCAGTTTATTTTGCGCAAACGACCATTTCAGCAACCCGGTCTGCCTCTTTTTTAGGCAGAACCTCACAACCAGAATTTTAACCAAACCGCCTTATTCTCGGAGCCTATTGTCGTGTCTGGATATAACGTCATCCTCGATATTTCCCGCGAGTTGCGTCAACAGATCGTCACGTCGCTGCAAACCGCACCGAATGACACATTCGAGCTTTCAGGCACCGATGCGATTACCCTGCGCCCACCGGTTGAGGGGCTGCCCGACGGGCTTGTGGCCAGCCTGTTCCTCTACCACATCGAGATTGATGGCGGGCTGCGCAACCAGATGCCGCTGCCAGACCGCACCAACCCCAATCGCAGTTTCAAACCGCCGCTTCCAGTCAGCTTGAGCTATATGTTCACGCCGCTTGGCACTGGCGAGGAAACCAATCAGTCGATTATCGGGCGCATCCTGCAGCATTTCCATGATTACCCCACGCTTTCGACTTTGGAGGGCACCCCCGTAGGCGACAGCCGGGGCGCCGCGGCACCCGAATTGCGGGTGCGCCATGATGTGATGGCCATGGACCAACTCACCAATATCTGGAGCGCGTTTTCCCAGCCCTTCCGACTTTCCATTGGGTTCGAGGTCGAGGTCGTTGCTGTCGATAGCGGCCTGCCGCCACGGATCACGCCGCGTGTCGACGAGATGGTGCGCGCCGTCGGAAAGGTAGGCGCGTGATGCTGATCTATTCCCCCGCCCGCGCCACCGGAATGCGCCAGACGCTGATCACAGGACGTGTCGCCGATGCGGTCAGCGATCTGGGGGTCGAAGCGATCTCGGCCAGTCTGGCATTTGCCTACACAATTGCACCTGATCCAGCAAAAACCGGCACACTTCCGGTCAAGCTGCATCCAAAACCTGCGGGCTATTTCGCCCTCGCACTAGAGGCCGGAACCAATTGGCCGATCTTTCCGTCCGGCGTCACCGTGACGCTCACCATCACGCTGGAAACCGCGGGGCGCGGGACGCTGACAGATAGCATTGATCTGCCCTCTGCCGCGCTTGAGATCGAGATGCGCCCGGTCACACTGGACGGCATCACCTTGCAGACCGAACGCATCGCTGGCGCGCCTTTCGCTGTGTCCTTCGCCCCGGTGCCAGCACCCATTTTGCTGCGCGCGTTGGTGCTGAATGACAACGACCCCGACCGGCCCGTCGCCGGAGCGGACATCACGCTTGATGGCGTCGCGCAAGGGGCGACCGACAGCGATGGGCGCTTCACAATCAGCGTGGATGCCAGCGGCGCGACACCCGCGAAACGCACCCTGAACGTTGCCCACCCCACACGAGCTGGCACCGACTTCACCTACCGGCCTGATTTCGACAAACCTTTGAACAAAAGAACGTTTTCCATTCTCAGCACGATTTAACGACAGGAGATTTCCATGCCCGAATACCTCGCCCCCGGCGTCTATATCGAAGAAGTGCCTTCGGGCAGCAAACCCATTCAAGGGGCCAGCACCTCGACCGCTGGCATGGTCGGTGTGACAGCGCGCGGCCCAGTGAATACGCCCACTTTGGTGACAAGCCTTGGCAATTACGCCCGCGTCTTTGGCGGCAAGCTGAACGGTGCACTTTACACCAACAACCGCGACGCACTTCCCTATGCCGCCGAAGGGTTCTTCGCCAATGGCGGCTCGCGGCTTTATGTCAGCCGGATTGTGGGTGACGGCGCGACCGCGGCCTCGCTACCGCTGAGCGCCGCGACTGGACCAGCGGGTGTCCTGTTCGGGGAGCTTGCCGAGGACGGCACAGCGATCCGCGCCAGCAATGCCGAAGGTCTGGCGGTGGATGACACCGTGCTGATCGCGGGTCGCAATGGCTCCTCCATTTTGGCTGTGACCGCTGCGGCAACAGCCCCCCGCGTGACCATTCAAGACGGCATTCCGACTGACATTGCTGCCGCAGACACGGTCACGACTTATGGCGTCAATGGCACCGCAGTCGTTGCTGAGGACACAGCAACGGCTGATATCATCCTGTCGGCGGAACCTGACGCCGAACCCGATTTCGTCCTGATTGGTGATCTGGAAGACGGTGTCATCCTTACAGTCGCGAACATGGCTGCCGAGACGCTGACACTCAGCGCTGCTCCAACCAACCCGATCCCTGAAGGCACCGTCATTACCTTGCTTTCGACGGGGGCGACCACGACCATTGCAACCGCCCGCACCGGCGCCATTGGCACGGCCCATCTGGATGTGGCTGATACCGCTGGGATTGCCTCGGGTCAGATCATCGTGGTTGAGGCTACGGATGTTGTTCGCCGTCTGGTCACAGCTATCACCCATTCCGCAACCATCGCCGCCGCACCCCAGGCCTTTGAAGATGGCGCAAGGATCTTTCCCGTTGTGACCGCAGCCACGATCCATGCGGCCTCTGTTGGCAATTGGGGCGATAACCTGCGCGTGACAGCGTTGCCAGCGTCCCTGCTGGCCACACAGACCGATGCGCTTGCTCCGGCAGGCTCACAAACCCTGTCCGTGGACAGCGCTGTTGGCGTCTACGCGGGTTCATTTGTCAGCATCGGCGGCGCGGATGCTGTCGAAGTGCAGGCCGCAGATGGGGGCGACGGATTTATCACCCTCACCACACCGCTTGCCGCAGATGTGCCCGCAGGCACGTCAGTGACCACGCAGGAGTTTTCCCTCCGCGTCGAGCTGCTGGACGAAGACGGTCTGCGCGAGGAAGAGGAGTTCTTCGAGAATCTCTCGCTCCACGTGGATCACCCTCGGTTTGCGCCGACCATCATCGGGGCCTGGCCCAGCGGTGACGCGACGCCCTCTGCCGCAGGCGCCTCGACCCTGATCCGGTTTGAGACGCCGGTCGGCACCGCCAATCGCGGGCGACCCATGGTGGCGGGCATCGCCCGGATGCTGGACGGCGGCGATGACGACCTAGCCACCGTTGATGATCGCGCCTATATCGGCGAGCCCTCCGAAGACCCTGGCGATCGCACCGGCATCTGGGCGTTGGAGAACGAACCGACCCTGTCCATCGTTGCAGTTCCCGGCCAGACCTCTGTCGCGGTGCAAAAGGCGCTGGTCGCCCATTGCGAGAAGATGCGCTACCGCTTTGCGGTGCTGGACACGCCGCTGGGCTCCAACCTTGCCGCCGCACGCACACACCGGCAAAACTTCGACAGCACGCGATGCGCGATCTACTATCCCGGCCTCTCCATCGCGGACCCGTTTGGCGGCAATGGCGCTTTACGCACGATTGCCCCTTCGGGCCACATGATGGGCCTTTATGCGCGCATCGACAACACACGCGGCGTGCACAAAGCCCCCGCTAATGAGGTCGTGCGCAACATCATGGGGTTTGAGACGAAGCTCACCAAGGGCGAGCAGGATATCCTCAACCCGATCAACCTGAACTGCATGCGCGATTTCCGGTCCGAGAACCGCGGCCTGCGCTGCTATGGCGCGCGGGTCGCGACCTCCGATCCGGAATGGAAATACATCAACGTCCGCCGGTTGCTGCTGTATATCGAGCAGTCGCTGGATGTGGGTCTGCAATGGGCTGTGTTTGAACCAAACGACACCCCGCTTTGGGACACTGTGCGCCAATCCTGCACCAACTTCCTGAACACCACTTGGCGGTCCGGCGCGCTGCAAGGCACGACACAGGAACAGGCGTTCTTCGTGGATATCGGCCTCGGCACAACGATGACACAGGATGACATCGACAACGGTCGGATGATCGTGCGCATCGGGGTTGCTCCGGTGAAACCCGCCGAATTCGTGATCGCCCGTATCAGCCAGAAAACACTTGAGGCGGCTGGGTAACCCCGGCCTCCCCACCCCACTCATTCAAGGAGATGTCCCATGCGTAACGATCCTTACGCCCAGTATAACTTTATCATCGAGATCGACGGGTTGGTGTCCGGTGGCTTCACCGAAGTCGGTGGTCTGACCGCTGAATCCGATATCATCGAGTTTCGCCAAGGCGACGAACCCGCCCGCATGCGCAAGCTGCCTGGCCTCTTCAAATTCGGCAATATCAGCCTCAAGCGCGGCTACACCCAGAACCGCGAATTGTGGGACTGGCGCAAGACGACGCTCGACGGTCAGACCGAACGCAAGCAAGGCGCGATCATCCTGCGCGACGAGGCCGGAGAGCCGCAGCTGCGCTGGGAATTCTTCGAAGCCTGGGTCAGCAAATACGAAGGCCCCGCGATGAACGCCACCGCCAACGAGACCGCCATTGAAACGGTCGAGCTGGTTGCCGAAAACGTCGTGCTGGTGGCTTGAAGCCGATGAGCTTTCCCCTGACCCCCGGCCTGTATCGCAAACCCGTCGAGCCTGTGCGCGCAGCAGGGGCGCTGGCGCGTGGCGATATCCCGGTGTTTCTGGGATACGCCCATCGCGGCCCGGTGGGCGCGGCGGTCAGGGTGCAAAGCCTCACACAGTTTGAAGAGATTTACGGGCAGGCCTTGGGTTTCCTCTGGCACGCCGTCAAAGGGTTTTTCGAGACCGGCGGGCAAGCGCTCTACGTGCTGCGTGTCACCGATGACGGGGCGCAGGTGGCCAAAGCCACGCTTCCCAACGGCTGGCAGGCCGAGGCCAGTTTTCCCTGGCCAATGATCGACCCCAAGCGCCTTGCGGGCAGTGACGCCGCGGGCGCGTTGGCTTGGGTCTCTGTCTTTGAGGATTACCAGCGCAGCTTCGGCAACCGATCTGCCGATCCGGGGCAATGGGGCAATGGGCTGAGCGTTCAGATTACCCGCACTGCCCGCGCTCGCACTGAAACGCTACCCGACATTGGTGGCGATGATCGCAGCGCCTTGGTCGCTTCGCTTGCCGGGCTTGAAGCGGGATCAGTGCTGGAGCTGAGCCAGAGCGATGGCAGCGGCGCAAGCATTGTCACCCATGTGATTGCCGCTGCCCTGGACGTGCCGGGGCAGCGTCTGACATGGCCCGTACCGCTGGGGGTTCTGGGCTTCGATATCAGCCGCCCCGTGCGCATCACCTCCGTGGAATTCGACGTCACGCTTTTCGATCAGGGCCGCCGCCTGCAGGAATTCCGCGCCCTGTCGCCCAACCCCGATCACAGCGCCGCCCTGATCGCCACGCTGCAACGCGAGTGCCGCAGCCTGACGCTGACACATGCAGACGCCGATTGGACCGATAACACGAGTTGGCCCATGGAAGGCACCTATCCGCTAAGTGGCGGCACGGACGGTCTTACCGACATCCGCGCCCGCGATTACATCGACGCGCTTAAAGGCGTCGCCAAGCTGGATGAAGTTGCCCTAATCGCAGCGCCCGATCTGGTCTTGCCCGATACGACGCCACCGCTTCCTGTGCCGCCGGCTCCAAAATCAGTGGATTGCACCGACCTGTCGCCCCCCTCTGACCACCTCATCTTAGGTCGCGTGTTCTATGTCGACGAGGCCGGTCAGGACGTGTTCCTGAAGGGCGTCACCATCGACGTCGCGGGCGAGAACCAATTGCTGACGACCGACGGTGCGGGCGCTTTCACAGCAACAGGCGTCACCCCGGGCATCGTCAATCTGCGCCTGTCCAAGCAGGGATTTGAACCGCTGGAATTTCTGGCACAAACCACGCGCTTTGCCTCGGCCAAGCCGGTCACTATCCCGATGACACGGATTGCCCTGCCGCGCAGTCTGGACCCCGATGAGGTCTTGCTGGTGCAGCAGTCCATGACGCTGCAAAACCTTGTCGGACCTTACAAGATCGCCATCGCAGACCCCGTGACACCTGACGAAAGCATCGCCGCGCTCAAGACCTGGCGCGCGCGTCTGGGCGACGATATGCGCATCGGCTTTTTCGCGCCGTGGCTGCGCCTGCCCTCGACCGATAGCCAAGGCAGCGGCGGGTATTTTCCCTGCCCGCCCTCAGGCCATATCTGCGGGGCCTTTGCGGCGGGCGAGGCCAGCACCGGCATTCACCGCGCGCCTGCCAACATCCCGCTAGGTTATGTCGAAGGGGTCACTTTGGCCATCGACGACCCGGTGCAAGACACGCTGAACCCCATCGGCATCAACGCGATCCGCGCCTATCCCGGGCGGGGCATTCGGATCAACGGCACGCGGTCGATCAGCTCGGACCCCGAATGGCGCTACCTGACGGCCCGGCGCGTGACCGATGCGGTCGAGAAGACGCTGGAACGCGCGCTGAAATGGATGGTGTTCGAGCCGAACAACCTCATGACCCGCCTTGCCGTGCGCACCACGGCTGAAACGGTTCTGGCCCGCATGTGGCGTCGCGGCATCCTTGCCGGGGCCGCACCAGAGGCAGCGTTTACCGTCAAATGTGACGAGGAGAACAATCCGGAGGCAACCCAGAATGTCGGCCAACTGATCGTAGATATCGCCATCGCGCCCACGACCCCGTTTGAATTTATCACCTTCCGCTTGGGCAATACCGACGACGCCAAGCGCGTGACGGAGACGGCGTGATGCTCAGCGAACCCTTCCCCGCTTTCCACTTCTACATCGCGCTGATCGAGGACAGCGACAGCGCGCTCGCCAAGGTCTCGGCCGCCGCGGATTTCCTGCTGGGTGGGTTCTCGGAATGCACCGGGTTGGAAAGCGAATTGCAGATGGAAGAATACGCCGCAGGCGGCGAAAACGACCGGGTCTACAAGTTTCCCAGCCGCGCGGCCTACCCCAACATCGTGCTGACGCGCGGGGTCGGGTTTTCCGAAAGTCTCTACCTCTGGCACGAAGATTTTCTGAAAGGCGAAGGCATCCGCCGCAACGGGCTGATCTTTCTGGCCAATGAGGCGCGCCTGCCGATCAAGACGTGGAAATTTGAAGGCGGCATTCCGATCAAATGGACCGGACCGTCGCTGAACGCAGGCAGCTCTGCACTGGCAATCGAGAAGCTGGAGATCGCCCATGAACGGCTCGAACTGGTCCTCTCACCCGGCAAACTTCTGGACAGCGCCCTGGGCGCATTGGGGGCATAAGCAATGGCCGTGGATGTGAATATCGGCACCGTTGAAACGGTCATGCAGGCCACCGATCCCGATGCCCTGCGCTCCCCCGCTTTTGTGCGCCAGATCACCGCTTTGGTGAAAGCCGAACTGGCGAAAGAGGCGCTGGAAGACGAACGGCGCGCCGCTGATCGCTCCCCCGATCCAAAACCCACGAAGGACCGGTGAGATGAGCAACGAGATCGCAAAACTCACCATCACCCGGCTGAAACCCGACGGGACCAGCGACGGCACAGACCCGATCACAGTGAAATACGCGCCGCCAGAGCTGTCCTTCTCGAAGGCCGCGCAATTTGCTGATGTTGCGATCCCCGGTCTGGAACAGCCCTTGATGCAGTTCGTGCGCGGCAATGCCGAAACGCTGAGCCTTGAGCTGTTCTTTGACAGCACCGAAGGCGGCACTGGCAAGGACGCAACCTCCGTTACGGCAGAGGTGCACCAGTTGCACAAGCTCGTCGCGATTTACGGCGAGACGCATATGCCGCCGCTGGTCGAGATTGCGTGGGGCGACGATTTCCCCGGCCTCGCCATGGGCGAAAGCGAAGAGCCTGAGCGCACGTTCAAAGCGGTCGTTCTGTCCTGTGCGCGGCGCTTCACGCTCTTCAGCCCGTCGGGCAAGCCGCTACGTGCCACCGTCACGCTGGCGCTAAAGCAATATACGACGCTGGCCGAGCAGCTGAGCCGGATCAATTACCAATCCGCCGATCACACGCGGGTGCATGTGGTGCAGGAGGGCGAGACGCTGCCGCTGATCGCACATGACGCCTATGCCGATGCCAGCAAATGGCGCGTGATTGCCGCCCATAATGACCTTGCCGATGTCCGCGCCCTGACGCCCGGCGATCAACTTGAACTCCCACCCTTGGTGTAGCCCATGTCCAGTGAAGCCTTCTACAAAGACCGCCAGTTCCTGACCCCCGCCTTTCGCATCAAGATCGAAGGGCGCGAGGCCGGGCCGGAGCTGGTGGCCGATGTGACCGAGGTCAGCTTCAACGACGATCTTGAGAATATCGACAGTTTCGAGTTCGTCGTGAACGACTGGGACCCAATGGCGCTGCGCCCGAAGTATTCTTCGCCCTGGGATGAAAACGGCGTGCCGCTAACCCAGCCCGACACAGGCTCTGAAATTCCGAATTTCGAGCCGGGGACAGAGGTATCGCTTTACTTCGGCTATCTTGAGGATGGCGACCTGCCTTTGGTGATGACGGGCGAAGTGATCTCGCTTGCGCCGACCTTCCCGGCGGGCGGCGCCCCAACCTGCCGTATCCGCGCGCTGAACAAGTTTCTCCGCGGGCTGCAGAAGATCCGGATCGACACGACTTACGATGGCACCGCGAAAGCCATCGTCGATCAGATGTGCCGCGACAACGCGGTGCAGGTCGAATGGGACCCGGTCGAGGAAGAAGGCGAAGCGGGCGAACGCGTTGCCGTCGAAGGGTTGCTTTACGACGAGGTCGCCAAGCGCGCGGGCGAATACGGCATGACGTTGAGCGTTCTTCCCGGCAGCGAGGACAGCCAGCCGACGCTGCTGATTTCAAAGCCCGCCGGATCGGACCCAGTGGCAGAGTTCGAATGGGGCCGCACGTTGATTTCTTTCACGCCCGCCTTGTCCACTGCCGGCCAATTCGCAGGCGTCACCGTCCGCGCCGGCGATCCCGCAGCGGAGGAGGACCAGATCGAAGTCACCAAGACATGGGATGACATCAACCTCGCCCCCGACGCGCTTGGCCCGACCGGCACGACCGACATCACAACCGGGATCGACGGGCTTTACGAGGTCATCAAACCCTCCACCGTCGAGACCGAAGCGGATGCGGAACGTGCAGCCCTCGCGCGCCTGACAGAGCTTGCAGGCAACCTGATTACCGGCTCTGGCAGCTCCATCGGGCTGCCGCAACTACGCGCAGGCACAACCGTCAAACTGATCGGCCTCGGTGCTCGGTTCAGCGGCATCTACCGGATCACCAAAAGCACCCACGCGCTGGGCGGCTCTGGCTATCTGACGAATTTCTCCGCCCGCAAGGAGGTGCTGTGATGACCGCGCTGACCCCATCGCTTGTGCTGGGCCGCGTGATCGAGGCCGAGGAAACCGTCGAGGGTCTGAAAGCCCGTGTGAAACGGCTCGATCAGGGCGGTGATATCGAAAGCGACTGGATGCAGGTCGCCATGCCCATGGCCAGCGCCGAGGGTGGCATGTCCTTCCTGCCATACGCCAGCGAAGAAGACGGCGACATGGCCGTGATCGGCCAGTATGGAGCCAAGCCCGTCATCCTTGGCTTCATCTACGGCAAGAAACAGGCCGTTCCCACGGACAAACCCGAAGAACTGACGATCCTGTCGCGCAAGAAAAACAAGCTGGTCATGACCGACACGGACGAGGGCGGCATCCTCTTGGAAGACATGCACGGCAACAAGATCGAGATGGGCAAGGAGGGGATCAAGATCACCTCTGACAAGGACATCACGGTCGAGGCTGGCGGGACCGCCTTCGTCAAAGGCACCACGGTGGAGCTGAACTGATGCAAATCACGCTTCCCAACCCTGACACGCATGCCGCGGCCTTCTTGGTCAGCAACGCGAAACCTGCCGGAGGCACCGCATTGACGCGCGTGCTTGGAACGGTGGTTGTCAAAGCCGCCTACGATCTGATCCCCGGAACCGTCGGCATTCACGAGATGGTTCTGGCCCCCGCACCTGCGCGCAACGCGATCCACTTTGCAGACCAGACCGGGACCTATGACATGGACGGCAAACTGACGGCGTTCACCTATACCGGGGACGCTGATATCGCCCCGCAAAAGCGCAATGTCGATCTGATCGTCGAAGGGTTTGCCTCGGGCACTGGCACCGGTTTGATCCGCATCGACGGCACCGACTGGTTCCGCCGCAACAGCCCCGCGGATCCTGATCTGAACCTGTTCGGATGGGAGCCGCCCGACAGCGAACACCGCCGCCTCTCGGACAACGGTGATCCGGGGGGCAATGACGCGTGGATCGCAAGCTATGGGCCGTTCTTTCACAACGGCCATCGGCGCGGCAACGGCTTCACCCATCTGCGCCCCGACGCGAATATCGCCTCCGGCCAACTGGTCGAAATCTTTCGGACCAGTGATGCCAGCGACACGCCGTTCCAGCTCACTCTACCCGACCTGAGCCTGCCAGCCCGCTACCGCTTTCATTCAGGCCACTGCCCCGACAAGCCGAACCGCTGGGCGTTCCAACAGCTTCCCGACCTGCGCGCCGACACGCTGATCGTGAACCCAGCCACCCTGCAAGCCACAATCCTGTGGCGCGGCGGTTGGACCTTCACCGCACATCCGGCGGATCAATACCGGCGGATCGAACTGCTCAAGGAGGTGGCTTGATGGGCAAGCCAATCGCTAGAACCGACGGCATCTGCTTTGCGTTTCCCGACGTATGCCTGACCCCAACTCCCAGCGGGGACGTGCCGATCCCCTATCCGAATATCGCACAGCTTTCTGACGCGACCGGGGCCGAAAGCGTCAACGCAGGCGGCAAGCCGGTCATCATCGAGACGGACGAAATCGCAAACTCCAGCGGGGGGGAGCCAGGCTCCAGCGGGGGCGTGCAAAACAGCGCGCATCTGGCCGCGACCACCTTCACCAGCGCCTCCGGCAGCGTGAAGGCCAATGGCGAATTCATCGTCCGCCAGTTCGACACAACAGACCAGAACGACGGCAACGCCGTGGGTCAGGTCATGGTCGGCTTTTCGACCGTCATGGTGGGGGATTAACCGATGAGCGCAACACTGGGACAAGGCTGGAAATGGCCCATCCGCGTCGATGGACGCGGCGGGCTTGGCTGGTCAGAAGGCGAACAATCGGTGCAGGAGGCGATCTGGCTGATCCTGTCGACCCCCAAGCGCTCGCGCATCATGGAGCCGGATTTTGGCTGCGGGCTGCACGACTATGTGTTCGCCCCCAACAACCCCGGCACCCGCGCACAGATCGAGACCGAAGTGCGCAACGCCCTGACCCGGTTCGAGCACCGCATCGACGTGCTCAAAGTGTCGGCCACCGCCAATGCCGACGCGCCGAATATGCTTTTGATTCAAGTCGATTACCGCATTCGGGCCAACAACATGGCCCTCAATATTGTCTACCCCTTCTACATCAATGAAGGGCCTAAATAGAGGCCGACTTATGTCACTTCCTGCGCCCAAACTCGACAGCCGCACGTTCAAGGACCTCGTGGATGAGGCCCGCGAACGCATTCCTCGCTACACGCCGGAATGGACCAATCTGAATGACAGCGATCCCGGCATGACACTGGTCAAACTGCACGCCTGGATGTCCGAGACGATCCTCTATGAGCTGAACCGCGTTCCCGATCTGAACTACATCAAGTTCCTCGATCTGATCGGCATCAAGCCCCGCCCGCCTGAACCGGCCCGCGCCGAGATCACGTTTACGCTCGATGCGCTTTCGCAACCGACAGACCCGCTGACCGTGCCAGTTCCGATGGGTGCAAAACTGGCGGTTGATGATCCAGATCTGACAGTTCAGGTTCCGTTTGAAACAGACCGCTCATTGGTCGCGCATAACGCAGCGTTCGGGATGATCGTGACCGCGCCGAAAGGTCTGGACGGCAAGCGGCAACTGGTGACGCGCTATGAAGACGACGTTGAGTTGCTCAATCCCTTCGCGCCGTTTGATACGACCAGCCCAGCGCGCGGTGCGATGTATCTAGGGCTGCTGGTGCGCCCGAAATTGGATGGATCGCCCGCCAGCTTCTTGCAGGATGTGCTAACGCCGGGGCCGCTTGATCTCTATTTCGATGGCACGGATATCTATGATCCGATCCCCGATGGCGAAGGCGGTCTGACGCCCTTCGATGGCCCCGTGTTAACCAAGTGTCAGGGCGAAGACGCGGTCTCCTCCAAGATCGAATGGCAGGTCTGGACCGACACCGGAACGCCTCCGGCCACCTTCCCGCAAGACAGCGCCAATACGGGTTGGGCGACCCTGTCGCTGTCGCGCGATGACACCAATGGGCTGACCCGGTCAGGCCATGTGGTTCTGGAAATTCCACGCGGTGCGGTGCCGCTCTCGCCCAATGCTTTGTCGTCCGGCTTCTGGGCTGATTTCGGTGGGCGGCGACCGCCGCAGACAAAGGCTGATCTGCTGGCTTTGATCGAACTCCTCGGCAAACCGCTTCTGGACGGGCTCAGCGATGACATCTGGGCCAAAATGGACATCACGGATGTCGATCTTCTGGCCGCCTGTAATGGCACCCCGGAAGAGGCCGTAACCGCTTTGTCTCCGGCCAGTGTCACGCTCACACCGCAGAATGTCAGCCAGACCGACTGGGCCGAAGCGCATCCCGATTTCGTCGCAGACCTGCCGATTGCCGCTGATGAGTTTCGCCCGATGTACTGGCTGCGCGCCCGGCTCAAATCCGCGATCACGGAAGACGACATCCCGCCTGCGATCCTGCAGGATGTACGACTGAACACCGTGCCCTCCACCCAGGCCGCCACGCAACTGGATGAGCGTCTGGGCAGCGCCACAGGCCGCCCGTCGGAGCAATTCACGCTCTCCAAAGCGCCCGTTCTGATCGAGCCGCAGACCGGCCTGCCTGCCCTGGAGCTGACGGTGGGCGACACCTCCGGCACGCCGTGGCAGCGGGTGGAAGATTTCTACAAATCCGGTCCTGCCGATCCGCATTACATCCTTGATCCGACCACCGGCACGGTGACCTTTGGCGACGGGCGGCGCGGGCAAATTCCGGTTGCGGGTCAGGCGATCACGGCGACACGCTATCGCACGGGCGGAGGCTCCATCGGCAATGTGCGTGCGGGTGTGATCAGCAAGATCAAGGGCAAGATCCGGCTCGTCAAATCGGCGGTGAACAAGGGCGACGCCCATGGCGGATCAGACGGCGACGATCTGGAAAGCGTCAAGCTGCGCGCCCCCCATGATCTGCGCCACCGCGACCGCGCGGTGAGCGCTCAGGATTTCGCCGATCTGGCCTTGGAGACGCCCGGTGTGAACTTGCACAAGGCCTATGCGTTGGCGGGTAAAATCCCCAATGGCGACGGCACATTTGACGACAAACCTGGTGCTGTTTCACTCGTCGTTTTGCCTAAAGGCGACGACCCCGCACCGCAGCCGACCAGCGCCCAAACCCGCGCGATCTGCGCCTATCTGGAGCCGCGCCGCCTGATCACGACCGAGCTTTATGTGACCAACCCGGTCTACACCCGCATCGCCCGTATCCAAGGCGATCTGACCGTGCGCACCGGCTACGATCTGGGCGCTGTGAGCGAGGCGGTTTACGCCGCTCTGCTTGATTTCATGCACCCGATCAAAGGCGGCAGCGATGGCACTGGTTGGGGCTTTGGCGAGGATATCTATCACGGTGATCTTTACGACTTGATGCTGGGCACCGAAGGGGTGCGGCGCGTGACCGGACTGGGTGTTCAGCTGGAAGGCCAAGGGCTGGTGACGGCCCGTGATTTCAACACTCTAAAAGACGGGCATCTGCCGCAGCTTGAGCGTGACGCAATCGCCTTGGTGGCGCGCTATGAATAAGCCGATCCGCCCCACGGTCGCGCCGTTCCTGCGCTTTAGCCCGGCCATCGGCTGGCCGCTTGAGGCTGCGCAACCGGGCGTGCCGGATATCGGCAACGCCTTGCGGCTCAACATCGCCGGGCAGCAGCCGATTTCCGTGACCGAACCCTTCGGCAGCTTTGGCGGACGGACTTTGCCGCGCGGGCTGGATATCCATTCCGAAGGCCGGGTGTTTCTTGCCGATCCAGAGGCCCGCGTGATCCTCTTCGGGCAAGTCGATGCGCTTGACCCGCTGACGCCGCTTTGGCCCGCACGCCCGCTTCCGAATGAAGCCGACCCCTATACGCTGGTGAAGCCGACAGACGTCGCAGTCGCCCCGACCGGAGACCTCGTGATCGTTGACAAAGGGGCCGCGCGTATCCTCGTGATGGCCTACCCCACCGCCTATCTGCGTCATGTCATTCCGCTTGAAGGCGGGCCGGTCGCGGTCGGCTTCGACCCGCAAGGTCGCGCATACATCTTGCGCCAAGACGCGGGCGATCTGCTGCGGTTCGACACCAACTGGCGACATGACCCCAGCTTCCCCAAACGCGCAATGACCTTTGATCAACCCCGCGCCCTCGCTATGCCAAACGGATGCGCTAAGGACTGCACCTGTGGTTGCGGATGCGACACCATCGCAGCCCCCGAACCGCTGGCTTATGTGCTCGACAGCACGGGCCTGCACCGCGTTCTGCCCAATGGCCGGACAAAGACGGCGGATCGCCTGCCCGACACCCCCTCTGCCCGCCCCGCCCTCCGCAGGATAAGCGCCACAACGCTGCTTTACGACGACCCGCACTATCCGGGGCATGAGCCGCTCAAATTGCACGGGCTGACGCTTGCCATAGACGGACGGCACCTTCCATCAGGCCAACCAATCCTTGCACTGCCCGACCGTCTGGAAGTGCCGCGCTATGGGCAAATCACGACGCAGGCGCTGGACAGTCAAAAGACCGGATTCCTATGGGATCGCATTACACTGGATGTGCAAATGCCCACCGGATCGCGCCTGCTGATCCGCACAATGACAAGCGACAGCCTGATCGAAGACGACCGCCTCGACAGCTTCGTCGCCAACCCCTGGTCAGACTCTTTGGAGATCACGCCGACCACGACGCCCGAAGTACTGATCCAAAGCGCGCCCGGGCGCTATCTTTGGCTGCGGATCGAGATGTTTGGCGATGGCGAAACCTCTCCCGAATTGGCCGAGATCGACATTTACGGGCCGCGCCGCAGCAGTCTGAACGACCTGCCCGCCAGCTTGCGGCAAGACCCGGAAAGTGCGGCCTTCCTTGATCGCTACCTCAGCTATTTTGACACGATCTTTTCCGAGATTACCGCCCAGACCCGCGGCATCGCGCAGCTTTTCGATGCTCAGGCCGTACCGGACGAATTTCTGTCCTGGCTCGGCTCTTGGTTCGATCTGCAGTTCTTCGCCAACTGGCCCGAAGAAACGCGCCGCACCGTGCTGCGCCAGGCCATCGCCTATTACCGCATTCGCGGCACCGTTTCCGGGCTGCAACAGATCCTGCGCTGGCACACCGGGTTGCCCGCCCCCCTGCCGCAAGTGATCGAGCATTTTCGCCTGCCCTCCGAGGGGCTGGCCGTCGGGGGCGCCGAGCTGGCAATGCCCGACACAGCCCACCGCTTTACCATCGTTATCCCAGCCAGTGCAGTGCGCACCGAGGACGCAGATCGCCAGATCAGACGGCTGATCGACGCGTCGATCCCTGCGCATACCGTTTATGACATCCGACTTGTCTATCCCGGTATTTCTGTCGGTCAGCAATCCATGATCGGCGTCGATACGCTGCTGGGATCGCTCGATGCGCCTGTCTTGGGCGAAGGCCAGCTGGGCGGCACTTTTTCAACCGATGGGCCACCAAATTCCGGCCCGCTCTCATTCCAACCCAACCCGACACGGGGGACCTGTTCATGCTAGATGATAAAACCACCGACACCTGCATTCCCTGCGGCCTGCATGCGCCGAAGCGCAACACGTATTTCGATGGCAAGCTGCTGACGAGCGCCGATTTCACGGCAGAGCAAAGCTATAATATCGGCCACCGCAACATGCATAACGCACTGCTGCATGGTGATGGCGTTGTCTGCGGGCTCAAGCTGGTGCAGCACCCTTCCGACGGGTGCCGCGACAAGTTCATGGTGCTGGAACCCGGCATGGCGCTGGACTGCTGCGGGCAGGAAATTGTCGTGCCGGACCGCGCTTTGGTTCGCATTCGCGACCTGATCGCCGCCGATGAAGAGCTGCGCGATAAGCTGGATGGCAGCAACTCCCTGATCGTAGGGATCAAGCGCTGTGACGAGGGCGAGTCCCCCATTCCGATCATTCTGCCGGGCTGCGATAGCGCGGGTGTTCCGACCGAGTTCAACCGCATCCTCGAAGGCTTCACCATCGTGCTGGATGCCGCCCCCATTGCCGCCGCACGCAACGAAGAAACCCCCTCGATCCCTGATTTCAGCTGGGATCACAGCATCGTTCTGGGCGGGCAAAACCCCGCCGGGCAGTTCATCCATGAAGGACGCGACTGGTTGCAGGTCGCGGCCAATAATGACAGCGAAGGCAGCGCGCTTCAGCTTTATGATCTGGCCACGCATGATCTGGTCACACGGCTGACCGGGCCGGATGAGATCGGGCATACCAGTGCCTCCATCGCGGCCAATCAGGTCTATGCGTCCGGCACGGGTTTCACCAATTTCGACACCGATATTCAGACCGGGATCATGGTCTGGGCCACCGATCAGGTCACCGAAAGCGACGCGCCGCTTGGGATCATCGACGCCGGTCGCGGTCGCCCGCCGGTGATCGTCTCTGATCCGAATACCGGGTCGCTTTACGTGTTGTCCTTTCCAAGCAGCAGCCGCGCGATATTGGCGGTCTATGGCACTACCAAGCTGACCGAATGGGCAGCAGGTAACCCCGGAAATAACCAACCCGAGGCTCTGATCCGCAAGACCATCCAGTATAATTTTGGCCGGGGCCGCGCCTATCTTGACCGGCATATCGACAGCATGGTTTTGTCCCCGGCCGGCAATCGGCTTGCTGTCTTCAGCTCGCAGGTTGGCGTGCAGAACGGGCTTTTCATCATTGATCTGCCGCAGCTTTTCTCTGGCGGTCTGAACAGCGGCGCTAACAATCTTGCGCTGACCGCAATGCGCCCTGAAAAGCTGTCGGACATCGGTGATGCAGAGCATCTGACCTCGGTCCGGTTCAGTCTGGATGGCGAGCGTCTTTATACGCTTTCCACCATCGACGATGATGACGGCCCACGCGCCACGCTGAACCGCTACACTTTCACCGGCGACGCGATCAATGTCGAACAGACCGGGCGCGGCGCGACCTTTGACAGCCTTGCCCTGGATATGGAGCTGGCCCCAACCGAAGGGCAGATTTATCTGGCCATGCAAGACGAGGCGGGCGCGACCCGCTTCATGGCTGTCGATGCCGAACTGATCAAGGAGGTCGACGACACGCCCGCCGATCTGTCGATCCCCGGCGACGCGTTGCGCATTGACGGGCTGGGGCAGAACACGGCCATGCCGATCCGCGGCGGCGCGCTTTATCTGGCTGCGAAAGACGCGGAAACCGGCGCGCAGCCTGATCGCGGTCTGGTCGCAGTCATCGACCTGCGCGAAGTGAATTGCGGGGCAAAGCTGACCGCCTCGCTGGAGGGCTGCGACAGCTGCACTGACGACGGCGAACATATCGTCATTCTGGGTCACTTGGACGGTTTCACCTTTGACGGTGAAGGCGACGATCTGGTTCTGCCCAAGATGGTCGATGAAGGCCTTGGCGGTGACGGCGCGGTTGAGATCGACAATCTGACGCTCCGCAAGATCGTGCCGTCCGCCGAGACGCTCCGCGATGTCATCGAATGTATGCTCAGGCAGGGGGTCGCCGAAGGCCCTCCGGGTGCCAAGGGCGAACCCGGTGTGCCCGGCATCCAGGGCGAGCAGGGCATTCAGGGTATTCAGGGTATTCAAGGCGAACAGGGTATCCAAGGCGAGCAAGGGATACAGGGCCCTCGCGGTCCCAGAGGCCCCCGCGGACCACAAGGGGCCAAAGGCGACAAGGGCGATCCCGGAACCGGCCTTGACCTTGATCTGAACAAGATCATCGCGATGAGCTGGGTGCATCGCGGCACCATGACCTCGAACGACTTCAACGCCTTTTTGCTGAACAAAGGCTTTGCCTTCGCCTTTGAGGAAGCCGCGATGTTCGAGCAGTTCACCGGGTCCGAAGCCTCCGGCCCGACGATGATTGTCGAATTACAGCGCCTCAACCAGACGTTTGATCCCTTCGCAAGCTGGCAGACGATGGACATCATGGACTGCCATCCGATCAGTTTTGATGACGGCTCCATCGGAGACGGTGTTCTCAAGGAGTGGGAGGTTCTGGATAACGCGGACGCCACCCGGGGCGTCACGCTGCGCAGCAGAGTGGATCGTAACCAGTTGAACAATTGGGAGTTCTTCGCTGACGGGCGCTATCGCATGGTGTTCTATACCGACTTTGTCATCGACGTGAACAGGCGTCCCCTGAACGGCTCGTTCCTTGGGGGCAGACTGCCGAACGAAGAAGGTGTCCCCGGCGCTGTCTTCACCAGCTGGTTCGACGTGAAAGGATGATGTCATGAGCGAACTTCCCCCGAACCTCACGCTGCTCAAGCACGCCAATGGCGTCTCCGAGCCGCTTTACTTCGACCGCCAGATCGTGCGGGCGTCTGATCTGAACCTTGGCCGTGAAAGCCGCAATGCGGAACTGGACCGGATGCGACGCTATGCGCTTGGCACGGGTATCGTGGCCGGGTTGATCCTTGAGCCGGGCGAGAAAGGCGTCGTGCTGACCGGAGGCTACGGCGTCTCACCCAGCGGCAACGAGGTCTTTCTGGAAAGGGACCTGCAGCTCGAAAATCTGGACGAAGCGATCAAAGAGCTTTGCCCGGAAGGCAGCGATGCCTGCGCCCTCGACGAGGTCGAGGAAACCGGCGTGCTCTCTGCTTGGCTGCTGATCCGACCCATGCTGGCCGAGGCGCAAAAGCGCCCCGGCGTCTCGGATGATTGCGGTCATCCCGCGAATGTCCTGCGCCCGGCACGGGCCTGTCACACGGTCGAGATCGTCTTGCTGAAGACCCTGCCCGATGCGATGCGGCACACCGCGCCGACCTGCAAAACCCGCAATCCCTTCATCTGCTTCGGCAAAGCGGTTCCCAACATCGAAATTCCTGCGGCCTATGACCCACACACCGATCTTCTGGTGCTGGGTCGTGTGAGCTTCAGCGAAGATGGTTTCGACATCGAAATGATTGAACGCCGTCGTCTGTTGCCCATGCAGCTGATGCAGGAATGGTTGATGGCTTGCCTCTGCAATCAAGAGCCCCCGGAAGAGCCTGATCTGGATATCGAAACCTGGGAGAAGCTCGACGATCTGACCATCGCTCTGGGATATGACAGCCGGTTCACGGGTCGGCCTGCTGCGGGCGCGCCGCGGTTATCTGCTGTCGATCAACAACCCCGGATCATGGAACCCGACCTTGTCGAGAAACTGATGACCTTCGATATCACCGGGCCGGTTCAGTTCATGCGCCTGACCCAGCGCGACTCTATGCGGTTTCTGGGATTGCCCCTTGCACAGGTTCGGACGCTCAAACGCGAACTGGAAGCGTTTATCCGGGCCATCGACACCCTGCGATGACCAATCGGCTGAGCATAGGAGCGATCGAGACGCGCTGCGCCTTTCTGGGCGATCCGGTCGCCGCAGACGCGCTGCGTTTAACGCTCAACCGTGTGCTGCGCGAAGTGCTGCCGCATATCCTGTCCGAGGCCGCCGACCCGGTTCTGAAAGACGTCCGCGGCGTCATCCGCATCCGCAAGCTGCAATTGCGCATCGACCTGACCGCAGGTTCTGAGCTGCGCGACATCGCCCGCCTTATCGCCGCCCGGATCGTCGCCGCGTTGCGTGGTGTGATCCAGCAGCGCTCTGATCAGATCGCGATTTGGCCGGATGAGGCAAGTTATGCCGCAGCCTATGTTTTGCATCGCCTTGGTATTTCCCGTGGCCCCGACTGGGCATTCCCCGACTTCACAGCGTTACGCTACATCTCTGACCGCGAGGCAGCGGTTGAGGTCCTCGCCCAACGTCCCGATGCCTTGCGTCACCTTTCAACTCAAGAAATCGAAAGCAGCGCGATAGAGGCGATTGCCTCAAGCCTGTCCATATCTGATCAGTTGGCGTTGATGCGCCGTATGACACAGCATCACCCCGTCCGCCCCAAGATGACAGATGTTCTGGAACAAGCGGCTCGATTTCTAAAATCTGCTCACTGGTCCAAAATCGACTCTGTTTCACCGCGAAATAGGCTTTTTACCCTACTGTCAAAACTGCTCCAGCACGGCACTGCGATGCGTGAGGCAGCCATCTTGGCCGCACTGCTCGACACGCTCTGCACCCATGCGCTGACGCCGAAAGCGGCAAGCGGCAGTGGACCGACAAAAGAACAGCTTGAGGCGCTTCTGACAGAAGTCGGGCAGCGTCTCTCCCTGCCCGAGGTCGCGCAGGCGGGATCTGATCCTGTCGTTCAGCGCGATCTTGTCGCGCTCATTTCGACAATCAGACAGAAATCAACGAGCGGCACGTCCCAACCGATCCTATCTGGAAGAACCGACAAGCACCTTCCCCAAGGTCCCGTCCCTTCGCAGTTCGCTGGCCTTGCGCTTCTACTGCCTTCCGTGCTGCGTCTTGGTCTTCATGATGCACTCGATCCACCAGGTCTCGCAAATGCGATCATCGACCTCTTTCCGGAAGAGGATCAAACGGCAGTGCAGCGCGATCCCTTCATATCGCTGATCCAAAAAAGAGAGTCTAATAAGAAAAAAAGCGAACTTAATGACATTCTATCGACGCGCTACGTGGCTCAGTTGCGTCGCACTTGCCCTGGCCTTTTTGAAGACGAAATCTCAAGTGTAAGCACCCTCTTGCTGGCAGATTTCGCCGCTCAATTGCCGGGCCTGCAAGCCAGCTCAAAACCTTATCTCCTACGCGAGTTTTTGCACCGACCGGGACGTATTGAACAAACAGAGGGCAGTTTAGTCGTCGATCTGACCGATATGCCCCTCGGCGTCGTGCTCCAAATGGGCGGCCATCTTGGTCCCCGAGGGCCTGCATGGCCCGGTGGTCCTGCCCTCACTATCTTATTGAAAGGGCGCGCCTCATGAAGGATTTTGCAGAACACTCGGTTGATGCCGGTCTTTGGCTGTCGCAAGCGCTTCAGGTTCTTTCTTTAAGGATGAAGCACGAGGTCGCGATCACGCGCGCATTGCGCGGCGATGACCGGAACGAAGGTTTTTTAGGCTTGTTTGTGTCTGATTCCGAGGCTGAAGCGCTCCTTGATGCGTTGTCTGGACGTATCGAGGTTGAAGGAACCTTCGCAACAGCCGAGCAGATCGCACATGCCTGGGCTCAGCTTCAATCCACCCGCAACACATCCCTTTGGGGCGACTACGGCGCAGCGCTTGGGCTCAGCACGTTCGAGCTGGACATCCTTGTTCTCGCCGCAGCGCCCGCCATCGACCCACGTTTCGGGCGTGTTTATGGCTATCTGAACGACGACATGAGCCGCCGCGCCTTGACGCCTGCCTTATGTCAGCGCCTGTCACTTTTTAGCGACGTTGATAGTTTGACTGTGCGACGCGCCCTCCACCCCAAAGCGCCATTGCGGCGGTTTGGGCTGATCGACTTTAACGCAAAAAAGCCTTTTATAGAGTCTACTATCACGCTGAGTGAGGATTTTCTCGACGATCTGATCGACCCTGAAAGCACCTCTTTCCGCGGCCTTGTCATTCCGCCCTTGCCAGTCACAGAATCTACAGCACCCTTCCCCAGCGTCATTACTGATCACCCAAACGATCCCGCTTTGACACTGCTCTCCACCGCCGCGCATGATCGGCGCGCCTTGGCCGTGCTGCGCGGAGCGGACTACACGGACTATGCACCACTTATCGCTGATATCCGACGCGCTCTTGTGACCGGATGTTACGTCTGCCTTGATGGGTTTTCAGAGGCGAAGCACCCGCTTTGCAACGCGGTTGAAGCGCTTATCGGCCCATCTCTGACGATGATCCAAGGCCGGTTGAGCCCTTGGAAACAGGACACAAGTACGCAGATCCACTGTGATCTGTCGAAATCCGACGCGATTAAAGCCCTACAAGAGGCATTCGGCGCGCACGACCCGGATCTGCGCAACACCAACAGTTTCCGCGTGTTCGATATCGCTTTCGCTCTTCGCGACGCGCCCTCTGCCCCCACCGCAATGGCGCGTCTGAATACGGATTGCGTACAGGCAATGGCGGGATTGGCAACCCCTGTCACTTCTAGTTTCGAGATGAAGGATTTGATCGTCCGGCAGACAACCAAGTCCGCGCTGAACCAGATGATTACGTGGCGCCAGCAAGCGGGCTGCATTCTGGACGATTGGAAATTGGGCAGCACCTTCGGCAAGACACGCAGCGGCACAGCGCTGTTCAAAGGCCCCCCCGGAACAGGGAAAACCATGGCCGCCGGGATCATTGGGAAAACTCTTGGGCTTCCGCTTTTTCGGGTCAATTTGGCCGGAATAGTCTCGAAATATCTTGGCGAAACACAGAAAAACCTGGATCAGGTCTTTTGCGCTGCGGAAGAAGCCGACGTGATCCTTTTCTTCGACGAGGCAGACGCCATTTTCGGTCAACGCTCCGAAGTCTCGGATGCGCGGGATCGCTATGCCAACCTCGAAACGTCCTTTCTGCTTCAACGGATGGAGGCGTTCTCGGGTCTGTCTATTCTGGCAACCAACCTTCACCAGAATATGGATGACGCATTCCTGAGACGGATCGACTGGGTCATTGATTTTCCCGCCCCCGGCCCGACCGAACGGCTGGCCCTATGGGAGCGCCTCAAAAACGGAGCGGCCCCCGTCGATGCATCGGTCGATTTCGCCCAGCTCGCGGAAACCTTCGATCTTACGGGCGGCGAGATACGCAATTGCGCGCTGGCAGCAGCACATCGGGCCGCCCAGACCGGTTCCAAGATCACAACGCAGCTGCTTTACACCGCCGTCGCGGCCGAGTTGCGCAAACAAGGCAAACCGGTTCGCAAATCCGTCTTCGGGGATCACTACGCCGCGCTGAAAGGAGCGTGGTGATGCCCACATCCGCCGATCCGCAACAGGTTCCGGCACGCCCGGAACCGGCACAAACCCCTGCATCGGCGCAAGACCAGGAGGCTGCCGCAGCCGTTCCCGCGTCCGCATGGGGCCTGCTGGACGATGGCAGCTTCAAAGCGCGGCTTGGCACCGGCCTGACCATTGCTGCCGATCTGTTGGAAAGCGGTCAGATTGATTTGAGCACTCTGCCAAATCCGGTTCCGGGTCTTGCGCTGAAAACGGCCACTTTCCGCAGAAACAGGCTCGATATCAGTGCCGATGTCGCGGTTCCCGGCTTGGACGAAGCCGAGTTGACCGTTCGGATCAACAGCGACGGTGATGCGAGGATCAGAGGGCGCGCCTCCCGCCAATTGAATATCGCGGCTTTGGGCAATCCAAGCGTCTCTTTGACCATCAGTGAAGAGGGGGCGATTGGCGGCTCCGTCACCGTTGAAGGGGCCGATATGGCGCCTTCGATCGCAGGCCTGACAGCCGAGGGCGGCGGGACGCTTACGATCGATGATGGCAAAATCAGCGGCAACGGCACCGTCACGCTAAGCTATCGCGATCTTGGCAATGGAACCGTCAATTTTGACTTTGGTGAAAATGGGGCCTTCTCCGCCAATGGCACGCTGACGATTACACCTCCCTTTGCGGATGAAATCACGGCCGAGATCAGCGGTGACAACGCCGGAAATCTGAGCGCCGAAGCGACGATCACCGCTGGAGAGCTCAGCACCCCTATTGCGGGGCTAGAACTGAACGGTGGCACGATCACCATCGGCTATGACAATGGCGACCCCAGCCTGTCGGTCGCGGATTTCACTGCGACCTATCGCAATCTTGGAACCGTGACGATTGCCAGCGCGTCACTTGGCAGAGATCGGCGCATTTCGGGCAATGGCAGCTTTGAGGTGAACCTGCCCGCAATGGACCCGGTCGTTGGCACGCTGCGCCTCGCCAATGGCGCGGTATCGGGAAGTGTTACAGTATCGGCGTCTGATTTTCCGGACGGTTTGCCGATCACGTCAGGCTCTATCACAGCGACCTTAAGCGAGAATGGCGCGCTTGGTTTCAGCGGCACTGTTGGCGTTGATCTTGGACCGGCAGGCACCGGATCGCTGTCAGCAAGCTATAGCGAAACCGGCGATCTGGCGATTGGTGCCGAGGTTGATCTGACCGTGCCGGGTTTGCAGGGCGCGCATGTCAGCCTCGCCTACGTCAACGGCGATATTCAGGGCGAAGCACAGGTGCCGATTGATACGGTCGCCTTGCCCGGTCTGGGCGGCGAGGTCACCGTGCGCTTTGCCGAAGGCCGCTGGTCGGGCGAGACCGAGATGTCCTATAGCGCCGATAACGGCAAGCTGTCTGGCACGATCCGGGTAACGCTGGCGCAGACAGAGGAAGGCGATCTGCAAGTGGGCGGCGGCGGATCGGTGACAGCGCAGCTGATGCCGCGGCTTGCCGGCACGTTGGAGGCGACGATCCTGCCAGAGGGTGGGATCGACATCTCAGGCGCGATTGAGGTGACTGAACCGCTGGAGCTGTTTCCAGAAAAACGGCTCGATAAAGAGCTGTTCAAGTACTCCCAGAACATCCCGCTTTGGGCGATGCTCGTCGCCGTCATCCGGGTCCGCGCAGGAATACGTGCAGGTATCGGTCCAGGCGTTTTCCGCAACATTAGGGTCGAAGGCTCCTACACGATTGGCGCGGATGAAGCCGATCCGACCTTCTCGATCACAGGCGAGATGTACATTCCCGCCTTTGCCGAAGCTTATGTCGCGTTTGGCGCGGGGCTCGGGCTGGACGTTTTGCTGGGCAGTCTGACCGGCGGCATCGAAGGCGTCGCAACAGCGGGCATTTATGGGGCGATTTCTGTGGTGCCAGAGCTGAACTACGCCGACGGCGATTGGAGCATCGAAGGCGTCGCCACAATAGCCGCAGGCGCGCGGCTTACGTTAGGGCTGAACGCTTGGGCAGAGATCGAGGCGCTGTTCGTCACCGTTTGGGAACGCGAGTGGAAGCTGGCCGAACACGTCATGTCCGTCGGCCCCGATTTAGCGCTGCAAGCCAAGATGAACTACGTCTTCGGATCAGGCGAAGCGCCCGAGTTGGAGATGACAACCAGCGACATCGACACCGACAAGCTGATTCAGGACGCGATGCCAAAAGACGGCCCCGGACCGTCCGGCGCGCGCGAGGCTTTGAAAAACAAAGCCGAATGGAAAGGCGCGCTGAAAGAGAAGCGCGAGGCGGAGATGCCAGCAGAGGCAGAGAACGCCGGGAAGCCGGGCAAGCCACCAGAGCCAGCGGCGCGGCCTCCAAAACGCTCGAAAGTGCCTGATCCGAATGCGGACCCGAAAGATAAGCCGGTCCCGAAGACAACGCCTTCGCAAAAAACCTCTGGGTCGCAGACCGCGCTTCAGGACGCTGCGAAGCCTGATCCATCAGTTCGAGGGGCCGCTCCGGAGTCCGAAGTGCCAAACGCTGGTCAGCCGCGATATCCCAAGCCTTTGACGATGAAGACGCTTGAAGAAGCGCCAGCAACTCTTCCCAGAACGAAGAAACAGGAAAAGGAAGATGTCGACGCGGCGGCTTCTATGATTCAAATCATAAGTCGTTCTGCCTCTGACAGCGACGCTTTGGACGACTATTTCCCAGCGATCAAGAGACGTTTTAGGTTGTCGCATCTCGCCTTTGTCGGGGATTTCAAAAAGGGATTTCGCGTTAAAGGCGGCATAAATCCAAACCTTGATGAAAGCGTCTACGAACCAATTCGAGGTGAGAACGATCCAGCGGCAAGCGGTTCCAGAGACTCAAAAGTTGACTGGAAACGAGAAAAGCGTTTCGGAAGCGTCGTTGGACTTGAGATGATTGCCGATCCGATAGGGCCTGATCATCCCGCTGGATCATCCCCCAAGCCCGGAATTCAGCCAACGCTCATGAATAAATTGCCGACGATCGGGTCGGTCGCCGCCGCCCCGCCTGGCCAGACGATACCAGGAAACCAGCTCTATATCCGGGGCCACTTGTTGAACGACAATGTGGGTGGCCCTGGGCTGACCTATAACCTGTTTCCAATCACTGTGAACGCAAACAGCGAACACAAAAACCAAATCGAAAAGCATGTTAAAAGATGGGTGAATGACGACCGTTATTGGGTTCGCTATACCGTAACAGTTGACGAGAAGGATACCAATCTAGCGAGCTACGGAGCCGCCGGTTTCGTCGGTCCCGGCTATGTCAACGCAAACTTCATCGCAGAAGCTAGCGTCATTGATACGAACCTGAATAGCGTTCCAGAACTCACAAGAAATGTTGTGATCAGATCCCGGTTCCCTCTTCCAAGCACACCCCAGCCGGGTGACCCCAATTTTACCGTTGAAGACACTGAAGAAACAGGATTTGGCGACGATAATGTCACGATGTCAAAAGACGATGAAAAGGCTTTCAAAGACGCAAATGAAACAAGCCGAACGACGGATCAAGGAGACCCAGCACCTTTCTTAACGGCATCCGATGACAACATCATTCTTAGGATGCCCTCCAAATCGACCAAGACGGGTCGGCTCGATCACGACGTTTACAAGCAACTTCAGCAGCGCATCTGGAGAACAGGCAAGCCGGATGTAAAACGGCGGATGACCAAACATAGTGGGGTAGGAGACGCGAAGGTTGAACTGCTATTCGACGCCTATGAACAGGCGAAGGGTAAAACTTTTCCCGAAGATGGTTTTGAGGTCTCAGGGCTTTCAGTAAGTCAAAAAGGGGATCTGCGCGCTGTTCAAGGGGTCTGGCCCAGCATTTTGGCAAATTGGCGAACATACGGACGACCATAGGACGCGCTTGCTTTGCTGTCATGCACCCCTGTATCACGTCGCAAGACCGCAAAGTGGAAGCCACATGACCAACCACCTCTACCAGAACGACCTGCCCAACGGCCTCGACCTTGGTCCAATCGTCGCAATCGACTGCGAGACGATGGGGCTGAACCCGCATCGCGACAGGCTGTGCGTCATCCAGATGTCGGGGGGCGATGGCGATGCGCATTTGGTGCAGGTTGCCAAAGGGCAGACCGAGGCGCCGAACCTCTGCCGAATGCTGGCGAACCCGGATGTGCTCAAGCTCTTTCACTTTGGGCGGTTCGATATCGCGGCGATGCTGAATGCGTTTGGGACCGTCACCGCGCCGGTCTACTGCACCAAGATCGCCTCGAAACTTGTGCGGACCTATACGGATCGGCACGGGCTCAAGAACCTGCTGCAGGAACTGCTGGAGGTGGATATCTCCAAACAGCAGCAATCCAGCGACTGGGGGGCCGAGGCACTCACGGATGCGCAGGTCGCATATGCGGCGTCCGACGTTCTTTATCTGCATAAGCTACGCGAGAAGCTGGACGAGATGCTGGCCCGTGAGGGGCGCACCGAGATGGCGCAGGCCTGTTTTGACTTCTTGCCGATGCGCGCGCAGCTTGATCTTCAGGGATGGCCTGAGATCGACATCTTCTCGCACTGACAGGCCCGGATCATGACCGACCCAGACACCCTGCTCAGCACCGCCCGCCGCGTCATCAAGACCGAGGCAGAGGCGCTATCCCTGCTGGAACAGAGCCTGAATGGTGGCTTTGCCGAAGCGGTTGAGCTGATCCTGAACGCGCCCGGCCGCATCATTGTGTCGGGCATGGGCAAGTCAGGTCATATCGCGCGCAAGATTGCGGCGACATTCGCCTCCACCGGGACGCCTGCGCATTTTGTGCATCCAGCCGAGGCAAGCCACGGCGATCTGGGGATGATGGCGCAGGGCGATGTGGTTTTGCTGCTGTCAAACTCTGGCGAGACGCCGGAACTGGCCGATGTCATCGCCCATACGCGACGCTTTTCCATTCCGATGATTGGCGTGGCAAGCCGCGCGGATAGCACGCTGCTCAAGCAATGCGACGTGGCGATTGTTCTGCCGAAAGCGGATGAAGCCTGCGGGACCGGCGTTGTGCCCACATCCTCGACCACGATGACGCTGGCCTTGGGCGACGCGCTGGCCGTTGCCTTGATGGAGCATCGCCAGTTCACGCCTGCCAATTTCCGCGACTTCCATCCGGGCGGCAAACTGGGCGCGCAATTGGCGAAAGTGCGCGACCTGATGCATGAGGGCGACGCGATCCCGACGATCCACCAGACTGCCCCGATGAGCGATACGCTTCTCACAATCTCGCAAAAAGGTTTTGGCGTGGTTGGTGTGACGGATCAGAATGACTATCTTGTGGGCATCGTAACCGACGGAGACTTGCGCCGTCACATGGATGGGCTGCTCGATCTGACGGCGGCCGAGGTGATGACAAGATCGCCCCGCACTGTCAGCCCCGATGCGCTTGCCCAGGAAGCCGTTGCAATTATGAATGACCGCAAGATCACGTGTTTGTTCGTTGTCGATCCCGAGGGGAACGACATGCCTTTGGGCATCTTGCACATCCATGACTGCCTGCGCGCTGGCGTGGCGTGATGACCACCCATGGCCAAGGATATTCGCGTGCCGTCGCAGGGCTGAAGATTGCCCTGCCGCTCTTCGCGCTTGGCCTGTTGTCGACGCTTTTCCTGCTGTCGCGCCCCGTGGACCCCGAGGCGAACCTGCCGTTTTCCGAAGCCGAGGTTGAAGAACTGAAGCGCGAGCAACGCGTGGGGCGGCCCACCTATACCGGCATGACCGGCGATGGCTCTGCCATCACGGTTGTCGCGGATGCCGCGCGGCCCGACATCACCAACCCCGCGCGGTTCGATGCAGACAACCTGAGCGCCCAGATCGAGACAGAGCGCGGTGTGCGGATCGACATCAATGCGCCCGCCGGCGTGATCGATAATGATACCGAGCTTTTGACCCTTTCCGGTGGCGTCGAAGTGCAAACCTCTGACGGCTACACCGTGCTCACGAACGAGGTGGAAACCACCCTCGACAGCACCCGCCTTGAGACAACCGGACGCGTCGAAGGAACCGGACCTGCCGGTGATCTTTCCGCAGACCGGATGGAGATGACACAGCAAGAGAACGGCACGACGCTGATGGTTTTCAAAGGCGACGTTAAGGTGATATACAAAGGCGACTAAATCGGGGTTATGACTGACATGCGTTTGAGCCATCTTGCATTTGTGCTCGCCTTTGTGGCGACAGGAGCTTTGGCGCAGGGCGCTCAAGTCAATTTTGGGGGTCTGGAAAACGACCCTGATGCACCGATTGAGGTCACCTCCAACCAACTTGAGGTCAATCAGGACGAAGGCTGGGCGATCTTCACCGGAGAGGTGATCGTCGGGCAAGGCGCGATGCGCCTCTATGCGCCGTGGGTCAAGGTTTTCTACACCGAAGGTGGTGGCGATATTGAGCGGGTCGAGGCCAAGGATGGCGTCACACTGATCAATGGGCCGGAAGCTGCCGAAGGCGAAACGGCGGTCTACACATTGTCCGACAGCATGGTCGTGATGGTTGGCAATGTGCTGGTCACCCAAGGCGGCAGCGCCGTTTCCGGCGACCGCTTGCGCGCGAATATGGACACTGGCGAAGCCCGCGTCGAAGGCCGTGTGAAATCCATTCTGACCGGCGATGATGACGACGAGGACGCGCCCTCTGATGGCTGAGACCCCGACGCTGAGCGTTGCGAGCGAGCAGATGCAGGGCCTTGTCATCGAGAACCTGCAGAAAAGCTACCGCAAACGCCCCGTGATCCGCGATGTGAGCATGACGCTGGGCCGCGGCGAGGTTGTGGCGTTGCTGGGCCCGAACGGGTCGGGCAAGACGACTTGCTTTTATGCGATCGCGGGCCTGATCACGCCCGAGGGTGGATCGGTGACGATTGATGGGCGCGATGTGACAACACTGCCGATGTATCGCCGCGCGCAATTGGGCATCGGCTATCTGCCACAGGAAATGTCGATTTTCCGGGGCATGACCGTCGAAGACAACATCATGTCCATCCTCGAGATTACCGAGAAAAGCCGCCCGGCCCGCCAGACCCGGCTTGAGGATCTGCTGTCTGAGTTTGGCATCGAACACCTGCGTCGCGCACCTGCGCTGGTTCTGTCCGGCGGTCAGCGTCGCCGGGTCGAGATCGCGCGCTGCCTGGCCGCCCGCCCGAATTACCTGCTTCTGGACGAGCCCTTTGCGGGTGTCGACCCGATTGCTGTGGGCGATATCCGCGCATTGGTGGCCGATCTGACCAAGCGCGGGATTGGTGTGCTGATCACCGATCACAACGTCCGTGAAACGCTCGAAATCGTGGACCGCGCCTATATTTTGCACGACGGCAAGGTTCTGATGAGCGGGACCGCCAAAGAGGTCGTCGAGGACGCGAATGTCCGCCGGGTCTATTTGGGCGAGAGCTTCCGCATTTCTTGATCCGATCTGTCGCAGGTCTCAGCAAGTCCTTGCCGGGATGTCCGGAAAGATGTTTGCAATCAGTCGGTTCGCAAGTCTTCGCCCAGGGATTGAAACCGGTTAAGCACTCATTTTCAAATTACAATGATTGACAGATGCCCCCCCAATAGCGCCAACTGACAGGGATGAGAGTCGTTGCATGTCAAACGCTGCCCTCACGGCAAACAGGACGCAGACGCGCCCGATTGAGCTTACGCACACGACCACTTTCGTCATCTCCATTAACGACGCTGTAACTCTTTTACGGCCCCTATCGGGCTCAGAGGAAAGCTGTCTCAAAACGACTACGGAGCTTGTATGCAATACCAGATCAGCGGCAAACAAATTGACATCGGATCAGCCCTTCAAACCCATGTGAAAGAGGAAATGGGCGACGTCGTTGCGAAATATGCAGAGCGACCGACAGACGCGAATGTCATTTTTTCCAAAAGCGCACATGAGTTTGTCTGTGAGGCCACGGTGCATTTGTCGACCGGTCTAACGGCACAAGCCAAGGCCCATGCCACTGAAATCTATGCGGCTTTTGACAGCTGCAACGCAAAGATGGAAAAGCAGCTGCGCCGGTACAAGCGCCGGTTGAAAGATCATCACCGCGAGCGTGCCCAGCCGGTTGAACTTATGGAGGCTTCCTCGTATATCCTCGCGTCAAGTGAGGACACGGACGGGTCCGAACCAGAATCGCTCCAGCCGATGATCATTGCCGAGATGGAAACGAAAATCCCTTCGATTTCTGTCGGTGAAGCCGTGATGCAGATGGAGCTTCAGGAGGCGCCCGTTCTTGTGTTCCGCAACGAGGGAAATAATGCGGTTAATGTGGTTTATCGGCGCGATGATGGAAACATCGGCTGGATTGACCCGAGCAGTTTGAAAGCGTAAAGCCGCCAAACCCAGCAAAGGGGGCTGGGCAAGATGGAACTAGATACGATTCTCAAAGCTGAGGCCGTGAAGGTCGTCAGTAGCGCCACCAGTAAAAAGCGCCTGTTTCGAGATCTGAGCGAGACAGCAGCGTCTGCCTACGGGTTGGACTGCGGCGTTGTTCTGGACCGTTTGCTTGAGCGTGAAAGCCTTGGCCCCACAGGTGTGGGCCATGGCGTTGCACTTCCCCACGCCCGGCTTGCCGGGTTGGACAATGTGCTGGGCCTGTTCATCTTGCTCGAAAAGCCGCTGGATTATGAATCCGTCGATCGCCAACCCGTCGATCTGATCTTTGCGCTGTTTGCGCCCGAGGATTCAGGGGTCGAACATCTGAAAGCGCTTGCTTTGGTCTCTCGGACACTCCGGAATACGGATTTCTGCACCAAGCTGCGGGCCAATCCCAGCTCTGACACGCTTTACACCATCCTCACAGAAACGCAGGCGGCGATCCGCGCCGCCTAGGCCCAGCTGCCAAATCCAAAGGTCATGTAGTCGCGCTGATACACATCGCGCACGGCGGCCTCGATCGCGTCATCGTAGATGTCGACCAGCTGGATAGGGTAACCATTGTCGAACTCGACAAGAGCCGGGCTTTCATACCCGATCTCGCTGGCAAGATAGGCCAGACCATTTTCCATGCGATCCGCGCGGATCGTGACATCGGGCAGCGCAAATTGCGCGAAGCCTTGCAGGCATTGCGCCTGACTGGCCCAGAAACCATCGACACGAATGCCTGTCTGGTTGTTCAGATTGCCCTTTAGAAACGCGATAAAGGCCAAAAACGCTTCGCGATGCTGGCGGCGATCCCAACTGGCATCGACCTCTCCTACAGGAATCGGCAGCTTGTAGACCCTTCGCAAGGTGTTGCGTATCTCTTTGAAAGAGCCTTTGCCCGCGTTCAGGATTTTCTCGCAGAAGGCGACATGGGCGCGCTCCACCGGATGCTGGACCACGGTAAAGCTGCGATGCCCGTTATGCTGGCGCTTCCACTGGCGCAGGGACTTTTGGTTAAAATTGCCCTGAAGCGCGCCGGGCTTTACCCCGTCCAGCGCCGCCATCCACGCCTTCACCTTGCGATCCGGCCCCCCGCGCACGGGAAGATACATCAAAGGAGCTTCCGCAGCCGTCAGAAAACTCGGCACCTGAGGGCCGCGCCGTGTCTCGAAATTGGGCGTGCGCGAAAGATCAAAATGATCCGTCTTGCCCAGCGCGAGTTGCATCTCATCAAAGTTTTTCACTTTCTCGGACAAAGGCGCAGGGTTCTGCTTCTTGAGCTTCTTGGACAGGCTGTCCAACTGCGTCGTCTCGCCCAAAAACCCGGCGAGCCCGTTCATGACGTTGACGTCCTGCACGTCCTCATAGGCCAGGTAAAAAGCCGTCTGCCCGGTGATCTGCAACGTGTTCAGCAACTGCACCTGAAACGCCTGCAGGGCCGTCAGGTGCCGATCAAATTCATCCGCATCAAACATAATCTGCGCGGATTTCTGGTGCTTCATATCGGCCAGTTTCCACTGCCCGGTCTGTTGCGCGATCTTCCACGAGACGTAACTTTCGACCGGATTGCGCGTCAGGATAATCTTGGCACAGCGCGGATTGGGCAGGACATGCTCCAGAACCCGCCCGTCGTGATTGTGAAAGAACCGAAAGCCAGGAAGCCCGTCGGTATTCTTGCGCATCGCGTCAATCAGCGAGGCCGGATCGCCTTCGCGCATCGCTTGCGTGACCCCGAAAAGATCGGTCCTATTAGGGTAGCAAATGAAATGCGGATTGAAGGCTTCGCCGTAACAGGCAAGGCCGGGAAACTCGTTAATGTTGGTTTCCAGAAAGTTTGAGCCTGTCCGCATCTCGGCGAAAACGACAAAAAAGTCAAAGTCTTGAGACATATTGCGTTATCGCACCAGATAAGGTTTGCGCGGCTGATCCTTGGGCTGCACCGGATCATCGCCAACCGGGAAGTCACCCATCAAATGCGGATGCATCCCTTGGTTTTTCAGGTTCTGCAGGAACTGACCAAAGCCCGTCAGATCAACCATCCGCGGAACTTCTGTCAAGCGGCGCAGGTTCTTCGGGCCAATCTCGTCAATGATCATCTGCAGCGGCTCCATCGGGCTTTCGACAAAGTCCGCCATCGTCCAAATCCGCACCCGCGCCTTGGTGTAATACGAGCGTAGCACATCCAAGTGACGGCTTTCGATTTTCTGCAGCCGAGCCGCTTCTGACCGCAAGTCCGAGAAGTTGCGGTTCGTCTTGAAGAGCGGGACCGCCCACGCCCCCGTGATCACCGAGATCTGCGCATTGGGGTCTTTCGCAAGCAGCCATTCGACATCCTGATTGTCATCAGGGCCAAACTGAAAGCACTGACGCTCCCCGCGCGTGTTCCAGATCAGGTTGGTCAGAAACGCCTTGAACCGGTAGTCCCGCGCCTTGGCCGAGTTATAAAGCGCGCCAGCGTAACTGTCTTCGTTATTGGCAAACTCGACCTTGTCCTTGGCGAAGAGATGCCCGTGCACTCTGGCCCCCGACGCACGCGTCAACCACGGCTCGAAATCCTCAAAAAGCTCGGCAAAGCCTTCGAAAACCGAATAAGGCGCGCTGGTCACGCCGTTTTCCCAGCCCTCATTGGGCAGACGGCTTTGCATGTAAAGACCAGCGCGGCCACGGGTCCGGCGCTCCACGGCTTTGGCGAAGATACGGTCGATCTTGCCCGGGTTCGGCTCCGTCCGTTTCATCGCGCCTTCGGCATCGGTCAGAAACGCAGAATAAAGCCGATCTGCCTTGGACCAGATTTTGCGTGCAACGAAACAGTCCGAACGGCGCAAAAGCTGCAGATGGTCGTCGTAAAAGATGTGCGGTTTGCCTTGGAAATCGAACTTCGACAGCGTCAGAGAGCGGCTTTCCACATTCGACGAATAAATCCGGCAGAGCGTTTGAAAATAGCTCTCATCCGGAATCCAGACGCGCTTGAAATAGGCGTCATAAATGCTGCGGTCCGGGTCTTGAAGGATCGCCGAGAGGGTTTGCCGTGTCAGGCACCACCATTGCGATCCCATATGCGGCACGATCCCGGCGGGGATTTTGCGTTTGTAGCCCACCTTGCGCTGCAGCTCGACAAAACGGTCGAAGAAATAGCGCCGCTTTTTCCATGAAAACGGGAAGTTCAGCGTGAACCGTTCCGCGTCCAAGCCGCCAACGGTCCAAGGGACATCCTCGGTCGTGGCGGATTCGATGAAATCGGTGCGCGGGCGATCGGCAAGGTAATCGATCAACTCTTGCACCGGGCGCAGCGGCAAGCACGATCCCGAGGCCAGATAGACATGGGTGATCTGGTCATCGGTGCGCAACAATTGCTCCGACGCGGCTTGCGACGCGGCAACAATGCCCCAGGTGCCCCATTCGCAGCGATACCGCGTCTTGCAAAAAGAGACCTCATCCACATCTGCGAGGTTTTGCACAAAGGTCTGATAAGTCTGGCGATCCACGAACTTGTCGCAATGGATCACAACAGGGCACCCAGCGGCTGCCCAATGGCGCGCGACCTGTTCGGCCCGGTGCAACGAGGTGTGCACAAGCATGACGATCCCGACGGTCACGGCGCCCTCCTCATGCCCAGTTGCCCTTGGACATCAGGCCAAGGATCTCAAGCTGGCGCCAGTTTATGTATTTTTCGGACCATTTGCACCACAGGTCCGGATTTTCCTGCAACCCTGCGGCATAGGCGCGATACTCATGGCTGTTCGCATAATGCTGTTTACGTTCCAGCTCTTCACGGGCCTTTTGCGGGAAGGTGTTGAGGAATTTGGCATGAAGCAGACACCCCGACGCTTTCTCCCCACCCCATTCGTCATAAACTTGGTTCAAACCACGCGGCAACAACATGTGCGACGAGCTAGCATAGGCATAATTGCGATGCCATTTGACCAGCGGAATCTTATTGAGCGCAGGCGCTCGTTCGGGTTTGTCAGCAAAGAACACACGAGCGCGCGGTCCACCTTGAATCCATAAGTTTCCGAACCGACTGTTCCGCTCGATCGTGTAGTTGCCCGAATCGAACCACGAGGCGATCTCCATCGGGTCCTGGCCTTCGTGATAAGGCACATCATTCAGCGGACCCTTGGGATACATATCCAGCAACATCGCACTGAACGACTTGATGGAGGACGCGTCCAGCCAATCTGTTAGTGCCTGAATGGGTCGCGTGTCGCAAAACGGATAGACCAGAAACTCGTCCGGATCGACAACCAGCGACCAATGGCCATGGGCGTATTTCAGTTGAAGGTAATTCAGCCAATCGACCCCAAAACGCGAGCGTTTGTAGCTGCCTTGGGTGCTCCAGACCGACACATCGGGCTGGTCTTTCAGAAACTCCAACGAGCCATCATCGCTGTTGTTATCGACAAAGAAGAAGTGGTTAACCCCCATGTCGCGATAATAGCGAAGGAAGTAAGGCAGACGAATGCGTTCGTTGCGCTGCGTGGTAAACGACAGCACGTCGCCGGGCTTGATCTGGCCTGTGCGATTCACCGTCGAAACCAGCTCACGGCTCTTGCGATAGGCGCGAAGCCGGAACCGTTTACGACGCAGTCGCAGTCGATATGTTTGTGCCAGTCCCAAAACGTCCCTTTAATGGCCTTTGCCTGCGTTCAAACCCGTATCATGCAACCCTTAAGACGATATTGAAGTGTTCTGTCCATGTTGGAAGCGCGATCTGATCCGATATCGCCTGCCTGTCCGGCCTTTGTGTTCCCCGTTCCAGCAGTGTCTCAACCGCTTTTTTCCAAAGATACCCGTCATTTACGTCTAGGTAAACGGGGATATCCCCAAGAAACTCGCGGTAAACGGGCAGGTCGGCGCATAAGACTGGCGTTCCCAGCAGGGCAGCTTCGGCAGGCGGCAGCCCAAAGCCTTCGGCGACGCTTGGAAAAAGCAGGGCCGTGGCACCGTTCAGTAGGGTGAAAAGATCCGGATCAGAAATGGCGTTCAGTTCGATGATCGCGTTATCCGACGCATCAAGCCTTTGAAATACTTTCTCATTTTTCCAACCCCTTGCGCCTGCGATCACAAGTTGTGGCATCTCGGCAGGCGCGCGCTCTTGTGCCAACTGGTCCCATACGTCCAGCAGCAGCGCATGGTTCTTGCGCGGCTCAATCGTGCCAACGCAAACAAAAGCTGGGCGGTTGGGATCGACCTCTTCAGGCCAGCGACCTCCCGTCATATCAGGCTCTGTTACACCCAAAAGCGCCACAATCCCCTTGGGAGCTTGCCCCCATTCGTCGAAATACCGCTGCGCGTCACGCTGGCTTTGGGCAGAGTTGTAGATAATCAGATCCGCCAAATCCCCCACGCGACGCAGCTTGGCGGCAAAGGCCGCTGGAATGCCATCGGCCTGATATTCCGGGTAATCCAAGGGGATTGTGTCATGGATCATCACGGCACGCTGGCTATGGGCGAACGCGTCCAGCACCCTGCGGCTGAGATTGGCGTGGCCGACGTTGAAGTAGCTGGCACCGGCGGGGATATGCGTTGCGATCATGCGGGCCAGACCGCGCGGCCGGCACCGGGCAAGGGCGTGCTGCCTCAGCGCGCTTTCAGCCTTTTGGCGTTTGACATGACGGCGATTGGTGAAGCGGCTCAAGATATCGCGGGCAGGCCAGACATTCGTCTGAAGGCAGGTCGCAATCGCTGCAACACCGGACCGGTCCAGCAGCACATAGCCCAATGACGTGCGCACCAATGCGAAAAGCGGGCCATCCAATTCCAGAAATTGCGTCAGATAAGCCATTTCGACCCGGTCGACGCCAGTCAACCGCCGCCCAGCGCGAGAGATTAGGCGCGTCAGGTCCAGACAGCGCGTCCGCGCGCTATTGATCGTAATGCCCGGTTTGGTGCCAGCGCCATGCATCAATAATCATCTGCTTCATATTCGACCGCTTTGGCCGCCATCCAAGCTCAGCTTCGGCTCTCACACTGCCGGACACAAGCATTGTGCAATCCCCGGCTCTACGAGCACCCTCAACCACCGGCACGTCCTTGTTGGTCACGATACGGCTTTCGTTGACCACTTCACGCACCGAAAAGCCGTTACCAGTACCAAGATTAAAGGCCCTGCTTTCTTTGCCGTCTTGCAGCCAGTTCAGACCCAAAACATGGGCATCCACCAGATCCATCACATGGACATAGTCGCGAATGCAGGTGCCATCGGGTGTCTCGTAATCTGTGCCAAAGATCGTCAAAGCATCCCGCTTGCCGTCAATCGCGTCCAACATCAGCGGAACCAGATGCGTCTCGGGCTGATGAAACTCGCCAACCTCGCCATCGGGATCTGCCCCGGCCACGTTGAAATATCGGAAGACAACCGAACGCAGGCCGTCGCTTTCGCCGAAGCCCAACAGCATATCCTCAATCGCCCGTTTGGAGGCGCCATAGGGGTTGATCGGCTCTTGCCGGCAGTTTTCATCCAGCACGACATTATCATGATCGCCATAGGTGGCGCAGGTTGATGAAAAGACGATCTCTTTGCAGCCTGCCTTCAGCATCGCTTCAATCAAGGTGAGAGAGCCGACGACATTATTGCGCCAATAAAGCGCTGGCTTCTGCATGCTTTCGCTCACCTGGCTGAGCGCTGCAAAATGCACCACAGCGATAGGCTCATATTTCGCGAAAACAGCGTCAAGGCGGGCTGCATCGGTCAGATCACCCTGCTCAAACGGGCCGAATTTGACGGCATCCTGCCACCCGGTCGAAAGGTTGTCATAGGTCACCGGAACATAACCGGCCGCTTTCAGCGCCTTGCACGCATGCGAGCCGATATACCCAGCACCACCCGTGACCAATACATGTTTCATGATCGCAGCTTACTGGGCCGCGTTCTGTTGGGACACCATATGGCTGAGATATTCGGAAAACTCGCCTTTCAGATCATCGCGGCCAAGTGCAAAGGCAACGGTCGCCTGCAAGAACCCCGCCTTCGATCCGCAATCAAAACGCTGGCCACGGAAGCGATATCCGTAAACGTTACGCTCTTCACTGATCTCGTCAGCGATTGCGTCGGTCAGCTGAATTTCCCCACCGGAGCCGGATTTGAGACGATTCAGGTTGCGCAGCACATCCGGCGTCAGAATATAGCGACCGATCACCGCCAGGTTGGAGGGCGAATCCTCAGGGTCCGGCTTTTCGACCATCCCGTTGACCGACACCATGTTGCCCATGTCTTCGCGCACATCAAGCATCCCGTAGGAAGACGCCTTTTCCGGCGGCACTTCCATTGCGGCAACCATGCAGCCGCCGGTTTCTTCGTAGGCCTCAACCATTTGCTGCAAGCAGGGCTTTTCCGCGGCGATCACGTCATCCGGCAGGATCACGGCAAAGGGCTCGTTCGCGATCAGGCGACGCGCGCACCAGACGGCATGGCCAAGGCCCAGCGCTTTGTGCTGGCGGATGTAGGCAATCGCGCCGCTGTCCATATTGGTGCTTTTGAGGGTCTCCAGAAGCTCTGTCTTGCCCTTCTTGCGCAAGGAAGATTCCAAGTCTGGCGCGTGGTCAAAGTAATCCTCAAGCGCGTTCTTGCCGCGCGAGGTCACAAAGATGAATTCCTTGATACCCGCCGCGCGGGCCTCGTCAATGGCGTATTGGATGAGCGGTCTGTCGACCAGCGTCATGATTTCTTTCGGAACAGCTTTCGTCGCAGGCAAGAACCGGGTTCCCAAACCCGCAACCGGGAAAACGGCTTTCGTGACTTTGCGCTTCATTCTGTCCTCACCTTTCGTTGTGGTCTCAGAGCGCCGCCCGGCGCCGAACCGTTTTCCGGATATACCATAAGTCTTTCGGAACTGTATCTCTTCAAAAGACTATCAACCTTATGTTGCCAATTTGAATCGGTTTTCAGGGGAAGTGTTAGTGATCATCGTCAGAAAGCGCACGTTGCGCGGAAAAGCGCTGGATTTCTTGCTTAATGCGCCCATGAAATCCTTTGCTCAGCACAGGCCCCTGGCTGCGATCCGATCGACCCCAAAGCCCCCCTGATTGCACCCAGATCCCCGGCGCTTCAAATCGAACGTGATGCCTGCGAAAAGATGGGTCGAGCAGAAGAATCGTCACAATCAGCCCCTTGTCGCGCAACTGTCGCGCGCGTTGCCTCAAAGAGCCACGCTGCCACACCCGCCCTTTGAGCACGACAGACCCTCCAGAAGCCGTGGTCTGGAAGGGCAGGAAGGTTTGAGGTTTTGCGATGGGACTATGCTCGGCAAACGCGCGATTGCGCCCCTCCTCGAACCCATCACGCAGAGTTTTCAGCAAACGCCCCACGTCCCGAGGTTCGATCATCCCGTGGACCAGATAGCTTAATAATCGGCGCCTTTGTGTCTGCGTATATTCAGAAAAAAGCGGCTCTAACTCAGCGGGATTCGCATGTTTTCTTAGAAATACTGCTTTGCTGGCCCCCAGCTGAAACAGATTCGTTGGCGCACGGCTAACGCTGCGCGTCGCGTTCGCGGCAAAGCCATGATGCACCTCTGCGCGCGGAGCGAATGCAATGGCGTGGCCTGCATGGGCGAGGCGCAAACACAGGTCCGTTTCATCAAGATAATAGTGAAACGCCGGATCAAAACCGCCCAGCGCGACCAATATATCGCGCCGGATTGCCATGTTGGTGCCTTCCAGCTTGGCGGTTTGGCCGCTCGCCACCTCAGGCATAAACGGGGTCTCCGGCCCATCAATCTCGACGCGCTGCCCCGTCTGATCTACGGCCCCGGCTTTCCATTGAAAGGAGATACCATTCCGGCCCCGCACATATCCACCGACAGCGGCAATATCGCCCGGATCGAACCCTTTGACCAACTCAGCCAACCAGGTCGGCTCTGGTACCGCATCATCGTCGATAAAGGCGATGATCTCTCCGCTGGTGTGCAGAATGCCGATGTTACGCGCTGCTGAAATATTAGGCGCATCAAAGACCACCGTCTTAATCTGGCCCGGATACTCTCCCAGCGCATCCAATCCCGCAGAATCAGCGACGACCACGATCTCGTAAGGCTGATACAGAAGTTGCGACAGCCCCATCATGCATCGCTTGAGAAGTGCCGCGCGGTTGCGGCTCACGACGACAATGCTGACCGTCGGTTGCGTCATTCAAGACCCATTTGGGCCATCATGGTCTCTATCTTTGGCACATCCTCGGGATTATTCAGCTCCCAGAACTGGCGCCCTTTCGCCTCGACCTCGACGCATAAGACACGGCGCCCATTCTCCAGAAAACGAAGCTGCTCAAGCCCTTCAAGCTGCTCAAGTGGGCCGTGTCTCCATGTCGGGTAAAGCGCCAACGCCTCGGGGCGGTAGGCATAGACACCAACATGGTGAAAAACGGGCGTTTCTGCTGTGTCGGCATAAGGCTGAGATGTGAAAGGAATTACTTCCTTGCTGAAATAAAGACCGCTTTGATGCACATCGAAGACCGCAGTGGTGCCGCCAACACGGCCTTCCGCGCGGTCTTGCTTGAGACCGGCCAACATCGCACCATCACAGCGCAGGACTGGCGTGGCGATATCGGCCTCTGCGTCCGATTGCAGGCCGGAAATCAGGTCTTCGACAAACCAGGCCGGGGTCAGCGGTGCATCGCCTTGCAAGTTCACCACAATGTCGAAACCACCACCCAATGCAGCATGCGCCTCTGCACAGCGTTCGGTGCCGTTCTCACACGTTGACGAGGTCATAACAACCTCTGCGCCAAATGCCTCGGACGCCTGCTTGATGCGATCATCATCGGTTGCGACGACAACGCGATCGACACCTTGAACCGCAATAGCGGCGTGCCACGAGCGCTGAATCAGGCTCTTTTCCTGCCCATCTGCACCTTTCAAGCCAACCAATGGCTTGCCCGGATACCGGTTCGAAGCATAGCGGGCCGGGATCACCAGAAGGACAGACATCAGGGCTTTTCCAGATCCACACCCGGCGCAAAGGCTATAAAGAACGGGTTGGCAAACCCGTCTTTGCCGTAAACCAGATCCGTATGATCATCAAAGCGGACAACGCGCCCACCTGCACCTGCCAGAACAGCGTGTCCGGCTGCTGTGTCCCATTCCATCGTGCGACCAAGACGCGGATAGAGATCGGCCTCCCCCGTCGCGACAAGACAGAACTTGAGCGATGAGCCAGCGCTCTTGCTGTCTTCGACCTGATACTTGGCGATATAGCTGTCTGTGTCGGCATCCCTGTGGGACTTGGATGCGACCACCATCAACGCCGAATTATCCGGATCAGAGACTGAGATCTTCGTGGTATCGCCAATCCCTTCTTTCGCAAAAGGCCCAGTTTCCTCGACCGCTGTGCCATGGGCTTGGGTATAAAACAGCCGCTTGCGCGCCGGGGCATAGACCACGCCACGGGTCGGCACGCCGTCTTCCACCAGCGCGATATTAACGGTGAAATCGCCACGCCGGTTGATGAACTCTTTGGTGCCGTCCAGCGGATCGACAATCAGGAACGTCCGCGCCTCCAGCGTGTGGGAGGCCGATTGTTCCTCTGTCACCAAAGCGACATCCGGAAACGCCGCCCGCAACCCTTCCGAGATATGTGCATCCGCGGCCTCATCTGCTGCGGTCACAGGGCTATCGTCAGACTTCACTTTCACATCAAAATCATCGGAGTCGTATATCTCCATGATGAGGTCGCCTGCCTCCAGCGCAAGGCGCCGGATCGTGTGGGTCAGTGCCTGATAGTCCAAGAGCGCTCTCCTTAAATCGCAAATCCCTGCGATATTGAATTAGTTGCCGATTTCCTTATGATTGCATGCAAAGAGAACGGCAAGAATTCCCTGATACTCCATCACCGCGCCACCAAGGGTGCGAGAGGCAAATATGTTCCAGTTCGAAGCGACCCATAGAAAGCGAAGCTCTGTCTTCAGCATGTTCGAGCTGATTTATCACAGCGTCGTTCGGTCGATCCGCAAGACCCACAACAATGCTGTGATGAGTCTTGTCATCAACATGCTGCAAACTATCACTTTCGTGGCAGCCTTTTATGTAATGTTCACTGTCTTGGGTTTGCGCGGGGCCGCCCTGCGTGGCGATTTCGTTCTGTATATTATGTCAGGCGTTTTCCTGTTCATGACCCACACCAAAACCGTCAGCGCCGTTCTGGGCGCCGAAGGACCGTCATCGCCGATGATGAAACACGCGCCGATGAATACAATTGTCGCGCTTGCTGCGGCCGCATTCGGGTCGCTTTACATTCAGGTGCTGTCACTCTTGTCGATCCTTTTCATCTACCATGTCGCCGTCACTCCCGTCGTGATTGAGGATTATCCAGGCGCGATAGGTATGGTCGCATTGGCGTGGTTCACCGGCGTCGGCGTCGGCATGATCTTTCTAGCCCTGCGCCCCTGGTTTCCGTCTTTTGTCAGCATCGGAGCACAGGTCTATAATCGGGCCAACATGATCGCTTCTGGCAAGATGTTCGTGGCCAACTCCCTACCCAGCTTTATGCTGGCCTTTTTTGACTGGAACCCGCTGTTTCATGTCATCGACCAGGCGCGTGGGTTTTTGTTCATCAACTACAACCCGCATTACACCAATTACGAATATGCATTGATTGTTGGGATTGTGCTGCTTCTGATTGGCCTGATGGGGGAATTTTATGCCCGCAAGAATGCCTCTCTCTCGCACAACGCGGGGCGTTAATCGACAACTCTCAGCGTCAGGTTGATCCGTCCGGGCTTGGCCAAAAGCGTGCTTGAGCCAGGTTTGATCCGATCAATGCCGTGATAGGTCAGGCGCGCAGCACCGCCCATGACGACAACGTCCCCCGATTGCAGCCAAAGCGACTCGGTCTTGCCGCCCCGTTCGGTATTGCCGACGCGAAAGAGACCGTCATCGCCCAATGAGACCGAGACAACGGGATGGCTGAAATCGGCCTCGTCCTTGTCCTGATGCATCCCCATCCGCGCCTCGGGTGCATAAAAATTCAGCAAACAGCAATCTGGGGCGCGCGCCGACCCCGCCACATCTGCCCAAATTTTAAGCACACGATCCGGGATCGCAGGCCAAGCCACGCCAGAGGGATGCCGGGGCGCATAGCGATAGCCCGTCCGGTCCGAATACCACCCATACCGCCCGGCAGAGGTCATGCGCACGGTCATCGGTTTGCCGTAAGGTGTTTGCGGCGAGAACAGCGGCGCTACACGGATCACCTCGCGCAGATCATCGACCAACGCTGATTGCGCGGCAGGGCTCAGAAACCCTTTGAAAACCTGAAATCCCCGCACGGTGAGCGTCGGATGCACCATCAACTGCCTTTCCACGACCACTTTCTTACCAAAACCTTGCGTTTTTTCCGCCAAACCCAGCAATTCGGACGCTTGCAGGGGCCTGACCCCCTCCTTATATACCCATCGAAGCGGGGCGGTCAGTGGGCCGCTCTAAACTGTTATAGACTGCGGGGATGCCGAAAAACCGGGTCCGCGCATCCACATCGCCAAAAGAGAGGGATGTTAACCTATGGCTAAAGTAATTGGCATTGACCTTGGAACCACCAACAGCTGCATCGCTATCATGGATGGCTCGCAGCCGCGGGTAATTGAAAACGCAGAGGGCGCGCGCACGACCCCGTCGATTGTCGCCTTCACAGATGACGAGCGCCTTGTCGGCCAGCCTGCAAAGCGTCAGGCCGTCACCAACCCTGAAAACACCATCTTCGGCGTCAAACGCCTGATCGGTCGTCGGTTCGACGATGCCGATCTTGCCAAAGACAAGAAGAACATGCCGTTTGAGGTCATCAACGGCGGCAATGGCGACGCATGGGTCGAAGCCAAGGGTGAGAAGTACTCCCCCTCGCAAATCTCGGCTTTCATCCTGCAAAAGATGAAAGAGACGGCAGAAAGCTATCTGGGCGAAGAGGTGTCGCAAGCTGTCATCACCGTGCCTGCTTACTTCAATGACGCCCAGCGCCAGGCGACGAAAGACGCCGGCAAGATTGCGGGCCTCGAAGTGCTCCGCATCATCAACGAGCCGACAGCGGCCGCGCTGGCCTATGGCCTTGATAAGAAAGAGACGCAGACGATTGCTGTCTATGACCTTGGCGGTGGTACGTTCGACGTCACCATCCTTGAGATCGACGACGGTCTGTTCGAAGTGAAATCCACCAACGGCGACACGTTCCTTGGCGGTGAAGATTTCGACATGCGCATCGTGAACTACCTTGCGGAGCAGTTCAAAAAGGAAAACGGCGTCGATCTGACGAAAGACAAGATGGCCCTGCAGCGTCTGAAAGAAGCCGCTGAGAAAGCCAAGATCGAGCTGTCCTCCTCCAGCCAGACTGAGATCAACCAGCCGTTCATCTCGATGGACCCGAATGGTGGTCAGCCGCTGCACATGGTCGTCAAACTGACCCGTGCCAAGCTGGAAAGCCTTGTGAACGACCTGATCAAGCAGTCGATCACGCCGTGTAAGGCCGCGCTGAAGGACGCCGGTCTGTCGGTTGGCGATATTGACGAGATCGTTTTGGTCGGCGGTATGACCCGCATGCCGAAGGTGATCGAAGAGGTCACCAAGTTCTTCGGCAAAGAGCCGAACAAAGGTGTGAACCCCGATGAGGTTGTCGCAATGGGCGCCGCCATTCAGGCCGGTGTTCTGCAAGGCGACGTCAAAGACGTGGTTCTGCTGGACGTGACCCCGCTGTCGCTGGGCATCGAGACGCTGGGTGGTGTCTTCACCCGCCTGATCGACCGCAACACGACGATCCCGACGAAGAAAAGCCAGGTTTTCTCGACCGCCGAGGACAATCAAAACGCGGTGACGATCCGGGTCTTCCAGGGTGAGCGCGAGATGGCCGCCGACAACAAAATGCTCGGCCAGTTCAATCTCGAGGATATCCCGCCCGCACCGCGCGGCATGCCCCAGATCGAAGTGACCTTTGACATCGACGCCAACGGCATCGTCTCCGTGGGTGCCGCTGACAAAGGCACCGGCAAAGAGCAGAAGATCACGATCCAGGCCTCTGGCGGTCTGTCGGATGCGGATATCGACCAGATGGTCCGTGACGCGGAAGAGAACGCCGAAGCCGACAAAGAGCGCAAAGAGCTTGTCGAAGCGAAAAACCAGGCGGAGAGCCTCATCCACTCGACTGAGAAGTCGATGGAAGAGCATGCCGACAAGGTGGATCCGACGACAATCGAAGCGATCGAACTGGCCATCGCCGCGCTCAAGGACGACCTTGAGACCGAAGATGCTGGCAAGATCAAAGGTGGCATCCAGAATGTGACCGAGGCCGCGATGAAGCTGGGCGAGGCGATCTATAAGGCCAGCCAGGAAGAAGCTGCAGGCGAAGCGCCTGAGGCCGATTCCGAGCCGCAGGGCGTCGATGACGACATCGTGGATGCCGATTTCGAGGACCTCGACGACGACAAGCGCGCCTCGTAAGGGCCGCATGGACTTTGCAGGACCGGCCCCAACGCGCGGGCCGGTCTTTGCGTTCTCTCAAGGGGGAGATCCATGAGCAAACGTGACTATTACGACGTGCTTGGCGTCCAGAAGGGCGCATCTGCGGACGAGATCAAGAAGGCCTATCGCGGCAAAGCGAAAGAGCTTCATCCCGACCGTAATTCCGACAATCCAGACGCCGAAGCACAATTTAAAGAGGCCAACGAGGCTTATGAGGTTCTCAAGGACGCCGAGAAAAAGGCGGCCTATGATCGTTATGGCCATGCCGCGTTCGAAGGTGGCATGGGCGGTGGCGGCGGGCGGCCCGGCCAAGGCTATGGCGGGCAGCAAGGCGACTTTGCCTCAGCCTTCTCGGACGTGTTCGACGATCTGTTTGGCGACTTCATGGGCGGCCAACGCGGCGCAGGCGGACGCCAACGCGCCTCACGCGGGTCTGACCTGCGCTATAACCTGCGCGTGTCGTTGGAAGAGGCCTATGCAGGTCTGCAAAAGACGATCACCGTTCCGGCATCCGTGACTTGCGGGGCATGCAGTGGCACTGGCTCTGAAGGTGGCTCTGAACCTGTGACCTGCCCGACTTGTTCGGGTATGGGCAAAGTCCGCGCGCAGCAGGGCTTTTTCACGGTCGAACGCACCTGCCCGACCTGTTCAGGCCTTGGCCAGATCATCAAGAACCCGTGCAAGGTTTGCGGCGGCTCAGGCCGTCAGGAAAAGGAAAAAGCGCTGAGCGTGAATATTCCTGCGGGTGTTGAGACCGGCACACGGATTCGGTTGGCCGGTGAGGGCGAGGCCGGGATGCGCGGTGGGCCGACGGGCGATCTCTATATCTTCATCGAGGTCGAGAAACACGACCTGTTCGAGCGTGACGGCCAGCATCTGTTCTGCCGTGTGCCTGTGTCGATGGCGACGGCTGCCCTGGGTGGCGATATTGAAGTCCCCACAATTGATGGCGGTCGTAGCCGGGTGAAAATCCCTGCGGGTAGTCAATCGGGCCGTCAAATGCGTCTGCGCTCTAAGGGCATGCCTGCGTTGCGCGGCGGACCACAGGGCGACATGTATATCGAGATGGCGGTGGAGACCCCGGTTAACCTGACGTCGAAGCAGAAGGAAATGCTGCGCGAGTTCGAAAAGATGTCAGAGGATAACAACCCTGAGTCCTCTTCCTTCTTCTCATCGGTGAAGAACTTCTGGGACAGTATGAAAAGCTAGGTTAACCGCTTTTTCATTCTTTCGGCGAAGGATCGGGGCATGACCCAAGATGCCTTCGCCGAAGCCCCACTCCCCCTTTTTGAAGGCGAACCGATTGCGACAGGCGCGCGCCTGCCCAGTTATTTGCGCGACCACCGCAAACGCCTGCGCACGCGGTTCATGCAGGGCGGTGCTGAGGCCGTGCCGGATTACGAGCTGTTGGAACTGGTCCTGTTTCGGGCGATACCCAGACAGGACGTCAAACCGATTGCCCATGCGCTGCTGGATCGGTTCGGTGACTTCAATCGCGTAATCTCTGCCCCCGTGGACCGGCTGACAGAGGTGAAGGGTATCGGTGACGCCGTTATCTGCGAGCTGAAGATTATCGAGGCAAGCGCCCATCGTCTGGCGCGCGCGCGGGTGTTGCAAAGACCTGTCGTCTCTAGCTGGGACGCGCTGTTGGAGTATTGCAAAACCGCCATGTCACATCTTGAGACGGAGCAATTTCGCGTTCTCTATCTGGATCGCAAGAACGTCCTTGTCGCCGATGAGGCGCAAGGCAAAGGCACCGTCGATCACGTCCCGGTTTATCCGCGCGAGGTTGTCAAACGCGCTTTGGAGCTGAATGCCTCTGCGCTCATTCTTGTGCACAATCATCCGTCGGGCGATCCCACACCGTCAGAGGCAGATATCGCCGTCACTAAGCAGATCGAGGCGGCGGCAAACGCCCTTGATCTGACGTTGCACGATCATCTCATCATCGGGAAGTCCGACACGCTCAGCTTTCGCGCGCATCGTCTTATTTGACCCAAATCTCGACCCGGTGGTTTTGCGTGCGCCCCAAAGTCGTTGTTTCACAAGCACTTGGTAACGCATCACCCGCGCCGAGCACCTCAACCTCTTGAGTAGCAGGCAGCGCTTTTCGGACAGTTTCGGCCAGCACGAGCGACGCGTCTTTGCTCTCTGCAAAGGCGCCGTCCAATCCCGTGTGACCCGTCACCAACAATGGCCGACCCGCATAAGCGCCCTGCGCAATCTGCTTTGCAAACCGGTCCAGGGCGGCGCGTGAGATAGGCGTCAACGTCTCTCCATCAGTCTCGAAGCGCAGCGACAAGGACAGGCGCTGATATCCAGCCAATGCTGTGACGATATTCTTTAGCTCGGGCAGGGGCACCTCGGCGCCGGCCTGTTCAATCGCACCGGCAAGTCGTCCACCTTGTGCGGTAAGCGGGATCAAGTCAGGTGCTTGATCTACGAACCCCGCTCGTTGAACGACAACCTGCGCTGCTGGTGTTTCAAGATACGCCATGAAGTCCTTCATAATCGGCGGAAGTCGTCGCATCGGACGGTAGAGGTAGATCGGCGCGACAAGAGGATAGTCGCCGGATTTCAGGGTGGTGAGCAGAGTATCATAAGGGGTCGGGCAAGACCCAGACAGAGTTAATGTGCGCAGTCCCGAGGCCTCTGACAGTGCGATCAGACCGATCGCGTTTGGATCGCCCAGCAACGCCTCTTTCAAGGCGGCAGACGTCTGATGAAAGACGATCTGAGGGGCGAGGGACAGCCCTTCGGTCTGCAAGGCACGATCTGAAAACAGCTCGACCACGCCCGAGCCGCGGGCAAGTGTATGGACAGGCGTCTTGCTTTGCGGATCAGAGAATGCGGCGATCAGAAAAGGCAACGTAATCTCGGTCAGCGCGCTTTCAGTGCTTACAACCGGCACAATTGCATCTAGAGCCAAGACCTTTGCTTGGCCGGGCTGGGTAAGGTCGCCACGCCCCGCCTCTTCCTCTAACTGGGCCTCACCGGGGCGGATGGGGCGTAGACTGGCGACAAGATCCGCTTCGTCCACGATCAGATCCGCAAAACCTTCCCCTGAGCTACTGACGCGAAAGCCGATGTCGATCAGGGATGTGCCGTCTGATCCATCGACCAGAGTGTAGCTGAAATGCGTTGCATCTTCGGTCACACGGGCGAAGGCATAGCCGTTGCGCAGCGCGAACCCCTCCACCAAAGCGGGCAGCAAGACGGACGTGGCGGAGGCCGCGCCGGAAATACGAACGCGGATCATCGGTGCGCTCGGGGTCGGACAGCCGCCGCCCGCACAGATCATCGCGTCGCCGTCTACGGTCACTTCGCCATAAACCGTTTCAAGCCGGAAATACCGCCCGTCAAAGCCCAGAACCCGGCCTTCCAAAGCGAGGCTTCCGTCTTGCGCAGACAACGTGACCGTCTGCGCGACAGCAATCGAGGACCAAAACAGGAAAAGTGCGGCGACACGCGCCGCACATAAAATGCGCATGGGGGTGGAGCCTTTGGCCAGCTTTACTTGGCAGCCAGTGTCAGGTCTTGCACCATGTTTTTCAACACAAGAAAGTCGCCAACCGCATCGCAGCCCGGAACGGACAGAACCAGATCAACAACGGCGGGTTCGGCCTCAGGGCTGATCTGGATGGATTGAGCTTCGATATCGCGCGCGCAATTCTTGGCGGTCACTTCGGCTTCTACCGACAAGGCAACCTCACCATCATCGGTCATGAAGCCGGTGGGAAAGCTGTAAATCTCGGCCAGCAGGGCCGTGTCATCAGAACCGGAGCCAAGGGTCGTGATAAAACCGCCCTGACCCGTCGCTGCAACGCTCGCATCGCGGGTCGTTTCGGACCAAACATGACCCTCTTCGCCATAATCAGCGCCAAATTCACGCGCATGGAGTTGCAGGGCATTCTCGCCGCGCCATTGCAGAACGACACGGTCATAGAATTCCAGCGACGGCACATCAATCTGGCTCATTGCGCCTTCGTTATTCGGAAAGGCCGCGATGAAGATCGCACTTTGGTTCAAAGCTGGCACATCAACAGAAACAGCACCGTTGGTGTCAGTTTCCGCGGTGAACATCATACCTTCGTGGTGGATCGTGACGCGCTCATTCGGATGACATGCAGACATCAGATCAAGGCGCACCATCGCAGCGGCAGTAGCTTCGGCTTGCAGCGTTGTCTCGCAAACCAGCTCAGGCTCCGCCGCGGGGGCAGGGGGCGGCGCTATGTCGGTGGTGACAGTCACGTCTTCTTCCAACGCGGCCATTTCAACTGGCTCAGGCTCTGCAGGGGTTTCAGGCAAGCTGGGCAGAATGCTGGACTGTACGACAGCGGGCGCCTCTGCCGGTTCTGCTTGTGGCTGCGCCTCAGGCGCATCGCCCAAGCGAGAGGCCACAGCATCCCCGTTTTGCATGACAAATCCGGTCGCCAACGCGATACCCAGCGTCGCACCTGCGGTTACAATCTGCTTCTTGTTCAACATACCCAACTCCAGTACCAAAAACATGGCTTTGAGCGGGATATTGCCGATAAATCATGACAGCTTTAGGGCGCGGGCGGTCCTTCAATAAGGCCGTCTGGTGACAACCGTAAGGCGATCAGACCTTTCCGTGACAGTGTTTGAACTTCTTGCCAGAGCCGCACGGGCACGGATCATTGCGCCCCGGATTACCCCAGGTCGTGCGATCATTCTCGTCGAAACCCTCAATGGCCCCCTCGGACACTTCTGCAACCGGAGCAGGGTTTGCAGCGGCAGCCAATTGCTCTTGCTGGGCGCGCATCTGCGCCATCATCGCATCTTGCTCTTCCTGGGTCATCGGACGGATCTGCGACAGCTTTTGCGTCACATCCTCGCGCAGGGAATTAAGCATCGATTCGAACAGTTGGAACGATTCCGTCTTATACTCATTGAGCGGGTCACGCTGCGCATAGCCGCGGAAACCGACGACCGACCGCAGATGTTCCAGCGTCACCAGATGCTCGCGCCATTTGGTGTCGATGGTCTGCAGCAATACCTGCTTCTCAATGTTGCGCATCGTGTCGAGACCAAAGGCTTCGGACTTTTCCTGCATATACGCGTCGGTCGCCTTTTCCAGACGCTCGCGGACATCCTCGTCATCGACGCCTTCTTCATCGGCCCAATCTTTGACCGGCACGTCGATACCCAGCTTTTCGCGGACTTCCGTATGGAGCCCATCCGTATCCCACTGATCTGCATAGCTTTTCGGCGGCATATAATGCGTGACAAGATCGTCGATCACCTGGTGGCGCATGTCTTGCGCGATCTCGTGCAGGTCTTCGGCTTCCATGATTTCGCGGCGCTGGCTGAAGATCACCTTACGCTGCTCGTTCATCACGTCGTCGAATTTGAGAAGCTGCTTACGGATGTCGAAGTTGCGCCCTTCGACCTTTGCCTGCGCCTTTTCCAGCGACTTGTTCACCCATGGGTGAATGATCGCCTCGCCCTCTTTCATGCCCAGCGACGACAGGACCTTGTCCAAACGGTCCGAGCCGAAAATCCGCATCAGATCGTCTTCGAGCGACAGATAGAACGAGGATTTGCCCGGGTCGCCCTGACGGCCTGAACGACCGCGCAGCTGGTTGTCGATGCGACGGCTCTCGTGACGCTCCGTTGCCAGAACGAAGAGGCCACCCGCCTCTTTGACCTTTTCCTTTTCCTCGGCAACCTCGGCCTCAATCCGCGTGCGGGTCTCTTCGGGGTCTGCTTCGGGGTTTTCGGTCAAAGCTTGCAGCACACGCATCTCGACATTGCCGCCAAGCTGAATATCGGTGCCGCGACCGGCCATGTTGGTCGCAATCGTCACCGCGCCCAGTTTACCGGCATCTGCCACAATCTGGGCTTCTTGCTCGTGCTGGCGCGCGTTGAGGACGTTATGCGGAATGCCTGCTTCTTTCAGCAGATCGCTCAGGAATTCGGATTTCTCAATCGACGTGGTGCCAACCAGAACGGGCTGGTTTTTCTCATGCGCCTGGGCGATGGATTTCACAATCGCGCCGAACTTTTCCTCTGCCGTGCGGTAGACGGCATCGTGATTGTCCTTGCGCGCGACCGGCTGGTTCGTCGGAACCTCAACCACACCAAGCCCGTAAATCTCGGCAAACTCCTCGGCTTCGGTCAGCGCGGTGCCGGTCATGCCCGCTAGTTTGTCGTAAAGGCGGAAGTAGTTCTGGAAGGTCACAGAGGCGAGCGTGACGTTCTCAGGCAGGATGTCCACGCCTTCCTTCGCCTCAAGCGCCTGATGCAGACCCTCAGACAGACGACGGCCTGTCATCATGCGGCCGGTAAACTCGTCGATCAGCATCACCTTGCCGTCGCGCACGATGTAATCCTTGTCCTTCTGGAACATGGTATGCGCGCGCAGGCCCTGGTTGATGTGGTGCACGATGGTCGTGCTTTCGGGGTCATAAAGCGACTGATCTTCAGGCAGGATACCCGCCTCGTGCAGCTTGGCTTCAAGGAACTCGTTACCCGCATCGGTGAAGGTCACGTTCCGCGCCTTCTCGTCCATCGTATAGTGTTCTTCTGTCAGATCCGGGATCACCGCGTTGATAGTGATGTACATCTCGGACCGGTCCTCGGCAGGACCCGAGATCACAAGCGGCGTCCGCGCTTCGTCCACCAGGATCGAATCGACCTCGTCCACAATCGCGAAGTTGTGTCCGCGCTGGGCGATCTGGCTCAGCTCGGCCTTCATGTTGTCGCGCAGGTAATCAAAGCCCAATTCGTTATTGGTCGCGTAGGTGATATCGGCGGCATAGGCAGCCGCTTTTTCCTCATCGGGCATATCGGGATAGATGACGCCCGTCGTCAGACCCAACGCAGCATAGACCTTACCCATCCATTCGGCATCGCGCTTGGCCAGATAATCGTTGACCGTCACGATATGCACACCCTTGCCAGTCAGCGCGTTCAGATAGGCGGGAAAGGTCGCGACAAGGGTCTTGCCCTCGCCCGTCTTCATCTCGGCGATGTTGCCTTGATGCAGGAAGATACCGCCCATCAGCTGCGTATCAAACGCCCGCAAGCCCAGCGCGCGCTTGGCGGCTTCGCGGCAGTTAGCGAAGGCTTCGGGGATCAGCGCATCAAGGCTTTCGCCTTCCATTGCCCGTTTTGCCAGCGCTTCGGTGCGGTCTTTCAGACCGTCATCGCTCAGCGCTTCGAACTCAGGCTCCAATGCGTTGATCTTTGCGATAAGTGGGCGCGTTGCCTTGACCTTGCGATCATTTGGCGTGCCAAAAACCTTTTTGGCGATTGTTCCGATACCCAGCATAGTCTCTCCGCACGGTGGCTTAACAGGATCGTGTCATAAGGTTGCTTGCTCGCCCTCTCCGGTGTCCATAGAACATGGGCGGAGGCTGTCCCTCGCACGACATCTAGGCGATGTAAGGGCCAGTAAACACAGTGTCAACGTCGCCGGAGCCTGCGGCCGATCAAAGGAACGATAGATGTCGAAACACCATAACTTCTTGCTGGCCGTTGCAACCACGATCTGTGGCGCCTTTCCCGCTTTCGCGCAGGAGATGACAGCGGACACAGTCGTCGCGAATGTGAACGGCACCGAGATCACGGTGGGGCACATGATCACTGCCCGTGCCCAGCTTCCCCAGCAGTATCAGCAACTTCCCGATGATGTGCTGTTTGAAGGTATTCGCGAGCAGTTGGTGCAGCAGACAGTGCTGTCCCAGCAAACGGCAGATGTGCCCAAAAGCGTTGAGCTGAGCCTTGAGAACGAACGCCGCGCTGCAATGGCCGGTGTGGCGATCAATGAATTTATCGCAGACGCCGTAACCGATGAGATGCTGCAATCGCTCTATGAAGAGAAATACGCCTCTGTTGAGCCTGAAAAAGAGTTCAACGCGTCGCATATCCTTGTCGAGACTGAAGAAGAGGCGCTGGCACTGGTGACCGAGCTGGAAGGTGGTGCGGATTTTGCTGAGCTTGCCAAGGAGAAGTCGACCGGCCCCTCTGGCCCCGGCGGCGGCAGCTTGGGCTGGTTCGGCCCCGGCATGATGGTCAAACCTTTCGAGGACGCGGTCATCGGTCTTGAAGACGGCGCGATTTCGGCGCCGGTTCAAACACAGTTTGGCTGGCACGTGATCAAACTGGACGAAAGCCGTCTGAAAGACGCGCCTACCCTTGACGACGTGCGCGAAGAGCTGACCGCCGAACTGCAACAGGTCGCACTGGAGACCCACATCACCGAATTGACCGAGGCCGCCGAGGTCACCCTCCCCGATCTGGGAGAGATTGACGCCAGCATCCTGCGCAATGCGGACCTTTTGTCGGAGTAAGTAACCATGACCGTGTCGCCCCTCACTCCAAAGCGGTTTCCGTCCCTACCCGAAATCGCTGGCGCGCGCTTTGCCACTGTGGCTGCCGGTGTGCGCTACGAAGGGCGCGATGACGTCATGTTGGTTGAACTGGCCCCCGGCACAACAGTGGCGGGGGTGTTTACCAAGTCTGCGACGCGGGCGGCTCCGGTGCTGGATTGTCAGGCCAAGCTGAAATCGCTGCCTGATGAAGGGGCAGCATTTCTGGTCAACTCCGGCAATGCCAATGCCTTTACCGGCAGCAATGGTAAGAAATCGGTTGAGGCGATTACCCAAGCAGTGGCGGATATCCTCGATATCCCCCAGCGCAGGGTCTACACGGCTTCGACCGGCGTGATTGGTGAACCGCTGCCGCACGCAAAGATCATCGACAGCCTCAAGACGTTGAAAGACGGGCTTTCCCCCGACGGCATCGCCGCCGCAGCCGACGCGATCCGCACAACGGACACGTTTGCAAAAGGCGCTGTGGACGAGCTGGTTATCGACGGTGAAATCATCAAAATCGTTGGTATCGCCAAAGGCTCTGGCATGATTGCACCAGATATGGCGACGATGCTGGTCTACATCTTCACCGATGCGAAAATCCCACAAGGCGACCTGCAACGGATGGTACGCGACGTGTCTGACACGACTTTTAACTGCATCACCGTAGACAGCGACACATCCACTTCCGATTCAGTTCTGATGGCAGCCACTGGCGCATCCGGGGTTGAGGTGAACTGCACAAGCGTGGCCTTCCGGGCAGCCCTTTATGACGTAATGCTCGATCTGGCGCATCAGGTTGTCAAAGATGGCGAAGGGGCCACAAAATTTGTCGAGATCCGCGTTAAAGGCGCTGAAAGCGATGAAGACGCCAGGAAAGTCGGTTTTTCTATCGCCAACTCGCCCCTCGTGAAGACGGCTTTGGCCGGAGAGGATCCAAATTGGGGTCGTATCGTCATGGCGGTCGGCAAATCCGGCGCCGCGGCGGACCGTGACAGGCTGAGCATCGCGTTCGGCGATATTCAGGTCGCCGAAAACGGCTGGGTCAGTCCTGATTACAAGGAAGACGTCGGCGCGGCGTATATGAAGAACGACAACCTCGTGATCTGTGCCGATCTGGGTATGGGACAATCCTCGGCCACGGTTTGGACCTGCGATCTGACCCATGGCTACATCACCATCAACGCGGATTATCGGTCGTGAAAACCGTCCTTGTCTCAGCCGTTGCGCTGATTGATCCCGACGGACGCGTGCTGTTGGCCCAGCGCCCGGAAGGCAAATCCATGGCGGGGCTGTGGGAATTTCCCGGTGGCAAGGTCGAGGCGGGCGAAACGCCAGAGCACGCCCTGATCCGCGAGCTTGAGGAAGAACTGGGGATCAACACGTGGGAAAGCTGTCTGGCCCCGCTGACATTCGCCAGCCATTCTTATGACACGTTTCACCTGCTGATGCCGCTCTTTGCCTGCCGCAAATGGGACGGCACGCCACAATCCCGAGAGAATCAGGCGCTCAAATGGGTGAAACCTCAGGATTTAAAGAGCTATCCAATGCCCGCCGCGGACCTCCCGTTGATCCCGATACTGCGGGATTGGCTTTAGAAAGAGCATTCTTGCCTCAATTTCGAGCGGGAATAGACACAATTTGCACACTTTTCGAGTGATTTATAAATGCTGTTTCGCTACGGTTGTACTAGCACCAAGCTCTGGGGAGGATTTGAGATGCTGAAGACCATTACTTTGGGCAGTTGCGTGTCCGTGCAAGGAACCTTTGTGCGTGCGCTGTCCTGCGGGAAGATCCTTGTTCGTGTGGGCGACCGCACATTCACCGGAATGCCCGTTTGACCAATTAGGCCTCGTATCCAGTAAGAAGACCCTCGTATCAAAGGAAAAGGGACGGCCAAGCGACCGTCCCTTTTTTCGTGTCATATCGGTAGAGGATCAGTCGAGCGTGCGCTCGACCTCTTCGCGCTCGAAAATCTCGATGACATCCTGCGGGCGGATATCGTCGTAATTCTCAAAGGCCATGCCGCATTCCTGACCAGACTGCACTTCGGCAACCTCGTCCTTGAAACGCTTGAGCGTCTTCAGCGTACCTTCGTGGATCACCACGTTGTCACGCAGCAAACGCACCCCGGCAGAGCGGCGCGCGACGCCTTCAGTGACCAGACAACCAGCAACCTTGCCGACGCCCGTAACTTTGAAGACTTCCTTGATCTCGGCATACCCGATGAAGTTCTCGCGGATTTCGGCGCTCAGCAGGCCGCTGGCGGCGGCTTTCACGTCGTCCACAAGGTCGTAGATCACCGAGTAATAGCGAATCTCGACACCCTTCTGGTTGGCAGTGTTCCGGGCGGAGGCGTTCGCACGCACGTTGAACCCGAAGACCGGCGCGCCAGAGGCTTCGGCCAGACCGATATCCGTCTCGGTGATCGCGCCCACACCGGAGTGGAGCACGCGCACGCGCACCTCGTCGTTGCCGATCTTTTCCATCGCCTGAACGATCGCCTCGGACGAACCTTGCACGTCTGCCTTCACGAGGATCGGCATTTCGGTGACGTTCTCGTCTTCCTTGGCTTTCGCCATCAGCTGCTCAAGAGAGGTCGCAGCACCAGCGGCGGCGCGTTTCTCTTTCGCGGCTTTCTCGCGATATTCGGCGATCTCGCGGGCTTGAGCTTCGGTGTCCACGACGTTCAGAACATCACCTGCTTCGGGCGTGCCATTCAGGCCAAGCACCTCAACCGGAACAGACGGACCAGCCTCATCAACACGGTCACCTTGATCGTTGATCAACGCGCGGACCTTGCCCCACTGCTCGCCCACGACGAAGATATCGCCCTTCTTGAGCGTGCCGTTTTGCACCAGAACCGTCGCAACGGGGCCGCGGCCCACGTCAAGCTGAGCCTCGATCACCGCACCCATGGCAGAGCGATTGGGGTTAGCTTTCAACTCCAGCAGTTCCGACTGCAGCGAGATCGCTTCGAGCAGTTGCTCAAGACCCGTGCCGTTGATGGCCGAAACCTCAACATCCTGCACTTCACCTGACATCTGCTCCACGATCACCTCGTGTTGCAGAAGGTCGGTGCGGACCTTGTTGGGGTCAGCGGCCGGGCGGTCGATCTTGTTGATCGCCACGATCATCGGCACTTGCGCCGCTTTCGCGTGGTTGATCGCCTCAATCGTCTGCGGCATCACCGCGTCATCCGCAGCTACAACAAGCACAACGATATCAGTCACTTGTGCACCACGTGCCCGCATCGACGTAAACGCCGCGTGGCCGGGTGTATCAAGGAAAGTCAGCTTCGTGCCGTCCTGGTCAACCTGATACGCACCAATGTGCTGCGTGATCCCGCCTGCCTCGCCAGAGACAACCTTCGCATTGCGGATCGCGTCCAGAAGCGAGGTTTTGCCGTGGTCAACGTGACCCATAACGGTGATGACCGGGGGCCGCGCTTCGAGGTCTTTCTCGTCGTCTTCAATCTGCGTGATGACATCCTCGACATCGGCATCCGAGACGCGCACGACCTTGTGGCCGAACTCTTCAATGATCAGCTCGGCAGTGTCGGCATCAATCGCCTGGTTCTGCGTCGCCATGATGCCGTTGGTCATCAGCGATTTGACGACATCAGCAACACGTTCCGCCATACGGTTGGCAAGCTCCTGAACCACGATAGATTCGGGCAGCTGCACATCGCGCACAACCTTTTCACGCTCGACCGTGCCACCCATCGCTTTCGCGCGGGCGCGGTCTTGCTTGCGCTTCATCGCCGCCATGGAGCGTTGCCGCCCACCTTCGCCACCAGACAGCGCCTGATTCAGCGTCAGTTTTCCAGAACGACGATTGTCTTCGCGTCCTTTGTTGCGGTTCGCCTTCTGAGGCTCTTCACGCGCAGGGGCCTTGCGAGCGGGTGCTGCAGCAGACTTGCCGCGCGGCGCGTCCTCGGCAGGGGGCGGAGCGGCGGCGGCCAGCTTGGCGGCCTCTTCCACTTCGCGCTTCTTACGCTCGTCTTCTTCGGCGCGGGCTTTGGCACGCTCGGCGCGCTCTTGCTCTTCACGCTCTTTGGCTTCCGCTTCCTCGCGGCGGCGGGCACGCTCTTCCGCGCGCTCTTTCTCAGCCGCTTCACGCTTGGCCGCGTCTTCGGCTTCGCGCGCCTTGGCGGCTTGCAGCGCCTTCAAGCGGCGGTCCATCTCGTTGTCGGAAATACCCGCAGGGCGCCGGGAGGGATCCCCCCCAACGGTCGGAGCTGGTGCATTTCCCGCACCCGGCTTGGGCACCACAACGCGTTTGCGTTTGGTTTCCACCACGACATTCTTCGTGCGTCCGTGGCTAAAGCTTTGCTTTACGTTGCCCGGACGGGCCCCGCCACGCAGACCAAGTGTCTTTTTGCCGTCGTCTTCGCTCATCTAGCAGTCTTACCTTTCCGGCGCAGTTCGCCGTCTTTCTCGCCGTCATAAATGGCGGCTGTCTCTCGGACGCCTTTCAGCTTTGAGGCTTCCTCTACAACACGTGTCGCGAGTCCACCAGCCGAGAGCGCGCTATGTATCACACTTTGCCGCCCAAATGCCAAACCCAATTCTGACGCAGTCAAAACGCCAAAATAGCGTCCGCCTTCGGGCGTCCACAATTTCGTCTTGCCCCGCTCCGAGCCGTCGCTGGCCTGAAGCAAAACCTTGGCACGCCCATCGGCGAGCATGCCTTTAACCTTCTCAAACCCACAGACCGCAGCACCGGATTTACGCGCCAACGCGACCAGATTGACCACGCGCGCAGCCAATTGCCGTTCGACCTGTTCCAGCAGATCGTCAGGCACCTGCACCGCTTGTTTGGCCCCACGGGCAAACAGGCCCTTCTTGATCGCGGTCTCTAACGCATCGCGATTGGCCGATACCCAGATACCGCGACCGGGCAGTTTCTCCAGAACGTCTGCCACGATCTGCGTGTCCGGGCCGACCACAAATCGGATCAGCCCGTCCTTTGGCTGGACCTCTCCCGTGGCGATGCATTTGCGCTCCGCCTCGCTTCGATCCTTATCGCGACCACCGCGACCCATCGCCAGACCCCGAGGCCTGCGATCAGGCCTCGGCCTCCTCGGTGGTTTCGCCGTCTGCTTCGGCTTCCGCCGCAGCCTGATCAGCGACCAGATCTTCGGGATCCACCCAGCCCAGCATAACCCGTGCGGTCATCACCATATTCTGAGCTTCTTCCAAAGAGACATCGAACTTTTCAAGCACGCCATCATCCTTGACACGCTGACCATCGACGGTCGTCCAGCCACCGGCCAGCTCCCAGTCGGCACAGGTCGCGAAGTCTTCCAGCGTTTTCACGCCATCTTCGGCCAATGCCTCTACCATTTGGGGAGAGAGCCCCTCGAATGCAATAAGGCTGTCCTCGACGCCCAGCGCTTTTGCGTTCTCAAGCGCCTTGGCGTTCTGGGCTTCCAGATGGTCGCGGGCACGGGCCTGCAATTCGCTGGCCGTGTCTTCGTCCACACCGTCGATGACCAGTAGTTCGTCCACCTCGACATAGGCCACTTCTTCAAGCGACGTGAAGCCTTCGGAGACCAGAAGCTGGGCGAAGAACTCGTCCAGATCGAGCGTATCCATGAACAGCTTGGTGCGCTGTTCAAACTCGGCCTGACGACGCGCGCTTTCTTCTTCCTCAGTCATGATGTCGATATCCAGACCGGTCAGCTGCGAGGCAAGACGCACGTTCTGACCACGGCGACCGATGGCGAGGCTCAGCTGCTCGTCCGGCACAACAACTTCAATGCGCTCGGCCTCTTCATCCAGAACCACCTTGGTCACCTCGGCAGGCTGCAACGCGTTCACGAGGAAGGTCGGCTGGTCTTCGTTCCACGGAATGATGTCGATCTTCTCGCCCTGAAGCTCGTTCACGACGGCCTGCACACGGCTACCACGCATACCAACGCAAGCACCGACAGGGTCAATCGAGCCATCATAGCTGATGACAGCGATCTTCGCGCGCGAGCCGGGGTCACGGGCCACCGCTTTGATCTCGATAATGCCGTCGTAAATCTCCGGCACTTCCATCTTGAAAAGCTCGGCCATGAATTCCGGCGCGGTGCGGCTCAGGAAAATCTGCGGGCCGCGCACTTCGCGGCGCACATCCTTGATGTAGCAGCGGATACGGTCGTTCGGGCGATAGCTTTCGCGGCCGATCTTTTCGTTGCGGCGCAGAACAGCTTCGCCGCTGCCCACATCGACGATAACATTGCCATACTCTTCGCGCTTGACCTGACCGTTGATGATCGTGCCGGCGCGGTCTTTGAACTCTTCGAACTGGCGATCGCGTTCTGCTTCGCGAACCTTCTGCAGGATGACCTGCTTGGCAGATTGCGCGGCGATACGGCCCATCTCAACCGGGGGAACTTCCTCAACGAAGGTGTCACCAACGGCAGGCGCATCCAGATATTGTTTGGCCTGCTCGACGGTCATTTCGGCCTGATAATTCTCAAGCTCTTCATCCTCGACCACAGTGCGCACGCGGGTAAAGGTCGCGCGACCGGTCTTGCGGTCGATGGACACGCGGATGTCCATTTCGCTGCCGTAACGCGACTTCGCCGCACGGGCGAGGCTTTCTTCCATCGCTTCGACCACCAGCGCGGGGTCGATCATCTTTTCACGGGCCACGGCCTCGGCAGTTTGGAGCAGTTCCAGCTGGTTTGCGGAAGTGATCGCCATTGTCAGTCCTCCTTGGACCCTTCGGTCTGGGTTTCTTCTTCGATTGCGTCGAAGTCGTCTTCATTCACGATGCCCGCGGCTTTGCGCTGCTTGAGCATCTCTTTAATCAGATCATCGGTCAGCACAAGTTTCGCGTCCGACAGCCAGTCAAACTGCAGACCGATGGTGCCTTCGGGGATGTTGATGAGAACCTCATCACCGTCGATCCCGGCCAGCTCGCCCTTGAAGCGGCGGCGTCCGTCGATCAGCTCGGTCGTTTCGATCTTGGCCTCATAGCCTTCCCACTGGTCAAAATCCTTGAGCCGGGTCAGGGGGCGGTCGATGCCGGGGCTGGAGACTTCAAGCGTGTAGGCGTCCAAAATCGGATCTTCGACGTCCAGCACAGCCGACACGGCCGTGCTGATCTGCGCACATTCATCAACCTCGATCGCGCCATCAGGGCGCTGCACCATCAGTTGCAGCGTGCTTTCCTTGCCGCTCATCAAACGGACGCGCACAAGCTCGAACCCCAGACCCTCGATCACGGGGGTCAGGATTTCGGCCATACGTTTGTCGATGGCGGCTTTGGCGATCAGATCAGACATTATCAGGTCTCGAGTAAGCACAAAAAAACGGGCGCGCGGCCCGTTACGATTTCCGGTGGAGCGTCAGGTTTGGACCCCAGCGCGCCGCTGTTGATCTGCATATACGGAGCCGCGACCGAGTCTGCAAGCCCTTAGGCGAACCACCACCGTTCTGCGATCCGGCTGCTATCCAGAGCCGCCAACGTGCCCAGCGTTTCGGGATGGGCCAATGTCTTGCGATGCGCGTCCACATAATCGGCGAAAGCCGGGATGACCTCGACGCCTTCCTCGGCAGTGATCCTTTGCATCTCTGCGTAAATCTCGCCGCGGCGCTTGCTGTCCGTCGTCGCGCGCGCTTCCTTCAAAAGCGCCTTGAAACGCGGAGTGTCAGGGTGCTTGAGCGTCGAGAACATCCAATCTTCGGTCATGCGCCCATCGCGGAACGACACGCGCGACAAATCCTTGAGCAGAAGTTTCGGCCCTTGCGAGGCGGGCACCTCGATCTCGGTATAATAGGTGTTGCCTGGCCCAATCGGGTGATCCTGCGCGACAGAGCCATACCCATGGAGCAGCTCGGTTACGATGCCTTCGCGGTCAATCTCTTGGCGCAGCACATCGCGCGGCGCGCCCATTTCTTCCGGGTCCAGCACCATATGACGCGTGCCGCGCGCGACGGAAAGGTCTATGTCATCACGCCCTTTGAGATAAGGAATAGCGTCAAACGGCACGTCTCCGACGGCGTCTACCTGATCCGTCAGCAAGGCTGTCATGCGTTCTGTGCTATCCGAAATCGGATGTAGCTCAACCGCGTCGAACCAGCCTGCCTTGCCATCCTTGTAATGACCCACGACACGTTCCAGCCGCAGGATACCGTCGTCTTTATGCGCAACGCGGTAAAGCCCGGTTCCGATGCCGCGCGTAATGGCCTCGCCCATTTGCCGTGCGGGATAGATCAGCATCTGCGGATCCGCGAGCAGGAACGGGAAATCAGCGTTCGGCTCTTCCAGCGTGATCCGCACTTTGCGGTCGCCCAGCTTTTGAATATCGGCCATCTGGCAGGCAAACGGGAGCGCCGCACCATCCTTGTCGCTTTTATAAAAAGCGAGGCTTTCGACAACGTCATCGGCGCCAAACGGACGCCCGTTGTGAAAGGTCACTCCAGAGCGCAGCGTGAACGTCCACACAGTCGCATCCGCAGAGCCTTCCCAGCTTTCCGCCAACTCACCGACCAGCTGGCCTTGCGCTGTGACCTCGGTCAGGCAATCAAACACGCAGCCCTGCGCTGCCACGCGCATTAACGGATCGAAGTGCCGGCGCGCATCCCACCTTTGAATGCCATCACTTTCCAGGCCTAATCGTAACGTACCGCCACGCTTGGGCTGCGCGTGCAAAGGCACACCTGTCGCCGCAAGCACACCAGCCAGCGCACCTGAGGTCAGAAGAGCCCGTCGGGAAATATGTCTGTGTTTCAAGCTCAAAAAGGGGTCCACCTGATTCGGACGGTCAGAGTAGCGGGCGAAAACACGCCGACCAAGAAAAAGTCGTTACAGACCAAGCCTCTCGGGCTTGTCACGCAAACTGTCCATCGTGCGGACCAACTCGGCACTGATCCCCGGCTCGGACAAAGCATGTCCCGCCTTTGGAACCATTTTCATTTCACAACGTGGCCAAGCCTTTGACAAGGCATAAGCGGAATGTGGCGGACAAATCATATCATATCGCCCTTGCACAATCTTGCCGGGAATATCCTTTAAAAGCGATGCGTTTTTAAGAATTTGTCCATCTTCTTCCAGAAAAGCCTTGTTCGTGAAGTAATGGTTCTCAAGCCGGGCAAAGGCGCGGGCGTAATCCGCAGGGCTTTCCCCGGTCGCGCCTGTGTTGTCGATAGAGGCCAGCGCGTTCTCCCACGCGGCCCAAGCGCGGCCATACCGTGTCTCCATCATCAGATCACCGGAAAAGAGCCGCCGGTTATAGGCCGCAATCATGTCGAACCGCTCGTCCTCGGGGATCAGATCGACGAAACGCTGCCACAGATCAGGCCAGAAGCCACCTGCGCCACCTTGATAGAACCAATCCAACTCGGCCTGCGTCGCCAGAAAGACGCCGCGCAACGCGAGATAGGCGGCACGGTCGGGATGGGTTTGCGCATAGACCAGCGCCAAGGTCGCACCCCAACTTCCGCCAAAAACGATCCAGCGGTCGATCTTAAGCACCTCGCGGATCGCTTCGATATCGCGAACCAGATGCCAGGTCGTGTTGTCCTTGATGCTCGCATGGGGTTTCGAGCGCCCGCATCCGCGCTGATCAAACAGAATGACGCGATAGGTTGCCGGATCAAAATAACGCCGCATTGCCGGGCTGCAGCCGCCACCGGGGCCACCATGCAGCACGATGACCGGAATGCCCTCCGGGTTGCCGCACTGCTCCATATAAATGCGATGGCCGTCGCCCACATCGAACATCCGTTGATCAAAGGGATCAATCGGAGGATACAGAAATTGAGCTGCGCTCTTTTGGCCAGAGAATTTGTCCATACTGTCCCTATATAACGCAGCAAATGGTTCTGCCATCCAGCACAGGAAAAAGAAACGTGACCCAGATGCAAAACACCGTGGATGCCTCGGAAGTCGCCAAATTTGAGGCGATGGCTGCCGAATGGTGGGATCCGAACGGGAAGTTCAAGCCTTTGCATATGCTCAATCCGTGTCGTCTGGATTACATCACGTCCCAAATCGCAGTCGAATTTGACCGCGATCTGGATGACGAGGCCCCATTTGCCGGGCTGCGCATTCTCGATATTGGCTGCGGTGGGGGCCTTCTGTCAGAACCGATGGCGCGTCTAGGCGCCACGGTCGTGGGCGCTGACGCGGCTGAGGGGAACATCCCCGTTGCGAAAGTGCACGCCGTCCAATCCGGGCTTGAGATCGACTATCGTCACACCACGGCCGAAGCGCTTGCCGAAGCGGGGGAGCAGTTTGATGTCGTGCTGAACATGGAGGTGGTCGAGCATGTCGCGGACCCGCTGGCCTATGTGACCGCATGCCAGATGCTCTTGAAGCCCGGCGGGCTGCACCTCTGCTCGACGCTGAACCGCAATCCCAAGAGCTTTATGGTCGCGATCATCGGGGCTGAGCATGTGATGCGCTGGCTGCCCAAAGGCACTCATGAATGGTCGAAGTTTATCACTCCGGACGAGCTGTTTGATCTGCTGACGAAAGCCGGGCTTGATCCGGTGGACCGCAAAGGTTTCGTCTTTAATCCTGTTGGCTGGACTTGGTCTCTGTCGGACCGTGACCTGAGCGTGAATTACGTGACGGCCAGCGTAAAGCCCTAGTCTTCGCCCGCCAGATTGTTCCGAAGCGCGCGCAAGACCGGCACCGTCGCGCGCACCTTCTCGGAGCCAAGATCGCGCACTGCATCGGCAATCAGTGGCGAGATAATATCAAGCGCGGCATCCCGCGCGGCCCGCCCAGACGGGCTGATCGCCACCATCTTGCGCCGCGCATCGTCCCAATCGGGGCGAATATGCACATAGCCTGCCCATTCCAGCTTGTTGAGCGTGTTGGTCATCGCCCCACGCGTCAGGTGAAAGGCTTTGGCAAGTTGAGCCGGCGAACGTTCCCCCCCCACATGCGCCAAATGGTTCAGCACCGAAAAATGCGACAGCTCCATACCCTTTGGCAGGACCCGCGAAATGCGGTTCCGCGTCAGTTGCTCTGCCATCAGAATCTCACTGAACAAGGCAATAGCCAGGGGATCGCTTTTGTCACTCATCATGGACCTGTAAAGGTGCGTGTATGGGTTAGGGACGGGATGCTGTTTCTTACCGCCTGTACCTGGGAAAAGTCTAGCGAGATCAGCGATATACCGGGCGCTTTACCGCCGTCGCACAATATTTCACCCCAAGGCGAGATTGCCAGCGAATGCCCGTAGGTTTCGCGCGCTTTGCCTGTGGTGGCGGCGTGGAGCCCTGTTTGGGCTGGGGCGAGAACGAAGCTGCCCGTCTCGATCGCGCGGGCTTTCAAAAGTGGCTCCCAATGAGCGGGGCCCGTGGCGGTTGAAAAGGCAGACGGAGCGGTGAGAACCTGCGCGCCGCTCTGCGCCAAGGCGCGGTAAAGATAAGGGAAGCGGATATCGTAGCAGATCGAGAGGCCAATTTTCGCGCCTTCTACCTCTGCAATCACCGCGGTCTCCCCTGGTCGATAGCCTTTCGATTCGCGATAAGTCTCTTTCTGGGACACGGTCACATCAAACATGTGCATTTTATCGTAGCGCGCGACGATTCCGCCATCGGGGCCGATCAGAAAAGACCGGTTGGCAAAGCGACCATCCGGGTCATCCGTCTTGAGCGCCAGCGAGCCGATCAGCAGCCAGATACCCAGCGCATCCGCCTGCGCGCGGAGCGCCGCCAGGGTCTGATCCTCGGCTTCGGTCTGCAGGACCTCCAGCTGATGCGCCCGCGAGGCAGAGACGCAATTTGTCACCTCAGGCGTCAGGACAAACTGCGCGCCGTCTCCGGCGGCTTCGGCGATAAAGTCTTGCGTGACGGGCAGGTTTTCAGAAGGCGTATCGCCCGAATTTAGCTGTATCAGAGCCGTTTTAAGCATCTACGCGGCAAGCAGGGCGTCCAATTTGCCAGCCCGCTCCAACGCGTAGAGGTCATCACATCCACCGACATGCACATCCCCGATGAAAATCTGCGGCACGGTCCGCCCACCATTGGCGCGCTTGATCATTTCGGGCTTCTTGGCTGGATCGCGCAGCACGTCGATCTCGGAAAAACTTGCACCCTTTTGCTTCAAGAGCCGCTTGGCCGCATGGCAAAAACCGCACAGAGGGGATGTGTAAATCTCAATCGGTTGCATCAAAAATGTCCTTTTCAGTCCCGCGCCCTTTTCCGGCGCGACCCTAGACATCTAGGTCTCTTTTGCAACGCGTGCCAGAACTGCGACATTAACGTTCGCCGCCCCGGCCCCATTCAACGCCTCGGCACAGGCTGCCAATGTGGCCCCAGAGGTCATGACATCGTCGATCAAAAGCACGTCCTTTCCGGCGACCTCGACCTCTTTACCACGCTGGACCTCAATGGTCCCGCTCAGCACCTCGAATCGCGCCTCGCGGGTCAGACCGTCCAGAGACCGGGTAACCGTTCGTCGCTCCAGCATGTCGGGGCGGTAGGGTGCGCCGGTCACTTGCGCCAAGGCGCGCGCCATCTCAGCCGATTGGTTATAGCGCCGATGGACGCGCCTACGCCAATGCAGCGGCACCGGGATGAGCAGGGTTTTATCAGAGATCAAGTCGCTTGCCGCCTGCGCCAGCCAACGGGCCGCAGGCGGCGCAAGGTCGGTCCTGTCACCATGTTTCAAGGCCAAAACCAACTTGCGCCCCGTCTCCGAATAAAGAAACGCAGCGCGCCCGCGGGTCCATGGTCGGGCGATAACCATGCAATCATCGCAGAGAACCTCTTCGGTTTCTTCGCCGGGTAAAGGCACACCGCAGCAATCGCAGACCAGCCCGGTAATGAAATGCGCGCCCTGCCAGCAATCGGCACAAAGCGCATGCTCTTGCTCAACCAGCGCATCGCAGGTCAGGCATTGCGGCGGATATAACAGGCGCAACACGCTTTGCATCATGTCAGGTCCCTTCTACATAGCTTGGCATGACCAATGCCCCGATCCTCACCGACAGAGCCGCGCTTCTCAAACACCGCGCCCGCGTGCAAAACCCGGATGATCTGTTCCTGCATGCACAGGCGGCAGATGAGCTCCATGAAAGACTGCAAGAGGTTAACAGGACGTTTACCAATATCGCCGTGGTCACCGGTTTTCCGCAGTTTTGGGAAGATCAGATGCCCGGCGCGCGCATCATTGCAGACACCGAGACGCTCGATCTGCAAGTCGGCACGTATGATCTGGTGATCCACGCGATGGCGTTGCATTGGGCGAACGATCCGGTGGGCCAGCTTGTGCAATGCCGCCGTGCGTTGAAACCAGACGGGCTTTTTCTTGGTGTCTGTCTTGGGGGTCAGACCCTGAACGAGCTGCGCAGCGTGCTTGCGCAGGCCGAGACTGCGTTGCGCGGCGGTCTGTCACCGCGCGTCGCACCGATGGGAGAGGTCCGCGATCTTGGTGGCCTTCTGCAACGCGCGGGCCTCGCGCTTCCTGTTGCCGATACGACGCCTGTGCGCGTGTCCTATGAGTCTGCCCTGCATCTGATGCAGGACTTGCGGCGCATGGGCGAGACGAACGCCCTTGCGATGCGCGATCGCGCGCCCCTACGTCGCGACGTTCTGTTAGAGGCCCAGCGCCTTTATCAAACCCATTTCCCCGCCGAGAATGATCGGATTACCGCCACATTCGAGCTGATTTTCCTGTCGGGCTGGTCCCCGGATGACAGCCAGCAAAAGCCTTTGCGCCCCGGATCGGCACAGTACCGCTTGGCCGAAGCCCTGGGAACGGTCGAAATCCCCGCAGATGATCCGCCTGAGTCATCCAAATGATTGACGACCCCGTATAACTAATTAACTGCACACTTATATTCTTATCTGATATCGGAACTTCATGATGCTTGATGCCAAATCCAGCGCGGCCTTGACCGACCTTGCTCCGATGGAGGCGAAATGCCCCATCCATGCAGATGCGGACCACCCCAAAGTGCCACCCGCGCGCACGGGCATCCTGCTGGCCAATCTCGGCACGCCGGATAATTACGACTATTGGTCCATGCGCCGGTATCTGAACGAGTTTCTGTCGGACCGCCGCGTGATCGACTATTCGCCCTGGATCTGGCAGCCGCTTTTGCAGCTTATCATCCTGACCAAGCGCCCGTTTTCATCCGGTGCTGCGTATAAATCGATCTGGAACCACGAAGCGGGGGAAAGCCCGCTGATGACGATCACCAAGGATCAGACCGCCAAAATCAAAGAGGCGATGCATGACCGCTATGGCGATCAGGTCATGGTCGATTTCTGCATGCGCTATGGCAATCCATCGACCAAATCCAAGGTGCGTGCGATGCGTGAAGCCGGGTGCCAGCGCATTCTGTTTTTCCCGCTTTATCCGCATTATGCAGGGGCCACCTCGGCCACGGCGAATGACGAATTTTTCCGCTCGCTCACCCATGAAAAATGGCAGCCTGCCGTGCGCACCGTGCCTGCCTATTTCGACAATCCGAAATACATCGACGCGCTCGCCCAATCCATTGAGCGGACTTATGCCGAGATGGACAGCAAACCCGATATTCTGGTCTGCTCCTATCACGGTGTTCCCAAGCGCTATCTGATGGAGGGCGATCCCTATCACTGCCAATGCCAGAAAACGACGCGCCTTTTGAAAGAGCGTCTGGGCTGGGCGGATACCGAGATCAAGACAACCTTCCAAAGCCGGTTTGGCCCCGAAGAATGGCTGAAACCCTATACTGTCGAAGAGGTCGCGCGCCTTGCAGAAGAGGGCAAGAAGAAGATCGCCGTCTGCGCGCCTGCCTTCTCAGCCGATTGCATCGAAACGCTGGAAGAGATCAACGAAGAGATCAAAGAGAGCTTTGAGGAAGCTGGCGGCGAAGAATTTACCTATATTCCCTGCCTCAACGACGATGACGCACATATCGAAGCGCTTTCGTCAGTGATTGACGACAATCTGGCAGGCTGGCTGAGCCGGGGCTGAACGCCGAACCCAACATGCAGACAAGAAAAAAGGCGGTGAATTGCTCCACCGCCTTTTTAATTTGTATGTAACTAAACTTAGTTGGACGCAGCAGCGGCCAGAACGGCCAGCAGCAGCAGACCGATGATAACACCACCGGACGAAGTGCCGGACTGCTCTTCAACGATAACTTCGGGCTCCACGATGGGATCCGACATTGCACCTGCATAAGCGGTGGAAGCAGCAGCGGTAAACGCAGCGGCGAGAACAAGTTTCTTCATGTTAACCTCCAGATATTGCCTGAGCACGTTGTTCATTGAGGACGTGCAGGCACCCAAGACTGTACCTCGTAAAGTCTTCTAAGCAGGAAGTTTTGCCAAATGCAAACGCATCTTGGCCATCTTCCTGCCCAGAACACAGAGATGTCGTCAAATAAGCAACACTTGCGTGCCGACGCCGGTCAGCGCGTAAAGCTCTTGGATATGCTCGTTGTAGAGGCCAATGCATCCGTTCGAAGACCGACGCCCGATCTTGCGCGTGTCATGCGTGCCGTGGATCCGGTAATAGGTCCAGGACAGGTAAAGCGCATGGGTGCCAAGTGGGTTATCGGGGCCCGGACCAACGAAGTCAGGCCATTCGGGATTACGCTTCTTCATCGACGGTGTCGGACGCCAACTGGGGCCTTCGACCTTGCGCACAACACTGGTGCGGCCAGTCCGGGTCAGATCATCGGTCAGCGGCACCGATGTCGGGTAAAGCTTATAAATCGACTGATCCTCGGACCAGTAATGCAGCGCCCGAGAGGTCGTGTCCACAAGGCAGGCCCCACCTCTGAGATTGCTGAAATAGGGGCGCCAATCCAGCGACCGGAACGACGAGATGTTGCGGCGCACGATCTCGACCGGCTCTTCCATCTGCGTGGTGTTTTCGGTTTGCGCAACTGCCGGAACGGCCCCGGCACCCAGAGCGGCAGCGCTGGTCGCGAGGAATGCGCGGCGGTCAAATGACTTAGCCATCAGATAACTCCATCTTCACGGTTAATTGATGCAGACATATGACCGGAAAGCCGCAGTCGCAAATCAAAGAAGCGTTAGATCGCCGATTTCAAATGAAACCGGGTTTGATCTGCAACGGCCTTGCGATAGGGATTGCCGGAAACTTCGGTCAGGTGGGCAAATGTTGCGTCTTACACTTATTTTGGTCTCGTCTCTTTTTGTGCTGTCAGCATGCACACCCCCCAGCGGGACGTCAGTCGGTGCACAGGACCGGCGCGGAAACTTCAAGATTACCGCACGCGAAAGCAATCGTATCCAGTTCCGCGTTCTCGATTCGATCAATGTGATCCGCCAGAACGCAAATGTCGGCCCCGTCGAGCTGAACGCCCAGCTTAACGCCGCCGCTGCAACCCATGCCCGCGATATGTCCGTGCAAAACCGCCCGTGGCACTTTGGCTCTGACGGGTCGTCACCTTTGGACCGTGTCCGCCGCGTCGGCTACACCGGTGCGCTGGTCGGCGAGAATATCTCGGAGACCTATGAAAGCGATCTCGACACGCTGGCCGCCTGGATGCAGCAACCCGATACCCGTCGCACGATCGTCGATCCCAACGCACGCGATCTTGGCTTTGCCTGGTTCCAAGAGCCTAACGGCAAAATCTGGTGGACACTCGTGATGGGCAATCCGGGACGTTCCGCGCCTGTGGTCACACCCAATCCACCCGCAAATCAAGGCCCGTCCGCACGCGGTTAAGGTAGAATGGTGATCGGCGTTCCGTTCGGCACCATCGCGTAGATATCTTCCATCTCTTTGTCGGTAACCGCGATACAACCCCAGGTCCAATCGGATCTGGGGTTTTTAATTTCGGGGCCACGTCCGTGGATGAAAATGTCGCCACCAGGCTTTTCACCCAGCAAGAACGCCTCGAGGCGATCTTCGGCATTCGGGTAGTCGATCCCGATTGACAGGTGGAACCGGCTGTTGGGATTGCGGCGATCAATCGTGTAGTTGCCCTCGGGCGTCTTGCCGTCGCCTTCGATCTTCTTGTCACCTTCCGGCGCAAAACCAAGATCGAAATTATACTTCTTCAGAATCGTATCATTATGCATGAGGAACATCTCACGCCGTTCTTTATAAACGAAGATCCGCGTCACTTCAGGACCGTTGTAGGTCTTGAACTTAGAAGGTGCGCACGCGGCAAGCATGACCAACACCGTCATCACAAGGATGAGTTTCAAAAAGCGCATTATCTGCCCGTGCCCATATGTTCTTTGTTTTGCCTTTCGCATACAGCAAAACAAGGCGCGGGACTAGGATTTATCCAACCGCTTTTCGATCGCTTCAAGCCGCGCCAGGACCTTGTCACGATAGGCATCCGTGCGCTCGTTTTCCTCAACCGCGTGGGCATCCTGCATCGAGTTCACAATCAAACCGACCAGCAAGTTCACCACAGCGAAGGTCGTCACCATGATGAATGGCACAAAGAACAACCAGGCGTGGGGGTAGACCTCCATCACCGGGCGCACGATGCCCATCGACCAGCTTTCCAGCGTCATGATTTGGAACAGCGAATAAGCCGACGCCCCCAAGCTGCCGAACCATTCGGGGAATTGGTTTCCAAACAGCTTGGTCGCCATAACGGCGCCGATGTAAAAGATGATGCCCATCAACAAAAAGACCGACCCCATGCCGGGCAGGGCGGTCACAAACCCTTCGACCACCCGGCGCAAGCGTGGCGCTGCCGAGATAACCCGCAACACCCGCAAGATGCGGAGTGCCCGCAGGACCGAGAAGCCTTGCGTGGCAGGCACCAATGATACCGCGACAATCGCGAAATCGAAAAGGTTCCAGCCTGACCTGAAGAAACGCCCGCCATAGGCGATCAGCTTCAGGACCAGCTCGACCACGAAAATGCCAAGGCAGAGTTTATCCAACGCAAGAATCAGCGGTCCGAATGACGCCATCAGCGGCTTGGATGTCTCCATCCCCAACAGGACCGCGTTGAACAGAATCACGCCGATGATCCCGTTGCGCACGACGGGACGTTCCAAAAAGGCTTCAAGTTGTGCGCGCATTATGGACGTCCCTCGTTTTTCCTTAGACGCTCATATCGGTGCGGGTGAAGCTGGCTGCAAGCTCCACATGGGGGGACCAGCGGAATTGATCGACGACTGTGACCCAATTCAGGCGATATCCGCCATCGACGAGTATTTTCGCATCACGGGCAAAAGTCACCGGATTGCACGACACAAACGCAATTTGCGCCACTTTAGAGCCGGTTAAGTGCTCTGACTGGGCTTCAGCGCCGGCGCGCGGTGGGTCGATCACGACCGCATCAAACGAAGCCAGCTCTTCGGCGTCCAAGGGACGGCGATAGAGATCACGCGTCTCAGTCGTCACTTTCTTGAGCCCTTGGGACATCCGCCAACCCGCATCCAGTGCTTCCATCATGTCAGGCACAGCTTCAATGGCATGAACCGGCGCACGACGGGCGAGGGGTAGCGCGAATGTCCCGCAGCCTGCAAAGAGATCAAGGATAGACTTCGCGCCTTTCGTGGCCTCTTCGACGGCGGCCAGCAAAGTTTCCTCGCCATGTTTGGTCGCTTGCAGGAATGCACCCGGCGGCGGCGTGATGCTTACATCGCCAAACTGTTGCGTCGGCGCGGCAAGGGTCAGCAGTAGCTCGCCATGCCAGCTAAGCCGCGCCAACTGCGCCTCTTGCGCGAACCGCGCCATGTCAAAGCGCAGCGCATCGGTCATTTCTTTCGCGCCATCGACGGCCAGATCTAGCCCGGCCTCTGCTGCGGTGACGGTATAAGACACCTCCCCCTTGCGCGACGCGATCTGGACCGTCAGCGTCTCTAACACAGGCAAAAGCGCCAGAATCCGTGGGCTCAGCACAGTGCAATCCGGCACGGGTGTCAGCGTATCAGAGCCGCGCGCATGAAAGCCCACAATCGCGCCTTTCTTGGTGCGCCGCCCGGAGAGCTTGGCCCGCCGCCGCGCATTGGGTGGAGAGGTTGCGATCCCCCGTATCTCTGCCTCTAGACTCTTTGCGGCCAAAGCCGTCCGCACAACACCGACCTTCCAGTCCGAGACAAAGGCGTCATCCGCATGCTGCAAGGCGCAGCCGCCGCAAGCGTTGTAGTGGCGGCAGGGCGCTTTGACGCGATGCTCGGACGGGGTGACGATTTTGGGTGCCCCCAAAACGCCGTCTTTCACCACGCCATCAACGACCTCACCCGGCAAGGTGCGCGGCACAAAGACCGGGCCATCCGCGATGCCGTCGCCCAGATGGCCCAATCGCACAATCTCAAGGGTCATTCTGCTGCCTCTTTCGCCGTGATGAAGCCCCCTGATTGCCGCTCCCAATAGCGCGCGTAAAGCCCTTCTTGCGCGAGCAGCGTCTCATGTGTGCCTTCTTCGACAATGCGGCCCTGATCCAGCACAATAATGCGGTCCATCTGGCTGAGCGTGGAGAGACGGTGCGCGATGGCCAGTACGGTCTTGCCTTCCATCACCCGCTCCAAGGCGGCCTGAATCGCGGCCTCGACCTCGCTATCGAGCGCGCTTGTCGCCTCGTCCAGCACCAGAACAGGCGCGTCTTTGAGGATAGCGCGGGCGAGGGCAATCCGCTGACGTTGCCCGCCTGACAACTTCACACCGCGCTCGCCCAGATGCGCGTCATAGCCGGGACGCCCCAGATGATCCTTCAGCGTTTCAATAAAGCCATGCGCTTCGGCGCGCTTTGCGGCTGAAACGACCTCCTCCATATCCGCATCGGGACGACCGTAAAGAATGTTGTCGCGGGCCGAGCGGTTGAACATCGCCGTCTCTTGCGTGACCATCCCAATATTGTGGCGCAGATCATGCTGTGACAGCGACCGCACATCATGGCCATCCAGCAGAACAGCGCCTTTTTCGGTGTCATAGAGCCGCAAAAGCAGTGCCACCAAGGTCGATTTCCCGGCGCCAGAGGCACCAACAATCCCCAACTTCTCTCCCGGTGCAATCTTGAGGGAAACACCAGAAAGCCCGCCTGCATCGCCCCCATAGGCAAAATCCACATCGCGAAATTCGATGGCGCCTTCGGCATCTTCCAGCACGGCAGGCGCGTCCGGGTCGGTCAGCTCATGGGGCGGTGTAAGCGTGCGCATCCCATCCTCAACCTCGCCAATATTTGCGTAAATGCCCAGCAGCGTGAAACTAACCCACCCGGTCATCTGCGCCAGCCGGATTGAGATGGCACCCGCCGCCGCGATGTCCCCTGCGCTTGCCTGCCCGATAGACCAGAAATGCAGCGAGGTGCCGACCAGCAGCACGGGCAACGTCCCGGCCAGGGCAATTAGCGACAGCCGGAACTTGGCCGAGAAGATACCCTGAGCGATGGATTTGTCGCGGAAGTTCGCCATCGCGCCCAGCGCGGCTTGGTCTTCGTGATCGTCATGGGCAAAGAGTTTCACCGTTTTGATATTCGTGACCGTATCCACGATCTGGCCTGTCACGACCGCCCGCGCACCGGCACGCGCTGCCGACAGCACCCGGATGCGCGGCATGAACCAAGCAATCAGACCGATATAGAAGACCAACCAGACAACTAGGATCAGCGACACGGTGGAGTTGACGGACGTCAACAAAACCGCCGACCCGATGAGCGAGGCCAGTGCGAAGGCCATGACGTTGATACATTCGACGGCCACGTCCGACATTGCCCGCGCGCATTGCATCTGCTTTTGTGCGATGCGCCCCGCGAAATCATTGTCGAAAAACCCGACCGATTGACCGAGCGTCCAACGATGCAGGCGGGAGTTCACCAGCGGAACCAGATTGGAAGCGACGACAACATTGCTCATCAAAGCGCCCACCCCAGCCCAGAGCGGACGCAGAAACAGGAAGAAGAAAAGCGCCCAAAGAAGAAGGCTGCGGTTGTCTGCAAAGACCGTTTCCGGCTGCGCACTAAGCGCCGCATCCACCACCCAACCGAGGAAAAGCGCGCTGACAACCTCCAGCACCCCGGTCACGGAAGAGACAACCGCGGCCAGCCCCATCACAGGCCAAGCCCCGGAAAGGCCCCACCGGAAAAAGCGCAAAAGCGTGCGCGGCGGCGGCCCTTCGGATGGCTGAAAGGCATCAATCCAATCGTAGATTTTCATTCAGCGGCCTGCGTGTTTATGAAGCCGCCCGATTGCCGCTGCCAGAACGCGTCATAAAGCCCCCGCTTGGCCAGAAGCGTTTCGTGATCGCCTTCTTCAACGATTTTGCCGTCATCCAGCACCAGAATGCGGTCCATCTGGGAAATCGTCGACAAACGGTGCGCGATGGCGATGACGGTTTTGCCTTCCATCATACCATAAAGCGTCTTCTGAATTTCCGCCTCGACCTCGCTATCCAGCGCGCTCGTTGCCTCATCCAGCAAAAGGATCGGCGCGTCTTTCAGAATGGCGCGGGCCAGTGTGATCCGCTGGCGTTGCCCCCCGGAAAGCTTCACACCGCGTTCCCCGACATGGGCGTCATAGCCTTTGCGGCCTTTCTGATCTTCCAGATCAAGAATGAACTCATGCGCTTCCGCCTGCCGCGCCGCTTTCAGCATCTCGTCTTCGGTCGCATCGGGACGCCCGTACAAGATATTGTCGCGCACCGACCGATGCAGCAGCGCACTTTCCTGCTGAACAGTGCCGATGACCGTCCGCAAGCTGTCCTGTTGCACGGTCGCAATGTCCTGACCGTCGATCAGAACGCGCCCGCTATCGGGGTCATAAAACCGCAAAAGCAGTTTGATCAGGGTCGATTTTCCAGCACCGGAGCGCCCGATCAACCCGATTTTTTCGCCCGGCTTAATCGTCAGCGTCAGGCGGTCCAGCCCACCTTCGCCACGACCATAATGATGGGACAGATCGACCAGCTCGATCTGACCTTTCTTGAACTCCAACGGCCTTGCCGCAGGCGCGTCGACAAGCGTGATCGGTTGGGCAATCGTCTCCATCCCTTCGGCGACAATGCCGAGGTTACGGAAGAACGAGGACAGCGCCCACATGATCCAACCAGTCATGGCGTTCAGCCGCAGCGTCAGCGCTGTGGCCGCCGCGATCACCCCGACAGACGCATTGCCCAGCGTCCAAAGCGCGATGGCCCAACCGACCACCCCCACGATCAGCAGACCGTTGAGCGTGACCAGCGAGATGTCCATGATCGTGTAAATCCGCATCTCTTTCTGGAAGGTGGTGCGGGTCTGCTCAATCGCTTCATAGGCATAGTCGATCTCGCGATCATGATGCGCAAACATCTTGACGGCGTGGATGTTGGTGTAGCTGTCGACAACGCGGCCAGTCACTTCTGACCGTGCCTCGGATGCGGCTTTGGACGCTGACTCGATCCGGCTGATGGTCCAACGCACCAACAGCGCGTAAAGGCCGAACCAGATCACCAAAGGCACTGCCAAACGCGGATCGGCGTTCATCAACAGGATCGCAGCGCCTATGAAATACGCCAGCGCAAAAGAGATCGCGTCGAAAATCTGGAAGATCGCTTCGCCCGCAGCAGGGGGCGTTTGCATGATGCGGTTCGCGATGCGCCCGGCAAAGTCATTCTCAAACCAGCCGACCGATTGGCGCAGCACATGGCGATGGGCGCGCCACCGGACCAAAGTGCCGAAATTCGGCAAAATCGCATTGTTCAGCAAAAGCACATCCAGCGCTTGCAGGGCAGGCCGCAGGACCAGAATGGCGATGGCAATTAGGATCAGCTCAAGCCCATATTCCGACCAGAAGTCGGCGGGCGTCGTCTGTCCCAGAAGATCAACGATACGCCCCATATAGAAGATCAGCGCGACCTCGACAGCGGCCACAACGACCGACATCAGGCCCGCGCAAACGAATACTTTTTTGAAGGGTTTGCAGTAGTCGCGCAGGAACGGCCACAGCCGCGTGGGCGGCGTGTTGGTCTCCTCATACGGGGTATAAGGATCGACAAGCTGTTCAAAAAAACGAAGCACGGGGGAGCGGCCTATTCGGTTACTCCCATCATATAGACCTATTATGGCGACAAGAAAACCAACGGTGCGAAAGCGGCCAGTAAGAGCGCCATAACGCGCATGAAGAGGCGCCAAGCGGTTGGGTTTGTCAGAAGGTAGGCAAGCAACGCGCCGGTCGTGCTCCAGAAAAGGCAGACGAACAGGTTGATGCCCGAAAATACGCTGGCAAGGCGGGCGGCAGCAACCAAGGGTTCAGCGGTTGTGACATAGGCCATAGCACTAAGGGCAACAGCCCAAACCTTGGGATTCACCCATTGGAAAAATACCGCCTCGATAAAGGTAAACGGCTTATCCTGAGTGGGGTCCGCCTGCGCCGCGCGGGCATTCCACAGCTTCCACGCCATATAGAGAATCCACAGGCTGGCGAGCGTTTTCAGCGCAATGGTCAGCGCCGGTTGGGCAAGCAGCAAAGCGCCGACACCATACCCGGTCAGCCCTGATGTGACACCAACCCCGAAAGCAACGCCCAGCACATGGGGCAGGGTGCGCTGAAAGCCAAACCGTGCCGCCGACGCTGTGATAAGGATTACGTTGGGGCCCGGCGAAAAGAGGCCAAAGAAGACAAAAAGAAGAAGGGGATCAAAGGTCATTTGGCTTCTTGCGGTAAGTTAGAGACGCATGAGGTCTGATTTGCTGAGCGTGAAGTCAGAGGCGATCCACGCCTCCTCCATCTCTTTCAAACGTTTGCCCAGCGCAGCGCCCTGATAGGCAGGCATCAGATCAGCGGCTTTGATTGGGAAAGATCGCGTCGCGCTTTTTTCTGCTTTGGCGCAGTCATCCGGATTGACCGGTTGCTCGAAAAACGCGGCGCGCAAATGCAGCGCGCCGACGGCATCCACCGCGCCAAGCCGGTAGCCCAATGCGCCGGGCGTCTGCGTAGAGGTCGCCGCATCGCGCAACACCTCAACCCGACGCGCATCGCTTTTGGACAAGCGCAGATACGCGGCAGGGGCCTCACCGCCCAGCGCAGCCAGCCGCAGAATCGGGTCAATTGGGTGGGTGGCGATCACCAGAAACGACGCTTTCGGATCACTGCCGGGAAGAACCTGCGCCAGCACACCGCTTTGCTGCATCGCTCCAAGACTTGGCCCCGGATCAGGGGCGGCCAGCAGCTTGAGCATCTCTGCCCCAATCCGCTCTTTCGAGATATCGGCTAGCCCGTCAGCCAAAGCGGCACAGGCGCTCAAACCGTCAGGATCAAAGCCGCCCGCAGGATCGGCATACCACGCGTGAAACCGGAAGAACCGGAGGATGCGCAGATAATCCTCGCGGATGCGCTGGGCGGCATCATCTATGAACCGCAGCTTGCCCGCTTGCAGATCAGGTAGTCCATTCAGCGGATCAACGACCCGACCATCACTATCTGCATAAAGCGCGTTCATCGTGAAATCGCGACGCCGCGCATCCTGTGTCAGGTCATCGGTAAAGGCGACCGTGGCGTGGCGGCCATCCGTGTCGATGTCCTTGCGGAATGTCGTAATTTCGAATGGGACGCCATCTGCGATTACGGTAACGGTACCGTGCTCAAGGCCGGTAGGAATGGCTTTCAAACCGGACGCGTCGGACAGCGCCAAAACCGCGTTCGGCAAAGCATCTGTCGCGATATCCAGATCGGTCACTTGCGCCTCAAGCAACGCATTACGCACACAGCCACCGACGAAATAGGCTTGATGGCCGCCATCGCGCAGAAGTGTCATGACCTTCCGAGCCGGAGGGCTTAGCACCCAATCCGCGTTGATGCGGGTCATAGCGCCATCGGACCGGCGAGCGATCGCAAGATCCGCGCGGTCGCGCCCCAGATGTAGTAGGGGCCGTAAGGCACCGCGAAATAGCGGCGACGGACCCCACGCCAGCGACGCCCCTCGATCAGATAATTGGCCGGGTCAAGAACGTGAGGCAGCGGCACCGTGAAGACCTCTGCCACCTCTCCGGGTTCGGCCATAGGTGTAAAATCGTCTCTAATCAGGCCCAAAACAGGCTGCACCTTGAAGCTGGTCACCGTCTCGTGCACAGGCAGATCGCCAAAGATCTCAACGTGAGTGGGGGGCAGAGCAATCTCTTCCCGAGCTTCGCGCAGGGCAGTGGCATGCAGACTGTCATCGCCGTCGTCCCGCTTGCCACCGGGAAAGGCGATCTGGCCCGGATGATGCTTCATTCCAGAGGCGCGTTTGGTCAGGATCAGATGCAAACCATCAACGCGCTCCCAGATCGGGATCAGCACAGCAGCATCACGCAGCTTGCGCCCCTCGGGCAAGACAACGTCAGGGTTCAGATCGTAATCGGACGACCGCGCCAAAGGATTGGCCACGGTCGTCCGGAGCTGGTCGATCAGATCAGGCGCGTGCACCAGAAGTTCCAGCTTCGAAGCCGAGCGTATCTGGATCGAACTCATAATGCGCACCGCAAAACTGGCAATCCGCGGTGACTTTGCCCTCATCCGTCGTCATGTGGGCGATATCCTTGGCGGAATAAATCGACAGGCTTTGCCGCACACGGTCCGGCGCGCAAGTGCAGCCAAACTCCACCGGCTGCTCTGCATAAACACGCGGCTGTTCCTCATGAAAGAGGCGCAGCAACAGATCATTCGGATGCACGCTCGGGCCGATCAACTCAAGCTCTTCGACGGTGTCGAGCAGGATGTTCGCACGCCCCCAGTTTTCTTGAGCGTCGTCATCCAGAACGTCGCTGGCATTCAGCAAACCACCTTCGCCACTGCCCCCTTCACCCGCCGCAAACGGCGAGGCTTTGGGCATATGCTGCAACATCACGCCACCGGCACGCCAACTGCTTTCGCCGCCAGGCGTTTGGGATTGGCCGAAGGTCAGCTCAAACCGGGTTGGAAGCTGCTCGGACTGGGCGAAATATGTCTCGGCGCAAGCCTTGATCGAACCGCCTGCGATGGGCGTGATGCCTTGATAGGGCGTCATACCTTTGCCCTGATCAATCAGGATCGCGAAATAGCCTTTGCCGATCTGTGGGAAGGCTTCACCCGCTGGGTCAAGCCGTTCATCATCGAAACTGGCATAGGCGCGTAGTTGGGCAGGCTTCCCCTCGGCCGTTGGGCCATAATAATCGGTCGCGATCAGGCGCGCCGCGCCATCGCCGCGCACTTGCAGGGACAGCTTCCAACGCAGGTCAATCGTCTGGCCGATCAGCGCAGTCAGCAACGTCATTTCCGCCACCAGCGCTTCAATCGCAGGCGGGTAGTCATGTTGTGACAACACAGCGTCCAACACGCCATCAAGGCGTGCGACGCGACCGCGAATATCGGCGCGGTCAAGCTGGAAGGGCAGGACGGTGTCGTCCATAGCAAAGGGGCTTATCTGTGACATGGGGGTTTCCTAAAACGCCACTGATTGGCATACCGCGTCCATATAGGCGCGGCAAGACTGCGTCCAAGGGAAGGCAGCTATGATGAGACGGCATGGCGAGCGGGTCGTGAACGGTAAGCGCTATCGGATGCGCCCCGGTGCATATGCGATTTTACCCCTGGAAACACGTATCTTGCTGACCCACCAAGCCGCGCCTGTGCCAGAGTTTCAACTACCCGGTGGCGGCATTGATCCCGGCGAAGGGCCGATTGAGGCGCTGCACCGCGAAGTATTCGAGGAAACCGGTTGGCGGATCGCAAACCCACGCAAGCTGGGCGCATATCGGCTCTTTACCTTCATGCCCGAATACCAGATTTGGGCCGAGAAAGTGTGCCACATCTATGTCGCGCGCCCAGTTCGCCCCCATGGACCGCCGCAAGAAGAAGGTCACAGCGCGACGCTTATAGATGCAGGTCTGGCTTTGGATTTGGTCGCCAGCGATGGCGATCGTGCATTTCTTGCGAGCTTTTTAGAGGTTTAGCCCCTCTTTGAATTCAAACAGTATGCCCGAGATATCGTCCGCCATAACCTGACCTCCTGCAAATTCGCTCAGATCCCACATCAGCGCCTCCATGAACGCTTGGCCTTTCAATTGGTGATTGCGCCTCAAAAGTGCCTCGACGCCATCATCATCCAATCCATGACCGTTTTGATCAGCACATTCGATCACGCCGTCGGATAGAACGACAAGCCGGTCACCTTCGCACATGGTGAAAGCGACGTTTTCAAACTGGGCAGAGGGCAGAAGGCCGACAGGCAATCCACCATCCCCGATTGCTGAGATCGTACCGTCTTTATGATGCAGAAGCGGATGGGGATGCCCTGCTTGGCAAAGCATCCCTTGGCCTGTCACCAGATCGAAATGCGCAAGCACGATTGTGAAGTAATGCTCTGTCTCGACCTCGCGTTGGATCATTGTGTTCAGATCAGACACCGCATCCGCAGGTGCACGCGGGGCGTACTGATGCTTTCCAATCTTCGATAAAGCGATGTTCTGCTCAGGCGCTGCGGCAGACAATTGCCCCGCCAGCCGCGCGGTCAGCAAGGCCGATGACACCCCGTGGCCCGAGACGTCGATCGAGTAGAAGCCAACCGATCGTTCATTGATCGGGAAGAAGCCGACAAGATCGCCGCCCACATGGCCACTGGGTTTGAGCAGCAGGGATATGTCAGCGTTGTCCAGCTCAAAAAAGCGCTGCGGCACCAGTGATTGCTGGAGCTTGCGTGCTTCCAACAGATCATTGTCGAGAACCGAATAAAGCTCTTTCAATTCATCAAGGGAGGCCACCAAAAGGGAGTTCTTTTCGGTCAGGCTGCGCTGCATATCGACTATACGGTCGCCGGCGCGGATGCGGGCCAGAATCTCTGCCGGGGTAAATGGTTTCGTCAGAAAATCATCAGCCCCGGCGTCCAGCCCTTTGGCGATATCGGCCTTTTCGGCCTTTGAGGTGAGCAGGATAAAATATCCATACCCCTCCCTCTCAATGCCGCGAAAGGCGCGGCAAAACTCCAGCCCATCCATCCCGGGCATCATCCAGTCGCTAATGACCAGATCAACGCTCTGGCTTTGGCACAGATCAAGCGCCGCTTGCCCGGAGGCCGCTTCGATCACGTCAAACCCGCTGCGCTGCAAGGATTTCGACAGCAACTTGCGCTGCCCGGCGCTGTCATCAACCACCAATATAGTCTGCACGGCCCGTTCACTGGGATCCGTCAGTTCTGTGATCTGAAGGTTGCTGTTTCGCAATGACGACACGTCAATCTATCCCATTAGGTTGAGCAGAGAGTGTCTTGAGGTGGCTTAACAGGCGGTAAATGCTCTAATTGGAGTTTCTAAAATTCGATCTTCAACTCCATGTTTACCTCTGCGCGGCACAGTCCTGCCCAGCGCTTGGAGGCAAGGATGATCGACTGGACCCGCATTGAGGATTTGAAAATGGAATTGGGCGATGAGGATTTCGAAGAGGTGTTCAGAATTTTTCTGGATGAGGTCCAGGATAGTGTCGATAGCCTTGAGACTGCCCCAACCAATCAGACGCTTGAGGCTATCCTGCATTCCGTCAAAGGCAATGCCGTCACGGTCGGATTTTCAAAGCTCGCGGAACTTGCAGGCGCAGGCGAAATCAGCGCAGGGCAGGGCGCAGATGTGAACCTTCAGGAAATCATCTCTGCCCACAGGCTCAGCAAGGACGCATATTTGGCCGGACGCACCTAGCTAGATGACAAACTCGGCCAGTGTTTCGTCATTGGTGATATCGCGATAGGTGAAACCCGCCTCGACCAGTTTCGTGGTCAGCGCTTCAAAATTCTTGGCGTCGCTCGTCTCGATCCCGATAAGGACAGAGCCGAAATTTCGCGCTGATTTCTTGAGATACTCGAACCGCGCGATATCGTCGTCTGGGCCGAGCATGTTCAAGAAATCCTTCAATGCACCAGGTCGTTGCGGCATGCGCAGGATGAAATACTTCTTTACCCCGGAATAGCGCTGGGCGCGTTCTTTCACCTCAGGCAAACGCTCAAAGTCAAAGTTGCCGCCGGACGTGATACAGACCACCGTCTTGCCCTTTATCTGATCAGCCAGCGTGGGCAGCACATCCACGGTCAGCGCCCCAGCCGGTTCCAAAACGATCCCTTCGACATTGAGCATCTCAAGGATGGTCGTGCAGATACGGTCTTCTGGTGCCACAAGGATATGCGCGGGCGGCACGGATTTGAGAACTGCAAATGTCGCCTCACCGATCCGGGCGACGGCAGCACCGTCCACAAAAGTATCAACCGCATTCAAAGAGATGGGCTGACCCGCCTCGATTGCAGCGGTGAGATTTGCGCCACCAGCAGGTTCGACAAACCGCGTTTCTGTCTCGGGCGATTCTGCTTGAAGATAACTCAGAACGCCCGACGACACGCCACCGCCACCAACGGGCAAAACCACCATATCAGGCGCTTTCGGCAGATCGCGCAACATCTCGACCGCGACGGTGGCTTGGCCTTCTATGACGTCCTCATCGTCAAAAGGCGAAAGGAAATGCGCGCCCACATCGGCGCTATAGGCCTGTGCCTCGGCAAGGGTCACGTCGAAATAGTCACCGATCAACCTGATCTCGACCGCGTCGCCGCCAAAAATTCGGGTCTTGTCGATCTTCTGCTGTGGTGTTGTCACCGGCATGAAGATCACACCGCGCTTGCCAAAATGCCGACAATTGAACGCAACACCCTGCGCATGGTTGCCCGCGCTTGCACAAACGAACAGCTCTTGATCCGGTCTCTTCGCCAAAACCTTGCGCATCGCGTTGAAAGCACCGCGGATCTTATACGAGCGGACAGGCGTTAAATCCTCGCGCTTGAGCCAAATATCCGCGCCATATCTGGCGGACAAATGGTCATTGCGCTGAAGCGGCGTTGCGGGAAAAACCTCGCGCATCGCGGTCTCGGCCTTGCGGGCGTTTTCGGAAAAGGTGCTCATGGCGCTGCAATGCCGAAAAAACCGTGTCAAAGCAAGCGCGCGCGCACCTTGCCCTGCTGCACAAAACCCGATATCGCCCGCGTGGTTTGACCTGACGAAAAACGGAGCTTCCCCATGTCTGCGCCCAAGAAAGTCGTGCTGGCCTATTCCGGCGGCCTTGATACCTCGATCATTCTGAAGTGGTTGCAGACGGAATATGGTTGCGAGGTCGTGACCTTCACCGCCGATCTGGGGCAGGGCGAAGAGCTGGAGCCAGCCCGCAAGAAGGCCGAGATGATGGGCGCGTCGGACATCTATATCGAAGACCTGCGTGAAGAATTTGTCCGCGATTTCGTTTTTCCGATGTTCCGGGCGAACGCCCTTTACGAAGGGCTGTATCTGCTGGGCACGTCCATCGCGCGGCCCCTGATCTCCAAACGTTTGATCGAGATTGCCGAAGAAACCGGCGCGGATGCTGTTGCCCATGGCGCAACCGGCAAAGGCAACGATCAGGTTCGGTTTGAACTTGCAGCCTATGCGCTGAACCCCGACATCAAGGTGATCGCACCCTGGCGGGAATGGGACCTGTCGAGCCGCACGAAGTTGATTGATTTTGCCGAAAAGAACCAGATTCCGATCGCAAAAGACAAGCGCGGCGAAGCGCCGTTCAGCGTGGATGCGAACCTGCTGCACACCTCGTCCGAAGGCAAGGTTCTGGAAGACCCCGCCGTTGAAGCGCCCGATTACGTCTATCAGCGCACCGTCGCGCCCGAATATGCACCGAATGAGGCTGAGTTCGTCGAGGTTGGGTTTGAAAAAGGGGATGCCGTCTCGATCAATGGCGAGGCGATGAGCCCGGCGACAATCCTGACCAAGTTAAACGAGCTTGGCGGCAAGCATGGCGTGGGCCGTCTTGATCTGGTCGAAGGTCGGTTCGTTGGCATGAAATCCCGTGGGATCTACGAGACACCCGGTGGCACCATCCTGCTGGAAGCCCATCGTGGGATCGAGCAAATCACGCTGGACCGTGGCGCGGCGCATTTGAAAGACGAGCTGATGCCGCGTTACGCAGAGCTTGTATATAACGGCTTCTGGTTCTCGCCTGAGCGGGACATGCTGCAAGCTGCCATCGACAAAAGTCAGGAGCATGTGTCCGGCACGGTTCGGCTAAAGCTTTATAAAGGGTCTGTGCGCACGGTTGGCCGCTGGTCCGATATGTCGCTTTACAGTGAAGAGCATGTGACGTTTGAGGATGATGCTGGCGCCTACGATCAAAAAGATGCGGCAGGCTTTATTCAGCTGAACGCGCTGCGTCTGCGTCTGATTGCGATGCGAAATCGTCGGCTGAAAGACTGAAGGCCTTGAGGCGCTGGTAGTAAGGCAGTGCCTTTTCCACCACCTCGGCATAGCGCCCGGTGAGCACCGGTAATGGGCCTTCTGGTCCGGCAAACCCTGTTGAGCGGTGAACAGCGCTGTACCAGTGGACCGCCCAGACACCATCGTCCGGATGACCCCCTGCAGGCCAACTCAACATGCGGTCCGTCCAAGAAAGGCCCAGCGCGGTACATAACCTCTGCAACATTTGTCGAGGGTTCTGGCGAATATCGTAGCTGTCGATCACCAGCGGGGACTGCCCCAATTCAACGGTCAGCTCATCAAAAAGCGCGGCCTGTTGTGCAAAGCCGATATCAGCCAGTGTTGGTTCTTCGTATTTCTGTGCAAAACTCGCCAGCACCCGCGCGGGGTGGCGAATGAGAAAGACATTCTGCACCTCGCGCATCCAATCGCGCGGCATTCCCGAGAGCATATGCTGGCACATGTGTTTTTGGTAAAACAGGCTCTGTGCCTGCGGAATCGTGCTTAAACAACGCTTGGCGACGGCAACGGGATCAACCTCTCCGGCTGCCAGAATATCCTCGCGCATCGGATGCTCTAGCCCGGTTTGCGACAGATAAGCAGCGTAAAACGGCTCGTCCCAAACCGCACAATCCCCGCGCGCCGCAAACGCGTACATCATCGCTGTCGACAGGTTCCGCGGGCCGGACCACATGGCAATGTGAGTTGTTTTCACCGAATGTCGCCTCGCAATGATTTTCACGCCTGCGTGACGTCACGCGGAGGTGAGTTGGTTACGCCGAAGAAACTCCACACTCTGCTCACAAAGGAGACCCAAGATGACTTTCACGTTGAGCCATATAAAGCCACTTATTCTGGGAATTGCCATCACATTCGGGGCGGTTTTGCACTGCACCGAGGCGAAAGCAGGTCCGACGGATGTCCTGACCGTCGCTGGCGGCTGTTTCTGGTGCGTCGAATCCGATTTCGAAAGCGTGCCCGGTGTGATCGAAGTTGTCTCGGGCTACACGGGCGGCACTCTTGAGAACCCAACATATAAGGACGTCACCAGCGGCAAAAGTGGCCATTACGAGGCCGTTCAGATTCAATTCGACACCAGTAAAGTCAGCTCGGACGAGCTTCTGGCGATGTTCTTCCGGTCGATTGACCCAACCGATGCGGGCGGCCAATTTTGTGATCGCGGCGATAGCTATAGCACAGCGATTTTCGTCTCTAACTCTGCCGAACAAGCCGCCGCGCAGGAAATCCGAGCCGAAGCTCAAGCCGCATTGGGTCAACGGATCATCACGCCGATTCTGCAGGAAGCAGAGTTTTATCCAGCAGAAGACTATCACCAGGATTACTACAAAAGCTCAGACGTCATTTTGACCCGTTTTGGTCCGCGCACCAAGAAGGATGCCTATAAACGGTATCGCAAAGCATGCGGGCGCGACGCACGGGTGAAGCAACTTTGGGGCAGCGCGGCGCCGTTTGCGGGTAGTTAACGCTGCATGAACTCCTGGACCTCTAGCAGGTCCGGGATCACGTCCGCGGTGCCGTGGCGCGTGACCATCAGTGCGGCGGCGATGCTGGCCTGACCAATTGCTTGCTCCATCGGCATTCCACGGTCCAGCCCGGCCAGCCAAAATCCAGTAAACGTGTCACCCGCACCGGTGGTATCGACGGCTTCCACAGCAAGGGCGTCAAACGTCTTTTCGCCCGCCGCACCCAACCACCGGCATCCTTTTGCACCAAGTGTCACCAGAACATCAGCCACCGGCAGATCATCGAGAGACGTGCCCAATCCCGTCTGCAATTGCTCTGCCTCAATCTCGTTCAGGATCAAGAGATCAAGGTACTCCAGGACGTCACGAACCGCTGACACCTCAAAGGGAGCGGCAGCATAACAGACCCGTAACCCCATCTTTTTGGCAGTCTCTGCTGCATGTCGCTGGCCATTGGTCTCGTTCTGAAAAACGCAGATATCACCGGTTTGGGCCTCGGACAAAGCCGCCGAAATCGCGTGATCCGAGATTCGCGCATTTGCACCGGCATTGAGGAGAATCAGGTTCTCCCCCTCCGGATCAACGGCGATGACAGCGGTGCCCGTTTGCCCATCAAGCGTCGCGATGTGACGCGTATCGACGCCATATTCCAACAAGCGATCGCGCGGCCAGACGCGATCAGAACCGACCGCACCAATATGACAAACACGGGCCGCAGCGCGGGCAGCTGCAACCGACATATTAGCCCCCTTGCCGCCCAGACCTTCCGTGACGCCGCGGGCCGACAATGTCTCGCCCGGTTTGGGCAGATGCGGGACCTGATAGAACAGATCGACGTTGATTGAACCGAGGTTGTAAATCGTCATTTGACGTTACATGCCGCGATCACGGCCATGTTCATGATGTCATTCGCTGTCGACACAGTTGAACAGATCTGGATCGGGCGGTCGACGCCCGTCAGGATCGGCCCGATCACCGTCGCTCCTGCCATTTCCTGCATCAACTTGACCGAGATCGACGCAGAGTGCCGCGCAGGAACAACCAACACGTTGGCCGGGCCGGTCAACCGCGAGAACGGATAGGCTTCGCGGGCTTGCGTGTTGAGCGCAACATCTACAGTCATTTCGCCTTCATACTCGAAATCAACCCCGCGCGCGTCGAGCACTTTAGGCGCCATATGCATCTTCTCGGCGCGTTCAGAAACCGGGTAACCGAAGGTCGAAAAACTGACAAAAGCGACGCGCGGATCAAGGCCAAAGGTGCGCGCAACCTCGGCCCCGCGCACCGCAATATTGGCAAGATCGGTTTCGTCAGGCCATTCATGCACCAGAGTATCGGTAATCAGCACAATCCGCCCACGATGCAGAATCGCCGTAACGCCGACGACATCATCACCGACGCTCACATCGAAAACGTGGTTCATCAAGCCAAGCACATGAGCAGACTTGCGTGTCGCCCCGGTCACCAGACCATCCGCATGGCCATGCGCCAACATCAAAGCCGAGAAAACATGCCTGTCGCGGGCCGCAAGTCGGTGAATATCGGTGCGATCAAACCCCTTGCGGTTCAAACGCTCGTACAGAAAATCCTTATAGGTTTCGAGATGCGTTGTGTTCGCGGCGTTAACCACGGTTAGCTCGCGCACAGCATCACCAAGACCTGCACCATCGAGGCGCATTTTGACGTCATCCTCACGACCAACGACCAATGCTTTGCCCATTCCAGAACGCTGATAGCTCACAGCAGCGCGCAACACGCGTTCATCATCACCCTCGGCAAACACCATCGTCGCCTGCTTGGAGCGCGCCCGCGCATTGAGCCCTCGCAAGATTGACGCGGTCGGGTCCATGCGGGATTTGAGCGTCAGCTCGTAATTCTCGATATCGACGATGGGGCGCCGCGCCGCCCCCGTCTCCATCCCGGCTTTGGCGACAGCGGGGGGGATCGTGTAAATCAGGCGCGGATCGAACGGTGTGGGGATAATGTAATCCCGCCCAAAGCTCAGCTTTCGGCCATAGGCCATTGCAACTTCGTCCGGGACATCCTCGCGCGCGAGTTCAGCCAAGGCCTGCGCGCAAGCGATCTTCATCTCGTCATTGATGGCGCGTGCATGAATGTCCAGCGCGCCTCGGAAAAGGTAGGGGAACCCCAGCACGTTATTGACTTGATTGGGATAATCAGAACGACCGGTCGCAACAATCGCATCAACACGCACCTCATGGGCTTCTTCTGGCGTGATCTCTGGGTCTGGGTTCGCCATCGCGAAAATCACCGGATTATCGGCCATGCTGGCGACCATATCCTTGGTCACCGCACCACGCGCCGAGACGCCCAGAAATACATCCGCATCACGCATTGCATCTTCCAAGGACCGTGCATCGGTGCGTGCGGCATGCCCCGATTTCCACTGGTTCATCCCCTCGGTACGACCTTGGTAAATGACGCCTTTGGTGTCGCAAACAATGCAATTGTCATGCTTGGCGCCCATTGCCTTGAGCAGTTCAATACAGGCGATGCCGGCGGCCCCTGCGCCATTTAAGACGATCTTGCAGTCTTCAATTTTCTTGCCCGTCAGGTGCAAGGCGTTAATCAGTCCAGCGGCACAGATCACCGCCGTTCCATGCTGGTCGTCATGGAAGACCGGGATATCCATTTCCTCTTTCAGGCGCTGCTCAATGATGAAACATTCCGGCGCCTTGATGTCCTCAAGGTTAATGCCGCCAAAGGTCGGACCCATCAACTTGACGGCCTGAATGAAAGCCTCCGGGTCTTCGGTATCCAGCTCAATATCGATGGAGTTCACATCGGCGAACCGTTTGAACAAAACGGCCTTACCCTCCATCACCGGTTTGGAGGCCAGCGCGCCAAGATTACCCAACCCCAGCACCGCGGTGCCGTTCGAAATCACGGCCACAAGGTTGCCTTTGTTCGTGTAGTCGTAAGCGGTCTCAGGGGTCTCTGCTATCTCTTCGCAGGGCACGGCGACGCCGGGTGAATACGCCAACGAAAGGTCGCGCTGTGTCGTCATCGGAACCGTCGCGGTGATCTCGAACTTGCCCGGCGTCGGCTCAAGGTGAAAAGCCAGCGCGTCCTCGCGGGTATGTTTGGGGTTCGACATGTGCGGGCGGTCCTCTCATTGAAAAGTGAGGCGCACTATTCCTCATTTGCCGCGCGAACGGAACCGGAGAATTGGCACGCACCGGCCCTTCCATCCGCCCGCTGGCTTGAGTAGTCTGACGCGGCAAAAGACCGAAGGGGGCAATCGGGTGAACGCGGCGATCACGCCCATGATGGCGCAATTTCTTGAGATCAAGGCGGAGTATCCCGACGCGCTGCTGTTCTATCGGATGGGTGACTTCTACGAGCTGTTCTTTGACGATGCCGTGGCCGCAGCCGAAGCGCTCGACATTGCGTTAACCAAGCGCGGCAAGCATCTGGGCGAAGATATTCCGATGTGCGGCGTTCCTGTTCATGCCGCCGAAAGCTATTTGCTGACGCTGATCCGCAAGCAGTTTCGCGTCGCCGTTTGCGAGCAGCTCGAAAGCCCCGCAGAGGCGAAGAAGCGCGGCTCGAAATCTGTTGTGAAACGGGGTGTCGTTCGGCTGGTGACACCAGGCACATTGACCGAGGAAAGCCTGCTGGAGGCGCGGCGGCATAACTTCCTTGCCAGCTTTGCCGAGGTCCGAGAGAAAGGCGCTATCGCATGGGTCGATATCTCCACCGGGTCGCTGCATGTTATTCCCTGCCCGCGCCCCAAGCTGGGGTTCGAACTGGCAAGAATTGCCCCGCGCGAAGTGCTTGTCTCTGAAACGCTGGAAGCGGATTTGGCAGACATAGTCTCTGACTCTGGGGCGCATCTGACCGGGCTTGCGCGCGGATCGTTTGACAGCACCGCCGCCGAGGCGCGCTTGTCTCAGGTGTTCGGCGTCGCAGGTCTGGACGGGTTTGGCCAATTTGATCGCCCGGAAATGGCCGCACTTCTGGCTTTGGTCGACTATCTCGATCTGACGCAGAAAGGGAACATTCCCCTGCTCCGCCCGCCCGTTAAAGAGGCGCTGGGCGGAACGATGCAAATTGACCCCGCAACGCGCCGCAATCTTGAGCTGACGGCAAGCCTGTCTGGCGGTCGTGACGGGTCGTTGATTGCAGCGATTGACCGGACGGTTACCGCTGCCGGTGGTCGTTTGTTAGAGCAACGCCTGTCCGCCCCGTCTTGCGATCTTGCCCTGATCGGGGCGCGGCACGAGGCGTTGGACTATGCTGTGAGCCAAAGCCGGTTTCGGTCAGATATCCGCGAGGCGCTGCGCAACGTGCCCGATCTGGATCGTGCTTTGTCACGCCTGGGGCTCGACCGTGGCGGACCGCGCGATCTTGCAGCCATTCGCAACGGACTGACAGCAGCCGAGGCGCTGACACCGCCCGATGATCTGCCCAAACCGCTATCATCCTCGTTTGAGGCGCTGAAAGGTCACGGCGCACTCATTGATCTTCTGGACGACGCACTCGTGGCCGAACCGCCCCTGCTGGCCCGCGATGGCGGCTTCATCGCGCCCGCCTATGATCCGGAACTGGATGAAGCACGCGTCTTGCGCGATGAAGGGCGCGGCGTTGTGGCGGGACTGCAAAAGACCTATGCCGAAAAAACAGGCGTTTCGTCTTTGAAGATCAAGCATAATAATGTGCTGGGCTATTTCATCGAAACCACAGCGACCCATGCCGAGAAGATGCTCTCTGAGCCGCTGAACGAGACGTTCATTCACCGGCAGACAACCGCAAATCAGGTCCGCTTCACCACGGTTGAGTTGTCTGAGTTGGAGACCAAGATCCTCAACGCCGGTCACCGGGCGCTTGAGATCGAAAAGCGGCTCTATGAAAGCCTAAAAGACGCAATTTTGGAAAATGCGGCGGCTATTGGAGCGGCTTCCAAAGCGCTGGCGGAGATCGACGTGACCACCGCTTTGGCCGACCTTGCGGTCGATGAAGGCTGGAGCCGTCCGATCATGGATGCCTCGCGCCGCTTCATGGTCGAGAACGGGCGTCATCCAGTTGTGGAACAGGCGTTGCGCAAGCAAAACGGCGCGCCGTTTGTGGCCAATACCTGTGTGTTGGGCGAAGACGATCCGCGGGTTTGGCTGCTGACCGGTCCGAATATGGCGGGTAAGTCGACTTTCCTGCGCCAAAACGCGATTATCGCGCTGCTTGCGCAGATGGGATCGTTCGTGCCTGCGAGCAAGGCGCATATCGGGCTAGTGTCACAGCTATTCTCACGCGTTGGCGCATCTGATGATCTGGCGCGCGGGCGCTCGACCTTTATGGTCGAGATGGTCGAAACCGCCGCGATCCTGAATCAAGCCGATAGCCGCGCGCTGGTGATCCTGGATGAGATAGGACGCGGCACGGCAACCTATGACGGGCTTTCCATCGCGTGGGCGACATTGGAGCATCTGCATGATGAAAACCAATGCCGCGCCTTATTTGCAACGCATTATCATGAGCTTACCGCACTCTCGTCTCGGATGGATAGCGTGGATAACGCCACTGTCACCGTAAAGGAGTGGGACGGAGAGGTCATCTTCCTACATGAGGTGAAACGCGGCGCAGCGGATCGGTCTTACGGTGTGCAAGTCGCGCGCCTTGCCGGGCTGCCCGGCAAAGTCGTGAACCGTGCCAAGACAATCTTGGCCGAACTGGAAAGCGGAGAGGGCAGCGGTGGCGCAAAAGTTGCGGCGCTGATCGACGATCTGCCGCTTTTTGCGGCGACACCTGAAACGCCAGTCGCAGCGCCTCAATCCTCGAAAGTGGACGCGCGTCTTGGCGATATCGTCCCAGACGAACTTACCCCCAAGGATGCACTTAACTTGATTTATGAGCTGAAAGCGCTGTCCAAGAAGGCTTAGCCTGGCGTCGAAGACACCCCGACTTGCGCCGGGCGCAACAGCCGATCGTAAAGCATGAACCCTTCGGCAGCGACCTGAATAATGTCGCCGGCCTTGGTATCTGGCACAGGGGCTTCGAACATGGCCTGATGCAGCTGCGGATCGAATTTATCACCGACTTGGGGTGAAATAGGCTCGATCCCATGCTTCTTGAACGTGTTGAGAAGCTCGCGCATCGTCAGCTCCACACCCTCGATCAGCGCGGCAGATACTTCTTTCTGCTCATCGGTCGCAGCTTCAACCGCACGCTTCATATTGTCGTAAACGGGCAGCAGATCACGGGCCAATTTGGAGCCACCATATTGCTCGGCCTCGCGGCGATCACGGTCAGACCGCTTGCGCGAGTTTTCGGCATCGGCCAAGGCGCGCATGAAACGGTCCTTGAACTCATCACGCTCGGCCTTTAGCGCATCCAACTCAAGCGCTTCATCATCGTATTCCATGGCGTCTTCGGCAAATTCCTCTGCCTCGGCCATGTCCACATCGTCCAGAAAATCGTCTTCTTTCTTCGCGTCTGCCATCTACTTTTCTTTCTAGCCTCGGTCCGAGATTAATTTTCCGACCAACTGCGCGGTATAATCGACGATTGGCACGATGCGTCCGTAGTTCAGACGTGTTGGGCCAATGACGCCGACGGCACCAATGATCTTACGGTCCGCGTTCATATAGGGAGAGACCACCAAAGAGGAACCCGAAAGTGAAAAAAGCTTGTTCTCGGAGCCGATAAAAATGCGCACACCATCGCCTTCCTCGGTCAGTTCGAGAAATTCAGCAATGTCGCGCTTACGTTCGAGGTCATCAAAGAGCGTTTTGATCAAATCAAGATCGGCGGTTTCATCATCAGAATTCAACAGATTCGCCCGACCCCGCACGATGAGACGTTCATGCACGTCCCCTTCGTTTTCCCAAACGGCAAGCCCGCTTTCGACCAGATCATGGGCGAGCGTGTCGATCTGCTGACGCTTGGCCGAGATATCCTTGGTCATCGTGCGACGCAATTCGGTCAGGGTTTTCCCCTCGGCCAGGGCATTCAGAAAGTTCGCGGCCTCTCGCATTGAGGACGGTGTTTGACCCAGAGGCGGGGTGAAAACGCGGTTCTCAACATGGCCATCAGCAAAAACCAGAACAACCAACGCGCGGTCCGCTCCAAGGGAGACGAACTCGATATGTTTGATTGGCGCTTCGTGCTTTGGCGTTAGAACAAGACTGGCCCCTTGCGTGATCCCCGACAACGCCGAGCCGACGCGATCCAGCATCCCCGAGACGTCAGATTCGTTAGAGGTCAGCGTCCGCTCAATCTTATCGCGATCCTCGTTTTGCAGATCGCCTACCTCGAGGATGCCGTCGACAAACATGCGCAAGCCAAGCTGCGTCGGCACCCGCCCGGCCGAGATATGGGGGCTGTCGAGAAGGCCCAGATACTCAAGATCCTGCATCACATTGCGGATCGTAGCGGCGCTCACCCGTTCGGACATCGTGCGTGTCAGCGTTCGCGAACCAACTGGGTCGCCGCTGTCCAGATATCCCTCAACCACGCGACGAAACACTTCGCGCGAGCGGTCATTCATCTGGTCGAGGATCTTCGGTTCTTCCGACATCACCGTTCCTGTAGGGCCCCCGCGCATTAAATCGGTCTGAGAGACATCGTCAATCGGGGTTGCGCTTTGCACTCAGAGATAGGTATCCCACGGACAAACATCAAAGGATGACCTTATGAGACCTTCGGGCAGAGCGCTGGACGAAATGCGCGCGATTTCAATTGAAACGGACGTTACACGCCATGCGGAAGGGTCGTGCCTGATCAAATGTGGCGACACGCATGTGCTGTGCACGGCGTCGGTCGATGAACGTGTGCCCCCGTTTCTGAAGAATAGCGGTCTGGGCTGGGTCACGGCAGAGTATGGAATGCTGCCGCGCGCAACGCACACGCGGATGCGGCGTGAAGCGAAGAACGGCCAATCCGGGCGGACACAGGAAATTCAGCGACTAATCGGGCGCAGCCTGCGCGCTGGTGTGGACCGCGTTGCGATGGGCGAGCGTCAGATCGTGGTAGACTGCGATGTGATCCAGGCCGATGGCGGAACGCGATGCGCTTCCATCACAGGCGGTTGGGTCGCGCTGCGTATGGCTGTCAACAAGCTGATGAAAACGGGTGACATCATCACCGATCCGCTGGTTGACCATATTGCTGCCGTAAGCTGCGGGATCTACGCAGGCCAACCTGTGCTCGATCTGGATTACCCCGAGGATAGCGAAGCGGGCGTGGACGGGAACTTCATCATGACAGGCACCGGCCAGATGGTTGAAGTGCAGATGTCTGCCGAAGGGGCCACGTTCAGCCGCGCGCAGATGGATCAGCTTGTTGATCTGGCCGAGAAGGGTGTGGGGGAACTGGTCGCAGCACAAAAGGCCGCCGTTGGTGCGTAAGTTCACTGACAATAAACTGGTAATCGCCTCGCATAACGCGGGCAAAGTTCGCGAGATCGGCGCGCTGCTTGAGCCGTTCGGGGTTGAAGTCGTCTCTGCCGGAGCACTGGGCTTTGCAGAGCCGGAAGAAACCGAAGACAATTTCGTCGGCAATGCGCGGATTAAGGCGCATTTCGCTGCCAAGGAAAGCGGCCTGCCCGCGCTGTCTGACGACAGCGGAATTTCCGTTGACGCTTTGAATGGCGCGCCCGGTGTTTACACAGCGGATTGGGCCGAAACCCCAAACGGCCGCGACTTTCCCATGGCGATGGAGAAGGTCTGGACCAGGCTGGAAAAGGTAAACGCTCCTGCCCCGCGGCAGGCGCAGTTCAACTGCACTTTGTGTCTCGCCTGGCCCGATGGTCATGACGAGGTCTTTGAAGGCATCGTGCGTGGCCAAGTCATCTGGCCCATGCGCGGGGGCAATGGGTTTGGCTTTGACCCCGTCTTCCTGCCCGATGGCGAGGTTGAGACGTTTGGCGAAATGGATCCCGCCAGGAAACACGCCATGAGCCACCGCGCTGATGCGTTCGCAAAACTCGTCGCAGGCTGTTTTGGCGATTGAGGATTGGCAGAATGCGGGCTTCGGCCTTTATCTGCACTGGCCCTTTTGTCAGGCGAAATGTCCCTACTGCGATTTCAACTCACATGTCTCTGACCACGTCGATCAACGCCGGTGGTTGTCCGCCTTCCGGTCTGAGATCGCGCGATACGGCGCATTAACCGGAGGCCGCGTTCTCAGCACCATATTTTTCGGAGGCGGCACACCCAGCTTGATGCACCCCGACACGGTCGCTGGCATTCTAGAAGCCGCGCAGGAGACGTGGACATGGGCGAACGATATCGAGATTTCGCTTGAAGCAAACCCAACCTCCATTGAGGCGGCAAAATTCGATGCGTTCCGCGATGCCGGGGTCAATCGCGTTTCGATGGGGATGCAGGCGCTGAATGACGCTGATCTCAAACGCCTGGGGCGGCTTCATTCCGTCGATGACGGAAAACGCGCCTTCGAGATTGCCCGCAACAGCTTTGACCGGGTCAGCTTTGATCTGATCTACGCGCGTCAGGACCAAACGCTTGCGGATTGGGAAATCGAGTTGCGCGAAGCCCTGTCGATGGCCGTCGATCATCTGTCGCTCTATCAGCTGACGATCGAAAGCGGCACGGCCTTTGGCGCACGTTACGACCGTGGGCTTCTACGTGGCCTTCCCGATGAAGATGCCTCTGCTGATATGTATGAGCTGACGCAAGCGCTTTGCGCAGATCACGGATTTCCGAGCTACGAAGTCTCTAACCACGCCAAAAACGGCGCGATCTCGAAGCACAACATGATTTATTGGACCTATGGGGATTATGTTGGGATCGGCCCCGGTGCGCATGGTCGCGTGACGGTTGAAGGGCAGAAAATGGCGACGACCACACCGCTTATGCCTAGCAAATGGCTGAACCAGGTCGAGAAGACAGGCGCTGGTGATGCAGAGGTTGAGACGGTGTCTGCAGAAGATCAGGCGGTCGAAATGTTGATGATGGGCCTGCGGGTCAATCAGGGTGTTGATCTGATACGGCTAGGTGACTTAGGAAAGAAAGAAAATTTTCTAAATAATATCAATAATTTAGAAGAAATGAACCTGCTTGAGAGAGGTTCTGGGCACCTTCGGGTCACCCCGAAAGGCCGCCCGCTGCTAAATGCCGTCTTACGCGATCTTTTGGTCGACTAGCGCTCAATCAACGATAATACGCGGCAAATCTCGTCAAGCTGATCCAGCGACGCATAGCTGATGCTCAGCTTACCGGCATTCGTCACACCGTCATGCGCGATATCAACCTTCATCCCGGTTGCCGCCTTCAGATCGCCCTCAAGCGCCTTCGTATCTGCATCTTTCTCAGGCCTTGACGCTGCAGTTTCAGCCTTTTTTGTCTCTGTTTTTGGAGATTTGGCAAGCCGCTCTGTCTCACGCACAGACAGACCGTCTTTGATCACCTTCTTGGCCAGCTCCGATGCGTTCTCGCTCGTGATCAGCGCCCGCGCGTGGCCGGAGGACAGCTTGCCGCTTCGCAGAAGCTCCTGCACGTCATCAGGAAGCTGCAACAAACGCATCAGATTGGCGATATAGCTTCGGCTCTTGCCCATCGCTTCTGCCAACTTCTCTTGAGTATGACCGAAGCTTTCCATCAGTTGCTGGTAACCGGCACCCTCCTCCAAGGGGTTAAGATCTTCGCGCTGAATATTCTCGATGATTGCGAATTCAAGCACTTGGGTATCGTCCAGATCGCGAATAACAACGGGCACTTCATGCAATTGAGCAAGTTGGGCTGCGCGCCAGCGACGTTCCCCTGCGACAATCTGAAAAGATGTCTCTCCGGTGCGACGCACGATCAAAGGCTGAATTATTCCATTTTCTCGGATCGAGGCCGCGAGCTCTTGGAGCTCTGGGTCCGAGAAGCTGCGGCGCGGCTGATCTGGATTTGGACTGATTTGTTCAACCGGCACGGCCATCTCGGCGCGGCGTGTAGGCGTTGTGTTTTCTCGGGCGTCCGTTTCTAAAGCGACATCAGACATCAAGGCCGACAAGCCACGGCCCAAGCCGCGCGACTTTCCAGGTTTCTTCGCCATTATCCTGCTCCTTAATTTCCGTGCCGTTCCTGCAACTCATGCGCCAGCATACGATACGCGATCGCGCCTTTCGATGTGGGATCGTAGTCAATCACCGGCAAGGCGAAAGACGGCGCCTCGCTGATCCGCACATTCCGCGGCACGACAGTCGCGAAGACCAAATCCCCAAGATTTGAGCGCGCATCTTCTTCCACCTGTTTCGCCAAGTTGTTGCGGTTATCGTGCATTGTCAGCACGACACCTTCAATCCGCAGCTTGGAATTTGCCGTTTCGCGCACCTCTTTCACAGTGAGCAAAAGTTGCGAAAGCCCCTCTAGAGCAAAGAATTCACTCTGCAGTGGGACCAGAACGGAATCCGCAGCCACCATCGCATTCACCGTCAAAATGTTGAGCGATGGAGGGCAATCAATCAAGATATAGTCTAGCTCTAGCGATGCCATCGCAGGCTGTCGCAGCGCATCGTGCAACACAAAGCTGCGCTTTTCGTTCGAGATCAGCTCCATATCGGCTGAACTAAGATCGGTCGTCGCCGGAATAATCAGCAGCCCATCGACATTCGTCTCACGTGCCGCCGCCATAGGCGACGTGTCGCCAAGCAACAGATCATAAACGGTGCGTGTGCGATCTTCGGGATTAATCCCAAGCCCGGTCGAGGCGTTGCCCTGCGGGTCGATATCGACCAGAAGAACATTCAACCCATCCTCTGCCAACGCCGCTGCGAGATTAATTGTCGTCGTTGTCTTGCCAACACCACCCTTCTGATTTGCAACCGCGATAATACGGGGGGCAGCGGAGCGGGTCGGATCAGGCACGGGCTACCTCTTTGATCTTCAAAACAACAGCGTCAGGATGCGTTTGGCTAGGAATAGTTTCGTATTTGAAATGCCATGAGTCGCGTGCAGCGTCGATCTCATTTTCAAACTGCGCGCCTTTTTGCAGCAAAAATACACTATTGGGTGTCGCGTGGCGCGTGGCGAGGTCTAGCAATTTCGGCAACGGCGCAAGAGCGCGGGCGGACAGAATATCTGCTTCAACCGGCGGCGCGACCTCAATACGCTCGGCAATTACAGTCGCTTTCAGTGAAAATTTGGTGGCCATCGTCGTCAGAAATGCGCATTTGCGCGTATCGCTCTCTATAAAGGTAAAGTCCAACGCGGCCCCCTCACCTTTAGCAAGTAACGCCAAAACCAAACCAGGAAGGCCGCCACCCGACCCGATATCGCACCATTTTTCAGGATTGGCGTCTCGCAACGGCCAAAGCTGCGCAGAATCCTGGATATGCCGCGCCCAAATATCATCCTGTGTAGACGGCGCGATTAGATTGATGCGCTTGGTCCACTTCAAGAGGTCCGCCGACAGCTCGTGTAAAGCCTCGTTTGTTTCACGTGAAACATCCAAGCCATCCAATAATCGCGCGCCCATCACCCAGCTTTCGCCCGTTTTGCCTGACGAAGTTTCGCCAAAAGCAGTGTCAGCGCTGCGGGTGTCATTCCATCAATGCGCCCCGCCTGCCCCAACGTGGTGGGGTTTACTGTCTTCAGCTTTGTCTTGAGCTCGTTCGACAGCCCTTGAATGGCATCGTAGCTGAACTCGTTCGGGATCAGCAGCGCCTCATCTTTTCGGACCGCGTCCGCATCGCGCGCCTGCCGCTCTAAATAATTCACATAGAGCGCTTCGCGGCCAATCTGAGCTTGGATATCCAGCGGAACATCGGCAAGCGCTGGGTCCAGCTGCAAAAGGTCTGAAAACTTTACATCAGGAAAGGTGAGCACCTGAATACCATCGCGCCGAACGCCGTCTTGGTTAACGGATTTACCCAATGATGCCAGCGCTTTAGGGGTGATGCTCATTGCGCTCAAACGAGCACGGGCCGCATCAAGCGCCTCTGATTTCTCATAAAAGGCTGTCCGACGCCCCTCCGAAGCAGCGCCAATCTCTATCGCTTTTGGCGTAAGGCGCTGATCTGCATTGTCAGCGCGCAACGACAAACGAAATTCAGCGCGAGATGTGAAGATCCGGTAAGGTTCCGTCACGCCGCGCGTAATCAGATCGTCCACCATCACGCCAATGTAGGAGTCGGCCCGACTAAACAGAATGCTCTCTTTACCTTGAACGGCTGCGGCTGCGTTCAGACCAGCAACAAGGCCTTGCGCAGCAGCTTCTTCATATCCTGTTGTCCCATTGATCTGACCCGCCAGATAAAGGCCACCGAGGCGCGACAATTCAAGCGTTGCGCTCAAAGCTCGGGGGTCGACATAGTCGTACTCAATCGCGTAGCCCGGCTGTAGAATTTCAACATTCTCCAAGCCTTTGATCGACCGAACATAGGCCTCCTGAATATCTTCCGGTAGCGATGTCGAAATCCCGTTCGGATAGATCGTGTCGCTCGACAGGCTTTCTGGCTCTAGAAAAACCTGATGACTATCTTTGTCAGCAAACCGAACAACTTTATCCTCAATGGAGGGACAGTAACGTGGGCCGACGCCGTCAATGCGCCCGCCATACATCGCAGATCGGCCTAGGTTTTTCTGAATAATCTCATGCGTTTGCGCATTCGTATGGGTGATCCCACAAGAAATCTGGCGCGCGGCGGGCTTCTGAGACAAGAACGAAAAGAGCGTTGGATCATCATCGGCGGGCTGCGACTCCAGCTCAGACCAGTCGATCGTATCACCTTTCAAGCGCGGCGGCGTGCCTGTCTTCAAACGGCCAAGAGGCAGATCCAATGCGTCCAGTCGCTGCGCCAGGGCATCCGCAGGCTTATCGCCCATCCGCCCGCCACCGTAAGACACATCGCCAATATGAATAACGCCGCGCAGGAAAGTGCCCGTGGTCAAGACCACTGCTTTAGCCTTAATCTCACTTCCATCGCTGAGTTGCACGCCTTCAGCGCGATCCCCGTGGACGATCAGATCGGCAACCTCCCCTTCGATAACGCTTAGACACGGGGTATCTGTGATCTCGGCTTGCATTGCAGCCTTATAAAGAACGCGATCCGCTTGGGCTCGAGGCCCTTGAACCGCGGGCCCTTTACGTCGATTGAGCAGTCTGAATTGGATACCGGCTTGGTCAGCAACGCGCCCCATAATGCCGTCCATCGCGTCAATCTCCCGCACGAGATGGCCCTTTCCAAGCCCACCAATTGCAGGATTGCAGGACATAACGCCCAGATCATCGCGGCACAGCGTTATCAGAGCCGTCTTAGCGCCCATGCGCGCAGAGGCTGCAGCGGCTTCACAGCCCGCATGTCCGCCCCCGATTATGATAATGTCAAACGAATGTTTCACGTGAAACACTCCTACTTTCCAAGACAGAAGTTTGAGAATACGTCGTCCAATATATGCTCCGCATCGACGAGTCCAATGAGTGAACTCAAATTGCGGATCGCGTGGCGGAGGCCTTCGGCGGCGAGATCATATACATCCGGCCCCAGATCCAGTTGCACAAGCACATCATCAAGCGAGACAAGGGCTGCCTCCATGGCTTGACGATGCCGGGCATTTATAGCGGTGCCTGCCGAAAGGCTTCGGTTTCCGAGCACTTCGGAGAGTTGCGCGATTAAGTCATCGACCCCCTGGCCCGTCTTTCCAGAAATCCCGCTACCCGTTACATCTGCTTTTGCTTGAAGGATAATGTCCCCCTCACCTGGGGCGATCTGGGGATCTTCCCCCCCTTCCAGAAGGAAAACACGCAAGTCAGCATCTCGTGCACGTTGCAACGCGCGCTCAATACCCAAACCTTCGACAACATCATCGGTCTCGCGGATGCCCGCAGTATCGAGCAAAGTCACGGGCAAGCCGGAAATATCCATGGATACTTCGATCACATCACGTGTCGTGCCTGCAATCTCTGACGTTATTGCAGCCTCACGCCCCGCTAAACGGTTCAAAAGCGTAGATTTTCCGACATTCGGCGCCCCGACAATCGCGACGCGATATCCGTCGCGGATACGTTCTGCCACATGGCTTCCCTCTATCTGGGAACGCAGCAAAGCCTTTGTCTTTTCAATGAGGGCGCGGACATCAGCTGTCACATCTACGGGAACTTCTTCATCAGCAAAATCAATTGTCGCTTCCAGAAGGGCGGCGGCATGGATCAGGTCGGCACGCCATAGGCTAACTTTCTCGCCCATCTCGCCAGACATAATCCGCATGGCTTGTTTGCGCTGCGCTTCTGTTTCCGCCTCGATGAGGTCGGACAGGGCTTCGACTTGCGACAAATCCAAACGCCCGTTTTCCAAGGCACGTCGGGTAAATTCACCAGGCTCGGCAAGGCGCGCGCCGAGGTGAGTAGAAAGCTCTGCAAGAACTGCTTTCTGGATGGCGGGGCTGCCGTGGAGTTGCAACTCGACAACGTCTTCACCCGTAAAGCTGTGCCCATGCGCAAACGCAACGATGAGTGCTTGATCAATCGGGGCGCCATCACGATCCTTGATAATCCGCACTGCTGTTTGACGTGGCTCAGGCAATGACCCAGCCAATGTTTCCCCAATCGAAAACGCATGTGGCCCGGAGATCCGGACCACAGAGACGCCCGCTTTTCCGGGCGCCGTTGCAAGGGCAAAGATCGTCTCCAAGGGTTAGTCCCCCATCAAGAGATCAGGTGTTCATGGAATCGAAGAACTCTGAATTGGTCTTGGTCTGCTTGAGTTTCGAGATCAGGAACTCAATCGCATCGGTTGTTCCCATCGGATTCAGGATGCGGCGCAGGACATAGGTTTTCTGCAGGTCAATCTTGTCGACAAGCAGCTCCTCTTTCCGTGTGCCGGACTTGAGAATATCCATCGCAGGGAAGACGCGCTTGTCGGCGACCTTCCGATCCAGAACAATCTCGGAGTTGCCGGTGCCTTTGAATTCTTCAAAGATCACTTCGTCCATCCGGCTGCCGGTATCAATCAAAGCTGTCGCAATGATCGTCAGGGAACCACCTTCTTCGATATTCCGTGCTGCACCAAAGAACCGCTTGGGCCGTTGAAGCGCGTTCGCGTCTACACCACCGGTCAGAACTTTACCCGAAGACGGCACCACGGTGTTAAATGCCCTACCAAGTCTTGTGATCGAATCGAGAAGGATAACAACATCTCGCTTGTGTTCGACCAAACGCTTGGCTTTCTCGATCACCATTTCAGAGACAGCGACGTGCCGTGTCGCGGGTTCGTCAAAAGTCGATGAAATCACCTCTCCCTTAACCGAGCGCTGCATATCGGTGACTTCTTCCGGACGTTCGTCGATCAGCAGAACGATCAGGTAACACTCCGGGTGGTTCTTCTCGATCGAGGATGCAATGTTCTGTAGCAGAACGGTTTTACCCGTCCGCGGCGGTGCCACGATCAAGCTCCGCTGGCCTTTACCAATTGGCGAGACCAGATCAATAATCCGCGCAGAGCGGTCCTTGATCGTCGGGTCCTCGACTTCCATGGTGAGCCGTTCATCAGGATAAAGCGGCGTGAGGTTGTCAAAGTTGATCTTGTGACGGGCCTTCGCAGGATCCTCAAAGTTGATCTGCGTGACCTTCGTCATGCAGAAGTAACGCTCATTATCATCAGGCGCGCGGATAACACCCTCGACCGTGTCGCCCGTCCGCAATGAAAACTGGCGGATCATGTCAGGGGAGACGTAAATATCGTCAGGACCGGGCAAATAGTTCGCCTCAGGCGAGCGCAGGAAACCGAAGCCGTCTTGCAGTACTTCGAGTACACCCTCGCCTGAGATCTCCCAACCGTCCTCTGCACGCTCTTTCAGGATCGAGAACATCATCTCGCCCTTACGCATGGTGGACGCGTTCTCGATCTCAAGCTCTTCAGCCATCGACAACAGGTCTTTAGGCGTCTTCGCTTTCAGATCAGCGAGGTTCAGCTTTTCTTGCGACATATCTTCGGGCATCGGGGATATACTTCCAGCTCTACGACGCGCAAACCGCGACGGAGCGTTAGAGTTAAGAATGGAAAACAGGTATCCAGAACAGGACCTGAGTGTTCGGATAGGCCGAGATCAGCAGAAAGTCAATCTCAGAGCGGTTTGACCACGACAGAGATCACGATGACAATCATCAGTAAGGTCGGCACTTCGTTCATGATACGGTAGGTCCGACCGCTTGTCTCGAACGATCCACTGGCCAGCAGTTTGCGGTGTTTCGCCAACCACATGTGGAACCAGGTCATCCCCAGAATCGCGACGAGCTTGGTGTAAGGCCAGACAGCCGACCAATCGACGACCCCGGCGCCTACAAGCAAAAGCCCAAAGATCCATGTCGCGATCATCGAAGGGTTCATGATAAGACGCAGTAGTTTATGCTCCATCATTGCAAAGACCGAAGACATCTCTTCATTGCCTTGAGCCCGCTCAACATGGTGAACGTAGAGACGCGGTAAATAAAACAACCCTGCCATCCATGCCAGAACCGACATGATGTGGAACGCTTTAATCCAGAGATAGAGATCAGACAGCACAGCACTTCCTCTCATTTCTCTGGCACCCTTAAATAAATATAAGAAAGAAAGAAATGATGATGATTTTGTAGGGCATGCCATTCCCCGTGGATAAAATCTTTTCAACGAAGTTATTCAACGAGGTATGACTGATAAGGACGATATATTTTTACTATATATCAGTACGTTATATTAGTTTTTCAGTGATGGAATTGCCTAAGTCCAAACCTATCCACAGCCGGATTTTATCCTTATCAACGGTTGACGAAATTCGCGTAGCTTGCTGAAACAGGCCCAGTTATGCGGATGGTGGCCGCGTGTGGAAAACGCGTTCGTTTTGTCCCCATTTCAAGGGCCTGATTCCTCCACAGGGTGATACACATGAGCGACCGCATCCTTCTTGCTTCCAGCTCTGAAATTCGCGCCACCTTGCTGCGCAATGCCGGTGTTCCGTTCGAGGTGCAACCAGCGCGGGTCGATGAAGAGATGATCAAGGCGTCGCTTCTGGCCGAAGGTGCCAAGCCGCGCGATATCGCCGACGCACTGGCCGAGATGAAGGCGCTTCGCATCTCGGAAAAAGAGCCCGGCGCATTGGTTATCGGATGCGATCAGGTGTTGGAGCAGGATGGCGCACTTTTCTCCAAACCCAGTGATAAAGACGAGGCGCGCGCCCAGATCCGCGCGCTGTCTGGCAAGCGGCATAGTCTGTTGTCGGCTGCCGTTCTTTATGAAAACGGTAAGCCCGTTTGGCGGCATGTCGGTCAAGTGCGTCTGATCATGCGCGAAATTTCCGATGACTATCTTACCGACTATCTGGACCGAAATTGGGACAGCATCCGTCACAGTGTCGGCGGGTATAAGCTGGAAGAAGAAGGTGTGCGGCTTTTCGCTCAGGTTCAGGGCGATTATTTCACCATTTTAGGCCTGCCCCTGATCGAGCTCTTGTCATATCTCTCGTTGCGCGGAACACTCTCGTCATGAGCGCGAAACCCACTCCCCTTGCCGGCGTGATCGGCGACCCGATTGCCCATAGCCGATCCCCGCAGCTGCATGGCCATTGGTTGAAACGTTATGGGCTGCCCGGGCAGTACATGCCGCTTCATGTGACAACCGACACGTTAGCGGACACATTGCGACTTTTGCCTAAGCTGGGATTTGTCGGGCTGAACGTAACGATCCCCCATAAGGAAGCGGTCGTTGGCTTGGCAGACATCGTGACAGATCGCGCGGCCTTGATGGGCGCAGCAAATACGTTGATCTTCCGCAAAGACGGCAAAATTCATGCCGATAACACCGATGGGTATGGGTTTCTTGAAAACCTCCGCTCTGGCGCGCCGAATTGGGCGCCAAGTCGCGGCCCGGCAGCTGTCTTTGGTGCAGGTGGTGCAAGCCGCGCTGTGATCGCCGCACTTTTGGAGGCAGGTGTTCCGCAAATTCTACTGACCAATCGGACACGGCAGCGCGCTGAATATCTGCAAAAGGAATTTGGCAGCAAGATCGTTGTCGTTGATTGGGTCAAAGCTGGCAATATCCTCGAAGACGCAGCGACAGTGGTGAACACGACGTCCCTTGGGATGACCGGCCACTCTGAATTACGCGTGCCGCTTGATGGATTGCGGAGCGATGCAGTTGTGACCGATCTGGTCTACGCCCCGCTTGAGACAAAACTCCTGCGCGACGCCCGCGAGATGGGTTGCGTCACGGTCGACGGTCTTGGCATGTTGCTTCACCAAGCGACGCCCGCATTCGAGCGTTGGTTCGGCAAGCGTCCTGAAGTCGATGAAGAGCTGCGCGCGGCCGTGCTGGCATGATTATCGGTCTCACTGGTTCCATTGGGATGGGTAAATCGACCACGGCTGCGATGTTTGCAGCGCATGGTGTTCCTGTTTGGGACGCAGATGCAGCGGTACACCGGCTCTACGCCAAAGGTGGCGCTGCTGTTGCGCCACTTGCGGAGGCCCTGCCAGCAGCGATTGAAGGTGACGCGGTTTCACGCGACCGATTGAAAGCGCTGATCTCGGACGATCCCGATACGCTCAGGAAAATCGAGGCAATTGTGCACCCACTTGTCGCCGCAGATCGTGCTGAATTTCTAGAGACCCATAAAGGACAGCTCGTCCTTTTGGACATCCCTTTGCTCTTTGAAACGGGCGCGAATACGCGTGTTGACAAAATCGTCGTCGTTTCTGCGCCTTCAGATGTTCAGCGCGCTCGCGTGTTGGAGCGCGGCACTATGACAGAGGCGCAATTCGACACTATTCTTGCCAAACAGCTGCCAGATGCGGAAAAACGGGACCGCGCCGATTATGTGGTTGAGACAACCTCAATCGAGGCGGCAGAGCGCCAGGTGGCGGCTATTCTGGATGATTTGAGGGGGCAAACCGATGCGTGAGATTGTACTTGATACAGAGACCACAGGGTTTGAACCCGGCGAAGGCGACCGCATCGTCGAGATTGGTGCGGTTGAGCTGTGGAATCATGTCGCCACGGGCAAAACTTATCACCAGTATATCAATCCCGAGCGGTCGATGCCGCAGGCGGCGTTTGAGGTGCATGGGTTGGGTGATGACTTTCTTCGTGACAAGCCGGTCTTTGCAGATATTGCGCAGGCGTTTGTCGATTTTATTGGCGAAGCAAAGCTGGTCATCCACAACGCTGCATTTGATATGAAATTCCTCAATGCAGAGCTTGGTTGGGTCAAACGCCCCACCCTTCCGATGGATCAAGCTATCGACACGTTGATGATCGCGCGCAAGAAGTTTCCCGGATCGCCCGCCTCTTTGGATGCGCTCTGTCGTCGGTTCGGCATAGATAATTCGTCGCGCACATTACACGGCGCGCTGCTCGATTCCGAGATTCTGGCAGAGGTTTATCTTGAACTCATCGGCGGCAAGCAGCCCGATTTTGGGCTGAGCACATCGTCCCAAAGCGCGAAGGACGCAGCTTCCGGCGAAGACTGGCGCCCATCCCAACGGCCGACGCCGTTACCGTCGCGATTGACGGCCGAGGAAGAAGCGGCCCACAAAGCCTTTGTCGAAAAATTGGGCGACGCGGCGTTGTGGGCGCGCTGACTTAGTTTGCAGGCGCTGCAGCCTTTTCGGCTTCCATGCGCTTGGAAATCTCAGCGCGGTAAAGCGCCATGAAGTCGATGTTTTCAAGATTGAGCGGCGGGAAACCACCGTCACGGCTGACATCCGACACGATCCGGCGCAGGAACGGGAACAGCATCCGTGGGCATTCGATCAGCAGGAATGGGTGCATCTGCTCGTCCGGCACGTTTTCGATGTGGAAAATGCCTGCATATTCCAGCTCCATGATGAACAGCGTTTCGCCGCCATCTTTCGCTTTCGAGGTGATCTGCGTTTTCACGACCACCTCATATTGATGCTCAGTCGGGCGTTTTTTCGCATCGAGGTTCACCTGAACCTGAACGTCGGGTGTGACTTCACCAGACACGCCCTTTTGCGCAAGAATATTCTCAAAGGACAGATCGCGAATGAATTGCGCGAGGATCTGCATTTTGACCTGAGGCGCCTGTTGCTGGTCGGCGGCTCCGTTTGTTTCGGCCATGGGTTTACTCCTGAATATGAATTGCGGCGCGTTTAGCACTCTGCTGCGGCAGTCTCAATGCTTGGTCCATCCAGACGGGCCATTGGTGGGACGTTTTGGTGGATCGACTTCTTCGTAGTCGCCGTCGATCACGCCGCTTTGCGTCGGGCGTGGACGGGCGCGGGGATCTTGTCGCATATCGGGACCAGCGCTGAAGGACTGCACTTTGATTTTTGTGCGCAGGTAGCGGAAAAGCGCTGTCCGAATGCCTGGAACCAGCAGGGCAAAGCCGACACCGTCGGTAAAGAACCCTGGCGTGAGCAATAGCGCTCCGGAAAACAGTATCATTGCGCCATGAGCCAACGGCTCTGTCGGGTCATTCAGATCAGAGAAGGATCGCCGCACGTTTGAAATCGCCATGAGTCCCTGAGAGCGCACCAGCCAAGTGCCGAGAATCGCCGTCAGAACCACGGTTCCCATAGTCGGCCAGAAGCCGATGAGGCCCCCGACTTGCAGAAAAAGGGCAATCTCGATCAGTGGAACGGTCAGAAAGGCGATGAACAGCCACATGGGGAACCTCACGTCTAAGTGCTGCAGTGGACTTGACCCACCACCTGACTTACATATGTCCGTTGAGTGCACGTTACCATGCCCCGCCCCTGAAAGAGGTTTCAATGAGCTCTGCCCTTATCCAGATTTTGGTTCTTGCCGGCATCGCAGTTTTTCTGATTTTGCGCCTGAAAAGCGTGCTTGGAACACGGGAAGGCTTTGAGAAGCCCCCAGTTCCGCTTCAGGACGCGTCGTCGCGGCCTTCCCGCCCGGATTTCGAAGTGATCGAAGGTGGTCCGGACCATGACATTACCGATCACGTTGATGAAAAATCCGCCGCCGCCGAGGCTTTGGCCAAGATGAAAGGCGCGGATGGCTCTTTCAGTGTTGGCGAGTTCCTTCAAGGTGCGCGCGGCGCTTATGAAATGATCCTCATGAGCTTTGAAAAAGGCGAGATGGAAGAGATCAAACCGTTCCTTGACGAGGACGTGTATGAAAGCTTTGCGTCTGTCGTCGAAGCCCGCGAAGAGCAAGGCCTGACGATTGAAGCAGACTTCCGCGGTGTGCGCGAGATGACCCTAGTCGCAGCTGAATTTGATCCCGAAACCACCGAAGGCGAAATCTCCGTTCGTTTTGTCGGTGAGCTGACTTCGGTCGTACGGGACAAAGGCGGCGATATCATCGAAGGCCACCCGAGCGAAGTCAAGCGTCAGAAAGATGTCTGGACCTTCGCGCGGATTATGGGATCGGATGATCCAAATTGGCGGCTTGTCGCAACAGGCGAATGAGCCGCGCCCTTGGGGCGGCTCTTCTTGGACTGGCGATTGCAATGTCGGCATCTTCCCTCAGCGCTGAGGTGTCAGTTCGCACACTGGAATTTTCCGACCTCAAAGGCTGGGCTGAGGATGATCACAGCGCGGCCTTTGAGGTTTTCAAAAACACCTGCACCGATCTGAAAGACCCTGATTGGTTATCGCTCTGCGCGGTCGCCAGCCAGCAAAAGAATGCCCGGCAATTCTTTGAGCTGTTCTTCAAGCCAGTGCTGATGACTGACGGAAATGATGCGCTTTTCACGGGCTATTACGAGCCGGAATTGACCGGATCGCGCACGCAAAGTGACCGCTTTGCCTATCCGCTTTACCGCACTCCGCCGGAAGTGACGCCAGGCACTCCATGGCTGACCCGCAAAGAGATCGAAGAGGGCGGTGCACTTGCCGACCGAAATCTTGAAATCGTTTGGTTGGAGAACCCCGTCGACAAGTTTTTCCTTCAAGTTCAAGGCTCTGGCCGGATCAGGCTAGCCGAAGGAGGTTTGGTGCGTGTGGGTTATGGTGGCAAAAACGGGCATGAATATCGCTCCATCGGGCAAGAGCTGATCCGGCGTCAGGTGTTTGAACCGCACGAAGTCTCGGCCCAGGTGATCCGCAACTGGGTTGCGGAGAACCCAGTGGATGGGCGTGCTTTGCTTCAACACAATAACTCATATGTTTTCTTCCGCGAAGTGAGCGACGTGCCTGCCGATCAAGGCCCGCTTGGGGCGATGAATCGTTCGATCACGGAAGGGCGCTCCATCGCTGTTGATCCGGGCATCGTGCCGCTCGGCGCGCCGGTCTGGATCGAGAAAGACGGCGCCGATCCAATGCGTCGCCTGATGGTCGCGCAGGATACCGGGTCCGCGATCAAAGGTGCGCAGCGCGCCGATATCTTCTACGGCACCGGGGACGAGGCGGGGCGTCAAGCGGGACGGGTTCGCGACGCTGGGCGCATGGTTGTGCTATTGCCGATTCAGCGCGCGTATTCTTCGGTGACGGAGCCGGGCAAATGAGCCGAAAGCGCCGTGACCTGCGCCCGGACGAGGCGGAGCTGTGGAAGCAGGTGGCCGAAACCGCAGTTCCGATGCACACGGTGAAACGCACAGCAACGATCAACCAGCCGCCCAAAAAGCCGACGCCCGAACAACGCGAGATCCAGGCCTTCTCGGTTGGTCAAAAGGTAAGGCGCGCACCTGCCCATGACCTCAAGCCCGATCTGCACGATCATTTCCGCCGTGAGCCCATACAGATGGATCGCAAATCCTTCACCCGCATGAAGCGCGGAAAGCTGTCGCCAGACGCCCGGATTGATTTGCACGGCATGACGCTGTCACAGGCCCACCCCGCGCTGACGCGGTTTATCTTGTCGGCGTATGGTTCGGGCGCGCGCTTGGTTCTCGTTATCACCGGAAAGGGCCGTGTTTCGGAACATGACGGGCCGATCCCGACCCCGCGCGGGATTTTGCGGCATCAAGTGCCACAATGGTTAAGACAGGGCTCTTTGGCGCAAGTGGTGATGCAAATCACGCCAGCGCATATCAAGCATGGAGGCGAAGGGGCGTATTATGTTTATCTACGCCGCCAGCGGTAACTGCCCACGCGCACGGCTGATCCCTATAGCGGCGAGGCCCGAGGCGATTAAAAAGTAGATTGCAAATCCAAGCATCTGAAAGCTGAGACTTAGACCCTGATCCAGCAGAAAACCGGTTAAACCGGGGCCAATAGCGGATCCGAGAACCATAATTGCGGCAGCCATAGATTTGATCCCACCAATAAACCTTGTGCCATAAAATTCTGCCCAGAACGCGGTCGGGACTGTCGCGTTTGCACCGACCGTGATGGCCATCAAAGCGACGCCGATTGCGGCCCCCAACGGTGTTTGCGCGACAGACATCATGGTAAACGCGGCAACCATTGGAAGTTGGTAGATCGGGATCATGCGCGCGGTTCCAAACTTGTCGATCAAAACGCCTGAACCGATTGTGGCCCCGATGCTGACAAGCGTGTAGAGCGGAAAGAGCGCCACAAGCTCGATATGCGCCCAACCTTTTTCATTGGCCAGCGGCACTTGCTGAAAGAAGAACGCCGTCACGAAAGCAGCAGGCCCCAGCAATGTTGGAACCATCAACCAGAAAAGCGGGTGCTTGATCGCTTGCCCCCGTGTCCAGTGATGCCCCACCATGCCAACCGACTGGGTTTCTTTCGCGATAGCCTGCGGCGTGCGTTCTTGGCGTAAAAGCCAAAGCAACATCGGGATCGCCAGCAAGCAAAGTGTCGCGCAAATACCCCAGTGGATGCGCCAGCCCAGGACGGCCAGCAGGGCTACGAAGGACAGGGGCAAGATCGCCTCGCCAATAGCGAAACCCACCGCGGCGGTCGACAAGGCTTTGCCGCGTGTTTTCACAAACCAGCGTGTCATGGCGACGGCAGCTACATGGCTCATCATGCCTTGCCCAGAAAACCTGAGCAGGAAGATCACTCCGAAAAGCATCCACGCCGCGGGAGCCAGGGCCATGCTGAGGCATGCTATGGCGAGCAGGGCCAAAACCAGCGGCCCCAAAACGCGCACTCGGAAGATGTCTGTGAGGATGCCTGCCCAGACCATCACCGCCGCCGATGCGGTGGTCGCAATGGCGTAAAGGCTGCCCCAGCCCGCATGGCTCAAAGAGAAGTCCGTGCGAATTTGCTCGGAGTAGATCGAGATGAAGAACGTCTGCCCGAAGCTGGAGAAGAACGTCAACAAAACCCCCGCGCCCAGCCAGCGGGCATTGTCGCGCAGGAAGTCGGGGACGCTCACAAGACGCTAGAGAACATAGCGGCTGATATCGGCCGATTTAATGAACGCGCCCAGATGTTTGCGGACAAACGCATCGTCCACCGTCACCTCATCTCCCGACCGATCCGGCGCGCTGAAAGAGAGGTCTTCGAAGACGCGCTCCATCACGGTGTAAAGCCGCCGCGCGCCAATATTCTCGACCGTCTCATTCACTTGCGCCGCAATCTCGGCCAGAGCTTTGATGCCGTCGTCGGTGAAGGTTACAACAACCTCTTCGGTGCCCATAAGGGCGGTATATTGCAGGGTAAGTGCATTGTCGGTTTCCGTCAGGATCCGCACGAAATCGTCTTCGGTGAGCGCACGCAGCTCCACCCGGATCGGCAATCGGCCTTGCAACTCTGGCAGTAGGTCCGACGGCTTCGCGATATGGAACGCGCCAGAAGCGATGAACAGGATATGATCCGTTTTCACCGGTCCGTATTTCGTTGAAACGATTGTCCCTTCGATCAAGGGCAGCAGATCGCGCTGCACCCCTTCGCGGCTGACATCACCGCCGCGCGCGTCCGAGCGGGCGCAAACCTTGTCGATCTCATCAAGAAAAACGATGCCGTTTTGTGCAACCGCGTCCAAAGCGGCAGCATTCACGGTTTCGTCGTCCAGCAGCTTGTCGGCTTCCTCGCTAATCAGCGTCTCATAGCTTTCTGCCACGGTCAGTTTGCGTTTGACCGTACGCCCGCCAAAGGCCTTGCCTAGCATATCGCCCAGATTCATCATCCCGCCCATGCCAGCGCCGGGCTGACCCGGAATTTCAAACATCGGGGGCGGGCCGCTTTCGGCAACCTCAAGCTCGATCACAGTGTCGTCCAACTCCCCGGCTTTCAGCTTCTTGCGGAACATGTCGCGCGTGCCTTCGCGGGCATCGGAACCGGCAATGGCTTCGATCACGCGTTCTTCCGCAGCCGCATGGGCCTTGGCTTTGACATCCTCGCGCATGCTCTCGCGCGTCATGGCGATGGCGCTGTCCACCAGATCGCGAACGATCTGTTCCACATCACGGCCAACATAGCCGACCTCGGTGAATTTGGTCGCTTCGACTTTGATAAACGGCGCGCGGGCCAACTTGGCCAGACGGCGCGAAATTTCGGTTTTACCAACGCCAGTGGGGCCAATCATCAGGATGTTCTTGGGATACACCTCATCGCGCAGATCATCTCTTAGCTGCTTGCGCCGCCAGCGATTGCGTAGGGCGACAGCAACAGCGCGTTTGGCGTCGTTCTGGCCGATGATAAAACGATCAAGCTCCGAGACGATTTCGCGGGGGGTCAGGTCGGTCATTTGCTGATCGTCTCCACAGTCAGGTTGCCGTTGGTGTAAACGCAAATATCGGCGGCGATGGCCATCGCTTTGCGCGCGATCTCTTCGGCGTCCAAGTCGGTCTCCATCAAGCCGCGCGCGGCGGCCAGGGCGAAGTTGCCGCCCGAGCCGATCGCCGTAACGTCATGCTCAGGTTCCAGCACATCGCCAGCGCCGGTGATGACATAAAGGTCGGAGCCGTCCGAGACGATCAACATCGCTTCGAGCTTTTGCAGGTACTTGTCCGTGCGCCAATCCTTGGCCAGCTCGACAGAGGCGCGGGCCAACTGTCCAGGCGTCGCTTCCAACTTTTTCTCAAGCCGTTCCAACAGGGTAAACGCATCTGCGGTCGATCCGGCAAAGCCCGCGACAACGTCATAGCCACCCGGCGTCAGACGCCGCACTTTCTTGGCTGTGCCTTTCATGACCGTCTGTCCGACGCTCACCTGACCATCACCAGCAATCACAACCTTGCCGCCTTTGCGAACGCCAATAATCGTCGTGCCATGCCATCCGGGGAAAGTGTCGTCAGCCATCGGGGCCTCCTGTCGTAAGTCCTTGATATATGGCGGCTGTGCAAAACCGGCACAAGGCCTCAAAGAAAAGGGCGCCACCGGGGCGCCCTTTGTCATTCTGCAGTCAAAGCGCTTAGAGCGACTCGTCGATCCAGCTTTGCAGCGCAGCTTTCGGCGCAGCGCCTGCACGGTTCGAAATCACTTCGCCGTCTTTGAACATGAACAGTGCCGGGATCCCGCGCACGCCCATGGCGGCGGCAGAACCGGGGTTGCTGTCAACATCGACCTTCACGATCTTGACCTTGCCTTCATATTCGGCGGACAGCTCTTCTAGAGCGGGGCCGATCTGTTTGCATGGCCCGCACCATTCGGCCCAGAAATCGACCAGAACGGGGACATCGGCATTTTTGACTTCGGCGTCGAAAGTGTCATCGGTGACAGCGACGGTGGCCATGAGAATTCTCCTTGGCATGAGGTTTGGACGGTGAAGGTAGGGACGCGGCGTTCTGGCGTCAAGGCATGCCGATCCGGTTGAAGGCGGCGTTCACGAGACTGTGCGGCAGCCGCATGAGGCGCGGGATGGTCGTCCAGACAATCGCAGTGCCGATCTGTTTGTCGGGGTAAATCTGTGCAAGGCCATGTTGATAGGCCGCCATCTGGCGCAAAACACCATCAGGCGTGTCTTCCGGCCTATCCGGAACACCACGATTGGATTTGAAATCAACGGCAAGAATAGCGTCCGATGTCAGCATAAGCCGGTCTATAGTGCCGTGCATGCGACCTGCGGGAAGATCGGCAGAGATAGGAACCTCGGTCAGTGCATTCCCGCTGAACAGAAATGCCAGATCAGGGTGCAGTAGGGTCGATTTTGCTTCGTCAAAGACGTCTGGAAGCGCTCTGCTTCCAAGTAGCGTTTCGGCCAGCGCATCCCAGCGCCCCACTGGCTGCCCCGCCAGATGCTCCAACAACAGATGAATTTGCGTTCCGCGTAGTTTGGCGATGTCTTCTTCGTCTCCCAAGGCGCTTGGTAGCGCTTTTGGCCCGCCCAGATCGGATGGTGACAGCGTCTCTGCGCGCGGCGGGACACTCGCCGCTGGTTGTCCAAAGAAATTCGGCAACGTGGGAAGCGTTGCGGCAGGCGTGCTCTCCCGCCTCTCCGTCTGTGTTGGCCAATTGCCAAACTCCAACCGCATCCCTGTGCCGAAAGGAAAATCAAATGGCATCGCCCGACGTGTCTGCATCCCTGCCTCAATCAGCTTATACCAACTACGCTCAGGTTTGGTCGCATCGCCTGCCGCAGCCACGATCAGCCATTTTTCGGCTCGGGTCATCGCCACATAAAGCAAGCGCATTCGCTCCTGCCGCAACGCCAAATCCCGCGCGTCTTTGAGTGCCATCAGACCTGAGGGCATGTCGTCTTTTGCAGGTCGCCAAAAGATCTGATCGTTATCAATCATCAAGGCATCCGCGCGCGGAGGGTTGCGATCGGCGGTATCCGGCAAGATGACAATCGGTGCCTCCAAACCCTTTGCGCCATGCACGGTCATCACACGAATGCGGTCGCCTGCGCTGTCGAGCTGACGTTTAATCTCGATATCATCCGCTTCAATCCAAGTAATGAAACCGGTCAGGCTTGGCACTTCGGACTGTTCATAATTCAGCGCTTGTGTCAGCAGCGCGTCAATCCCGTCTTCGGCTTCCGGCCCAAGACGACCCAGCAGTTTTTGCCGCCCGTCAAAACGGGTCAGGATACGTTCGATCAACTCGTAAGGTCGCAGGAAATCAGCATCCCGCCGCAATGCGTTGAGTTGCGCGAGCGTGTCGGGAAATTCTTCTGTGCGCCTGCGCAAGGCTGACCAAAGAAAGCTCTCGTCGCGCCGATGTGCGAGGTCAAAAAGGGCCTGCTCGGACCAGTTGAAAAGTGGCGATTTGAGCAAACACGCAAGCGAGAGGTTATCCTCTGGCGTAGCCAGAAACCTCAGATAAGCGGTCAAATCTTTCACCGCCAATTCACCGCCGATCTTCAACCGATCCGCACCGGCGATCTCCAGCCCTTTCTCTTTGCAGGCTGCGATAATCTCGTGAAACAGCTCGGATCGTCGCTGCACGAGGATCAGGAAATCACCTTCGGTCGCGGGGCGATAGGTCACTGGATCGCTTTGCCTGTCCTGCACCGGTAGTGGCGTCTGGCTGTCGATCATCTGCCGGATTTGTGCCGCGATTTGCTTGGCCAGAACCACGCGGTGGTCGCGATTTCCCAGCATGTCGACTGGGTCGCGCCAATGCTCCTTCTGAGGGATTTCGGCCTTTTCCACGACGGGCCAAAGATCGACGCGACCCGGCAGATCAGCCTTGAACGCAAGGTGTTTCAGCTCTGCGGTATCGCCGTAGTCCTGTTCGTCAAGTGTTACGTCCACCAGATCAAGAATGACCGAAGACGAGCGAAAGGAATGCGCCATTTGCAGATTGGCAAGGCCGTCTCCAACTGCGCGCAGACCATTCGCAAAATCGTCACGCATCCGATCAAATGCAGAGGGATCCGCACCCTGAAAGGAATAGATCGACTGCTTCTTGTCGCCGACCACGAAGATCGTCCGCCGTACCTCTGCGCGGGAGCCTTCGCCAGCGGTGAATTCTTGTGCAAGACGCTCGATCACGTCCCACTGCGCGGGGCTGGTGTCTTGCGCCTCATCGACCAGAATATGATCGATCCCGCCGTCCAGTCGGAATAGCACCCATTGGGCCACATCCGGCTTGGTCAAAAGCGCGCGCGCTTTGAGGATCAGATCGTCGAAATCAAGCCAGCCACGCTGTTGCTTGGCATCCTCGTAAGCGGCGACAAAGGGCACCGCAAAGCCGTAAAGCGCCTTGGTTTTGTCGAGTGCGAGAAGGGCGAGACGGGTCTGCCGGGCGTCCTCAATCCGCGCCATAAAGTCGTTGAGCGCATCGCGCCTTGGGTCGGTCTTTTCCCAGCATGACTGCGTCGGAACCTTGCCCGTCTTGGCAAGCTGGGTTGTGGAAAGCGCAAGAAACACCTTTTCCAACGTTGGAAGATCAGCAGCGATTAGGGGCCGCCCGACGAGATTGGACAAAGCTGCGGCAGTCTTCAGATCATTGGCGCCGCCCTTTGGCAGATCCGCGAAGAGGCCAGCCAATAGAGCATCATCGCCGGGCAAGAAGGTTTCCTCTGCCAGATCGCTCAACTTGGAAGCTTCGGTAAGGCCAAGACGCTTGCGCAAAGCGCTATCATTAGGCTGCATTAAAAACTGGTCTTTATGCTTGCTGATTTCAGCGGCGAGCTTGGCAATGTCATCGCTTAGATAAGCGGCCATCTGGTCAACAGCGGCGCGATGCGGTCCTTCGGCTAGCGCATCAAGGATATCATCGCGCAGCAGCTTCGCGGCACGGTCGTCCATTTCCTTGAACTGTGGAGAAACGCCAGCTTCCAACGGAAAGCGCCGCAGAAGGGCCGCGCAAAACGAGTGGATTGTTTGAATCTTCAATCCACCCGGTGTCTCAATCGCGCGGGCGAACAGAACGCGGGCCTTGCGCAACATTTCGTCGGGGATCGGGCCATCCACGCCCAGCTCGGTCAGGTCTTGCCGCAAATCGGGGTCAGGGCGCATCGCCCATGCCCCCAGCCGCGCAAAAAGGCGGTTCTGCATCTCGGACGCGGCGGCCTTTGTGTAGGTCAGGCACAAAATGTGCTGTGGTTCGACTTCCTCCAGCAGCAACCTTGCGACGCGGTCGGTCAAGACACGTGTTTTGCCCGAGCCTGCATTTGCCGAAAGCCATGTCGATTGCTGCGGATCAGCGGCCTGCACTTGCCGTTCTGTTGCCTCGTTCCGGATCATGTCAGGTCAATCCGTTCAGCGGTGTCCGTGATATCCCATTCGCCAAACCGAGAGAGGTGATCATAATCGGAATAATCCCCGATACGCTCCATCGCGCGACGTGCAGTATATCCTTGAGTTTGGCTGGAATAGTGTCGAATTAGACCCAAAAGATCGCCCCAAACGACATTGGTTGAAATCTCGTCCAAGGGGGCTGCAACTTCTTTCGGGTTAGCCCCAAGGCCAATATAAATCGCGTCTTCAACCGGGATCGGTCCGATCTTCCTGAACCCGCCCCGTTCGATCATCGCCGCTTCGAGCAACAGTTGAATATCGTATTCTTTCTGCTGTCGCGCGGTTGGCGGCGTACCGGTCTTATAGTCATAAACAATCGCGCCCCCCTCGTCCGTGACGTCGATCCGGTCGGCGGTGCCGGTCAGCTTGAAGGCGGGTGTGTCTATCTGTATCTCGCCGCGTTCCTCGAATAGGTGAGGCTTGGCACCGTCGCGTCGCTTTGCTTCGGCGGCCATGAACCAATCCGCAACCTTTGCCAGCTTGGCAAGCCACAGGCGCCGCGCCATGGGCCAAGGCACGTTCTCTGCCAAAAGCGCCTCGCCAATAGCCAGCAGGCGGTTGCGACCCTCGGGTCCGTTGATCGGACCGTCGTCTTTGACAAAAGCCTCGAAGATGCTGTGCATCGTGATGCCTCTGAGGGGGGCATCCGCCTCTTGTCGGAGCGGGTTAAGGGGCTGAAGTCGCAATATTTTATCAGCGTAGATCGCGTAGGGATCACGGATCAACGTTCGAATGCGGGTGACGGAAAGCCCGTCTGGCCGCGCCGCAAGAGGTGGTGCAGGAGAGGGGCGGCCACCAGGTTTCAGACCTTGCGTCGGAGCTTCAAACAGGGTGGCGTGATCAAGCCAAACCTGTCCGCGCTTTCCCATCTGCGCCAGCGCCTCGGGACCGTTCTGCTCAGGCAGCCCGGTCAACAGATTGGTCAGGCGGTTGATCCAGCGGGACGGCACGGTTTCGGCATCCGCATCCCGGACCGAACGGGTGAGCCAAACAGATGCTGCGCCGACCCCCTGCTGGTAGTCATGGGCAGACAGGCCGATACGCCGTTCGGGCAGAAGCAGCCCGGCACGGTCTCGCAACACGCGATTCAACCATGGATCCGGTGCGGGTTGTTCGGGCCAGATGCCTTCATTCAAACCTCCCAGAATGACCAGATCAGTCCCCTGCACGCGCGCTTCAAGCGTTCCCCAGATCATGACATGAGGATGTGGCGCATCGCGGTCACGCACTTCACCACGATTCAAGACACCCCGAATGAGAGAGCGATAGTCGGCAACCTCCAACCGCCCGCCGGTTTGCGCAACAGAACGGAGCTCCTCAATAATCTCAAGCGCTTTTCGCCCTGCTGCCTCGCCCCAAAGCTCACTTTGCGAACCGGCAAGCGGACCATCCGCGATAAGCTCGGCTTTGGTGATATGTGTCTCAAGAAAATCTGTGAGGTTGCCTTCAAAATGTGTCTCTAACCCTGCCAAAAACGCACAAATCCACGTAACCCATGCATGCCGCCCATCGTCTTCTTTCGCGCGCGCGGCCCATTTGTGCAGGCTCGCGCTATCGGGAAATGCCAGCTTGCCGTCGCGGATGTGAAGCTCAAGATCATGGGTCCAGCGCAAGTGATCGCCGCGCTGGCTGGACCCTGTATTTGTCAGCGGATGCTTCAGCAGCGTCAGCAGCGCCTCTGGTGTCAGTTTGCGGCCGAAAAGATCTGCGATATGCAGCAAAAACCGGCCCGGGGCAGATAGCGGCAGCGGAACGCCCGCACTGTCATCAGGAACGATCCCCCATTTGTCGAGCGCCGCGGTCACCTGGCGTGTCAGGTTCCGGTTCGGTGTGATCAGCGCCGCGGTCTGGCCATCCTCTGCCGCTTGTCTCAGGCGCATGGCAATCGCGACCGCCTCCATCCGGGTGGAGGGTGCGGAGAGCAATGTCAGTCCATGCGTCGCGTCTTGCAGATCGCCAAGGCTGTCACTTTCGCTCATCCATTGATGGGTGACGGGCGCGGGGCGCAGCGAGAGAGAGATGAGCCGATTGCGCGCGGGATCGCTTGGCGCAAGGTTGGACCATTCCGCAACATCTGCCTTCGACAGATCAAGCTCTCTCAGAAGGCGGGCAAAGCGGTATTGCGGGTGATCTTCCCCGGTGAGCGCGTCGCTGAGCGTTTCCCAAATCGCGCGAGGCATATCGAAATCAAAGCCGGGCAGGATGATCCCGCCTTGGGGCAACCTGCTGACCGCTTTCATGAACAGGCCTGTCGCGCCACGCGATCCAGTTGACCCCGCAACGAGAATTGGATGACGCGGCGGCGTGTGCGTCCATTTTTCAAGCGTGGCTTCAATCACAAGGCGCTGGCGCGCATTTGCATCCGGAGCTGCGGTGCCCGCTTCGAAGAAGGTGTTGAGGATGCGCAGAAACTGCAGCGACCGCTCCCAATGGCCGGATTGGTCCGAGACGTCGAGGGTCGCGATCGTCTCTGGCGAGACACCTTCGCCCTGCATCTCATCCATAAGTGCTGCAAGGCTGTCAGCCAGATCGTAAAGCGCGGTTTTGGGCGCCAGGTCAGGTTGCTGTTTGAGCAATGCCGCGACCAGGTTCGTCAACTCAAGCCGCCGTTGCAGGGGCGGAACAGCAGGCGGTATCGCGGCCAGTGAGAGATCATCCGCAAGATCGGTGATCAGCTTGATCCGAGGCAGCAGCGTTGCAGGACCTTGATCGAAAATGTCCCTGACCCGTCGCTGCATCCGGCGTGTGTTTACGTAAATCTCTACCTGCGCCATGGCTTCCGGCGGCTGGTCCGCCATGCGCCGACGCAGGCCCTCGACCAGCGCTTTGGGGAAATCCACGCCGGGGGCGGCGCCGAAAACGCGAGGGGTTGCGCTGGGCTTAAACATCGGGAGCCGCCAATAAGCTTTCAGCAAGCGCGATCCCGGAGGGGTGGCCGACATCGCACCACTGGCCATCATAGGCGACGCCAAATAGCCGATCTTCGGCGGCAAGGCGGTTCCAAACGACATTGAGCGAGAAGGCGGTGTCTTCCACCGGATCGACCGCGCTTGGATCAATGATTTGAATGCCGCTGTAAATCAGCCCGGGCCCTCGGGAGAGCCGCCCGTCAGCGTCGACCTGAAAGTCGCCATTGCTTAGCGTGCCGCGTGCCTGCGCAATGGGGATCAGGAGTAAAAGGGCGCTCATCCGGTCGGAGTCCCAAGCGGTGCGCAACGTCTCAAACGGGTTCGGACCGCGGAAAACCGCATCGCTGTTCATCGTAAAAACCGGTGCGTCGTGCAGTAAGGCGCGGGCCTTTTTCAACCCGCCACCGGTCTCAAGAATAGCATGTGTTTCGTCCGAGATGACCACATCGCGCGCGGTCAGATGCTGGACCAGCGGTTCGGGTTTATAATGCACATTCGCTACCCGAAGGGCGATATTCGCATCGTCCACCAGATCAAGCGCATGGTCGATCAAGGGCCTGCCCGCCACCGGGATCAGCGGCTTGGGCCGATCCTGTGTCAGCTCTTTCATACGCGTGCCGAACCCGGCCGCGAAGATCATGACCGCGTTGGGTGTGTGCCGCATTTTTCTTTGAGCTTTGTCAGATGGGAGGATGTCGGTTCGGGCAAGGCATCGGTTACTGCATCGCGCAGGCCCTCAAGGCCTGGCTGAGCAAGATTGCCTTGAAGATGCGCCCAAACGCGCGGGATCAGGCCCACGTAGTCAGGCTTGCGGAAGTGCAGCGACAGCCGTGCAAAAACCATGAGGATACGCAGATTGCGTTGTGCCCCCATGGTCGCATAGGCCGCGCGGGTTTCGACCGGATCGCGACCGGTTTGGTCGATAAAATAGGTCAGCGTCGCCTCTTGGGTTTGGGGGCTCACATCGCGGCGCGCGTCTTCCAGCAGGGAGACAAGATCATAGGTTGGGTGTCCGATCATGGCGTCCTGAAAATCCAATAGACCAACACGAGCCGGACCCTCGCGATCGCGCAGCCAGATCAGGTTTTGAGCGTGATAGTCGCGCAAGATTGTAACGGTGAAGTCTTTGGAAAATGCGGAGAGCGCATCCTCCATCCTGCTGAGGACAGCGCTTCGTTTGGCAGGATCGACACCGCCTTCGCGACCAAGCGCATACCAGTCGACCGATTGCGCAGCGAGCTCGGCCATGAGGCCGGGCGCGTAAGGATCGAGCGTTGGAGGCGGAGCCTTGTGAAGAGCGATAAGCGCGTCTGCCGCAGCTTGATAAAGCGCGGTTTCTTTGGAGGAACCATCCAAGCAAATCGTGGAGAAAAGGTCGTCGCCCAGGTCTTCGAGCAGAAGAAAGCCGTGGGGGATATCCTTGGCATAAATCTCTGGTGCGCTCAGGTTTTGCGACCAGAGAAAATCAGCGACTTTGATAAAACGCTGCACGTCTTCGCCACGTTCCTCAGGGGCGTCCATCAGCACGGCATCAGGTTTGTTCGGCACGTCGCGAAGGCGAAAATACTTGCGATTGGACGCATCGCCGGCAAGCAAGGTAAGGGTGCCGCCGCCCCAACCGCTGGAGGTCAGGAACTGCGTGGCAAGGGTGCTGCGGTCAGTCATTCAGGACACTCTCGAGCCGTGTGCGAAAGCCAGAGGGTTGCCCGGAAAATGTCGCTTCGCGGTGGTCCTCGCCCGCGCCCATGGCAAGCTGCAACGTAACCGCATCGGCGGGCCGCAGATCGCCCAGACGAGAGGGCCATTCAATGAGGTAAGCCGCTGTTTCGAAGGCCTCTTCAAGGCCCAGTTCGATTGCGCCATCAGGGTCTGACAGGCGATAGAGATCGCAATGCCAGATATCCAGATCAGGCGTTTCATAGACCTGAACCAGCGTGAATGTCGGCGACGGGACGTCCTCGGCCCGACCCAGCCGCGCTTGGATCGCGTGTCGTGCGAAATGGCTTTTGCCTGCGCCTAACGGACCTTCCAAAAGCAAGACGTCTCCGGTCGTCAAAACGCTGCTGACCGCTTGGGCCAACTGCGCTGTATCGTCGGCAGATTTCAGGGATTGGGTCGCGAACCGGTTTGTCATGGGCAGACCTTAAACGGTCCACCCGCCCCCGCAACCGCTTAGCCGGTCATTTCGACAGGCTCCCCATTTGGATTGTGGAGCGGCATAAGCGTCGGCGTGCGGTTTTCCTCAAAACGGACGAGCGTCGCACCATTGGCCAGTGGCACGACCCGGCACACGACATGGGTGCCGTCGAGCAGTTCGATACTGTCGGACCACTCGGTCCGATCGCGCGTGTTCAAAATGAAATCACGCAGGTCCCCCCAGATCGGAGAAGGACGGCAGAGCGATTGCCATTCACGGGTCGCATCGACAATCCCGGTGTCGATGATCGCAGAGGACGGATCATTGCCCCAGAGCTTTTGATACCCACGATTGGTAAAGGTCATGACCCCCACATTCGAGAAAACGGCGATGCCTTGGTCAAAGCAATCAAGGATTGCGTGGCCTTGTTCAATCTCGGACCGGAAGCGGCGCTTCAGTGTGATATCCGCGCTGATGTCTTCAAATACGAAAGCCACCGCGCCATCGGGATGCGGGCGACCCGACACGCGGTAGGTTACTTGAGAGGGCAGTGTCCACAATTCCGAATAGGTGCCGTCAACCGCGGCTGCCTCCAGCTTGGCCATATCATTGCGCCAGGATTTGTAATCCTTTGGCTCGGGCATCATCTGGGTCTCGCGAAGTCGGTCGAGGAAAGCGAAAAGGGAGGGCCGACTGGCCATAAACTCAATCGGCAGATTGGTAAGATCGCCGATGGCTGGATTGAAAAGAACCAGTTCGCGTTTGCTGTCGAAGATCACAAGACCGACGGGCAAGTGGGCAAAGGTTTTGGCCAGTGTTTGGGTAAAATCGCGAAGCGCGCTTTCGGCTTTTACCTGATTGGTGATCGGCACGGCATATGCCATCCGGTCGCCTTCACCGCAGGCCAGCGTGACCTCATACCAAACCGGGTCGGCGGTATTTCTCAGCGCAATCGAGGTCGTGTACCGCGCGGTTTTGCCATCGGTGAGGGTCAGATCAGGCGGGTGCTGGAAGGGCTGTTTGTCGCCCGACGTCAAATCGGCGAGGCGATCATAGCTGGCGTTGCTGTCGCGCAAGACACCGTCGGAGGTTTCTACCCAAGAGGGGATCGGCGCTTGGGCAAACTTGTCGTCGGTGGCCTGCACAATATCGACCGTAGCGACGGGCTGCGAACTGGGCGGTATGGTTTTCAACAAGAAAGCGATCGCGGCGATACCGACTACAACTGAAACGGCGATCACCTCCAAAATCAGGATAACAGAACTCGAATCGATCATTGAACACCTCACACAAGACGTTTCGAGATTTCTTCACTTTGGTTAACAGCGCGTTAAGAAACTGCGGTCAAATCTGGATCGCGGTGTTCTCTCCAATAGAGGATTTGCTTTCTGCACCGATCTTTCGCCGTGCCCAAACGGCCTCGACAATTGCGCCGCTGCGCTCTGTGCGTTCGTCATCGGTCAGAAACGGGTCCGAGCCGTTGGCAAAAGCCAGTTCCGCGCCTGAGCGTTCCAGCAAGGTCTTGGCGATGAAAAGGCCCAGACCCATACCCTCATATCCCGGGCGCTGGGCGCGATCTTCGTCACTGCGACGGCGGCGCACAAACGGATCACCCAAGCGCCCGATCACCTGTGAGGGGAAGCCGGGGCCGTCATCGGTGATGCGAATGATGATTTCTGTTTCGGTCCAGCTACCCTCGACCCAGACATTCTTTTTGGAAAAATCGACCGCATTCTGAACGAGGTTTCGAATACCGTGAATGATCTCGGGACGCCGATACAAAAGCGGGTGTTTTGATTCCCCGCCCGTTGCAGGCTCGAAGATGAAATGAACGGTCTTGCCGCGATCTGTATGCGGCTCTGCGGCCTCTTGAACCACGGTGGACAGCGGGGCAGAGCGCATATGTAAATCGCTTTTCCCAGCGCGACCCATCGACCGCAGGATGTCACGACACCGATCCGCCTGATCGCGGATCAACTGGGCGTCTTCCTTGAGATCGGGGTTTGTTTCCAACTCGTCCATTAGCTCGGCGCTGACAAGTTTGATCGTGGCCAAGGGCGTGCCCAACTCATGCGCTGCAGCTGCAACAACACCCCCCAGATCGGTCAACTTCTGCTCGCGGGCCAGCGCCATTTGCGTCGCCAAAAGAGCGTCCGACATAGAGTGCATTTCGACGGTCACGCGGCGCGCGTAAATCGCAATGAAGATCACACCGATCACAATCGCGGACCAGAAGCCGAAAAGGAAAATATCCGGGATCCGCAGGATGAACCCCTCGGCGGTTCTCAGTGGGATATGATAGAGGCCAACAAGGGTGGTCAGTGTCAGGCTGATGACGCCCAGAAAGACCGTGGATTGCAGCTGCAGCACCGTGGCCGAAATCGTGACAGGCGCAAGGATCAGAAGGGCGAATGGATTGTTCAAACCGCCTGTCAGAAAAATCAGAAACGACAGCTGACAGATGTCGAACAGGATCATCGACACGGCTTCGCTTTCAGTCAGGCGCTTGTTCTCGGGAAAGATTGAAACGGCGATCAGATTGGCGATGACCGATGCGCCGACGGCGAGATAACACAGGCCAAGCTCAAGCTGCAGATCATAGAGACGTTGCGCCATTGTGATCGCGACAATCTGGCCAGTAATCGCGATCCAGCGTAGTGTAATAAGCGTTCTAAGTCGGACCCAATCGCTTCGGGTGCCGCGAAGTATCTGTTCAGAGCTTGCGTCCGCCATGGTCCTACCTAGGTATCAGGTGTGTCGTGTCACAATTGTCGTTTTGTTGCGACAAATCAATCAAAGCCGCCACAGGAAGAAGGGAACCGCCATGTCTCGGAAATTTGCCGCACTCGCCGCCGGAGGGGTCGCTGCTTTGGTCGGAGGGGCCGTTGTCCTGACCACTGTCATGGCACCTGCCGATCAGTTTGCCGACTGCCGCATCGGGCAGGTGGCCGGGGGGCAGATTGGCGGGCCGTTCACGCTGGTTAACGGGGAAGGTCAGACGGTGACCGATCAGGACGTGTTGACCGACCCGTCACTGATTTATTTTGGCTACACTTATTGCCCCGATGTCTGCCCGCTCGATACCTTCCGCAACGCCGAGGCGACCTATATTCTGGAAGAGCAAGGCAAAGAGATCACGCCGATTTTCATCAGCGTTGATTCCGAGCGCGACAGCCCCGAGGTTGTCAGCGAGTTCGCCGCGAACATGCACGAGCGCATGATCGGGCTAACCGGCTCTCCCGAGCAGGTGCGCGCGGCCTCGCAAGCCTATAAGACCTACTATAGCCGGCAAGACTCAGATGATGAGTTTTACCTGATCGACCACTCCACGCTGAGCTATCTGGTGCTGCCGGAACATGGCTTTGTGGAGTTCTTTCGACGCGACCTGACACCCGATCAACTGGCTGATTCGGTCGCCTGCTTCCTTGATGCTGCATGACATAAATTGACGCAGGCATGTTTCAGCCCTAGGCTCTTTGAAGCCAAAGGGAAAAATGTGGGAGGAAGCGAACGTGCCAGAAGACGGGATGACCGAGATCGGTGAGGATAAATCACTGCTTCTCGTGGACGATGATGAGCCTTTTCTGCGCCGTTTGACAAAGGCGATGGAGAAGCGCGGCTTCGAGGTTGAGATGGCATCTTCTGTCGCGGCAGGTCGTGCCATCGCAACAGCGCGCCCTCCTGCATATGCGGTCGTGGATCTGAGGCTGGAGGATGGCAACGGTCTCGATGTGGTGGAAGTGCTACGCGAGAAACGTCCCGAAAGTCGGGTGGTTGTTCTTACTGGCTATGGTGCGATCGCCACGGCTGTGGCTGCGGTGAAAATCGGTGCCACGGATTACCTGTCCAAACCCGCGGATGCCAACGACATCACCAACGCCCTGCTCGCCAGCGAAGATGAGTTGCCGCCGCCGCCCGAAAACCCGATGTCGGCGGACCGTGTCCGATGGGAGCATATCCAGCGCGTCTATGAACTGTGCGACCGCAATGTGTCCGAGACTGCGCGACGCCTTAGCATGCACCGCCGCACCTTGCAGCGCATTCTGGCAAAGCGCTCGCCAAAGTAATTACATCATCTGCATCAGCGCCCTGCACCGGTGGGTGTAATCGCGTCGCACATCGCTTGGGGGCCTGAGAGAAATCTCAAGGCCCTTGATCGTTTCGGGGGCGGGTTTGCCAAAGAACCTATCGGCCTCATGCGGCTCGAACCCGGCAATCTGCGTGGCCTCCAGCCAGGCGCTGATCTTGTCGGCGCGCTTGATCTGTTGCTTCACGGTTTTCGGGATTTGCGCGGGTAACCCGAACCGCAGATGAATTGCTGCCGTTAGCCGATCATCCAATGCGCCATAGCCCGGCCCGACCGCAGCTTTAACCGGCGAGATCATGTCCCCGATCACATACTCTGGCGCGTCATGCAGCAGTGCGGCCAGCTTCCATTTCACCGGCGCTTTCGGGTTCATCCGCGCAAAAAGCGCTTCGACGAGCAAGGAGTGCTCGGCCACCGAATATGCAAAATCGCCAATGGTTTGCCCATTCCATCGGGCAACAAACGCCAGCCCGTGCGCGATATCCTCAATCTCGATATCGACCGGGGTCGGGTCCAACAGGTCAAGCCTGCGTCCAGACAGCATACGTTGCCAGGCTCGGGGGGGCGCTTTGGGCATGATCCCTCATTCGGTTGTGATCCGAACGAGGGATAAAGCCTGACTGCGGATCGGTAAAGCGCTCTAGATTTCCATTACAATGCGCCCGTCGATCTGACCGGCACGCATCTTGTCGAAGATGGCATTGATGTTTTCCAGCTTGTCCCACGAGAAATGCGATGTGACAGAGCCTTCAGCGGCAAAGGCGAGGCTTTCAGCCAGATCGTTCCGCGTGCCCACGATAGAACCGCGCACGGTGATGCCTTTCAGCACGATCTCGAAAATGGGCAGGGGGAAATCTCCGGGCGGCAGGCCGACAAGCGACAGCGTTCCGCCACTGCGCATCATGCTGACGGCTTGCGAAAACGCGCTGTTGGAGACAGCGGTGACAAGCGCACCATGAACCCCACCAAGTTGCGACTGAATTTCTGCCGCTGCATCCGTATCAACGGCGTTCAACGTCAGATCGGCGCCCAGATCGCGGGCGAGCTTCAGTTTGTCATCTGCGATATCAATCGCAACGACATGAAGCCCCATCGCTTTGGCGTATTGCACCGCCATATGCCCAAGACCACCAATGCCAGAAATCGCGACCCAATCACCGGGCTTTGTATCTGTCTCTTTCAGGCCCTTATAGACCGTGACGCCCGCACAAAGGATCGGGGCCGCATTGCCGAACTCTAACCCATCTGGCAGGCGACCAACATAATTTGCGTCGGCCCGCACAAACTCGGCATACCCGCCATCAACCGAATAGCCAGTGCGCTCCTGACTGTCGCACAGTGTTTCCCAACCACCGACGCAATGCTCGCAGCGCCCGCAGGCCGAGTGCAGCCAAGGCGCGCCGATCCGGTCACCCTCTTTCAGATGCGTGACCCCTGCGCCGACCGCCGCCACTTCACCCACGCCTTCATGGCCGGGAATGAATGGTGCGTTTGGTTTGACCGGCCAATCCCCTTCGGCAGCATGCAAATCGGTATGGCATACGCCAGACGCCTTGACGCGCATCAGCACTTGTCCGGGTCCAACCTCGGGCACGGGTACGTCGCGAATATCCAATGGCGTGCCGAGCTTCGTCACAACGGCGGCTTTCATCGTCTTGGGTAACGTCATGGTCGTCCTCCTGTGATTGTCAGTCTCAGGATACAGACCTCACGTCTCGGTTTGTTGACACGGCTCAAACTGCGGCGCTTGGAGCTTCTTTTTTCGCCAGAGGGAACATTCGAACAGTTCAGAAGTTATTTCGGCAATGGAGGGAACGATGAAAATCAAAGCACTTGCCGCCTTTGTCGTCGCGTCACTGCTGCCTATATCGGCTGCCGCCGCCTGCATGCCACGCGCTGAAATGGCGTCGGCATTGATCGACTGGTATGGAGAAGAGCCGGTCGATATGGCGATGGGCGTCGAGACAGACGACACCCAGCTTTGGGCCTCTGATCGCACAGGCACATGGACGCTTGTGCGCTATACCGAGGACAGTGTGGCCTGTGTCGTCGCGCAAGGGTTCAATTTCGAACCCGACGCCCCCTCTGCCGCCTTGGTTGCAGCACTTGAAACCCAGTAAATTCGAGCGTTGAGCGATTGGCGCTTTGCTGCTACGTCGGTGCAAATTTTTACAAAGGTGCACCCATGACGCAGGATTATAAGGTAAAGGACATCTCGCTTGCCGAGTATGGCCGCAAAGAACTCGATATTGCTGAAACCGAAATGCCGGGTCTGATGGCTCTCCGCGAGGAATATGGCGAAAGCAAACCGCTAAAAGGCGCGCGTATTGTCGGCTCGCTTCACATGACGATCCAGACAGCTGTTCTGATCGAAACACTGGTCGAGCTCGGTGCAGATGTGCGCTGGGCGTCGTGCAACATCTTCTCGACGCAAGATCATGCTGCTGCTGCGATTGCCGCTGGAGGCACGCCTGTGTTTGCGGTCAAAGGTCAGACGTTGGAAGAACATTGGGATTACCTCGATAAAAGTTTCGCCTTCCCCGAAGGTGCAAACATGATCCTCGATGACGGCGGCGACGCCACGCTCTACGTTCTTTTGGGCGCGCGCATGGAAGCGGGCGAAGATGTGCTGGCCGTACCAACCTCCGAGGAAGAGGAAGTCATCAAAGCGCAAATCAAAAAGCGCATTGCCGAAACGCCGGGCTGGTTCGCCAAGACCCGCGACGCGATCAAAGGTGTATCCGAAGAGACAACCACTGGTGTGCACCGTCTTTATGAGTTGCAGCGCAACGGCCAACTGCCCTTCCCCGCGATCAACGTGAACGATTCGGTCACCAAGTCGAAATTCGACAATAAATACGGCTGTAAGGAGTCGCTGGTCGACGGCATCCGCCGCGCCACAGACACCATGATGGCCGGTAAGGTTGCTGTCGTCATGGGCTACGGCGACGTGGGCAAAGGCTCTGCCGCGTCCCTGCGCGGCGCGGGTGCACGCGTGAAAGTCACAGAAGTTGATCCGATTTGTGCGCTGCAAGCCGCTATGGATGGCTTTGAGGTTGTCCTGCTGGAAGACGTGGTCGGCGATGCGGATATCTTCATCACCACGACTGGTAACAAAGACGTGATCCGCATCGAGCATATGCGCGAGATGAAGGACATGGCAATCGTCGGCAACATCGGTCACTTCGATAACGAAATCCAGGTTGCCTCTCTCAAGAACCACAAATGGACAAACATCAAAGAGCAGGTGGATATGATCGAGATGCCTTCGGGCAATCGTCTGATCCTGCTGTCCGAGGGTCGTCTGTTGAACCTTGGCAACGCCACAGGTCACCCGTCTTTCGTGATGTCTGCGTCTTTCACCAACCAAGTGCTGGCCCAGATCGAACTTTGGACAAAAGGCGACGAATATAACAATGACGTCTACATCCTGCCCAAGCATCTGGATGAGAAGGTGGCCCGTCTGCACCTTTCCCGCATCGGCGTAAAGTTGACGACGCTGGATAAAGAGCAGGCGGATTACATTGGCGTGACCCAAGAGGGTCCGTTCAAGCCGGAACACTACCGCTACTAAGCGCTGTGCCAGAGCCTCGCAAACGCCGCCCTTTTATCTTTTGGGCGGCGTTTTTCGTGTTCTGCGTGTTGGTCTATTGGGGCGGAAAACAGGCTCTACTTCACCCTGAAACGCCCATTCCGTCAGCTTGGAACCCGATGGTTCCACTGCGCGTCACAGATCCTGTGACGCCGGCTACTCAATGGAAACTGACCCACGCCATCAATGATCCAGCCCTCTGCCGCTCCGTTTTGTCAAAGGCCGCTGCGTTTGAGCCGCAACCGGACAAAGAGGTCAGCGATCAGTGCCACATTCGCAATCGTGTCCTGCTGTCATCAGTCGGTCAGGCCCGGATCGGCACTCTGGAAACGCGTTGTCCCATCGCCCTGCGCCTCGCCATGTGGGAACATCACGGCCTGCAACCCGCCGCGCGTGATCTTCTGGGCACCGACATTGCCCGCATTGTTCATATCGGCAGCTATAATTGTCGCCCAATCCGCTCGCCTTCGGGCGGGACCGGGCGCATGTCGACCCATGCCACTGCTGATGCAGTAGATATTGCCGGTGTCATCTTGTCCGACGGAAGCAGGGTCAGCCTGATTTCGGATTGGCAGGGGTCCGACAACGCCGCCACCTTCCTGCGCGAGGCGCAACGCACGTCTTGCATATGGTTCAAGACGTCGCTTGGACCTGAATTCAACAGGCTCCACGCGGACCATTTTCACTTGCAGAATACAGGTTGGGGCACTTGCAGATGAGCGCTGATGGGGAATTTTCCAGCACAAAACCCTTTGTCAGGTGCGAAATTAGGCACTAACCTCGCCTCAACGCTACTAAAGGCGTGTAATTAACAGGTGGGAGAGACCTATGGGAAAACGTGACGACCTTATCGCGCAGTATGCAGACGATCTGAAAAACAAATGTGGCATGTCGCCTGACATGGACCTTTTGACGAAAGTGACCATCGGATGTGGTCCCGCGATTTATGACGCCGACGCCTCGACCGTTGCGGGCTCGCAGCCTGCCGAGCTTGAGACCGTGAAGAACAACTTTCTCATCAAGAAGCTCGGTCTTGCAGATGGCCCGCAGCTGATGGAAGCGATCAAATCGGTGCTCGACACCTATGGCCAGTCCGAGCGCAACAAATACCGCGCCGTGGTCTACTATATGCTGACAAAGCATTTCGGCAAAGAGTCCGTCTACGGTTAAGCCCTGGCTCAAATTGCTAAAATTTAACGAGAACGCCTATCAAATTTGATGGGCGTTTTTTGTTCTTTTGAATTGAAGTTTACTTTTAAATCAGTTGCTTGGGGCGGTAAGACACAGCTATACACAACGCAACGGCCAGTAGGCCAGGACTGATACATAACACGTGTGGTGAATGGGAGCACGTGGGGTGAAGAAGGGTCCTGGTGGTGCGGGGCCCTTCTTTTTATGTTCAGCTCTTTGCCAGATCGCAGATGATCTGCCACTCAGCCTTGGTGACAGGTTGCACCGAAAGCCGTGAATTGCGGACAAGCACCATCTCGTCCAACCGCTCATCCGCCTTCACCATATCCAGTGTGATCGGCTTTTCCATCGGCCTGATGGCTTTGATATCGACGCAATCCCAGCGATCATCATCGGTCGTGCTGTCGGGGTGCGATTCCGCAGTTACCTCGACAATCCCGACAACGGCTTTCTCGCTTTGCGAATGGTAAAAGAAGCCCTGATCGCCCTTCTTCATCTCTCGCATGAAATTACGGGCCTGATAATTGCGCACGCCGTCCCATTCTTCACCTGCATCGCCCTTGGCGACCTGATCGTCCCACGACCAGACCGACGGTTCGGATTTGAAAAGCCAATACTTCATGCTGCTATGACCCTATTCCACGCCTGAATAGACACGCTTTCAAACAGCTCGGCCAGGGCATAGGGATCTTGCGCGGCCCAGTCCTGAGCCTCGCTCAAGGTCTCGACATCAAGGATCAAAAGGGAGCCGCACATTTGGCCGTTTTCGTCCAGAAAAGGCCCTGCTTGGGCCACGACACCCGACGACTTGATATAGGCAAGATGCGCGTCACGATTGGCCTTGCGCACTTCAAGTGCGCCGGGCTTGTCCTTGGTCACGATGGCAAAAAACATGGGTTATTCCTCCTTAAGCGGGCGGCTCAGCAAGTCCTCCAGCGCATCTGACACCGAGCAGCGCCCGGCGACAAGCGCCGAGACCGCGTTTGAAATAGGCATGTCGCATCCGGCCTTTTCCGCTGCCGCGACCAGCGCATGGGCCGTTGGGATGCCTTCGACCGTTTTACCTTCGGGCGGCAGTTTACCTGCGCCCAAGGCAAGCCCCGCTGCGTAGTTTCGCGACTTTGCCGAGGTGCAGGTCAGCACCAGATCGCCAAAACCCGACAGCCCGGCAAGCGTCGCTGCATCAGCCCCTTGGCTAACGGCGAAGCGCGTCATCTCGGCAAAACCGCGGGTCATCAAAGCCGCTCGGGCGCTTTCGCCCAGACCGGCACCCATCGCAGCCCCGCAAGCGATCGCGATGACGTTCTTGATGGCACCTCCAAGCTCTGCTCCAACGCGATCTGCGGTGGAATAGAGTCTAATATTATGTGTCGAAAGCTCTGTCTGGAGCGCTTTGGCGGACCCGCCGACTGCAAGCGTCAATGCGGTTGGCAGGCCTTGCGCAATATCAATCGCAAAGCTCGGGCCGGTCAGAATAGCGATCCGCGCGGTTGGGCATATCTCGGCAATCAACGCGCTGGGGCCTGTCCCCGTCTCAAGATCAATGCCTTTGCTGCAAACGACGAGGGTCTTGCTCTCAAAAAGCTTCGCATTGGCTTTGAGGAACTGACGTAGCTGTTGCGCAGGGACAGCCAAGAGAATGGTCTGAGCCTGAGCGGCGTATGCAATATCAGCGGTAAACTTAAGCGCTTCCGGTAACGCAATACCGGGTAGCCGCGCTTTGTTTTCAAGGCATTCGCGCATGTCGCTTATCGTTCCCGCATCCCGTCCCCAAAGCGTTACACTGCGCTCCGCGCGTGCAAGGCTGATCGCCAAGGCGGTGCCGAAAGCGCCTGCGCCCAGAACTGCGATGCTCATGCTTTCGCTCCCTTCTTGCCAGAGCCCAGCATGGGTGCCTGTGACTGATCCAAAGGCCAGCGCGGCCGGGCGGACAGGCTCAGGTCACTGGACCGACCCAGATCAAAAAGCGTCAGCCCGGCATATGCGATCATCGCTGCGTTATCTGTGCAGAGTGCGAGCGGTGGTGCGCTGAATGCGATGCCATTTTCCGTGCAAACAGTCTCTAACAGACCGCGAATAGCTTGATTTGCAGCCACGCCACCTGCCACAGCGAAGCTGGGCGTGGCTGGTGAAAGGCCTTTATAGGCCTTGATTGCAATGCTTGTTTTGGCAGCAAGAACGTCACAAACGGCTTCCTGAAAACTGGCGCAAAGGTCGTTACGGCTCTGCTCTGTCAGGCCGCCATCCGCCTCGACGAGCTGGTCTCGCATCCGCAACACAGCGGTTTTGAGGCCAGAAAAAGACATGTCGCAGCCGTCCCGGTCCAGCAATGGACGCGGCAAGGCGAAACCCTTTGGGTTGCCGTTTCGCGCTGCTGCTTCGACTGAAGGCCCGCCAGGTTGCGGAAGGCCCAGCAGCTTTGCGACTTTGTCAAATGCCTCTCCCGGTGCGTCGTCAATCGTTCCGCCGAGGCGCCGAAAGTCTGTCGCGCTTTTGACGATCAGAAACTGACAATGCCCGCCAGAGACGAGCAACAGCAAATACGGAAAGTGCAGCGCGTCGGTCAATCTGGGGGTGAGCGCATGACCTGCAAGATGGTTGACCCCGATCAGGGGCAGACCCGTCGCAGCTGAAAGGCCCTTTGCGCACATCACACCAGAAAGCACGCCACCGATCAGGCCGGGTCCAGAGGTCACAGCGATCCCGTCGACATCAGCCAAGGTTAAACCTGCATCGCGCAGTGCAAGCTCGACACAATGATCCAGCTTCTCAGCATGTGCGCGCGCGGCAAGCTCGGGAACAACGCCGCCGAAGGCCGCGTGCAAGTCAGTCTGACTTTCGACAATGGACGATTGGATCGTTGCCTGATCTGGTGTGCCGAACACCACGGCAGCTGCAGTGTCGTCGCAACTGCTTTCGATCCCCAGAACTGTCATGGATGCACGCATCATCGCCTCGATTGTCTGAACGGCTTCTCGCAGGTATCACCACGGGGCAAGGCAGACAACAAGGCGCGGGAATGAGCGACATCACATACGATCTTATTTTGACCCGTCCCGCCGCGCGGTCAGAGGAGTTTGCCGCTGCCCTTCCCGCCGAGATTGCGACGCGTGTGCGGATCCACATTGCGCCGGTTCTTGCAATCAAACAGATCGGGACTGTGCCTGATCTGACGGCTTACCGCGCCGTGATTTTCAGTTCTGCTTCTGCGGTCGGTCTCATGACACCCCCTTCGGCCATGCCCGCGTTTTGTGTTGGTAGACGCACAACGCAAGCTGCCACGGAGGCGGGTTTCGCCGCGCGCTTTTCTGGTGAGACAGCAGATGAGGTTGTGGCGACCTTGCAGCGCGCCAAACCAGACGGACCGCTTATTCATCTGCACGGTCAGCACACCCGTGGTGATATCGTAAAACGACTAAGTTCCGCAGGAATAGAGACGATATCAGCACCGATTTATGCTCAGGATGAAGTGGCATTACCGGCAGAGATTGTCACTCTTTTGAAGAGCAGCCCCGCGTCTTTGGTGCCGCTCTTCTCGCCGCGCAGTGCGACGCTCTTTGTCGAGCAGATTGGACAGCCGCCCAAGACGCTCCATCTCGTTGCGCTGAGTTCTGCTGTTGCAGAGGCTATTCCCAGACATTGGGGCGTGCCTGTACATGTCGCTGATGCTCCTGATGCGGCTGCGATCTGCGCAAAGATTTCGCAGGTCATCGCGGGTTGAGGCACGCGGGAGGGCAAGATAAGCTCATGTCGGAAACCGGCTTTTCGGGCTGACAGACAGATTCGCAAAGGGTGTGGTGTGACAAAATCCAAGTCTTCCAAGGAAACCAAAGCAACAGAGACATCTGAGGCAGAGGTGAAGATCACCGATGAAACGTCGGAAGATCAGATGAAAGACGATACATCCATAACCGACGATGCTGCCGCACCGGATGCGATGTTGGAGGGTGAAAAAGCTGAAAACGCATCCGATAGCGAGCCGGATTTGCCGGAAGAGCTTGCAGAAGATGTGCCAGAGCCAGCGACGCCAGAGCCTCAGCGCGAGGTCATCGTTCAGAAGACGGGATTTGTCGCGACTTTGACGGCGGGTATTCTGGCCGCAGGCGCGGGCTTTCTTGGCGCGCAGTATTCCTCGCAAAGCTGGCCTTTTGAGCCGGGGCCATCGACGGATCCGTTGGCCGTCGCGCAAACGGCGCAAGACAGCGTCGCTGCGTTGGAAGATCGGGTGACCGCCGCTGAAGAGGCTGTTGCCGCCCAAGCTGGTGCGACCCCGGATCTGTCTGGACTTGAGACACAGTTGAGCGACCTGACTGCATCGCTTAGCGAAATTGAAGCACGTGTTGGTGCGTTGGAAGAACGTCCGGTCGGAACCAATGGGACCCCCGCCGTCGATATGTCAGAGGTCGAGGGCGAGATTTCGAGCTTGCAAGATCAGCTCGCGACATTGATCGCTGAGGCCAATGTCGCGGAAGCCAGTGCCGCAGCGGCAGCGCAAGCCCAGCTTGCGCGGGCAGCTTTGGCGCGCGTCATGGCCAACCTGGAGACAGGTGCACCCTTTGCCGATGCGCTGGCGGATGTCGGCGGGGCGTCTGATGTCGCGATCCCCGAGGTGCTGACAAATACCGCAGCAGAAGGCGTCCCGACGCTTTCTGAGCTACAAGACAGCTTTGATCCCGTGGCACGCGATGCGTTGGCGGCGGCCCGTGGATCGGCGTCAAATGAAGGCGCTGGTGTTGCGGATCGCTTCGGTTCTTTCCTGCGCGCCCGCACAGGTGCCCGGTCTATTGAGCCGCGCGAAGGCGATGATCCGGATGCGGTTCTGTCGCGGATCGGAGCCAGCATTGGCACCGGCAATCTGGGCGATGCATTGGCCGAGGCCGAGGCGTTGCCAGACGAAGCCCGTAATGTGATGAGCGGCTGGGTGACCCAAGTTGAAACGCGTCAGCAGGCGCTCTCGGCGGCGGATGCGCTGTCGCAAGAACTCAATTCCAATTAAGGCGGTCCCGTTATGCTTTGGTCTTTGATAAAAGTTATTTTGTTTATCGGCATTATCGGTGCGCTGACATTGGGTGCCGAATACCTGCTGCAAACCGACGGCGGCGTGATGATCACCATTGGCGGCGTCGAATATACGTTTGGCGTTCTGGAAGCGACGATTGCCTTGATCGTGTTGGTTGTTGCGGTTTGGGTCTTCCTCAAATTGCTGGGTCTGTTGATTGCGACGCTGAAATTCATCAACGGTGATGAGACCGCAATCTCGCGGTATTTCGACCGCAATCGCGAGCGGAAAGGCTTTCAGGCGCTGTCTGACGGCATGATGGCGCTGGCCTCTGGTGAAGGGCGCACGGCGATGGCCAAGGCCGCCAAGGCCGAGAAATACTTGCGTCGGCCTGAGCTGACCAATCTGATCACCGCTCAAGCTGCCGAGGTTAGCGGCGACCGCAAAAAGGCCGAAGAGGTTTACAAACGTCTGTTGAAAGACGAGCGCACGCGCTTTGTCGGCGTGCGCGGGATCATGAAGCAGAAGCTTGCGGATGGTGAGACGGACACAGCGTTGAAGCTGGCTGAAAAGGCGTTCGCGCTGAAGCCCAAGCATGTCGAGACGCAGGATACTTTGTTGAAATTGCAGGCCGAGACTGCGGATTGGTCCGGCGCGCGCAAGACGCTGAACGCGAAACTGCGCCACGGCAGCCTGCCGCGTGACGTGCACAAGCGCCGTGATGCTGTGCTGGCGCTGTCAGAAGCATCGGATATCTTGGCCGAGGGCCAGACGATCGAAGCACGCGAGACTGCGATTGAGGCCAATCGCCTGTCGCCCGATTTGATCCCCGCCGCCGTGATGGCTTCGCGCGCCTATATCGAGCAAGGCAAACCCCGCTATGCGACACGCCTTTTGAAGAAGGCCTGGGACGCGCGTCCGCATCCTGATCTAGCCGCAGCCTTTGCCGAGATTGAGCCGGATGAAGAGCCCGCCAAGCGCGTCAAACGGTTTGCGGCACTGACAAAGACCAAGCCGGATCATCCGGAAACACGAATGCTTCTGGCCGAGCTTAACATCGCCGCAGAAGATTTCCCCGCCGCGCGCAAAGCGCTGGGTGATCTGGTTGAAACGGACCCGACCGCGCGGTCTATTTCAATCATGGCGGTCATTGAGCGTGGTGAAGGGGCTGATGATTCAGTTGTTCGGGGTTGGCTGACCAAAGCGTTGAGTGCGCCGCGCGGTCCGCAGTGGATTTGCGACAATTGTCATAACATCCATAGCAACTGGAGCCCGGTCTGCTCGAACTGTTCCAGCTTTGACACGCTTACCTGGAGAGAGCCGACAACGGGCGAGGCCACCGTGCCCGCCTCGGCGACGATGCTTCCACTGATCGTGGACGAGCCGAAAGATGCCGAGATTGAGGTGATTTCGCCCGAGGTCGAAGACGCGATCCTTGCGGATCAGGACGCGGGTGAAACGGTCGACGCAGAAAAGTCTGACGCCACAAAATAGCCCTTCCAACAGGCGTGGCATGGTGTTACTAGCCCCGCCCAAGGCCGCTGTAGCTCAGCTGGTAGAGCACGTCATTCGTAATGATGGGGTCGGGGGTTCGAGTCCCTTCAGCGGCACCAAAATCCAACATCGCTTATAGAAAATACCGCGCCAGAATAGGCTTCAGGCGCGGGTGGGTTCGGCCATCGGCTCTTCGACTTCGACTTCGGGTTTGCGGAGGCAGAGCCTGAGCAGTGGTGGTACAGTCAGCAATGTCAGGAAGGCTGACATCGACAAACCGCCGACGACCACAGCTCCGAGACCGCGATAAAGTTCGGATCCGGCACCAGAGAAGACGATCAGCGGAAGCATCCCCATCACGCTGGTCAATGTCGACATGAAGATCGGGCGGATGCGGTTGCGCGTTGCCTCTTCGATGGCTTCAATCGGCTCCATCCCCTCTTCGCGCAGGTGATAGAGTGACTGATGCACGATCAGAATCGCGTTGTTCACGACAATGCCGACAAGGATCACGAACCCAAGCAGCGTGAGCATATCCATCGGTTGGGTCTGGTAGGTGTTGAGCAAGGCGAGCCCGCCGACACCGCCTGCCGCCGCGACGGGAACCGAGATCAGAATGACGAGCGGTAGCACAAAGCTCTCGAACAGGATCGCCATTACGAGGAACACGATAATCAGGGCCACGACCAGATTGATCTGGATGGCGGACCATGTCTGGCTCAGCTGATCTGCGGTGCCAGAGACAGACAGGCGGATATCATCGGGGATGCCGCGTTCTTCCAGAACATCGACGACTTCACGCTCCAGCAACTCTACCGCTTCTTCCAGTGGAAGGCTGTCGGATGGGCGCACCTCAAGCGTCACAGTGCGGAGCCGGTCGCGGTGGCGAATTTCTGTCGGGCCAGCGGTTAAGACGACCTCTGCCAAGGCTGAGACTGGAACGATCTGGCCGTCCGGGGTCACCACCGGGTAGTTGCCCACATCCTGCGTCCGCGCAGCATCGCTGACGGATGGATCACCTTTAAGGACCAGATCGACCCGTTCCGAGCCGACGGTGATTTCGGCCACGCGCAGACCGTCATTGAATGCATCCACAGTGGATGCAAGGCCCGAACTGTCCAGCCCGGCGTCCGCAAGCCGCAAACGGTCGGGGATCAGACGCACCTCGGGCGCGCCAAGCTCAAGGCCGGGGATCGGGCGAAACTGGTGCCCTTCAGAGCGGGGCAGAATGCCCGAGACGATGCCGGCGGCCTGTCCTGCCACGCTGAGGATTTCGTCCAGATCCTGACCCGAGATATTCAGCTCAATTGCGCGGCCTCCGCCGACCCCACGACCAAAGAGCGAGGGCTGCGTCATGAAGCCAAACGTGCCAGGTTCGGCAAAGATCGGGCGGCTCAGCACGGGGATCAACTCAGCGGCGCGCTGGCCATCGACCGCAGCAGCCCCGACGAAGGAGTTGCCGGGCGTTGCGACGAAAAAGAACGTGTCGATCGTCGCTGTGCCATCTGCCGTCTCAGTCGCTGGGGCGGCTTCCCAAAGCGGTTGCGCAACACCTTCGATGCGCTGGGCAATGGTTTCGGTTGTCTCAAGATTATAGCCGGGGGGCGGGATGATCAGACCGAACACAAGGTTACGATTGCCTTCGGGCAGGTATTCCAGCCGGGGCAGGAATGTGATGCTTGCGATAGCCGCGCCGCCAGCGATGATGCTGACCATCATGATACCGATGGCGCGCGACCGAACGGTCAAGCGGACATAGCGCATGATCAGCCCGTGAAACCCCCGCGCGAAGTGATCTATGCCCCAGAGACGCACCGGCTTTTGATCGCCTGCGCGCAGCAAACGGCTGGCCAGCGCCGGGATCACAGTGACCGCAACGACCAGCGACAGCAGAACCGAGACAGAGATCGCCACCGCGATGTCACGGAACAGCTGCCCCGCCTCAAGTTGCATGATGAGGATCGGCACAAAGACCAGAACGGTCGTCATGGCAGAGACAAGGATCGCGCCCCAGACTTGTTGCGCTCCTTTTCGGGCCGCCTCACGACGGTTGAGACCTTCTTCGCGCAGTCGGAAGATATTTTCGAGCACGACAATCGCCGCGTCGACGATCATGCCCACGGCAAAGGCGATTCCTGCAAGCGAGATCACGTTGAGCGTCCGCCCGGTTATGGCCATCACCACGAATGTGGCCACAATGGACACCGGGATCGAGAGTGACACGACAAGGGTCGCGCGCGGACTTCGCAGGAACAGCATCAGAATCAGCGCGGCGAGCGCACCCCCGATCCAGATATTTTGCGTTACCAGATCAATCGCGCCGTCGATGTAAATCGTCTCGTCATAGACCTGCTGCATAACCAGGCCCGCATCCGCGACGGGACCTGCCGAGAGATCATCGAGCACGAGGCGGATTTCCTCCATCACGCTGATGACGTTGGCCCCGGCTTCGCGCACCACGTTGAACGCAAGCCCGGACTCGCCCTTGAACCGCAGGCGCGCGGTGGGTTCTTTGTAAGCGAAGGCCACCTCGGCCACATCCCCGACGCGAACCCGTCCTGTACCACCTAGGCTGGCGCCCGAGCGCAGAACCACGTCGCGGATCGCGTTTTCGGTGTTCAGGTTGCCTTCGGTGCGCACGACATAACGGCGCTTGCCTTCATCCACATCTCCGGCGGATATCGAGATATTCTCGGCCCGTAGCGTACGTACGACCTCTGGCACGGTCAGCCCGTAAAGCGACAGGCGGCGTGGATCGACGACCACCTGCAATTCGCGGGTCACGCCACCAAAGACGTTCACAGCCGAGACACCTTCGATCCGCTCCACACGGTCCTTGATGATGTCTTCGACGAAGTCACCATAGGTCGGCATCGGGCGGGTGTTACCCTCCTGCGCGGTCAGCAAAACCCACGCGATAGGGCTGTCATCGGCCCCGGAGGTGTTCAGGGACGGCTCATTCGCCTCATCAGGATAACTGCTGACGCGGTCAAGCCGGTTGGACACCAGCAAAAGCGACTGGGTCATGTCTGTGCCGACGGCAAATTCCAGCGTCACTTCAGCCACGCCCGTGCGCGAGCGGGAGGTCATGATTTCGAGCCCTTCAAGGCCGCGCAGCGCTTCCTCCTGCGGATTGACGATCTCGCGCTCAATCTCTGAGGGGGCGGCGCCGGGCCAGTTCGTCTCGATCACGACGATGGGCTTGCGCACGTCCGGGGCCAGTTGGATTGGGATACGCGACAGGGCGATTACCCCAAACAGGATCGCCATCACAACAAGGGCGACAACGGCAATCGGTCTTTCGATGGCGTAGCGAATGATATCCATCAGTTTGACTCGATTGGATTGGGGGCGATGTCCTGTCCGGGTCGCAACCGTTCATTGCCACGCACCACGACGATATCGCCTTCGGTCAGACCATTAACCACCTCATATCGATCGCCCATCGGCAGGCCAATTTGCACACTGCGGGGTTGCGCCTTGCCTTCGTCTGCCACAAAAACGGTCCAGCCGCCTTGCGCCTGAACCAAAGCATCCTTTGGCACCGACAGTATGGAGCGCGCTTCACCAACCGGAATTTGAACGGTGATGGACTGCCCCACGGCGACATTGCTGAGCGCCCCCAAACCGGGTGCTGACATCCGCACGGCGCGGGTGCGGGTAGAAACATCTTCAAGCGGCAGGATCGCACGCAGCTCAAGCGTCAGATCTTGTGCGTTTTCGGTGGTTGCCTGCAATTCCTGACCTGGTTGCAACGCACCTAAGTAACGGGCGGGCACGCTGGCCTGCACTTCAAATGCGTCGATATCCAACAACCGGACAACCGGCGTGCCAGCGGCAATGAATGCACCGGGGATCGTGTTGACCTCGATCACAATACCGGGGAAAGGCGCGATGATCGTGCTGCGCTCCAGCTGATAACGGGCCTCGGCCAGTTGTGCTTCCGTGCTTTTTTCGCGGGCCTGTGCTTCGGTCAGCTGGGATTGAGCTTCCAGCACATCAGATTGCGCATCATCAAAACGTCCCTGACTGAACGAGCTTGAGCCGCGCAGTGCTTCGATCCGGGCAAAGGTCGTGCTTGCCCGATCCAACCGCACCCGTGCTGTAGCAATGCCCGCCTCGGCTTCGGTCATCTGCGCTTCGGATTGCGCGACGATGATCTCAAGCAATTCGCGGTCCAGCTCGACCAGCACATCACCTGTTTCAACGCGCGCGCCTGCAAGGACATTCACAGTTTCAACTGTGCCAGCAACCCGGCTGGCGACAGAGCCATCGCGCGCGGTGATTACTTCGGCAAAGACGGGCACGGTTTCGGCCAGCATCCGCTCTTCGACGGTCTGCACGCCAACGGCTGCAGCACGCCCTTGTGCATGGGCCATCACGCTGGGCAAAGCGAGGGCGAGGGCAGCGAGGCAAGATATCAGACGCATGGGAAAACTCCGGTTCTGCGTCAATGACATAGCACGTTCCGCAGATCATCAAAGGGCTTTGCGTCCCGGTTTGGGTGTCACAAAGTGGTTAACCCTATTTGACCGTGTTCCGGGAACAAGCTAGAACAAAAAGAGAACAATTAACGGATTCGCTGCCCTTTGAATGTCTTATCTTGCGCCCTCCAAACGACTGTCCAGCCAAACCCGGCTGTCGTTGCGCAGTATTGGTGCGCAGAAAGTGCTGTCAGACGTGTTTGCCCAGACCGCTGCGGACGCGGCGGCTGTGGGATTCGTGCTGGCGCATCTGCCGCGCGAGGCAGGCACCGTGCTGTGGGCGCAAGATCGGCTTTCCGCCAAGGAGGCCGGTCAGCCTTATATGCCCGGCATTGGCCCTACGCAGCCGGTCATGCGGGTTGCGGTCAGTCGCCCCTCCGACGTGCTGGTCGCGATGGAGGACGCGCTGCGCTGCCAATCGGTCAGCGCCGTGATCGGCGAGATATGGGGCGATCCGCCCACGCTGGATTTCACGGCAACCAAACGGCTCGCCCTTCGGGCCGAGGCCAATGGCGTGCCCTGCTGGCTGATCCGGCGCGCGGCGCATCCAAACTTGAGCGCAGCGCGCAATCGCTGGCGCATCGCATCGCTGCCATCCGCCGCGCATCCGCACGATGCCCAATCCCCCGGCGATTCGCGCTGGCAGGTCGAACTGTTCCGCTCGCGCGCAGCACAACCCGGCATCTGGGCTGTGCGCTATGACCGGGCGACGGGTCGTCTCGATTTTTCTGCCGCACCTGTCGATGGAGCGGTGGAAACGCGTGATGGAGCAGACCGGCGCCGCGCCACCCGATGATCTGCCTGCCGCGATGGTGGCCGAGGGCCAGCATGGCCCGGTGATCCACGACACCAACCGCGCCGCACGGCTGGCCGGAGTGCAACGCGGCGCGCGTGTGACAGACATGAAAGCGCTGCTGCCTGATCTGCGCGTTGAATATGCCGACATTGTCGGGGATCGCCACGCGATGGAACAGTTGATGTTCTGGGTGCGTCGCTGGTGCCCGTGGTCAGTGCAGGACGGCCCGGACGGCTTGGTGCTGGACACGACCGGGTCAGATCACCTGTGGGGTGGCGAGGTCGCGATGCTGGCTGATATGGAAGCGGCGTTTTCGGGACTTGGCCTGACCGCGCAAATCGCGCTCGCTCCCACATGGGGCGCGGCTTGGGCCTTGGCGCGTTATGGCACCGTGCGCAGCATTTGCCCTGAGGGCGAGATCGCGCAAAAACTCTCACCCCTTCCGGCAGAGGCGCTGCGGCTGAATAATGGTACCGTGACATTGCTGCGCCGTCTGGGCCTGAAAACCATTGGCGCGCTGGCCGATGTGCCGCGCCTGTCGCTGACCCGCCGCTTCGTCAAAGCCAAACTGAACGAGAACCCGGTGATCCGTCTGGATCAAGCGATGGGCCGCACGGCAGAGCCTGTCTCAAGCCCCGATGCCGCCCCGTCGTTTCGCGCCCATGCCCGCTTGCCTGAACCGATCATGGACCCGACGCCGTTCATGCCGGATCTTTGCCGTGAGCTCTGTGACCAGATGGAGGCGCAGGGCTATGGTTGTCGCCGTCTTCTGCTGACCGTTTATCACACAGATGGCGATACGCATCGCATCGACGTGGCAATGTCGGTGCATAGTCGCGACCCGGATCATCTGCTCTATCTCTTCCGCGACAAGCTGGATGCGATCAATCCGGGCTACGGGTTTGATCTGATCACACTGGATGCCGGGCAAACCGAACAGATGCAGGTTGTGCAAGCGCATCTGGAGGGGCGCGCCGATGAGACGGTTGATCTGTCGCGGCTGATCGACCGCCTGACCGCACGCTTCGGGGTGCGTTCGGTTAGCAAACCTGCACTGCGCGAAAGCCATGTGCCGGAGCGGGCGCAAAACTGGGTCGCTGCCCTGCATGGAGCGGGCGATACGACTGAGGCTGTGGCAGCAGAACGCCCGATCCGTTTGCTGAGCCATCCTGAAGAAGTGCGTGTGCTTTACGCAGTGCCGAAAGGCCCGCCGGTTCAGTTCATCTGGCGGCGGCAAACCCACAAGGTCACGCGCTATGCCGGCCCCGAACGCATCGCACCCGAGTGGTGGCACGACATGCCCGGCACCCGTCTGCGCGATTACTTCAAGGTCGAGGATCACGCAGGCCGCCGTTTCTGGCTGTACCGCCAAGGGCTTCACGGCGATGGGCGCGGCGGTGACCCGCGTTGGTTTGTCCACGGGATGTTTGCCTGATGCCCCAGAACGATCACCAACACCCCAAGCGCACCTTGGCCGAGGGTGGCTTTACCCCAAATGCGCGCAAGCCCTTTGTCGAGCTGGGCGTGACCAGCTGCTTTTCGTTTCTCTACGGCGCCTCCGATGCGGTCGATCTGACCGTCACTGCGTGGGATCACGGCTATGATGCGCTGGGCATTGCTGATCTGAACACGATGGCCGGGATCGTGCGGCTTCACGCGGAAGCCCGCAAAGCACATATCCGCCCCGTAATCGGGTGCCGTCTGCGCCTGATCACAGGGGAAGAGTTCCTCGCCTATCCGCGTGATCGGGCCGCCTATGGACGGCTGTGCCAGCTTCTGACCAAAGGCAAAATGCATGACCAAGACGGCCAATGGCAGGCCAAAGGGGCTTGCGATATCTCACTGCGGGATCTTTCGGATCACAGCGAAGGCGTCATTCTGATTGCACTTCCCCAAGCTGATCACAGGCAGTTTGCGTCAGGTCTGCGGCGTCTCAAGAAAGCGCTTCCGGGTTTGCAGTATATCGCGGCCAGCTACCTCTATCGCGGCGATGATCGCGCCCGGATCAACTTTCTGGACAAGCTCGCCCGCGAGAACCGCATGTCGATCCTTGCGACAAATGATGTGCATTACCACGCACCCGAACGGCGGCCCTTGCAGGATGTGATGACCTGTATTCGCGAAAAGACAACCATCGCGAAGGCTGGCTTTCTGCTATACGCGAACGCGGAACGGCATCTGAAATCCCCCGATGAAATGATCGCGCTTTTTGCGGAATGGCCCCATGCGATCCGTGCCACGCGCGACGTCGCCGATGCCTGCACGTTCAATCTGACAGAGCTGTCCTACGAGTATCCCAAAGAGGTCGTGCCCCAAGGCAAAACCCCGCAAGAATATCTGGAGGAACTGACATGGGCGGGCGCTGAAACGCGCTATCCGGAAGGTATTCCGGACAAGACCCACGCAAGTATACTCAAGGAACTGGCGCTGATTAGAAAGCTCGATATCCCACAGTATTTCCTGACGATCCACGACATCATTCAGTTCGCGCGCGAGACAGCGGAACCGCCGATCCTGTGTCAGGGTCGTGGATCAGCCGCCAATTCGGCGGTCTGTTACGTGCTGGGCATCACCGCCGTTGATCCCGCCAAGAACGATCTGCTGTTCGAGCGCTTCATCTCGGAAGAGCGCAAGGAACCCCCCGATATCGACGTCGATTTTGAACATGAACGGCGCGAAGAAGTGATCCAGCATATCTATGAGAAATACGGTCGCAGCCGCGCCGGGCTGTGCGCGACCGTGATCCATTACCGCCCCCGCATGGCGATCCGCGAGGTTGGCAAGGTCATGGGCCTCAGCCAGGATGTGACTACGGCTTTGGCCAAGACGATCTGGGGCAGTTGGGGGCGCGAGATTGGTGTGTCGGAGGCCGAAGAGGCCGGTCTCGATCTGAACGATCCGCTTCTCGCGCGGGCGATTAAACTGGCGGATCAACTGATCGGAATGCCGCGTCATCTGGGCCAGCATGTGGGCGGCTTCATCCTGACGGAAACGCCATTGAACCAGACGGTTCCCATTGGCAATGGCGCCATGCCCGATCGCAGTTTCATCGAATGGGACAAGGACGATATTGACGAGTTGCGGATCCTCAAGGTCGATGTGCTGGCGCTGGGCATGCTGACTTGCATCCACAAAGCCTTCGACCTGATCGAGGCGCATCATGGCAAAAAGTACGACTTGGCCACCGTCCCGCCCGAGCAGCCTTCTGTCTATGAGATGCTCCAGAAAGGCGACAGTCTGGGCGTCTTTCAGGTCGAGAGCCGGGCGCAAATGAACATGCTGCCACGATTAAGGCCTGAAAAGTTCTACGACCTTGTCATTCAGGTTGCCATCGTGCGACCCGGACCCATTCAGGGCAACATGGTGCATCCTTATTTGAAGCGTCGGCAGGGTCTGGAGAAGGCGACGTATCCCTCTCCGGGGGCGGAGCATGGCCCGCCCGATGAGCTAGAAAGAATTCTTGAGCGCACCCTTGGTGTGCCAATCTTTCAGGAACAGGCGATGAAGATCGCCATGGTTGCCGCGCGGTTTTCGTCGGTTGAGGCGAACCAGCTGCGCAAGGCGATGGCGACGTTTCGGTCCCGCGGCATGGTGACGGCACATAAGGAAATGATGGTCAGCCGCATGATCGCACGCGGCTATGATGCCGAGTTTGCCGCGCGTTGTTTCAGCCAGATCGAAGGGTTCGGCGAATACGGGTTTCCCGAAAGCCATGCGGCCAGTTTTGCTCTGCTGGTCTATATCTCAAGCTGGATCAAGCACGATTATCCGGATGTCTTTTGTGCGGCGCTGCTCAATTCGCAGCCCATGGGGTTTTACGCCCCCGCACAGATTGTCCGCGATGCTCGCGAACATGGTGTCGAGGTGCGCGCCCCCGACGTAAATTTCAGCCATTGGGACACGACGCTGGAACCGACAGGTCCTGGCACATTCGCCGTCCGCCTTGGTCTTCGCCAGATCGACGGGTTCCGCGAAGAGATGGCTCAACGGATCGAGGCACATCGGGCCGAGCCTTACACGAGCCTCGAAGATCTCAAGAAGCGGGCCGGTTTGGACGCAACTGCGATGCATCGACTTGCGGCGGCGGATGCCTTCCGGTCGATGATGTTGGATCGCCGCGCCGCCCTATGGGATGCGCGCGCACTGAAAGACGCACCGGACCTGCCGCTTTTCATCGAGAAGAACGCGCCAGATGAAGGGGAAGACCATGCAGTGAGTTTGCCGGAAATGCCGTCCTGCGAGCATGTGGTGGCCGATTACCAAACCCTGCGCTTGTCGCTCAAAGCGCATCCGCTGTCCTTCTTGCGCAAAAGCATGCACCGGCAAGGCTACGCCTCTGCTGCGCAACTGGCGCAGATGCGCAATGGCCAGCGTATCGCGATGGCGGGTGTGGTGCTGATCCGGCAAAAACCGGGCAGTGCGAAAGGTGTATGCTTTATCACGATCGAGGACGAAACCGGCGTCGCAAATCTGGTCGTCTGGCCCAAGATCATGCAGCAGTTCCGCAAGGCCGTCATGCAAAGCCGTCTGATCGACGTGCGCGGATATGTGCAACGTGACCGGGATGTGATCCACGTTGTCGTTCAACAGCTTCATGATCGAAGCGATGCGCTGGACCGGCTTTCCAACGAGCCGGTGCCAATTCAGTTATCGCGTGCAGACGAGGTCTTGCGCCCGGTCCCGGACACGCATTCGCGCCATCCGCGCAACGTCCGTATCATCCCGAAATCACGCGACTTTCACTAATCAGCGCACCACAAAATCCGCATGAAGCGCACCTGCAGCTTTGATGCTTTTCAAGATATCAATCATGTCACGCGGTGCGACGCCCAGCGCATTGAGCCCGGCGATCACCTCGGACAGCGACGTACCGCCCCGCACTTCGGCCAAGCCAATTCCGGGTTCGTCTTCGATCCCTGCGCGGGTGCGCGGCACAATCACCGTCTCACCTTCCGCAAAGGGGTTTGGCTGCACCGCAATTGGGGCTTCCTCAATCCGCAGGGTCAGGTTCCCCTGCGAAACGGCCACGCGTGAAATACGCACATCCTCGCCCATCACAATCGTGCCAGAGCGTTGATCGACCACCACGCGCGCGCGCCGTTCCGGCTCGACCAGGATATTCTCAACCCGCCCCAACGCGTGCGCCGGGGAGGACATGCGCGTCGCGTCTATATCCAACTCAACGGTGCCGGCGTCAGACATTACCGCCACACGCCGTCCAAACTCCGAATTGATCGCGCGTTCAATGCGTGACGCTGTGGTGAAATCCGGTGTCCGCAATGCCAGCCGGATCGACCGGAGTGCACCAAAATCGAATGCAATTTCGCGTTCCACACGTGCGCCATCCGGCACGACACCTGCGGTCGGCACACCCTGCACAACCTGCGCGGCCTCGCCTTCTGCAGCGGCACCGCCAGCAATCACAGTCCCTTGTGCAACCGCATAAATCTGGCCATCCGCCGCGTTGAGTGGTGTCATCACCAATGTGCCGCCCAGTAGACTTTTGGCATCCCCGATGGCCGATACAGTGATGTCGATCTTACTGCCTGCCCGTGCGAAGGGCGGTAGGCTGGCAGTGACGAAAACGGCAGCGACATTCTTGGGGCGAAACTGTTCCCCGGCCACGTTGACGCCCAGCCGTTCGAGGATGTTCGACATGATCTCTTCGGTGAACGGTGCGTTGCGCAGCCCGTCGCCCGTGCCGTTCAAACCGACGACCAAACCGTAACCGACAAGGTCGTTTCCGCGCACGCCATCGAACTCCACCAGATCCTTCAGACGGATCGGACTGGCCTCTGCCAGAAGCGGCAGCAGCACAAGAATGGCGGCAAGAAAGATACGCATCATCTGAGGAAATCCGATAGGTTCAGGCGCGAGAGTCGCGCGGTAATGGTGTAAAGCAGCTCCAGACTGCTCTCGACATTTTGCAGCTCGGTTGCGGCCTCATAGGGGTCAATTGCGGTGATCGCGCTGCGGGCCATTTCAACGGCGTGACGCTCTGCCCCAATCTCGGTCAGGCGCGACTCAAGTACGCCTTGATTGGCCCCGACGCGCCCTTGGTGCTGGACCAGCCCGGTGCTTGCACCGATCAGTGTCTCGGCCGCGTCCGCAGCCAAAGCGGCACGTTCAGCCGCAGGCAAGGCGTTCGTGTTTTCAGACACGATCGCGGCCATAATGAACCCCTTCAGGGTCGCTTTTATTTGATCATCAATCGCAGTTAACGGCTCTTCGATTGTGATCCCCTCTCCGACCGTTAAAGGCGACGCCTGTATGGTGGAACCGTTGTAGTGATCGGTCTCGAATGAGCCGCCCGTGTCAAACCAAGTATCTAGGGCGACGCTGATATCGCTTGCGGTGGTTAATCCGGTCATGGCGATCTTTGCGGCTGACAGGATATCCTGAGCGGGCGCGAGTGGGGTCGTGTCGATGGCCTGCCCTGCCAAAAGCGTGCGCCCCGCAACTTGAGTGTTCAGCGCTGAGACGACGCCTTCAAACTCAACCTCGGCGGCTTGGCTGGAGGCTGCGAGAAGCTCTGCATTACCACTGTTTGCGCTCGACAGAAGACGCGGAGCCATCTCGCTACTGCGTGCATTCACCTGCTCCAGAAGGGACTGAACACCGTCGTTCAAAAGTACGGCCTGACGGCTTGCATGCTCATATCCCGACAGCCGCGTTAACGATGTCTCCAGACCAGCGAGAGGGCGAAAGCCACCTTGAACGGTTTCGGTAAGATCGTGGTGTTGGCCCGTCGCAATCTCTTTTGTCAGGCGCTGAAAATCAGTGCGCAGGTTCGCATTGTGCTGCCGCATGGACAGGCTCTGCGCGAGATCTCCGATGCTTGAAATTGTCATCGCTAGATCCTCAACAACGCGTCGATCATCTCGTCGACTGTCTGAATCACGCGCGCATTTGCCGAATATGCCTGTTCGATCAGTAGGAGTTTCTGCATCTCCTGATCGGTATCAACGCCGTTCTCAAGCTCGGCCGAGCGGAACCCCGACTGTTGGGTGGTCGCAAATAGGACTTCGGAACCCGTATCGAGCTTTTGGCGCCCGAGTTCCGACAGAAAATCCGATCCAAGTCCACTCAGTGATCGCGCGCTTGTGCTGAACCCGCCGGATTGTGTCGGCTTGAGCGCTTGAAGGGCGTCGATCATTGCTGTCAGGCGACCTGTATCGCCGGGCGGGCCCTCTGCGCTGGCGTTTATCCCGTCGCGGACACGCCAGGCAGCGCCAGCATGTGCAGAATCCAAAGATGCGTTAACCTTAACGCGACCAGCGAGGCCCGTTTCGGCGGCAAGGTCCAAGGCGGCACCCGCATCGGTGAAAAAGCCCGGATCGCCTGTTGTTAAGGTTGGATCAACCGCTGGATCCTCAAACCGACTGATCAGATCGCGGGCAACCGCATCAAGCTGGCGCTGCGCCGTCACGGCAAGCTCGTCACGCACCTCGAAATGGCCTGCAAGGGAGCCCCCCGCAAAGACAGTTGCGGCGTCAATCGCGGTCCCGTTGACCTCAAGCCCGCCAAGTAATCCATTATCTTGGGTCATATGCGGAACGATCAATCCTGTTGAATTGAAGGTGATTTCGCTCACCTGTCCGCCTAACAACTGTGTGCCACCGAGCGTGAAAAGCGAGACTTGCCCGTTGTCGCTTTGAACCTCGCGCAATGGCACGATCCGGCTGACATCATCAAGAAGTGCTGCGCGGTGATCCTCCAGCGCCGCGGTCGAGTGCCCCCCCATACCGCGGCGCGCAATGTCGAAATTCAGATCGCGGATCTGGTCCAGTTTGGTCGTGAGCGTCTTGACCTCGGTCGCAATATTGCGATCTGCATCCATACGGAGGGACTGAATATCCTCCGAAACATGGTTTATGTGATCGGTTACCGATCCGGCCGTAGTGACGACAGCGCGCAGATGCGCGTCAGATGCGGGCTGACTGCTTGCCTGGATCAATGTCGCCTCAAAGGCGGCCATCTTTGCGGTTAACGAACTGCTCTCGGTGGGTAGGCCCACGCTGTTTTCCACACGCTGGAAAAAGCTGTTCCGGGTTTGCGCATTCGCCACATCTGCATCCGCATGTCGTCGATCTGTCTGAAGCGCCTGATCGACGACCCGATTGACCCCTGAAACGGACACACCACCAGAGAGCGTACCACCATCGCGCGCCGAAAGCTCAATCTCGCGCCGCGCGTAGTTCGGGTTCGTGACATTCGCCAAATTGGCCGACACCAGCTCGGCCGACCGCGACACCGCAGTCAGGCCGGACAAGGCATTTGAGAGGGAAGAGGAAATGCTCATCGGATCATCCTTCTGGGATCACCGGGGATCAGCGCTTGATGTTGGTGGTTTCCTGCAACATCTCGTCAACCGTCTGGATGACTTTCGCGTTCGAGGAATAGGCGCGTTGCGTCTGGATCAACTGCGTCAATTCCCCAGCAACATCGGTCGCGGACTCCTCGCGGGCAAAGCCGACCACATCACCAGTTGGTCCATCGCCCGCGTCCCACAGGAAGAACGATCCACTTTCTGGTGACGCCTGATAGGTCTGGTGATCAAGCGGGATCAGTCCATTTGGATTGGGCACGTCAACCAGCGGAACCTGATAGATCACACGGTTCAGACCGATATCGAAGAACGCGTGGACAAAACCGTTCTCATCCACTTCGACCGAGGTCATGTTCCCGATGGGAGAGCCGTCTTTGTTGATGTTTACCGGTGCGAATTTATCAGATAGCTGCGTGATTCCGTTGGAATCGCCATAAATACCGATGTTGATGTTAATCGGCCCACCGGCGACATTCACCGTAATGTCACCTGTGGCTGCGTTGTATCCGACACCGCTGGTCACGCTCACATTGTCCAGCGTACCACCACCGGTCCGGCTATCCTGAAACTCCAGAACATATTCGCCGATCACCACCCCGGGCTGAGCGGAGTCGGTGATAACCATCGTCCACTCGTTTGAAGAGCCACTGGCAGGGATGGTCGGCGTAAACTCGACCATCACGTTTTTGGAGGTCCCAAGGTTGTCGAAATATTCGATCGACAAGTCCTTCATATCCCCGCTGCTGGTCGAAGATGTTTCGGTCGCGGGCAGGTTCATGCCCAACGTCATCCGTGTTGTCGGCTTGCCGCCAAACTGGTTCACGTTGATCTGCACAGGCTCAAGCCCGTCTGCGGTGTCGCGCGGATAGGTTGGCATCGTACCATCCGAAAGTGCAGGCCAGCCCATCAGGACGAGGCCGGATTCGGTTTTCAAGAAGCCATCAGCATCGGTACGAAAGGATCCGGTCGTTGTCATGAAAAGCGGGTTTTCCCCGTTTGCGACGCCAACTGACGCCTCTGACGTGACGGGCAACATGCCACGGCCGCGGACGGCCAAATCGGTTGCATTCGACGTGGAGACCAACGGCCCGCGCTCATCGATCAGGCGTTGGGTTGTCACCCGTACGCCACCGGCCGAGTAAGAGCCGGTGCCACTTGTGATCACCATCGAATGAAAATCTGCCGACGCGCGTTTATAGCCGTAGGTCGAAGAGTTCGCGATGTTGTCCGAGATTGTGGCCAGACGGCTTGCATTGGCCGACAGGCCAGCAACGCCCGCATTCAGCGAGGAAGAAATTGTCATGGGTTGCGCCTTTCTGCTGCATCAACCGATTGGTCTGCCACAACAGTTAAGGGCGCAGGTTTAACACCAGCCTAACAAATACAATTGAACCTATTTCTCGCGCAAAACGATTACTTCGATGCGGTCGTTGACGACATTCATCTGGTCAGCCACCGATGGAATGCGGCTTGCATGGCCGCGCACGGTTCTGATCCGCTCAGGCTCAAAACCTGCATTGGTCATCAAGTCTCGCATTTGGGCTGCCCGATCAATCGAGACATCCCAGGTCGTGTTCTGTTTCAGAACGACAGGTTGCGCGCGCATGTGTCCCGCGATCGCAATGTCATTGCTGATCGTGCTCAAAACGCGCACCAGCATCTCGCCCAAAGCGACCATAAGATCGGTCGGCTCTGACCTGTTCTTGAAAAGGGGCTGATTTGTTTGCGAGCGCAAAGCGATGACTAAGCCTTCGTCTGTCCGTTTGGTTACGATATGCCTGAGCAAATCCTGATCAACCATGCTTTCGCCACTATTCGCCGCAAGCATTTCTTCAAGAGAGCTCAAGGCGGTGGCTTCCGTATCCGCCCCTTCGTTCTGACCCTTGGCGTCAGCATTATCCTGCACACCGGTCGCACCCTTCGACTTATTCGAAGAGGTCGGCAACTGTTTGCTGGCACCGGTGCCATTCTGCGCCATCGTTTCTTCCGAGAAGATGCTGTCGCCACCAAAGGCACCGTCCCCACCACCGGAAATCCGGTTGATCGGAATCGTCGGAGAGAAGTAATCCGCGACGCCCTTGCGTTGTTTTTCTGTTGTCGCATTCAACAGCCACATCAACAAGAAAAAGGCCATCATCGCAGTCACGAAATCAGCATAGGCAACCTTCCAGGCACCCCCATGATGACCGCCACCTTGGACAATCTTTTTCCGTTTGATGATGACTGGTGCGTTTGATTGCACACCCATCACACCACCACATTTTTCACCCAAGACCAGTCTTAGGCGGCAAATGTGAAGGGCGGCTTAACAATTAAAATGCGAGGCGTTTAGAAGTAGCTGCGCACAAGGCTCCCGGCGATGAGGCTCCAACCGTCGGCGACGACGAAGAAGGCAAGCTTAAAGGGAAGCGACACAATCGCAGGCGGGACCATCATCATGCCCATCGACATCAGCACGGCGGCAACCACGAGGTCGATGACAAGAAAAGGCAAGAAGATCAAAAAGCCGATCTGAAAGGCCCGCTCAATCTCGCTGATCAGGAATGACGGGACCAGCAGGGACAACGGCACATCGCTGTCGGTCACCGCAACTTCTGTCGCGCCGCGCAGATCGGCGAGGCTCAGGAAGGTCTCGGGATCGACGCGGGCCGACATGAACTCCCGAAAGGGTGTGATGCCCAGTTGAAACGCCTCTTCGATGGCGATTTCTTCGGCCATCAAGGGCACCATGCCAGCATTCCAGGCTGCGGTGAAAACCGGCTCCATCACGAAATAGGTCAGGAAAAGTGCAAGGCTGACGATCAACATATTCGGCGGGGATTGTTGCAGGCCAATCGCTTGTCTGAGGATGGCCAGAACCGTCACGATAAACGGAAAACAGGTTATCATCATGGCAAGCCCCGGCACGAGGCTGAGGATTGTTACAAGCACCAAAAGCTGGATGCTGCGCGCCGCCAGAGAGCTGTCATCCCCCAAGGAAAGCGTCACCTCCTGCGCAGAGGCAGGCAGGGCGAAAAGGCCTATTGCCAGCAGAACCAGAACGCAGCGCAGGATCATTCAGCGGCCCCGGAAAGACCAGAGACTTCGGTCAGGCGCACCGCCAATTGACCGGTTTCGTCATCGGCTTCCTGCAGCTCCCCGCGCGCGATCAGCTTGTCGCCGATGTAAAGTTCCACAGGGTCCGAGATGCGGCGATCCAGTGTTAGGATAGCGTTTTCATCAAGTGAAAGCAGTTCCTTGACCGTTGGCCGTGCGGTCCCGACAGAGATTGTGACCTCGATGGGGACGTCCTTGAAGCCTGAAGTGTTAGACGGCATCGGCGTGTTCCTCCGACAAGTTAGGTTGCAGGCTATAGAAATCAGAGACCGCTGCCTGGATTTCGGCAGTCAGCGCGGGTAGGTCGATCTGATGCTCAATCGCACCAAGGTCCAGGTTTGCCTGGCCACTCATCAGCGTAGCCTCGTCAATGAGCCTGAGTGGCAGTTCGCAATGCCCTTCCAGCGCATCTTCGATCGAACTGCGATCTTCAGGCGCGATGCGTAGGCTCAATTGCGTGTCCATGCTGGTGTCAGCGACCGCGAGGACTTTTTCGACAATCAGCGGTGCGAGACTGCTTTGCGCAACCGCTGGCAGAATATTAGAGGCCAATTGCTCCATCAGCGGACGTAGTGCGGCAAGCGTATGCGCCTTTGCCTCGGCCAATGTGAACGACAGGTCTGACAGGGTTTGCGTCGCCGCTGTTTCAACGGCGGCCGCGCCTTCGGTCATCGCGGCATTGGCATCATCCCAACCGGCCTTGAACCCGGTCTCATAAGCCTCCAGCCGTTGATCTTCAGAAAGCGCTGGGCCACTCGCATCAGCCTCCGGGCTTGGAGAAGAGCTGCTGAAGTCTTCGTAAGAATAACGCTGATCATTCATGCCGTTTCTTCCTCCATCCAGTTGCGCAGGATCTCCATCGTTTCATCCTGCCGCTCTTCAATCATCTGGCGCAGACGCAGGACGGGATCTTCGGTGGGAAGACGCTGGGATTGGCCTTCGGGTGCCATCACATCATCCGCGGCCAGCGTCGTGCCGGTTAACGTTGGCAACGTGCCGTCCGGTGTGGTGGTCATGGTGGCAGGAGCAGGAAGGCTGGCCGGTGATGAGGTGGTCAGGATAGGCCGCACGACAAAGAGGCCAAGCACCAGTGAGGTGAGCGCCAGAACGCAGACCTGAATGATCGACATCAGGTCAATCGTGATCCCGTCAAGCACAGAGCCCGCTGCCGGCGTCCCCGGTAATTCAAGCGGCGTCATTTCAAGCGATTTCAGCGTGATGACATCGCCGCGCGCCTCGTTAAATCCGATGGCAGAGGCGACCAGATCGTGTAGTACCTCCATCTCGACATCTGTCCTTGGTGCCCATGTCGTCGTGCCGTCTTCATTGGTTGAGCGGATGCCATCCACCATCACAGCGACGGTCAGACGCTTGATCGCACCCGGTGCGCGCAGAACTTCGCGCTGCGTCTCGGACACCTCGAAATTCACGCGCTCGCGTGTTTCTGAGTTTTGCGAAGAAGACGCGCCACCCCCGCCTGCCGCATCTCCATCGGGAAGGTTCGACGCCACCGTGACCCCACCTGCCGCGCTGTCGGTCGCCTCGTTCGTGGTCTCGACCGTATCCGTACTGATCGCGACGCGTCCTTCGGGATCAAACCGACGCTCAACGATGGATTCGCGATCCGTCACCGTTTCCAGAGACACTTCAACAATGGCTTTTCCAAAGCCGACATGCGCTTCCAGAAGCCGCTCGACACTGCTGCGCAGAGCCTGTTCGCGGTCCATCTCACCGCCGCTGACCACCGCATCTTCGCGCCCGACTAGAATGCCGTCTTCTGTGATGATCGATACGTCTTCCGGCGTCAGCCCTGATACTGCAGAAGACACCAGATATTTCAGCGCTTTCGCCTGCCCTGCCGACACACCGTCGCCCGCTGCTGTCACGGTCACCGATGCGGTTGGCTTGATATTGCGCGCAAACGCGCGTGAAGACGGTGTTGCGATATGGACCCGTGCGCTTCTGATCCAGGGGCTGGCCGAGATTGTGCGGGCCAATTCGCCCTCTTTCGCGCGCCAGTAAGCGGCGTCGAACATCTGGGACGTCGTCCCGAAGCCCGAAAGCGAATCAAGTAGCTCGTACCCGGCGGAGCCATTCGCCGGGATACCGTCGCGCGCCAGCGTCATGCGCAGCCTGTCCCGCTCGTTCTGCGGCACGTAAATCGCTCCACCGCGCACATCATGGGCAACCCCGGCTTGTTCCAGCCGAGAGATCACCTCCCCCGCCGCGCCTTGTTCAAGGCCCGAGTAAAGCAAGGCCATCTTCGGCGTCGCAGCCAGCCTGGAAACACCAAGAATCGCGGCGAACATCAGTAAGGTGGCGACGGTGACAAAGACACGGCGTTGCAGTGTCAGTGAGGACCAGACAGAGAGAATCTGCTGCACGATATAGCTCCTGTAAGGGCGGACCTTCTGCCCGCCGGCACCCCCTTCATGACCGAACGGCCTTAACAATCGGTTAGTGCTCTTCGGTCTATAGAGGAGGAAATCGAAAACGAGGTCCGCCATGGCTGACGCTGAAATCGCTGATGCAAACGATGCAGAAACAGCACCGAAAAAATCGCTTAAAATGCCGATCATCATCGGGCTTGTTTTGGCGATCCTTGGCGGTGCTGGAGGGTATTTTGCTGTGCAGATGGGCCTTCTTTTCGGTCGTGAGGATGAGACTGCCCAAACCGAGGAAGCGCCGTTCGAAGCGCTGCCAGATATCGCGTTTGTGCCGGTTGATCCACTGGTGATCTCACTGAACGAGAACGGCACGAACCGCTATCTGAAGTTCCGCGCGCAACTAGAGGTGCGAGGGCCTGCAGCTGACGATGTGCAGCAACTGATGCCGCGCGTTGTCGACGTTCTGAATAATTACTTACGCGCCGTGGATGTGGCTTTGCTCAGCGAAACGTCGGCCCTTGTCGGGTTGCGCGCGCAAATGCTGCGCCGGGTGCAGGTCGTTGTGGGCCATGGCCGTGTCCGCGATCTGCTCATCATGGAATTTGTGCTGAATTAGGAGAGGTAGAATGACCCTCATCGCGGATGCTTTATTGATCGCGGGCGCGCTGGGCGCCACGCTGTACTGCCTGGTTCTGGCGCGCAAGCTGAACAAGTTTAACGACCTTGAGAAAGGCGTCGGCGGGGCTGTTGCGGTGATGTCGGCACAGGTGGATGACATGACCAGAACGCTTAGCCAGGCGGAGGCTGCGGCGCAAAGATCCGCATCGGATCTGGAGGCGGCCACCACGCGGGCCGAGGCTGCGGTCACCCGGCTTGAGCTGCTTTTGGCGTCTCTGCATGACTTGCCCGAACAGCCCGCCCCTGCGCCCATGGCGGCTCCTTCTCCGGTGAACGAGACCTCGCCTCCGCCCACTGCGTTTGTGCGGCATCGTGAAAGAAGCGGGGTTTAGGCAATGGCAAAAAGATTGAAGTCCCGTCCGCGGGTCCTGTTGATCCTATGTTTCCTGCTGCTTGGTTCTGCGCTGATCCGGGGTGTTGAAATTGCAGGCCCTGCAATCGCCGCCGTTTCAGAAAGAGCTGACGATACTCCGCCAGAGCCGGTCGCTGGAAACCCCGAAGAAGACGCCCTTTTGGCTGCTTTGCTTGAACGGGATGCAATCCTCAAGGATCGCGAACAAAAGCTGGAAGAGCGTCTTGCGATGCTGAATATCGCCGAGGCCGAATTGACCGCCATGATCGACGCCTTGGATGCGGCAGAGGCCAAGCTGGCCGCGACCATCGCCTTGTCCGAGACCGCCTCGAGCGACGATATCGCCTTGCTCACCAAAGTGTATCAGCAAATGAAGCCAAAGGATGCAGCGGCGGTCTTTGAACAGATGACACCCGAGTTTGCCGCCGGATTTCTGGGGGCGATGAAGCCGGACGGCGCCGCAGCCGTACTATCAGGTCTGTCTCCTGAAAAAGCCTATGCGATCAGCGTCTTGCTGGCTGGGCGCAATGCGAAAGCCCCCGCCGAATAGAGACGGTTTCTTAACAGGTTTCTGAAAGTCTGGCCGCAACGCAATGGAGGCGAGTCATGATTAGCATTATTGGCATTGTGATGATTTTTGTCATGGTTTTCGGCGGCTATCTGGCCGCTGGTGGCAAAATGTCGATTATCATCAAGTCATTGCCATATGAGATGGCGATTATCGGTGGTTCGGCCGTTGGGGCTTTTCTGCTCGCCAATGATCTCCCCGCAGTCAAGAGGACGGTCAAAGACCTTGGCAAGGTATTCAAGGGACCGATCTGGCAAGCAAATGACTACCGGGATCTGCTGTGTCTTTTGTTCGAATTGATCCGGCTTGCCCGCTCCAACCCGGTTGGGTTGGAAGAGCATATCGAGGATCCTCAAGCATCGACGATCTTTGGAAAATATCCCAAGATCCAGAAGGATCATGAAGCGATTGATCTGATTTGCGATACGCTGCGATCCGCCTCGATGAATTATGATGATCCACATCAGGTCGAGGAGGTGCTGGAAAAGCGCATGGATGCAAATCTACACCATTCGCTGCACTCCAGCCATGCTTTGCAGTCTATGGCCGACGCGCTGCCCGCGCTTGGGATCGTCGCGGCTGTTCTGGGTGTAATCAAAACGATGGGGTCGATCGACCAGCCCCCGGAAATTCTGGGTAAATTGATCGGCGGCGCACTTGTTGGAACGTTTCTTGGTGTGTTCCTCGCCTATGGGATCGTGGGGCCTTTTTCGGGCAAGGTGAAATCGGTCATCGAAGAAGATAGCCATTTCTATATGCTGATCCGCGAAGTTCTGGTCGCAAATCTGCACAACCACGCGACAAATATTTGCATCGAAGTGGGCCGCCAGAACATGCCCCACCATCATCGTCCCTCTTTCACGGACCTTGATGACGCCCTGTCTGTCATCAAGAAAGAGATCGCATGAAGCTGATTTGGGCTCTTATTCTCAGCGCGCTGCCATTGGCTGCGCCAGCTGAACCGCTCAAGATCAAAGCGGCGGATCATGACGCGTTCTCCCGCGTCGTGTTCTACGGCCAGAAACCTGACGATTGGGCCGTGCTCAAAACGGCTTCGGGTTATCTTTTGCAGCAATCAAACGCCACTTTCGACACGTCCGAGGTTTTCCAACGCATGTCGAAGGCGCGTATTTCGGACTTGGTTGCGACCGATCAAGGTGTTTTTCTTCAAGTGGACTGCGACTGTCACGCCAACGCTTTCTTTCTTGAACCGGACTTGGTGGTTGTCGACATCAATGACGGTGTCAGCCTCGATCTTGGCCTGACCCGGTCTGCCCTTACGCCGCAACAACGCGCTGGCCTGCAAACAGCGATGTCAAAACCAGTGGTGAAGGACACTCCCGTCGATGTCGGCACCCTTCAAAGGGACAGCGAGTTGGCCGAAGCTGTCTCTTTGGCCGAAGCGCTCTTGATCGAACAATTGGGGCGTGCTGCAAGCCAGGGCCTGGCTTCGCCGCGCGAAGATGTGTTGTCGACCGATATTGATCAGATCACCCCGATGACGCCACGAGATCCTTCTGTTGAAAGTGATATCCTCTCAGCGACGACCGCGCTTGACTTCAAAGACCCTGAGTTTGAAGAGGTCACGCGCCAGGTTGCAGAATGTATCCCCGCTGATTGGCTTCCTTCCGCTGATTGGAGCCACGGCGATGATTTCACAACAGGTTTGGGTCTGCTCAGGTCCCAATTGGCAGACGCCACTGACACTGTTTCGCGCGCGCGCCAGCTGGCCCTGGCCCGCCATTACATTGCGCATGGCTTTACGCTGGAAGCAAAGCAGCTGATTTCCGCAGATATGTCCGACGAGGCTCAGCTTCTTAAACAGTTAACAGCACTTGTTGAACAATCGGAAATGCTGCGGCCATGGCCAAACACGCCCGAAGATTGCCCTGGAACATCCGCAATCTGGAGCATTCTGGCAGCGCCATCCAAGCAGATACCGGAGCCTTTGGGAAAGCAGGCCTTGCGCGTTTTCCCGCAAATGCCTCCTGATCTTGCACGGGTCATTGCACCCAAATTGATCGAGATTGCCTACATTGCGGACCAGCCGACACTGGCAGCAGATATGGCCGCGCAACTCAGATATCTCTTGGGTCCAGAAGGTGGCGATATCGCGCCGACGACCCCTCTTACGGCGTCCTCGAACAGCGTGGATCTTCTGAAACGCGCACGCAGTTCGGATGCCAGATCGCCCGAAGCTCTGATTGCATACGTGACACTTCAGTTCGCCAATCAGGCACCGCTTCCCGCAGATATTCCGGACCTGCTTGATGCCTATGCGTTCGAATCCCAAGGAACCCGGATTGCCCCACGCCTTGAACGCGCAAAACTGATGGCGGCTGCGATTGCGGGCGATTTCGCAATTCCGTTCACGGCGCAGGACACCATGAGAGATGACACTGAACTGCAGACTGGGGCCTATGCTCTTCTTGTTGCCAATGGCTCTGATATGCAGTTCCTGCGCTACGGATCGGACGTTGTTCCGACGCTTAATCCTGACCTGCAGCTGAAGATGGCACGTCGGATGAGCGATCTTGGGTTCTACGATATGGCGTTTGAATGGCTGCCCAATAACATGGCTCCCGAAACACGCCTTCAACGGGCTCAGGTCTTTCTGGAAAGCGGGCGATTTGAAGACGCGTTAACCGAACTGGCGGGTCAATCCGATCTGGCGGCGAAAGAACTTCGCGCAACGCTCCATCTGAGGCAGAAATCATATGGCTCAGCGGCTCGGGCGTTTTCAGCAGCGGAACTGACTGAACCTGCGTTACGCGCGGTGCTTCTCGCCAACGATCCGGCCTTGATTGCAGAGCATTGGACCGCAGAACAAACTGATCTGCTGACCAGCCCTCTTCCTGTAACCACGGATGAGCTGGTTCTGTCGAAGGATCGCGACTTGATCGAACTGACCCGACAAAAATCGGCATCCTTGAAAAAAGCACTCGCCGCCTTCGCCTCTCCATAGGCGCGATCTTGGTTACCAAATCTAAAGACCCGCTCCCTAATCTCACGAAAGAGCAGCAGAAGGCGCTTTTTTGTGATTCCTTTCCGACCCAATTTTCTTGTCGTTATCTTCCTGATCATGACATTCGCCCCAAGGATCGCGACGGCTGAGGCTGATATGTGTCGGCAGGCCGCGCATGTTGCTTCGCAGCAGATCGGTGTCCCGGTCTCGGTGCTTTGGGCGATTAGCCTGACCGAGACGGGTCGAAAGAAAAACGGCGCGTTTCAGCCTTGGCCATGGACGGTCAACATGGAAGGCAAAGGCGTTTGGTTCGACACGGATGAAGAGGCGCGCGCCTATGTTTTCAAGCATTACAAGCGCGGTGCACGCAGCTTTGATGTTGGGTGTTTTCAGATAAACTACAAATGGCACGGCCAGAGTTTCGCGTCGATCGAAGAGATGTTCGACCCCGTCCCAAACGCTTTATATGCTGCGAAATTCCTGACCGATCTTTACAACGAACTCGGCGATTGGAGCAAAGCGGCAGGCGCTTATCATTCGCGCACCGAAAAATACGCAAGCAAGTACCGCAAGCGGTTTGATACGTTTCGCGCCGCTTATGTTGAGCAGGCGCCAGAAACACCGATCCCGCCGGTTCAAACCCCTTCGGTCGAACTCGCAGCACGTCAGACGACGCCTGCGCGCGAGAACCACTTCCCGCTTTTAAGACAGTCTACAGGCTCTGGCGTCCTGGGCTCACTTGTTCCGTTGGCGCAGGACTCAGCAAAGCCGTTCTTTGGCCAACCGCGAGGATGACCGGGTGAAACTGACCCTCGACACAGTCTTCCAGCCGACAATTCTTTTGGCGCTCGCGCTGATGGCGGTCATCCTGATGATGATCCTGCCGATGCCGGCCTGGGTGCTCGACATTGGTCTTGCGGGATCCTTCGCGCTCGCAATTCTTATCTTCACGATCACTCTTTTCATCGAGCGTCCGTTGGATTTCTCGGTCTTCCCGACGGTTCTCTTGGCGTCACTGATGTTGCGGCTGTCGATGAACGTTTCCTCCACCAAGCTCATCATCGGGGAAGGCCACACAGGCACCAACGCTGCAGGGGATGTGATCGAGGCATTTGCGAACTTCATCATGGGCGGCAGCGTCCTGATGGGCCTTGTGGTGTTTGGCGTTTTGCTGATCGTGAACTTCATCGTCATCACCAAGGGTGCCGCCCGCATGGCAGAGGTGGGCGCCCGCTTCGCGTTGGATGGCATGCCGGGCAAGCAGCTTGCGATTGATGCCGACATGTCCGCAGGGGCTATCGACCATGCAGAAGCAAAAGCCCGCCGCGAGACAGAACAGGCTGAAACGACATTCTTCGGCTCACTCGACGGTGCGTCGAAATTCGTGAAGGGAGATGCGGTTGCAGGTCTTTTGATCACCTTGCTGAACATGGTGATGGGATTGGTGATTGGCGTGACCTTACATGGGATGCCGCTTGGGACAGCCTTTGAAACCTATGCCATCCTCACCGTGGGTGACGGGCTGGTCACGCAGATCCCGGCAGTCATCATCTCGATCGCATCGGCGTTGCTGCTGGCGCGCGGCGGTGCCAAAGGAACCGCCGATCTGGCATTGGTCGGCCAACTGGGCCGCTACCCTCCTGCGCTTGCGACGGTTGCGGTTCTGATGGCCGTCTTTGCCTTCGTCCCTGGCCTGCCTTTCGTGCCATTTATGTTTGGCGGCCTTGTCCTGGGGGCTTGCGCGGTCAAGGTCTATCGCGCCCAGGCCAAAGCCGAAATCCTGATTGAAGAGGCCCCGCAGGACTTGAAAGAAGAGGCACAAAGTCTTGGTGACATCCTCGATCTGGACGACATCCACGTCGAATTTGCGCCAGACCTTATCAACATGGTGCTGGACCCTGCGACTGGCCTTGATGCGCGGATCGCAAATATGCGGGTGCATGTCGCGACACATTTCGGGCTGATCCTGCCCGATATTCGCCTGACCGACGATCCGTCGCTGCCCGTTGGGCATTACGCCGTCAAAATCCAAGGTGTGAAACAAGCTGAAGATCGGCTGATCCCATCGCGCGTGTTGGCCATTGGCGGTGAACCTGACCAACTGCCCGATGGAGAGGATGTGAGCGAACCTGTCTATCAGGCCCCCGCGCGCTGGGTGTCACCGGATGATCAGGATGATCTCGCGCTAAGCGGAATTACGACTGTGACCCCGACCGAGGTTCTTGCAACGCATCTTCTTGAGATTATCAAAAGCAACTTCTCGCGGCTGTTGTCGCTCAAAGCCTTGCGACGGCTGTTGGACGAGATGGTTAACCTCTCCGATCAAAAACGCTCGGAAGCGAACCGCAAGATTATTGATGAGCTGATGCCTGACAAGGTTTCCCCGGATCTTTTGCTATCGGTCCTGCGTCTTTTGCTGGAGGAGCGTGTGTCGATCCGAAATTTGCCGTTGATCCTCGAAGCGACAGCCGAGGCGCGCACGGTTTACCCCACCGCCGAGGCGATTTGCGAGCATGTGCGCCAGCGGCTTGGCTTTCAGATGATTGCAGAGCTGCGTCGGGCCGATGGCACAATCCCTCTGATCCAGCTCGCCCCGGAATGGGAAGAAACCTTTGCCACCTATACGCTGGACGCCGAACGCAACCCCGGTGACGTCGCCCTGCCGCCATCCGACTTCAACCGTCTTGCAACTGGCGTGGCCGAAAAGCTCGCGAAAGCAAGCGAAACAGGTCTCTACCCGGCCATCGTCACATCCGTGCGGCGGCGTCGTTTTCTGCGCACGGTCATGGTCGCAAAAGGGATCACGAACCCCGTTCTGTCTTTTGATGAAATCGGAACCGATGCACGCCCGTCACTTGTCGGGCTTGTAGCGGGGTGATCGAAAGCCTTGATACAATCGCGGGGCTGTCGCGTGATCTGCTTTGGATCAGCTTCGTGGTTTTCCTGCGTGTCGGTGCCATGATGTCGCTCATGCCCGGCTTCGGAGAGCAAAGCGTGCCTCAGCGTATTCGGCTGGTCCTCGCCTTCGGGTTTACCTTGATTGTCATTCCGGCCCTGATCACGGAAATCCCCGCGCAAACCAGCCTGCAACCGCTCGATATCTTGCGCATCATGTTTGTCGAAGTACTGGCCGGGCTCGCGCTTGGTATTGCCGTCCGCTTGTTTGTTCTTGCGTTGCAAACCTCGGCAGCTATCGCGGCGCAATCGACGTCGCTTTCGCAAGTCTTCGGCGGCGTTGGGGTCGATCCACAACCGGCGATCGGTAGCATTCTTCTGGTCTCCGGCCTTGCGATTGCGGTCATGTCCGGCCTGCATCTGCAAGCGGTCAAACTGATCCTGCTCTCTTACCAGATCATGCCCAGCGGTGCATTTCCCGTCGCGTCAGACCTCAGCGCCTGGGGGCTTGAGCAAGTAACCCATGCTTTCGCGCTGGCCTTTACGCTTGCTGCACCCTTCGTGATCGCCTCGCTCATTTACAATGTGGCGCTGGGCGTCATCAACAAAGCTATGCCGCAACTGATGGTCGCTTTTGTCGGCGCACCTGCAATCACGGCGGGCGGCATGATGCTGATGGTGATCGCGATCCCGATTATGCTCAGCATCTGGGTGGATGATCTGGGTAAATTCTTTCTGACCCCGTTCGGGGGCCTGTGATGAGCGAAGACGAAAGTGGCGAAAAGCAACACGAACCCACGCAGAAAAAGCTCGATGATGCGCGTAAGAAGGGCGAGGTTCCCAGATCGACCGATCTCAACACAGCCGCCGCGTATGGTGGCTTCCTGATTGTTGCGATTGCCCTTGGTGCGGCCCTCTTAGCGGATACCGGCACCGCTCTGATGATCCTGATCGACCGCTCGAACGAGCTGTCTCAGCTCATATTTGAAAGTCCTGCGGCCCCCGTCGTGGGCGGCGCAATGCTCAGCATCGGGGGCTCGCTTCTGCCTTGGTTCGGCCTGCCAGCGGTGGCCGTTCTTGTCACGATCATCGCACAGCGTAGCTTCGTTGTGACGCCGGACAAGCTGATACCGAAGGCGTCTCGCATCTCGATCCTGTCGAACGCCAAGAACAAATTTGGACGTTCGGGCCTGTTCGAGTTTGCGAAAAGTACCGCCAAGCTCATCATCTACTCCGTTCTGCTGGGCGTCTTCTTGATGGTTAATCTGAACGATATCGTCAGCACGATTTACTTGTCTCCGGCCATGGCGTTGTCGTTGCTGGCAAGCCTGACGGTCAAATTCCTGGCGGTGGTCTTGATGATTTCGCTGGCCATCGGGGGCATCGACTTTTTCTGGCAGCGCTATGATCATATGATGAAAAACCGGATGTCGCACGAGGATCTCAAGAACGAGGTTAAATCCTCTGAAGGCGATCCGCAGATGAAACAACAGCGACGTCAGCGCGGGTATGAAATCGCGATGAATCAGATGTTGGCTGATGTGCCGAAAGCCGATGTTGTCATCGTGAACCCTACCCATTACGCCGTTGCATTGAGTTGGAGCCGTCAGGCCGGTGCCGCCCCCGTGGTCGTCGCGAAAGGCGTGGACGAAATCGCAGCGCGCATCCGTGAAACCGCGACCGAGGCGAATGTGGCAATCCATTCCGATCCGCCAACCGCCCGCGCGATTTTCGCGACGATTGAGATCGGGCAAGAAGTCATGCCCGAGCATTACAAACCGGTCGCCGCCGCGATCCGTTTTGCAGACGCCCTGCGCGGAAAGGCGAAGAAAACCCAATGAGTGAACGGATCAAGAAGCTGCAACAGCTGAAGGCGCTTGCACATCTCATCCGCACGGCGGAGGAGGCGAAGTTGGCTGAAGCACGGTTCGCAGAGAAGGCGGTTCAGGACAAGATTGTGTCGCTGCGCGAGGATCGAAAGACTGAATGCGCGGCGGCGCCAGACCCCCGTAATGCCTATGCTCTTGAGGCTTGGCTGGGCTGGTCGTCGGCTCAGATCGAGGCCGAACAGGCCCGGCAAGCCCGGCAGCGCGCTCAGGTCGAGATGCGGCTTTCAGACTTCAAAAAGGCCTTCGGGAGGGCTTCGGCAATTGATGAATTGCTTGAACGTGAACGCCGTGCGGATAAGCAAAAGCGTTCTCGCACCTAGCTGTCCTGGCGAACGATATCTGTGATCAAAACGTCTTTGACGGATGGGCCAAGGCTTTCGACCGCGACAGTTGTTAACGCATGACGCAATGTATCCATCGACGAAGAGTTGGTGAACGCGCCATCGAAACCGCCGATATTGGCATGGTCAAACATCACCTGTAGAAACGCATCCCGCAGACGCGGTTCGCGCGCGTAAACGGCTTCACGTTCGCCCAACTTGACCTCGACCGTCAACGCGAGAACGACGAGGGAAATCACGCGACCTTCTGCGATGACCGGGATCACAAACTGATTGTTCAGCTTGACGTATTCGACGTCGCTTGGTTCCTCGGGTTCGGCTTCTTTCGGTGTCGCGACCTCTTCGGTTGCGATTGGTTCGGGCTCGGGCATCATCAGTTTTCCGCCGAAAATACCCGCCCCCGCGCCCAAAGCGAGCATCAGAATCGGGAGGATCTTACCCATCTTCGCCTCCTAGAATGGCAGGAAGATATCGGCCACTTGCTGACCATATCTTGGTTGCTGCACATCTGTGATCTGCCCGCGGCCGCCATAAGAAATTCGGGCGGAGGCAATTTTGTCAGACGTAATTTCGTTCTGGCGCGAGATATCTTCGGGGCGCACGAACCCGCTGACCAGAAGCTCGCGCAACTCGAAATTTACGCGCACTTCCTGCGATCCTTCGATCGCCAGAACGCCGTTCGGCATCACGTCGACGATGGTCGCGGCGACGCGCAACGTAAGCTTCTCGCGCCGTTTGACAGACCCATCGCCACCTGAGTTGCTGGACGAGCTTAGGTCCACCGCACTTCCCAAAGACGCACCTTCGGGTAGCTTTGGATCGAACCGCTGAGGGATGCCCAGAAGGTTCGGGATCTCCATTGACTCACTGCCTTTGCGGCTGCGTTTGGAAGAATTCGAAATCTCTGCCTTTTCATCGATCTCGATCACGACAGTCAGAATATCGCCGCGCCGCACCGCGCGTCGATCTCCCAGAAGCGACTGGCGACCACCATCCCAAAGCGACGCTTGATCGAGCGGACTTTCAGGTTCTGCACGCATCGGCAGACCGGGGGTAAGCATCGCAAGGCTTTCAGTATTGCTTTGCACCGGCGTGAATTTCGGCGCTTGGCCGATGTTTTCGACGCGGGCGCAACCCGCGATCACCAGCGCGCAGATCAAAAGGGATTTGTGCATTTATTGTCCAATCTCGATGTGACCGTCAGCCGTGACGGTGCCGTTAACTGTGCTGCGTGATGAAAGGTTCATTGCCCGGACGATGTCGCCTGCGGCCCCCCGCTCCAACGCGCGTCCATCAGTTGAAATTTTCAGACCACTGCGATTGAAGATCAGGGTGACGGTCTGGTTGCGTTCGACCAGAGCCGGGGCTGCTAGGTCGTCTGTCAGGATTGGCCGGCCTGCATAAAGCACGACGCGCGCTTCGCGCCCGATGGCCTGCGACAACGCGTTGAGCGTGCCGGGCAATGCGCCTTCCTTCAGCACAATATCGTCTGCCGTGATCACAGATTGGCTGCGCACGGTGCGCGTCGCGAAAACCGTATCCGCCGCGACGGGCGCTGCCATCAGGCAGAGGAAGATCACGAGATGTCTCACCGAATTTGCGTTGTCGCGGAAAGCATCTGATCGGCTGCCGTGATGACCTTGGCATTCAACTCATAGCCGCGCTGGGCTTCGATCAGATCGGTCACTTCCTTGACCGCATCGACAGAGCTGTCCTCAAGATAGCCTTGCCGCACGATGCCCAACCCTTCTTCTCCAGGCGTGCCGACTGTCGCGGGGCCAGAGGCGGAGGTTTCAAGAAACAGGTTACTGCCCATCGCCTCTAATCCCTTGGGGTTCGCAAAACCGGCAAGGGTGAACTGGCCCAAAAGCTCCGCCTCGACCCGGTCGTTAAAATAGGCGTACACCTCGCCATCGGCGTTGATCGAAATGCTTCGGGCGTCGTTGGGAACGGTGATCTCCGGGGCCACGGAATGGCCATCGGATGTCACGATCAACCCATCGGCAGAGCGTTTGAGCGCCCCGTCGCGCGTATATCCCGACAAGCCCGAAGGCAGCGTGACCTCAAGATAGCCCTGCCCCTCAATCGCGATGTCCAGATCGCCGCCAGAGACGGAAAGCGCGCCTTGCGCAAGGTTAACGGAAACCGCCGTCGGTCGGACACCAAGGCCAAGTTGCACGCCCGCAGGCAGCACCGATCCGCTGGATGAACTGATCGTTCCGGGGCGGCTTTGTTGTTGGTAATGCAAGTCGGCAAACTCGGCACGGCGGGCGTTATACCCGGTCGTATTCATGTTCGCGAGGTTGTTGGAAATCACCTCAACCCGCATCTGCTGGGCGGTCATACCGGTGGCTGCAATTTTCAGGGCGCGCATGGCGAACCTCCTATCGGCCTACGAGTTTCTGGACAGAGCGGAGCCGCTCATCCTCTTTCTCAAGAAATTTCTGGCCCAGCTCGTAAGAGCGTTGAACCTCGATCATGCGGGCAATCTCGGTAACCGGATCGACGTTGGATCCTTCCAGAAATCCTTGAAGCATCGTGCCGCCAATCAGCGGCTCGGTCCCATTGGTCGCCTCGAACATCGTGCTGCCGACGCGTTGCAATCCCGCAGGGTCGGCGGTGAAAAGACCAAGTTGCGAGATGGGTTCGCCATCGGCGCTCATCGTGCCATCGGCGGCGATGCTGATGCTTGTCGCACCGGGCGGGACGAAAACGGGTGCCCCACCGGCATCCAGAACGCGGAAGCCTTCCGGCGTCACCAGATCACCTTCGCCATTCGACATGAAATGCCCGGCGCGGGTCAGCCTCTCGCCATCGGGGGTTTCAATCATAAAATACCCATCGCCTTCGATGGCCAGATCAAGCGGCCCGCCGGTCTTCTCGAATCCGCCTTGGCGGGTGTCCACATGATGCCCCCCGGCCTGCGCCATGGACAGCGATGGGACCTCGCCCAGATCAGTGACATGTTCCGAAAACACAACGCCTTCGCGCCGAAACCCGGTGGTCGAGGCGTTGGCGATGTTATTGGCGACCGACTGCATTTCGCGCATCAGGCCGGATTGGCGGGTCAGGGTGGTGTAGCTGGCGTTCTCCATCGTTCAGACCCCCGCAATCAGGGGAACAAGCTGGTTCTGAAAGAATGACACCAGCGTTTCCGACATGAAGCCCATCGTCATCCAGAAAACGACGACGATTGCGCCCAGTTTTGGCACGAAGGTCAGGGTCATTTCCTGCACGGATGTCAGCGCTTGAAACAGGCCGACAAAAAGGCCGGTGATCAAAGCCACCGTCAGGATCGGGATCGACACGATCACCGAAATCCAAAGCGCCTGCCGCAAAGTGTCGTAGAAAAGCACGTCATCCATGATGCTACACCGGCATCCTGAGGATTTCCTGATAAGCCTCGACCACCTTGTTGCGCACGGTCACAGCTGTCTCGACAGCCAGTTCGGTCTGCGCCAAAGCCTCCACCAACGCGTGGGGATCAGCGCCGCCGGCCATCGCTGCTTTTGCGGTGGCTTCGCCCTCCTGTAAGGTCGCGGCGAAGGATTTGGCCGCGTCTTTCAGCGCGCCGCCTGCATCCCCGCCGGGGGTTAGCGCGGGTTTCGTCGCGGCGTAGCCTTGGGCCGCAAATGAGGATCGGATGTCCATTCTGGTCTCCTTTATTTGCGCAGCAGTTCAAGCAGTTTCGACGACATTTTGCGCGTCTGCTCGAACATCTTGAGGTTCGCCTCATAGCTGCGTTGCGCCTCGCGGGCGTCTGCAATCTCGACCACCAGATCGACATTCGATCCATCGTAGTAGCCGTCTTCATTCGACATCGGGTGGGCGGGGTCGAAGATCCGGGCAAGCTCCGTTCGGTCCAGCGATATGCCGGCCGAGCGCACCTCTCCGGTCTTCGCCCCGTCTTTCGTCACCTGCTCGAAATTCATCACCTTGCGCCGGTAACCCGGCGTGTCGGTGTTCGCGATATTCTCGGACACATGACGCAACCGGGTAGATTGCGCACGCATCCCGCTGACTGCGGTTTGCAGGGAGTTGGAGAAATCACTCATGCCATGCGCCCCTTACCGCCGCCCAAGGCTGGCGCGCAGAATGTCGAGCGACGATTTGTAGATCGTCATTGCCCGGCTGTGCTGCCGCTCTGCTTCGATGGATTTGAACATTTCGCTTTCAAGCGAGACGGAGTTGCCATTTGGCGAAAGCCCCGACTGATCGCCCAAAATGATAGAGGCCGCCGTGGTGCGCGAACCGGTCTCAAGATGGCTGCCACGGGTCGACTTCATACCGCCCTGCGCATCACCGCTTGGCATTGCAAAAGCGGTCACATCCTTAGTGCGATAGCCGGGCGTGTCGGCATTTGCGATGTTTTCCGCAACGACCGATTGGCGCTGCGCCGCGTGGCGCGCCATCGCTCCGGCAGAGCGGAAAATCTCAAGATTATCAAACATCGGGGCTTCTCCCTCGAACTTTCTCAACCAAGGCTTAACCCTGATTCCTTTAGAAAGGGTTTCAACGCGCCAAAGGAGTTCCCTCGTGACCCACCCTGATCTCAGTTGCCTGTCGCAACGGCTCTCCCGGTCTGTGCCGTCCCGGCGCATTGGGCGCGTCGAACATTTCGAAAAAGGGTTGCTGCGTGTGTCGGGCCTGAACGATGTCGCGGCCTTGGGCGATCGCCTGGATGTGCGCGGCCCGTCACTGGCCGCAATCGGGGGGGAGGTGATCAGCCTTGCCGAAGACACATTAACCATGTTGCCCGAACGCCCGCTGGGCGGTGTCGTGACCGGGATGCAGCTGCGTCACCTTGATCCGCTGCAGGTAGCCCCTCACAAAAGCTGGCTTGGTCGGGTGATTGATCCGAACGGATACCCTTTGGATGGCCGCGCTTTGATGCCCGGGTCGAATACTTGCCCGATCCACGCAGCTCCACCGCTGCCGGCAACGCGAGGGGGATTCGGCAAACGTCTGGAATCCGGGATTGCTGCCTTCAATACATTCCTTCCAATTGTGGAAGGCCAGCGAATTGGCCTTTTCGCAGGCTCCGGCGTCGGAAAGACCTCTCTTTTGGGTGATCTAGCGAAGGGCTTGGAAAGCGACATTTGCGTCATTGCCCTGATCGGAGAGCGCGGGCGCGAGCTGCGGGATTTCGTCGACCGGGTTTTGGGGCCGGATGGCATGTCGCGTACGATCATCGTGGCTGCGACCTCTGACAGCTCGCCCTTGCTACGCCGCCAATGCGCGTGGACCGCAGTCGCCGTGGCTGAGTTCTTTCGCAATCAGGGCCAGCATGTTTTGTTCCTGGCCGATAGCCTGACGCGCTTTGCCGAAGCGCACCGCGAAATCGCGCTCGCCTCGGGGGAGCCTGCAAGTCTGCGCGGCTACCCTCCTTCGACGGCGCATATGCTCATGTCTCTTTGCGAGCGCCTTGGGCCGGGTGGTTTGGACGAAGGTCATATTACGGCCGTGCTTTCGGTTCTTGTTGCCGGATCAGACATGGATGAACCCATTGCAGACATCGTGCGTGGTGTTCTGGATGGCCATGTTGTTCTGGATCGCAAGATCGCTGAAAGGGGGCGGTTTCCAGCCATTGATCTGTTGCGGTCCGTTTCGCGAAGCCTGCCAGATGCTGCGACCGCTAGCGAAAATGCATTGCTTACCCGTGGGCGCGCCTTGGCTGGTGCCTATGCGTCTGCCGAAATGATGGTTCAGGCGGGCTTATATGCCCCCGGTACCGACCCACTTGTCGATGCGGCGGTGCAAAGCCATCAAAGCCTCGATAACTTCATGAGCATGCGCGCGACGGTCTCGGACAGTTTTGACGCCCTGCGAATTGCTATCGAAGCGAAGGGGGATGTCGGTGCCGGGGACCTTCCAGATGGCTAGGCTGGAGATGGCGAGGTGTAAGCAGGATCCTCTATTCACCGGCGTGTTTAGCTTACAAGTTGCTGAGCAATGTCAAAGCAATTGAGGTAGAAGACTGAAAGGACTGACCCTGCGCGATCTGGCTGCGCAGCAAAAAAGTCTCAACTAAGTCGTCTCGCGTGTCCTCGGATGCAAAAATCGCCGGATCGCTTGATCCAAAAAGCCGCTCTGCACTGTCTTTGAACAGGCTTAATTGCTGGTCCAGATCCAATTGCGTGGATCCCGTTGGCATATTCAATGCGGTTTCGAAAACCTGACGCAGCGGTGGATTGCCCATAATCGAAAACCATTTCGTATTCTCGCTGCTGGATTGCGCGACAATGTCAGACAGGTCCCGATCCAGATTGAGCGCGAGGCGAAGGTCATCATCCTGCGCGCCAACTGCAACCTCGAACTGGCGGGAATGAAACTGATCAACGATCTCTTTGGCGAATCCATCAGCCTGGTTCAGCGGAACTGCATTATCGCCAAACCCAAACGCCTCGGACAGGGCCAGATAGCGCTTGTCTGCCAGCTTGTTGCCCAAAGCCTCGGGATCACTTGTCCCATCTTCGAGGATTTTTTGAACGAAATACTTGTTGCCAATATCGCCTTCCAGCCCGAACGCGCCCAAAGCAACGTTTAAAAGTCGCCGGTCTGCGACAAGCTCTTTCGCGCTGGTCACGTCACCGATCTTTTCCTGAAAGTAGTCCACATCTCGTTTCACGCTGGGGCTATTCTCAAACACCTCTCGCTGTGTTTCCATCGTGCGATTGAGGAAGTTCCAGCCTGCAAGGCCGGACAGCGGAAGGACCGGTTGAAAGCTCATGCGAACGAGGCGGACAAAAGCCGGTCTTCTCGCGGAAGCAAACTGCGCAAGGCTTTCAGCGCTTTGTAGTAATCCTCGTCAAGCACTGCGTCCGTTGCCAGCGCCATGCAGGCGCGGCTGTCATGATCAGTCAGCGCAAGGCTGAGCTGTTCGATGCCGCGCAGCAGTTGATGTTTGGCATCTGCCGGATTGGCATCGCCTGACAGAACCAGCTGGGCGATATAGCAAACCCGGCGCACCGGCGTCTTTGCATCTTCAGGATGGATTGCATCCCGCAGCCTCAGGATATTGGCATTTGGCGTCATCACGGCAAGCCGGCTTCGACGGTCCCCGTTTTCGACAACGGCACCGTTGATAAGCACTCTTTCGCGAGGGCCGAGTTTTAAGACCAGTCCGGCCATATCAAATTCCTTTCGGCTTGAGGCCGCGCAGAATGGCGCTGTTGATGTCGATCAAAACCTCGACCTCGCCCTTTTGCTGCAGAACCTTGCTTGTGTGTTGAAAGACAAACTCAGCCAGATAGAAGATCTGGGCGCGCACGTCTTTGGGAAGCTGGTTGTCATCGTCTGACACGTCGGCGGCCAGAACTGTCCAAAGGCGCCGGTTGTCATGAAGGGCGCGAACCAGACCGGCGAAAGATGCGGCGGCGCTTGTCGTGCTGGCCTTCAATCGGCCAGTGATTTTGGCGATTGCGTCGTATTCGGTGCCGCGTGGTGTGCGGACAGAGGTGGCGGTCACGGAATAGGCGGACTGTGCCATTTGTGGTGCTGTCACGGGGGATTCCTTCCCTTGAGCATAAGCTCGATGTCGTGAAAATCTTGAGAAAGCGACGGGGCCAGAACAGGCTGGCCCCGCGCGTTATCTTACCGGAAGAGCGACAGAATCGACTGCGGTGCCTGGTTCGCGATGGAGAGCGACTGGGTGCCCAGCTGCTGCTGCACCTGCAGGGCTTGCAGCCTTGCAGAGGCTTCCTCCATATCAGCATCAACCAGCGTGCCGATCCCCGTCTTCAGGGAGTCGGTCAGCTTGCTGATGAAATCAGACTGCGTCTCGATCCGACCTTGCGCCGAACCGAACGAGGCTGAGCTGTCGATGGCGTTCTGGATCAGGTTCTCGATATTGCTCAAAGCCGCATCGGCACCAGCATTGGTGCTGACATCAATGCCATCCAGCCCGAAAAGACCGCCCGACGCTTCGCCACCTGCACGACCGGCAATCGCAATAGCCTTCGCGGACGCGGTGTCATTGTCGACCTTGATCATCCAGTCGCCGCTGTCATTCTTGGCAACCTTCGTGGTGACACCTTCGATACCGCCTGCGTCAACGGCCGTCTTCAGCCCTTTTGCAACGTCCTCAAAGCTCTCGTTCTTGCCAGCGACATAGGTGAAGGTCTGATCACCAACGGTCAGCTTGTAGCCATCACCCTCATTCACAGCCGCCGAAGAGGAGAATGTGACATTCTCGGCCCGTTCCGGGATGGTTCCATTGGCAAGGGTGACATCACCTGCACCTGTGCCGTCTGTGGACAGCGTTGCGGTAACCTCAACCGGCTCGAATGCGCGGGTCGAGTTGACGGACACGACCGCACCCGAAACTGTGGCCTGAATACCTTCAAGTCCAAGGGCATTGATCCGCGCCGAAACCGCGCCAGCTGCCGCGTTCTCGTCGCCAGAAAGTTCGCCTGCACTGATGACAAGTGTCGTCCCGGCGACATCGAATGTGAAGCCCTCGTGGCTATAATCGGTATCTGCCGCAAAGGTCAGTGTCGCGGCATTCGCCGTGTTTGTCGCCGTTGCAGCGCTGCGTGTGCCGTTGCTGGACAAGTCGGTTTCCGTCGCGGCCCCGTAGGTGCCTGCACTGGTCGTCATGTCCGAACGCTGCACCTTGATGTTCTGCGCTTCGACAGATCCGTCGCCGCTGCGATCAAGCGAAGACAGGATGTTCACGTCATCCGTGCCTTTCAGCATGTTCAATCCGTTGAACTGCGCCGCATTCACAACCGACGAAATTTGGTTGCGCAGGGCAACGATATCCGTCTGGATCTTCTCGCGATCGACGTTTTCTTCTTGCGCGGCAACGACCTTTCCTTTGATCTGGGTCAGCAGATCGGTAACCGTTTCCGAACCCTGGCGGGCCACGGCGACGGTGGATTCGCCCAGCGACAGGCTTTCAGAGATCGCTTTGAAACCGTTCACATCCGATTCCATCACTTTCGAGATCGCCCAGACCGCTGCGTTGTCTTTCGCAGTCGCGATCGACTTACCGGTCGAGATTTCGTTCTGGGTTTTCGCCAGATCAGAGTTGATCGACTTCAGGGTTTGAAGCGCGACCATCGCACTGTTGTTCGTCAGAATACTAGACATTGGTGTCTATCCTTATGTTCTGGACGCTTTTGCGCCCGCTTCAAGAACCGGCGCGAAGCCGGAAATCTGCCGTTCTGACAATTGGTTAGCCCCGCCGGGCGGGGCACAGCATCCGTTTTGGCTGCTGGGTCACTATGAAGGGGAAAGTCCTAATAGAACTCTAAGCAAGCATTTGAACTTACTTAGGATTTTATTCGAAATCGCGGCTTAGGCCCGCGTTTCCAAATCGCGCCGCCGCGGTTGGCTCAAGGCTGCGCGTTCGCCATTGGCGGAGTATGTTTGCAGCGGTGCATGTGCTCCGCTGATCGCATTGATCCGGCGAATCGCACCGCGCAATCCGCGCATGGCAGCACCCAAAAGCGCATCGTTCTGATCAGCGGCAGAGCGCAGCCGCGTGCGCGCTGACGCATCAAGGCTGCGCATATTGGGGATCAACGCCTCCTTCTGCTTGCTGATATCTGCAAGGCCATGCAAATCGCCCCCCAAAAGCAGGTCACGTTCGCTTTCAAGAAGTCGGGTCATCTTTTGCTCAACTGCGGTCATTCTGAACGCTCCTTTAATGCGTTGAAAATCGTTTCAGACAATCCGATGCCGCCCGCGCGGACCATTTCCTTGGCTTGCGCGTCACGCAGGAACGAGCCGAACTGATCCTCCCCGATGCCCCCGCCAAAGACTTCGCGGGATTTGCCGACACCCGCTGATTTCAGCATCTCGGACAGAAAAGTTGCTTCAAGATCATCCGCCACCTTGCGAAGCCGCGCGGTGTGATCGGGGGGCGAAACCTTTGGGCCAAGTCCAATTGGTTCGGTCATTTTCGAATGCCTCAAATCGTCTGTATTTCGACGAGTCTTGCCGGACAGAGGTAAAGAAAATGGTAACGAAACCGCATCATAAGCGGGGTTGAAATACGGAAGAATTCCGGAGCAAAGATGCAATTACCTTTTCTGACCGAACATGCTGCAGCCGCGCATAAAGATGGCTCGCCTCCCCCTTCGAATGGCGGATCAGGGGCGGTGTTTGACGGCGCAGATACGGACGCAGTCTTCACCGTAGAATTAGCGGAGGCAGAGCTTGCGACAGGTGTGCCTGATCATCAGATCACCACGTCGGAGGGGCCTTCCGCGCCGACCTCCTCTGATCGGCTCGGGCTCGCGTGGGCGTCGCAGCCACAAGTGTCGAAGTCTTCTGAGATCGGGCATAGTGCGTTCGATACCGAAGTGCCGGAGCGCCACGTTGAGCGAGAGCGCGTTGCGGATAGAGTGCCGGTTCCGGTTGAAAAACTGCCGCTGGTTGTTTCGAAAGATAAAGCTGGCGCGCAGCCGATTTCAGGTGTGCAAATTAGGCCAGAGGCTGACCAGAAACCGCACTCCAAGATGCCTGAAAACCAAGCCGCGATGCCGGTGAGATTGGGGCATGCGATTGGATCAGACAGCCCGCCTACGCAGGCAGTGAGAGTCCCTTCCTCTGACCCGAAAATGGCTGGCGCTGTCGGCGAGGCCGAGGTGATCCTTGACGAGAAGCCGACCCGTGAGACGTCCTCGAAATCCGTTGCAGGTGCCAATAACAAGGCACCTTCCTGGGGCAAAACCCTGGAAGGGTCGCCTCACGGAAAACCTGCTGTTGAAACGCCGTCACAGCCGCGCAATTCTGACGTGCATACGTCTGGTCAAACCAATCCGCCGCCCGCGAAAGAGCTTGAGCAGACAGCGGCCCAAACGCAGACTGACGCGAAAGCAAAACACATGATGGCCGCTCCGAAAGAGGGTGACGCACCTGCTGAAACATCGTCGAAATCTAAAACAACAGATCCCATGAACGCGCGCCGCATAGCGGATGATCCACGCGCCCGCTCTCCCAAAAAAGCTGCTGTCCCCCAGCTTCAGGGCACCGAGCCTTTCAACGTCTCTGAAACCTTTTCGGCATCGGATGACATCATGGACCGGCAGGCAGGAACAGATCCGCTTCCGTTCACGGAAACCCGGCGCGCCGATGCGCCTTCGCCGCCATCGACACTGCGCCCTGACGTGCAGCGCGCGGTCATGGTGCAGCTTGCCCAGGCCCCGCTGAAACCGGACCAGCCGGTCGAGCTGCGCTTAGACCCGCAAGAGCTGGGGCAGGTGCGCATGGTGCTATCTTCGCAAGAACAAAGCCTGACCTTGGTGATGAGCGCAGAGCGCCCCGAAACGCTTGACCTGATGCGGCGCCATATCGACCAGTTGGCGCAGGAATTTCAAGAGATGGGCTATACCGATCTGAATTTCAGCTTCACCGAGCAGGATAGCGCCCCGGATGAACAGGGCGCCTCTGCTGAGCCGCAGACGATACCGTCTGACCTGCCGCTTCCCGAAATCGAAATTCAAATCCTCGCGCTGGGCTCATCCAGTGGCCTTGATATCCGCCTGTAGGAGACGCCCAATGGACATCACTCAAACCACGTCGCAAGCCACAAACCCCGTCGCCAGTACCGCGCCGGGGCCAAGCGAGAAAACCGTCATCAGCTCGGATTTCGAGACCTTCCTTAAAATGTTGACCGCTCAAATGGAAAATCAGGATCCGCTCAACCCGGTCGAATCGACGGATTACGCCACGCAGTTGGCCACGTTTTCGGGTGTTGAGCAGCAGGTGCAAACCAATGATCTGCTTAAATCCCTTGGCAGCCAGATGGGCGTCATGGGCATGGCGCAGCTTTCGGGCTGGGTCGGGATGGAGGGCCGCGCGCCGGTTTCCGTGCCGTTTGATGGCAGCCCGATCACCCTTGATCCGGTGCCGCGGAATGTGGCCGATCAGGCCTTTCTTGTGGTTCGGGATGCCACCGGTGCCGAAGTGCAGCGATCTGAAGTGGCGCTTGGCGGTGGCACGATGGATTGGGCCGGTGTCGGCCCCGATGGGGCGCCGCTGCCCTATGCCAGCTACAGTTTCGAGGTGGAAAATCATTCCCAAGGCGCCGTGATCGGTTCGGATCCGGTGGCGGTCTACGCCGAAATTCAGGAAGCGCGGATGGAAGACGGGCGCACGGTTCTGATCTTTGAAGGCGGCGCAAAGCTGGCCGCAGACGAGGTTACCGCGATCCGCAAAGGCAGCTAGAGCGACAGGGCTGCAAAGACCGAAACCCCTCCCACGACCAGACCCGTCATGGCCCAGAAAACAGGCCCCCAATCGCGGTTCGGGCGCGTATCCTCGGGCGGGTTGGCCTGACGGATCAATGCGGCCTCGGCCATTTGCGGCAGACGTGGACCAAAGCGCGCCAAGACCCGCGCGGTTTTTGCCAGATCAGACAGCAGCGCTTTTGGACCGATGCTCTCCTTGATGTAATCCTCAACAATCGGGCGGGCGACTTCCCAAATATTGATATGCGGGTTCAATGTCCGCGCGACGCCTTCCACGACGACCATCGTGCGTTGCAACAAGATCAGTTCGGTCCGGGTCTCCATCCCAAACCGCTCCGTCACTTCAAAGAGATATGTGAGCAGACGGGCCATCGAAATCCGTGTCGCGTCCATGCCGAAAATCGGCTCGCCGACCGCGCGCAAGGCGCGGGCAAATTCGTCGACATCCTTATCGGCTGGCACATAACCCGCCTCAAAGTGCACCTCGGCAACCCGCTTGTAATCCTTGCGAATGAAACCGAACAGAATCTCGGCATAGACCCGGCGTGTGTATTCATCGATCCGCCCCATGATCCCGAAATCATAGGCAAGGATATCGCCATTCGCTGCGATCTTCAGGTTCCCCTGATGCATGTCGCCATGGAAATATCCGTCACGCAGCGCATGGCTGAGGAACAGCTGCAAAATCCGCTCTCCAAGAACGCGTCGATCATGGCCTGCCGCATCAATCGCCACGACATCTCCGGCGGGGATGCCTTCGGCCCAGCCCAGCGTCATCACGCGCTTGGCGGACAGATCCCACTTCACCTCAGGAAGTTGAAACCCGACGTCATCTTTGGTGTTGGCCGCAAACTCCGCCGCGGCAGAGCTTTCAAGCCGCAAGTCCAGCTCGCCCATCACGACGCCCTCGAAATGCGTGATCACATCCATGGGCTTGAGACGCCGGGAAGAGGGTGAGAGCATCTCAACCATCTTCGCGGCCAGATAGAACGCGTCGATATCCTTGCGAAACGCACGCTCGATCTTCGGGCGGAGCACTTTCACAGCGACCTCTTCACCCGTCTCGATCAACGTCGCCTTGTGAACCTGCGCGATAGAGGCTGCGGCGACAGGCTCGCTAAAATTGGCGAAAATCTGATCCACCGGCACGGCCAACTCGCGCTCAATCTCGCGCTTGGCCTCGGACGCAGGGAAGGGGGGCAGCTTGTCCTGCAACACCCGCAATTGTAGCGCCAGATCATCGCCGACCACATCCGGGCGAGTCGACAGAATCTGGCCAAACTTGATGTAAGCGGGCCCAAGTGCTGTCAGTGCACGTGTCGCGGGTGGCATCGACGGATCGCCCTTCAGGCCCAGCCATTTGAACGGCCAGCCCAGAACGCGCGCCACAAGGCGCAAACCCGGCGGTGCTTGAAACGCGTCCAGCACGACACCCATCGCGCCCGTGCGCTCCAAAGTGGCGCCCGTGCGGATCAGACGCCAGATATTGTGCGGTCCACGCATCCGTCAGATCTTCCAACCGGAATGCAGCGCCGCGATGCCCATCGACAGATTGCGATATTTGGCGTTCTCGAACCCTGCCTCGCGGACCATACCAAGGAACGTCTCCTGATCGGGGAAGTTGCGGATCGATTCGACCAGATACTGATAGCTGTCGCGATCATTTGCGATAACCTGGCCCATGCGCGGAATGATATTGAAGGAATACAAGTCATAGACCTTCTGCATCATGTCATTGGGAATCTGGCTGAACTCCAGCACCATCAAGCGCCCGCCGGGCTTCAAAACCCGAAACGCCTCGTTCAGGGCCTCTTGCGGGCGGGTCACATTCCGAATGCCAAAGCTGATCGTGTAGACATCAAACGTGTTGTCCTGAAATGGCAGCGCCATCGCATCGCCCGTGACCCAATCCAGACTGTCCGACATCGACGCCGCTTCGGCCCGTTTGCGTCCCTCGATCAGCATCCCTTCGGTCAGATCAAGCACCGTGGCATGCCCGCGCCCCGCCCGTTTCAGAAACCGAAACGAGATATCGCCGGTCCCACCCGCCACATCGAGCAGTTTTTGACCGGGTCGCGGCGCCAGCCAATCCATCATGGCGTCTTTCCACAGACGGTGAATGCCCACCGACATCACATCGTTCATGACGTCATAGCGCGACGCGACATTGGTGAAGACGCCTTGCACACGCCCGGCCTTTTCGGTTTCCGGCACGGTTTCAAAGCCGAAATGCGTTGTCTTTTCAGTCTTGTCGCTCATGGGGTCTTGCCGTCCTTGCATCTGCTCTTTCTTATAGAGCGTCCGGGGCGCGTTACAATGTGCGCTCCTGCTAAGGAAGTGCGAGATGCCAGAATTACCAGAGGTCGAGACAGTGCGCCGCGGATTGCTGCCCGTGATGGAGGGGCAGCGCATCGCGAAGGCCGATATTCGCAGGCCTGATCTGCGCTGGCCCTTTCCCGAGAATATGGCTGCGCGGCTCACCGACAAGACGGTCACAGCGCTGCGGCGGCGCTCGAAATATATCCTTGCAGATCTCGATAGCGGCGAGACGCTGATCATCCATCTGGGCATGTCCGGACGCATGCTGATCTCGGGTCAGACTGTTGGGGAGTTTCACCATCCTCACCCGGTGCCCGAAAAGCACGACCATGTGGTGCTGGATATGGAGGGCGGCTCCCGCGTGACCTTCAACGATGCGCGCCGGTTCGGGGCCATGGATTTGGCCGACACAGCCCGCCTGGAAGATCACTGGTTGATCGCACCCATCGGGCCTGAACCGCTGGGCAATACCTTCAACGAGGCATACCTGGCCAAACGGCTTCATGGCCGCAATACGCCGATCAAATCCGCTCTGCTGGATCAGAGAATCGTTGCCGGATTGGGCAATATCTATGTCTGCGAGGTCCTCCACCGGGCAAAAATCTCGCCGCGGCGCAAGGCTGGAAACCTGTCTGCCAAACGCGCAGGCGCGCTTGTGCCGATCATTCGCGACGTTCTGGCAGAGGCGATTGAGGCGGGCGGGTCGTCCCTTCGCGATTATCGCCAAGCCGATGGAGAGCTTGGATATTTTCAGCACACCTTCCGCGTATATGACCGCGAAGGCTCCCCTTGCGTCACCGAAGGCTGCGACGGAACCGTGCGCCGAATCGTGCAGTCCGGGCGCTCAAGTTTCTACTGTGCGCAATGCCAAAGATAGCTTGAACACACTATCTGGGGTGCTAAGCCTTTGGGTCTGAGTTTAACAGCGACAGGCCCATGTCATGGCATTTGAAACCATCATCGTTGATATCGACGACCACGTCGCGCTGATCCGGCTGAACCGCCCGGATGCGCTGAATGCGCTCAACAGCAAACTTCTGGGCGAGATGAGCCAGGCGCTGCGCGAAGCCGAAGCCAATGACAAGGTGCGCTGCATCGTGCTGACCGGCTCGGAAAAGGCGTTTGCCGCTGGTGCCGATATCAAAGAGATGTCCGACAAATCCTTTGTCGAAGTGTTCACCTCGGATTTGTTCGCCGAAGAGGCCGAAGAGATCCTGAAATGCCGCAAGCCGATCATCGCGGCTGTCGCTGGCTATGCGCTGGGCGGCGGGTGCGAGCTTGCGATGATGTGCGACTTCATCATTGCTGCTGATACCGCCAAATTTGGCCAGCCCGAGATTAATCTGGGCGTCGTTGCAGGGCTTGGCGGCTCCCAACGTCTGACGCGTTTCGTGGGCAAGTCCAAATCCATGGAAATGCACCTTACCGGTCGCTTCATGGATGCCGACGAGGCTGAACGCAGCGGACTTGTCAGCCGTGTTGTGCCTGCCAAGAAGCTGATGGAAGAAACCATGTCTGCCGCGCAGAAGATCACCGAAAAGTCGATGCTGACGGCAATGGTCGTGAAAGAATGCGTGAACCGCTCTTACGAGACAACCTTGCGCGAAGGGCTTCTCTTTGAGCGCCGCGCGTTCCACTCGCTTTTTGCGACGGAAGACCAGACAGAGGGCATGGCGGCCTTTCTGGACAAACGCGAAGCACAGTTTCGCGACAAATAGACAGGACAACCCTGTTGACTTGCCGCCGAGTCGGTCTTAGAGACGCGGCTTCAGATTATCACGAACCCGAAAAGTGGGACGTTGCACATGGCAAATTCGCCTCAAGCTAAGAAACGCGCGCGTCAGAACGAACGCCGCTTCGCCGTTAACAAAGCGCGCCGCTCGCGCATCCGCACCTTCTTGCGCAAAGTGGAAGAGGCGATTGCGTCCGGTGACAAGGATGCGGCCAGCACTGCACTGCAGCAGGCGCAGCCTGAACTGATGCGCGGTGTGTCCAAAGGCATCCTGCACAAGAACACGGTTGCACGGAAAATGTCGCGCCTGTCGTCGCGCGTCAAAGCGATCGGCTAACACCGATTCCTTTTGAAGATGGTTAAGAACGCGGCCCATGGGTCGCGTTTTTCATTTTTGTGCTCCGTTGTATTTTTGTCATGAAAATAAGGTATCGCAACGGCTTGCCAGATTCGATTTCAGCTTTGTTTGAGTCAATAGCAAAGGTCTGTTGATCGGCGCGTGGCGTGCTTGCTAGCAATAGGCCATCGATTCACATCGTCCTTGGGGGGACACCACACCGGATCGCAGGATTGGCCTGGCCAATCATGACGCGGCGCGTAGGTAAGCTGACCAGACTTCAGGAGTCAGCCCCGAATGCGCAGGCCTTGTATTTTCAAGGCGAAGGTGGCTGTCCAAACACCCGTTTGAGGTGATGAGCAGGGCGACCTGCCATTCAAACTCTCCCGCGACGCGGGTTCGCTTTTGAACTTTCCAGTTCAGAGCAAAGGAGAGCTTTGTCTGATTGGATCGAGAAGGGGAAACTATCTGTCGTGGCTGGCAGACCAACGTGGGACAGGAAAGGTGAAGGTTAAGGATGACTGACGAAAAGTGGGGACAGGTCCGGGTAAATCTGATCAAGACGGTAGGTCAGAACAACTATAAGAACTGGATAGAGCCTCTTGAGTTTTCCGAGTTGGATGATGGTGTCGCGACATTCTTCGTGCCGACCAATTTCATGGGTAACTATGTCTCTCAGAATTTTGGCGATCAGATCCTCTATCAACTGACAACAGCTGGCGAAGCCGTCCAGCGCGTCGTTTTCCAAGTCCCTGCCAATCAAACCACAAGGCCGAAACCGGCCAAACCGGTTGCTGTGGCCAAATCGTCGTCCAAAGCCGTCCCAGGTGCGCCGCTCGACAAAAGGTTTCGCTTTGAGACCTTCGTGGTCGGCAAGCCGAACGAGCTGGCCCATGCCGCCGCCAAACGCGTGGCCGAAGGTGGCCCCGTAACATTCAACCCGCTCTTTCTTTATGGCGGTGTCGGCCTCGGCAAGACCCACCTCATGCATGCGATTGCCCATGAGTTGCAGGAACGTCAGCCCGAGCTGAATGTCGTCTACCTGTCGGCAGAGCAGTTCATGTATCGCTTTGTGCAGGCCCTGCGCGAAAAGCGCATGATGGATTTTAAATCGCTCTTCCGGTCTGTTGATGTGTTGATGGTCGATGACGTGCAGTTCATCGCCGGAAAAGACAGCACTCAGGAAGAATTCTTCCATACATTCAATGCTTTGGTCGATCAGAACAAGCAGATCATCATCTCTGCCGACCGCGCGCCGGGCGAGATCAAGGATATGGAAGACCGGATCAAATCGCGCCTGCAATGCGGCCTTGTCGTTGACCTGCACCCAACCGATTTTGAACTTCGCCTTGGCGTTTTGCAGTCCAAGGTGGATCAATACAGCGCTCAATATCCGGGCCTTGAACTGGATGACGGCGTGCTTGATTTCCTCGCCCATCGCATCTCCACCAATGTCCGTGTCCTCGAAGGCGCGCTGACCCGCCTTTTCGCGTTCGCCTCGCTTGTCGGGCGGCCCATCACGCTTGAGCTTGCGCAGGACTGCTTGGCCGACGTGCTGCGCGCCTCCGATCGCAAGATCACGGTTGAGGAAATCCAGCGCAAAGTGTCCGAGCATTACAACATCCGCCTGTCCGACATGATCGGCCCCAAGCGCCTGCGCAGCTATGCGCGGCCCCGTCAGGTGGCAATGTATCTGTGTAAGCAACTGACCACGCGGTCGCTGCCCGAAATCGGGCGTCGCTTTGGCGGACGTGACCACACGACGGTCATGCATGGCGTCAAACGCATCGAAGAGCTGAAGGTGCAGGACAGCCAGATCGCCGATGATATCGAATTGCTGCGTCGTTCCTTAGAGGCCTGATAGGCTTGACGCTTTTGCGTTAACGCATGATGGTCGCATGAAAGGACTTGAGCCGCTGGGCGAAGGTGCTACTTTCGCCGTCCGGTCATCGCAGGAGCTTTGGAATGAAGATCAGTATGGAACGCGGCGCGCTGCTCAAAGCAGTCGCTCAGGCGCAATCGGTTGTCGAGCGCCGGAATACGATCCCGATCCTCGCCAATGTGCTGATCGAAGCCGAAGGGGATACGGTCTCTTTCCGCGCCACAGACCTCGATATCGAGGTCGTCGACAAGACCAACGCGCAGGTTGAACGCGCCGGTGCCACGACCGTGGGCGCTGTGACCTTGCACGAGATTGTGCGCAAACTGCCCGACGGTGCTTTGGTTCAACTCAGCGACGATGGCGCCTCTGGTCGGCTGACGGTCGAGGCGGGCCGCTCGAATTTCTCGCTCGCGACCCTGCCGAAAGAAGACTTCCCGGTGATGGCGAACTCTGAATATGAGAGCAACTTTGCCGCCCCCGCGCCCGTCCTGCGCCGCCTCTTCGACAAGTCGAAATTCGCCATCTCGACCGAGGAAACCCGCTACTATCTGAACGGCGTCTACATGCACGTGGCCGATAGCGATGGCGGTCAAGTGCTGCGCTGCGTGGCTACCGATGGCCACCGCCTCGCCCGCATCGACGCTGATCTGCCCGAGGGCGCGGCGGGGATGCCCGGCGTGATCGTGCCGCGCAAAACCGTGGGCGAACTGCGCAAGCTGCTTGAAGATGACGAGGTCGAAATCGCGGTCTCGCTCAGCGAAACCAAGATCCGTTTTGCCACGCCCGAGATCACGCTGACCTCCAAGGTCATCGACGGCACCTTCCCCGACTACACCCGCGTGATCCCCGCAGGGAACACGCGCAAGCTGGAAGTCGACGCCTCCGAATTTGCCCAAGCCGTGGACCGTGTGGCGACCGTGTCGTCCGAGCGCTCCCGCGCGGTGAAACTGGCCCTTGATGAAGACCGTCTGATCCTCTCCGTCAACGCGCCCGACAGCGGTGCGGCTGAAGAAGAGCTGGCCGTGGCTTATGGTGACGAGCGGCTCGAGATTGGTTTTAACGCCAAATACCTGCTCGAAATCGCCAGCCAAGTGGACCGTGAGAACGCCGTCTTCATGTTCAATTCCGCAGGCGACCCAACCTTGATGCGCGAAGGCAACGACCAAAGCGCGATCTATGTCGTCATGCCGATGCGCGTATAACTCTGCCTCCGGCGGGAGTATTTTGACAAAGATGAAAGGGCCCGCATGACTGGCCTCGCGCTCACCGAGCTGACCCTTTCGCATTTCCGCTCTCACAAGGCGGCGCGCCTGACGCTTGATCCGGGCCCCATCGCCGTTCATGGGGCAAACGGGGCGGGCAAGACCAATATTCTTGAAGCTGTATCGCTGTTGTCGCCGGGGCGTGGTCTACGTCGTGCTGCAGCCGAGGCTATGGTGCGCCGGCCCGAGGCGCTGGGTTGGAAGGTCAGCGCGGTTCTGCGCTCGCTCCATCAGATGCATGAGGTGGAGACGTTCAGCGAAGAAGGCACCTCTCGCCAGGTGCGCATCGACGGCAAGGCGGCGACGCAGGTCGCGCTGGGCCGCATCGCGCGGGTCCTGTGGTTAATTCCGTCGATGGACCGGCTCTGGATCGAAGGGGCCGATGGGCGGCGACGGTTTCTGGACCGCATGACGCTGAGCTTTGAGCCGACCCATGCCGAGGCCACGCTGACCTACGAGAAAGCCATGCGCGAGCGGAACCGCCTACTGAAGGATCAGGTTCGCGACGCGGCGTGGTATAGTGCGTTGGAAGCGCAGATGGCCAAGGCGGGCGCGGCGATCCACGCCAATCGGCAGGCCTGTGTTGCCCAATTGATCGAAGCGCAAAAAGAGGCCGAGACGGCCTTTCCGACCGCCGATCTTTTGCTGACCCAAGCGGATGGCGAGATGCCAGAGGACACCGATGCACTGCTTGAGGCGCTGCAAAGTAGCCGCCCCCGTGATCTTTTGGCCGGACGCACCCTGATCGGACCGCATCGCGCTGATCTGTCCGCCACCTATGCCGCGAAAGGCGTCGCTGCCAAGGATTGCTCTACCGGAGAGCAAAAAGCCCTGCTTGTGTCCCTGATCCTTGCCAATGGCCGCGCCCTGATCGCAGAATTTGGTGCGCCCCCGATCTTGCTGCTGGATGAGGTCGCCGCCCATCTCGATGCCGACCGCCGTGCCGCGCTTTATGACGAGATCATTGCGCTGGGCGCACAGGCATGGATGACTGGCACCGGGCCAGAACTGTTCGATACGCTCCAGTCCCGCGCGATGTTTGTCGAGGTGGGCGAAGAGAGCGGCATCTCCTTCCTGAAAGGCACATCATGAGCATGAACCGCGTTAACCTGATTACGCTTGGGGTTTCAGACCTCGCCCGGTCCCGCGCCTACTACGAAGCACTAGGCTGGGTGCCAGAAGAGACACTTGAGAACGTCGCCTTCTATGACATGGGCGGCACCAAATTTGGGCTGTTCCCTCTGGATATGCTCGCCAAAGAGCAAGGTCGTGCGCATGCTGAGCTTGGTAAGGGCGCAATGACCCTCGCCCAGAACTACCCCGATGAGGCGGGCGTTGATGCTGCCTTCCAAGCCGCCCTCGAAGCAGGTGCCACCGCCATCGCACAGCCTGAAAAGATGGCATGGGGCGGCTATTCCAGCTATGTCGCCGATCCCGATGGCCACATCTGGGAGTTTGCCTTCAACCCCTATTGGCCGCTCGATGACGAAGGCAAACTTGCGTGACAATCACCCCGGCTGAGCTTGCCCTTTACGCAGGCGCAATCGCGATCCTGTTCCTGACCCCCGGTCCCGTTTGGATGGCCATCACCGCGCGGGCGCTTTCAGGTGGGTTCCAGGCCGCGTGGCCCGTCGCCCTTGGCGTCGTGATTGGTGATGCGCTGTGGCCTTTCCTTGCGATCCTGGGTGTCAGCCTTGTCGCCAGCAACTTCGATGCTTTCATGCTCATCTTCCGTTTCGTCGCCGCCGCAATCTTCATCCTGATGGGCGTCCTCGTGATCCGCAACGCGGACAAGACCATTGCCGCTGATAGCCGCCTCACACGCCCCGGCATGTGGGCGGGGTTCATCGCGGGCCTCGCCGTGATCCTTGGCAATCCCAAGGCGATCCTGTTCTACATGGGCGTCCTGCCAGGCTTCTTTGATTTGACCCAAGTCACCCGTCTCGACATCGCGGCTATCGTCGCGATTTCCATCGTCATCCCGTTCATCGGCAACCTCTTTTTCGCGCTCTTTGTGGACCGGATGCGCCGCTTTCTGACGTCTTCGAGAGCGCTTCGAAATACCAACCTTGTGGCCGGTATCCTCCTGATTTGCGTTGGTCTGGTGATCCCACTCACATAACGCAAAATATAGGCGTTCTGCGTGACATCACCCCCAAAACCTCGTATAAAATCAGCAAATAGCGAAGGACGATCCGCATGGCTGAGGCCCAACAGACGCCCGAAGAATATGGCGCAGATTCTATCAAAGTTCTCAAAGGCTTAGAGGCTGTTCGCAAGCGCCCCGGCATGTATATCGGGGACACGGACGATGGCAGCGGTCTGCACCATATGGTCTACGAGGTCGTCGACAACGGCATTGACGAGGCCCTAGCCGGTCATGCCGATCATGTGACGGTTACGATCAACGCGGATTCCAGTGTGTCTGTCAGCGACAACGGGCGCGGAATCCCTGTCGATATCCATGCCGAAGAAGGTGTTTCTGCCGCCGAGGTCATCATGACCCAGCTGCATGCGGGCGGAAAATTCGACAGCAACTCCTACAAGGTGTCTGGTGGCCTGCACGGGGTCGGTGTTTCGGTGGTCAATGCCCTGTCGGATTGGCTTGAGCTGCGCATCTGGCGCGACGGCAAAGAACACACCGCGCGGTTTGAGCGTGGCGAAACCGCAAAGCACCTCGAAGTCGTCGGCGATGCAAACGGCAAAAAGGGGACCGAGGTTCGGTTCATGGCCTCCACCGATACGTTCTCGAACCTTGAATACAGCTTCAAAACGCTCGAAAACCGCCTGCGCGAACTGGCGTTCCTTAACTCCGGCGTCCGCATCATCCTGCGCGATGATCGCCCCGCCGAGCCGCTTGAAACCGAGCTGTTTTACGAAGGCGGCGTTAAGGAATTCGTCAAATATCTCGACCGTTCCAAAACCGCGATGATCCCCGAGCCGATTTTCATCACCGGCGAACGGGATGAGATCGGTGTTGAGGTCGCGATGTGGTGGAATGACAGCTACCACGAGACGGTGCTGCCCTTTACCAATAACATCCCCCAGCGCGATGGCGGCACGCATATGGCGGGCTTTCGCGGTGCGCTGACCCGCACGATCAACAACTACGCGCAGTCCAGCGGGATCGCGAAAAAGGAAAAGATCAGCTTTACCGGTGACGATGCCCGTGAAGGTCTGACCTGTGTGCTGTCGGTCAAAGTGCCCGATCCGAAATTTTCCAGCCAGACCAAAGACAAGCTGGTCAGCTCTGAAGTGCGCCCGGCCGTCGAAGGGCTGATGAACGAAAAGCTGGCCGAGTGGTTTGAGGAAAACCCCAATGAGGCCAAGCAGATCGTCGGCAAAATTGTCGAGGCTGCGATGGCCCGCGAAGCCGCCCGCAAGGCGCGCGAATTGACCCGTCGCAAGACGGCGATGGACGTGAACTATCTGGCGGGCAAGCTCAAGGATTGCTCCGAGAAAGACCCGTCCAAGACCGAAGTGTTCCTTGTCGAGGGTGACAGCGCTGGCGGCTCTGCTCAAACAGGCCGCGACCGGCGCACGCAAGCCGTCTTGCCATTGCGCGGTAAAATCCTGAACGTCGAACGTGCGCGTTTTGACCGGATGCTTGGCAGTCAGGAGATTGGCAATCTGGTGATGGCGCTGGGCACCGGCATCGGCCGCGATGAATTCGACATCAGCAAACTGCGCTACCACAAGATCGTCATTATGACCGATGCCGATGTCGACGGCGCGCATATCCGGACGCTGCTTCTGACATTCTTCTTCCGCCAGATGCCCGAACTGATCGAAGGCGGCTACCTCTACATCGCGCAGCCACCGCTTTACAAAGTCGCCCGTGGCAAGTCCGAGGTGTATCTGAAAGACCAGGTCGCGCTTGAGGATTATCTGATCGAACAAGGCATCGAAGGCGCGATGCTGCGCCTTGGCAATGGCGAGGAAATCGTCGGCCAGGACCTGCGCCGCGTGGTTGAAGAAGCCCGTCAGGCCAAGCGCATCCTAGAAGCGTTCCCAACACACTACCCGCGTCACATACTAGAACAGGCCGCCATCGCCGAGGCGTTTCTAACAGGCTCTGTCGACAAGGATTTGCAGTCCGTCGCTGATGCTGTTGCCAAGCGTCTCGACCTGATCGCGCTGGAATATGAGCGCGGCTGGCAAGGGCGTCCGACCCAAGACAAAGGCATCCGCCTCAGCCGTATCCTGCGCGGCGTCGAAGAGGTACGGACGCTTGACGGCCCGGTTCTGCGCTCAGGCGAGGCGCGCAAGATGGGCTCCATGACGCAGGCGCTGCGAGACATCTATGTGACCCCGGCAACGCTGCACCGCAAAGAGCGGAGCCAGTTGATTGTCGGCCCGCTCGATCTGCTCGACGCGATCCTGCAAGAGGGCGAAAAGGGCCTGAGCCTCCAACGCTACAAAGGTCTGGGCGAGATGAACCCCGATCAGCTGTGGGAAACCACGCTCGACCCCGAAGCCCGCACGCTGTTGCAGGTCAAGGTCGATGACGTGGCCGAGGCGGATGATCTGTTCACCAAGCTGATGGGCGACGTGGTCGAACCGCGCCGCGAATTCATTCAGCAAAACGCGCTGAACGTCGAAAACCTCGATTTCTAGGCGGCGGCCCTATCGTTGGGCCGTCTTCCAATTCGGATTGATCCAAGGCGCCGCGTTCGAGCGGGGCAGGAGCGTGCGCCCAAGAATATGATCGGACGCTTTTTCCCCCACCATAATCGAAGGGCCGTTCAGGTTCCCATTCGTGATCCGCGGAAAGATCGAGCTGTCGGCAACCCGCAACCCGTTAACGCCGATCACCCGACACTCCGGGTCCACCACGGCCATCGGATCGCTCACCGCGCCCATCTTCGCGGTGCCACAAGGGTGATACGCGCTCTCCGCATGCTCACGGATGAACGCATCCAACGCCTCATCGCTTTGCACATCCGCACCCGGTTGGATTTCGTGACCAGCATAGGGCGCAAACGCCTCCTGCCCGAAAATCTCGCGCGTCAGGCGGATTGCAGTGCGGAACTCCGACCAATCCTCCGCATGGCTCATATAGTTAAAGAAGATCGCCGGAGCCTCTGTCGGGTCCGTCGATTTCAAAGTCACCGCCCCGCGTGATTTCGACCGCATCGGCCCGACATGCGCTTGAAACCCATGCCCTTCTGCTGCGACTTTGCCGTCATAGCGCACTGCCAGCGGCAGGAAGTGAAACTGAATATCTGGATATTCCACCCCCGCATCAGATCGAATAAACCCGGTCGATTCAAACTGGTTCGACGCCCCCGGTCCGGTTCGCCCAAACAGCCACTGCGCGCCGACCCAGGCCTTCCCCGGGAGGTTCCAATACGAGAATAGGCTGACCGGCTGTGTGCAGGCCATCTGGATGTAAAGCTCCAGATGATCCTGCAGGTTCTGCCCCACACCGGGTCGATCCGCGATCACGTCAATCCCATGCTCGGCCAAATGAGCGCCTGGGCCGATCCCCGACAGCATCAGCAGTTTGGGCGAGTTGATCGAGGACGCCGCCAGGATCACCTCTCGGTTCACGCGGATCACCTCACTCCGCCCGCCAATGCGAAGCTTAACCCCCACCGCGCGGCCGTCCTCGATAACAACCTTCTCGGCCAGCCCTTTGACCATGGTGCAGTTGGGGCGCTTCAACGCGGGCTTCAGATACGCATTCGCCGCCGACCACCGCTGCCCGCGATAGATCGTATGCTCGAACGCGCCAAACCCCTCTTGCTGTGCGCCGTTATAATCTTCGGTGAACGGATAGCCTGCCTGCTTGCCAGCCTCGACAAAGGCTTTCACCAACGGATTGGTGCGCGGCCCACGCGTCACATGAATTGGCCCGTCCGTCCCACGCCATGACGCGTCCCCGCCATGGCCCGCATCGTCCCAACACTCCATCCGCTTGTAATAGGGCATCACATCCGCGCCCGACCAACCGGTCGCGCCGCTTTCCTCCCAATGGTCAAAGTCGCGCGCATGACCGCGGACATAAACCATCCCGTTGATCGAAGAAGACCCGCCGATCACCTTCCCGCGCGGGCACGCCAAACGTCGTCCGCCCAGATGCGGCTCAGGCTCACTTTGATAGCCCCAGTCATAGCGCTTCATGTTCATCGGATAGGACAGCGCGCCTGGCATCTGGATCAGCGGCCCTGCATCGCTGCCTCCATACTCAATCACGATGACGGAATACTTACCGTCCTCCGACAACCGATACGCCAACGCGCAGCCCGCCGATCCGGCTCCGACAATGACGTAATCCGCTTGCATGTCAGTAGGCCGAGTCCACGGGCGTCATGCCCACATAAACTGACTTGATCTCGCTATAATGCTCGATCGCCGCCTTCGCGTTTTCGCGTCCCACGCCCGAGGCTTTGACGCCCCCAAACGGCACCTCCACCGGCGCAAGGTTGTAGGTGTTGATCCAGCAAGTGCCCGCCTCCAACTGATCCACGACGCGGTGCGCGCGAGTGATATCATTCGTGAAAACCCCTGCCGACAGGCCATACGGCGTGTCGTTCGCCCGCGCGATCACCTCGTCCTCGTCGTCGAAATCCAGCACGGCCATCACCGGCCCGAAGATCTCTTCGCGGGCAATGGTCATTCCATCGGTGACATCCGCAAAGACGGTCGGCGCCACATAGAACCCGTCGCGCTCCAGCCGCTCGCCGCCGCAAATCAGCGTTGCACCTTCGGCTTTCCCCTTGGCGATATAGTCCAGCACGATATTTATCTGCGCGTCGCTCACCATCGGCCCCAGATGCGTCTCTTCATCCAGCGGATCGCCCAGCTTGATCGCTGCGCACCGCTCCTCAAAGCGCTTCAAAAACGCGTCCTTCACACCCTTCTGAACAAAGACCCGCGTCCCGTTGGAGCACACCTGACCCGTCGAATACATATTCGCCAGCATCGCGCCACTCACCGCATTTTCGACATTTGCATCATCGAAAATGACAAGCGGGGATTTCCCGCCCAGCTCCATCGTCGCGTGCTTCATATGCGCGGCAGCAGCGGCGTAAACCTTCTTACCCGTGGGCACAGATCCGGTCAGCGAGACCTTGGCCACGCGCGGGTCTTCCACCAGCGCCGCGCCCACTGCGCCCATGCCTTGCACGACATTGAAAAGCCCCGCAGGCAATCCCGCTTCCACTAGAATCTCAGCGATCTTCAATGCACAAAGCGGCGTCGTCTCCGACGGCTTGAAGATCATCGCATTGCCACAAGCCAGCGCCGGTGCGCCTTTCCAGCAGGCGATTTGCGTGGGGTAGTTCCATGCACCAATGCCCACGCACACACCCAAAGGCACGCGCTTGGTGTAAGCGAAATCCGCACCAAGCTGGATGTGCTCTCCGGTCAGAGACCCCGCCAAGCCACCGAAATACTCAAGCGCGTCCGCCCCGCTCGTCGCATCGGCATAGAGCGTCTCTTGCAAGGCCTTCCCAGTGTCATAGGTCTCAAGAATGCTGAGCGCGCGGTTCCGCTCGCGAATGATGTCGGCGGCACGGCGCAGCACGCGGCCCCGCTCCGTCCCACTCCACCTCGCCCATTCCTTTTGCGCAGCGTCCGCGCTTTCCAAGGCCTGTTCGATCACAGCAGGCGTCGCTGCGTGCACCTGCGCGATCTTTTCGCCGGTCGCGGGGTAGATCACGTCGATGACTTCGCCCGCCGTGTCCTCCACATAATCACCATTGATAAAATGGCTCGCGGTGGGTTGCGTCGTAACCATCTTACTCTCCCCTCGGAAAGCGTTGGCCTTCCTCGACATCGTTCAAATCCATGTGGTTGCGCATGTAGCGTTCAGACGCTTTCTGAAGCGGTTGGAAATCCCACGGGTAATAGCCGCCCTGACGCAGCGCCTCGTACACAACCCAGCGCCGCGCCTGACTTTCGCGGACCTGCGCATCGAACGCCTCAAGGTCCCACCGCGCCTCTGCCTGCGCGCGAAAATCGGAAAGCACACTGGCATAGGCCGGATCGCTTGCAAGGTTCGTCAACTCATGCGGATCATCCGCAATATTGAACAACTGTTCCGGATCAAGCGCGCAGCTTGTGTATTTCCAATCGCCCTGCCGTAAGCAAACCAGCGGCGCATAAGACGCCTCTGCCACGTATTCCATTGCGACAGCCCCTTGCCGCGCCGCGCCGCCCGCGACAGGCAAAAGGCTCTGTCCCTCGGTCCAGGGCAAAACCTCGTCCATCGAAATCCCCGCCAGATCGCAAAGCGTCGGCGTCACGTCGATATTCGACACAGGTTCGATCACCAGACCCGTTGGAACACCCGGTGCCGAGATCATCAAAGGCACCCGTACAGAGCCTTCGTAAAAGCTCATCTTGAACCATAACCCACGCTCACCCAGCATGTCGCCGTGATCGGAGACGAACAGGATCACCGCCTCTTGCCGCGTGCCTTCCAATGCCTCCAAGACCTCTCCGATCTTGTCATCGAGATAGCTGATATTGGCGAAATAAGCGCGGCGAGAGCGTTTGATATCATCTTCCGAGATATCGAAACTCCGCCAGTCATTCGCATCGAATATCCGCTGCGCATGCGGGTCGTGATCGTCGTAGTCCAGCGCGGGAACCTTTGGCAGCAGGTGTTCGCAATCCTCGTAAAGGTCCCAATACTTCTTGCGCGCGACATAGGGATCATGGGGATGCGTGAAGCTGACCGTCAGGCACCACGGGCGCTGATCCTTGCCCCGCGCCAGATCATAAACCTTGCGCGTCGCGTGATAGGCAACCTCGTCATCATACTCCATCTGATTAGAGATTTCGGCCACGCCTGCGCCAGTGACGGACCCCATATTGTGATACCACCAATCGATCCGCTCGCCCGGTTTGCGGTAATCCGGCGTCCAGCCGAAATCAGCCGGATAAATGTCCGTCGTCAGACGCTCCTCAAACCCGTGCATCTGGTCTGGACCTACGAAATGCATCTTGCCGGAGAGGCAAGTCTGATACCCCGCCCGCCGCAAATGATGCGCGTAGGTCGGGATGTCCGAAGCGAACTCTGCCGCGTTGTCATAGACCCGCGTGCGGCTGGGAAGCTGGCCGGACATAAAGCTCGCCCGCCCAGGCGCGCATAGTGGCGAGGCGGTGTAGCAATTGGCGAACCTGGCCGAGGATGCCGCCAGTTTCTTCAGGTTTGGGGCGTGCAGCCATTCCGCAGGCCCATCAGGAAAAAACGTGCCATTCAGCTGATCGACCATGAAAATGAGAATATTCGGTGTGCTCATTTGAGGTCGCTTTGCGCAATAAGGCTGTCGATATACCGGGTGGTCGCCGCAATCGCGCCGGGCCCATTGGGTGACCCGGTGCGCAAGGCTTGCCGGATATAGAAGCCGTCGATCATCGCCGCGATGGTCTCTGCCTCGCGCGGGGCGTGCTCACCAATCAGCGGGCGAAGCTCGTGAACGAGGTTGGAGCGAAGACGCGCGTGATAGACCTTCAACAGGCGATGCGCATCGTTTGAAGTTTGCGCGCTGACGTAAAATGCAAGCCACGCGGCGATCACGTCAGGGCGAAAATTGCGCTCTGAAAAACTGGCCTCGACAATGGCGTGCAGCCGCTCGATTGCGGTCTCTTTACCGGTTTGCGCGGCCCGCAAATCATCGCCCAGCATCGCCAGGATCCGGCGCATCGCGGCGGTCAGAATGTTTTCTTTGCTGCCAAAGTAATGATGCGCCAACGCACTGGAAACTCCGGCCCGTTTCGCGATCTGGGTGACAGTCACATCCAGCGATCCACGCGATCCGATCTCGGTAATCGCGGCATTGACCAGCGCCAACCGGCGCAACGGCTCCATTCCCAGTTTCGGCATGACACTCTCCAGACCATCCCCCAATCCCCTTAGATTTTTATTGACTGACGCGTCAATCAAAAAAAATCGGATATCACGTTGCAATGTGAAATGGGATGCTCTTTGATTGGGACCGTCACCAATCAAGGGTCCGGACACTCACCGGATCCGCTCACAGGGAGAACACTTTATGAAGAAGCTACTTGTCGCTGCAACGCTTGGTCTTGCAGCACCTGCCGCTGCATATGCAGATTGCGGCGAAGTTTCGATCACCGAAATGAACTGGGCCTCGGCCGCCGTTGTCACCAACGTGTCGAAATTCCTGATGGAGCAAGGCTACGGCTGCGACGTCACCGTTGTGCCGTCCTCGACCGTGCCGTCGCTGGCATCCGTGTCCGAGACCGGCAAGCCCGATATCGTGACAGAGCTGTGGATCAACGGCGCGCCGTCCTACAACGACCTGAAGGAAGCTGGCACGATCGTCACCCTTGGCGACGTGTTGTCTGATGGCGGTGTCGAAGGCTGGTGGATCCCGACCTATCTGGTCGACGAGCACCCGGAGCTGGCAACCGTTGAAGGCGTTCTGGCGAACCCCGACCTGCTCGACAATCGGTTCCACAACTGCCCCGATGGCTGGGGCTGCAAGAACATCAACGCGGCATTGGCCGAAGCCTATGATCTCGAAGGCAATGGCTTTGAGGTCTTCCAGCACGGCTCTGGTGAGACGATGGCAACCTCCATCGCGGCGGCCTTCGAGAACGAAGAGCCTTGGATCGGTTACTATTGGGCCCCCACATCCGTGCTGGGCAAATACCCGATGACACTGGTCGATCTGGGCGAGCATAACCCCGAGGTTCACGCCTGTAACGCCGACCCCGAATGCGAAGAGGTGGGCAAGTCGTCCTACCCCGTCGGTCCTGTGAAAACAGTCGTCACGACCACCTTCCAGGAAGAAAACCCCGACATCGCCGCACTGATGGCCAATGTGTCCTTCACCAACGCCCAGATGGGCGAGGTGCTGGCATGGCAGGAAGAGAATAACGCCTCCGCCGAAGAAGCGGCTGTCTACTTCCTCTCCAACAACTCGGACGTTTGGTCTGGTTGGATTTCGGAAGATGCCAAAGGCAAGCTTGCTGCACTGATCAAGTAAGCAGCAAAAACAAAGCGGGGCGCCAACGAGCGCCCCGTTTCTTTTCAGGGGACGCCCGCAAAGGGCAAGACGGTGACACATGGCGATCTATGACGGACTTTTCAAAACGCTCGGGCTGAGCGACTGGTGCGCGACGGAAGATACCGGCGGACCAATGACAATGGCCGAGCTGTTGGCGCAGGCCAATAACGGCGGTGGGGAGGCCGCCGCAGACGCCCCTACTCCAGCGACGCCATTGCTCGAAACCCCGTTTCCGTCTCTGGATACGCTGCACAAATCCTGCGGCTCAATCCCACGAACCCGTGACATGACAAGTGCCGTGGAAGAGGGCTTTCTGAACGTCAAAGACGGCATGAAAGTCGTGCTCGACCCGCTGACCCAACCGCTCAGTTGGCTTTTGGATTGGTCGCTTTCCGCCTTTCAGGCGACCCCGTGGTTCATCATGATCCCGCTGCTGATGCTGCTGACCTATTACGCGTCGCGCTCGTGGTCTGTGCTGGCCCTTGTGACCGGCTCGTTCCTATTCATGGCGTTCATCGACCATTACAATTACGCGATCCAGACCCTGTCGATCATCTTCGTCTGCACGATTTTCTGTGTGGTTTTAGGTGTGCCCATCGGCATCGCCATGTCGAAAAGCAATACGATGCAAAGGATCACGATCCCGATCCTTGATATGCTGCAAACGCTGCCGACCTTCGTCTATCTGATCCCCCTGATCTTCCTGTTCTCCGTCACGGAATCCAAACTCTACGGCATCGCGATCATCCTTTATGCCATCGTGCCGGTGATCCGCCTGACCGACCTTGGCATCCGACTTGTCGACAAGGACGTGATCGAGGCCGCTGACGCATTCGGTATGAATTCCTGGCAAAAGCTGACCGGTGTGCAAATCCCCTTGGCGCTGCCCAACATCATGGCGGGCATCAACCAGACCATCATGATGAGCCTTGCGATGGTCGTGATTGCCTCACTCGTCTCGGCCCCCGGTCTGGGTGTGCTGGTCCTGCGCGGTATCAACAATCTTGAACTGGGCGTGGGCCTTGTGTCGGGCTTCTGCATCGTCCTTCTGGCGGTCCTCCTGGACCGTTCGACCAAGGCCGCCCTCGGCCGCATCAACGCCAGCGAGAAGTAAGAGACCATGACCGATACATCCAAAATCAAGGTTTCGATCCGGGGCCTCTACAAGATCTTCGGTTCCAAACCGAAAGAGGCGCTGACTTATGTCAAAGACGGCCTTGGCAAGCCTGAACTTCTGGACCAGCACGGCCATGTGCTGGGCTTGCAAGACATCAACGTGGACATGCAGGAGGGGGAGATCACTGTGATTATGGGCCTCTCCGGCTCTGGCAAATCCACGCTGATCCGTCACCTCAACCGACTGATCGAACCCACCGACGGCGAGATCGTTGTCGATGGCGAAGATGTTCTGGCTTATGGCGAAAAGCAGCTCCACGCCTTGCGACAGAACACCATGTCGATGGTGTTCCAGAAGTTCGCGCTCTTCCCCCATAGGACCGTTTTGCAAAACGCCGGCATGGCGCGGCGCGTTCGGGGGGAGGATGCAGCGTCGGCGGATAAAGAGGGTCAGAAATGGCTGAAACGCGTCGGGCTGGAAGGCTACGAGGACAAGTATCCCAACCAGTTGTCTGGTGGCATGCAGCAACGCGTCGGAATCGCCCGCGCGCTGGCATCAGACTCCGAGATTATGCTGATGGACGAGGCGTTCTCTGCCCTCGATCCCCTGATCCGCACCGACATGCAGGACCTTCTGCTTGAGCTGCAACGCGAGCTGCACAAAACCATCGTCTTCATCACCCACGATCTGGACGAGGCTTTGAAGCTTGCCGATCACCTCGTGATTCTGAAAGACGGTGCCATCGTGCAGCAAGGCGAACCGCAAGAGATTTTGCTGAACCCGAACGATCCATACATCATGGACTTCATCAGCGACATCAACCGCGCCCGCGTGCTGCGCGTCCGCTCTGTCATGGACGCAACGACGACCGCAGGTGTCGATATCTCAGGCGATGTGGAGGCCGACGCCAACCTCGAGTCGGTCATCGCGATGTCCGGCGGCGACACAACAAAGCACTACCGCGTGATGAAAGACGGCGAACAGATCGGCCTTCTGCACATGCAAGACCTCGTGCGCGCCCTGGTCCCCGTGATCGCACCCGAACACGACGACCGCGCGGCCTAAGCGCCCAAGTGCTTTTCGCCCCGCGCCTTGGACAAGGCGATCTGCTTTTGCCGCTCGCGAAAGCGCGCCTTGTCCGCCTCTGACGTCTCGTCAATGCAGTGATGGCACGACACGCCCGGCTCAAACTCGGCGCGTTTCGTGTCCTCTGGCAGCAGCGGACGGCGACAGGCATGGCACAGCACATGTGGCCCTTCTTCCAGCCCATGCCCCACCGACACGCGGCCATCAAAGACAAAGCACTCGCCCTTCCAGGAGCTTTCCTCTGCGGGCACATCCTCAAGGTATTTCAAGATGCCCCCCTTCAGGTGAAACACGTCCTCCACCCCTTGCGACATCAGGTAATTCGTCGACTTTTCGCAGCGAATCCCGCCTGTGCAGAACATCGCGACGCGCTTGTTATGGAACCGATCCTTGTTGGCCTCCCACCACGCGGGGAACTCGCCAAAGGACTTCGTCTCCGGATCAATCGCCCCCTCAAACGTGCCAATCGCAACCTCATAATCGTTGCGCGTATCAATGACGGCCACATCTGGCGCAGCAATCAAATCATTCCACTCCGCAGGCTCCACATAGCGCCCGACAGCCGCCGTCGGGTCCACATCCGGCTGCCCTATCGTCACGATCTCTTTCTTCAACCGCACCTTCATGCGCCCGAAGGGTGGCTCCGCCGCCGTGCTCTCCTTCCACTCCAGATCAGCACAGCCCGGCAGCGCCCGGATCACACCCAAGATTGCATCAATCCCGGCCCGCGACCCGGCAATCGTCCCGTTGATCCCTTCGCGCGCCAGAAGCAACGTGCCGGTGATCCCGTGCTCTGCCGTCGCTTCAAGCAGGCCCGCGCGCAGTGCGGCAGGGTCGTCAAACCGGGTGAAATGATAGAGTGCAGCGATGGTGTACATGCGCGACGCAATACCGCCGCCGCGCCCTATGACGCAAGTGCAGCCATTGACGCGCCCCATGGCACTGGCCTAGGCATCTAAAGTCACAGGAGAAAAGCCATGCGACCAGCCAATGAGGCGCTGATCGTCATCGACGTTCAGAACGATTTCTGCCCCGGAGGCGCGCTGGCTGTCGCGGATGGCGACGCCGTCGTCGCCCCGATCAACGCGATGCTGGCCGAGTTTCCGGCGCGCATTTTCACGCAAGACTGGCATCCCGCCGGTCACAGCTCATTCGCGACCAGCCATCCGGGCAAAGCGCCCTACGATCTGATCGACATGCCCTACGGCAAACAGGTCCTTTGGCCCGATCACTGCATCCAAGGCTCAGGCGGCGCCGCCTTCCATAAAGCGCTCCAAACCGATGCCGCCGACATGGTGATCCGCAAGGGCTTTCGCCCCGAAATCGACAGCTACTCCGCCTTCTTCGAGAACGACAAAACCACGCCCACCGGGCTGGAAGGCTACCTGCGGACCCGCGATATCGACACGCTGACCCTTGTCGGCCTCGCCACCGATTTTTGCGTCGCCTATTCCGCGCTGGATGCCGCCGGGCTGGGTTTCAAAACCACCGTCGATCTCAGCGCCTGTCGCGGTATCGACCTCGACGGATCCCTACAAACTGCCCTCGATCAGATGCGCGCTGCCGGAGTAAAACTCAAACATGGTTGATATCGCCACCCGCGCCTGGAACCGTCAGTGGAAGATCGACCCGATCGTCCGTTCCCTGATCGACACCGATTTCTACAAGCTGCTGATGTGCCAGTCGGTCTTTCGCAACAAGCCCGACACGCATGTCACGTTCAGCCTCATCAACCGCTCCAAGCACATCAAACTGGCCGAGCTGATTGACGAAGGCGAGCTGCGCGAACAGCTCGATCACATCCGCTCCCTGTCGCTGGCGCGCGGCGAAAGCACATGGCTGCGCGGCAACACGTTCTATGGCAAACGTCAGATGTTCCGCCCCGACTTCATGGAGTGGTTCGAGGGTCTGCGCCTGCCCCCCTACCACCTTGAAAAGCGCGACGGCCAATACGAGCTGACCTTTGAAGGCGCGTGGCCCGAGGTCATGCTATGGGAAATCCCCGCCCTCGCCGTGCTGATGGAGCTGCGCGGTCGCGCTGTCCTCAAAGACATGGGCAAGTTTGAGCTACAGGTTCTCTACGCCCGCGCCATGACCAAGCTGTGGGAGAAGGTTGAAGCCCTTCGCGAACTGCCTGACCTGCGCATCGCTGATTTCGGCACGCGGCGGCGTCACTCCTTCCTCTGGCAGGATTGGTGCGTTCAGGCGATGCAGGAGGGGCTGGGCGAAAAGTTCGTTGGCACCTCCAACTGCCTCATCGCCATGCGTCGCGAGATGGAGGCGATTGGCACCAACGCCCACGAGCTTCCCATGGTCTATTCCGCGCTGGCCGAAGATGACGAAGCCCTGCGCCACGCGCCCTACAAGGTCCTTGCCGACTGGCACGAGGAACACGATGGCAACCTCCGCGTGATCCTGCCCGACACCTACGGCACCAAGGGTTTCCTTGAAGGCGCGCCCGATTGGCTCGCCGGGTGGACCGGCATCCGCGTTGACAGCGGCGATCCTGCAACAGCTGCGGAAACCGCCATCAACTGGTGGAAATCACGTGGCGAAGACCCGACGCAAAAGCTCGTCATTTTCTCGGATGGCCTCGACGTCGCCAAGGTGATCGAGCTGCAAAACCAGTTCGCGGGCCGCGTGAAAGTGTCCTTCGGCTGGGGGACCTTGCTGACCAATGACTTCCGCGGCCTCGTCCCGAACGATGCGCTCTCGCCCTTCTCGCTGGTCTGCAAGGCGGTCTCGGCCAATGGAAAACCCACGGTCAAGCTGTCGGATAATCCCAACAAAGCGATGGGCCCCGCCTCCGAGATCGAGCGTTACAAGCGCGTCTTTGGTGTCGGCGCGCAGGAAGCCTCCGAAGTGCTTGTCTAGCCGACAAACTCCCGCGCCAGCATCACGGCGCGGTCCGCGTAAACTTGGTGGATCGGGTCATTTGCTGCAGCGCGACTGATGATCCACCCGCAAGACGCAAAGCCACGCAGCAAGGTGAATAACTGTAGGTCCTCCGACCGCACCTGCACCCCGCGCGCGTCTTCATATCCACGGCGCAGCGCATCGCAAAACGCGGCATATCGCGGATCATAGACATGCTGAACCAGCGCCGTTCCCAGATCATAAAGGCGGTAGCCAAACCCCGCGTCGTCAAAGTCGATCAGCCACAGATCACCATCGCGGTGCAGGATATTCTCTTGCAAAAGATCGGCATGGATCAGCCCGATATCCGGCTCCGCCAATTCGGATAACGCAGCGTCAGCCTTTGCCCGCGCGTCCTGAAGGAGCGCTTTATCCTCGGATGTCAGCGCGGGGTTTTCCCAGAAACATCCCCAAATCGGCGTCTCTCCCAACAGCGTTTCCCGCGACCAGAAGGGTCGTGTAATCCCCGCCAGATCAATCTGATCCGTCCGATTGTGAAGCGTCCCGATCATCGCGCCGACAGACTGATAGAGCGACGGCTCTGGTCCTTCTTCGTCATTCATATCCGCAATCGGTTCCGCGTCGATCCAGCCGATCAGCGACGCCATCGGCGCATTATCCCGCTGAACCGTCAGCGCACCGTCTGACGTGCGCAACGGCACCGGGCAGGCAAACCCGGCCTTTGCAAGCCGTTCCGTCCAGCGCAGTTCCGACAGGATGCTGTCGACCGTCTGATAACCCACCCGATGCAGCCGCAACGCACCGCGCGCGCCCGAGGCAAGCTGCACCTCAAACACTGCATTCTCGCGGTTCACGATCAGCTTCGGCGCTTGCGCAAGCGGCCCCCAAGCGGTGCAAATCTCGGCCGCTAAATCGGTCAAATCAGTCATCGCGATCCTCTTGCAGAACCTCTTCCAGCGTATCCATCGCCAGATCAGCCTCCGCGATCCCAAACGGCATCGGAGGGCGCATCTTCAGCGTGTTCATATCCCTCCCGATCCGGTTCAAAAGCACCCCGCGCGCTTTCATCTTTTCGACAATCCGTGCCGCGAACTCTGTCGCGGGCGTCCCGTCCGCCTCAACAAACTCAATCCCGAAAAACAGCCCCAACCCCCGCGCTTCGGCTTTCAACGGATGCTCGATTGCCCGCAACCGCGCCAACGCATGCGCCCCCACCACGCGCGCGTTCTCTTGCAAGCCTTCGTCTTCGATCACGTCCAGCGTTGCCATCGCGGCAGCGCAACTCACCGGGTTGCCGCCGAACGTGTTGAAATACCCAAACGCGGTGCGAAACGCGCCCATCACGTCCGGTCGCGCGATCACTGCCGCCGCTGGATGCCCGTTCGCCATCGGCTTGCCAATCGTCACAACATCCGGCGCAAAACCCAGCCAGTCATGGCCCCAGAACGCCTCTCCGATGCGCCCAAATCCTGGCTGGACCTCGTCACACAGGATCAAGCCGCCCGACTGGCGGATCACCTCGACCGTGCGGTCCAAGAAGCCCGGCGCCAATGCCGGAAACCCTTCATTGGCAAAAGTCGGGCAGAGCATGAACCCCGCAAAGCCCGCGCCATTCGCCTCCAATTCAGCAATCGCCCGCGCGACATTCTCTGCAAACGCCTCCGCTTGCCCTCCCAAACTGCCACCTACAGGCCGCACCGTATCGGGCGCAGGCACCAGCCGAATATGCTCAGGATACCCCCCAATCGGCGGTCGCCGCGTCGACAGTTGCGAGGTCGCAGCCGTGTTCCCGTGATAGGTATTGTCCGTCGCAATGAACCCGATCTTGCCCGTCACTGCCTGCGCCATCCGCAACGCGATGTCATTCGCCTCCGACCCCGTGCAGACCATAATCATCTGATCCAGATCGTGGCTCAAAGTCGCCGTCAGCCGGTCCGCATAGTCCAGAATGCCCTCATGCAGATACCGCGTATGGGTGTTCAGAACCGAGGCTTGCCGCGCAATCGCCTCCACCACGTGCGGGTGGCAATGGCCCACATGCGGCACGTTATTATAGCAATCCAGATACTTGCGTCCGTCCGCATCCCACAGCCAAACGCCCTCGCCACGGACAATATGCACCGGGTCCTCGTAGAAGGTCGGCACATTCGGTCCCAGCAGCCTTTCGCGTCGGGCAAGCAAATCGCTCATTCGTCCCTCGTCACTTTGCCGCGAAGCGCTTTCACCTCGCCGCGCTTGGCCTTCTCCGCCAACCGCCGTTTCTTCGACCCCAAAGTGGGCCGCGTCGGAATGCGCCGCTTGGGTTTCTCCAACGCCTTGCGGATCAACTCCACCAGCCGCTCTTTCGCGATCTCCCGGTTGCGCGCTTGCGAGCGTGTGTCCTCGACCCGCAGCAAAACCGCACCGTCCAAGGTCCACCGTCGGCCCGCCAGCCGTTTCAACCGGCGCTTCACCGGGTCCGGCAAGTTGGGCGACCGCTCCGCCTCGAACCGCAATTCCACGGCAGACGATACCTTGTTCACGTTCTGCCCCCCCGGCCCTTGCGAGCGGGTGAAGGCTTCGGACATTTCCCAGTCCTCCAGCGTGATTTTGTCGGTGATGCGCAACATGGCCCTACCTAACCCGAACACTCGCCTACAAGAAAGGGCCGCCCGGAAAACGGACGGCCCTTCGAGACTTACGGAGGTGGGGCCGGTTAGGACCTCATCCAAATCGGGCGGCGCTTCGACCGCTTAGGGCTGCCTAGCGGCGGGCCTCCCGACCTGTTCCGACACCTCTCTCCAATACCTCTCTTGACACTGGATCACCTCCTTTCAGTTGTTGAACTCAATTAGGAGCGTGCCACATCTTGTGGATAAGTCAAAAGATTTATGCAGTCCGCGCCAACATTTTGTTGACCAGAATTCGGAACGGAACCAGCGCGATGATCGCCAGCGACAGTTTCACCAGCCAATCGGCAAAGGCCAGCGACACCCAAAGCGGGGCTTCGGGACCCACACCCAGCATCGGCAAAACCTCTCCGGCCCAGCTGACATCGTTTGTGGGCTCAAGGAAGACGAACATCGCCGAGAAGGCGATCGTGAAGAACAGCGCGGTATCCACAGCCGATCCAATCACGGTCGAGGTCAGTGGCGCTTTCCACCAGCCATCCGCGTTGCGCAGCCGGTCGAAAATGACCACGTCCAGCGTTTGCGCCACGAGGAATGCGAACCCAGAGGCCAGCGCGATGCGGAAGGTGACCAGCGGGCCGAACTCGCCCTGAATTTGCGCGCCAACCAGCGAGCAGAAGACGCCCACGATAAAGCCGATCAAAATGACCTGCTGCGCGGCCTTGCGGCCATAAACGCGGTTCATGATATCGGTGACAAGGAAGGCAAAGGGATACGTGAACGCACCCCAGGTCAGCCAGTTGCCGAACAGGAACTGGACAAGAATATTGGACGTCAGAACGATGATCGCCATCGCAATGATGCCAGGAAGATGATGCTTGGACATGGTTTGATCCGTTTTTACAAGGTCGCGGAGACTTGGCCCCGACCGCTTGCCGGAACAGCGCGCTTTTAGGTCGCGCTTTGCAGCTTGGCAAGATCAATCGCGCAGGCGGTATTCCACGATTTCCGTACGCTGGAAGAACCGGAAGTTGTCATCCGAGATCAGCGTCAGCCGCAGATCATCCGTGGCATCGCGCCAAACGCTGATCCCCTCAAGATTGTCATGCTCCATTGACCCGGTTTGCAGCAAGGTCTCTTCATCGCTGCCGTCCATCGCAAAACGGCGCACCCGCGTCTCGAACCCCAGCCCGTTGAAATGCCGTTCCAGCAGGTAAAAGCGCCCGTCCGGTCCGATATCTGCGCCGGTTGGCAGGAACGGCGGATCACGGCGCAAGGTAAAAGGTTGATCCCAAACGCCATCCTTGAAGCGATACACAGGAAACGGCACATTCAGCGCACCAGAGCGTTCGGGCAGCGTGTAAAGCGTGCCCTCCGCATCAATCGCGAGCGCCTCCAGGGACGAGTTGTTCTGCATCCCTTCAAAATCCGGATGCCGGCTCATCGGCTGGGACGGCCCCTCGGCGGTCGGATAGTAAGCCACCCGGTGATTGCCCTCGAACGAGATGTAAAGCGCGCCGTCCTCGGTCCGCGCCAACCCTTCGCTGTCATCAAAATAGCGGGGCAGGGTGTCGCCATTTTGGTCCTGAATGGGTGTCAGAACCAGATCAGCAACCCCGGTAATCTGATCGCCCTCCCGCGTCAGACGACCTTGCGCGATCCATCCCCGGTCGCTGATCGCGACCATCTGCGTGCCGCCCTCGAACACCTCAATGCCAGAGAACCCGCCGAAAGCCTCGGCAGGCGCGTCCCATGTATAGCTTCCGATATAGTCCGCCTGCGCAAGGGCCGCTCCGGCCCAAAGCGTCAGCGCGACGACAAGACAGCGCGACATTGTTGAGGCAGGTCCGCAAGCACAAGCTCTCGCCGCGGCTGGCGCGGTTTCGCGTTGGGATCAGGGGGTGGCGGGTTGATGATGTTGTTGGCCCATTGCACCGCGTCTGCGCAGCCATCCCCGGCGGGCGGGGCAGGTTGCTCCACACAGCCACGCGCGCCGCGCGGGCAATTCAGCCGCACATGGAAATGATAGTGATGCCCCCACCAGGGCCGGATCTTGCGCAACCACGCGCGGTTGCCTTTCTCGTCGTTACACATCTGCACCTTGGCACCGGGGAAGACAAAGATCCGCGCGGTGCGTTTGTCTTTCGCGGCGGCCTTGATGATCTCGTGATGCGCGCGGGTCCAACTGCTGTTCACATAAGCGCCCTTCGCCCGCCGCGTCGAAATACTGGATATATTCTCGCGCTGGTTTCGGCTCAGCCGCAGATTATCCGCAGGCAGCATCCAGATGTCGATATCCAGCCCGATCTGATGTGACCGATGCCCGGTCAGCATCGGCCCGCCCCGCGGCTGCGAGATATCGCCAATGTAAAGCCCGTTCCATCCCGGTTGCCGCGCGGCCTTTGCGCTTAGATCCTTGATGAAATCAATTGTTTCCGGATGCCCCCAATTGCGGTTCCGCGACAGCCGCATCGCTTGCCATGTCGGCCCCGTTTCCGGCAATTGCACACCGCCCGCCATGCAGCCCTTCGCATAACCTCCAAACGGCGCAGGCTTGTGCGGCGAGGCGACTTTCTCGCGTCCGAAATACTGCTTGGCTTCGGTTTGTGCTGCGGCTGGAAGTGCCAGTCCAAGCGCGATCAGGAGGGCTGCTGCGATCCGAACCATGTCTTGCGATCTCCTTCGGGTTCAACCCAGCGTAACAGAAAGAGACCGATGAGAAAGAGCAGAATGATCGGCGATACTCCGATGCGCGGAGAGTTGGTCAGATAGCTGACAATCCCGATCAACGCCGGGGCCAGAAACGCCGTCGCCTTGCCCGACAGTGCGAAAAGCCCGAACGCTTCGGTCGGGCGATCCGGGTTGGCATGGCGTACCATCATTGATCGGGATGCCGCATAAAGCGCACCGCCCGCGCCGCCAATGGCCGCGCCGCAGACATAGAAGATGATGTCGGGCAGCGAAGATCCTTCGGCCAGCGGCACGCCAAACAGAATTTCGCGGCTCATCCCGACGATCACGACGCAGACCGTAATCAGGATGAGGATTGTGAAGATAATCACCGGCTTCGGCCCAAACCGCCGGTCAAAGAGCCCGCCTACATACGCGCTGACCGCCGCCGTGATCGCGCCGACGATCCCGAAGACACCGATCATGATGATCGACCAATCCAGGACCAGCGTCGCATAGACCCCTCCGAACCCATAAAGCGCATTCAGCGCATCGCGATAAAACATCGACGACAGCAGATACGCCGCCAAGCTTCGCCGCTTCAGGATATTACGCAGCGTCTTGCCCAACTGCCGCAACGCATCGCGTATCTTATCACCTTCAACGCGGGGCTTTGGGGCCTCGCGGACCCACATGAAAAACGGGATCATGAAGATCAGATACCAGATCGCCACAAACGGCCCGACAAACCGCGTGCCCTCCCGCTCGGATGCATCAAAGCCCAGCAACGGGTCCATCCCGATCAGCGTCTTGCCGGTGTCATTCTCTGCAAAGAGCGTGAGCATGATGATGAGGCTCAGCACGCCGCCCCAATAGCCAACCGACGCCCCTTTGCCAGACAGATGCCCGACCTCGGCATCATCGCCCAGTGACGGCAGGATGGCATTGGTAAAGATCAGCGCAAACTCCGCGCCGACAAAGGCGATGCCAAAAGCAATCAGCGCAAACCAGAGACCACCGCCATCCGGCGTCAGGCTCCACAACGCCCAAGCGCCGCCCACATACATGACCGAAAAGGCAATGATCCAAGGCATTTTCTTGCCTGCGCTATCGGCGACGGCCCCCAGCAGCGGGGCCGAGAAGGCGATAAAGAGCCCGCTCACCGTCTGCCCAAGCGACCACATGCTTTGCGCGCGCGCATCGGCGACCTGTTCGGTCAGCCCGCCATCCATCAGCGCCTGCGTGGCGATAGCGGCAAAGTAAGGCCCGAAGATAAACGTCAGCAGCAGCGTATAGAATGGCTGCGTCGCCCAGTCGAAAGCGATCCACCCCCAAATGCGCTTGCGCGCGGAAATTTCGGCCATGATCCCCTCCGTTTGAGCGGATTAAGACAGGCCGATCCCCATCGCGCAACGATCTATTGCATTGGCGGCCAGGGACGTTCCGCATCTGCCGCGATCCACGCGGCAATCCAGCCGGGAGTTTCGGGGCTGGGCGCGGGCTTACCCAATGCGGCCAAAGCCGTCTCAGGGGTCACGATGCCATTGCGATCCGTGATCGCCGAGCGATAGAGCGCATGGTTCGCGCACTCCCCGTTCGCCTTCCACATCGACTGTTCCAGATAGACGAACTTGTCATCCCAGCAGACAGCCCGGCTGCGCATCTCGACCCGCTCGAACATGCGCACCCGGCGGCGATAGCGCACCGAGACGCCGGCCATCGTCAGACTCCACTTGTTCTCCCGCAAAAGCCCGATCAGCCCGACGCGCCGCGCCAAAGGCAGCCGCCCCAGATCATACAGCGTCAGCGTGCGCCCGTTGTTCAACTCCATCCACAGATCAATATCCCACGGCCAGCAAATATGCTGCGAGACATGGGTGCCTGTTAGATCAAGCGGCCCATCCTTGCGGTGCACGAAGAACTGGAAGGCGAGGCGAATGAAGGGATACATGCGCAAGACGGTATGGAAGTTGACGTTCACGTCAACCATGACCTCGCGGTATGCTTGCGCTTTGCCGGTCTGCGCCCTACCTAAGGCTCAGAAAAGAAGGGGTGCCTATGCAATCGCTCTATCAAATCATCATGCTGATCCTTGATGTCGCGTGGTTCATCATGATCGCGCATATCATCATGAGCTGGCTCATCAGCTTTCAGGTGCTCAACCTCTATCAGCCGATCGTGAACAATATCTGGAACGGTCTGAACCGCCTGTTAGAGCCGATCTACGCCCCGATCCGCCGCATCTTGCCGGATACGGGCGGGCTGGATTTGGCTCCGCTGGTCGCCTTCATCGGCCTGATCGCGATCCGCATCATCCTGCAAAATAACGTGGCCTTGTTCCTCTAACTTCGGACTTGTTCACCGAATCTTAGTGTGGGAGTCTCACACCCAAAGAGCGGTAAACAACGAACAGGTCCCATGCCCCAAGCGCAACAGCTTCTGGCGGAAGTCTTCGGATTCGACGGCTTTCGCCCCGGTCAGGAAGAGATCGTTGAGGCTGTGACCGCCGGTCAAAACACCCTTGCGATTATGCCCACGGGTGGCGGGAAATCCCTGTGTTTCCAATTGCCTGCGCTTTGCCGTGAGGGCGTGACCGTTGTCATTTCCCCCCTCATCGCCTTGATGCGCGATCAGGTGCATGGGCTGCAACAAGCGGGTGTCGCCGCAGGCGCTTTGACCTCAGGCAACACGCCCGAGGAAACCGATGCCGTCTGGGACGCGCTTGAGCGCGAGGAACTCAAACTCCTTTATATGGCCCCCGAACGCCTCGCCGCCGCGTCTGCGTTTACCATGCTCAAGCGGATCAACGTCAGCTTGATCGCTGTGGACGAGGCCCATTGCGTCAGCCAATGGGGCCATGATTTTCGCCCCGATTACCTGCGCATTGGCGAGCTGCGCCGCGCGCTCGACGTGCCTTTGGCCGCTTTCACAGCCACCGCCGATCCCGAAACGCGCGAAGAAATCGTCACGCGGCTCTTCGACGGTCAGTCGCCGCAAACCTTCCTGCACGGCTTTGATCGCCCCAATATCCACCTTGCGTTCGCCAACAAGGACAGCCCGCGCCGCCAGATCCTCGACTTTGCCGATGCCCGCAAAGGCCAGTCCGGCATCGTCTATTGCGGCACTCGCGCGAAAACGGAAACGCTGGCGCAAGCGCTCCGCGAAACCGGTCACTCCGCCTGCCACTATCACGGCGGGATGGAGGCCGAAGATCGCCGCATCGTCGAACGCCGCTTCCAGCAGGAAGACGGCCTGATCGTTGTCGCGACCGTCGCCTTCGGGATGGGCATCGACAAGCCCGACATCCGCTGGGTCGCCCACGCTGATCTGCCCAAATCCATCGAGGCGTATTATCAGGAAATCGGCCGTGCTGGGCGCGATGGTGCCCCTGCCGAGACGTTAACCCTGTTCGGCCCCGAAGACATCCGCCTCCGCCGTTCCCAGATTGACGAAGGTCTCGCGCCCCCCGAACGCCGCGCCGCCGATCACACGCGGCTCAATGCGCTTCTCGGTTTAGCCGAAGCCCTCAAATGTCGTCGCCAAACCTTGCTTGGTTATTTTGCCGAAACGTCCGAGCCCTGCGGTCATTGCGACCTCTGCGACACGCCGCCCGAAACCTTCGACGGCACTGTCGCTGTGCGCAAAGCCCTTTCCGCCATCTTGCGCACGGAAGAATGGTTCGGCGCGGGTCACCTCATCGACATTCTGCTCGGCAATCAAACTGACAAGGTCAGCGCCCGCGGCCATCACAACCTGCCCACCTTCGGCGTCGGCACCGAATACGACAAACGCCAATGGCAGGCCGTCTTCCGTCAGATGATGGGTCACGATCTGGTGCGCCCCGATCCCGACCGCCATGGCGCGCTCCGCATGACCGAGGCCGCCCGCCCGATCCTGCGCGACGAAGCCACGATTGAGCTGCGCCGCGACACGATCAAAGCCGCCGGTAAACGCCGCCCCGCTGTCAAGACGCTGGTCTCGGACGAAGACGCACCTTTGCTGTCCGCGCTCAAAGCCAAGCGCCGCGCACTGGCCGAGGCTGCTCGCGTCCCCGCCTACATCATTTTCAACGACCGCACGCTGATCGAAATGGCCGAGAAACGCCCCGCCGATCTGGACGCGATGGCGGGGATCGGCGGTGTGGGCGCAAAGAAGTTGGAAAGCTACGGAAAGGCCTTCCTCGAAGTCATCAACGGTGCGGTTGAGGAAACGCATCCCGCCCGCCGTAAGCTCGCTGGCCGCAACGAAGGCTCGATCTACGACCGCCTTCTTGAAGTACAAGCCGACCTGTCGCGCGGCCCCGATGGCGTGGACAAACCGCTGACCTGTTCCGCGTCTTTGCTGGCCAAAGTCGCCAACACCAAGCCCCGCGATCCCAGCACGCTCACCCGTATCTTGGGCGAACGGCGGGCTGAACGCTTTGGCGACGCGTTCCTTGATATCCTGCGCGAGGCTTGAGGCCGCCGCACAACCCGCTAAATAAGCAGGACGCACCAAAAGGGGTTCCCGATGCTCGTTGTGATTTCGCCTGCCAAGAAGCTGGATATGGAGCCCGTCGCCGGGATCGAACCGACCAAGCCCGTGTTCCAGAAACGCGCAGTTGAACTGGCGGGTGTCGCCCGCGACCTCAGCGTGGGTGATCTGCAAAAGCTGATGAGCATCTCCGAGAACCTCGCCAAACTGAACGCCGACCGGTTCGCCGATTTCAAGCAGCGCCCCAAGGCGGATACCACGAAAGCCGCAGCACTTGCTTTTGCAGGCGACACCTATCAGGGCCTTGAGGCCAGCACGCTCGACAAAGACGATCTGGATTACGCGCAGGATCACCTGCGCATCCTGTCGGGCCTTTACGGTGCGCTGCGGCCTTTAGACGAAATTCAGCCCTACCGGCTGGAGATGGGAAGCCGCCTAAAAAATGAGCACGGCAACACGCTCTACGACTATTGGGGCGCTGACATCTCGAAACTGCTCAATAAACAGGCAAAATCGGTGGGCGCTGATACGCTCGTGAATTGCGCCTCACAGGAGTATTTTGGGGCCGTCGATCTGGACGCGCTCAAGCTGCGGGTCATCACGCCAGTCTTCATGGAGATGAAAAACGGCGCCCCCAAGATCGTCAGCTTCTACGCCAAGAAAGCGCGCGGTGCGATGGCCCGTTTCATGATCGAACGTCGCATCACGACGCCCGACGGTCTCAAGGATTTCGACAGCGGTGGCTACGCTTTCAACGCCGACATGACCGAAGGCGACCGCTGGGTCTTTCTGCGCGACTACCCGTCCTGAGCATCCGGGAAGACCGGTAGAACGCCCTCGGGCATGACGTTTTCGATCAGTTCGTAAAGCGCCTTCTTGCGGACGGGTTTCGTCAGATAATGATCGAGGCCCGCCTCGCGCAGCGGATCGGCATCGCCGTCCATTGCGTGGGCCGTGACCGCGCAAATCGGGATCGGGTGGCTGGTCTCCATCGCGCGGATGTCGCGCGTCGCTTCTTTGCCGTCCTTGTGCGGCATCGAAATGTCCATGAAAATCAGATCTGGCGCAAAGGCCTGATAGCCCGCCACGGCCTCGTTCCCGTCGGTCGCAAATTCCAGCTCGATATCGAGACCTTTCAGCATCTTTTCCAACACCAGCCGATTGGTGCGATTGTCATCCGCCGCAAGCACCCGCATCTTGCGCAAAGGCACCTCTTTGGCGGGGCAAAGATCATGGATCAGCCCGACCAGATCCTGGCGCATCGCGGTGTTCTGCAAATGCAGGATCGTCTCTTCATCCTTGGCCGCTGCGTTCGGCGCGGAGGACATGACAATCGCCGGAACTGTCATTCCAGCCCGTCGCAGGTCTGCGACCAGCGTTTCACCATCGCGCGTAGCCGCCCCCAAATCGACAATCAACAGATCGTAATCCGTCTCTTCCGCCAGCGCCGAGGCGCTTTCGCTATCCGCGCAAATGTCGGGCTCCACGCCGAGGGCCGCCAGTTGCTTTGACACAATCGTTCGTGTCACCTGATCGTCCTTCACCAGCAGCACATGCTGCAACCCGCTGGGCAAATTCAGCGGTTCGGCCTCTTGCCCCTCCAGCGCGGGCATGCGGATATACATGCCGAAACACGAGCCGACATCGACCTCGCTCTCGACCCAAATCTCGCCGTCCATCAAGCCGACTAACTGCTTGGAGATGGCAAGCCCCAATCCGGTACCTTCAAACTTGCGGTTCTTCTCGTCCTCGACCTGATTGAACTGGCCGAACACATGCTCAACCATGGTTTCGGGGATGCCGATCCCGGTGTCTTCAATCGCGATATGCACCTTCATATCCAGCGGGTTCTCGCCATCTGCATGACCCGTCACACGCACCAGAACATGCCCCTCAGAGGTAAACTTCACCGCGTTCCCAATGATATTCGTCAGCACCTGACGAATGCGTCCGGGATCGCCGTGGAAACCAGCGGGCAGGAACATGTCGTAGTCGATCAGCAACTCGATCCCCTTGTCGCGGGCGATGGGCTGCAACAGCATGACGACCTCATGCACGCACCGCTCAAGATCGAAATCGGTTGTGTTGAGCGTCAGCTTTTCCGCCTCGATCTTGGAGTAATCCAGCACGTCATTGATGATGACCAACAACGCCTCGCCCGAGCTTTTGATCGTGTCTACATAAAGCCGCTGTTCCTCGGTTAGTTCGCTGTCTTGCAACAGCTCTGCCATGCCGACCACACCGTTCATGGGCGTTCTGATCTCGTGGCTCATATTGGCAAGGAAGGCGGATTTGGCGCGGGTCGCGGCCTCTGCCTCGGCGTGGGCGGCGCGCAGCTCTTTCTCGTAGCGGATCGTGTCGGTGATATCGAGCGCGAGGCTGACCATATCGCCCTCGCCGCCGCGGCGGTCCATCAGCTTTATATAACTGTCGTTCCAAAGCCTGAGCGTGATCGGTTCAATCACATCAGCCTGCCAGCGTTGGGTCATCATCGCGCGCCACTCTGCGCTGCTCATGTCGCCCGTATCCACGATGCCTTCTTCCGTCAGAAGCTGCAAAATCCGCACGTAAGAGACACCAACGGTGACCTCTTCCAGCCCGTCAAATACGGCGATGTAGGACCGGTTCGCGGCGATCAGTTGTCCATCATTGTCAAAGACCGCAAAACCGTCATGGATCGTTTCAATCGAATCCCACAAGCGCCGTTCTGCGATACCGGCTTTGAGTGTCGCGCGTTCGAGATCGGACCGCACGCGCGAGTTCTCATCCCGGATTTCGACAATCTCTTCCGAGAGCTTTTGCGCATGGTTGCCCAGCTTCTTGTTGGCGGCAAAAAGCTCTGCCTGCTTTTGCTCAAGCAAGCGTTCCGCGCTGAGCCGCGCGCGGCGTTCTTCCAGCAGTCTGTTGGTGGCCGTCATGCCTGCGTCCGTCTTAGGTTGCAGCGACCTTAGAAGCAGAGGGTGAAGAACCCTTTAACCATGTCGTGGGTCGGGCGGGAATCGTTGCCAATGCGCCGGGGGTCGTGTCAGCATGAGGGCAGCCTGAAAGGAAACGCCATGCTCCGCAGTCTCGCCGCCTTCCTGATCCTGTGTCTTGCCTTGCCCGCCTATGCGAGCGATCCGGTGCCCGAAAGGCGACTGGCCGTCACCACAAATGTGGATTTTTTCGGTGGCGATGTGGCGTCTTTCTTTGATGTCACGCTCGAGCGGTGCCAGGCCGCCTGCCTTGCCGACGGGGCGTGTCAGGCTTTCACGTTCAATCGCCGCTCCAACGCGTGTTTTCTGAAGTCCGACGTGTCCGAGCAGACGCCTTATGAGGGCGCGGTTTCGGCCATTGTGATAGACGCAGAGCCTGGGGCGATCTCCACCAGCGCGGCGCGCGCGGCCGATCTGTCGTTCCTCGATGAGGCGGATTTGAGCATGGCGAAAACCCAGGCCCAAGGTCTTGGCCTGGAGCATCCCGCCAATGGCGCCGCCGCCAGCGATTTGATTGCTGCCTCGCGCGCGCGTCAAGCGGCTGGCGACCCGCTGGGGGCATTGCGCCTGCTGGGCGCTGCGATTTCGTTAACCGACGGGTCCGACCTTTGGGCCGACTACGCGTCGCTTTCTCTGGCGGAGGGGGACCGCAACGGAAATCAGCGCAGGCGCATGCAAAGCAACGCCAAAAATGCCGCGATCAATGCCTATCTGCGCGCCTCGACCAACGGTGCCCGCGTCTGGTCGCTGCTGACTTTGGCGCGCTCGCTGGAAGCACAAGGGCGCGGTCGCGATATGATCCCGGCCTTGCGCCTTGCCCAGTCGATTGAGCCGCGTGCAGAGGTCAGCGCACAGCTTGACCGCGCCATCAATACCTACGGCTTTCGGGTGATTGAAACGCAGGTCAACAACAACGCCGCGCGACCGCGCATTTGCGCTGTCATGTCCGAAGACTTGGCGGGTGAAAGTACCGATTACCGCCCCTTCGTGCAGCTTCCCACCGATGATCTTGCGGTCACCGCAGAGGGTCGCCAGCTTTGCATTGAAGGCGTTCAGCATGGGGAACGCTACCGCATTGCCTTGCGCGAAGGTCTGCCTGCGAAATCAGGCGAAACGCTGAGTAAATCGACGGACGTGACGCTTTATGTCGCCGACCGTGACCCGTCTGTACGCTTTCCGGGGTGGGGTTATGTGCTGCCGAAAACCGACACGGCGGCGCTGCCGATTGAGACGGTCAACGCGGACACGGTCGATCTGACGCTCCGCCGTGTGTCTGACCGCAATCTGCTGCGCGCTATTCAAGAGGATTTCTTCGGGCGGCCTTTGCCCGCATGGCAACAGGATCGCTTTGGGGCCGACCTCTCGGAAGAGCTGTGGACCGGCACGGGTGACGTGCAAAATACCCTCAACCGCGATATGACCACGCGCCTGCCGATGGACGAGATTATCGCGCCGCTGCCTGCGGGCGTCTACGTGCTGCAAGCTGCCATTCCCGGCGCGGACCCTTACGAGACCCCCGCCGCGATGCAGTGGTTTGTCATTTCCGATCTGGGGCTGACGACGCTGTCCGGCACCGATGGCCTGCATGTCTTCGTGCGCGGCCTGAGTGATGCGGCGGCCCGCAAGGATGTCGCCGTCACGTTGATCTCGCGTGCCAATTCCGTGCTGGCGGAGGCCGTGACCGATGCAGACGGCTATGCCCGTTTCGCCGAAGGTCTGACCCTTGGCACTGGCGGCAGCGCGCCCGCTTTGGTCACCGTCAAATCCGGTGAGGATATGGCGTTTCTGTCGCTCACCGACCCCGCCTTTGATTTGTCCGATCGCGGGGTGGAGGGGCGGCCACCGGCCCCGCCCATCGACGTCTTTCTGACCACGGATCGTGGCGCGTATCGGCCCGGTGAGACCGTGCATCTGACTGCGCTCGCCCGCGATGGCCAAGCCGCTGCGATTGATGCGCTGCCGCTGACCGCGATCCTGATGCGCCCCGATGGCGTCGAATATAGCCGTCATCTGTCGGCCGATCCGGTCGCGGGTGGCCATGTGCTGTCCATGCCCCTAGCCGATGCGGTGCCACGTGGAACATGGCGCATTGAATTGAAGGCCGATCTGGACGGGCCAGCCTTGGCCGAGACGCGCATTCTGGTTGAGGATTTCCTGCCGGAGCGTCTGGATTTCACCCTTGATCTGCCCGAGACAGTCGCGCTGGGCGACCGTCCGCCTTTGGCGATTGAGGCGCGCTATCTCTTTGGCGCACCCGCCGCCGATCTGCGCATCGAAGGCGATGTCGTGCTGCGCGCCGCCTCTGGACTGGACGCCTTTCCCGGCTACACGTTCGGGCGCGCGGATCAGCCCCTTCAGGCCGTCGCGACCAGCCTGCCTTTTGACCAAAAGACGGACGCCGAGGGTCGCGCCACGCTGCCTGTCACCTTGCCCGATCTGACCCAAGCGGATCGCCCGCTTGAGCTGGACGTCACTACTCGCGTCGCCGAAGGCTCTGGCCGCCCGGTGGAGCGGAGCGTGACTCGCATCGTCCTGCCCGACACGCCGATGATCGGCATCAAGCCGCAGTTTGACGGCACGCTTGGCCAAGGCGCGATTGCGGCCTTCGACCTGATCGCCATTGGCCCCGATCAAGCGCCGTTTCCGATGGAGGTCACATGGACCCTGAACCGTCTTGAAACGCGGTATCAATGGTATTCCCTGAATGGGCGCTGGCAGTGGGAGCCCACTACGACCCGCACCCGCATCAGCACCGGCACCGCCGCCCTTGGCGATGCTGCGACCGCAATCGAAACGCCTGTCGATTGGGGTCAGTACGAGCTGCGTGTGGAGCGGACCGATGGCGCATTCGCCGCCGCCTCTACTACATTCTCTGCCGGCTGGTACGCCGCGGCTGATGCCAGCGCGACGCCCGATACGTTGGAGCTGTCCCTCGACCAGCCGCAATATAGCGCAGGTGACACGGCGACCTTGCGGCTTGTGCCGCGCGCGGCTGGCACTGCTTTGGTGCAAGTGATGTCCAACCGCCTGATCGCCATGAAAGCCGTTGAGGTGACGGAAGGCGAGAACCTGATCCCCCTCGATGTCACCGACGAGTGGGGCACTGGGGCTTATGTCACCGCCACGGTGATCCGCCCGCTTGATGCTCCCGCAGGTCGCAATCCGTCCCGCGCGCTGGGCCTTGCTCATGCTACGATTGATCCCGGTGCTAAGGCTCTGAATGCGACCCTAACACTGCCCGAAACGGCCCAACCGCGCGCGCCGCTGACGTCCCTTTTGACCGTGGAAGGCATCGCGCCAGGTGAGACGGCCTACGCCACCGTCGCTGCCGTGGACCTTGGCATTCTGAACCTCACAGGGTTCGACGCGCCCGACCCGCAAGGCCATTACTTTGGCCAGCGCCGCCTTGGCATGAGCATCCGCGATATCTACGGACGGCTGATCGACGGCCTGAATGGCACGATGGGGACTGTCCGCTCTGGCGGCGACGCGACGCGTGGCCTTGACCAGCAAGCACCGCCGCCGGAAGACCTCGTGTCGTTCTTCAGTGGTCCCGTCACCATCGGGTTAGACGGCACTGCCGAGGTCCCCTTCGACCTGCCCGCTTTCAATGGCACTGTCCGCGTCATGGCCGTCGTCTGGAGCGATACGTCCGTCGGCCAAGCCAGCGCCGATGTCATCGTCCGCGATCCTGTCGTCGTCGCGGCCACAACACCACGCTTTCTTGCGCCCGGCGACACCACGCAGTTGCTGTTGGAGGTCACCCATACCGAAGGCCCCACGGGGGAGATGCCGCTGACCCTGTCCGCCACGAACCTGACGCTGGGGAACACCCCCACCTTTGTCACGCTGGGCGAAGGCGAAACCCAACGCCTTACAGTGCCGATTCAAGCGATGGGGGTCGGCTCTGCTGCCATCGACATCGCGTTGACCACGCCTGATGGCCGCATCCTGACCCAAACTGCGCAACTACCCGTCCGTCAGAACGACCCGCAAACGCTGCGCACCAGCCGCTTCACGCTGGACCCCGGTGACAGCTTCACCTTTGACGCGGATGTCTTTGCGGGGCTGCGTGCAGGCTCCGCCTCGGCCACGTTATCAGCCGGACCGCTTGCGCGCCTGAACGTGCCGGGTCTGCTGCAAACGCTTGATCGGTATCCTTACGGCTGCACCGAGCAAGTGACCTCCCGCGCGTTGCCGCTGCTGTATCTGAACCAGGTGGCGGTGGCGATGGGCCAAGCCGATGATGCCACGCTGAACGCCCGTATCGCGACATCCGTTGACCAGATCCTCGCCCGACAAGCCGCTAATGGCGCGTTCGGTCTTTGGTCTGTCGGCAGTGGCGATCTGTGGCTCGATGCGTATGTGACCGACTTCCTCTCTCGTGCCCGTGCGCAAGGCTACGCGGTCCCCGACCTCGCTTTCACCCGCGCGCTGGACAACCTGACCAACGCTGTGAACTACGCGCCTGATTTCGAGGAAGGCGGCGAAGGTCTGGCCTATGCGCTGATAGTGCTGGCCCGTGAAGGGCAAGCGAAAATGGGCGACCTGCGTTATTACGCCGACGTGAAAGCCGATGCCTTCGCCACCCCGCTGGCGCGTGCCCAATTGGGTGCAGCCTTGGCGCTTTATGGTGATCCCGCGCGGGCGGATGCGATGTTCCGCAAAGCCGCGGAGCCCGCACGTGATACCGGCTGGCGCAGTGATTACGGCACCGGTCTGCGCGACGCTGCGGCGGTGCTGACCCTTGCGATTGAAGCCGGATCGGACGCTGTGGATGCGGAGACGTTGATCGCAGCGCTGAGCCGCACACCTGACCGCGCCTCGACCCAGGAAGCGGCGTGGACGCTGCTGGCTGCGCATGCCTTGATCGACAGCAATCCGCTGTCCGGGCTCAGCGTTGATGGTGCCCCGGTCGATGGCCCGCTATTGCGCCTTATGGAGGGGAATGCGACCAGCACCACCGTCATCGCGAACACCAGTGCCACGGCGCAACCGATCACGCTGTCGACCTTCGGCGTGCCGGAAACCCCTGAACCCGCGGGCGGCACCGCTTTGCGCATCACGCGCAGTTATTTCACGTTGGAGGGCGCGCCAGTGGATCCGGCAACTGTCACTGCCGGGCAGCGTCTTGTGACCGTGCTGAACGTCACCCCGCTTGGCCCGGTGGAGGCGCGTTTGATGGTCGATGATCCGCTTCCTGCGGGTCTTGAGATCGACAATCCGAACCTGATCCGAAGTGGCGATACCCAAGGGCTGGACTGGCTTCAGGCACCGCCCACGCAAAGCACCGAGTTTCGTGCGGATCGTTTTCTGGCGGCTGTCGATTGGAGGTCCGATAAATCCTTCGATCTGGCCTATATCGTGCGCGCCATCTCGCCCGGTACGTTTCATCACCCCGCCGCCAGTGTCGAGGATATGTATCGCCCGACCGATCGCGGTTGGGGGGCAACCGGAACGCTGACTGTTCTACCATGACCCGAGGTCTCCTCCTCTTCGCGTTGACCCTCTATTTGGCTGCTTTGGGCCGGGATAGGGTCGATTTATGGGTCGATCAGACAGTTCTGCCGCCCCTCGCGCTCGATACCTCGACCGAGATGCGCGACCGCACGGGCACCCTGTTGCGGGCCTATACGGTTGAGGATGGTTTATGGCGTTTGAACACGCCGCTGGACGTTGTTGACCCGGATTATATCGACATGCTGATCGCCTATGAGGACAAGCGCTTTCGCACCCATTCCGGTGTCGATCCGCTGGCCATGGTGCGTGCTGCGGGCCAAGCGCTTTGGCACGGTGAAGTTATCTCCGGGGCGTCGACGCTCACCATGCAAACCGCGCGTCTTTTGGAGCAAAGCGGGACGGGTGCGTGGTCCGGCAAACTGCGCCAGATCCGAGTCGCGCTGGCGCTAGAGCGGCGCTTGAGTAAGGACGACATCCTCGCGCTTTACCTGAACCGCGCGCCATTTGGTGGCAATATCGAAGGGCTCCGCAGCGCTTCGCTGGCCTATTTTGCGAAAGAGCCGAAGCGCCTGACTGATGCCGAAGCGGCCCTTCTGGTCGCGCTGCCCCAAGCGCCTGAAGCGCGCCGCCCGGATCGTGCGCCCATTGCGGCGGCGCAGGCCCGTGAACGGGTCCTTGCCCGCGCACCCATTTCAGACGGCGCACGCCGCGCGGCGCTTTCGGAACCGGTGCCGACGATCCGCCGTACGATCCCTCAGATCGCTCCGCATTTGACCGACCGCTTGCGCGTCCAGGCGCCGTTCAGCCGGACGCATCACCTGACGCTGGACGCCGCCTTGCAGCAGCGGCTGACGATCCTCGCGCGCAAAGCGCTGCGCGGCCATGACCCGCGTATGTCCATCGCGATCCTTGCTGCGGATCACCGCACCGGAGAGGTTCTCGCCTCTGTCGGGTCTGCGGGTTACACTGCCCACGGGCGTGCGGGTTTTGTCGATATGACCCAGGCGATCCGTTCGCCGGGATCGACGCTAAAACCGCTGATTTATGGCATGGCGTTCGACAATGGGCTTGCCCATCCAGAGACGCTGATCGCGGATCGCCCCACGCAATTTGGCACCTATGCGCCGCAGAATTTTGACGGCCTCTATCGCGGTGAACTGCGAGTTCGCGATGCGTTGCAACTGTCGCTCAACATTCCTGTCGTCGCTTTGTCCGAAAGGCTTGGCCCCAATCGCATCTACGCCAAAATGCGCCTTGCCGGGATGCGCCCTGACTTGCCGGGAACGAGCCCCGGTCTTGCGCTGTCGCTGGGCGGGGTTGGGGTCAGCCTCAACGATCTGGTGCAGCTTTATGCTGGCTTCGCGCAAGGAGGGCAGGCTCCTGCGCTCCAAGTCAAAACAGACACTAATCCTGCGCAAAAGGCGCGAATCCTGAACTCCGAGGCGGCGTGGCATGTCAGCCATATCCTTGCTGGTCTGCGCCCCCCGACCGGGCAAGAGGCGGGGCAGATCGCGTTCAAAACGGGCACCTCTTACGGGCACCGTGATGCCTGGGCGATCGGTTATGACGGCGCGCATGTGATCGGCGTCTGGATGGGGCGGCCCGATGGCACGCCTGTTCCCGGCGCGTTTGGTGGAGACCTTGCCGCACCGATCCTGTTTGAAGCCTTTGATCATATCACGCCGGGTCGCACCGCTTTGCCGCCCCCGCCGCCGGCAACGCTGATTGTCAGCAGCGCGCAACTGCCAGCGCCCTTGCAGCGCTTTGATCGCGCCCCCCTTCGCAACAACGCGCCCGTCGTCGCGTTCCCGCCTGACGGTGCTGTCTTGGAAGATGCCGAAACCCTGACGCTGAAAATCCGCGAAGGCCATGCGCCCTTCACGGTTTTGCTGAATGGAAAGCCTGTGCGTGCGGGCGCGCATGACCGTGATATTCAGATCGCGGGCGTGGGTCGCGGGGCTGCAACACTGTCGGTCATAGATGCGCGCGGACAGTCTGCCCGCACGCAAGTTTGGCTGGACTAGGGTCTAAATCCGCTCAATCGCCAGCGCGATGCCCTGACCGCCACCGATGCACATCGTGATCAGCGCTTTGGAGCCTTCGATACGCTCAAGCTCATACATCGCTTTGACGGTGATGATCGCGCCGGTGGCCCCCACCGGATGGCCAAGCGCAATCGCACCGCCGTTCGGGTTCACCTTCGAGGCGTCCAATCCAAGCCCTTTGGTCACGGCCAATGCCTGCGCGGCGAAGGCCTCGTTCGATTCGATCACGTCGAAATCGCCAACAGACAGGCCAGTGCGCGCCAACAACGCTTCGACCGCAGGGACCGGGCCGATGCCCATCACTTCGGGCCGCACACCGGCATGGGCATAGCCCAAAACGCGGAACTTCGGCGTGAGGCCAGCCCTTTCTGCCGCCTCTGCGGTTGCCAGTACGACCGCGCCTGCACCGTCATTGATACCCGAGGCGTTGCCCGCCGTGACCGTGCCGTCTTTCTGGAAGACCGTGCGCAGCCCGGCCAATGCCTCTGCCGTGGTCGCCTTGGGATGTTCGTCCACCTCAAACGGGACCATGTCGCGCTTTACACGCACCTCGACGGGCGCGATCTGCGACGCGAAATGGCCTGCCTCAATCGCGGCTGCGGCGCGGTTCTGGCTTTCCAACGCAAAGGCGTCTTGTTGTTCACGGGTCACGTCATGCTCGGCCGCGACGTTTTCGGCGGTGACGCCCATATGCCCGGTGCCAAACGGACAGCTGAGCGCGCCGAGCATCATGTCGACCGCGCCTACATCGCCCATCTTCTGACCAAAGCGCGCGGCGGGCAGCGTGTAGGGCGACCGGCTCATATTCTCGGCGCCTCCGGCCAGACCGAACGCGGCGTCGCCCATCGACAGCGACTGGATCACCGACACAATCGCCTGAACGCCGGACCCGCAGAGCCGGTTCACGTTCATCGCAGGCACCGCATCCGGTACGCCCGCCTGCATCGCGGCCACCCGCGACAGATACATATCGCGCGGTTCAGTGTTGATCACATGGCCAAAGACCACATTGCCGACCTGACCGCCTTCGACGCCCGCACGCTCCATCGCGGCCTTGGCGGCGACTGTGCCCAGATCAATCGGAGCCGTTCCTGCCAGCGATCCGCCAAATGCGCCGATGGCCGTGCGCGCGCCACCCAGAATTACGATATCAGTCATGTGGTTCCTCCAGTATGTGTCGCAAGCTATCTTGCGGAATGTCGCAAGTAACTATGACGTTTCGTCAAGTGCTGTCATTATCCAAATCAAGGAGCGTGTGATGAGCAACCAAATGAAAGCCCTGATGAAGGACGCGCCTGTCGAAGGCTTGTCGCTGGTGCGCGCCCCTGTGCCAGAGATTGGCCCGGATGATGTGCTGATCCGGGTGCATAAGACAGGCGTTTGCGGTACGGATATCCATATCTGGAACTGGGACAGCTGGGCCGAAAGTGCGGTGCCTTTGCCGCTGATTACCGGTCATGAATTTGCCGGTGAGATCGTCGAGCTGGGCCGCAATGTCACCGATTTTGAGATCGGCCAGCGCGTCTCGGGCGAGGGGCATCTGATCGGGCGGTCGTCCCGCGCCAGCCGGGCCGGGCGTTTTCATCTGGACCCTGAAACGCGCGGCATTGGCGTGAACGAGCAGGGGGCGTTTGCCGAATACCTGAAACTGCCCGCGTTCAACGTGGTTCCTTTGCCGGATGAGATACCCGATGAAATTGGGGCCATTCTTGATCCGCTGGGCAACGCCGTGCACACCGCGCTCAGCTTTGATCTGGTGGGAGAGGATGTCTTGATCACTGGGGCTGGCCCGATTGGGATCATGGCCGCTGCCGTCGCCCGCCATGTGGGCGCGCGACATGTGGTGATTACCGACATCGACGCGGATCGTCTGAAGCTGGCGGAGGAGGTGACGGACGTCACGCCTGTCAACGTCGCGACCGAGGATCTGAATGATGTGCGTGCCCGTCTGAAGATGACGGAAGGCTTTGATATCGGGCTGGAAATGTCCGGTAATCAGCGCGCTTTGGACCAAATGGTTGAGGCGCTTGTCATGGGCGGTCGCATCGCGCTTTTGGGTATCCCGCCCGGCAAAAGCCCCGTCGACTGGTCGCGCATCGTGTTCAAGGCGATCACGATCAAAGGTGTCTACGGTCGCGAGATTTTCGAGACCTGGTACAAGATGATTGCGATGTTGCAGAACGGTCTGGATGTCAGCCGGGTTATCACGCACCGGTTCACCGCCGATGAGTATGCTCAAGGCTTTGCTGCGATGAAGTCCGGCAGCAGCGGAAAAGTTGTTCTGGACTGGAGCTAGGGCGTCAGCGGAACGCGACCCGCATCCGTCAGAACCCAACAATCGCGCCCTTCAAACACTGCCGCTGTCAACGGTCGGCCATAAGCCGCCCCGCCATCCAAATTGACCCGGTTTCCGTAATGCTGCGGCGCTTCCAGAACCGTATGACCATGCACGACCAGACGCCCATGATCGCGCGGATCATCCAGGAAGGGTTGGCGGATCCAGATCAGGTCATCCTCAACTTGATCCTCCAGCGCGACACCGGGCCGAATACCTGCATGCACGCAGATCAGATCGTCTGTCACATGCATCAACGGACGCGCATTGATAAAATCGACATGGGCCTGCGGAACGGCCTTCAGTGCATCTGCGCCCAGCGCCGCGTTATCCCGCTCTTCGCGGGCGTCAACGCCGTAAGAGGCCAGCGTCTTGCGCCCGCCAATCCGTGCGTCGAGCCATCCAAGCCGGTCGCGCGTGTTGGGGTCGCGAAAGTCGGGATCGCCCAGAAAGCGCACGAGATAGCGGTCATGATTGCCTTTGAGAATAGTCCAGTTGCGCCCGGCCTCAACCCCGTCAATCAAGGTCTGTAGCACCCCGCGACTGTCTGGCCCGCGATCCAGATAATCGCCCAGAAAAACAATCGGAGCATCCGCGCCGCCATCCTTTTTGATCCGCTCTAACGCGGCATCCAGCATGGCTTTCTGGCCGTGAATATCCCCGATGCAATAGATCATATGACGTGTCCTGAATAAGAAAGGGCGACCCGAAGGCCGCCCCGTCTGATGACCTTAGGCCACGTCAAATTGCAAGGGTTTGACTTGCGTGAACTTGCCCGTGTCTTCCAACTGCTTGAGGATCGGAGCGGCCACCGGTTCGTCGATGTAAAGCAAAGCGATTGCCTCTCCGCCTGCCTCGTTCCGGCCAAGGGTAAAGTTGGCGATGTTGACGTTGTTCTGCCCCATAGTCTGACCCAGAAGGCCGATGACGCCCGGCTTGTCCTTGTTCGTTGTGTAAAGCATATGCGCCCCGATCTCGGCGTCGATATTGATGCCTTTGATCTGGATAAAGCGCGGTTTGCCGTCGCTGAAGACCGTCCCACCGATGGAGCGTTCGCGCTTGTCGGTCACAACCGTGACCTTGATATAGCCGTCAAACGCGCCGGATTTATCCTGGTTCGTGGTCGAGATTTTCACGCCACGCTCTTTCGCGATCACAGGCGCGGAGACCATGTTCACATCAGGGTTCGTACGCTTCATGATGCCTGCCACAACCGAGCAGTTCAGCGCTTCAAGGTTCATCTGCGCGACGGAGCCGTCATAAAGGATGTTGATCGCCTTGATCGGCTCGTCCGTCATTTGCCCGATGAACGCACCCAGATGGTCGGCCAGCTTGATCCACGGCCCCATGACCTTGGCTTCCTCTGCCGTTACCGACGGCATGTTCAGCGCGTTGGTCACGGCACCGGTCAGCAGGTAGTCCGACATTTGCTCGGCCACTTGCAGGGCGACGTTCTCCTGCGCCTCGGTTGTGGCGGCACCCAGGTGGGGGGTCACAACGACGTTGGGCAGATTGAACAGCGGGCTTTCGGTAGCAGGCTCGACCGCGAACACATCGAATGCAGCGCCAGCAACATGGCCGGATTTCAGAGCTTCGGCGAGCGCGTCTTCATCGACCAGACCACCACGGGCGCAGTTCACGATCCGCACGCCTTTTTTCATGGATGCAATGCGTTCAGCCGTGAGCATGTTCGCGGTCTGCTCGGTTTTGGGAACGTGCAAAGTAATGAAGTCGGCACGGGGCAGAAGCTCTTCCAGCTCGACTTTTTCGACGCCCATCTTCGCGGCCTTCTCCTCGCTCAGGAAGGGATCATAGGCGATGACTTTCATCTTCAGACCACGGGCGCGGTCGCAGACAATGCCGCCGATATTCCCGGCCCCGATCACACCCAGCGTCTTGTTGGTCAGCTCAACGCCCATAAAGCGCGACTTTTCCCATTTACCGGCATGGGTGGAGGCGTTCGCCTCAGGGATTTGACGGGCGACAGACATCATCATCGCGATGGCATGTTCGGCGGTGGTGATCATGTTGCCGAAAGGCGTATTCATCACGATCACACCTTTTTTCGAGGCCGCTTCGCGATCCACATTATCGACGCCGATCCCGGCGCGGCCAATGACTTTGAGGTTGTCGGCGGCGGCGAGAATTTTCTCGGTCACCTTGGTGGCGGACCGGATCGCAAGGCCGTCATATTGGCCGATCACCTCAAGCAGGCGGTCTTTATCTTTGCCCAAGCCGGGCTCGAAATCGACATCAATTCCACGGTCGCGGAAAATCTGAACAGCGGTTTCCGACAGCTTATCGGATACGAGTACTTTGGGGGCCATCTTGGCGCTCCTTTAGGTGTGGCAAGCCGTATGGGTCGGGTCTGGTTCCGGTATGGCTTGCGTATGGCAGGGGTATGTACAAATCGGCTGGCAGGGGCGCTTTACGCCGCTGCCTTTTGCGCCTCGATTTCGGTCTCGAAGGCCCATGCGAGCCACGGCAACATCGCCTCGATATCCGAGGTCTCGACCGTGCCGCCGCACCAAATCCGCAGACCAGCGGGTGCGTCACGATAGGCTCCGATGTCCAGCGCGATGCCTTCGGCTTCCAACCGCTTCGCGACGGCTTTGGCAAAGGCCGCGCCATCGGTGATGCGCGCGTCGGTGAACTTCAGACAGACGGAGGTGTTGGAGCGTGTCGCGGGATCAACGGCCAGATTGTCGATCCAATCGTTGGCGTCGCAGAAATCCCAGACAGCTTTTGCGTTGGCGTCAGCGCGGGCGATCAGGCCTTTCAGGCCGCCCACAGATTTCGCCCAATCCAGCGCGAAAAGGTAATCTTCGACACAGAGCATCGAGGGCGTGTTGATCGTCGCCCCGGTGAAAATGCCGTCGATCAGCTTGCCACCTTTGGTCAGGCGGAAAATCTTGGGCAGGGGCCATGCGGGCGTGTAGCTTTCCAGCCGCTCCACCGCGCGAGGGGATAGGATCAGAATGCCGTGGGCCGCTTCACCGCCCAGTACTTTCTGCCAGCTGAACGTCGTCACATCGAGCTTGTCCCATGGCAGGTCCATCGCAAACGCGGCGGAGGTCGCGTCGCAGAGCGTCAGACCGGCGCGGTCTGCGGGGATCGCATCGCCATTCGGAAGGCGCACGCCAGAGGTCGTGCCGTTCCATGTAAAGCAAACGTCCTTGTCGAAATCGAGCGTCGTGAAATCGACAATTTCACCGTATTCCGCCGTAATAGTCTCTGCTTCGATCTTGAGTTGCTTGACCGCGTCGGTCACCCAACCAGCCCCGAAACTCTCCCACGCGACCATCTGCGCGGGGCGTTCGCCCAGCATCGACCACATCGCCATTTCGTAAGCGCCTGTGTCAGACGCAGGCACGATGCCGATCTTGTAATCCGCAGGCACGCCCAGAACTTCGCGCGTCGTCTCGATCGCGGCTTTCAGCTTGTCTTTGCCGACAGCGGCGCGGTGCGAGCGACCCAAGGGGGCGTCTGCCAAAGCGTCGAGCGTCCATGTGGGGGGTTTGGCGCAGGGGCCAGAGGAAAAACGCGGGTTAGCCGGCCGCGTGCCGGGTGTCGTAATAGCCATTGATGCTACCCTTCCAGATAAGCGCCTCTCGTTGGGGAGAGGTGTCCCACCTGCGGGCATACGGACGTGCCGACGCTTTCACAACAGCAAAAATGTCGCTATAGCGCCGCTCAATCGTCTTTTTGCGACCTGTCCTGTCACTATCGGAAACTTTCCTCATGCTGATCGTCACTTTGCTCACTGCGCCTGCGCGCCCGTCTCTGGACCCGGCTTTGGTGGACTCGCTGCGCAACGCATGGGGCGGGGGCGACGCGGTTTGGCTGGCCCCGGATGAGGCGGCGGCGTTCGCGATTCCGGTGGCGCCGGATACCGTGGGGGCCACGTGGAAAGAGTTGCAGGGTCATGGGGTCGACCTGGTGATCTCGCCTGCCGAGAACCGGCGCAAGCGCTTGCTGCTCGCGGATATGGACAGCACGATGATCCAGCAGGAATGCATCGACGAGCTGGCCGATGAGGCAGGCGTCGGCGCGCGTGTCGCCGATATCACGGCCCGCGCGATGAACGGCGAGTTGGATTTTGAAGGCGCGCTGATTGAGCGTGTCGGTCTGCTAAAAGGGCTCGATTCCGCAGTAATAGAGTCTGTTTTGGCCAATCGGATCACTCTGATGCCGGGTGGCAAGACCTTGCTGGCGACGATGAAGGCGAATGGAGCCTATGCGGCGCTTGTGTCGGGCGGGTTCACCGCGTTCACAAGCGCGGTCGCTGCCCAGTTGGGCTTTGATACCAACCGCGCCAACACGCTTTTGATCGAGGATGGAAAGCTGACCGGGGATGTGGGCCGCCCTATTCTGGGCCGGGAAGCAAAAGTGCAAGCCCTTGATGATCTTACGAAAACGCTTGGTATCACAGATGCCGACGTGATCGCCGTGGGCGATGGGGCCAACGATCTGGGCATGCTGACACGGGCTGGGATGGGCGTCGCACTGCATGCGAAACCGGCGGTCGCCGCGCAGTGCAATGTGCGGGTGAACCATGGGGACCTGACGGCGCTGCTTTATGTTCAGGGCTACAGCCGCGATGACTTTGTGCAGGGCGAGAAATAGACTCTAACAAGGCCTAATTCATCAATTCCGCGACTGGTCGCAGCGTATCTGTCTGCACGCCCCGCCAGTTGGTATTTTGAGGATGTAGCCGCTTGGCGATCTGGGGATTATCAGTCTTTAACACACCGCATTTGACCAATAACGCGGCGATCACGCATTCGCTTGCGCGGGTCGCCCCGTCGGCAATCTTCAACGCGATCCCAAGCCGTTTGCCCGGCAGGATCCCGGTATAGACCCCTTCCGCGCCAGTCTTGAGCGCAGCGGCGCCATTTGCCGCCCGCATCAGATCGGTGCAGGCGCGACCGGTTCCGGCTACAAGCTCGGGGTGGGTCATCATGGCTTGGGTCAATCGGTATTCTGCACTGCCCCCGGACGCGGTTGCGAAATGGGCCATGGCGCGGGCCAAACCAGACACTGTTGTTGCGTAATTCGGGGCAGAGCAGCCGTCGATCCCGTAGCCCGCAGGCGTCACGCCCGAAGTTTCTTCCATCGCGTCGCGGCAGCCGATCTGCACCGGATGCGCGGGGTCGATATATTCGGCATCGCCGCCCAAATGTTTGTTGAGCGTCAGAAACCCGGCATGCTTGCCCGAGCAGTTGTTATGGCACTGACAGGGGCTTTCATGGGCCGCGATCATCGCGTGTTTCGGGGCCTCGCCCATGGGCAAATGGGACCCGCAACGCAAGTCATCATCGCCCAGCTCAAGCGCCTTGAGCCAGGCCTGCACAGGCGCCACATGCTGCGCCTCGCCGCTATGGGACGCACAGGCGAGCGCCAGCTGAGACGAGGTCAGCCCAAACGCATCAGCCGCCCCGGATCGGATCAATGGCAAGGCCTGCACCATCTTGCAGGACGACCGCGGCAGGATCACAGCGTCGGGATCGCCCCAAGCGGCAATGATCTGGCCCGTGTCGTCCACGATCACCGCATGGCCCTGGTGCATCCCTTCCAGGATATCACCGCGCCAAATCTCAACAAGATCAACAGCTTGTCCCATATATCTGCCCCTCCTCACATCTCAGCGATTTTCCGCCAAGAGGTCTTTCTTCGTATAGCTAAAACACGCTAGACTATGGCATCGAGAGAAAACACCCCAAGCAAGGCAAATCCGCGAAAGACGGGGGCTGGGACGGGGCATTTGAGGCAATGACAGCTTGGAGGCTGTAAGAATGATTTCACTCACCACGCGTTTGATCGCCGGGGCCGCATTGGCGCTGGTCGCAGGTGGCGCCTTGGCGCAGGAACAATCAACAAACCGGGTCGCGGCAAAGACCGATTGGAGCGTCTTTGTCGAAAGCAACCCGACCGAATGCTGGGCCGTGTCCGCGCCCAAGGAAACAGTGAATACGCGCGATGGTCGTGTTGTGGCCGTGCGTCGGGGCGACATTTACATGCTGGTCTTCAACCGCCCTTCGGCCAGTGTATCGGGGCAGGTGCAATTCGCGGGCGGCTATCCGTTTGCGTCCGGCTCTACCGTGTCGGTGCGCGTGGGCGACAGCACGTTTGAGTTGTTCACCGATGGCGAAAGCGCGTGGCCTCCGACGCCCGCGGATGACGCCAAGTTGGTCGCCGCGATGAAGCGCGGGGCCGAAGCGGTCGTGACGGGGCGTTCTGGTCGCGGGACCACGACGCAAGACACGTTCTCCCTTCTGGGCTTCACGGCCGCTGTGGAAGAGGCCGAGTCGCGCTGCGCCAGCTGATTTCTTTGGATTTGGCGCGCGAATCCTATATGTGAGCCAAATCCTGAAGAAAGTGATGACCTGATGTCGGCCACTGCACCGATTACCCAAGACGTGATGACGCTGCCCCGGAAGCTGCCGGAGGGGCCGATTAACCTTGTCGGCCTCACCCGTGCGCAGCTGCGCGAGACGCTGATCGCCCATGGCACGCCTGAAAAGCAGGCCAAGATGCGGACAGGGCAAATCTGGCAGTGGATCTATGAGAAGGGTGTTCGGTCTTTCGATGAAATGACGAACCTCGCCAAGGCGTATCGTGCTGATCTGGCAGAAAAGTTTGTCGTTGAGGTGCCTGAGGTCGTCTCCAAACAAGTGTCTGACGATGGCACGCGCAAATATCTGGTGAAGATTGCCGGCGGCCACGAGGTTGAGGTTGTCTACATCCCTGAGACAGATCGCGGGACGCTTTGCATTTCTTCCCAAGTCGGCTGCACGCTGACCTGTTCGTTTTGCCATACCGGCACGCAAAAGCTGGTGCGCAACCTCACAGCGGGCGAGATTATCGGTCAGGTCATGGTCGCACGCGATGATCTGGGCGAATGGCCCGAGATTGGCGCGCCGAAGAACGAAACGCGGCTGCTCTCGAATATCGTTCTGATGGGTATGGGCGAGCCGCTTTATAATTTCGACGCCGTCCGTGACGCGATGAAGATCGCGATGGACCCTGAGGGGATTTCCCTCTCGCGTCGTCGTATTACGCTGTCGACCAGCGGTGTTGTGCCCGAGATTGCGAAAACGGCTGAGGAAATTGGCTGCATGCTTGCCATTTCCTTCCACGCGACCACGAATGAGGTGCGCGACAAGCTGGTGCCGATCAACAAGAAGTGGAATATCGAGGCGCTGCTGGATGCCCTGCGCGCCTATCCCAAAGCGTCGAATTCCGAACGGATCACGTTTGAATATGTGATGCTCAAAGGCGTGAATGACAGCGATGAAGACGCGCGGCGTCTGATCCAGCTTATCAAGGGCATCCCCGCGAAGATTAACCTTATTCCGTTCAACGAATGGCCCGGCGCGCCCTATCAGCGCTCGGACTGGAAGCGGATCAAGGCGTTTGCGAATATCATCTATCATGCGGGCTATGCGTCGCCGATCCGTACCCCGCGCGGCGAAGATATCATGGCCGCTTGTGGTCAGTTGAAATCCGCGACGGAACGCGCGCGGAAATCCCGTGCGCAAATTGCTGCAGAGGCCGGTCTTAACGGTTGATTCAGCCGAATCGCGGTTATTGAGGTCATGCAAACCATGACCCTAGAACTCCAGATCACCGCCCCCGTCGAAGAAGCGCTACGCCTTGCGGCATGGGAAGATGAAACCACGATTAACGATGTGCTCAGCCAAGCCATCGCGCGCGATCTGCATCGCAGGAAAGAGCTGATGAAGGCGACGTACCGACGTCAGATGGCCTCCGCTCAATAGCAAAAAGCCGGCCCCTGCGATATTGCGGGGACCGGCTTTTCCACAACGCACCTGTTTGGGTCATCCGTTGGGACGCGGTGACCAATCTCGTGAAGCGGGATTGGCGTTGTGGAGCCTGGACGGGGACGCGCCCAAGCGCTCGCGCTGCGGCAGGGAGGGGACCCCAGCGCGAGGGGTGTTCTTAGCGTGCCAGCTCAGCAGCGGATGTGACGCCCAGCTTGGCGAGGGTGTCGACGTTCTGGGTCGATGATCACGTCGGTGCTGACGGTGTCGCTGCCCGCAATCTCAGCGGCAGAGACTTTGCCGAGATCGGCATCAGCCATGAAGCTGGTCTCAAACCCGTGCTGCGCGTCTGCTTCAGCAGGCGAGGTGATGTCAGCGAAAGCCGGAGCGGCAGCGGACAGGGCGAAGGCGGTGATCAGTGCGAGTTTCATTGGGATAATCCTTTGTGCGTGTGTGTTGTGTGTGGGGGTCGGCCCGCCTCCGGGGGAGGACAGAGGCGGGCGTTAGGTCTTAGCGTGCGGCCAGCTCAGCAGCCGATGTGACGCCCAGCTTGGCGAGGGTGTCGACGTTTTGGGTGGAGATCACGTCATTGCCGACGGTGCCTTCACCAGCGATCTCAGCGGGGGAGGTTTTGCCCAGATCGTTGGAGGCCACGAACGAGGTCTCAAACCCGTGCTGCGCGTTGGCTTCAGCAGGCGAGGTGATATCAGCGAAGGCCGGAGCGGCAGCGACGACGAGGGCGGAGATAAGAGCGAATTTCATTTTGATGGTCCTTTGTGTGTGTTGTGTGTGTTTGGAAGTTTGCGCTTCCGATGACAGACAAATGGCATTCCACAGTGGACCTGAAAACGCGCACGGTGATCTTGGCGTATGTGCGCGAACGCACATCACAGGCCCGTGACGGGGTATTGCGTGATTTTGGTAACGACAGTGTGAGCATGGCGCCCCCGTCCCGGACCCGATCCGGGACCCCGCTGCCACTGTTGCGCAACCCCAACCCCAGAGGCCCTAGATCAGGTCCGGGGCGGGGGCACGACAGTGCCCAGGGCTGAAAAGTTTTCAGAAAACTTTCCCCAAACTCTTCTAAAGAGTTTTGTGTACTCTGCTCACCCGTTGCGCAGTTATTCAGGCATAACCAGTTTCACGATAATTTCCGAGCTGTGCGGGCCAAAGGCTGCACCTGTCCAGTCTCCTGCGACGGATTGGATAAGAAGCCCAGCTCTCGTGGCCAAGTCCTTGATCCGTGAGAAGGGCATAAACCGAAGTTTGCTTTGCGATGTGATTGCCTGTTTCTGACTACTGAACACATATGTCTCGGAAAACGTCACAACCTCGTCTTCGACTGTTTCAACGTTGCGGATCACGCGAAGCGAGCGACCGTCGCTGAGCATAACAGGCGGCCCGGTCCGATCGGGCGTCCAACCAGTCCACGCCTTTGCGGCGGGGTTTCGCGTCTCAAACCAAAACGCACCTTTGGTCTTCAGCCGCGCGGCGACATCGCGAAACAGCTCCAACACCTGGCCCTCCTCCAGCAGGCATTGGAAGGCGTGACCTGTCATGACGGCGACATCAAACCGATCCTCAATCTGCAAATCCGAAACGTGCCCGACAACCCATTCGACCTCCTTAGCGCCGGTCTTATCGCGTGCGGCAGCGATCATCCCGGCAGCGGGGTCGACACCCGTGATGCGGTAGCCCGCAGCCGCAAGTTCGAGGGTAAAGATGCCAGTGCCGCATCCGATATCAAGAACCCGGCAGGGGGGATTAGGAAACCGTGCGCGATAGAAGTCGAAGTCCTGCCGCGACGTATTTAGAGCATCATAGACCTCTACCAGAGCCTTATTTTGATAAAGCTGGTCCATGCAGGATGCCTCAAATAACAGCCCTACCGCCCGGGTATGACCCCACGCTTCTCGCCGACGCCTTCCCAGCCATCAATCGCCTTGATTGCGTCTTCGGCATTCTCGACAAACTGGAATAGCTCAAGATCTTCGGCGGATATTGTTCCGGCCTCCGACAGGGCCTCCCAATTGATGATATCGCGCCAGAACTTTTCGCCGAACAGCAAAAACGGCACGCGAGCCATGCGCCCGGTCTGGATCAGCGTCAGGCTTTCAAACATCTCGTCCAACGTGCCGAAGCCACCGGGGAACACGCAGATCGCCTTGGCGCGCATCAGGAAATGCATCTTGCGGATCGCGAAATAGTGGAAGTTGAAGCACAGCTCGGGCGTGACATACTCGTTCGGCGCTTGCTCGTGTGGCAGCACGATGTTCAGCCCGATCGACTTGCCGCCCGCATCCAGCGCACCGCGATTGCCCGCCTCCATCACGCCGGGGCCGCCGCCGGTGACGATCACATTCTCGGACCCGTCAGAGCGTTCGGTCATCAGCCGCGCAAAGGTGCGGGCCTCGTCATAATAGGAGGACAGGTCCGCCAGCGTCTGCGTCCGCGCGCTGTCTTTATTGGCGGGGGCCGGAATGCGCGCGCCGCCAAAGAGCACGATGGTGGAGTTCACCCCAGCCTCGTCCAATGCCAGTTCCGGCTTGAGCAATTCAAGCTGCAACCGCACTGGGCGCAGCTCGGGCCGACACAGAAAATCCTCATCCGCGAAGGCCAGCCGGTAAGCTGGCGCACGGGTTTGGGGCGTGTCGGGGGTATGGGTCGCTGCCTCGATATCTTCGTTGCTGTGCCGCAGGGGGTGACGGCGCGTGTCGTCTTTCATCGGATGCCTCAATGGATTGCGTGCCTGTTGCCTTGCGTTTATAGGCTGCCGCAGACCAACGCCATGAAAAACAAGGGGCTGACCATGTCGAACGCGCAACTGGAAACCGCCATTGAAGCCGCTTGGGAGGCGCGCGACACGATCACGCCCGCCACCACCGGGGAAACACGCGAGGCGATTGAAGATACGCTGAACGCTCTGGATGGCGGCAGCCTGCGCGTGGCTGAGAAGCAGGGTGATGGCAGCTGGCATGTGAACCAGTGGGCCAAGAAGGCGGTTCTGCTGGGCTTCCGTATCAAGGATATGGAGCAGCAGGATGGCGGCCCGCAGGCGGGTGGCTGGTGGGACAAGGTCGACAGCAAGTTCAAAGGCTGGGGCGATAATCAGTGGAAGGCTGCGGGGTTCCGTGCTGTGCCGAATTGTGTTGTGCGCAAGTCGGCCTTCATCGCGCCGGGCGTGGTGCTGATGCCGTCTTTTGTGAACCTTGGCGCTTACGTTGACGAAGGCACGATGGTGGATACCTGGGCCACGGTCGGCTCCTGCGCGCAGATCGGCAAGAACGTGCACCTGTCCGGCGGCGTCGGCATTGGCGGCGTGTTGGAGCCGATGCAGGCTGGCCCCACGATCATTGAGGATAACTGCTTTATCGGGGCGCGCTCCGAGGTGGTTGAGGGCTGTATCGTGCGCGAAGGCTCGGTGCTGGGCATGGGCGTGTTCATCGGCCAGTCCACCAAGATCGTGGACCGCGAAACGGGTGAGGTCATGTATGGCGAAGTGCCGCCTTATTCGGTGGTTGTCGCAGGCTCCATGCCGTCGAAGAACAACGTGAACCTCTATTGTGCGGTGATCGTGAAGCGGGTGGATGAGCGGACACGCTCGAAGACCGGCATCAACGAATTGCTGCGCGATTAAGTGCCGGACCCAGTGACTGACAAACCCAAAAAGAAATCCCGCCAGCAGGTCTTTACCCTGCTGGTGGAGGTGGGCCGCAAGGACGGTGACGGGCTACCCGAGGGCAGCACGGGCGCGGCGCTGATGTGCTTTGCCAGCGGGATTGATGAGGCGGAGGCCGTGCGCGAAACGGTGGCGATCCTCAAGCAGGCTGACCTCGCACCGCTGGATGTGTCGGGCTACGGCACGCTGGAGGAGCGTCTGGCGGAAGGGCATGACATCAATGAGGACGAACGCGCCCTGATGCAGCGCGCGCTGGACGAAAACTCGGTCATCGTGGCGCAGATGACGCCGTTTTACGACAAGGACTAGACGGTGGGACTAGACGAAGGCGCGGGTCAGGGTGACCGCTTCGTATTGCTTGAGCACGGGGGCCGCAAAGTTGCTATGGCTCGGCAGGTTGTCCAAATCGGTGCCAGACCAGATTGACGCGTTCAGCGCCATATCATCCTTGGCCAAAGCGCCTAGAAACAGGCTTTCGCCAACCGCGCCACCGATCCGAATAAGTGCGTGGTCCTCCAACAGAAGCTGGTGATAGCGGACCACGTATTTGCGCGTATCGCGGATCGCTTGCACGCCGCCAGTGACCGCGTGGCTGGCGCTGACAAGAACCCGCTCTTCGCCGAAAAGATACTCTACATCGGGGCCGTCAAAGGCGATGTGCTGGGTGGGCGCGACGACGGTATCGTGGCGCAATCCGAAGTAAGGCGCGCGCAGGCGGATCGGCTGGAACCGCCCGCGCGCAGGCACGTCACGATGACCTGCCCAAATCACAGGCCGTGGGCGGCCATCATCGCAAAGTACATGATCCCCGGCCTGAATATGCGCGACGTAGCGGGGGCCAGAAGGCGTCTCGACAATCGCGTTCCCGGCGAGCGACGGGGCCGGGCCAATCGGTTCGATATCAGTGCTGAGCGCCAGATAGATCAGCGCGCGGGCGCTGCCTTGATCTTCGATCAGCGATTGCAGCGCGGTCAGCGGGACGGGCGACGGATCATACATCGCCCGGTGCACGCTCCTGGCGGCATAGGGCAGGTGTAGCGACAAGAGCGCGGTGCGATCTGGTGCGTGCCAGGAATAGACCAGCTCAACCGCGCGTTCGCAGTCGGTCAGCCCGGTCTCAAGGCACATATAGCTGCGCTCGGCCCCGCAGCGCAGGTCGAAATGCAGCACCGCGTCGGGGGTGATCGTGACGCGCAGATGCACGGGCCACGGAACTTCGCAGCGATGGTCGATCAGCACCTGACGGCGGGTGCTGGGCGTGTAGGCAAACTCCATCTGGAGCGATCCGCGTTTCAGCAAGGCGTCGTCGACAAAGCGCGGAGGGTGCAGCCCGCGCGCGGCAATTCCAGCCAGCGAGAAGCGGTGCGTGTTCACATCACGCAAACCGATCCAGGTCATAAAGTGCCCCCGCCGGTCACGTTATGCCGCCAACAGCAGGCGCGCTTCGAACGAGCGCAGAGCGCGGCGGGTGGTGGGGCTGTAGCCTTCGCCTGTCATCGGGTCCAGTTCGGGGAAGATCGTGCAAATCTCGTCGATAATCTCGGCCTCGAACGCTTTGGTGGTTTGCGGTCCGGGGAAGAAACTTTCCGTCGGCAGGCCTTCGGAAAAGACCACCTGATGGCGGTCAAAAAGCAGGTGAACATAGGTGACCTGCCCGCCTTCGACGCGCCGCACGGAATGATCGTTGACCAGATCTTTCGCCGCGACCAAGACCTCGGCATCACCAAAGAGCAGATCGGCAAGACTGTCGCGAATAAGAACGCGGTGCTGGGGCGAGACCATCAATTCGCGGTGCGCGCCGAACGTGCCAGCCCGGATGCGAATGGGGGCGAGCTTGCCAATGGCGGCCACTTCGCGCGAACCGATCCAGCGCAAAGGCTGGGGGCCGTCATCCTGGGTGAGGATCATGTCACCGGGGGTCAATTCTTCGACGGGGCGCTCGCCATATGGTGTCTGGATCAGCGTGCCAGCGACAAAGCAGGGCACGGTGTTAACCGTGACAAAGCCCACATCGGTATTGCCGGTCGTCGTATCCTCGACCGTGTAGGTGAAGTTTGTCTCTTCGACATCGGTATCGGTCGTTATCGTGATCGTGCCATTGGCGTTCAGCGTGGCCGTCTGGCCCTGAGCCAGCGTGACACTATCGCCCGCATTGACATTCACACCATTGATCTGGGTGATCGTCAGCACGCTGCCGTTGGGCGCAATGTCATTGGCCAGCGCGTCAATGGTCTTGGTGCCGCCGACACCGACCGTCACATTGTCTTCAATCGCGACAAGCTCGGTCTGGATACTGTCACCGGCGATCAGCAGGTTGGAATCGTAGACACTGTCGCTCACATCCGCGACGCCGATCCGGATCGAGTTCAGCACACCGGGATTGACCTGCATTGTGAGCGTCATGGTGACGGTAAAGCCATCCATCTCGGTGTTGTAGTCGCCGTTTTCGTTCGAGATGTAGAGGTTCTCGTTCTCGTCCCCGTTGATGTTGCCGACAGCGGTTTGCCCGTCGCCCACCGCAATCGGCACCGGAGAGCCGTTGACCCAGACCATCGCCATGTCGTTGTAAACGGAATTGGCGTATTCGGGATATTCCTCGGACGAGAAGACGAACTGCATCGTCATCGTGCTGCCCGTGGGGATGAAGTCGATGTCGAGATAAGCGGCATCATACGTGTTGGTGCCGGCAAGCGCGTTGAAGTCGCTTTGGTTGTTCGGCCCTTGTGAATTCGTCGACTTGGTGCTGCCGTTATTGGCCTGCCCGTTGCCATCGGTGAAATTGCGGACGCTGCCTGTCGACAGGATAACGCCCGTATCGCCTGGCATCACCCCGCTTGAGACGGAATCTCCGTTCGAGTAGATGCCCGACGAGTACCAGGAGCCCGTGTAGCTTGCGCTTTGCACGGAAACGCCCGCGCCAAAGATCGCGTTCGCCATTTGCAACGCAGACGCGTTCGCATTGATCGGAATTTCCGATGCCGCAACCATATCCTGTCCCCACCTCTGGAGACAGCGCAAACGCCGATCTTCGGGGCAATTGCGCCCCTATGGAATGTCGCTCGTTGACGACTGCTCGATGCGGGTCTCGTTGGACCCAACGGTTTTGTTTGCCCTGCCTCGGGTCATGTTATTGAGACAAGCCTATGGCGGCATTAAGGTTTTGTTAAGCAATTTTCCGCCGGTCCCGAGACAATTGCATCCGGTGTGGCAACTCGGTATCGCCTAGGGGGATTGGCCAGGAAGGAAATCACCGTGACCACTGACCCTGTCGAGCTGACCGCCGCCCTTGTGCGCTGCCCCTCTGTCACGCCTGTGGAAGGGGGCGCGCTGGTGCTGTTGCAAGACCTTTTGGAGGACGCGGGCTTTGCCTGCTGGCGCGTGGACCGCGCCGGGATTGCGAACCTTTATGCGCGTTGGGGCGAGAAGGGCCATGACCGCTCTTTCGGGTTTAACGGGCATACGGATGTGGTGCCTTTGGGCGACGAGGCCGCATGGACGGTTGATCCCTTTGGGGCCGAGATCAAGGATGGGTTCCTTTACGGGCGCGGGGCGACCGACATGAAATCCGGTGTCGCGGCTTTTGCGGCTGCTGCCGTGGATTTCGTGAAAGACACGCCGCCCGATGGATCGGTAATCCTTGCGATCACAGGCGACGAGGAAGGCGATGCGCTGGACGGCACGACCGCCCTTCTGGACTGGATGAAGGCCGAGGGCGAAGCGATGTCGGTCTGTCTGGTGGGGGAGCCCACAAGCCCCAACGAGATGGGCGAGATGATGAAGATCGGGCGGCGCGGGTCTCTGACGGCGTATATAAAGGCGGTGGGCGTGCAGGGGCATTCCGCCTACCCGCATCGCGCCAAAAACCCCCTGCACGCGATGGTTGGGCTGCTCGACCAGCTTGCAGGTCACGCACTGGATCAAGGGACGGAGCATTTCGACGCCTCGACCTTGGCCATCGTCACGGTGGATACGGGCAACCCCGCGACCAATGTGATCCCGGCGGAGTGCAAGGCGACGGTGAATATCCGCTTCAACGACGCCCATTCCGGCGCGTCTCTCACCAAGTGGTTGGAAGGTGAGGCTGCGAAAGTGGCGGAGGCGACGGGCGTGGCGATTGAGGTGGCTGTAAAAGTGTCGGGCGAGAGTTTCATCACGCCGCCGGGCGATCTATCGGCGTTGGTGGCAAAAGCCGTTCAGGTGGAAACCAACCGCGTGCCGGAGATGTCGACGACGGGCGGCACCTCGGACGCGCGCTTTGTCAAGGATCACTGCCCGGTGGTGGAGTTTGGCTTGGTCGGCAAGACGATGCATCAGGTGGATGAGCGGGTCGAGGTGGCGCAAATCCACCAGCTCAAAAGTATCTACACCCGCATCTTGCAGGACTATTTCGCATGATCCGCGTTGCTGAAACCGATGCTGATAAGCAGGCGTGTTTTGAACTGCGCCGTCAGGTGTTTGTGGGCGAGCAAGGTGTCACCGAGGCTGAAGAGATGGACGGCCGCGATAGCGAGGCGATCCATGTGCTGCTTCGTGTAGGCGATACGCCGATTGGCACGATGCGCCTGCGTGTTGTTGACGGCATGGGTAAGGTGGAGCGGGTCTGCGTGTCGCCCGATCACCGAAGTGACGGGCATGGCGCGGATTTGATCCGGTGGGCTATTGAGTATTTTCGCAAAGGTGAAACTGTAAAGGGTGTCAAGTTGGGGGCGCAGGTGCATGCGCTTGGGTTTTACAAGGCGCTGGGGTTTGAAGCCTACGGCCCTGAATATCTGGATGCGCGCATTCCGCACCGCGATATGCGGGTGATGTTTTCGTGAAGCCGACACTGGTTGTCATGGTGAAAGAGCCGCGACCGGGGCGTGTGAAAACGCGTCTGGGTCGGGATATCGGGATGACGGCGGCCGCGTGGTGGTTTCGCCATCAGGTGCGCGGGCTGTTGCGGCGGGTGCGCGATCCGCGCTGGTATGTGGTGCTGGCCGTGGCGCCCGATCGGGATGGGATGCTGAGCCGGGTTTGGCCTGCTGATTTGCCTCGGGTGGCGCAGGGCCAAGGCGATCTGGGCGACCGGATGGGGCGTGTGTTTCGCATGATGCCGCCCGGACCGGTCGCGATTATCGGGGCGGATATTCCCGGTGTGACTGCCGCGCGCATTGCCGAGGCGTTTGCCGCTTTGGGCAATCATGAGGCGGTCTTCGGCCCCGCGCCGGACGGGGGATATTGGCTGATCGGGATGAAGCGTGTGGGGCCGGTGCCGACCACGTTGTTCCAGGGCGTGCGCTGGTCGACCGAGCATGCGTTGGCCGATACCAAGGCCAGTCTGCCGGGTGCGCGCATCGCTCATGTGGCGACCTTGCGCGATGTGGATACGGTGGCCGATCTTCGCGGGTGACGGCGCGCGCCTTGCGTGGTAGCGACAAGGTATGAGCAGGCTTCCAACCAAGGATGAAATCCTCCAGTGGATTTCGGACAATCCCACGCAAACCAGCAAACGCGATATCGGGCGCGCCTTTGGCATCAAAGGGGCCGCGCGGATTGATCTGAAGCGGTTGCTGCGCGAGCTGGAGGCCGACGGGCATCTGCAAAAACGCAAGAAGACCTATCGCGATCCCGACAAGCTGCCGCCTGTTTCGGTGCTCCAAGTGCAAGTGCCCAGTAGCGACGGTGATCTGTTCGCCAAGCCGCTGGAGTGGCAAGGGGAGGCCGACGAGCCACGCGTTCTGATGGTGCTGAGAAACAGCGATCCGGCGTTGGGCGAGGGGGACCGGATCTTGGCCCGTTTGACCGAGGTGCGGGGCGAAGATCACGCCTATGAGGCGCGCCTGATCCGTCGCATCGGTCATAACCCCACGAAGATTCTTGGCGTGTTCCGCAAAGGGGCCGAAGGGGGCCGCGTGTTGCCCATCGACAAGGGCAGTGACAAGGAATGGGACGTGCCTGCGGGGGCGACCCATGGCGCGCAGGATGGCGAGTTGGTCGAGGCGGAACAATCCGGGCCGAAGGTGCGGATGGGTCTGCCCAAAGCGCGGATCGTGACCCGTCTGGGTGATCCCAGCGCGCCCAAAGCCGTTTCGCTTATCGCGATCCATCAGCACGGCATTCCCGACGACTTCCCCGATGAGGTGATTGCCGAGGCCGACGCCAAGAAACCCGCTGGTCTGAAGGGCCGTGAGGACCTGCGCGATGTGCCTTTCGTCACGATTGATCCCAGCGATGCGCGCGACCATGACGACGCTTGCTTCGCCCATGCGGATGAAGACCCGAAGAACCCCGGCGGCCATGTTGTTTGGGTCGCGATTGCCGATGTTGCGGCTTACGTGACGCCCGGCTCTGCGCTGGATCGGGAGGCACGCAAGCGGGGAAACTCCACCTATTTCCCGGATCGGGTGGTGCCGATGTTGCCGGATCGACTGTCGGGCGATCTGTGTTCGCTACATGAAGGGGTGCCGCGGGCGTGTATCGCGGTGCGGATGCAGCTGACGGCAGGGGGCGAATTGAAGGGGCACCGCTTCGTTCGAGGCCTGATGCGGTCGGCGGCATCGCTGAACTATGAAGAGGTTCAGGAGGCCGTGGACGGCGCGCCCAACGACAAGGTTGGGCCGTTGATGGAGGAGGTGATTGCGCCGCTTTATGCCGCCTACCACGCCGCGCGTCAGGCCCGCGAAAAGCGCCAACCGCTTGATCTGGATCTGCCCGAACGTCGCATCATTTTGACTGAGGACGGCGAGGTGCAGTCGGTCGCCTTCAAGGACCGTCTGGACGCGCATCGGTTGATTGAAGAGTTCATGATCCTCGCCAATGTCGCCGCTGCCGAGACGCTGAAAGCAAAGGGTCAGCCACTGCTGTTCCGGGTCCATGAAGAGCCGACGGCGGAGAAGCTGGAAGGCCTGCGCGAGACAGCCCAGACCGCTGGCTTTAACCTCGCCAAGGGGCAGGTGCTGCATACGCGGCACTTGAATCGGTTGCTGAACGCCGCAGCGGGCAGCGAGTTTGCTGAGCTGATTAACCTCAGCACGCTGCGATCCATGACGCAGGCCTATTACAACGCTGAAAACTTCGGGCATTTTGGGCTTTCGCTGAAAAGCTATGCGCATTTTACATCGCCCATTCGCCGCTATGCGGACCTGATCGTGCATCGCGCGCTGGTGACGGCGCATGGCTGGGGCAAGGATGGGTTGAGCCCTGAGGATATCGCCGAACTGGACGCCACTGCCGTGCAAATCTCGGACACGGAGCGGCGGTCTATGATGGCCGAACGTGACACGACCGACCGCTATCTGGCCGCCTATCTGAGCGACCGGGTGGGCAGCACCTTTACCGGCCGGATCAGCGGGATTGCGCGGTTTGGCGTGTTCGTGAAATTGGATGAAACCGGGGCGGACGGGCTGGTGCCGATGCGCAATATCGGGTCGGAGTACTTCCATCACGATGCTGAAACGCAGACGCTGATGGGGGCCGATACGGGGATCGAGATTTCGCTGGGTCAGAGCGTTTTGGTCAAGCTGTCTGAGGCTGTTCCGGTGACCGGTGGCCTGATGTTGGACCTGCTGGAGCTCGACGGCAAAGACCTGCCCCAAGGGCGCGGTGGCGGCGGGCGACGTGGTTCACCCAAGCGGCGCAAAGTGAAGGCAAAGCGCAAGGCCGATAAAGTCAAACGCAAGGTCTCCCGCCGGCGGTAACGCAAGTTTTTGCGTGTCCTTGCGCTGATTGCTTCCAGAACGGAAACAATCCCTGTATGCTCTGCTCAAACGCTTAAAAAAGGCGGGCAGGCACATGACACTACTCAAGACAGGTTTGATCGGCGGTCTTTTGATGGCGGCTGGCATGGCGAGCGCGGCGGCGCCTACATCCTCTATACGGCCGGAGTCCCGCGCCGCAATTGTGGAGCGTGTGACGGCGCAGCCGGTTGTGTTCGTCGTCGGCACCTCGATCCGGCCCACCATCCGGCCCAACCGCGCCGTGGACGTGACGCGGAGGAGCGCATCCGTGACCCAAGAACAGCTTTCCACTTCCAACATCGGGTTTCAGCGCTGGATCGACGGCTTCAAACGCCGCGCAATGGCGCAGGGGATCACGCGCGCGACGCTCGACAAGGCGTTTCGCGATGCGCGCTATAACAGCGACGCGATCAGCCGGGACAGGAACCAGTCTGAATTTACGAAAACGCTGTGGGATTATCTGGACAGTGCGGTCTCTGACAGTCGCATTCGCAATGGTAAATCGGCGCTTCGGACGCATGCGGCCAAGCTGGACCGGATCGAGGCCAAGTATGGCGTCGATAAGGAAGTCGTCGTCGCCGTTTGGGGGCTGGAAAGCGCCTATGGTGCCGTGCGCGGCAAGACCGAAGTGATCCCGGCGATGGCGACGCTGGCCTATGACGGGCGGCGCGGAGCGTTCTTTGAAGAGCAACTGATCGCGGCGCTGCGCATTCTGCAAAACGGCGACACGGATGTGCACGGTATGACCGGCAGCTGGGCCGGTGCGATGGGACATACGCAGTTCATGCCGACCTCCTATCTGGATTATGCGCAGGATTTCAACGGCGACGGCCGTCGCGATATCTGGTCGGATGATCCGACCGATGCGCTGGCCTCCACCGCGAATTACCTCAAGCGGTTTGGCTGGGTGAAGGGCATGCCCTGGGGCGTCGAAGTGCAGCTTCCGCGGGGCTTTGATTACGCGCTGGCGGATCGCAAAATCCAGAAGATGCCCAACCAATGGAGCCGCCTTGGCGTGCGTGGTCTGGATGGCAAAGCGGTGCCGAATTATGGCTCGGCTTCAATCCTGTTGCCTGCCGGATCCGAGGGTGTCGCCTTTATGATCTTCAAAAACTTCAGCGTGATCGAGCGCTATAATGCCGCCGATGCCTATGTGATCGGCGTGGGTCATCTGAGCGACCGCATCGCGGGCAAGCGCGCGTTCCAAGCCAGTTGGCCGCGCGGAGATAGGGCGTTGAAATCGGCGGAACGCAAGGAGTTGCAGCAACGCCTGACCCGCGCAGGGTTCAGCACCCAAGGTGTGGACGGGCGCATCGGGCCGAACACCATCGCCGCGATCCGCAAGTTTCAGAAAGCGCGCGGGCTGACGCCAGATGGCTATCCGTCGATGACCTTGCTCAAGAAGCTGCGCTAGGGCGTCAGCTTGGCTCGATCACCATCATCAGATAGCGGTTGTAGGTCTTGAACGCCTCGGCATTGCGGGTCTGCTTGTTCAGCCGCTCGTCCAGCCGCGCGCGCTTACGTTCTGACATCAGCAGGCGCAACACGCGGTGGATCAGCCAGCGGATTTTCGGGCGTTTCGCGGCAAGCTCTGTGTCAATCCGGCTGGCGGCATAGCCGAACACGTTGAACAGGCCCTGTTCCAGATCGACGGATGGCGCGACTGAGGTGGTGATATCCTCTTCAAACGCGATGCGGACGGATTGCGTCTCCAGCATCGACCGGAACGCTTTTTCACGATGCCCGCCGCCCACTTTCGCAGACAGATTGGCGACCTTATAGGCCGGTGTGCGGAAGCAATCCGAGATGATGATCTGGCCGCCCGGCTCCAGCAGCCGCAGGCATTTTGGCAGACCCTGATCCAGCGGAATATACTGATAGCTTTCCGAAAAGAGGCATAGATCAAAGCGTGGTTCGGATTGGAAATCCTCGAACATCATTTCATGCACTGTCGCCTCGGGCGCATTGGCCCGGCAGCGATCAGCCAGAAATTTCGACGGCACCACGATATCCACGCTATGACCCAGCGCGATCAGCTTGCGCGCGGTCTCGCCCGCGCCGCCGCCGATATCAAGGATCTGGCAGGGCGTCTCGGGCAGTAACCTGAACAGCTTATCGGTATAGGCATCCTGCGCGGCGCGCAGGTTTCCGGCGGTCACATCCAGCCCGTCCCACAACCCATAATGAAGGTTTTCGGCCCCCGTCACCCATTTGATGAAGGCCAGCCCGGCATCCAGCCCGATGGCTTGTGTATCGAGTTTCTGTTTGTTCATGGCCGTTTGCGTAGAGGTTTGCGAAGCCTAGCGCAATGGCGTCTGTTCGTCTTTGGGGCTGCCTTGAAAACGAGCTGTGGCTTGATCCAGTCGCATGAGCGTGGATCAGAGCTTGTCGCGGAACTCGCTCAGAACGGCCTCGTAAACGTCCCGCTTGAATGGCACGATCGCGTCGATCAGCGTGTCGGGTGCGGCCCATTTCCAGGCGGAAAACTCAGGATGCTCCGTCTCGATATTGATATCGCTGTCCTGCCCATGAAACCGCAGCAGAAACCACTTTTGCTTTTGCCCGCGATAGCGCCCTTTCCATATCTGCGGCACCAGATCATGGGGCAGCTCGTAAGGCAGCCAGTCGCGACTTTCCGCCTCGACCGTGACTGTGTCGGCGGTCAGCCCGGTTTCTTCCCACAGTTCGCGAAGGGCGGCTTCTTTGGGGTCCTCGCCCTTGTCGACGCCCCCTTGAGGCATCTGCCACGCTTCGGTGTAGCGATCATTGCGCTGGGCGACAAAAACTTGCCCGTCGCCATTGACCAGCATCAGGCCGACGCAGGGTCGGTAGGGGAGTTTTGCGATCTCGTCGGGGGTCATCTTGGGTGGCCCGGACGCAGGCCCGGGCCGTTCCTTTTTACTCAACCGGACCCAGCGCGTTCAGGCCGGTCAGGATGTCGATGGCATAGGCCAACTGATAGTCTTCCTCGCGCAGCTCGGCGGCTTGTTCGGCCCGTGCGCGGTCGGCCTCAATCTGCTGGACTTCATCCTCCGACAGGCTGTCATTGTTCAGGCTGCCGCGCAGATCGGCCTCGGAACGGGAGCGTGCGTTTTCTTCCTCTTCCTCGGTGATCTCAGCGGGGCGCGGCTGTTCCACGATGATATCGGGAGAGACGCCAAGCGCCTGGATTGAGCGACCCGACGGCGTGTAATAACGCGCGGTGGTCAGGCGCATCGCGCCGTCACCGCGCAGGGGCATGACCGTCTGAACAGAGCCTTTGCCGAAGCTTTTGGTGCCCACGACAATCGCGCGGCGGTGGTCTTGCAGGGCACCGGCCACAATCTCGGACGCCGACGCGGAGCCGCCGTTGATCAGCACGACAATCGGCTTGCCTTGGGCCAGATCGCCGGGGGTCGCGTTGAAGCGGTCGCCATCTTCGGGGTCACGGCCACGGGTCGACACGATCTCGCCCTTGTCGAGGAAGAAATCCGACACGCGGATCGCCTCGGTCAGCAGGCCGCCGGGATTGTTGCGCATGTCCAGCACGAAGCCGTTGACGTTCTCAATGCCGCCCGCTTCTTCGACCTGCTCGCGGATGCCGTCTTCAAGGCCGGGGGAGGTCTGGTCGTTAAAGGTGGTTACGCGCAGAACAACGGTGTCGCCTTCGGTGCGGGTGCGCACTGCGGTCAGCTTGATCGTGTCGCGCACGATGGTCACGTCAAACGGCTCAACCTCGCCTTCGCGCACGATGGTGATGATAATCTCGGACCCGACCGGGCCGCGCATCATGTCGACGGCTTCATCAAGGTTCAGGCCCAGCACGCTTTCGCCGTCTACATGGGTGATGAAATCGCCCGCCTCGACACCAGCCTGATCGGCAGGGGTGCCGTCGATGGGCGAGACGACTTTCACAAAGCCCTCTTCCTGGGTCACTTCGATGCCCAGACCGCCGAATTCGCCGCGCGTCTGCACGCGCATGTCGGCGGCATCGTCAGGCGACAGGTAAGACGAATGCGGATCAAGCGAGGTCAGCATCCCGTTGATCGCCGCCTCGATCAGGTCGCTGCTTTCGACCTCTTCGACATACTGGCCACGGATGCGTTCAAAGATATCCCCGAACAGGTCAAGCTGTTCATAAACCGACGCACTGTTCTCGGCCTCTTGCGCGATCAATGGGCCGGCGACCTGAGTGGTCACGATTGTTGCTGTGGCAATGCCGCCCAATGCGGCCATCACGAACTTTTTCATGTTCATTCCTTTGTCAGCGCAAACCAGCTTGACGGGTCCACGGGCGTGTTGGCTTCTCTTGTCTCTATATAAAGCGTTTCTGAGCGAGGGGCGCTACCCGCGAGTGACGATGCGGTCAAATTCGTGTTAACAGGGCCACCCATCAGCCCCACGGCACTGCCTTCCGGCAACACATCGCCGATCGCGCCGTAAACCTGGCCAAGCCCCGCCATAACAACCAGCGCCCCGGCTTCAGGCTCCAGAATGATCACGTTGCCATAATCCAGAAGCGGGCCGCGATAGCGGATGGAGGCTGCGAAGGGCGTCGTCACCAGTGCACGCGGGCGGGTGGCCACCAGAATACCGGGGCGGCGGATACCTGCGGCGTCGGCCTCGTTGAACTGGCGCAGCACTTGGCCGATCACGGGAAGCGGCAGGTCGCCCTTGGCAATCGGGTTGAAGGGCGCTTCGGTTTCCGAGCCGTCCACGGGGATTTCTGACAGGCCGCTGGCGAAGGCTTCCAGCGTTTCGCTGCTGTCCAGAAGGATCGCGGTTTTTACGGGGTCTTCGATGAATCGTTGCGGAAGATCAGTGCGTTGGGAAATCGCTTGGCTCAAGGCCGTCCGCGCCGTTTGGACCTCGTTCAGGCCATTGCGCAGTGTTTCCGTCGCACTTTCCTGCAGCACGCGCAGGGTTTGCATTTCGTCCAATTGCGCTTTTAACACAGCCGCTTCGACTTGCAGCGCAGGCGTCACATCCGACACGATCATGCCAGAACGCGCACTGCCCAGCGGCCCGCTTGGGTGCATCATCAGCAATGGCGCAGGCGCGCTTTCGATGGTCTGCAAGACCGACAAAAGCTGCGCAATCTCGCGTGACTTGCTGGTTAGCTCCCGCTCCAGCGCCTGTTCGCGGATCGAGGCGCGGCGCAGCCCGTCGCGCATGGCAGAAAGCCCGGCCTCATAGGCCTGCACGGTTTGCGTCAGCGCCGCCACGCGGTCGCGCCGCCCTTCGGCGTCTTGCAGCGCAAGGGAAGCGGCGTTTAACTGATCGGCCGCCGCACGCGCCGCATCAGCCGGGTTTGCCTGTGCCGGCGCGGCCAAAAGGGCCAAACATATGACGAGCGGGCGGATCATGTGCGGATCAGGGACGTTCCGGTCATCTCGTCCGGTTGATCGAGGCCCATCAGCTGCAAGAGCGAGGGCGCAAGGTCTGCCAAGCGGCCTTCGGACAGCGTTGCACCTTCCGGCCCGCCGACCAGAACAACCGGCACCGGGTTGGTCGTATGCGCCGTATGCGCGCCGCCGGTCTCGGGGTCGATCATCACTTCGCAATTGCCGTGATCGGCGGTGACGATCATCGCGCCGCCTGCTTTGTCTAGCGCGTCCAGCACTTGGCCCAACCCTTGATCCACGGCCTCACAAGCCCGGATCGCGGCGTCCAGATCGCCCGTATGGCCGACCATATCGGGGTTGGCGTAGTTCGTGACGATCAGGTCATAGCCTTTGCCGATGGCCTCCACGAATTTTTCGGTGACTTGGGCCGCTGACATTTCCGGCTGCAAATCATAGGTCGCGACCTTGGGCGAGGGTGGCATGAAGCGGTCCTCGCCGTCTTCCGGCACTTCGATGCCACCGTTCAGGAAAAAGGTCACGTGGGGGTATTTCTCGGTTTCCGCCAGCCGGAACTGCTTGAGACCATGCTTGGCGACCCAAGCGCCCAGCGTGTTCTGGATATCGCGCTTCGGGAAGGCCGTGGCGAGGTATTTGCTATGCGCATCCGAGTATTCGACCATCCCAAGTTGCGCCGCTAGCTTGGGGCGCGCGCCTGTGTCAAAAGCTTCAAAATCCGGCGCACAGATCGCCGCCAAAATCTCCCGCGCGCGGTCGGCGCGGAAGTTCAGGCAGAAGAGGCCGTCTTTGTCGGTAAGCCCTGCGTAATCGCCAATCACAGTGGCGGGGATGAACTCATCGGTGACGTCCTTGGCATAGGCCGTTTCAATTGGCTCCAACGCGGTTTCAGCCCGCGCACCCTGACCCAGAACAATCGCATCATAAGCGGTCTTTACCCGCTCCCAACGGTTGTCCCTATCTAGCGCAAAATAGCGCCCGATCACGGTGCCGATTTGCGCCGCATCGGGCAGGTTCAGCCCGGCCAGATACCGATCCGCAGACTTCGGCGCCACATCGCGCCCGTCCGTAATCGCGTGGAACACAACAGGCACGCCTGCGTCGGCGATCATGCGGGCGGCCGCCTCAATGTGGGTCACATGCCCATGCACACCGCCATCCGACAAAAGCCCCATCAGATGCGCGGTGCCGCCAGTCTCTTTCAGCGACTCGATAAACCCGAGGATCGCCTCGTTCTCGAAGAAAGACCCATCCTCGATCGCCAGATCAATCTGCCCAAGATCCATCGCCACAACGCGGCCCGCGCCGATATTGGTATGGCCCACTTCGGAATTGCCCATCTGCCCGCTGGGCAAACCTGCATCTGGCCCGTGGGTCAGCAGCGTCGCATTCGGACATTCCGCCATGATCCGATCAAAGTTGGGCGTATTGGCCAAAGCGGGGGCGTTGCCCTCGGTCTCGGACCGCGCGCCCCAGCCGTCAAGGATGCAAAGAACGACGGGTTTGGTCATGGGCTGCTCCTGTTGTGATTGGGAGCGTTCTAACGCGGTTTTAGACCCGGTGATAGGGGGCGCCCGCAAGGATCGACGCGGCGCGATAGAGCTGTTCGGCCAGCATCACGCGGACCAGCATATGCGGCCAGACCATCTTGCCAAAGGACAGCGCGAAATCGGCCTCGGCGCGCAGGTCAGGCGCAATGCCGTCAGCGCCGCCGATGACAATCGCAAGGTCGGAGGTGCCGGTATCGCGCCAGTCGCCCAGCTTGGTCGCGAAGTCAGGCGAGGTCATCACCTTCCCGCGTTCATCCATCACCGCCAGTTTGGACCCTTTGGGCAAGGCTTTGCGCAGCAACACGGCCTCCGCCGCCATGCCGCCGCCCTTCTTGTCCTCAACCTCAATGACAGACGCAGGGCCAAGGCCCAAGGCCCGCCCCGTGCGGTCAAACCGTGTCAGATAGTCGTCGATCAGCGCAGCTTCAGGCCCCGCCCGAAGGCGGCCTACGGCGCAGATATGAAGGCGCATCTTTAGTTAGATTGGGCTTGCTCGCCAGCGGGCAGCCACATCTTTTCCAACTGATAGAACTCGCGCACTTCGGGACGGAACACATGGACGATGACATCGCCGGTGTCGATCAGAACCCAGTCGCCTGCGCCCTTGCCTTCGACCTTACAAAGCCGTCCGTATTCCTGTTTCAACGCATCCACGAGCTTCTCGGAAATCGCGGTGACCTGACGGGTCGACCGGCCCGAACACACGACCATATAGTCGCCCATCTCGGACTTGCCGCGCAGGTCGATCTGGACCACATCTTCGGCCTTGTCGTCGTCCAGTGATTTCAGGATGCGTGCGAGGAGCTCCTCGCTGGAGATGTCCTTTTGACCTGCCATTACCGGCTGGCCTTGGGAAGCGGTGTTGCCCGCTTGAGCAGAAAGAGACAGTTCATTGTCCTCCTGAGTGGCACGCCGACAGGGCCCCGACGCTGGGCATAGATCAAAGATAACACTCGTCTGGCGAAATCTCAACTTTTGCGCGTGCTGGGCGCAGAAGCGGGGCATCTATGCCGAAAAGCGCTGTGCTGCAAGGGCTAGTCGTCTTTGTTCTCGTTCAGGTTCAGCAACGAAACGCCGCTTTCGCCCAAAGGCACCGCCGCAAATGGCCCGCCATGGCACATATGTGCGGGATCCTGCGGGTCGAGGGGGCCGTCCTTGGCGAACATCTCGGCGGCATAGGCTTCGGCGTTGTCCTGCGGGCGGTATCCAAGGAACTTTGCACCCGTATTGTCCACGCCTGCGCGGTCATTGTTCGAGATGCCGTAGATCGTCGTGAACCCCGTGACCGGCGTATCAATCGCGCGGGTCACAAGCTGGATCAGATCGGGGTAGGACAGCCAAGTGCCGACGGCGCGCGCATTGCTGACCTCGGCGCAGGAGAAGATGCGCAGGCAGACCGCCTCAAGCCCGCGTTTGTCCCAGTAAAGGCTCGCCAAATCCTCGGCAAAGCATTTGGCAAGGCCGTAGAACGTATCCGGTTTATGGGGCGTATCGGTCGTGAGTGCTTGCGTCTTGGGATACATCCCCACCGCATGCACGGAACTGGCATAGACCACGCGGCGCAGCCCGTGCTGATAGGCGGCTTCCCAGATGTTATAGGCCCCGATGATATTTGGGCCGATGATTTGCTCGAACGGGGCCTCGTCGCCAATCGCCCCGAAATGCACAACCATATCCGCACCCTCCAACAGCGCGTGGATCGCGTCCTTGTCGGCCAGATCGGCCTGCACATAGGTCTCGTTCGGGGCAAGATCATCAATGCCCTCCGCGATGTCTGAGGACACCAGCGTGTCGGCCATATCGGCCAGTGGTTTGCGCAGGATCGACCCAAGGCGGCCCGCAGCGCCTGTCAGAACAAGTTTCATATCACAGCCTTCTCGACAAAGGTTTCCTCGCGCACGATCCGGTCATAACGGAACGGCGTCAGATCAAGGGTTTTGAATGCGCCATGGGTCAGCCATTCGGCGGTTGCGCGCCCCATTGCAGGGGATTGTTGCAGCCCATGGCCAGAGAACCCGTTGAGGAAAATGAAGTTCTCCACATGGGTGTGCGGCCCGACAATCGCGTTGTGATCGAAGGTGTTATAGGCGTAGTGCCCGACCCATTCGTTGATCACCTTGATCGTCTCAAACTGGGGGATGCGCGTGGCGATGACCGGCCAGATGTGGTCCTGCCAGAGCGCGTGATCCATCGTGAAATCATCATAGGCCACGGCGGGATCATAGTCGGAATGCCCCCCCGCCAGATAGGTTGTCTTGCCGTCCTGGCGGACATGCACGCCGCTGGGATCAATCGTCAAAGGCAGGTCGCGATCCAGCGGTTGCTCGGCGCTGAAAATCCACGTGAAGCGCTTGCGCGGCTCGACCGGAATGTCGATGCCCACCATGCGCGCCGTCTCAACCGCGCGCGGGCCCGAAGCGTTGACGACCTGACCGCAAGCGATCACCGCGCCGCTGGCCAGTGTGACGCTTTCCACGCGGGTGCCTGCCGCATTGCGCGTCATCGCGACGACCTCGCCCGTATGGTACTCGACGCCCCGCTCTTTGCTGGATTTGCGCCACCAGTCGAAGACGGTGATGCCGTCCCAATAGCCTTCATCGACCGTGTTGATCGAGCCCAGCTTGATATCGTCCACATTGTAGAACGGATAGGCCTGCTTGATCTGATCGGGTGTCATCAGAACCGTGCCAGCGCCCGCGGCATGCTGCACCTTGATATTCTCGCGCAGGGTGTCGGCAAAGGCGTCGGTGTCGGCCAGATACATGTAGCCGTAGCTTTGGATGCTCAGCTCTGGCACCCGCTCATCCCCGCCCATATAGGCGCGGAAATTCTTCACGAAATCAGCGGCGAATTGCGAAATCCGCACGTTGATCTCGGTGCTGAACTGCTGGCGCATGCAGGAATTTGTGTGCGTGGTCGAGGCGAATTCGTAGGTCGGGTCCTTCTCGATCACTAGAACCGAGCCGTCGAAATCCGGGTTTTCCGTCAGAAACCACGCGGTCGAGGAGCCCATCATCGCGCCGCCCACGATCACCACATCATAGCTGGTTTTCTGCGGCGCGGTCATAGCATCTCTCCGTTGCGGACGGCGTCCAGAACGGCGGTTACATCCGCCTCTGACAGCCCGTAATCCTGTTGCGCAGACTGGGCCGAGATATAGCCCCGCGCAAGATCGCGTTTCACCAAACCCGGGTCGCGTTCAGAGGCCGGACCATAGCCGGCGCCCCCCGGAAACGCCAATTGCACACGCCGCCCATGGGGCACGAATTGCTTGCCCTTGCCGCGCATCGGCGTGCCGTCATCCTGCGCGATTGTCGTGGAGGCACCCGCGCCACCCACTTGCCGTCCCCGCGCAGGGTGATCGACGCGGTCGAACATGGCCTGAAAGTCGAACTCATGCCCCTCGGTCGCGCCCACCTCCATGAACTGCCCCAACCCGCCGCGATGCTTGCCAGCCCCGCCACTGTCGGGCCGCAATTCCTTACGCCAGATGATCACCGGGCCGGTATGCTCGGTCGCTTCAATCGGCATCGTCATGACACCCGAAGGAAAGGCCGTGGCGTTCAGCCCGTCCACCGTGGGCCGCGCGCCCGCCCCGCCTGAATTGAACGTCAGCACCTCGGCCCGCCGCGCATGATCCGGCGCAGGCGCATCGGTACGGGGCCGCAGGGAGACCTGAAAGTTGCACAAGCACCCGGCTCCCTCGGCAGGCACGGTCTCGGGCAATATCTTATCAAGCGCATCGTAAACTGTATCTGGGATCATATGCCCGATCACATGCCGCAGCGCGACTGGCGCGGGGTGCACGGCGTTCACGATGCTGTCCTTTGGCGCGGTCACTTCAAACGGCGCCAAAGACGCGGCGTTGTTCGGAATCTCCGGCGCAATCGCGCATTTCAAAGCGTAGCACGCATAGGCCTTGGTATAGACGAGCGGCACGTTGATGCCTTTCTTGTCCAAGCCAGACGTGCCTGCGAAATCGCAAGTGATCCGGTCTGCCTCCACCGCCAGCTTCACCTTCAATGTGATTGGCGTATCAAACCCGTCGATCACCATCTCCCCATCCGCGCAGTCGCGGGGGAGCGCCGCGATCCGCTCTAACGTGGCCCGGCGCGAATTCTCAAGAATGAACGCGGCGATGCCGTCCAGATCTTGCAGCGCAAACTCCTGCATCATCTCGATTAAACGGCGGTGGCCAATCTCGTTACAGGTTGCCAGCGCATACATGTCGCCGACCAGCTGATCGGGTTCCCGCACATTACCACGGACGATTCGGATCAGCGTCCGATCGACCTTGCCCCGTTCGGCAAATTTCATGATGGGGATTTGGAGGCCTTCCTCGAAAATACTCGCCGCATCCGCGCCGAACCCGCGCCCGCCGATATCCACGATATGCGCGGTGCAGGCGAAAAATCCGACATGGCGCCCGTTGTGAAAAGAGGGCGTCACCACGGTGATATCATGCAGATGCCCCGTGCCTTCCCAAGGGTCATTGGTAATGTAGATATCGCCTTCAAAGATGTTCTCGGCCCCAATGCGGCGGATGAAATGCGCCACCGCATCGGCCATCGCGTTCACATGGCCCGGCGTGCCCGTGACCGCTTGGGCCAGCATCAAGCCATCTGCGTTATAGACCCCGGCGGACAGATCCCCCGCCTCGCGCACAGACGTCGAAAAGGCTGTTCGAACAAGCGCTTGCGCCTGTTCTTCCACGACCGAGATCAGCCGGTTCCACATCACCTGATAGGCCACGGTCGAGGTCATTAGCCTGCCTCCCTGATATCAATCGTGCCGTCCGGTTGTGCCATGGCATACCTGCTTTGGGGCAAGACAATCGTCGTCTCGTCTTCCGTGATCACAGCCGGCCCCTGCACCGTTTGCCCCACCGCCATCGCCGCGCGGTCCACAACCTGCGCATCCGCCGCAGCGCCCATAGCCGGGTCAAACAGAACACGCGTGCCGCTTGCCTGTGCCGCGCCTGCATCCTGTGCCAGCGCGACCGGTGCGACCTGTGCTTGCGGGGTCGTTGCGTTCACAGCCCAGACCGTGATCTCGACATCCATGCCGTCCACGACACGCCCGAAGAGGGCAGCATAATCCGCCTCGAACAGCGCCAAAAAAGTCTCGGCATCGGGGGCGGTGGCTTGCGCGGGCGTCAGGGTGATCGGTATCTCCCACCCTTGTCCGGTGTAGCGCATATAGACTTTCGTTTCGGTCAGGATCTCGGCCTGCGCATCGCAGGACCGCACGAAGGCCGTCGCCTCTGCCGTCAAATCGCTCAGCAATCCTTTGATCGCGTCCGCATCAAAGCCCGACAGCTTCATGTAAAGACTGCGGTTCGCTTCGAAACTGAAGGGCGCGCGGAGAAATCCGATGGCCGACCCGACGCCCGCGCCCGTTGGCACCAGCATCCGCGCGACGCCCAGCTTTTCGCACAACCGTGCCGCATGCAACGGCGCGGCGCCGCCGAATGCGATCATCGTGTAGTCGGCCAAATCCTCGCCATTCTCGACGGCATGAACCCGCGCCGCGTTGGCCATGTTTTCATCCACGACCTCGGCCAAACCGAAGGCTGCCGTTTGCGCGTCCATCTCCAACGGTGCGCCGAGTGTTTCCTCAAGCGCTGTCGCAGAGCGATCGGCATGCAATTGGATCGACCCGCCTGCGAAATTATCCGGGTCAAGCTTGCCCAAAATCAGGTCCGCGTCGGTCACGGCAGGCCGGTCGCCGCCGCGCCCGTAACAGGCTGGCCCCGGCTCGGACCCGGCACTTTCCGGCCCCACGCGGATCTGGCGCAGCGCATCCACATGAGCCAGCGACCCGCCGCCTGCGCCGATCTCGACCATGTCGATCACGGGGATTGAGATGGGCATACCAGAGCCTTTCTTGAACCGATATGTCCGCGCCACCTCAAACACGCGGCTGGTCTTCGGCGTCTGGTTCTTGATCAGACAAATCTTCGCGGTGGTCCCGCCCATGTCGAAGCTCAGAACCTTGTCCAACCCGTAGCGCGCGGCGATATCCGCGGCGAAGACGGCACCCCCCGCGGGGCCGGATTCCACCAGCCGAACCGGAAACTCTGCCGCGCTTTCAAGGCTGATAATTCCGCCACCGGAATGCATCAAAAAGATCGGGCAGAGCGCGCCTTCCTCGGCCAGACGCCCTTCCAGACGGCTGAGATAGCTTTTCATCAGCGGCTTGATATAGGCGTTGGCGCAGACCGTGTTGAACCGCTCGTATTCGCGCATCTGCGGTGAGACCTCCGAGGAGAGCGACACCATCACATCGGGCAGTTTTTCGGCCAGAACGGCGCGGATCATCTGCTCGTGGGCGTCGTTCAGATACGAATGGATCAGCCCCACCGCGACGCTTGTATACCCGGCCTCGGCGATGCGATCTGCCAGCGTTTCCACCTCGGCACGCTCCAGCGCGATCAGCACCTCGCCCGACGCACTGACCCGCTCGGCCACGGTAAAGCGCGACTGACGTGGCAACAAAGGTTCAGGCAGTTCCAGGTTCAAATCATATTGTTCGAACCGGGATTCGGTGCGCATCTCGATCACATCGCGGAACCCTTGCGTCGTGATCAAAGCCGTCTTCGCCCCGCGCCGCTCAATCAGCGCATTGGTTGCCAATGTGGTGCCGTGAATGATCTGGGTGATCTGATCCGGCGTGACCCCTGCTTTGGCGCAAACCTGTCTCATTCCGTCCAGTATCGCGTTCTCTGGCGCGGCATAGGTCGTCAGCACTTTGGTGGAATATTGGGCCGTCCCATGCTCCAACACGACATCGGTAAATGTGCCGCCGATATCAACGCCAAGACGAACGGAAGACGCGGGCATGGGGGAGCCTTTCGCAAGAGGAACCCGATCAGCCTAACCGTGCCTTGCGATCATTTCTAATTATTCATTTATATTGAAGTGATAGATGCTCTTTATCGCATGTCTTCCAGTGCAATCGCCTGTGCCAGCTCTGCCGCGTTGCGCACGACCGACCTTGAGGGCGTATGGGCGTAGCACGCCGTGAAGCGCAGCGGGGCAGGGCACCAATCGACATCCAGTGGGACCAGCCGCCCCCCTGCCAGCGCGTCTTTGATCAGGATGCGCGGAAGGGCGGCGATGCCCAACCCGTCGACGGTCATCTGCACGCAGGCGGCTAGATTGTTGGACGGCACAAGGCGCACCGGCCCGGCGGGATGGTCGCGAAAATAGGCGGCCAGTTCTGCATAGGGGACGGTTTTGCGCGAAAATGTCAGCACCGGGTGACGGGAGACCGCGTCCAACCCGGTTACCGTCTTTGCAATCTCAGGTGCCGCCACCCACATCAGCGGCACGTCGCCCAAAGCAACGCTGTGGATCGCCGGGTCCGGCACCGGGCCGTTCATCAAGGCCAGATCAAGGGCGCGGTCGGTCAGGTCTTTTTCCAGCTCTGCCGACAGATCGACGACCAGTTCCACGACTGTTTCGGGGTATAGCGCGCGCAGCTCTTTCAGGAAGCGGCCAAGCCAGCTTTGCACGATGATCTCGGTCACCCCAAGGCGGATCACGCCGGATTGTCGCGCGGCCGTCCCGGCTTGCTCGGCAAATGCATCCGCTGCGTCCAGTACGCGCTGCGCAGGCTCCAGCAAACTGGTCCCCGCCGCCGTCAGCGTGACCGATCCCGCATCCCGATCAAAGAGCTTTACACCCAGGCTCGCTTCCAGTCCCGAAATCCGGACCGAGATATTGGGCTGCGTGGTGTTCAGCTTGTCTGCTGTGCGGCGAAAGCTGCCCAAGGCAGCGACCCAGACAAAGGTTTCAAGCTGCTTGAGTGTGGCTGTCATGGGGGTCTCCGGCGCGATAGAAAGACGTTATGTTTTCTATACTCACCGGTAAATATGTCTTATCGTTGGCGCCCCACGCGACGGCAGAGCAGGATCACCGGGATCAGCCCCATCGCGACAATTACAAGGCTTGGCACCGCCGCCCCCTCCAACCGCTCGTCGGAGGCCAAGCGGTAGGCCTGCACGGCCAACGTATCATAGTTGAATGGGCGCATGATCAGCGTCGCGGGCAGTTCCTTCATGACGTCCACGAAAACGATCAGCATTGCGGTCAAAAGCGCGGGCGTCAGGATCGGGAAATGCACCCGGCGGAACGTGCCGTAGGTGGTTTTACCCAACACCCGCGAGGCTGCGTCCATATTCGCGTTGATCGCCGATTGACCACCTTCATAGGAGCCGAGTGCCGCCGCCAGAAACCGGATCATATAGGCCGCAATCAGCAACCAGATCGACCCGGTCAGCAACAACCCGGTGGAGATATCGAAGGTTGCGCGCATCCATGCGTCCACCGCGTTGTCAAACGCAGCAAAGGGCACCAGCAAGCCCACAGCGATCACGCCGCCTGGTACGGCATAACCCAGCCGTCCGATGTAAAGTGCGGCGGTTGCCTTGCCGCCGGGATGCACCCGCTGGAAATAGCCCAGAACGACGGCGGCGCAGACTGTCAGCACCGCTGCAAGGCTCGCCAAGGACAGAGAGTTTTGCAGAAACCCGATATAGCGACGGCTCAGCAGATCCTGCTCGGACCCGATGCCCATCAGCACCAGTGCAATCGTCGGCAGGATCAGCCCGAACAGCACCGGCAGTGCACAAAGCAGCACAGCCCCCTTGCGCCGCAGTCCGGTCAGGTGCAAACGCCCCATCGTTTCGATCCGGCTCGCATGGTACTTCGCCTCGCCCCGGCTTTGCCGTTCCAGCACGGCAAGGATCAGCGCGAAGGCCAGCAGGCCCAGCGCCAGTTGCGAGGCGGCCCCCCGGTCGCCCATGCCGATCCAGCTGGTGTAGATGCCCGTCGCAAAGGTCTGCACGCCGAAATAGGAGACTGTGCCGAAATCGGCAATCGTCTCCATCGTGGCCAGTAGAACACCTGCGGCGATTGCGGGTCGCGCCATGGGCAGAGATACCTGAAAGAACGCCTGCCACGGGGTTTTGCCCAGCGCACGCGCGGCAAAAAACGTGCTGGCGCTTTGGCCCATGAAGGCGGTACGCGCCAACAGGTAGACGTAAGGATAGAGCACCAGTGTCAGCATTAGCGCCGCGCCGCCGATCGACCGGATCTCCGGGAACCAGTAATCGCGCGGGCCCCATCCGGTGACGTCGCGCAGGGTCGATTGCACGATACCGGGGTGATCCAGCACATGGGTGTAGGCATAGGCCATGACGTAGGCCGGAAAAGCTAGCGGGATGACCAATGCGATCTCGAAAAAGCGGCGACCGGGGAAATCTGTCATGGTGACAAGCCATGCCGCGCCCGTGCCAATCGCGAAGGTGCCAAGCGCCACAAGAATGACAAGGATCAGCGTCGTGCCTGCATAGCGCGGCAGCACCGTCTGGCTCAGCGCGTTCAGCGTGTCTGTGCCGGTCGTGATCGCGGCATAGAACACCGCCAGCATCGGCAGCAGGCAAAGCGCGGCCAGCACCGCTGCGCCAATGCCCAGCGCTGTCACACGGCTGGACTTGCGCGCAGCGCTGGGGCGTTCGGTATGCGGTGTCTCTATAACGGCCATCGGCTTGGGATACCCCCAAACCCACCAGAAAGTCGAGCGTTTTAGTCGGTTAAATCGCCTCTTCCCGGCCCACACCGATGCGGGACCGATAGGGGCCGAAGAGGCAGGCCAACCCCAGGATCACGCCGGAGACAGCAGCGATCATCCCCGCCGCACTCACGGCGTTCTGCGCGCCGAACCACAGCGGGCCGTAGCCTGCGAAGACATAGCCAAGGATGGCTGACAGCGTGGCGAAAAGGATGCTCCACGCCACTTGCGTCTCCAACCGGTTGGTCATCAGACGGGCTGCGGCGGGCGGACAAATGAACATCGCGATCACGATGATGGAGCCAACCGCATCAAAGGCCGCAACCGCCGCCACCGCCGCCGTCACAACCAAACCAAAGCCAATCGCGCCCACGGGAAGGCCCAGCGATTGCGCAAAACTTTCATCGAAGGTCGAGATTTTCAACGGTCGCCAGAACACGACAGTCACCACCGTGACCAGCGCGCAAACCACCGCGATGCGGATCAACTCATCCGGCAGTCCCGCCAGCGCCTCGGGGTCCCAGAGCGAGGACCAGCCCAGCGCCTTGAACCAGATGAGGCTTTCCAGATTGCCCATCAGCGCGTGTTCCACGTCCAGATGCACGGTCGAGGTGTCCGATTGCTCTAACAGCAAAACGCCCCCCGCAAAGAGCGAGGTGAAGGCGACGCCCATCGCGGCCCCCGGTTCGATATTGCCCAGGCGTTTGATCGCCTCGATCAGGATCACGGCGACGATGGCCGCACCCGCCGCGCCCAGCAGCATCGGAACCGCCGCGACGCTTCCGGTGATCAGAAACGCCACGACAATGCCCGGCAAAACCACATGGCTGATCGCATCGCCAATCAGCGCCTGTTTGCGCAGCACCAGAAAGTTGCCCGGCAGCGCGCAGGCGATCGAGGCGAGGATGCCGATCAGGATCGGCGTCAGTGAGAATTGGACAAATTCGTTTCCCATCTAGGCGCCTCCCACGGCGGTGGGCTTGCCGATCACCGCATCAAACTGGGCGATTTCGTCTGGCGTGAAGACGTCTTCAATTGGCGTCAGCCCGTCATAGCGCCCGGTGAGGCTCACATCCTTATGCACCTCGCGCGCCACGTCCCAGCGGCGTTCATCCCGCGCAACTTTCGCGGCCTTGGCGCGGCCCGCATCTGTGGCCACGCCATCGGGCCGGATCAGCCCATCGCGGCCCAGCACTTTGAGCGTCAGTTTGTCGTGGATCGGCTCCTGCCGCGCCAGCGCCAGCAACCCCTGACGGTGATGCACCCGCGCTTGAAACCGCTGCCTGCGGATCACGGCAGCCGCAACACCCCGCGCAGGTGCAAAGAACAGCGAGAAGGTGAAAAGCGCAGCGCTGACCAGCACGATGATCGGCCCTGTCGGCAGCGCTGGCGCCGACGCCGAAATTGCAGCACCCACATAGCCCGACACCGCGCCCAGAATGCCTGCCGACCAGATCACCGTGTCGCTTTTCTCGGTCCAGAATCGCGCCGTGACCGCCGGAATAATCAACATCGCCACAATCAGGATCAGCCCGACCAGCTTCAGCCCAATGACCGTGACGGCCATCACCAGGCTCATCATCGCCAGATCAATCTTGCGCACATCGTAGCCCGAGGCGGCGGCATATTCCGGGTCAAACGCCACGAGGGTCATCGGGCGGCGCAACACGAACGTCGCCGCCACGGCGAGCGAGCCGCCAATCGCGATCACCACCGCGTCTTGAAACAGCATGCCCGCCGTAGACCCCAACAGGAAGCCTTCCAAACCGGCTTGCCGCCCTTGGCTCATCGTCTGAATGATCGTCAACAGCACGATCCCGATGCCGAAGAACACCGACAGGACGGCGCCGATCGCCGCGTCCTCCGAAAGCCGTGTCTTGCGCGACATCCACTCGACCAGCACCAACCCGATCGCCGCTGTTACGGCCGATCCCGCCAGCAAGCCGATCAAGCTGCGCCCGTCAAAGCCCAGCGCGACCATGGCGATAAACGCCAGCCCGACGCCCGGCAGAGTTGCGTGCGCCACCGCGTCCGACACCAAGGCGCGTTTGCGTAAGAAAAGAAAAGTCCCCGATGCGCCCGCTGCAAATCCCAGTAACGCGGCCCCGATCCCCACCAAAGCAGCGTTATAGCCAGCGCCCAGAAAGAGCGCGTTGAGGAAGGCGTCCATCAGGCTCCGGCGACCAGATCGAGCTGGTCGATATGGCTCGTCGCCAACCGCCCGCCATAGGTGGCGTGCAGATTTTCAGGCGTAAAGGCCTCGGTGACTGGCCCTTCCGCAATCCGGCGCACGTTGATCAGAAAGACATTGTCGAAATAGCTGCTGACCGTGGCCAGATCGTGATGCACGCAAACAACCGCCTTGCCGTCCGCTTTCAATGCGGCCAGCACGTCGATAATCGCCCGCTCCGTCGCGGCATCGACGCCTGCAAAGGGTTCGTCGAGCAGATAGAGGTCGGCATCCTGCGCCAAGGCGCGCGACAGGAAAACGCGCTGCTGCTGCCCGCCAGACAATTGCCCGATCTGACGATCCGCAAAATCAGCCATGCCGACGCGGTCCAGACATTCCAGTGCCTTGGCCTTATGCGCCCCGGTCAGACGGCTCAGAAGACCTGTCTTGCGGTAAAGCCCCATAAGGACCACGTCGATTACGGTCGTCGGGAAATCCCAATCAACACTCGCGCGCTGCGGTACATATGCGATCCGGTCTCGTGCCGTCGCAAGTGGCGCGCCATACACGCTGACCTCGCCCGACAGGCGCGGAACAACCCCCAAGGCGGCCTTCAAGAGCGTCGATTTGCCCGCCCCGTTCGGCCCGATAATCGCGGTCATCTTGCCCGCTTCAAACGTCGCATCGACCGAAAAGACCGCAGGCTTCTCGCCATAAGACACGGTCATGCCGCGGATCGCCAAAGGCGCATCAGCCAAAGCGATATCGCGCACAGGACGCCCGTCATTTGCAGCCAGGGAAAGGGGGGTGGAGGCTGTCATCAGTTCAACATCTCCGCCATGCCACGCTCAGGCGCTTCACCGCCCAGCGCGCGGGAAATGACCGTCACATTATGGTCGATCATGCCCAGGTAAGTGCCTTCATATGTGTCCGCCGCACCCATCGCGTCCGAGAACAGCTCGCCCCCGATCTCGACCGTATGGCCCGCGGCGGCAGCGCCTTCGATCAGCGCACGGATGTTGCGATCCGACACCGAGCTTTCCACAAAGACCGCGCGGATATTACGCTCGACCAGCATATCGACCAGCTCCGAAATGCGTTGCAAACCCGCCTCGGATTCGGTGGAGATGCCTTGAATGCCCATCACCTCGAACCCGTAGGCCGAGCCGAAATAGTTGAACGCGTCATGCGCCGTCAAAAGCACCCGGCTTTCGGGCGGAACCGACCCCAACACGTTGCTCGCATAGCCTGCCAGCGCTTGCACATCCTGCAAATGCGCATCTGCATTGGCGCGGAAATCTTCCTCATGGGCGGGCTGCTGCACGATCAGCGCGTCGCGCACGTTTGCCACGACCAGCGCCCATAGGTTCGGGTTCATCCAGACATGCGGGTCGAACTTGTCGTCGTAATCGTCATGCCCGATCAGCAGGTTGCGCGGCAGCTGCTCGGCCACAGCCACGACTGACGTCTGACCGGCCAATTCGCCCAGAAATCCCTCCATCTGCGCTTCCAGATACAGGCCATGCCACAGCACCAGATCGGCATTGGCCATCGCCACGATATCGCTGCGCGTCTGGCGGTAAGCGTGCGGGTCCACACCGGGGCCCATCAGCGTGCGCACCTCGACCAGATCGCCGCCCACTTCCTTGACGGCATCCCCGATCATCCCGGTGGTCGTCACAACATTCAGCTTGTCATGAGCGGCCGCAATTCCGGCGCTCAGGGTCAGGCCAGCGGCAAAAATCGTCGCAAAGAAGTGGCGTTTACTCAGCATCGGGTCGGCATCCTTTCAGAAGAAGTCGAAGATGAAATAGAGTTAGAACGCTTACTTGATATTGCAAACCATTCGCAAAGTCAATGCAGTTGCGACTTATTCGCAATTTAGAAACTCTACCTAATCTAGGGCTTTTGCGGGCTCTTCACCCAACATCCTGATCTCGCGCTGCGGGAACGGGATCGAAATATTTTCTGCCTGGAACGCGTCCCAAAGCGCCAGATAGACGGCACCGCGCACATTGGTCAGGCCTCCGGTTGGGTCCTTGATCCAGAACCGCAGGATGTAATCGACCGAACTGTCGCCAAAGCCGACGATATGACAGACCGGTTTGCGGTAGTCTTTCAGCACCCGGTTTACACTCATTGCGGCCTCAATCGCGATGGCGCGGACCTTGTGGGGATCGTCACCATATGCGGTGCCGAAATAGATATCGAGCCGCACAAATTCGTTGGAGTGAGACCAGTTGACCACCTGCCCGGTGATCAGATCCTCGTTCGGGATCAGATATTCCTTACCATCCCGTGTGACGACCGACACATAGCGCGCGCCCAGCGAGTTGATCCAACCGAACGTGTCCCCAAGGCTGATCACGTCGCCGGGCTTGATCGACTTGTCCAGCAAGATGATCACGCCCGACACAAGGTTCGACACCACCTTTTGTAGGCCGAAGCCAAGGCCCACGCCAATGGCACCCGACAGCACCGCAAGCCCGGTCAGATCAAAACCAACTGCCCGCATCCCGATAAAGAACGCCGCGCCATAGAGGAGAACTTGCAAAGCCTTGACGACCAGCACGCGCATCGAAGGCGAGATTTCCTCGTTCGAGCGGATACGCTCGGACGTGGTGGTCGAGATGAAGCGCGCCCCGAAGAACAGGATGCCCAGCATCACCACGGCGTTGATGATTAACAGCAGCGAAATGCGCGTCTCGCCAAAGGTGACGGCGGCGCTGTCGAGGATCGTTGTGGCGGTGTCCGTCAGCTCAAGGATTTGCAGGGTGGCGAAAATCCACAAGCCATATCGGATCAGCGATCTGAGGAACTTGTTGCGGATCAGGCGGCTCAGCAGAGCAATCGCCAGCCAGACAAAGGCCAGCGTCGCGATCACGCTCAGGATATAGGATCGGCTGGGCCATGTCACCTCGCGCATCACGAAGACGACCGCCCAGATCAGCGTGACGAAGATGATCGCCCTCAGGCGCTGATGCACCACCACCAGAAAGCGGATGCGCCATTTTGGCCAGCCTTCGCGGCTGCGCATCCATTCATGCAGGCTTGGGGCAAGAAATCGGTTCAGCAGATGGGCGAGCAGGAACAACGCCACCGCGATGCCGATCTGATACGCGTTCCACGGCCGCAAGAGCGACTCTGCAAACGTGCCGATCTGCATCCAAAGCTCTTGGCCGGTGTCCAACAGCTCTTCGGTGACGTCTTCTGCTTGTGCGTCTACTTCTTCTGGTTCCATCCCGATCCCTGTCCTCAGCTCAAACGTCGCACGGGTCGGGGGATGGGCGCAACGGCGTTGTTACTGAACGAGAAACGCCACTTCATTGCGCCGGTTCCATGGCAGCGTGAAGGGATCGTCGTAAAAGTAATAGCGCGGCGCACCGGCGATCTGCAGCCCTTCGGACGCCGCATGGGCGCGCAGCTTCTCGGCGTGCTTGGTCAGGTTGCGATCCGTGCCGCGACCGGGAAAGGCGATGACCAACTGACGCTCTTTCGGCGCTTCGGTAAAGCGAATGGCGGGGTTCTCCGCCTCGGGCAGCGTTTCAAGCGTATATTCCGACGGCATCATGAAGTTGATCTTCCATGTGCCATCCGCGCCTGGGGTCTGCGCGACCGGCGCGGTCATCGATACTTTCTGATCTTCCGCATTGCCGCCGAAGATATAGTTTGCAAGCGTCCGAAAACCGGTGCTGATCGCGCTGGAGCGGTTGCCCCGCACGGTCACTTCGGCCAGCAAATGCGGCTGATACTCGCGCAATTCCACATTGCCATCGGCACGCACGACCTCATAGGGGGGTGTCTCGTAGCCACGATACATTTCAGCCTCCGCAATGACGGCTAAGGCAGTGACGAACATCAGGCCGATCAGGCCCAGATGGATGGTCCGCGTGGCGGATGTCTTCTTGAAAAGCTGCTTCATACACATCTTTACGCAGCAGCGCAGCATCCGGATCACTCTTGATCTTGAAGGCGCGCGGGTGGCGCGATATCACCCCTCCAGCTTATGAGGAGGCATTGTCATGTCCGCGCCAAAGACACTTTACGACAAGATCTGGGACGCTCACCTCGCCCATGAGGCCGAGGATGGCACCTGCCTGCTTTATATTGACCGCCACCTTGTTCACGAAGTGACCAGCCCGCAAGCCTTTGAAGGGCTGCGCATGACGGGTCGCAAGGTGCGCGCGCCGGAAAAGACAATCGCCGTGCCCGATCACAACGTGCCCACCACATGGGACCGCGAGAAAGGCATCGACAACGAGGAAAGCCGCATTCAGGTCGAGGCGCTCGACAAGAACGCCCGCGAGTTCGGCGTGCATTACTATCCCGTGAACGATATCCGTCAGGGCATCGTCCATATCATCGGACCCGAGCAAGGCTGGACCCTGCCCGGCATGACCATCGTCTGCGGCGACAGCCACACGGCGACCCACGGCGCGTTTGGCGCATTGGCCCACGGCATCGGCACCTCCGAGGTGGAGCATGTTCTGGCCACCCAAACGCTGATCCAGAAGAAATCCAAAAACATGAAGGTCGAGATCACCGGCAAGCTGCGCCCCGGTGTGACTGCCAAGGACATCACCCTGTCGGTGATCGGCGAGACCGGCACCGCGGGCGGCACGGGCTATGTCATCGAATACTGCGGCGAGGCGATCCGCGATCTGTCCATGGAAGGCCGCATGACGGTCTGCAACATGGCCATCGAAGGCGGCGCGCGGGCGGGTCTGATCGCGCCTGACGAGACCACGTTCGACTACGTCAAAGGCCGCCCCCACGCCCCTAAAGGCGCGCAATGGGAAGCGGCGCTTGCGTGGTGGAAAACGCTCTATTCCGACGAGGGCGCCCATTTCGACAAGGTCATCACGATCAAAGGCGAAGACATCGCGCCCGTCGTCACTTGGGGCACCTCCCCCGAAGATGTGCTGCCCATCACCGGTGTCGTCCCCGACCCGGCAGAGTTTGATGGCGGCAAGGTCGACGCCGCGAAACGCTCGCTCGCCTATATGGGCCTGACCCCCGGCACGCGGCTGCAAGACGTCGATGTCGACGCGGTCTTTATCGGGTCCTGCACCAATGGACGGATCGAGGATCTGCGCGCTGCAGCCGAGGTCGTCAAAGGCAAGAAGGTGAAAGACGGCATCATGGCGATGGTCGTCCCCGGATCGGGTCTGGTGCGCCTGCAAGCGGAAGAAGAAGGCTTGGCCGATATCTTCAAGGAGGCCGGGTTTGACTGGCGTCTGGCGGGCTGCTCGATGTGCCTTGGCATGAACCCCGACCAACTGGGGCCCGAGGTGCGCTGCGCCTCGACCTCAAACCGCAACTTCGAAGGCCGTCAGGGGCGCGGATCGCGCACCCATCTGATGTCGCCTGCGATGGCGGCGGCGGCGGCAGTGACCGGCAAATTGACCGACGTGCGCGAGCTTAACTAAGCCTTCAGCTCAAAAGGAGCGCCGCGCGCTAGACACCGTTTCGCGCGCGAAACGCATGTGATTGGTGATGCCTCCGCTGACAGGAGTTTCGCATGCGAAACCGCCCTTTTGATCAGCCCCGCCAACGGGCCTTGGATGTCAGCTTTTCAAACTTAACATAATACCAAGCGCCCCATCAGAGGGCGCACTCTTAGCCCGATATTAAGGTTAACGCGGGCTGCGTCTCAGCTCACAACGCGCGCTCGGTTAACCATCAATTCATATCGTGCCGGAGCTATTCCTCCACGCGCTCGGCATTTAATCTTAACCCACTCGGTAGGGGGGCAGGGCGATCCCGCCTCCCCTTCTTTTGTCTAAAAATACCTCAATCCAACGTCAGAAAAAGACGCGTTCGATGGTCCAGTAGGCCCCGACCAAACCAATCGCGACTGACGCCGGAACAGCGATATAGGCGCGATACCAAGGCTTCTTGCCGAACGGGATACCAATCAGAACAAAGGCGATGGCGATGACGGCAAGCTGGCCGAACTCAACCCCGATATTGAAGGCAATCAGCCCGCTGATGAAGCGCGCAGGATCAAGGCCGATATCGCCAAGCACCGACGCAAAGCCAAGCCCGTGCAGCAAGCCAAAGGCGAAAATCACCGCTGTTCGTCGCCAGGTGATCGACCCACCGATGACGTTCTCGACCGCGATATAGACAATCGACAGCGCAATCAGTGGCTCAACAATGCTGGTCGGCACGGTGACGACACCGAGGGTCGCCATGGCCAGCGTGATCGTATGCGCCAGAGTGAAGGTGGTCACCTGGATCAGCAGCGGACGGATCGCGAGCGAGAAGAAGAACAACCCCAGCACAAACAGAATATGGTCGAGGCCTTTCGGGATAATGTGTTCAAACCCGATGATCAGATAGTCGACAAATGCGGCCATCGCGCTGACCTGTGCAACACCTTCGCGGGGCATCGGTTCGGTCACGGCGCCTTGGGTCAGATAGGCCGTATAGGCGCCCTCACCCTCGCCCTGGCGCACCACAAGAGGCCCGTATTCAGAGGCCCAGCCCATGACGACCGGGGCGTCGCCTTCCGGAAGATCAATGCGGAAGCTGATCGTGGCGTCGCGGGGCAGTTCAAGATCCGGCTCTGGCGAAATGGTAATCTCGCCCAGTTCCGGGGTCACCTGTGTCTCGCCCACAGTCATCGTGATGTCAGAGGCGATCCCGGGCCAGCCTTCGCGGAACAGGGCCTCAAGGGCAGCAGGTTCCAGCGCGCGCAGGCGGTCGTAATCTGCCGCTGCGGGGCTGTTGTCGGTGTCAGCCAATCCGTTGAGGTCCATGTCGGCCACAAGGGGTTCCAGCGTCAGGCGCATCTCGACCTCGGCGGCGGTGTCGCCCACGATGATATCGGCAACGGCGGGGCGCACCTCATGGGCTTGTGATAGCGTTGCCCAGCTTAGCAGCATTGACATTAAGGTGACCCATGCCACCCTCAACCCAGTTCTCATTTTGGAGCCCTCTTCATGGTCTTACGTTGCCTCACAGTTCTCTGTTTTATGCTGGGCGTCCAGCCTGCTTTTGCCCATGAGTTCTGGATTTCGCCAGAGCGCTACCAGATCGCCACGGGCGAGGATGCGGTCGCGCATTTGCGCGTTGGGCAGGAGTTCAAAGGGCCTGCCTTCAGCTATATCGAACGGCAGGTGACGCGGTTTGATCTGGTGCGTGGTGACGCGGTGGAGGCGGTTGTTGCGCGCACAGGCGATAACCCGGCTTTGGACGTCGCGTTGCAAGAGGCGGGGCTGTGGATCGTGGTGCACGAAACCACCGACAACACCCTGACTTATCGCGAGTGGGAGAAGTTCGAGGCGTTTGTTGCTCATAAGGCGTTGTCGGGGGTTCTGGCGGATCATGCGGCGCGGGGTCTGCCTGAGGATGGGTTCAAGGAAAGCTATCGTCGCTTTGCCAAAGCGCTGATCGCGGTGGGGGATGGGGCCGGGCAGGACCGCCCGGTCGGTCTGCGCACTGAGATCGTGGCGTTGGCGAACCCCTATACGGATGATCTGAGCGATGGTTTGTCTGTGCAGGTGCTCTATGAAGGCGCGCCGCGCGCGGACGCTCAAGTCGAGCTTTTCGCCAAGGCGGCGGATGACACGGTGACAGTCACGTTGTTCCAGACGGATGCAGAGGGGCGTGTCAGTTTGCCGGTAGAGCCCGGCACGGAATATCTGGTCGATGCGGTCATGATGATCCCGCTTGAGCCGGAGGCTGAGACGGACCCGGTGTGGAAATCGCTCTGGGCGGCGCTGACCTTCAAGACGCCCTGATGATCTTGCCGCGCTGCATTGGATCGCGTATCAGCGCGACAAGACGCGAAAGGATCGCCAGATGGACAAGTTCGAGACACTGACCGGGATTGCGGCTCCGATGCCGCTGATGAATATCGACACCGATATGATCATCCCCAAACAGTTCCTCAAAACGATCAAACGCTCGGGCCTTGGGGTGAACCTGTTTGACGAGATGCGCTATGATGCGGACGGCAACGAGAACCCGGGTTTCGTGCTGAACCAGCCCGCCTATCGCGATGCTCAGATCATCGTGGCGGGCGATAATTTCGGCTGCGGCTCGTCGCGCGAACACGCGCCTTGGGCACTGCTGGATTTCGGGGTGCGCTGCGTGATCTCGACCTCGTTCGCGGATATCTTTTACAACAACTGCTTCAAGAACGGCATTCTGCCGATCGTGCTGCCCAAAGAGCAGGTGGATGCCTTGATGGACGACGCCGAGAAAGGCGCGAACGCGCGCATCACGGTCGATCTGGAGGCCCAGACGGTTACTGCATCGGATGGCACTGCTTATCCGTTCGAGGTGGACGCGTTCAAGCGGCGCTGCCTGCTGGAAGGGCTCGATGATATCGGTCTGACCATGGAGAAGGCCGCAAGCATTGATGCGTTTGAGGAAACAGCCGTTCAGGCCCGGCCTTGGGTCTGACCCGACGCCATCCCCAACATATTGATCCCAAGTCTAGACTGCCCCGAGAGTTGCGCGGAATTGATGTATTCCCGCACCAGTTTCACCATGAAAAAGCCACAGTATTTATCATTGTTTAAACAGTAAGTTGCGGTGCGAGGGGTTTGTCGCCACACTGTTTTCAATTGAGGTAGCGTCGAGAGGCGCGATCAAGTTGGGACAACGGCGCGGCATCGTATCGTGTCAGACCAAGTTGAGGGTTAGGGCTGTGGTTTCACGACTACCAGGCGCCATCGCGCGCGCACTTCTTGTGGTGTTATTGATTGTAACGCCGTCTATGCTATTGCCGGGCGCCAGCTCGGATGCGCAGCAGATCGTCGCTTTGGTGGCGATCTTCGGGGCGGTGCTGACATTCGTGGAATACGCCTCCAGCTATCCCGGCCTTGTGGAGTTTCGGGACGCGCCGCCGTTCAACCGCGTGCGGTTCGGCTCGCTTTTCGCGACGGTTCTATTGCTGACGGTGATCATGCGTGGCCATGACAACCCGACAACGATGACCGAGTTTGTGACGGCTGTCGGCACGATCATCGGCCATTCGATTGATTTCCCCTATTCGCCGGTACGCCTTGTCGTACTGATGATGCCCGACCAGACGGATGCTGCGTTGATTGCAGATGTGCGCACGGCGGCGGGGCTGAGCTACTTGATTTCGCTGCTCTCCCTGACCGTCTTTGTGATGGCGCTGGGCGTGAACCGCTGGCCCACCCGCTCGGGCGCGTTCAATGTTTGGGTGAACTTGCCCACGTTTGACCCCACAGCAGGGGGGGACGTGGTGGAGCGGCTCAATCGTGATGCACGCATTAACATTGCGTTAGGGTTTTTGCTGCCATTCCTGATCCCAGCAATTGTGAAGCTGGCCTCGAACATCTTTGACCCGGTGTCGATGTCGAACCCGCACACTTTGATCTGGACGATGACTGCATGGGCTTTCCTTCCCGCTTCCCTTTTCATGCGCGGTATCGCGATGGGACGCGTTGCCTCGATGATCGAGGAAAAGCGCAAGCGGACCTATGCGCAGGCGCAAAAAGAGCAGCTGCAAACGGCCTGATCTTTTGCCTTTTGGCACTGCCCGCCAGTGCCGAGACTGTGCGGATCGCCACGTTCAACACGGAGTTGGCACGCAAAGGCCCTGGCCTTTTGCTGCGCGATATCCTGAAGGGGGAGGCGGACGTGGCCTCGGCCCAAGCGGCGATCAATGCGGTGAACCCCGACATCCTGGCGGTGCAGAGCTTTGACTATGACCTGACAGGTGCGGCGCTCAAAGCGTTCTCGGACGGTTTGGCGCGGCCTTATGCGCATCACTTTGCGCGCGTGCCGAATACCGGGCTGTCGACAGGGCTTGATCTGAATGATGACCGGCGCTTGGGGACCGAAAAGGATGCCCAAGGCTATGGGGCGTTTCACGGGCAGGGCGGCATGGCGGTCCTGTCGCGCTATCCGTTCGAGCAAGGCGGGGTCGTCGATCACTCAGACGTTTTGTGGAGCAGTCTTGAGGCCGGTCTTTGGGATGGGCCTGACGTGCTGACCGAGGCAGCGCGCGACGTGCAGCGCCTGTCCACGACCGCCCATTGGGAGGTGCCGGTGACGGTGGGCGGCACGGTTCTGACCCTGCTGACCTACCACGCCACGCCCCCTGTTTTCGACGGACCAGAGGACCGCAATGGCAGGCGCAACGCGGATGAAACGCTGTTCTGGCTACCGCGTTTGAGCGCGGTGGAAACGCCGGTTCTGCTAGGTGACGCAAACCTTGACCCCGCGCGCGGCGATGGGCGGTCGGAGGCGATGCAACGGCTGCTGGCGCATCCGGCGTTGCAAGATCCGCTGCCAGGAACCGACAGCGTTGTGTTCGAGCAGACCGGGCCTTTGCGGGTGGACTATGTGTTGCCTGCGGCGTCGCTGACGATCACCGATGCGGGCATCCATTGGCCCGAGGGGGATGACGCCAGCCGTCATGCGTTGATCTGGGTGGACATCGCGCTTCCTTGACCGTTCCGGCAAACGTGGATACCTCAAGCCACGATTGACATTCAAAGGATGCGCGCCATGACCAACCCCTCGCTTTTGATCCTCGCCGGTGACGGTATCGGCCCCGAAGTGATGACCGAGGTGCGTAAGGTCATCGCATGGCTGGGCGACAAGCGCGACCTGACCTTTGACGTGACCGAGGATCTGGTGGGCGGTGCAGCCTATGATGTGCATGGCACTCCGCTGGCCGACGAAACGCTGGAGAAAGCCCAAGCCGCCGATGCGGTGCTTTTGGGCGCTGTCGGCGGGCCGAAATACGACACGCTGGATTTCAGCGTGAAGCCCGAGCGCGGCTTGCTGAAGCTGCGCAAGGAAATGGATTTGTTCGCCAACCTGCGCCCGGCACAGTGCTTTGACGCTTTGGCTGATTTCTCGTCCCTCAAGCGCGATGTGGTGGCCGGGCTTGATGTGATGATCGTGCGGGAACTGACCTCGGGCATCTATTTCGGTGAGCCGCGTGGCATCACCACCGAGGGCAATGAGCGCGTCGGGATCAACACCCAGCGCTACACGGAATCCGAGATTGATCGCGTCGCGCGCTCGGCCTTTGAGCTGGCGCGGCGGCGGAATAACAAGGTCTGCTCCATGGAGAAGGCCAATGTGATGGAAAGCGGCATCCTGTGGCGCGAGGTCGTGCAAGAGGTCCATGACAAGGACTACCCGGATGTCGAGCTGAGCCACATGTATGCCGATGCAGGTGCTATGCAGTTAGTGCGCGCGCCCAAGCAGTTTGACGTGATCGTCACGGATAACCTCTTCGGTGATCTGCTGTCGGATGCGGCGGCGATGCTGACCGGATCGCTGGGTATGCTGCCGTCCGCCAGCCTTGGCGCACCGATGGAGAACGGAGGGCCCAAAGCGCTTTATGAGCCGGTGCATGGCTCGGCCCCCGATATTGCCGGTGAGGGCAAAGCGAACCCGTGTGCCTGTATCCTGAGCCTTGCCATGGCGCTGCGCTACAGCTTCGATCAGGGTGAGGAAGCCACGCGGATCGAGACGGCGGTCGAGAAAGTGCTGGCCGATGGGACGCGCACCGCGGATTTGATGCAAAGCGGTGACGGTACGCCAGCCAGTACATCTGAAATGGGCGATGCGGTGATTGCGGCGCTGGAGGCAAGTCTCTAGGCTGACACCACGCCTCACATTGCGAGACCCCACATGAGTCCGAACCTGAAAGGTGCCTTGCTGTCCCTTGCGGCTTTTGCTGTTTTTGCGACCCATGATGTGATCGTGAAACTGCTGGGCGGCAGCTATTCCCCGGTGCAGATCGTCTTTTTCAGCGTGCTTTTCGGCATCCCGATGGTGATGTTCATGCTGATCCGCGATGCGCGTGAGGGGCATCTGCGCCCGGTGCATCCGTGGTGGACGCTGACGCGCACAACGGCGGCGGTGATCACGGGCTTTTCGGCGTTTTACGCGTTCTCGACCCTGCCGCTGGCGCAGGTCTATGCGATCTTGTTTGCGGCGCCGTTGTTGATCACCGTGCTGGCCATCCCGATCCTGGGCGAGACCGTGCGCATTCGGCGCTGGATCGCTGTGATCGTGGGTTTGACGGGTGTGATTATCGTGCTGCAACCCGGCTCTACTGAGTTGGAATTGGGGCATCTGGCGGCGCTGACGGCGGCGATTGGCGGGTCGTTTGCCTCGATCATCGTGCGCAAGATCGGGCGGGACGAGCGCACGGCGGTGATGATGCTTTATCCGATGATTGCGAATTTCGTGGTGATGGGCGCGCTGCTGCCTTTTGTCTATAAGCCCGTGCCGATTGAAGAATTTGGCATGATGGCGTCGATCGCGGTGCTGGGTTTTGTGGGCGCGCTTTGCCTGATCGGGGCCTACAAGGCGGGCGAGGCGGTGATCGTCGCGCCGATGCAATATAGCCAGATCATCTGGGCGTCGGTCTTTGGCGTGTTCTTCTTTGACGAGCGCATCGACCAGATGACGGCGATTGGGGCCGCCGTCATCATCGCGTCGGGCCTTTACATTGTGCTGCGCGAAAGCCGCGGTGGCGGGTCCGAGAACCGGCCGGTTCTGCGCACCCGCAGCCGGGTGGAAACCGGTACTGGCCCGCGCGTCAGCCAATCGCTTCCCACCGAAGACAGAGGTCCGTGAAGGGCGCGTCAGGTCTTGCCAAGCGCGCGGGGCTGTCATATGCCGCGCGCACGGTCGGGCTGTAGCGCAGCCTGGTAGCGCACCTGCTTCGGGAGCAGGGGGTCGGAGGTTCGAATCCTCTCAGCCCGACCAATTTTCAAAGCATCGAGATTTTACGCTTCGGGCAAGCATTTACCCATGCTGACCCACGCTCCAACCTTTCTTGCCCAAGGTCCGCTCTGCGGCGTCGCACGGGCCGTCCTCAAGCGTTGTGGCAAGGCTGTCGTTCCAGCGGTTCATGAAGCCCATGACCGAGACACAGGCCAGCAGTTCGACAATTTCGTCCTCGCTGAAATGGGTGCGCAACTCGTCCATCATCTCGTCGGTGACGGCATTGGGGACCGAGGCCGCAGCCATGGCAAATCGCAAGGCTGCACGCTCGGGTTCAGAGAAAAGGGCGTGGATCTCAAACTCCCAGATCGCCTCCATCTTCTGGTCGTCTTCGCTGAGAGTGGCGACAATCTTGGCAGTGTGGGCTTGGCAATACAGACACCCCGCCGCGTAGCTGGCGATATGCTGGACCATGCGGCGCAGGATGACGGGTGTGGTCATCTCGGGGCCATAGATCACGGCGTCTGAGTAGCTGGCCGGATCGGCGGGGGAAATGCGTGTCATGCAGAGCGATCCTGAGCGGTGGGGCGCGCGCGCCACGTCACATCCATCTCCACATCGGCGCTTTCGAAAAGGTTCATCACCGGGCAGCGCTGTTCGACATTGCGGCGGAGCAATTCAAGGCGGTTTGGTGGCTCGTCGGTTGTGATCTCGATCACCATTTTGACTGCCGTGAAGTAAGGGCGCACACCTTTGACGCCGCGCGCGCCGCGCATGTCGCCGGTGCCTTCGCAGTCAATCTGAAGGTCTGAATAGGCAAAGCCAATCGCCTCGGCCACAAGGCGCAGGACAACGCTTTCGCACCCGGCGAGCGACCCCAAAAGCGATTCAAGCGGCGTTGGACCCAGGTCGGTCCCGCCTTTCTTTTCCGGCTCGTCGATGATCCAGCGATGGCTGCGCGTGCTGACCGAGACCAGCGTGCCACCCTTCTGGCGGGTCTGCACAGACGGGTGGATCAGCGTCGCGGTCTTGGTGTCTTCGATGCTGGGGGGAATGCCATAGTCGGTCATTGGGAGGCTGTATCCTTTGGGATCATGGGCAGGGCGGTCAAACGGGTTTCGATCCGGTAAACGGAGGTCGAGGCGGTGATGAAAAGGGTGCGCAGCTGAGGCCCGCCAAAGCAGAAATTGGTAGATTTTTCAGGCATCAGGATCACGCCGAGGCAATTGGCGGAGGCATCAAAGACATGCACGCCGCCGGGGCCATTGCACAGGATATGCCCTTGGGTTGTGCATTTCATTCCGTCTGGCACGCCGTCCCCCTCGCCCGTGACATCGGCCCAGACACGCCCGTCGGAAAGCGCGCCATCCTCGGCCACATCAAAGACGCGGATATGTCCGCCCCAGCTGTCATTGACGAAAAGGCGCGTCTCATCGGCGGAGAGGCAAAGGCCATTGGGCTGCTGAAAGTCGTCGCAAACGAGCGTCAGCGTGCCATCCGGATCCAGCCGAAAGACGCCTTGATAGGGCAGATCCTGTTCACGCAGAATGCCCAGATCCTCGCGGATGCGGCCAAAGCTGGGATCCGTAAACCAGATGCGCCCTTTGCTGTCGCAGATCACGTCATTGGGGCTGTTCAGCTCTTTGCCATCATACTGCGTGGCAATCGCTGTGACGCGCTTGCCGCCATGATCGTGGCGCACCAGATGTGAGCTGGCATGCTCGCAGGTGATGACCCGGCCTTCGGTGTCAAAGCAATTGCCGTTCGATTGGTTGGACGGCGTGCGGAAGACCTGCGAACCGCTATCGGGGTGCCACTTATATTGGTGGCTTTCCTGAATATCCGAAAAGATCAGATACCCGTCATCAGGGTGCCAGATCGGGCCTTCGGTAAACCCCAGATCACCCGCGATCTTTTCGAGCTTGCCCGTTTTGGGCACCGCATCCGTGAAGGTTTCCGAACGGATATCAAAAGGCATGGCAGATGTCCTTTTCTGAAGGGCCTAGCCTGCGCCCAGAACGAGCGTTGGCAGGAAAAGCGTGATGGCGGGGAGCATGATGAGCAGGGCAACGGTCAGCACGTCGATCAGCACGAAAGGCCAGATTGCCCGGAAGATACCGTTGATGGGTATGTCGGGCCTGATCCCCGAGACGACGTAGACGTTCAGGCCGACAGGGGGGGTAATCAGCCCGATCTCGACCATCTTGATGACAAGGATGCCGAACAGGATCGGGTCGATGCCCAGCTCGACAATGGCTGGAAAGATCACCGGCAATGTCAAAAGCATCATGCCAGAGGCGCTGAGGAACATGCCCAGAAACGCATAGCCCACCAGAATGGCGACAAGGATCGAGGTTGAGGAAAACGGCAGCGCCACCAGCCATTCGGCGATCTCTGTCGGCAGGCGCGTGAAGGCGAGGAAGCGCGCAAAGATGAAGACGCCCCAGAAGGTCGAGAAGATCATGACGGTGAGTTTTGCCGTCTCGATCAGCGATGTGTTCAGGCCCGACAGGGTGATCTTGCGGCGCAAGAGCGCGTAGGTGAAGACGATGGCGGCACCTGTTGCGCCTGCTTCGGTCGGGGTTGTCCATCCCGTCGACATACCACCGAGGATCATCAGCATCACAAGGAAAATGGGCAGGATGCCTCCGATGGAGGCACCGCGTTCGCCCCAGCTGATGCCCTTGATGGGTTGGCCCAGTTCGGGGCTGACGGAGAATCGCAGCAGAATGAAGCCTGCGTAAAGCAGTGCTGAGAAGATGCCCGGAATAAAGCCCGCCAGCAGCAAACGCCCAATGCTTTCGTCGACGATGGCTCCGTAGACGACCAGTGCCGCCGAGGGCGGGATCAGTGAGGCTAGCGTTCCCGACGCGGCAACAGCAGCTGCAGACACCGTTGGGTTATATTTCAGCTTCAGCAATTCGGGGATCGCGACGCGCGCAAAGACCGCAGCGGTTGCTTGGCTTGCGCCGGAGACCGCCCCAAACGCGCCCGCGGCCAGCACGGTGGAGACGGCAAGCCCGCCCGGTAACCAGCCCATCCATGCGCGTGCGGCGCGGTAGGCCCCCTGCACCATGCCAGAGGAATGGGCGAAAAAGCCGATCAGTATGAACATGGGCAAAACGCTGAACAGATAGTTCGAGCCGGTGCTGTGCGGGATGATGCCCGCGACATTCACCGCCACGTCCCAGCCTTTGAGCGCGACGATGCCCAAAAAGCCGGTGATCGCTGTGGCGAACATGATATGCACGCCGGACATCACCATGATGATAAGGCCCAGAAAGCCGAGGGCACCGATTGTTGTGGGATCCATGAGCTTACCCTTACGCGTCCATATCTTCGAGAGGGTCCGGCGGGCGCGGAACGCCCACTGGCTCTAGATCGGGGTTGAGAACAAGCCGCCCGAACACCCAAAGCTCCAGCGTCAGCCTGAGCCATAGGATGCCCAGCCCGACCGGGGCGGCCAGTTTGGACGGCCATGTGGGAAAGCCCACGCCAAGGGTCGTGTCGCCAAGGGACCACGCGCGCATGAAATGCGTCCATGTGCCGGGAAGGATCGCCGTAATCAGGAAAAGGCCGATCACCGTGGCCATCAGATGGGTCATCCAGGACAGGCGCCCGGAGGTGAATTTCTGCAGCATATCCATGCGGATATGCCCGGCTTGGCGATAACAATACGAGATGCAGAGCAAGCTGAACGCAACCATCGAGAGCGAGGTGAAATCAACCTGCCCCGGAATGGGGCTGTTGAAGAGGCGCCGCATCAGGACCTCGGATGTGACCAGCAGCATGATGACGAAGATCGTTATCCCGGCCAGCACAGCGGTCGCGAGTTCAATCCGCATCAACCCGTTATCCAGTGTTTTGAGCATAAGCATCCTTTCGCAGCCATGCGCTGCGGGTCTGTCGGGTCAGGGGCGCGGGAAAAGGGGGCAGAGCGCGACAAGAGCCGCGCCCGACCGGTTCAGATCATTCCGCCTGCAAGACGATATCGAGGATTTCCTGCGCGGGCAGGCCTTTGCCAGAGACATCCTCGACAAAGGTGTCCCACACCGGCTGGGCGGCGTCGTTGCGCAACTGAATGATCGTGTCTGGCGAGACCTCGATCTTTTTCAAACCGGCTTCGACCAAGGCGGGCTCATACCGCGCTGACGTGGCACTTTGGGCCTTGATCGTTTCGGCATAGGCGTGGGCCTTGGCCTCATCGACCAGCGCTTTGAGATCGTCGGGCAGTGCGTTCCACGCATCGGCATTGGCGACAAGCGTCACATGGGCAGAGCCTGCCTCCATTCCGGTCGTATACCATTCCGACAACTCATAGAGCTTCCAGCCGCCATGGGCCGACGGGGTTGCGGCAACGGCATCAATCACGCCGGTTTGCAGCGCGTTGTACTGTTCAGGTCCGCTGACTGAGACGAGGCTTGCGCCATAGGTCGCCAGCGCATTACCGATGCCAGAGGTGGCTTTCATCCGCATGCCATCAAAGGCTTGCAGTGTCTCAGGGGCGTTGCCTTTGCCCATCACTTCGTAATTGGGTTGAACGACAGCCATGACGGGCACCGTGTTCCAGCGCGCGAACTCGGCCTTGATGTCTTCGTTCTCAAACAGCATTTCGGCCACTTCGGCGCGCTTTTCCATGGTGGGCAGCGGCAGGAAGGGCAGATCAAGCACGGACATCAACGGGTTCTTGCCCGGATGATAGCTGGAGATCACATAGCCCAGCTCGAACGCGCCAATCGACAAGTTGTCGAGGATTTCGCGCGACGGGGACAGCGTGCCATTATGCACCGTGATCTCCATTTTGCCGTCGCTGTTTTCGTTGATGTATTCTGCGAAGCTCTCCCCTGCGACGCGGAATGCGGGGCTGCCCAGCAGGGCCAGATCCCAAGTAACCTCCTGCGCCTGAGCGGCGGCGGCGGAGTGCGACGGGATGCTGTGCCCGAATGATCTGTTTGCCATCGGCTTCATGGATCGGCTGCGCAGCCTGTCAGGTGGTCGCCTTCCGAACGATCTTCGGATCATCGGTTTTGACGATATTCCGATGGCGGGGTGGGAAAGCAGTCAGCTGACCACCATCCGCTTGCCCGTCGCGGCCATGGCCGCCCGCGCCACGGATGTGATCGCGCGGATCGTGGCTCAGAACGAGCCTGTGGAAGAGCGTATCTGGATCCCGTGCCGCTTGATCGAGCGTGCCTCTGCGTGATCCCTTCAGGCGGTTTGTGACGCCTCAGGTTGTCGTGCTGCCTCGCGCATGAAGAACGCGTAGTAGAAGACGGGGGCTGCCACGAGGGTCAGGATCGACGCAAACGCCAGACCGCCCATGATCGTGATGGCCATCGACTGGAAGAACGCGTCCCAGATCAGCGGAACCATCCCCAGGATCGTCGTCGCTGCGGCAAGGATCACCGGGCGCAGGCGGGAGGTGGAGGCCGCGACGATCGCCTCTTTCAGGGGCGTCTTGGGGTCGTCCTCGCGCACGAGGTCGATCTCCTCCACCAGCACGATCCCGTTCTTGATCAGCATCCCCGACAGCGCGAGCAGGCCCAGCAATGCGGTGAAGGTGAAGGGCAGCCCGGTGCCCAAAAGCGCAAGGCTGACCCCGTTGACGGACATCGGCACCAGCAGCCAGATAATCAGTGGCTGACGCAAAGCGTTGAACAGAAGGATCGAGATCAGGACCATGATCAGCGCGCTGACGGGCAATTGCGCGGCCAGACCCGATTGCGCATCGGCGGAGCTTTCATATTCACCGCCCCATTCCATTTTGTAACCTGCGGGCAGGGGCATCGTGTCGATGGTTTCCTGCACCTCGGCCTGCACCTGCGCGGCGGTCAAATCCTTGGGAATGTCGGCCCCCACGGTGATGGTGAAGACCCGGTCGCGGCGCATCAGAAGGGTGTTTTGCGCCTCAAAGCGCAGCCCGTCGGTCACTTGTTCAAAAGGCACGAAAGCCTGTCCACTTTCGGAATAGATGACGTGATCGGTCAGCAGCAGATCGGCGTCGGGATCGGCCCGCAGGATAATCGGGATCTGCCGCTCACCCTCGCGGTAGACGCCCGAGCTGATGCCGGTCGTCGCAAAGCGCATTGTGTCGGTGATGTTGTCACGGGTGATACCGGCCTCTTGCGCGCGGTCGGTGGCGTAGATCGGGCGCAGCACCTGCTCCATCTCGCGCCAGTCGATGCGCGGGGCAAGGATATTGTCGGACGCTGCCGTCAGCCGGTCTTCGGCTTCAAGCGCGAGGGTGCGGAGCACGGCAGGATCCGGGCCGGAGAACCGCGCCTGGATCGGATCACCACCACCGGGGCCAAAGGCCAGACGCTTGGCACGGAACTCGCCCTGCGGAAGGGTCGTGGCCGAGAACTCCTCCATCCGGTCGATGAGCGCGGCGATGGTGTCGATTGTTTCCGTGCGCACGATGATGTGGCCATAGCTGGGGTTCGGGTCTTCGGACTGATAGGTCAGCATGAAGCGCGCAGCCCCGTCGCCGACATAAGCGGTGGTCGAGACAACCTCTGGCTGGTCGGCGAGCCAGTTTTCCAGCACGGTCAGATCGCGAGAGGTCTCGTGGATCGACGCGCCTTGCGCCAGCTTGTAGTGCACGAACAGAAGGGGCGTGTTGCTGTCGGGGAAGAACTGCTGCTTGATCTGACCAAACATCATGAAACAGGCGACGGTGATGGCCAAAAGCCCCGCGATTACCAGCCACCAGAGCCGCAGACAGGCGCGCAAAAGCTGGCCGTAGGCGCGGAACAGCACGCCACCATAAGCGTCGTCATCGCTTTCAGTGCCTTGCTTGAAAAAGTAGTGGCCCAGCAGCGGCGTCACGGTAAGCGCCAGCACCCATGACAGCAAAAGCGAGATCGCGATCACCGCGAAGAGCGAGAACAGAAACTCGCCGGTGGAGTCCGGGCTGAGGCCGATCCCCGCGAAGGCCATGATCCCGATGACCGTGGCGCCGAGCAGCGGGATTTGTGTCTTCTTGGCGGCGTCTTGCGCAGCATCGCGCGAGGTTTGCCCCCGCCGCATGGAGATTTGCATGCCTTCGGCCACAACAATGGCGTTATCCACCAGCATCCCCATGGCGATAATAAGTGCGCCCAGTGAAATCCGCTCCATCTCAATCGAGAAGATCGACATGAAAAATAGCGTACCGACGACCGTCAAAAGCAAGGTCGTGCCGACGACAATCGCGGCGCGCCAGCCCATGAAAAGCGCAAGCACAATGACGACGATACTGACCGACATGGCAAGGTTTACGAGGAAATTGTTAGAGGCTTCCTCGACCACGATATGCTGTTGATAGATCGGGTGCAGTTCAACCCCTAGGGGGATCTGCGGGGCAAGTTCTGCAAGCTTGTCATCGGCGCGGTGGCCCACATCGACGATGTTTTCAGAGCCAAGACCGGCCACACCAATGGTGAACGCGTCCTCGCCATTGTAGCGGATCATGAGGTCGGGGTTTTCCTCGCGGGTGCGGTAGACATTGGCGAAGTCAAAGAGGTTCAGCACCTCGCCCCCGACGCCCACGGTGAGGCCTGCAATCGCTTGGACGGAGTCGTTGCCTTCGGGGCCTTGGATCAGGGTACGGCCTTCCACACTTTGCAAGGAGCCGCCATCAACAACAGAGTTGGCATTGGCAATCGCCCGCTCGACGGCTGCGGGCGGAACGTTCTGGTTGGTGCTGACGACAAGGTCAGGCTCGACATAGATCACCTCGTTCGGGACGCCTGAAAGGTTGACGTCGGCCACGCCTTCGACAGTCAGCAATTCGCGGCGCAGGAAGGTGGCGAGTTCGTAGATTTCGGCGTCGGAAAAGCCGGGAGCGGTGACGGCGTAATAAATACCGAAGACATCGCCAAAGCCGTCATTGACGAAAGGCACGCCGGCGCCACTGGGAAGGCGGGCGGTGTTTGCGCGGTTGCGCAGCTTCGTCCAGATCTCGGGCAGTTCGGTGCCGTCATACTGGTCTTTCATATCGACCGTCACACGCGACAGGCCCGGCTGGTTGACAGAGCGGACCTCTTTGACCTCGGACATCTTCTGGATTTCGGATTCCAGCGGTTCTGACACTTCGCGGGCGACCTGTTGGGCGCTGGCCCCGGGATATTCGGTGATGACGACGGCGGTTTTGATGGTGAAGGCCGGATCTTCGAGACGGCCCAGCGAGAAAAAGCCCCAGATACCGCCTAGCAGACAGCCGAGGATCAGAAGCCAAGTCAGGATCGGGCGGTTGATGGACGTGCGTGCAATTTCCATCAGGCGGCTCAGTTCGAGAAGCCGGAGAAGCGGCGGACGCGGTCGCCGTCGCTGAGCAGATTGGCACCGCTGGCGACGATTTCCTGACCAGCCTCAAGGCCAGAGATGACGTTGATGCTGCCATCATCGGCGGGCGTGATCTCGACCGGGGTGGCGGTGACTGTGCCTTCGGTGTCCGTGTCGGGCGTGAAAGTCATCACTTGCGGGGTGCCATCCTGGGTGTTGACCACGGCAGAGCCGGGGATACGCACGGAGGCAGGGCCGTTGTTGAGCACTGCGTAGACGGTGACAGAGGCACCGGGCAGGATCACAACGTCTTCGGGCGGGGCCATGCCAAGGGTGATCTGGAAGGTCTGACCAACCTGCGAGGTTTCGGCGTTAAACTCGCGCGGCTCGACATCATAGCGCGCGTCAATGGCGGGAAATTCGGCCCAGAGCTCGACGTCGCGGTCGTTACCGGCGCGCTGGAAGAGGACTTCGGGCACGTCGATCTCGATCCGTAGCTCGGACATATCATGCAGGCGGGCAATGGGCGTTCCGGCGGACACGGTCGAGAAATTCGGTTGGCTGCGGGCGGCGACAAGCGCATCAAACGGCGCGGTCAGCGTCGCATCCTCAAGTGAGCGTTCGGCGTTGCGCACGGCGATTTCAGCCAGTTTGGCCTGGGTTTCGGCGTCGTCAACGCTGACCTGACTGACCGAACTGCCTTGCAATTGCTCAAGCCGGCTCAGGGTGCGATCCGCTTGTTCTTTTTGCAATCGCGCCTGATCGAGCGCCAGCTGGAACGGCTCAAGATCAAGTTGGGCAAGCAAGGCGCCCTTGGCGACAGGCTCTCCTTCGATAATCGGAATCTCGACGATCTGTCCGCTGACCTGAAACGCCAGGTCTACCGTTTCGCGGGCGACGACATGGCCGAAAAACTGCCGGGTTGTCTTAGGCGCATTGGTGTCGACGCTGACCAGCTTGACGAGTTTGGGCGCGTCTTGGGCTTGAACGGTGGCGACCCCAAGAAGGACCAATAGAATGACGAGACAGGCGCGGAGCATAAGAAAACCTCTTTTGCTGACGAATGCCGATCACGGACATCCAATAGCCCACATATAAACGAGAAATCTGACTGCCGAAGTGCAAAAGATGTGCGTTTTTGCAGAGCATGCCTGACGGATATTCGCACAGACATGAAAAAAGGCGCGACCGAAGCCGCGCCTTGTCACGTGGTTTGAGGTGGGTTTATTCCCAGCCAGCCTCATTCAGAATGTTCTGAGCGGCGTCGATATTGTCGGCGATGTCGGACAGATCAATCACGTCGGGGCGGAAGATGCCCAGAGCGGCGACGGACTCGGACAGACCCACACCCGGCACGCCCGGATATTCGTCATTACCGGCCGAGAAATATTCCTGCGCCTGATCGGAGGCGAGGTATTCAAGGAACTTCACGGCGTTGTCCTTGTTGGGCGCGTTTGCGGCCACACCGCCACCCGAGATGTTCATATGCGCGCCGATATCGTTCTGATTGGGGAAGACCCAACCGATGCGCGCGAGATCAGCCTCGGACATGGTGCTGTCGCCTTTGCGAAGCGCGCGGGCGTAGTAATAGGTGTTCGACATGGCAATGCCGCACTCGCCCGACGCAATGCCGCGCAGCTGGTCGGTGTCACCGCCCTGAGGCGCGCGGGCAAAGTTGCCGACAACGGCTTCCGCCCAGCCTTTGACAGCGTCTTCGCCCAAGTGATCGACCAGAGCGGCAACGATGTTCTGGGTGTAGACGTTGGTGGAGGACCGGATGCAGACTTGGCCTTCATACTCGGCATTGCCGAGGTCCTGATAGGTCTGGGGTGGGTTCTCGATCGCTTCCTTGTCGTAGAACAGGATGCGCGCGCGCTGCGAGAAACCAAACCACTGGTTGTCCTCATCCTGCAGATACGCAGGGATGCGGGTTTCCAGAACGTCGCTTTCGACGGACTGCAACAGGCCAAGGTTCTTGGCGCGCGTCAGACGGACCGTATCGACCGTCAGGAAGATGTCGGCGGGCGAATTCGCGCCCTCGGCTTCCATCCGGGTGATCAGTTCGTCGGCCTTGCCCTCGATGCGGTTGATGGTGATGCCCGTCATTTCCTCGAAGTCCGAATAGAGACGTTCGTCGGTGTCATAGTGACGGGATGAATAGAGGTTTAGCTCTCCCTCGGCGTAAGCGGGGATGGCTGTCACGGTCGTTGCCACTGCGGCAAGGGCCATGAGAGATGTCTTGGTCGAAAAGCGCATGATAGCTCCCTAAATCAGATTCCTGATAAAAATAATCGGATAACGGATTCTCAGGCATTTGCAAGTAACTTGACAAAAAAACTCGGAAATAATTCCCGCTGAGACAGGGGCGATGGCGATAGGAAAAGCTGCTTAAAAATAGAGCGTTAGGTGGCGGGAGGAACGAAAACACTGCAATTGCGTTGATGTTTCTTAACCAAAAGGTGCAAGCTACTCTTTATGCAAAACTACTTTGATGAGATGAATGGGGCGGGAGACACAGTGCGTCCGCCCTACACGCAATTCGACAATTGGTTTAAAGCAGAGGATCTGGCGGGATTGCGGGCCAAGCAACGCGAGGCCGAAGAAGTGTTCCGCCTGATGGGCATTACCTTCAACGTCTATGGCCGCCATGAGGCCGAAGAACGGTTGATCCCCTTCGACATTATTCCCCGCATCATCGCGGCGCGCGAATGGCAAAAACTGTCGCGCGGGATTGAACAGCGGGTGCGGGCGATCAACGCGTTCCTGCACGATATCTACCATCGTCAGGAAATCATCCGCGCGGGCCGTATCCCGAAGGAGATGATCGCCCAGAACGAGGCCTACCTGCCTCAGATGATCGGCGTCACGCCGCCCGGTGGTATCTACACGCATATCGTCGGCACCGATCTGGTGCGCACCGGGGATGACGAATTTTTTGTGCTGGAAGATAATGCCCGCACCCCGTCCGGTGTCAGCTACATGCTGGAGAACCGCGAGACGATGCTGCAGATGTTCCCGGAGCTTTTCAGCCAGAACAAAGTGCGCGCCGTGTCGGGCTATCCGCGAGCGCTGCAACGCTCGCTTGCGGCCTGCGCGCCTCCGAATTGCAGCGGGCCGCCCCGTGTGGCGGTGCTGACGCCGGGCATTCATAACTCGGCCTATTACGAGCATTCGTTTCTGGCTGACAAAATGGGTGTCGAACTGGTCGAGGGGCATGACTTGCGCGTTGTGGATGGCCGTATCGCGATGCGCACCACCCAAGGTTACGAGCCGATTGATGTGCTTTATCGCCGGGTCGATGACGACTTCCTTGATCCGCTGACCTTCAACCCCGACAGCGCGCTGGGTGTGCCGGGCATTATGGATGTCTACCGGGCGGGTGGCATCACGATTGCCAATGCACCCGGCACCGGGATCGCGGATGACAAAGCGATTTACAGCTACATTCCCGAGATTGTGGAGTTCTACACGGGTGAAAAAGCGATCCTGAAGAACGTGCCGACATGGCGCTGTTCGGACCCGGATGCGCTGGCCCATGTGCTCGATAACCTGAGCGAGTTGGTCGTCAAAGAGGTGCATGGCTCGGGCGGCTACGGGATGCTGATCGGGCCAACAGCCACCAAGAAAGACCTGCGCGCGTTCGAAAAGAAGCTGCGCGCGAAGCCGGACAATTACATCGCCCAGCCAACGCTGGCGCTGTCCACCGTCCCGATTTTCACCCGCGAGGGGTTGGCCCCACGCCACGTGGATTTGCGGCCGTTCGTGCTGGTCTCCCCGGACAAGATCGACATCACGCCCGGTGGTCTGACCCGTGTTGCGCTGCAAAAGGGATCGCTGGTCGTGAATTCATCCCAAGGCGGCGGCACCAAGGACACTTGGGTGCTGGAGGACTGATGCGATGCTAGGCAAAACCGCAAATGGCCTCTTCTGGATGTTCCGCCTGTTGGAGCGATCCGAGAACACCGCCCGCATGATCGAGACCGGCCAGCGCATCGCGCTGACCCGCGCGGAAGCAAGCGACGACGAATGGGCATCGATTCTGCAAGCCGCCGCCGTCAGCCAAGGCTATCACGCGAAATTCGACGAGGTGAGCCGCGACAAGGCCATCGACTGGATGTTGCGCGACAAGGATAACCCGTCCTCTGTGCGCTCGGTCATCGGAACCGCCCGCAACAATGCGCGGATGGTGCGCACAGCGCTGACCAACGAAGTGTGGGAGGCTGTGAACTCGTGCTACATCCGCCTCAACGAAGTGTTGGCGCGCAAGGTCTCGGAACGGGACCTGCCAAAAGCGCTTGAGATCATCCGTCAGCGCAGTGCGTTTGTGCGTGGCGCGACCCACGGCACGATGATGCGCAATGATGTCTACGATTTCGCCCGGTTGGGGACGTTCATCGAGCGCGCCGACAACACGGCGCGTATTCTGGACGTGAAGTATTACGTGCTTCTGCCCTCTGCCATGGCGGTGGGATCCAGCCTCGATAACGTCCAATGGGAGACGATCCTGCGGTCTGTCAGTGCGCAGGGTGGCTACCGGATGACCCATGGACATAAGGTAAACCCGCGCGCGATTGCGCAGTTTTTGATCCTTGATCCCCGCATGCCGCGCAGCCTGTTCTTCTGCACTGGCAAGCTGCGGGATAATCTGGGGTATCTGGCCTCGGATTACGGAACCAAGATGCCCAGCCACCAGATGGCCGATGATCTGTGTCGCCGGTTCATGTCGCACGACATTGAGGCGATTTTCGACTATGGTTTGCACGAATACATTCAGGACGTGGTTGGTACGTTGGGCAGCGTCAGCCGCCAGATCGAAATAGATTACAGGTTCTATGAATAGCCATGCGTCTGAAAATTACCCACACAACCCGCTATGATTATGACAGCCCCGTGCCGTTTGGTTTGCAGCAACTGCGCACCACGCCGAAATCCACGCGCGCGCAATCGGTGCTGCAGTGGCAAACCAGTGTCGAGGGCGGTGCAAAGCAGCTGAGTTTTGAAGATTTTCATCGCAACACCACAGAGCTTGTGAGCTTTGATCCGGGCACGACGGGCCTTGTGATCCGCTCTGAGGGCGAGGTGGAGATGACCGACACCGCCGGGATCGTCGGGCCGCATCAGGGGTTCACCCCGCTCTGGCTGTTTTTGCGCAGCACCGATCAGACGCGGATTGGGGCAGGCGTGCGCCAGATCGCCAAAGCGGCGGAAGGGGAAACCGATCTGGAGCGGTTGCACGATCTGTCGGCGCGGATTCGCGAGGCGGTCACCTATCAGGTTGGCGCGTCCGAACCCACCTGGACCGCCGAGGAGGCGATCACCGCCGGGCAAGGCGTCTGTGCGGATCACACCCATATCTTTGTGGCCTGCGCCCGGCATCTTGGATTCCCGGCGCGCTATGTGTCGGGTTATCTGATGATGAACGACCGTGTTGATCAGGACGCTACGCATGCCTGGGCGGAAGCTCATGTGGAGGGGCTGGGCTGGGTCGGTTTTGACATTTCCAACGCCATCTCCCCGGATATGCGGTATGTGCGCGTGGCGACCGGCCTCGACTATCCCGAAGCGGCCCCTATTTCGGGACGACACTACGGCAGTGCTGGCGAAACGCTTTCAGTGTCGCTAGAGGTGATGCAGCAACAGTAATAGCGCTGAGGGTCGTGGTAGGACAATGACATATTGCGTCGGCATGAAGCTCAATCGTGGGCTTGTGTTCATGTCCGACACCCGCACCAACGCGGGCGTCGACAATATCTCGACCTTCAACAAGATGCAGACTTGGGAAGTGCCGGGCGAGCGCGTCATCACCCTGATGAGCGCGGGCAATCTGGCGACCACGCAAGCCGTGACCAGCCTGCTGGAAGAACGCAACAAGGCCCCTGATGATCGCGCGCCGTCGCTGCTGACCGTGCCGTCGATGTTCCGGGCCGCGCAGCATATCGCAGATCTGTTGCATGAGGAGATTTCCGCCCATGCGGTTGGCGGTCAGCAAGCCGACAGCACGTTTGATGCGACACTGATGCTGGGCGGTCAGATCGCAGGCAGCGCGCCGCGCTTGTTCCTGATCTACCCAGAGGGCAATTTCATTGAGGCTGGGGAAGATACCCCGTTCTTCCAGATCGGAGAGACCAAGTATGGCCGCCCGATCCTTGTGCGCGCTTATGATCCCGATATGGGCTTTGAAGCGGCGGTCAAGCTGATGATGGTCAGCTTTGACTCCACGATCAAAGCGAACCTGTCCGTGGGCGCCCCGCTGGATTTGCAGATCTATGAAGAAGGCGCATTGACGCTTGGTCCGCGCCGCCGGATTGAGGCGGATGATCCCTATTTCCAGACGATTTCCAACGGCTGGGGCGACGCGTTGAAGCTGGCCTTTGATAGCCTGCCGGATTTCGAGTTCTAGAGCGTTTCCAGCAAATCCTGCAGCAGCGGATTGGGAAAGCGGCGCTCAAGCCGGACGGCAAAGAATGCTTCGGCAATACCCAGATCGAAGGGGCTTTCGGCCAGCAGACCGCTGGCCAGCTCGTCGCGCACAACGATAGGCGGAACAAGGGCGAGGCCTACGTTTTCGCGCGCCAGCAGGCGGAGCATCGCCATATCGTCGACCTCGGCCGCGATCTGTGGTTGCAGGCCAAGCCGGTCGGTCAAGGCGTCAAAGCCCGTGCGAATGCTGCTTTCGCGGTTGGGAAGCAGGACGGGCTGGCGGGACAGTAAATCACGAAGGTCTTGCGCGTTTTCCAGCCGTTCCGGTGCGCCGACAAGGCTGACGGGTTGCTCGTCCAGCCGGTTCACCACGAACTTTGTCAGCGCGTCCGCCGGGGGGGCCTGATTGAGCAGGATGATATCCAGATTGAGGCTCTCCAGCCCACGCATCAGCGCTGACGCTGTGCCAGAGCGCAGGATCACGTCGACATCCTCGCGCCCCAGCAGAGGCCGCAAGAACCCGATCTGGAAGTTACGCGACAGCGTCGCAAGCGCCCCGATGCGCAGCGCTTTGCGTGCAGCCCCCGTCTGGTTGAGCGTGCCCAGAAGCTCGGCCCCGGTCGCGAAGATCGTGTCCGCATGATCGAGGGCGATGCGCCCCGCCTCTGTCAGATGCAGAGCGCGGCCACGGCGTTCGAACAGCGCATGGCCCAACCGTTCTTCCAGCGTTTTGATCTGGGTGGAGAGCGCGGATTGCGACAGGTTCAACCGCTCGGCGGTGCGCGTAAGATTGCCATCATGGGCCACGGCCCAGAAATAGCGCAGGTGGTTATAGTTCATCTGATCCATACATCTAAAATATAGAACGATTACTCAAAAACAATGTATTTAACCTATGAGGGTGCGACATTTAGGTAGTCTCCAATCAAGATGACTTTCAGGAGCCACCCCCGATGTATCTGTCTTTGCTACCCATTCTCGCGTCGCTGGCCTTATTCGCCGCTGCGATTTTCGCATTTCGGACCCCCGGCTTGCGCCCCGCAGGCGTGCCGCGCGTGGCCGAGTTGGCAACGCTCGTCGCCCTTGGCCTGTCGGTTCTCAGCGCGTTTGTTCTTTACACGCACGGGCCGTCCACAAGCCCGCTGATCGGGATCGCGGGCCTTGGGATTGCGGCCAAGCTGGACATCGTGAGTGTGACGCTTCTGACGCTGGTGTCGTTCGTGGGCTGGGTCGTGGTGCGCTTTTCGGCGACTTATATGGACGGCGAAGATCGGCAGGGCAGCTTTACCGGCTGGCTTTGCATGACGCTGGGCACGGTGCTGTTGCTGGTACAATCGGGCAATATCGGCGGGCTTGTGATCGCGTGGGTCGCGACCAGCTATTTTCTTCACAAGCTGCTGCTCTTTTATCCTGAGCGCCCCGGCGCGATCCGTGCCGCGAAAAAGAAATACATCACAGCGCGGATTGGCGACGTCGCCTTGATCGTGGCAGCGATCCTTTTGATTGCGACCTTCGGCACCGGCGACATTGCAACGATCCTGACCGAAGCACGGACGGCCGATGCATCCGCTGCATCGCTGAGCGCGGCTGGCCTGATCGCCATTGCGGCACTGCTGAAATCGGCGCAGTTCCCGACCCACGGATGGCTCACCGAAGTGATGGAGGCGCCGACCCCGGTGTCCGCCCTGCTGCACGCAGGCGTCATCAATGCCGGCGGCTTCCTGTTGATCCGGTTTGCCGATGTGATGCTGATGGCACCAGGGATCATGGCGCTATTGGTCATGGTAGGCGGCTTCACAGCGCTTTTTGGCGGCCTTGTGATGCTGACGCAGTCGGCGGTGAAAACCTCGCTCGCGTGGTCCACGGTTGCGCAGATGGGCTTTATGATCCTGCAATGCGGCTTGGCTTTGTTCTCGCTGGCGCTGCTGCACATCGTGGCGCACTCGCTTTACAAAGCGCATGCGTTCATGGCGTCGGGGAGCGCTGTTCAAGGCGTTGCCTCGATCCGGCGGCCTGGCCCTGTGGCGATCCCGAATGGCAAAGCCGTGCTGCGCGCGTTCATTGCGGCACTGGCAATCTATGGCCTGATCGGGTTGGTCTTCGGCTTTGACGGCAAATCCCCGCAAGCCATCGCATTGGGTGCGATCCTGATCTTCGGTGTCGCGTATCTGCTGGCCCAAGGTCTGGCCGATGCCGCCCCGCGCGCTTTGACACTGCGCACCGCGACCGCCGCTACCATCGCCTCGGTCAGCTATTTTGCACTACAGCGCGGGGCCGAGTGGATCACCTCGGGCACTTTGCCTGCAACTCCGGCCCCCGGACCGCTGGAATGGGCGTTGATCGTGCTGGCGCTGATCAGCTTCGGTCTGGTCGCGATTGCGCAAGCCATGTTTCCGCTCTGGGCAAGCCACCCGGCGGCGTCGGGGCTGCGCGTTCACCTGTCGAACGGGCTTTATGCCAACGCGGTCTTTGACCGTCTCGTCGCAGGCTGGCGCTTGCGGAAGACCACTTAAGGAAAGGCCCGGATAATGCTTATGAAACAGGATACAATGATGATCACCGATGCTCCTCTGGGTCAGGCCGCCGATGCAGCGACCCGCCAAATCCCACCTCTTTGGCCCTTGGCCACCAGCGTTGCGGTAAATCCGTTCCTCGGTCAGACAGGCGAGAGCCTTGCCATGACCGCCGCCCGGCTAGAGCGTGCCGCAGGCATTCGCGTGACGCTGCCCCGGCAGGATTATCTGGCGAAGATCCGCGCTGGCGAGATCACCGATGCGGACATGCAACTGGCGCTGGATGCGTTTGACGGCGACAAGCCTGCCACACCCGCGGCGCTGCGCAAAGCCGCGGCCCGGCCGCAGCCGGAGCCGAAAGCGCTGCCGACGATTGCAGAGCTGGTGCAGGACGTCACCGGCACCAACTGGCCCGAGATTGTGGCTGACCGGATGGGTGTCTGGGCGGCAGGCTATTTCGACGAAGGTCAGGCGCTGTGGCCTGTTGCCAAGCGTAGCGGTGCGTTTGAAGCATGGCATGCGTTTGCTCGCCGCGACCTGACGCCCGAAATCCTTGGCCTCGCCAATTTCGCGATGACGGTCGAGACGACGTCGCGCACCGCATCCTCGGCTTTGGAAAGTGCCGCGCTGACCATCGGCTTGTCGCCCGTTGCTGCGGAAAGCTATTTCCACCGGCTGATGACAGACCTGTCGGGCTGGGGTCAGGTCGCGCGGTTCAAGCTGTTTGAGGCCGAGCTGAAAGATGGTGACGATACCACCGCGACGGATCTGCTGACCGCACGGATGCTGTGGGAAGCCGCGCTTTACATGCAGCACAAAGACCAGATCGAAGAGAAGTGGGTCGAGGTCATCTCGGCTCACGAGACGCCGATTGCACCGACTGAGGACCATATCATCGACGTTCTCTTGCAATCCGCTGCCGACCGCGCCGCAGAGCGGAATCTAGTCGCCAAGTTCGCCCAAGGCGCGCTGAGCAAGGGCACTGAGCGGCCCGCTTTGCAAGCGGCGTTTTGCATTGATGTGCGGTCGGAAGTATTCCGGCGTGCGCTAGAAAGCGTCGATACCGGGATCGAGACCATTGGCTTTGCGGGCTTCTTCGGTCTTGGCGTGCAGCACCATAGCTTCGCGTCGGACGTCGCCGAAAACCGCTTGCCGGTTCTGCTGAACCCCGGCGTGAACACGGTCACGACCGACCCTTCGGACACCGATATGTCGACCCGCCTTGCCGCCCGCGCCGTGCGCGCCTGGGGCCGGTTCAAGCTGGCCGCCGTATCCTCATTCGCCTTTGTGGAGGCGGCAGGTCCCATCTATGCGGGAAAACTCGTGCGCGATACTTTGGGGCTGTCGTCCCACGCCAAATCCGCCGACCCCGCTCCGTCTTTTGACGCAGCGATGGACCTGCCGACCAGGATCGCGACGGCCAAAGCCGTGCTGGGTGCGATGTCGATGACCGAGAACCTCGGCAAGATTGTCTTGCTGGCAGGGCACGGCGCGAATGTCACCAACAACCCTCATGAAAGTGCGCTGCATTGCGGGGCCTGCGGTGGGCATTCCGGCGAGGTAAACGCGCGGCTTCTGGCGATTTTGCTGAACGATGCAGAGGTGCGCGCGGGCGTGGCTGAGGAAGGTCTGACGATCCCGGAGGACACGGTGTTTGTCGCGGGGCTGCATGACACGACGACGGATGCGGTGACGCTGTATGACGGCGATTTGCCGGCTGAAGCGGACTTGACGCAGCTGCGGAGCTGGCTGGCCTCTGCGGCACGGATTGCCCGTCAGGAACGGGCCGGACGTTTGCCGCGCGCGACAGATGGTAACGATCTGATCGAGCGGAGCCGCAACTGGGCCGAGCTGCGTCCCGAATGGGGTCTGGCAGGCTGTAGCGCGTTTATCGCGGCGCCCCGGCACCATTCGGCCAATCGCGATCTGGGCGGGCGGTCGTTCCTGCACAGCTATGATTGGCAGAAGGACGAGGGCTTTGGCGTGCTGGAGCTGATCCTGACCGCACCAGTGGTCGTCGCAAGCTGGATCAGCCTGCAATATTATGGTTCCACCGTGGCCCCTGAGGCGTTTGGCGGTGGCAATAAGGTGCTGCACAATGTTGTGGGCGGAATCGGCGTGGTTGAAGGCAACGGCGGGCGGTTGCGCGGCGGTTTGCCCATGCAATCGGTCCATGACGGTGAACAAATCATGCATGATCCGCTGAGGTTGTCTGTGGTCATTGAGGCGCCAGTGGATGCGATCAACGATATCCTTGCCAAGCATGCGGGCGTGAAGGAGCTGTTCGACAACGGTTGGCTGACGCTGATGGTGATGAACGCCGATGGTCAGATTGCGCAGCGCTATGAGGGCGATTTGACCTGGTCCGAGATCATCGTGCCGGAGGCAATGGCGGCTTGATCTTAAAGGTTGGTTAGCGCTAACTCCGATCCGAGATGGAGGAGGCGCTGATGATCGCTGTCGGTGGAGAGAACCTGATTGATTTCGTGCAGACGGCGGGCGAGGGCTTGCCGTCTTACACTGCCAACCCCGGCGGCTCGCCCTACAACTGCGCAATTGCCTTGGCGCGGCAGGGCGCTGAGGTGGGATATATGACACCGGTTTCCACGGATGCTTTGGGCGGTTTGCTGGCTGGACGGCTAGAGGCCGACGGCGTCGCGCTTTTGGCGGGGCGGAGCGAGAAGCCGACGTCGCTGGCCGTGGTCTCGCTAGAAGACGGTATCCCGACCTATGCATTTCATCGGTCTGGAACAGCAGAGCGGCAGGTGGATTTAGCCTTGTTAGAGGCGATGACGCCGGATGGTCTGGATGTGTTCCACGTGGGTGGTCTGGCGGTCGCAGATGGGGCCGATGCCGATGCGTGGCAGGCCTATTTCAGCGCTTGTGCCGCGCGCGGAGTTTGCACGTCGCTGGACCCGAATGTGCGGGCGTCTTTGATCGCGGATCGCGCGGGGTACATGGCGCGGATGGAGCGGTTGTTGGCCAGCGCCCACGTGCTGAAGTTGAGCGATGAGGATTTGCTGTGGATGTATCCTGAAGCTGATCTGGACGCTGCGATTGATGTGTTGCGCGGGAAAACAGGGGCCGCGTTGGTCGTGGTCACTTTGGGACCGGATGGGGCCATTGGTTTTGCGGGTAGTCACCGCGTTGCAATCCCTGCGGCCCCGGTAGAGTCGTTGATTGATACGGTCGGCGCGGGTGACACGTTTATGGCAACGCTTCTGGCGCAGATTTCGCGGGAGGGGATGTTGGGTTCGGACGCGTTGGGCGCGATGTCGACGGATGACTTGGAGCGGCTGTTGAAGACGGCGTCACAGGCGGCGGCGATCAATTGCACACGGTCGGGGTGTAATCCGCCGTTTCTATCTGAACTTTAAGGTTTTGCGCTTTGGCTTCGCCAAATCGCGGTGCCTCCGGCGGGAGTATTTATGCAAAGATGAAACCTAGTGCGTCTCGTCCTTTTCGGGGGTGAGGTCGTAGGGTTTGGCAAGGGCCCAGACATGGGCGGGGATCATCCATTTCATCTTTTTGGGCTGTTCGCGGCGCAGGTGGAGGACGGATTCGACGGCTTTCATTTCGACGCGGGCGCGCGCGAATTCGAGGCCGCGGGGGCCGATTTTTGGCATCAGCCACGCGACGATGGGACGGACCCAATCGGGCATTTTGCGCAAGGGGAGACCTCCGGCAGCGCGGGCGGTGTTTTCCTTGAAGCCTTTGACGGCCCCAGCGCGTTTGCCTTTGCTGCCGGGTTGGGAGAGACGGACTTCATCGCCGAGGCGGTTGAGGAGTTCTTGACCGCGGTCGTTGCGCACGATCAGCCATTGCTCGCCCTCGCCGCCCATATAGCCGACGGTGATGTCGGCGAGGCTGTTTGTGTAGTCGACGCAGGTGCGGCAGGTCAGCGGGAAGAAATCGGGAGCAAGGTTTGAGAGGGGCAGTTTGAGGAACGGGATCGTTTTCTGGGTGCCGTCGGTGAAGCGGAGTTCCACGTGATAATCGGCGCGGAATTCGAGGTAGGTGATGCTGTCGGGATCATCCGACAGCCGACCGAGGAAGTCGTGGAAGTTCTCGGTTGTGGTGTTGTCGGAGCAAGGCGTACCGATCACGTAGAGACGGTCGAGGTTGAGTTGCTTCTCGATCCGGCGCAGCGCGTAGACCTGACAGGGGATGCCGATGATGGCGAGGCGTTTGTGGCCTGCCTCAGCCGCGGGTTCCAGCAGGGAGAGCAGCGGTGCGTAACCCATGCGCATGCCACGGACCTGCGCCATCTGGGCGGGGTCGGTCACGATGACAGGCATGGGTTTCCATTTGTTATCAGGGTCAGGCGCCATGGTGAGGACGGCATCGACGGCACCATCTTCGAGAAGCTTTTGAGCGATGCGGGTGGTCAGGCCTGTCCACTGTGCGCCTTCCAGCGGCTCTTTAAGGGCGGCGCGATACATCTTGCGGTAAGGGCCGAAGAAGCGTTCATCGGTGTCTGGGGTGCGCTGGCGGCCTTGAACGCGGGCCTCCATCGTGGGGTAGTCGGGGCGGATAAACTGGCAGGCTTGCCCGCATTCACCCGCCATTTTCGTGCGCGACAGGCCACAATCGGTACAGAGCGACCGAGGGGCTGCCTCACTGGGCGTGGGCGCGTAGAGCTGAGGCGGGGCGATGTCCTTCATCCGTCCAGTTTACGCTCTGCGCATAACGAGTGTCTAGCGAAGTTGACAGTGCCAATGTCGCAGCCTGCTTTTTTGAACCGCAAGGGCTAGCCATGGCGCCGATCCCCCGTTAAGCCGCGCGCAACCCCCCATAAGGACAGAGTTTCATGTTCGCATCCTACACCGCCAATCTGCGTCAGGACTGGCTGGGCAATATCCGCCCCGATCTGCTGGCAGGCCTTGTTGTGGCCTTGGCCCTGATCCCAGAGGCGATTGCCTTTTCGATCATCGCGGGCGTGGACCCAAAAGTCGGGCTTTATGCGTCGTTCTCCATCGCGGTGATCACGGCGATTGTGGGCGGGCGGCCCGGCATGATCTCAGCCGCCACAGCGGCAACAGCCGTGCTGATGGTGACGCTGGTGAAGGACCATGGGTTGCAATACTTGCTGGCCGCGTCGGTTCTGGCGGGGGTTTTGCAGATTGGTGCGGGGCTTTTGAAGCTGGGCTCGGTCATGCGGTTCGTGTCGAAATCGGTGATGACAGGGTTCGTGAACGCGCTGGCGATCCTGATCTTCATGGCGCAACTGCCGGAACTGATCGGGGTGCCGTGGCTGACCTATGTGATGGTCGCGGGCGGTTTGGCGATCATCTACCTGTTTCCCTATGTGACAACGGCGATCCCGTCTCCGCTGGTTTGCATCATCGTGCTGACGTCGCTGGCGCTTTTCATGGGGATGGACCTGCGGACAGTGGGCGACATGGGCGAGTTGCCCTCGACCCTACCGATCTTCCTGATCCCTGACATTCCGCTGAACCTTGAGACCTTGCAGATTATTCTGCCCTATTCGGCGGCGATTGCGGTGGTGGGCCTGTTGGAGAGCCTGATGACGGCCACACTGGTTGACGATCTCACGGACACATCCTCGGACAAAAACCGCGAATGCATCGGGCAAGGCGTGGCGAACACGGCGACCGGCTTTATCGGCGGCATGGCGGGCTGTGCCATGATCGGGCAGTCGATGATTAACGTGAAATCCGGCGGACGCGGGCGCTTGTCATGCTTTGCGGCAGGGGTGTTCCTGCTGTTCCTGATCGTGGTGCTGGGCGATATCGTGTCGCTGATCCCGATGGCCGCGTTGGTGGCGATCATGATCATGGTGTCGATCGGGACATTCTCGTGGTCGTCGATCAAGGACCTGCGGGAGCACCCGCGCTCATCCTCGGTGGTGATGCTGGCGACCGTTGCTGTCACGGTCTACACCCATAATCTTGCGATTGGCGTGCTGACCGGCGTGCTGCTGTCGGGCATCTTCTTTGCAGGCAAGATCGCGCAGATTTTCCGCGTCACCTCCAAGCTGTCCGAGGATCGCCGCCACCGGACCTATACGGTCGAGGGGCAGGTGTTCTTTGCCTCCTCCGATGCCTTCACGGCTGCGTTTGATTTCCACGAGGCGCTGGAAAAGGTCACGATTGATGTGAGCCGCGCGCATATCTGGGATATCTCGTCGGTTGCGGCGCTGGACATGGTCGTGCTCAAGTTCCGCAGGGATGGCGCCGAGGTTGAGGTGGTCGGGCTGAACGAGGCATCGGAGACCATCGTGGACAGGCTGGGTGTCGCGGATAAGCCGGGCGCTATGGACGACCTTCTGGGTCACTGAGGGAGAACCGCTATGTCAAAAATCGTCGCTTTGGTGGATGGCTCCCCGTATTCGGCAACCGTGTGCGAGGCTGCGGCCTGGATCGCGAAACGCAAAGGCGCGTCGGTGGTGATTGCGCATATTTTGGGTCCGCGTCAGACCGGAACGTCGGATCTGTCGGGCAATATCGGGCTGGGCGCGCGAACCAAGCTGATGGACGAGCTGGCCACGCTGGATGCAGAGCGCGCGAAACTGGCGCAAAAGCGCGGGCGGGCCATTCTGGAGGACGCCGAAGCGATCCTGAAGGACGCGGGCGTTCCGGTGGAAACGGAGTTGCGCAACGGCGATCTGATTGAGGAATTGCACCGTCTGGAAGATGGCGCTGATCTGGTCATCGTCGGTAAACGCGGCGAGGCTGCGGATTATGCCAAGATGCATCTGGGGTCGAACCTTGAGCGGGTCGTGCGGTCGGTCACGAAACCGATTTTGGTGGCCTCGCAAGTGTTTAAACCGGTCGAGACGATCATGGTCGCGTTTGACGGTGGGAATTCCGCGTTGAAGGCGGTGGACCATCTGGCGCGCTCAGACGTTTTTGGCGGGCTGAAATGCCATTTGCTGTTCGTCGGGGCCGAGACCGAAGACAGCCGCCGTGCCATCGAAGGGGCGTCCGCGCTGCTGAAAGGTGCGGGCTATGAGGTCAGTCATGAAATTACCAGTGGCACACCGGATGAGGTGATTGCAGATCGCCTGTTGGCGGGCGAGGCCGAGATGATGGTGATGGGGGCTTATGGGCATTCGCGTATTCGGAACCTCATTATCGGGTCGACGACGACCGAGATGATCCGGTCGTGCCGCGTGCCTTTGTTGTTGTTCCGTTAGGGGCTCTGCCCCCGCAGCTTTGCTGCCCCCCCCGAGGTATTTTTTGCACAAAAGACGGCCGTTAACCTTAATGTGGGGTTAACGGCCGTCTTTTGTCTTCAAATACCTCCGCCGGAGGCGATCCTACGCTGCGGGTTTGCGGCGACGGCTGCCGGACCGGGGTTTGCCTTTGGGTTTGCCAAAGCTCTTGCCGCCATTCGGGCGCCCGCCTTGTTTGCGTTCACCTTGGGGGCGTCCTCCGCCTGCGTTTTTGTTGCCACCGAAGCGACGACGGCTCTTTTGCTGCTGTTGCTTGCGACCGGGGCGGTCTTCTTCTGCGGGTTCAATGCCCGAAGCGACCGGGATTGTCATTTTCATGACCTTCTGGATGTCGCGGAGCAGTCCAATTTCGGGCCCGCCGACAAAAGCGATGGCTTTGCCGTCTTTGCCCGCGCGGGCGGTACGACCGATGCGGTGGACGTAGTTTTCGGCAACGTCCGGCAGGTCGTAGTTGTAGACATGCGTGACGCTGGGGATGTCGATGCCGCGGGCTGCGACGTCGGTGGCAACGAGGATATTCGCCTCCATCGCTTTGAATGCGCGGATGGCGCGGTCGCGTTGTCCCTGGCTTTTGTTGCCGTGGACCGAGACGGCTTTGAAGCCGTCTGCGACAAGTGATTTCATCAGCTTTTCAGCGCCGTGTTTGGTGCGCGAGAAGACGATAGCTTGGCCGCCCGGCGCGGCGCGAAGACACTCTTTGAGCTTCTCGGGCTTTCCGGCTTGCTGGACGTAATGCAGTTCCTGCGTGATCTTGTCAGCGGCTTTGCCGGGGGGCGAGACCTGCACCCGGCGCGGATTGGTGAGGTAGGCGGCAGACAGTTCCTCCATCTGTTTTGGCATCGTGGCCGAGAACAGCATCGTCTGGCGCGGGGTGCCTAGAAGCGGTGCGATCTGACGGAGGGCGTGGATGAAGCCGAGATCGAGCATTTGATCTGCTTCGTCCAGCACCAGCGACGTGGCGCTGTTCAGATAGACGGCTTTACGCTCCAGCAGGTCGATCAGGCGACCGGGTGTGGCGACAAGAATGTCGGTGCCGCGGGCCAGTTGTTGGGTCTGGCGGTTGATGGACTGGCCACCAACCACGTAATTCACCTTGAGCGGTGTGCCTGCGACGAAGACCTTCAGGTTGTCGCAGATCTGGTTCACCAGCTCACGTGTCGGAGCGAGGATCAAGGCGCGCACGGATTTAGGGTGCGGCTTTTCACGGTGTTCCAGCAGTCGGTGGACCATCGGCAGGCCGAAAGCAGCGGTTTTGCCGGTGCCGGTCTGGGCAAGGCCCATGACATCATGGCCGTCCAGCACAAGCGGGATCGCTTTGGCTTGAATGGGCGTTGCGGTGTCGTAGCCGGCTTTGGCGATGTTCTTCATAAGTTGGGCGTCGAGCCCAAACAGCGTAAATTCGGTCAAGGAATGACCCTTTCGGTTGGCGATCTTGGTAGTCCAAGTCGCTGTCACAGCGGTGCGGCCCCTTGTGAAAAGGGTCGTCCGGTTGCGGTTCGCGGCCATCACGTCTGCCATGTGGGCCTCATGCCCGACATGCTCGCTGGCCGTCAGCACCCCGCGTGATCTGGGAACTTGTTGGAAAATGGTTTCGGACTGATGAACAGTCGCTGGATGCTCACGCGGCATCCTTGGATGGGGGCGATATGGGGGCCGCAGCCACATAAGTCAACGCAATTCGCGGCGCTGCGGCGTCTGCACCCTTTCGCAGGTGCAAAATAGGCGCTAAGAGGCCCCGTCTGAACATCAGACCTGTAAAGAGACCGTGGAAGGACCCTGCTATGGGCTACAATGTCGTGATCGTCGGCGCCACTGGGAATGTGGGCCGTGAAATGCTGAACATCCTTGAGGAACGCCAGTTCCCCATTGAGAAGATTGCTGTGCTGGCCTCGCGCCGGTCGATTGGCACGGAAGTTAGCTTTGGCGACAAGACATTGAAGACGCAGGATCTGGCGACGTTTGATTTTGCTGGTTGGGACATGGCTTTGTTCGCTGTGGGATCGGAAGCCACCAAAGAGCATGCGCCGAAGGCGGCGAAGGCGGGATGTGTCGTGATCGATAACAGCTCGCTCTATCGCTACGACCCGGACATTCCGCTGATCGTGCCTGAGGTGAACCCCGAGGCCGTGCATGGCTATTCCAAGAAGAACATCATCGCGAACCCGAACTGTTCGACTGCGCAGATGGTTGTGGCACTGAAACCGCTGCATGATCGTGCGACGATCAAGCGGGTGGTCGTGTCGACCTATCAGTCGGTGTCGGGTGCCGGTAAGGACGGAATGGATGAGCTGTGGGAGCAGACGAAGGCGGTTTACAATCCCACCAAGGATGTCCCGCCCGAGAAGTTCACCAAGCCGATTGCGTTCAACGTGATCCCGCATATTGATGTGTTTCTGGATGACGGTTCCACCAAGGAAGAGTGGAAGATGGTTGCGGAGACGAAGAAGATCGTTGATCCGAAGATCAAGGTGACGGCGACCTGTGTGCGCGTGCCGGTGTTCGTTGGCCACTCCGAAGCGGTCAATATCGAGTTCGAGGACTTCGTGGATGAGGACGAGGTCCGCGATATCCTGCGGCAAGCGCCGGGGATCATGGTGATCGATAAGCGCGAGGACGGGGGCTATGTGTCGCCGGTCGAGTGTGTTGGCGACTTCGCCACCTTCATCAGCCGGATCCGTCAGGACAGCACTGTTGAGAACGGGATCAACCTGTGGTGCGTGTCGGACAACCTGCGCAAAGGGGCTGCGTTGAACGCAGTTCAGATCGCAGAGCTGTTGGGCCGTGAGGTTCTTAAAAAGGGCTGATTGCGCTTTGGCTTCGCCAAATCGCTTCGCGGGGGCTTTGCCCCCGCACCCCCAGAGTATTTTTGCAAAAATGAAATCCTGAGCCGGTGTCAGCAGGCCTCGAACTTTTGTGTCGCTGGATTGTAGAATTGCAGTGTTCCCATGGCGATGTCGGTCCAGACGCCATGTAGGGTCAACTCGCCCTTGTCACGGGCCTCTTTGACGAAGGGGAAGCTGGCGAGGTTGTTGACGGAGACGAGGACAGCCTCTTTTTCCAGCGCGTCGATGCGGGCGGCCTCATCGGAGATGTCTTTGACCTTTTCGTAGCCGGGGCGCAGGATATCCATCCAGCGACCGACAAAGCTGGTGTCTTTTTCCAGTTCGGGGGCATGGCCGCCGCACATGTCATGGCAGCCGCGGACACCGCCGCAGTTGGAGTGGCCCAGCACGATGATATGAGCGACTTTCAGCGCTGTGACCGCGTATTCGACCGCCGCTGATGTGCCATGGTGATCGCCATTGGGCGAATAGGGCGGCACGAGGTTGGCGATGTTGCGGTGGATGAAGAACTCGCCCTGATCTGCGCCGAAGATCGATGTGACATGCACCCGGCTGTCGCAGCATGAGATGATCATCGCGCGGGGGCGTTGGCCTTCCTCGGCGAGGCGACGATACCAGGTTTGGTTTTCGGAATAGGTCGTGGCGCGCCAGCCCTGATAGCGTTGGATCAAATAGGCGGGAAGGGGTTTGGCGTTTTGCATTTTGTTTGGCGATCTGTCTTTGCGGCTGTCTCCTCTTAGGCCTGTTTTACGTTAAATTCGAGCGATTATTGCGTCGCAGTTGAACGAATTGGAAATCCTGTTGGGGATAGACATGCCGCATGTGGGGGCGTGAACAAGTGGGTGATGTGGTGAATGCGATTACGCGACTGGAGCTTTGTGAAGAGGTCCGATTGGACCCGGACCGATTGGCCGAACTGTTTGTGCAGCTGGGTCAGCAAGGGGCCGAAGATATGGTGTGCCGCGCGATGGAGGAGATCTCTTTGCGGTTGGCCAAGGTGAATGCGGCCTATGATGCAGCGGATCTGGAACGGGTGCGCAAGCTGGCCCGATCGCTTGTGGCGATCTCGGATCAGGTGGGGTTGGCGACCTTGGCGCGCGTGGCGGAGGATGTTGCCGACTGTGCCGTGGGGCATGACCGCGTGGCGTTGCTGGCCGTAGTAATGCGCCTGCAGCGGATCGGGGAAAGCTCGGTCACGGCCGTATGGGACATTCGCGATATGAGCGTGTGATGGGACTTGCAGCCGGGCCGGTGCAGGCTAGTCTGCGGTGAATATCATCTAACAAGGCCGCTCTGCATGTCCCTTACTTTTGCTGATCCTGACACCGGATCTTTGCCCATTCATCTGCTAACCCCTGACAGTGTCGGGGATTGGGCAGAGGCGGCTACAGCACGGGCGCGCAACTGGATTGACGCGCAGGGTTTTGCGGGCCGGTTTGGCAAGACGCTGATGTTGCCTGACGAAAACGGTGCGCCGGAAGCGGTTTTGCTGGGGCTTGGGACGGCTCAGGATCGCGCGCGCAAGCGGTTTGCGCTGGCCGCAGGGGCTGCGGGTTTGCCCGCAGGCACCTATCATATCGAAAGCGGTCTGGACGAGATTGACGCCGAGGTTGAAGCGCTGGGATGGTTGCTGAGCCAGTATCGGTTTGACCGGTATGCGGATCAGCCGCTGGCTGCGGCGCTTTTGAAAGCACCTGCGGGCGTTGATGCCGCGCGGGTTGAGGCGATTGCGGCGGGTGAAGCCCTGACCCGCGATCTGATCAACACGCCAACCTCGGATATGGGACCCGACGCGCTGGAAGCTGCAGCGCGCAGCTTGTCAGAGGCTCATGGCGCGGCGATTGAGGTCACAATCGGCGATGCGCTTTTGGAGCAGAACTTCCCAATGATCCATACGGTCGGGCGCGCCTCAGCCACGGCGCCGCGCTTGATCGATATGCGCTGGGGGGAGGATGGGCCGACCCTGACGCTGGTCGGCAAGGGTGTGTGTTTCGACACCGGCGGGCTGAACATTAAGCCCGGGTCCTCGATGGGGTTAATGAAGAAAGACATGGGCGGGTCGGCCACCGTGCTGGGGCTGGCGTCGATGATCATGACGCTGAAGCTGCCGGTGCAGCTGCGCGTGCTTATCCCGGCGGTTGAGAACAGCATTGATGGCTCGGCGTTCCGCCCGCAGGATATCCTGACCTCGCGCAAAGGGCTGACGGTGGAGATCAACAACACCGATGCCGAAGGGCGTCTGGTGTTGGCCGATGCGTTGGCGCTGGCGGATGAGGAAACGCCAGACTGCCTGATCTCGATGGCGACGTTGACGGGGGCGGCGCGGGTGGCCGTGGGGCCGGACCTTGCGCCGTATTTCAGCGATGATGCGGGCTTTGTCGCCGCTTTGGAAGAGGGGGCCGTTCAGGCGCAGGACCCTGTCTGGCGATTGCCGTTTCATGCACCTTACGAGAGCATGATTGAACCGGGGATCGCCGATCTGGACAATGCACCGAAAGGTGGCTTTGCGGGGTCGATCACGGCGGCGCTTTTCTTGCGGCGCTTTGTGACAGACAGCCCGCGCTATGCGCATTTCGACATTTATGGCTGGCAACCCACGGCGGCCCCGGCGCGGGCCAAAGGGGGTATCGGGCAAGGGGCGCGGGCGGTGCTGGATGCGCTGCCCAAGCTGTTGAACCTGTGACAGATCGCAGGCTAACTCCGGCCAATGCGCGTGTTGCGGCGGCGCATCTGCAAGGACAGGTGGCGGCGCAAGCCTTCACTACGGGGGCGGCGCGTCAACTGGCGGTGCCTTTTGCCGATCTTACTCACGCGCCGCAGGGTCGGCGGGACCGCCAACTGCAACGGGGCGAAAAGGTGACCGTGTTCGAGGACCGCGAGGGGTATGCCTTCGTGCAGTCGGTTAAGGACAGCTATGTGGGCTATCTGGAGAGCGAGAGCCTGACCGATCCCAGCGATCCCAATTACCGCGTCGCGGTGCGCAGCACGCATGTTTATGAGCGGCCTGATATGAAAAGCCCGGACCTGATGGCGCTGGGCTTTGGGGCGCGCCTGCGGGTGCTTTACGAGGAAAAGACGTTTTTCGCAGTGGAGAGTGGGTTCATCCCGAAACCCCATCTGCGCCCGTTGGAGCAGCCGTTCAAAGACCCGGTGACGATTGCTCAGCTGCATTTTGGCACGCCGTATCTTTGGGGTGGGAACACGGTCTGGGGCATCGACTGTTCGGGGCTTGTGCAGGCGGCTTTGCTGGCTTGCGATATTGCGTGCCCCGGAGATAGCGATTTGCAGGAAGGTGCGCTGGGCACGGCACTGGCCGATGACGCGCCGCTTCAGCGGGGCGATCTGCTTTTCTGGAAAGGCCATGTGGGGATGATGGTGGATGCAGAGACGCTGATCCACGCAAACGCGCATCACATGGCGGTCGCCTACGAGCCTATCAAAGCAGCGATCCCGAGGATTGAGGCGCAAGGCGATGGTCCGGTGACATCGCGAAAACGGCTAGGTTGACGCGGCTTACTCGACCGCGCGGATCAGCTTGCGCTCCAACACGCGCAGCACGGTTTTCAGATCATGCCCGCGTTTCAGAACCTGCCCGTCCATGCCGATCACCGCATACATTCCCTGTTTGGTCCGCAGTTTCGGGCGTTTCTCGATCCGGTAGAGCGGATGCTCGGCCGTGCGGCGAAAGACCGAAAAGATCGCCACATCGCTGAGGCTCGAAATCCCGTAATCGCGCCATTCACCCGCGGCGACCATGTGCCCGTAAAGCGACAGGATCACCGAAAGCTCGGCTCGGTGGAAGGCCACCTGCTCGGGGATTTTGGCATGAAAGGGGGACGGCGGTTGCACGTTCATCTCACTAGACTTGCCGCAAACCGGTCGCAAATCAAGCGCCGCCCTGAATTTGCCGCGAAAGAGCCTGTAAAGGGTGCCGCGTTGACCCTAGTTCCGCCGCGATCAAAAGGCATCCATGGGGCATCGGAAGCACATTGCTTCTATCTCTGACGGCGCGGTCAACAGCCCCCACCCAGCCCGCGTCGTCAGAACCTTACCCACAACTCAGACGCACGACCCGCTCGGCCTCGTTCAAGGCGATGTTCAGACGTGTCGGCAGGAAATCCATCGTCACCGCCATGCCCGGCGTGATGATCCGCACAGGCTGCAGGATCAGCGTGCTTTCCAGCGTATCGCGATCTGCGCCGATCAACCCGGCTTGAGCGCGGGCGTTGCAGGTATCCTCTGCCGCCGTGGGCAGGGACGGCATGTCGGGCGCGGCGGGCTGGGCCACTGCGCAGGCCATCAAGGGCAGACATAAGAGCATTCTTTTCATGAGGCGCAGCCTGACCAAAGCCGCGCGCGAACGCAATGGTCTTGCATCAAGGCGCAACCTATCCCACGGTCACAGAACAATTTGAGGAGGACCCCCCATGCGCACCAAAGCCGCCGTTGCGTTACAAGCTGGAAAACCACTCGAAGTCATGGAGGTGAACCTTGACGGGCCGCAGGCTGGCGAAGTTCTGGTCGAAATGAAAGCGACCGGCATTTGCCATACGGATGAATTTACCCTGTCGGGTGCCGATCCAGAGGGGCTCTTCCCTGCGATCCTGGGCCATGAAGGCGCGGGCGTCGTGGTGGATGTGGGCGAAGGGGTGACAAGCCTGAAAAAGGGTGACCACGTGATCCCGCTTTACACGCCGGAATGCCGGACCTGTGAGTATTGCCTGAACCCGAAGACGAATCTTTGCCAGTCGATCCGCACGACTCAAGGCCAAGGTCTGATGCCCGATGGTACGTCGCGGTTCAGCACGCTGGATGGCGATCCAATCCTGCATTACATGGGGTGTTCGACCTTTGCGAACCACACGGTTTTGCCCGAGATTGCGCTGGCCAAGGTGCGCGAGGACGCGCCGTTCGACAAGATCTGCTATATCGGCTGCGGCGTGACCACGGGCATCGGCGCGGTAATCAACACCGCCAAGGTCGAAATCGGCTCGACCGCGATTGTCTTTGGTCTGGGTGGTATCGGCCTGAACGTGATCCAAGGGCTGCGTCTTGCCGGGGCCGACCAGATCGTCGGCGTTGATCTGAACGACAGCAAGAAAGCGATGGCCGAGCGGTTCGGGATGACCCATTTCGTGAACCCGTCTGAGGTGGATGGCGATCTGGTGGCCTATCTGGTCGATCTGACTGGAGGCGGTGCGGATTACACCTTCGATGCGACCGGCAATGTGGGCGTGATGCGCACCGCTTTGGAAGCCGCCCATAAGGGTTGGGGCGAAAGCGTCATCATCGGCGTGGCCCCTGCGGGCGCCGAGATCAGCACGCGGCCTTTCCAACTGGTGACGGGCCGCGTCTGGCGCGGCACGGCTTTTGGCGGCGCGCGCGGGCGCACGGATGTGCCGCAGATCGTCGATTGGTATATGGACGGCAAGATCGAGATTGATCCGATGATCACCCACACGATGGGGCTGGACGACATCAATCACGGCTTCGATCTGATGCATGAAGGCAAAAGCATCCGCTCGGTCGTGGTGTATTAGAGCATGACCGACACCAACCTTCTGGCGGTGCTGATCGACGCGGACAACACCTCACCGAAATACACCAAGGCGATCTTTGACGAGATCGCGACACTGGGGGAGGCATCGGTGCGGCGCTGCTATGGGGATTTCTCGAGCAGCCAGATGAACGGTTGGTCGAAGGTCCAGGCAGAGTTTGGTCTGGTCCCGCATCACCAACCCGCCAATACGGTGGGCAAAAACGCCAGCGACATCGCGCTGGTGATTGATGCGATGGATTTGATGCATTCGGGGCGGTTTGACGGCTTCGTGCTGGTGAGTTCAGACAGTGACTTCACACGTCTCGCCAGCCGTATCCGCGAGCAGGGTCTGGATGTTTTCGGGATGGGTCAACGCAAGACGCCCGATGCGTTTCGCAAGGCTTGTAAAAGGTTCATCTTTCTAGAGAATATCGGCAGCGACGTCGTGTCAAAGGGTGAAAGCAAACCGGCCAGGCAATCGGGTAAATCGCTGAACGAGGCACGCGATCTGATCCTCAAGGCAATGGACAGCATCGACCCGGAGGATGATTGGTACACGCTGGGACAGCTTGGTCAGTTCATCGTCGCCGCGAATCCGGATTTCGACACGCGCAGCTACGGTAAACGCAAGCTGAGCGATCTGGTAGGTGAGTTGAAAATCTTTGAAACCAAGACCGGCGCAGGCAATCAATTGCTGGTGCGCCGGGTCGACTAGCCTGCGGTTGAGGCGTTGATTTAAGCCGCGTAACGGGCGAGGAACAAATCGACCGCACCAGTGACAACGTGGTCAATCTCTGCGTCTGAAAATTCTGTATCAATGCCAAAAATAAGGCGTGGGAACAGGTCTGCTTTGCACAGCTCAATCAACTGATGCGCGGCGAGGCGACGGTCTTCGATCTTCAACTCTCCGCGCTCGATGGCGCTGTCGAAATAGCTCATGATCGAAGCCGCAACATGCCCCGGCCCGCTTTCATAGAACTCGCGACCTAGCTCCGGGAACCGATCACTTTCGGCGACGCATATCCGAAAAACACGCTGTCCGAAGGGCGAAAGAAAGAATTTCATCATATGCTGACACATATTGCACAGCACATCACGAACCGGTTGCGCCATGTCTATGATCTCAAGTGCGTGCTCTGTCTGGCGACAACATTCGATCCGGGCAACCTCCATGAAAAGGAGGCGTTTGTCGGGAAAGTAACTGTAAAGCGTGGCTTTTGAGACTTCGGCAGATTTGGCGATGTCGTCTACGCTTGCACCTTCATAACCATCGGCCATGAATACTTTGCGCGCGCCTTCCAAAACCTGATCGAATTTGCGTCCCCGTTTGATCTGGGTGGCACCGTCAGCCATTTTCATCCTTCCCTGAGAAGCCTTCGTTATAAACCGAAGAGTTCAATATCAGCAAGAAAAACGAAAAAGAGGCGGGTAGGGTTCCCGCCTCTTTCCAGCCCAGGGAGCGGAGGGCTAGTCGCCGGTGCCGCAAATCAAGACACCGGTCTGGGGGTCCGTTTCGCACGATTGCGTGCTGATAATGTCGTCGTCCTCGGGGAAGGTAAGGATCGGCAGACTAAAGCTTTCGGTGAAGGCAAAGGCGCTGGTGGCCGCTGCGATCAGACTGGCTGACAGGAGGAGTTTGAGGGCAGTCATAAGGAAACCTCGTTTCTTGTTACAACCTTTAGCTAAACCCATCAGTTTAGTTCTTCAAGGGCGAAATGAACTAATCGGTTCATTTTTTGCAAATGACTCACTCTGTACTGCGTGATAAGCCGCGAGCATGCTGGCGATCTTCCTGAAAACACTGCCGTTCTTCGCGCTGATCGCTCTGGGGTACTGGGCGGGCCGCACCAAGTTTTTCACTGCCGAGGCCACCGCCTATCTCACGAAATTCGTCTTTTACTTCGCGCTGTCGGCGATGCTGTTTCGCTTTGCGGCAAACCTGTCGATTGCGGATGTGCTCGATTGGACCTTCGTGGGCGCGTATCTGTGGGGCACCGCTTTGGTGTACCTGATCGCAACGGCCGTGGCGCTGGTGCGTTGGCGCGGGATCGAGGAAGCGGCGGTTGAGGCGCAATGCGCGGTGATTGGCAATGTGGGCTTTCTGGGCATTCCCATGCTGGCGCTTCTCTTGGGCGAGAACGCGGTGGGGCCGGTGCTGATGGTGCTGGCCGTCGATCTGGTGGTCTTCGGCAGCCTCATCGTGATCCTCATTACCGGCTCGCGCGACGGGCGGCCCTCATTGGGCATTCTGAAAACCATCGGCCTGGGCTTGCTGAAAAACCCCATGATCGTCTCAATTGCCTTGGGGCTTTTATGGTCCAGCTTTGCGCTGCCGATCCCAGGTCCCGTCAACGAGTTCCTCGCCATTCTGGGTGCCGCCGCCACGCCCGGTGCGCTGTTCGCCATTGGTGCGTCTTTGGCGGGCAAGTCCGCCGAACGCATCTCTGTCGCGGGTTGGCTGTCGTTCTGCAAACTGGTGTTGCATCCGGCCGCCGTTGCCATCGCAGCCCTTCTGATCTTCCCGGTGGAGCCCTATGCGGCGGGCGTCATGATCGCCGCCGCAGCCCTGCCCGTCGCGGGCAACGTCTATATTCTGGCCCAACACTACGGGGTCGCCCCGACGCGGGTCTCGGCCTCCATCCTGATTTCGACCGCGATCAGCATCGTCACCGTGTCGGTTGTCATCGCATGGGTGACAAGCCTCTGATCCTGCGTTAGCCCTTTGGCAACAAGGGAGACACGCAGATGAAAACCGTATCCGAGAATGCTTGTTTTGGCGGCGTGCAAGGCGTCTACGCACATGCGTCGAAAGCGACCTCCACCGATATGACATTCGGTCTGTTTCTGCCTGAGGAGGCCGAGGACGGGCCGGTGCCGGTTCTCTGGTATCTGTCGGGTCTGACCTGCACGCACGAAAATGCAATGGTCAAGGCGGGCGCGCAATGCTGGGCGGCAGAGCACGGGATTGCGCTGGTCTTTCCCGACACATCCCCGCGCGGCGACAGCGTAGCGGATGATGACGCCTATGATCTGGGCCAAGGCGCTGGCTTCTATGTGAATGCCACGCAAGAGCCGTGGGCCAAGCATTTCAAGATGTGGGATTATGTGACGGACGAGTTGCCCAACCTGATTGACGCGAATTTCGCTATTGATCCGGAACGCCAGTCGATCATGGGGCATTCCATGGGCGGCCATGGCGCGCTGACAATGGCGATGGGGCTGCCTGGGCATTTCCGCTCCGTCTCGGCCTTTGCGCCGATCTGTAACCCCACCGCATCCGACTGGGGTCGGAAACAGCTGACGGCCTATCTGGGCGAACAGGAAAACGCGTGGGAGCCGCATGACGCGACCCTTCTGATGCAAAAGGCGGGCTTTGACGGGCCGATATTGATCGACACGGGCACCAACGATCAGTTCGGGGATTTGCTGAAGACCGAAAGCCTTGCCACCGCCATCGCGATGCGCCGTCAGCAAGCCACGATCCGTCTGCAACCGGGCTACGATCACAGCTATTTCTTCGTCTCGACCTTCATAGAAGAGCATATCGCCTTCCACGCAGACGCGCTTTACGCATGATCTATGTGGATGCCGACGCCTGCCCCGTGAAGGCCGAGGTGGAGCGCGTCGCGACGCGCCACGGCGTCAAGGTGTTCGTGGTGTCAAACGGCGGCATCCGCCCCTCGCAGAACCCGCTGGTTGAAACGGTTGTCGTGCCAGACGGCCCCGACGTGGCCGATATGTGGATCGCCGACCGCGCGACGGTGGGGGACGTGGTCGTGACCGCCGATATCCCGCTGGCCGCCAAATGTATCGAGGGCGGCGCACAGGTTCTCAAGCATGATGGCGAGCGCTTCACGCAGGCCAACATTGGTCAGATCCTCGCCATGCGCGACCTGATGGCCGATTTGCGCGCCGCGAACCCGTTGAACCAAGGCGGTGGCGGCGGCAAAGGCTTTACAAAGGCCGACCGCTCTCGTTTTCTGAGCGCGTTGGAAACGGAGCTGCGCAAAGCGGCCAAGGGGTAGCAGATGACAGTGAACGCGGTGATTTTCGACATCGGCAATGTGCTGATCGAATGGCAGCCCGAGCGCTATTATGACCGCGTCATCGGCTATGATCGCCGCAAGGCAATGTTTGCCGAGGTCGATTTGCACGGCATGAACGACCGCGTGGATCGGGGTGAGAATTTCACCGATGTGATCTACGAAACGGCGGACGCCACGCCTGCATGGCGCGATGAAATCCGCATGTGGCATGACAACTGGATCGAGTTGGCGACACCGCCGATTGATCACTCCATCCGGCTTCTACGCGCGCTTCGCACCAAAGGCGTGCCGGTCTATGCGCTCAGCAATTTCGGCATCGAGAGCTTCGCCTATGCCGAGACGAAATATCCGTTTCTAGGCGAGTTTGAAAAGCGCTATATCTCTGGGCACATGGCCGTCATCAAACCTGATCCGCTGATCTATCAGATGGTCGAAGACGATTGCGGCCATGCGCCCGGCAGCCTGCTTTTTGCTGACGATCGCTATGACAATATCGCTCAAGCCGACGGGCGTGGCTGGAAAACGCATCTCTTCAATGGTCCCAAAGGTTGGGCAGATCGCTTGATCCAAGAGGGCTTGCTGACCGAGGCAGAGGCCACGTGACACCGCCCTTCATCTCTTTCGCCGAGGGCGAGGCGCTGATGACATGGGACGGCCTTGGGCAGGCGTTCTTGCATGGCCATACCCGTCCGAAAGCCAGCATCGAAGACAGTTTCCTCTATCGTGGCGACGACACGGTCCTGTCGCGTGCCGCATGGATCGACGGGATGGGCCAACTGGTCAAAACAGCGACGATCTTTCCGGGGAACGCCGCGCAGGGGCTGTCGAGTATCAACGGGGCGGTGACGCTCTTTTCCGATGAGACAGGCGTGCTGGAGGCGGTGATCGACTTCCATCTGGTCACCAAGTGGAAGACCGCCGGAGATAGCGTTTTCGCCGCCACGCAACTGGCCCGCCCCGACAGCCGCAACATCCTGATCGTCGGGGCTGGAACCGTCGCGCATTCCCTGCGTGAGGCGTATGGCGCGCTCTTTCCCGATGCGCAGTTCACCGTCTGGAACCGCTCGCCTGCGGGGGCTGAGGCGCTCGCTGCCGCCTATCCGAATGTGACCGTCGCCTCCGATCTTGAGGCAGCGGTCCGCGCCGCCGATATCGTGACCTGCGCCACCATGAGCACGCAGCCCATTCTGCACGGCGACTGGTTGCAACCGGGTCAGCATATCGACCTGATCGGTGCCTATCGCCCCGATATGCGGGAGGCAGATGATGCTTGCCTCCAGCGCGCGCGCATCTTTGTGGACAGCCGTGACACGACCCTTGGCCATATCGGTGAGATCAAGATCCCGCTTGAGGCAAATACCATTTCCGAGGTGGATATCCTGGCCGATTACTATCAGCCAGAGCAGTTCAAACGCCTTAATACTGACGAAATTACGCTGTTTAAGAACGGCGGTGGCGCGCATCTGGATTTGATGACGAGCCGATATATTCTAGAGGCATGGAGGGCACGCTAGTGGGCTGGCTCCTTGTTTTGGCGCTTATTTTATCGGCGCCATGGTTGCGTGAAAATGTTCGGAAACCCATGACGAAGGCGCGCCGGCAGGCTGCGCCGGGAGAATTCGTGCGCCTGTCTCAAGGGGTGACGCATTACCAATGGCACGGTCCCACCCGTGGGCCGGTTATCGTCGCCATCCACGGGCTGACGACGCCCTCTATCGTGTGGAAAGCGCTTATTCCGGGGTTATCCGCGCTGGGTTTTCGCACCCTGACTTACGATCTTTACGGACGCGGCTTTTCTGACCGCGCGGCGGGGGATCAGACACGTGCGTTCTTTTTGACGCAACTGCGCGATCTGCTCGCCGATCAGGGGCTGGAGGACGATCTGATCCTGATGGGCTATTCCATGGGCGGCTCTATCGCGACGTGCTTTGCCGCAGCAGAGCCGGACCGCGTGCGACGCATGATCCTGCTTGCACCCGCAGGGGTCGAGATGGCCCCCGGCAAGCTGGCCGAGTTCGCGCGCGACACGCCGATCATTGGCGATTGGCTGATGTTGGCGCTGGGTCCGTGGCGGCTGCGTCAGGGTATTCTGCGTGGCACAGGCGATCCGCTGGTCGATGAGATTGGCAAGGTTCAGGTCAAGGCGTTGGACGACAAAGGGTTGCTCCCTGCGGTGCTGTCGTCGCAACGTGGCATGTTGGCCGAAAGGCTAGAGGAAGAGCACCGCGCGGTCAGTCGCAACGACATTCCCGTGCTCGCGATCTGGGGAAGGGATGACAACGTCATTCCAATACAGGCGCTTGGCACGATGGCGCAATGGAACCGGGTTGCCCGGCAAGACGTGATTGACGGCGCAGGTCATGCGCTGCCGTTTACCCATCCTGAGGAGGTCAGCGCGTTTATCACCGAGGTCTTGCGGGAAGGCTGACATCAGCATCAAGCCAGCCAACGGTATCCTTGGCGCTATTCAAAGCGTCTTCCGCCGTCTCGAACCGTTTGTCGCCATGATAGCCGATGCTGAACCAACCGCGCATATCCTCGGGGTCGCGGCGAAACTCGTCAAAGCCGAAGCTCCCATCCGGGCGCTGGAAGATGTCGACGCAGACGGTCTCTCCATCAAGGTTCACTGAGAGCATAACCGTGTTCTCATGCGCCATCAGGCAGCAGCGCGCGCGGCGGGCAAGACACGCTCTTTGATGGGCAGATGCACCACGGCAGAGAACGCGCCAACAGCAACGCCGACCCACCAGACCGCAGTGTAGTCGCCATAGATGTCGTAAAGACGCCCGCCCAGCCACACGCCCAGGAAGCTGCCCAACTGGTGGCTAAAGAAGACAATCCCATAGAGCGTCCCCATATAGCGCAGCCCGTAGATATGCGCGACGAGGCCCGATGTGAGCGGCACGGTCGCCAGCCACAAAGCGCCCATGGCCAGCGAGAAGAGGATCACCGAAGTTGGCGTGATCGGGAACATGATGAACAGCGCGGCGATAATCGTGCGGCCTGTATAGATGCCCGCCAGAAGGTATTTCTTGGAATAGCGTTTGCCCGCCCACCCGGCCAGCAGCGTGCCCGCGATATTGGCCAGACCGATCAGCGCAATGGCGACCGCGCCAAGGGCAGAGGTCGTGGTGACGCCGACACTGTGCAGGATGCCGCCGGGCGCGATAGGGCCGCAAAGCTCTGTCACGAAGGCGGGGAAATGGGCGGTGATGAAAGCCAACTGATAGCCGCAAGAGAAGAACCCAAGGAAGATCAGCGTGAAGGACGGGTCCTTGAAGGCTTTGGTCAGCACCTCGCCAAAGGTTTCTTCAAGCTCGGTTTTGTTTGCCACGACCGGTGCGCGCATCATGGGTAGCATCAAGAGCGAGGCAAGGATGATGCCCGCGAAGGTCACGAACACCATCTGCCAGCTCATCATGGTCATCAGCCATTCGGCGGTTGGTGCGCCGATCACTTGCCCGGCCGAGCCAGCCGCTGTCGCGATCGCCAACGCCATGGAGCGGTTCTCGTCTGATGCAGCGCGGCCCACGACGGCGAGAATTACGCCGAAGCCGGTGCCTGCGATGCCGAACCCGATCAGGATATTGTAAAGCTGATGCGCCTCTGGCGTGACCGCCATGGACGACAGCACAAGCCCTGCCGCATAGATCAGCGCACCAAAGATGATTGCTTTACGGTCGGTCAGCTTTTCCGCAATCGCACCGAAGATCGGCTGGCCGATGCCCCAGGCCAGGTTTTGGATCGCGATGGCGAGGGAGAACTCGGAGCGCAGCCAGAAGAACTCCTCCGCAATGGGGATCTGGAAGACGCCGAATGACGCGCGGACGGCGAAGCTGATCATCATGATGACACAGCCCGCGATCAGAACGGGGGTGATAAGGGGGGCTTTGACTTGCATGGCGCTGACTGTGATCGCCCCCCGCTCTTCGGTCAAATGCGAAATCGTGATGCGACAGTTAAGACATATTTATGTGTCGCCCGCCCTGCGGTAGAGCAGTCTCATGAACGTGGTTAAACTTTATGAAGAACGGGTTGCGGCTGGGCTGCTGAGAGCTGATCCGGTGCAACACGCCGCATTGGCCGAGCTGGAGCGAATTCGGGCTGAATTGGCAAAGCCGGTCAAGAAGGGGCTCTTTCGCAAAGCGCCTGAACCGATCAAAGGACTTTACCTGTGGGGCGGCGTTGGACGCGGCAAGTCGATGCTGATGGATTTGTTTGTCGAAACCCTCGAAGTGCCGGCGCGCCGTGTGCATTTTCACGCCTTTATGCAAGAGGTGCATCGCGGCATGACCGAGGCCCGCAAAACCGGTGTCGATGATGCCATCGTGCCGGTGGCCAAGGCGATCATCGACGAGGTGCGGTTGCTGGCCTTTGACGAGATGCAGATCACCGACATCACTGACGCGATGATTGTGGGGCGGCTGTTCGAGCAATTGTTCGAGGCGGGCGTTGTTGTTGTGACAACATCCAACCGGGTGCCGGATGATCTGTATAAAGACGGTCTGAACCGGGAGCTGTTTCTGCCCTTCATCGACCTTCTGAAAGAGCGGATGCAGGTTTGGGAACTGGAATCCGAAACCGATTACCGCCAGCATCGGCTCGAAGGCTCGCCCATCTATTTCACGCCAATCAACGCCGAGGCGCGTGCCCAGATCAATACGGTTTGGCAAGACCTCACCGGGGGCGAAAGCACGCCGCTGACGCTGCATGTGAACGGGCGCGATGTGGTGCTGCCAGCGTTCCGAAATGGCGTCGCGCGCACGACCTTTTTTGATCTATGTGGCAAGCCCCTGGGCGCGGCGGACTATCTGGAACTGGCCGACAAGGTAAAGGTGCTGGTATTGGAGAACATCCCCTGCCTAAGCCGGTCGAACTTCAACGAGGCCAAGCGCTTTGTCACCCTGATCGACGCGCTTTACGAGGCGCATGTTCGGCTGATCTGTTCTGCCGAGGCGACGCCAGAAATGCTATACTTGGAAGGCGAAGGCACGTTCGAATTTGAACGCACGGCCAGCCGGTTACGGGAAATGCAAAGCGCCGATTGGACAGCTCAGGGCAAGAGCAGCGCCTGACCGACCAAGATGCTTTCGGGCGCGCGCAACGTGGCGCGGTTGGCCTCAAAGATACGTATGGCGGCGTCTGGCGTGCCATAAAAGCGCTGCGCGATAGAGGCGAGGCTATCGCCGGCCACAACAGTGTAGACGCGGGGCTCGCTGTTGCTGCTGCTGGTCATCTCGCCAAACAGGATCGCGGTATCGATCAGCTCTTCATCGCTTTCAAAGACAGGGGCGGTGGCGGTCACAAGCTCCTCGGCGCGGGCTGGTTTGGGCGCAGGAGTTGCGATCTGAACAGGCTCTTGCACCAGAGGGTCCGCCAGAACCGGCTCGACCACGATGGAGGGGGCGGGGGTTGGTTCAGGCGCAGGCGTCGGCGCTGCAACAAATTTCGGAGCGCTGGGCGGCGGCGCGACCTTGGTCGTGCCTGAGACAGAGGCCGCATCCAGATGGGCAGTTCCGAGCGTCACAAGAACGCCCGATGACGGGCGATCCAGCGCATAGACCTGACGCGTGGCGCCGGACGGATCATCGGACGCGCCGATTTTGCGCAAGTCGGCAGAGGACAGGTTCACGCTGCCAGTGGTCAACGCGGCTGGCGTCTCGGACCGCGCCACACCCGCTTGGGTCGTGTCGTCTAGCTGGCTGCCGGGGGCCAGAAGCAACAATGTCGAGACGCAAATCCCGAAAACGGCGGCAAGCGCAATGATCTGATGTTTTGAAAGCGCGCTTTGTGTCATGCTGCCTAAGCCGGTTTTGGCTCGGCCCCTATCGGCACCGCCCGTCTCCCGGCATCCCTTCACCTCAGTTCAGGCTGCGCTTTATGTGGGCGTCTTGGGCGCCCGATAACGCTTACCTATGCTGCTGCTTCTCGTTTAAGGGGTCCGGGGCCGCAACGTCAATAAAAACTGATTCGGCTCCCGGCTAAGGGCCGGAAATTCAGTGGTTTTCGCGCAAAATGGCACCCGCAAGGTAAAGCGATCCGCAAATCAATATGCGCGCATGAGGCGTGCTTTCGGTGATCCTGGTGACCGCGTCTGCGACGTTGGGCGCTGTTGTGGCGGTAAGGCCAACGCTGCGCGCGGCTTTTGCGGTGTCGTCTGCCGGAAGGGTATTGGCCTCGCCGGGGATCGACACCGCGATCAACTGTTCGGCCTGTGCTGCCAACGGACGCAGATATCCCGCGATGTCTTTGGTGTTGAGCATCCCGCAGATCAGGTGAGTGGGCCGCTTTGGCAGGCCTGCCAGAACCTCGGCCAGCGCGTCCCCTGCGGCGGGGTTATGGCCGCCATCGAGCCAAAGTTCGGCGCTGCCTGCGGCCTCCACCAAAGGACCGCTGCGCAGGCGCTGCATCCGGGCGGGCCATGTGGCGTCGGTCATTGCGCGTTCCGCATCGCCTTTTTGCAGTACCCGCAAGGTGGCGATGGCGGCCCCTGCGTTTTTGATCTGATGCGCGCCGATCAGGGCAGGCAATGGCAAATCCAGAAGGCCGGTTTCATCCTGATAAATCAGACGCCCGCGTTCCTCCCAGACATGCCACTGCTGGCCATACGCCATCAGCGGCGCGCCCAAGCGGGCTGCGCGGGCTTCGATCACGTCCATCGCGGCGTCATGCTGGGGGCCGACGACACATGGCACGCCGCGCTTGATGATCCCGGCTTTTTCGCCTGCAATCTCGGGCAGGGTGTCGCCCAGAAACTGCTGGTGATCCATGTCGACGGGCGTGATCACAGTGACGGCGGGGGCGTCGAAGACGTTGGTCGCATCGAGCCGTCCACCAAGGCCCACCTCCATCAAGGTGAAGTCAGCAGAGACGCGCGAGAACGCCAGAAAGGCGGCAATCGTCGTGATCTCGAAATAGGTGATGTTTTCGCCATTATTGGCCGTATAGCATTCATCCAGAACCGCGCTGAGCGCGCCTTCGTCGATCAGTTTGCCCGCCACGCGAATACGTTCATGAAACCGCGCCAGATGGGGCGACGTGTAGGCGTGACAGGTCACTCCCGCGCCTTCCAGCCCCGCGCGGATCATCGCGAGGGTCGAGCCCTTGCCATTGGTGCCCGCAATGTGAATGACCGGCGGCAACGCCTTTTCGGGATGATCCAACGCGGCCAGCAAGCGCCAGACACGGTCCAGCGTCAGATCGATGATTTTGGGGTGAAGCGCCATCATCCGTTGTAGGATGACGTCCGAGCCGGGCAGGCTCATTCCTTAGCGGTCTCTTGCGGCGCAGCTTCGGTCGCGGTCTGGACGGCTGTGGGATCAGGCGGCGGCAGATCGCCCACCACGCGCGGCGGCTTTTTCATCAGCATCCGGGTGATTGTGATCAGCTCGTTACGCAACTCGGTACGCTTCGTCACACGGTCGAGCATGCCGTGATCCAGCAGGTATTCTGCGCGCTGGAACCCCTCGGGCAGTTTTTCACGGATGGTCTGTTCGATCACGCGTGGGCCTGCAAAGCAAATGAGCGCGTTCGGCTCTGCGATATGCACGTCGCCCAGCATCGCGTAGGACGCGGTCACACCGCCAGTGGTCGGATGCGTCAACACGACGATATAGGGCAGGCCCGCCTCTTTCAGCAGTTGCAGAGCCACGGTTGTGCGCGGCATTTGCATGAGGCTGAGAATACCCTCCTGCATGCGCGCGCCACCGGCCGCGGAAAAGAGGATGAGCGGTCGGCCCAGTTCTGTCGCGCGTTCGGCGGCCGCGATGATCGCATTGCCCACGAACATCCCCATGGAGCCGCCCATGAAGCTGAAGTCCTGACAGGCGGCGACAATGGGCGTGCGCCCGATCTCGCCTTCGGCCACCAGCATCGCTTCTTTTTCGCCGGTGGATTTCTGCGCAGCGCGCATCCGGTCGGGATATTTCTTCTGATCGCGAAAATGCAGCGGGTCGGCGATGGGTTCCGGCACGGAAATTTCGGCAAAGACGCCGCCGTCGAAAAGGGCCGTGAAGCGATCCCTGGGCGTGATCGCCATGTGATGCCCGCAATTGGTGCAGACGTTCAGATTGTCGGAAAGCTCACGGTGAAACAGCATGGTGCCGCAATCATCGCATTTCGTCCAAAGGTTCTCAGGCACTTCGCGCCGGGAAAAGAGCGAGTTGATTTTCGGGCGAACGTAGTTGGAAATCCAGTTCATCTGGGCCTCGGACGACTATCAGGTTGACCTCAGATAAGCCGCGTTTTGAGGAAATGCAATCAGACGCGTAAGGCCAGACGCACCGCAATCCAGCTGACAACCATCATCGTGGCATCCACCCACAGAAGCGGCATGATGACTTGCGGGTCGTTCACGTCAATCTGCAACGTGTAAAGCGCCAGCCCCGACAAAGGGCCGTCGAGCGACATGAAAAGCAGCGCCGAGACGTTGTTTACGAAATGCAGCGCAATGGCCGGGCCCAGTGTGCCGGTACGTGCCGTCAGATCAGCCGCGAAGATGCCAAAGGCTGTCGCCCAAAGCGCCACCAGCCATGCCGCGTCGCCATAATCGGCAGAGCTGTAATGCAGCGCGCCAAAAAGCACGCTTGGCAGCACGATCCAGATCACCGGAGAGGCAAAGCGCGCCGCAAGCTGGCTTTGCAGGTAGCCGCGGAAGAAAATTTCTTCGGCGCTGACCTGGATCAGCACGAGGGTCAGCGAGATCGGCAGCAAGATCAGCCAGGCGGAGACCTCAAGATTGGGGGTCAGATCCTCCATCACGTAGGGCGGCAGCAGGGTGACGACTGCATAAAGCGCGATCAAGGCCGCCATCGCGCGCAGCCCATCGCGGGCAAAATAGGGCAGCGGGCCAAGCAAAGACAGCAGGCCCCGCCCGTGCAGCAGGATCGCAGCGGTGAGCGTGCCTGCGATCATGAAAAGGAAGGTCAGCAGAAAGCCCATCGTATCGGCGGGGCTGGAGCCGTCGATCATCTCGACAAACGTGTCCGGGGCGCCGCTTATCCGGTCGATGCTCAGACCGTAGCTCATCAATAGCAGGACGTAGACTACCAGCGCCACGATCACGCCTGCGGCGATGCGCCAAAGCTCGGGCCGGGCGCGGGCGGGGGTGATGAGGGTCTCGTATGGGGCGTAACGCATTCGGGTCACGTAGGGTGTTTTGCGGCCAAGCGCACCCCTTGGCGCGAAAAAGACGAGGTCGGAGGGGGCTCTGCCCCCGCTGCTGCGCAGCCCCCCGGAGGTATTTGGAGACAAAAGAAGGGGGGCCATTAACCTTAATTTTTGGTGAAAGGCGGCGCGGGAACGCGCTTGTGAAAAAAGGCTGGGTTGCTTATCCACAAACAACTGATTTTCCGGAGGCCCGACCCACATGAGCAAGTTTGACAAATCCCGTCTTCCCAGCCGCCACGTCACCGAAGGCCCGCAGCGCGCGCCGCACCGGTCTTACTATTATGCGATGGGTCTGAGCGAAGAGGAAATTGCGCAACCGTTTGTGGGCGTCGCAACCTGTTGGAACGAGGCAGCCCCTTGTAATATCGCGCTGAACCGTCAGGCGCAGGCCGTGAAGCTGGGCGTGAAGTCGGGCGGTGGCACGCCGCGCGAGTTTACCACGATCACGGTTACCGATGGTATTGCCATGGGTCATGAGGGCATGCGGTCGTCGCTGGCCTCGCGGGAGGCGATTGCTGACACGGTCGAGCTGACGATGCGCGGGCATTCTTATGACGCGGTTGTGGGGCTTGCGGGCTGTGACAAATCCTTGCCGGGCATGATGATGGCGATGGTGCGTTTGAACACGCCGTCGGTCTTCATCTATGGCGGGTCGATTCTGCCGGGCCGTCTGGAAGGTAAGGACGTAACCGTTCAGGACGTGTTCGAGGCTGTGGGTCAGCATCAGGCCGGGAATTATTCGGACGAGCAGCTGGCTGTGCTTGAGCGGGTCGCGTGCCCGTCGGCAGGCGCGTGTGGTGGTCAGTTCACGGCCAACACGATGGCCTGTGTGTCAGAGGCGATTGGTTTGGCATTGCCGAATTCTTCGGGCGCGCCCGCGCCTTATGAAAGCCGCGACCAGTATTCGGTGGCATCCGGTGAGGCTGTTATGAACCTGATCGCCAAGAACATTCGCGCGCGCGATATCGTGACGCGTCAAAGCCTTGAGAATGCGGCACGGATCGTGGCGTGCACCGGCGGCTCTACCAATGCTGGCTTGCATCTGCCTGCGATTGCCCATGAGGCCGGAATTGATTTTGATCTTGCCGATGTCTGCGAGATTTTCCGCGACACGCCCTATTTCGTCGATCTCAAGCCCGGTGGTCAGTATGTGGCCAAGGACCTCTATGAGGCCGGTGGCGTGCCGGTTGTGATGAAAGAGCTGCGCAAGGCGGGTCTGATCCATGAGGATTGCATGACCGCGACGGGCTATTCCATCGGCGAAGAGATCGACCGCGTTACGGGCGAAGCTGACGGCAAGGTGATCTATTCCATCGATGCGCCGCTGACGAAAACCGGCGGTGTTGTCGGGCTTGAGGGCAATCTGGCGCCGGAAGGGGCCATCGTGAAAGTGGCGGGCATGGAGGCGCAGCATCAGCGCTTCGTTGGTCCGGCGCGTGTCTTTGAGTGCGAAGAAGATGCCTTTGCCGCTGTGCAGAAACGCGAGTATGAGGAAGGCGAAGTGCTGGTCATCCGCAACGAAGGCCCAGCCGGTGGTCCCGGCATGCGCGAGATGTTGGCGACAACCGCGGCGCTGTCGGGCCAAGGCATGGGCAAGAAGGTCGCGCTGATCACCGATGGTCGTTTTTCCGGCGCAACACGCGGATTCTGTGTCGGCCATGTGGGGCCGGAAGCGGCCCATGGTGGGCCGATTGGGATGCTGAAGGACGGCGACATCATCACGCTGGATGCGATCAAGGGTGAGCTATCGGTTGATCTGACCGACGAAGAACTTGAGGCCCGCAAAGCCGACTGGAAAGGCCCGCGCGAGACGATCTATGCGTCCGGCGCGCTGTGGAAATATGCGCAACTGGTGGGCAACACCAAGAACGGCGCGGTCACCCATCCCGGAGGTAAGGACGAGCGGCACGTCTATGCGGATATCTAAGCTCAAACGGTTTTGCGCAGGCCTTACGTTTCTGGCAGCGCTGGCCGCTTGTGAAGGCGGGCCAACGGCGCTGGGCTTTCTGGACGGCACGGTGCCGGGCGATGATGGCCCGCCTGCCATCCGCGAGACCGTTCTGGCCGAGACCGTTCGCATCGCAACACCTGACGGCTATTGCGTAGACACCAGTTCAAGGCGCAACGGGCTGGGTGGCAACTTCGTCGTGCTCGCCCCTTGCGCGGCTTTGAAAGTGCCGGGGATCGAATGGCCCCGCACCGTGGCTTTGATCACTGTATCTGCAACGCGTGGCGCGCTTCCGGCGGCCTCTGCCGAAGAACTTGAGGCCTTCGTGACAAGCGCCGAAGGCCGCGGTTTGTTGGCCACGAGTGGCGGGGGGGGCCGTGTCGATCTTGCAGACTGACAGCCGGCAGGGCGCGTTTTTTGTCCGCGTGGCCGAAGCCGAAGCACCGGTCGGCGCGTTGGAGGAAAGCTATTGGCGTGGTTTGATCGCAGCGGGTGGGCGTTTGGTCAGCCTGACCGTGCGCGGTTATGAGGCTGAACCGCTCAGCGCGCAGACGGGCTTGCGGATGATCCGCGATCTGGCTGCAGACATTCGCAGCGACAGCCGCTCGCCGGTGGTCGAGCAGCAAGCAGAGCCGCCTGCATTGCGCGCTGGCGCATTGTCAGGATTGTTTCCCAAAGAGGAATAGACTGTTAACATTCAGTCTCTAATGTGTTTTCCCAGTCAGCAATGACGATAGGGCCGAGTATGGGCGTGTTTGACAAATTATTCTACCAACGGGTCCTGGACCGCTGGAGCAAAGCCGCACGGGCTGCGCGCCAGACAGATTTGTCAACGCTTCGTCGTCAAAGATCCCGTGCCAAACAGCTGCAAGCGCGCCTGAACGAGCTGATCGCAGTCGCGGAAAGCCGTCTGGCGTTGCCACTGATTGGCACCAAGGCGATGCGGCGGCCTGCGGGTTCGGACTGGTCGTGGCGGCCTCAGCTGTGGCGAGAGCCGTTGATGACCCCCGGCTATGCGTCGGTCGAGAACAAGACCTCGTTCGGGCCAGAGGCCACGATCTTTCATGATTGCAAAGTGACGGAACTGACCGTGCGCCAATTGCGCAATCACCGCGACAGTGATTTGGCGCCCTTCGGGATGCGCATGGATGTGTTCCGCTTTGACGGCAGCTATCTGTCGATGGTTGTCGATCTGCCGGAAGAGGCCGCCCAAGGCCTCAAGAAGCGCCATCTGGTGCGCATGGACACCATTGTCGAGATGGAAAAACCGCTCGAGATTTTCGCGCGGCTCAACGTCAAGCACGGACCCAACACCGAACAAATCGTGCGTGAATTGCCGCTGCATGAAGAGGAAGTGATGGTCGAATTTGACCTTGCCTACACCAAGATGAATGAAAAGCGGGTCGAGCGGATGTGGGTCGATCTGATCTTTGAAGGGCCGGAGATGAACCAGATCATTCTGCGCGATGTCACGTTTAGCCGCCGCCCCCGCGCCGAGCTTTAAAGGAGCTGAAAGATGGCCACGCTTACGCTCACCAAGACCCGTCTGCAGGCAGGCATCTGGGAAGGTGTGATGACTTGGGACGGTGCCGGAAATTTGCAGCCCGATCTGGTTGCGCTGCATCTTGACCAACCGATCATGGGGATCAGCATCAAGGAAGACCCGGCGGGCAACGCGTGGAACGTGCAGATCCCCGTCCCGATCGAGGCGATCTCGGACGGGGTGCATACAATCGTCGTGATCGAAAAGGGCTCGGGCGAGACGCTGACAAGCTTTGCGCTGATCGCGGGGGAGCCTCTATCCGAGGATATTCGCACGGAAACAGCCTTGCTGCGCGCCGAACTGGACATGCTTAAACGTGCGTTTCGGCGGCATTGCCTTGAGACGATGGGCTAGGCGAGTATCCGCTTAAGCGTGTATTGCGCTTCTATCGCTCGACTTAAAGTCGTTTCCCTTACGTTAACGATCACTGTATTACCGTGATATTGTCCCCCATCTGCCCCAATCCTGTCTGATTTCGCCGCCATACCCGCTGTCAACGAAAAGTATTGAGGGTGCGGTTATGGACCGACTGACAGAGATGGAAGCCTTTGCCACTGTTGTGGATCAGGGCGGTTTTACAGACGCGGCCAAGAAGATGGGGATTTCGAAATCCGCTGTCTCCAAACACGTCTCCTCTCTGGAAGCGCGTTTGGGTGCACGCTTGCTGAACCGGACCACACGGCGCGTCAGCCCGACCGAAATCGGTCTGGCCTATTATGATCGCGCCCGCCGGGTTCTGAACGATGCAGGCGAGGCGGATGCCCTTGTCACGTCAATGCAATCTGCGCCGTCCGGGCTTCTGCGCATCTCGGTCGCGACAGATTTCGGGGTCAATCACCTTTCTCCGGTGCTGGGTGATTTCCTCAGCGAATTCCCAGATATCACGGTGAACATGGTTCTCAACAACCGCTATGTTGAACTGATTTCCGAAGGCTTCGACATGGCCGTGCGCATTGGCGAACTTGAAGACAGCACCCTGCGCGCCCGCAAGCTGACCGAAACGACGAAGCGCATGGTCGCCTCCCCCGAATACTTCCAACAATACGGTCGCCCCGAAAAGATAGACGATCTGAACGAGCATAAGCTGCTGCATTACTCCAACCAATCCAGCGGCAATGTCTGGAAGCTGACGGCGCCGTCTGGCGAAAAGCGTCAGGTCCGCACGGCTGGCTGGCTAACGGTGAATGACGGGCAATCCTTATTGAACGCCGCCATTTCGGGCCTTGGCATCGCCTATCTGCCCAGCTTTCTTTATGCCGAAGCGATGGAACAGGGTCTGATCGAAGAGGCGATCCCCGATCTGCCGCAAGAAACCCAAGGCATCTACGCCGTTTACCCGCCGGGCCGGTTCACCCAGCCCAAGGTCCGCGCTTTCATCGACTTTCTGGTGCATTCCTTCGCCGATAAAGGCCCCGACGCTTGGTAGGCGACACAGTTTTTCCGAAGCATTCCCAAGGTGCTGACCCACTTGCGCGGCTCTCAACGGGCCGCGCTTTTTTCTTTAACGCGTAGAGGTGATGATTGCCTCGACCCGGCGGTTCTCTTCGCGGCCTGCCTCACTCAAATTTGAAGCGATGGGTGCCAGATAGCCCATCCCTTCGGCCTCCATCCGGGTGCGCGGAACGCCAAAGGTGCTTGCCAGCCGCTCCAGCACCGCCGTTGCGCGCTGACGCGAGATGTCGATATTCACATCCAAACCGCCGGTGCTATCCGTATGCCCGACCAGCGCGATCGTCAGGTCCGGTTCGGCCGCCATCAGATCAGCGAGCGCTTGCAAAGAGGCGTAGTCGCCATTGCTCAACTGAGTTGATCCGATTTCGAAATCGAGATCGCGCAAGACCACGCGGCCTTGCGCCAAAAGCGTTTCTGCCAAGCTCCCGACCAAAGGTTCCGGGCTGGGCGCGCGCACGGGAGCAGCGTCGGTTTCCACCAGCGGTGTCTCTGCCTCACCGCCCACGCGGGTGATCTGGATATAGCCCGCCACCGCCGACCGGCTCACCAGCAGCGAGATCGCCTCCTCGCCTTTCACCAGTGACAGGAACCGGAAATCGCCCAAGTCCACATGCATGTCCGGCTCTGCGATCACGGGCGTTTCGAACCGGAAATCGAAGCCCCCGCAGGCCTCCGTCTCGCAGTCAAAGATCACCTCATAGCCCTGCGGCTCCAGCTGATCGCGCAGGGGCCGCAGAAGTTGCAGCGTGGTCAGCCCTGTCGCGCCGATCCGCCAGGCTTGTTGCTGCACCGGGCCTTCAAAAAGACGGGTGGGTATTTCTCCGGCTTCCCAAGGACCGACGGGCAGTGCGTAGCTGTCCACGCCGCTTTGGATTTCCGCAGCCAAAACCGCGTTTGATGGCAAAGCCAGCTGGGCAGCCTCCGCGGCCCCGGCGCTGCAAAGCGCGCAGAGAAGGGCGGCCCGGATCATCGGTGCTGTGCGTGATACTCGTCATTGGGCCGCATATCGGTGGCCGATGCGATCCGGTTGGTCATGTTGAAGAACCCTGCAACCCCGGCGATGTCCCAGATATCCCGCTCGGAGAACCCGACATTGCGTAGCGCCTCGCGGTCGGCCTCCTCGATCTCGGCACTGGCGCGGGTCATCTTGACGGCGAAATCCAGCATCGTGCGTTGGCGCGCATCCAAAGGCGCGGCGCGGTAGTTCATCACCAACATCTCGCCCAGCATCGGATCGCCCGACAGTTCGCGCACCGCAGCGCCATGGGCGGTCAGGCAATAATAGCATTTGTTTTCCGAAGACACGGCGACTGCAATCATCTCGCGCTCCAGTTTGCTCAGCCCGCTATCGGCAAGCATCAAGTCGTTATAGAGCGCGGTGAACGCGTTTAATTTTTCAATATCAAAGGCATAGGCTTGCAGCACATTCGGGATCATGCCGAGCTTGTCCATGCAGATGTCGAAATACTTCTGCGTCTGCTCGGGCAGCGGATCGACTATGGGCAGGTCCAAGGCGGTGGGTTGGTCTTTGCTCATGAGGACGCCTCGTGCTGTTTGATACGGTAGTGATAGCCGCCCACACGGGTCAGTCCAAGCCCTGCATAAAGCGCATTGGCGGCTTGGTTGGTCTCGGTCACGGCGAGCGCAAGATGCGTGGCGCCATTGCGCTGCGCCCAGAACGCCGCTTGCCGCATCATGTAGACGCCAAGGCCTTTGCGGCGATGTTCGTCCAGAACTTCAAGCGCGTGCACCATGGCGATGCCGTCGTGGATGGCGACGAAGCCTGCACCGGCGGGCTTGTTGTCGATCCGCCCGAACAGGCCGGTTTTCGGACCTTTCACACGCTCCATCACCGCGACGCGGGCGGCGCCGATACCGCCCTGTGCCCAAATCTCGCGCATGATTTGCAGGGGTTCCCAAACCTCAAAGGTGGTGACGCGCGGGGGTAGATCCGTGGCCAGAATTTCGACAGGTGCGACGTAGAGGAGTGTGGGGTCAATCCGGACATAGCCGCATGCTTCCAACGCAGCGTCTTCCGGCTGATCGCCGCGCATCTGGAACAAAGGCCTCTCCATCGCGGCCTCGGCTACGGTGATATCACCCGATCCGGTCGCTGCCGAAACCCGCTTGCCACCCCCCGCCCCGTCGCGGATCGTCCAGCCGCCAATCTGCCGCGTGGACGCGGGCGGCCACGTCGCCTCAAGCACGTCCAACAGTCTTGGCAGGTCTGGCGTCACGCGGGGAACGCCTTTGCAAGCTCAGCCATCGCTGCATCCACCCGCGCGCCGTCCGAGCCGCGCACAACGACATTGGACCCAAATGCGCCATTTTGTTGGAACGGATAAGAGCCGATGGAGAGGTCCGGATAGGCCTCTGCCAGTTTCGCGAGCGGCCCCGCGATATCGCCTTCGCCGCGATCAATCCGCAGGGTCTGGGAAAGCAACGGCTGACCGCCTGTCAGCGTCGGCAAAACGCTGGCCACCATCGCATGGAAAACCGAAGGCACGCCCGCCATCACATGCACATTGCCCAGCTTGAAGCCGGGCGCGGTGGAGACCGGGTTCTCGATCAACTCCGCTCCCTCGGGAATGCGCGCCATGCGCAGGCGGGCTTCGTTCAGCTCTCCGCCCGTGCGTTCGTAATGCGCCGCTAGCAGCGCCCGCGCATCGTCGCGCACGTCGATGGACGCGCCAAAAGCCTCCGCAATGCAGTCGGCGGTAATATCGTCATGGGTTGGCCCGATGCCACCCGATGTGAAGACGGTCTCATAGGCCTCAGACAAGGCGCGCACCGCGCCCACAATCGCCGCGTGGTCATCGGACACAACGCGCGCTTCCTTCAGATCGATGCCCGCTTTGGTCAATTCACAGGCAAGGTAATTGGTGTTCGAATCCTTCGTACGCCCGGACAGGATTTCATCCCCGATCACCAGCATCGCGGCTGTTGGATTGCTCATCTGCGTCTCCCTTGCTCTTGCCTGCAAACTCTATAGGTCTGGGCCATGCGCTTTCAAACCCCTCTTGTCCCCGGTCGCCTGATCCGTCGCTACAACCGCTTCCTGTCCGATATCCGTTTGGACAGTGGCGAGGTCGTCAAAGCCCATTGCCCTAACCCCGGCGCGATGCTGGGTCTAAAGGACGAAGGGCTGAAAGTGTGGCTGGAACCGAATGACGACCCGAAGAAAAAGCTGAAATACGGCTGGCGGCTGGTCGAGTTCGAGAATGGCCATTGGGCGGGGATTGATACTTCCGTCCCGAACCGTGTGGTGAAAGAGGCGCTGGAGGCGGGGCAGGTGGCCGAGGTTGCCGCCTACAAGACCGTTCGGCCTGAGGTAAAATATGGCACCAACAGCCGCGTTGACTTTCTGCTGACCCAAGACGGACTGCCTGACGCCTATGTCGAGGTGAAAAACGTCCACCTGCTGCGCGAGAATGATTGGGCGGAGTTTCCCGACAGCGTCACAGCACGCGGGGCGAAACATCTGGCGGAATTGTCCGAGATGGTCGCAGCGGGCCACCGTGCCATCATGCTCTATCTCGTGCAGCGCACGGATTGCGGACGCCTGAAGATGGCCCCTGATCTGGACCCGAAATATGCGCAGGCCTTTGCCAAGGCCCATACCGCCGGGGTCGAGATGATTTGCTATGACACCACGATCTCGACCGATGGGGTTCAATTCGCCCGCCCGCTGCCCGTTGTCACACCATCGTGACACCCCACTGGCAAGTTTTTGCTGTCTCGCCTATGTAACGCTCAACAGACAGTATTTCGGTCACGGATCATGGACGAACGCAAAGGCCGCCTTACCAAAGACGGTATTCGAATTTACCAAGACGCGGATTACGCGGGGATGCAGGCAGCGGGCAAGCTGGCGGCGACCATTCTTGATGACATCGCACCGCATGTGTTCGTCGGTCAGACCACCGGCGAGATTGACCGCATCATTACCCAGATGGTGGATGACGCGGGCGCTCGGTCAGCCACAATTGGCTATAAGGGCTATCAGCACGCGTCCTGCATCAGCATGAACCATGTTGTGTGTCACGGCATTCCAAGTGAGAAGAAGCTGAAAGACGGCGATATCCTGAATATCGATGTCACGGTTATCGTGGACGGTTGGTTTGGTGATACCAGCCGGATGTATGTGGCGGGCAAGCTGTCGCGGAAATCCGAGCGCTTGATTCAGGTCACCCATGACGCGCTCTTCAAAGGGATCGAGGCTGTGAAGCCCGGCAACACCTTTGGCGATATCGGCCACGCGATCCAGACCTATGTGGAGGCGCACCGCATGTCCGTGGTCCGCGATTTCTGCGGTCATGGCTTGGGCCGTGTGTTCCACGCCCCGCCCAATGTGCTGCATTACGGGCGCGCAGGTACGGGGCCGATCCTGGAAGAAGGCATGTTCTTTACCATCGAGCCGATGGTCAATCTGGGCCGTCCGGAAACCAAGGTGCTGGCCGATGACTGGACAGCTGTGACTCGCGACAAATCGCTGTCGGCGCAGTTTGAGCATTCTGTCGGTGTCACCGCGGACGGCGTTGAGATTTTCACACAGTCGCCCTCTGGTAAATTCCACCCGACCTACGGGGAATAATTGCGACGTTTTCCCCCGCATACGGGAAATCGCTTGCGAATTAAGCGCCTTGACCGTTTCTTTCGCGTCAGTATCAGAGATTCCAAGTTGAGAATGGTTTGCAACTAGCCGCTCGAGCCGCTACCTACACCCCGTCGCACCTGATGCGACATCGCTTTGACCTTATGAAAAGGAGGCTCGCGCGATGAACATGATCTTCAAATCCGCAGCCCTGATCGCCGCCCTCGGCATGACAGCAACTTCTGTGATGGCGCAGGAAGTGACCTTGCGCTTCCAGCATTTCGTGTCGCCGAAATCGGCCAACCCGACCTATTTCATGCAGCCTTGGGCCGATAAAATCGAAGCCGATAGCAATGGCCGCATTAAGGTTGAGCTCTATCCCTTCATGCAGCTGGGCGGCAAAGCCCCCGCGCAATATGACCTGATCCGTGACGGTGCGATTGACGGCGGTTGGGTGATCCCTGGCTATCAGCCCGGTCGTTTCCCCGAAGCCGAAGCCATGGAGATGCCCTTCATGGTGACCAAATCCGGCGAGGAAGCCTCAAAAGCCGCTTGGATTTTCACACAAAAGCACCTGATGGATGATTTTCGCGATGTGCACGTGATTGCAGCCCATATGCATGGCCCCGGAATCGTGCATAAGAAAGGCGCGCCGGTTGCGTCGGTCGAGGATTTCAAAGGCCTGAAACTGCGCGGCCCTTCGCGTCCGGCGACGTTGCTTTTGAAGAAGCTGGGTGCGACGCCGATTGGCATGGCTGTGCCGGCCTTCCCGGAAGCCTTGTCCAAGGGTGTTCTGGATGGCGGTGTGATCACATGGGAAATGTCGCCGTCTTTGAAGCTGAACGAGCTGACGGATAGCCACACGGATGTGGCCGGTGAGAAGTCGCTCTATAACCTTTATTTCATCTGGGCGATGAACAAGGCGAAGTATGAAAGCCTGCCCGATGATCTGAAGGCCGTGATTGACGCCAATTCCGGTTTTGCCGCTGCGGCCATGGCTGGCGCGGCTCATGACACAGGCGATGCCGAGGGGCGTCAGGCGATGGCGGATGACGGCAATGAGATCGCTGAGCTGAGCCCTGAGGTTACGGCAGAGATCGCCGCTATGGGCGAAGACGTGATCGCCGAGTGGATCGAAGAAGTGACTGCGAAAGGTCTGGACGGGGCTGCGCTGATCGACGATGCGCGGGCGGCTGTTCAGGTGACGCGCGGAACGGCGGAGTAAGGTTTCGCCCCGCTTGCGCGGGTCGACCGGGCGGGGCTCCGCCCCGCACCCCGGAGTATTTTTACAAAGATGAAAAGACGGTCAGTTCTGGCCGTCTTTTTCTTTGGCATCCTGGGCGGCCCACCATTGCAGGAGCAGGGTCGGCAGGCCGTTGTGGTGGGTCAGGATATCGCCGATGAAGACCGGTGGTGCCATGCGTTTCGGGGCAGGCGCGGTGCGCCTTGTGTCTTGGGGGATGTAGGCGTCGGTGGTGGTCATGGGACCTCCAGAAAGGTGATGTGGGTGTCACCATAGCGCCTTTCGTCGAGTCGGTCCAAATTGGCGAGTGGCGGGGCTGGGGCGTTGTCTTCGAACACGATCAATGCGCCGCTGGCGAGCCAGTTGTTTTGTTGGGCGACGGTGAGCGCTTTGAGGCCAAGGCCCGTGCCGTAGGGCGGATCGAGGAATACCAGCGTGGCCTGAGGGCCGGTGTTGGCGAGCAGGCGGGTGGCGTCGCGGCGCAGGAGTGTTGTGTGTGTTTTGCTATCGGTCAGGCGAATGTTCTCGGTGATGAGGCTTTGGGCTTTGCGGCCGTCATCGACGAAGGTGATATGGTTTGCGCCGCGCGAGAACGCTTCAAGGCCGAGCGCGCCGGTTCCTGCGAAAAGGTCCAGCACATGCGCGTCGCTGATCGGATCGCCAAGTGCGCCGCCTTGCAGGACGTTGAAGAGGCTCTCGCGGATGCGGTCGGTGGTGGGGCGCAGATGCGCGCCTGCGTCGCCTTTGCCGACAGAGGCAAGAACACGGCCTTTGAAGCGTCCGCCGATGATCCTCATGCGCGCAGGAGGGCTTTCATGTCGGTGTCCGGGTTGGCGATGACGTCGGGCGCGGGGGACTTGCCTGCCTCGATCAGGCGTTTGCCGATCATGTAGTTGCGTGGGTCATTCATAGCATCGACAGCCAGCAGAGTGTCGCCCGCGTAATACCAATGTGAGACCGCGTCATCGGTCTGGCGCGTGACGACGCGGTCATAGCCGAGGTTGAGGCCCGCGATTTGCAGTTTGACATCGTATTGGTCAGACCAGAACCAAGGCTTCGGGATGTAGTCTGAGTTGGCGCCGAGCATGTTACACGCGACCGCTTCGGCTTGGTCGATGGCGTTTTGCACGGACTCGAGGCGCAGGATCTGGTCGCGATACGGGAAGGCGGCGCAATCGCCAGCGGCCCAGATCGCAGGGTCGGAGGTGCGGCCTTGGGCATCGACGCGGATACCGTTTTCAACGGTGACGCCTGCCTTTTTGGCAAGCTCTGTTGCAGGAGTAATACCGACGCCGACGACGACGAAATCGACGTCGATCTGTTGGCCGTCTGTAAGTTTTGCGCCGGCGACGTGACCCTCGCCAATCAGATGATCGAGGCCGGTGCCTTCGATGATCTTCACGCCGTGGCGTTCGTGCAAAGCGCGGAAATAGTCTGAGGTTTCCGGGCAGGCGACGCGTTGCAGAATACGGTCGGCCATCTCGACCACAGTGACCTGCAAGCCTTTCTTGGCGGCGACCGCTGCGGCTTCCAGCCCGATATAGCCGCCGCCGACGATCAGAACGTGACCGCCCGTCTCGAACGCAGCTGTCATGCCGTCGACATCGGCCAGATCGCGAACCACGTGGACGCCGTTCAGAGTGCCGCCGATTTTGGCAGGTAGGCGGTTGGGGTGCGAGCCTGTGGTAAAGGCGAGCTGGTCGTAAGCGATTACCTCATCGCCAAGGGTGATTGTCTTTGCGCGCGCGTCGATATCGGAAACAGGCGTGCCAAGCCGCAGGGTGATATTCTGGTCGGCGTAGAATTGTTCGGGGCGCAGAAAGAGGCGTTCGAGCGTCATCTCGCCCAGCAGGTATTTCTTGGAGAGCGGCGGGCGTTGATAGGGCGGCACAGGCTCGGCCCCGATCAGAGTGATATCGCCGTCAAACCCTTCGCTGCGCAGCTTGGCCACAAGCGACGATCCCGCCTGTCCAGCCCCGATTACGGCGATATGGGTCATGGCAAAACGCTCCTTGTAACTGGTCAGCCTGTGGGGCGGACCCTATATGTGGGTCTCGATACAATGCAATTCCCGAGGGGACATGACATGACGATTTCCGTAGGCGACACGCTGCCCGATGCAACTTTGGTTCAACTGGGCGCGGATGGGCCGGAGGCCGTGTCGATGGCCGAGAAGGTGAAAGGCCGCAAAGTTGTGATCTTTGCGGTGCCGGGGGCGTATACGCCCACCTGCCATTCGGCCCATGTACCAAGCTTTATCCGCACCAAGGACGGGTTTGACGCCAAAGGTGTGGACGAGATCATTTGCGTGTCGGTGAATGATCCGTTCGTCATGAAAGCCTGGGGTGCCGATACGGGGGCTGCCGAGGCAGGCATCACGATGCTGGGCGACGCGGAAAGCGCGTTTACCAAGGCGCTGGGGATGGATTTTGATGCGCCGCCTGCGGGTCTGGTGGCGCGGTCCAAGCGCTATGCGATGCTGGTGGACGATGGCGTCGTGAAGGTGCTGAACGAGGAAGCCAGTCCGGGTGAGTGTGAGGTTTCGGCAGGCGAAGCTTTGCTGGAAGCGCTTTAAGGGGTTTGCGCTGCGCCTTGCGGCGCATCGCGGTGCTTGGGGGCCAGCCCCCCAGACCCCCCGCGGTATTTAGAGACAAAAGAAGCGAGGCGTCAGTCGCCCGCCAGCGCGTCCATCTTCTTTGCAAGTTTGACGTCCAGCATCGACAGGCCATCTGCGTCATGGGTGGTTAGGCGCACATCTACGGTTTTGTAGACGTTGAACCATTCGGGGTGGTGGTCCATTTTTTCGGCCCAGAGGGCGGCGCGGGTCATAAAGCCAAAGGCCTCTACGAAATTCTTGAATTGATAGGTCTTCTTGATCGCATCGCCGTCCTGTTCCCAGCCTGCGGTTTCAAGCATGGGCAGTTCGGTCGATGCCTCTTCGGCGGTGAGCTTGTCGGTCATTCTTGTTCCTCCACATGGGCTTTTTTGAAGGGGCCGTAATCGGTCATGATCTCGATTTCCTCGTCGACGGCGTTTTTTTCGGCCTCCAGATAGCGGGCTATGGCGTCTGAAAAACCTGGATCACCGAACCAGTGCAGCGAGTGGGTCGTCACCGGCATGTAGCCGCGGGCGAGTTTGTGAGCACCTTGGGCACCGGCCTCGACACGGGACAGCCCATGGGTGATCGCAAAGTCGATGGCCTGATAGTAGCACAGCTCAAAATGCAGGCAGGGGTGGTCTTCGGTGCAGCCCCAGTAGCGACCGTAAAGCACATCCTCACCAATGAAGTTGAGCGCACCGGCCACATAGCGCCCATCCTTTTCGGCAAGCACCAACAGCATATCGTCGCGCAGGGTCTCTTGTGCGCGATCAAAGAAGGCGCGGGTCAGATAGGGCGTGCCCCATTTGCGCGCGCCGGTGTCCTGGTAGAAGACCCAGAAAGCGTCCCAGTGGTGCGGTTCGATCTGATCACCCGTAAGCGCGATGATGCGTCCACCGAAGTCCTGCGCACGGGCACGTTCCTTGCGGATGTTCTTGCGCTTGCGGGAGCTGAGAGCGGCGAGGAAGCCGTCGAAGTCAGCATAGCCGTCGTTGAACCAATGAAACTGCTGGCTCGCGCGGCGCATCAGGCCCATCTCGGTGCCGGCCCGTGCCTCGTCCGCGGTGCAGAACGTGATGTGGAGCGACGACACCTCGTTATTGGCGGCCAGTTGTACAGCCCCCTGCGCAAGCGCGGATTGCCCTGCGGCCTCGAAGCCAGGGCGGGTCAGCAAGCGCCGCCCGGTTGCGGGCGTATGCGGCACGGCGATCTGAAGTTTTGGGTAATACTGCCCGCCAGCGCGCTCGTAGGCATGGGCCCAGTTGTGATCGAAGATGTATTCGCCTTGAGAATGGTTCTTTGCATAAAGCGGAGCCACGCCGATGGTCTGCCCGGCCATCGTGGCTTGCAGATAATTTGGGTCCCAGCCGGTGCCTGCGCCGACCGATCCGCTGTCCTCCAGCGCTTTCAGGAAGCGATAAGTGGTGAAGGGATCCTCTGGTCGCCATTTGCCTTGCACTGCACAGGCATCCCAATTGTTTTGCCCGATCTGATCCAGACGGGACAGCACGCGGATCTCAACCTGTTGCGCGGGCTCAGCGGGGTTGGGGGCGGTCATGCCGATCTCCTTGGGATAGATCGCAAATTGGAGCCGCGGGGGCTGCCGTCAAGCGACATAGCCTTCGAAAGTGACATTGTCGGCGATACGCCGGGCGATTGCCTCTGCCTCGGGCGAGCGGATCGTCCAGCACAGAACCTTCGCGCCGTCTGCTTTTAGCGTGGCGACGCGTGGGGCGTCCAGATCGCGCGCATCGTGGCTGATGAAGCAGGCCCCGACACGATCATAGTCGGGGATGTCTTTCAAAAGGGCGCGCGTTTCGGTGGGTAAGGTGGGCCAGTCTTCTGCCTCAAAGGCGCAGGTGACAAGGCCGCGTGGGACGTCAGGCGCAAGCGACGCAAGTGTGCGCACGGAATGCGGATTGAACGACATCAGCGCGGCGGGGCCATCGTAGCCTTTCAGAGCATCGGCCACGGCGGCTTCCAATGCGCCGACATCTGCGCCCATCGCGCCGTCCTGATCCTTGAGCTCGATCAACAGCGGCACGCGGCCTGCGACTTGCGCCAGAACCTCCGGCAGGGAGGCGATTACATCGTCAGAGCCGCTGAGCCTGATTGAGCGCAGATTGTCCATCGGACGTTGGCGCACAGGCCCGCGCAGGTCGGTCAGACGTGCCAGATCGTAATCGTGAAAAACGACAGCCTCGCCATCGGCACTCAGTTGCAGATCAAGCTCGATCCCGTAGCCATGGGCGATGGCCGCGCCAAAGGCGGCGCGGCTGTTTTCAACTCGCCCGCGCGCCTGGTCGTGATAGCCCCGATGCGCGATCGGCCGTGCAAAAAAGCGCGGGTCCAGCATCAGCCTTTGATCTGGAAGATGCCTTCGATCTCGACTGCGACGCCGAAGGGCAAAGAGGCGGCCGAGACGGCAGAGCGCGCATGACGGCCCGCATCCCCCAAAGCCTCTGCGATGAAGTCTGATGCGCCATTGATGACTTTGGGCTGATCGGTGAAGTCCTGTGTCGAGTTCACGAAACCCACCAGTTTCACGACCTGCACAAGGCGGTCCAGATCACCGCCACAAGCGGCTTTCACCTGGGACAACAGGCTGATCGCACAAGACCGCGCCGCAGCTGCCCCATCTTCGACCGACATATCCGCGCCCAATTTGCCCGTCACAAACCCGTCCGGCCCATTGGAGATTTGCCCGGACACATGCACAAGATCGCCCACCTGGACGAAGGGGACATAGTTTGCCAATGGCGCCGCTGCGTCAGGCAAGATCACGCCCATCTCGGCCAGCTTGGCTTCATAACTGCTCATTAATTAAGCTCCTCATTTGGTGTCAGAAAACGCTACCGCTCTGAGAAGGCTTCGAAAAGCCCTCTTTCATAAGAGAGTGTCGTGAAACGGTCACAAAATTGCATCACGTACGAGGCCGTGAAAAAAATTCTGTAGGGATTGCGGCAGTATTCGCTATGTGAAATTCTGCACCTGCATTTGAAAGAGACTATTCGTGTATAATGCTGCCACATCTACGCTTACGCGGGTCGCGCTCCTTGGGGCTGTCCTGCTTGTATCCGCCTGCTCCACACCCAGTCAGCCGAACGGGATCAACGATCCTTACGAGCAGACCAACCGGCAGACACATGAGCTGAACCGCGGCATCGACAGGATTGTCCTGCGCCCGACTTCGAACGCCTATGGCACGGTCGTGCCAGAGCGTGCGCGCAACGGGATTTCGAATTTCGCCAATACGCTGAACCAGCCTGCGGATGTCGTGAACTCCCTTTTGCAGGGCCGGGTCGAGAACGCGGGCCACAGCGCTTTCCGGTTCCTCGTGAACGGTATCTTCGGTCTGGGCGGTTTCCTTGATCCAGCCACCGATATGGGCCTTGAGGATCGCGACACCGACTTTGGCGAAACGCTTTATGTCTGGGGTGTGCCTGAAGGCGTGTATGGCGAACTGCCTATCGTAGGTCCCGTCACCGAACGCCATGCGGCTGGTAAGGTTGTCGATCTATTCACCAACCCGCTCAGCACGGTGCTGGAAGGCCCCGGTGCAACGGCCCAGACGGCTGCCAATGTCGCGTCGGGTTTTGGCACGCGCTACACTCTGTCCGATACGATCGACAGCATTCTGTACGACAGCGCCGACAGCTATGCGCAGGCGCGTCTGATCTATCTGCAAAACCGTCGTTTCAAACTGGGTGTCGATTCCACCGGCACCGATCTTGACCCGTTCGAGGATCCCTATGACTCACTCCCCCTTCAGTAAACCGTCCCGCCGGATCGTTCTGGCCGGACTGGGTGCAGGACTACTGGCAACACCTGCTCTGGCTCTTAGCGAAGCCGCCGCAAAGACACTGGTCGAGCGCGCCGTCACCGATATCAACAAGGTGATTGCTTCGGGGAAATCTGAAGGCGCAATGATCCGCGATTTTGAAGCGATCTTTGCCCGCTATGGCGATGTGCCGACCATCGCGATCTCGGCGCTTGGCCCGCCGGCTCGGTCTGCCAGCGCTGCACAGCGCAGCGCATTCACGCAAGCCTTCACGGGCTATATGGCGCGTAAATATGGGAAGCGGTTCCGCGAATTCGCCGGTGGTCGCATCGAAGTGAAAGACACCCGTCAGCGGTCTCGTCTGATCGAAGTGCGCACCTTGGCCTACCTGCCGGGACAATCACCGTTCAATGTGACCTTCCTTGTGTCGGACCGATCCGGGCGCGACAAGTTCGTCAACCTTCTGATCGAAGGCGTGAACCTGTTTCAAACTGAAAAGGTCGAAATCGGTGCCATGCTCGAGCGCCGTGGTGGCAACGTAGACGCGCTGATCCAGGACCTGCGCAGCGCCGGTTAACGGTTCCCGCCCAGCAACCCATTCAGAATGTTCAGAATGCCTTCCTCAAGGGAGGCAGGCTGCTGTCTGCGTGGCTGGCCCGCGCGGGTATTTTGGACCGAGGGCTGCCGCACCGCTTGCTGCGCAGGGCGGATCATTGGCAGGGGTTTCGGCGCAACACCCTGATGCACCCGCTCCATCGTTTGGCGCCAGATCTCGGCAGGTAGACCGCCGCCTGTGACGCCTGTCAGGGGCGTGTTATCATCGTAACCCATCCAGACCCCAACCACATAATCCGCCGTGAACCCAATAAACCACGCATCGCGCGCGGCTTGGGTGGTGCCGGATTTACCCGCAGCTTCGCGGCCCGACAAGGCCGCGCGGCGGCCCGTGCCTTCAGTGATAACCTTGCTCATCATGTAGGTGAGCTGGCGCGCGGCATCCTCGCGGATCACGCGTTCGCCAATGCCGCCGGGATTGTCCATCAGATCGCTGTTGTCGCCTTGCAGACGCAAGGACACCAGACCGTAAGGCGTCACACTTGAGCCGCCATTGAGGATACCTGCATAGGCGCCCGTCATCTCGACCAGCGTGGCCTCTGATGTGCCAAGGGCAATCGCGGGGCCAACCGCAATCTCGCTTTTGATCCCGAAATCGGCGGCGACCTTTTCTACCAGATCGCGGCCTACACCTTCGGACACGCGCACGGCGGGAATGTTCAGCGATTCAGCCAAGGCGCGGGTCAGGGTGACGGTGCCTTTGAAATCATTGGTGTAGTTCTTGGGCGTCCACGGCCCCGAGCCGGGAATGTTCATGGTCAGGGGCGTGTCCTCGACCAGATCGTTGAAGCTGTAACCCAACTCAAGCGCGGTGGCATAGACGAACGGCTTGAAGGCCGATCCCGTCTGACGCCGCGCTTGCGTGGCCCGGTTGAACGCGCCCGAGACCTTCGTTTGACGCCCGCCCACCATGCCGCGCACGGCACCATCGGCGGACATCACGACAATTGCGGCCTCCGCTTTGGAGCCTTCGCGCACCTGCGTCTCGAACACTTCCTTCAACGCCTCTTCGGCGGCAGTCTGGATGCGTTGATCCAGCGTCGTGCGGATGATCACGTCTTCTGTAGTGTTGCGGGTGAAGAACTCTGGCCCGCTTTGCATGACCCAATCCGCGAAGTAACCCCCCGCACGGGCAGAGGCTGCTTGGGAGAGTTGCGCGGGGTTCTGGCGGGCAAACTCAGCGGCGGAGGCCGACAGATAGCCCTGATCCTCCATCAAGCCGACGATGACATTGGCGCGGTTCTGGGCGCGCTCAAGACTGTTCGTGGGCGCAAAGCGCGAAGGCGCGATCAGAAGACCGGCCAGCATCGCCGCTTCCGATGGGGCGACCTCAGCGGCGGATTTGCCAAAGTAGCGCTGGCTCGCGGCCTCGAATCCGCGCGATCCTGCGCCCAGGAAAGCGCGGTTTAGATAGATCGTGAGAATTTCGTCTTTGGAATATTTGGCCTCCATCGCCAGCGCGAAGGTGGCCTCTTTGATCTTGCGCCAAAGCGTGCCGCGGCGACAGTCAGCCTCATAGGCCGCTTCGCTATCCCACTCGGTCGGGATATAAGGCTCACCAAGGCAAAGCAGCTTGGCTGTTTGCTGCGTGATGGTCGACCCCCCATGCCCCGACAGCGGACCGCGCCCTTCGCGCAAGTTTATGCGCACGGCCGAGGCGACACCACGCGGAGACACGCCTAAATGGCGGTAGAAGCGCTTGTCCTCGGTCGCCACAACCGCATTCTTCAGGTGCTTGGAAACGGAATCGGCCGTGACCATTCCGCCGAACTGATCCCCGCGCCAGGCGTAAACCTCGCCATTGCGGTCCAGCATCGTGACCGACCCGCGCGCGCGGCCATCCACCAGTTCGGTTGCATCCGGCAAGGTTGCATAGAAATAAAGCACGCCGCTGCCGACCAGAAGGGCGACCACAAAGGTCAGACGCCAGCCCAGCCCAAAAAGGATGCGCCAAATCCAGCGCAAAAAGCTGGTAACAAGCCCCAAACCAGGAATACGGGACGCTTTGCGCCGGGGCTTCGCCGCGGGCTTGCGCTTGCGCTTTTGCGCCGGGGGCTTTGGTTTATAGCGCTTTTCTGCCACCAAAGGTGGTTTGCCTGGTCTTCTGGTGCTCATGCGACGGCCTGCCCGTTTCAGCAAATGTTCATGACTGTTTTCACGTCTTTTAACGCGATCTTAACGTCTCTTGCGCCCTTTGTAGAGCGGGAAGCGTCTGGATCATACGGTTTTAAAATTGATTAAAAAATAAGCATTGTGCGTAAATTGTATAATTTTTGTGCAATTAGTAGTCGTCTTAGAGGCGATTCCCGATGAGACTCACTTGAGGACTCATTCTGCGCCTGCACGGTAACCCCAGCGAGACCCCTCTGCGGGTCAGCTTTTGCGCAACGTGGAAGGGGAAAACCGTGAAACTCATCATTGCAGCAATCAAACCGTTCAAGCTGGAGGAGGTCCGTGAAGCACTGACCGCCATTGGCGTGCGCGGGATGATGGTGACCGAGATCAAGGGCTTCGGCTCTCAGTCCGGACACACCGAAATCTACCGTGGCGCTGAATACGCCGTGAACTTCGTTCCGAAGGTGAAGCTCGAAATCGTCGTGAATGCGTCGATGGCCGATCAGGTCGTCGAGACCATCCAGTCGACTGCCAAAACCGACAAGATCGGCGACGGCAAGATTTTCGTTCTCGATGTCCAAAGCGCTGTGCGCGTCCGGACCGGCGAAACCAACGAAGAAGCGCTGTAAGGCGCGCATTCATAGGACAAGTGATTATGAAACTTACAAAAACTCTTCCGCTGGCGGCCGCGTTGATCGCGCTTCCGAGCCTTGGCTTTGCGCAAGATGCCGCGCCGGGTTTTGACGAAATCGGCCCCTATATCATGACCACGCTGCTGTTCCTGGTGGGTGGTTTCCTTGTGTTTTGGATGGCTGCGGGCTTTGCGATGCTCGAAGCGGGTCTGGTGCGCTCCAAGAACGTGACGATGCAGCTGACCAAGAACATCGCGCTCTTCTCGATCGCGTCGATCATGTATTGGCTGGTTGGCTTCAACCTGATGTATCCGGGCGACTTCAACGGCTATTTCTCGGGCAATTTCGTTCCGACATCGCTTGAGCCGGTTGGCCTCGCCGCCGCAGATGCGTCGCTGGATTATGCGTCTGTCGCGTCCGACTTCTTCTTTCAGTTGATGTTTGTCGCAGCAACCGCGTCCATCGTGTCCGGTGCACTGGCTGAGCGCATCAAACTGTGGCCCTTCCTGATCTTTGTTGTTGTCCTGACCGGTATCCTTTACCCGATCAGCGGCTCCTGGCAGTGGGGCGGTGGCTTCCTGTCCGAGATGGGCTTCTCTGACTTTGCGGGTTCGACCGTTGTGCACTCTGTCGGTGGTTGGGCTGCGTTGGCTGGTGCCATCGTGCTGGGGCCGCGTATCGGCAAGTATAAGGACGGCAAGATCGTTCCGATGCCCGGCTCCAACCTGGCCCTTGCCACGCTTGGTACGTTCATCCTGTGGCTCGGCTGGTTCGGCTTCAACGGTGGTTCCCAGCTGGCAGCTGGCACCGTGGGTGACATCACCGATGTGGGCCGGATCTTTGCCAACACCAACATGGCGGCTGCCGCCGGTGGTGTGACCGCGCTGATCCTGACGCAGGTGATGTACAAGAAGGTCGACCTGACCATGGTTCTGAACGGCTGTCTGGCCGGTCTGGTTTCAATCACAGCAGAGCCGCTGGCCCCGACGCTGTTTGGCGCGCTGTGGATCGGTGCAATCGGTGGTGTGATCGTGGTCTTCGCGGTTCCGATGCTCGACAAGTTGAAGATTGACGATGTGGTCGGCGCAATCCCGGTTCACCTGATCGCAGGTATCTGGGGCACGATCGCTGTGGTCTTCTACAACAGTGACGCAGCTCTGATGACCCAGCTGACTGGTATCGTGGCCTACGGTGTCTTCACCTTCGGTGCTTCGCTGATCCTGTGGTTCATCCTGAAAGCCACGATGGGTATCCGTGTGAGCGAGGAAGCCGAGATCAATGGTCTCGATACATCCGAGCTTGGGATGGAAGCCTATCCCGACTTCTCCAAAGGCTAACGCTCCTTCCTGTTAGCTGATGGCAACCTTGCCCGGGCGTTCGCGCCCGGGCTTTTTTGTTGCAATGCGGAGCGGCTGCGCCGCATTCTATTTTATTGATAGAAAAGCGCGCCCCGATGGGACGCCCTTTGATGCCTCCGGCGGAGGTATTTTGGGACAAAAGAAGGGGTCAGCCGCCTACAGTCGCAATGGCTTTTGCAAGGATTGGCACCGTGTCTTTGTTGAGCCCGGCGATATTGATGCGGCTGTCGCCCACCATGTAGATCGCGTGATCCTCGCGCAGTTTTTCGACCATTTCGGGCGAAACGCCGAGGCGCGAGAACATGCCGCGATGCTCGGCGATGAAGCCGTAGCGATCAGAGTTCGTGGCTTTCTGCAGTTCTTCGGCAAGCTGTTTGCGCAGGACCAGCAGGCCTTCGCGGACCTCTTCCAATTCGTCCTCCCATTCTTTGCGCAAATCGGGATCGTTCAGGATCATCGTCACCAGTCGCGCGCCGTGATCGGGCGGGAAGGAATAGTTCTGCCGGTTGAGATAGGCGAGCGTGCCTTGGGCGGTTTTTTGGGTCGCAGCCTCGGCTGAGACGGTCATCAGGATGCCTGTCCGTTCGCGGTAGATCCCGAAGTTTTTCGAGCAGCTGGCGGCGATGATGGTTTCCGGGAGTTCGGATGCCACGAGCCGGGTCGCGGCGGCATCGTCTTCGAGGCCATCGCCGAAGCCCTGATAGGCAATGTCGATCATCGGGATCAGGCCTTGGGCTTTCATCAGCGCGACCAGTTCTTTCCATTGCGCCTTGTTCAGATTGGCACCTGTGGGGTTGTGGCAGCAGCCATGGAGCAGCACGACGTCGCCCTCTTTCGCGCCTTTCAGGTCGGCCAGCATGCTGTCGAAATCCACAGCACATGTCTCGCTATCGAAATAGCGGTAGAGCGTTGTCTTGATACCCAGATGCTTGAGGATCGTCAGGTGGTTCGGCCATGTGGGATCTGACACCCAGACAGTTGCCTGGGGGTTGGCAAGTTGCACCAACTCGAACCCCTGGCGCACAGCACCCGTGCCGCCGGGTGTGGCGGCTTTGGAGACGCGGTCCATCGGAACGGCATCGCCCAGAACCATTTGCGCCATGGCGGCGCCGTAGGCCGGATCGCCGGTTAGGGCGACATAGGATTTCGTCTGCTCCTGCTCCCAGAGCTGTTTCTCGGCTTTCTTGACCGCCCGCATGATGGGCGTCTTGCCGTCTGCGTCCTTATAGACCCCGACGCCCAGGTCGATCTTGTCCTTGCGGGGATCGTCTTTGAAGGCCTGCACGAGGGCGAGGATTTTATCAGCGGGTTGGTCTTTAAGCTGCGTCAGCATCAGGCGTCTCCGGTTGCGACGTTGAGGTCGGGGAACATCCCCCATTCGGCCCATGAGCCATCATAGACGGCGTGATCGGTCTTGCCGATGCGCTCAAGCGCCAGCGACAGGACGGCGGCTGTTACACCAGAGCCGCAGGTGGTGATCGCGGGCTTGCTTAGATCGACACCGGCCTCTTCAAACAGTGTCTTGAGCTTGGCGGGCGCCTTAAGTGTGCCATCGGTATTGAGCAATGTCTTGAACGGCACATTGCGCGATTTGGGAATGTGACCGGCGCGCAAGCCTTCGCGCGGCTCTGGCGCATCGCCGCGAAACCGCTCGGCGGCGCGGGCATCAATAATCGCGTGATCCCCCAATTTGCTGGCCGAGGCGACTTGCGTCACATCCTTGACCAGATGGTTCTGACGGCTGATGGTCATATGGCGGTCGCGCACCATGGGCGGCAGGTCTTCGACATCGCGTTCCTCAGCCTGCCATTTGGGAAACCCGCCATCCAAAACGGCGATGTCCTGCTTGCCCATCAGCTTGAACAGCCACCAGATACGCGCGGCTGAAAAGAGACCTGCGCCGTCATAGACGACAACCTGATGACCATCGCCCACGCCCATCGCGCGCATGCGCGAGATGAATTTCTCGGGCGAGGGGGCCATGTGGGGCATGTCGGAGCGATGGTCGCTGATCTCGTCCAGATCGAAGAACCGCGCGCCGGGGATGTGGGCAGCCTCATACTCTGCCCGCCCATCGCGTCCCGCATCCGGCAGATACCAAGAGCCGTCCAGCACCCGTAAATCCGGGTCGCGAAGATGGCTTGCAAGCCACTCGGTTGAGACAAGCGTTCTGGGATCGTCTGCAGACATGCCAAAGCCCCCTTCAGGTCAGGATCAACCTTGATTACGCCCGCATATAAGGTGACGCAAGGGCCGCTACTCTCCGTGGCGCAGCAAACGGGCCTTTTGGCGGCTCCAGTCGCGCTTGGCCTCGGTCTGGCGCTTGTCGACGGTCTTTTTGCCCTTCGCGACGCCGATCTTCATCTTCACCAGTCCGCGATGGTTGAAATACATCACCAGCGGAACCAGCGTCATGCCTTGGCGCTGGGTGGCGTTCCAAAGCTTCGACAGCTCTTTCTTGGACGCCAGCAGCTTGCGCTTGCGCTTTTCCTCATGTCCAAAGGTTTTGGCCTGCAGATAGGGCGCGATATAGCTGTTCACCAACCACAGCTCGCCATCCTCCACATTCGCATAGCTCTCGGCGATATTGGCCTGACCTTCGCGCAGGGATTTCACCTCGGAGCCTTCCAGCATGATCCCAACCTCGAGGTCTTCCTCAATCGCGTAATCATACCGGGCCCGCCGGTTCTCGGCGATGACCTTATAGTTGGGGTCTGTTTTCGGTTTCGCAGCCATGATGCCTATCTATGTGAAACCCGACGGCTTCCAACCGCTTCTGGTTTCATTCTGGTCAAAATATCCTGGGGTCTGGGGGCAAAGCCCCCAGCCGCGGCGCAATCCCTTTAGTTAATCAAACCCGCATGCCGCATCGCGTCTTTCATCAGCAGACGCGTGTTCTCATCCAGACCCGTCAACGGGGACCGGACCTCATCGCGGCACATGCCCAACAAGGACAATCCGTATTTCGCACCTGCCACGCCCGGCTCGGTGAAAATCGCCTCGTGCAAGGGCATCAGTTTGTCCTGATACTCCAGCGCCGTGGAGTAATCGCCGCGCAATGTGGCCTCCTGAAACTCGGAACAGAGCTTGGGCGCGACATTCGCCGTCACCGAAATGCAGCCTTGCCCGCCTTGGGCGTTGAACCCGATGGCAGAGGCATCCTCGCCGGACAATTGCACGAAATCCGTGCCACAGCTCCGGCGTTGCTTGGAGACGCGTGTGACGTCGCCGGTTGCATCTTTCACGCCGATAATCATCTCGTGCTTGGCCAGTTCGCCCATCGTTGCGGGGGTCATATCCACGATAGAGCGACCGGGGATGTTGTAGATAATGATCGGCAAGCCACAGTCAGCTGCGGCATGGAAATGCCCCAGCAAACCGCGTTGGGTCGGCTTGTTATAGTAAGGCGTCACGACCAAAGCAGCATCGGCGCCGACCTCTTTGGCTTTCTTGACCAGCCGCACGGTTTCGACCGTATTGTTGGAGCCGGCCCCGGCGATGACCGGGATACGGCCTGCCGCCTCGTTCACCACAATTTCGACGACCTGATCATGCTCGGCATGGCTCAACGTCGGGCTCTCGCCCGTGGTGCCAACGGGCACCAGCCCGTGGCTGCCTTGATCCACATGCCACGCGACAAGTTTCTTGAGCGTGTCGATATCCAGCTGGCCGTTCGAGAACGGCGTTACGAGGGCAGGCATTGATCCCTTGAACATGACGCGCTTCCTTTGAATGTCGCCTGAATCGGCGGTTTGAGTTCGGCGGAACCTAGCCGCAGTCCTGCCCCTTGCCAAGTTTGTGATTTGCGGTGCGAGTGCGTGCCGTTAGCATTCGTCTCATATTTACCGCGCATTGGGGGCGCGTGTTCATGCGGCTATTCTGGGTTTTCGTTTTGTCGGTCTGGATGACCGCCCCCGCGCTCGCGCAGGATCGCCTTGACCGCGTCGCCTTGCAGGCCGCGTTGATCGCAGTGCGTGATGGGGATTGGGTCGAAGCTGCAGATCACGCCACATCCCATGATCCCGTGATCCAGTCCATTGTCGATTGGCACAAGCTGCGCGCTGACGGCACATATCCCGAAGTGGCGGCTTTCCTGCAGGCGCATCCTGACTGGCCCGGCCTTGCCCTGATGCGCCGCCGGGTGGAGGAAGACGTACCAGCCGAAAGTGCGATGAGCTTCTTTGCGGATGCGCCGCCGCAAACCGGTGCGGGGGTTTTGACCCATGTCGAAGCCCTGCGCGAAGATGCCCCGGATCAGGCCGATGCAGCACTCATCACCGCTTGGACCACGATGCAAATGCCGCAGGAGACCGAGCGCCTTTACCTGCGAAACCACGGAACACTTTTGCGGCCGCACCATGCGGCGCGTCTTGATATGTTGCTCTGGCAATCGCAGCGCAGCGACGCGCGGCGGATGGTCCCTTTCGTCAGCGACGATCAAGCGGCCTTGGCCGAGGCGCGCATCGCCCTGCAATCGAACGCCTCGGATGTGGAGGCCAAACTGTCCGCGGTGCCAGAGGCCCTGAAGCGTCACGGTGGCCTCGCCTTTGACCGCTTCCAATGGCGGACCCGCAAAGGCCTGAATGAAGGCGCGCTGGAACTGCTGTTGGGCCATTCGCTATCGGCAGAGGCACTGGGCAACCCGCAAGCCTGGTCGAACCGCCGCCGTTCTATCGCGCGCGATATGATGCGGGACGAGCAGAATCGCACGGCCTATCATGTCGCTTCGACCCATTTTCTAACCGAAGGGTCGAACTTTGCCGATCTGGAATGGCTGTCGGGCTTCATCGCCCTGCGAAAGCTGAACCAGCCCGAGGTGGCGCTGACCCATTTCACTGCGTTCGAGGCCGCTGTCAAAACCCCCATTTCCAAGGGTCGTGCGTTCTACTGGTTGGGCCGCACCCATGGGGCGCTGGGTGACGCGGAGGCCGCGCAGGCGGCTTACGCGGAAGGCGGTCGGCACCAGACCAGCTTTTATGGGCTGCTTGCCGCCGAGAAAGCGGGGCTTCCTCTGGACCCGTCCCTCGTTGGCTTTGATACCCCGTGGGAAGACGCGCGGTTCACCGCAAACCCCGTGTTTCAGGCTGCCGACCTCTTCATCTCCATCGGCGAAGACGCTTTGGCCGAACGGTTCCTGACCCATCTTGCCGACATCTTGCCCACCGATGAATTGCGCGCGCTGGGCAGCTTCGCTGTCGCCAAGGATCGCCCGCATATCGCGGTGATGATCGGCAAACGCGCTGCCCGCCGGGGTATCGTGATCCCGCAGGCCTATTTCGCCCTGCACCCTTTGGCCGATATGGACCTGCCTGCGCCCAAAGCGCTGTCCCTCGCCATTGCCCGCCGCGAGTCCGAGTTTGACCCGGTCGTCACCTCCAGCGCGGGCGCGCTTGGGCTGATGCAGGTTATGCCCCGCACCGCGCAAGCCGTCGCGCGCGACCAAGGCATGGTGTTTCGCAGCGCAAGGCTGCTGAGCGATTGGCAGTATAACGCTCGCCTTGGCAGTGCTTATCTCGCTGATCTCATTGAGGATTTCGGGGATAGCCCGGTGATGGTCGCCGCGGGCTATAATGCTGGCCCGGGCCGCCCGAAATCCTGGATGGACCGGTTTGGTGATCCGCGCAAAGGCGAGATCGACGTCATCGACTGGATTGAACACATCCCCTTCCGTGAGACCCGCAACTACGTGATGCGCGTCACCGAAAGCCTGCCTGTCTACCGCGCGCGGCTGACCAGCATCACCGGTCCGATCCACTTCACTGAGGAACTGATTGGCGAGGTTCCCCTGCGCCGCCCGCAAGCGCGCCCTGCAGGTCTGGGTCAGGAGGAAGCTAGCCTCTCTGACGCTCCCGCCACAGAGTGAAGAGCCCTGCCGCGACCACGATCGACGCGCCGATCACCACATTCATCTCAAGCGTTTCGTTGAAGACGAGAAGCCCAAGGGCCGACGCGAAGACGAGCTGCAGATAGGCAAAAGGCTGCAAGCTGGAGGCTTCGGCCAGCTCATAGCAGCGGATCAGCAGGTAATGTCCGAAGGCCCCGGTCACACAGAGCAGCGCCATCCATACCCAATCGGGGCGGCTCATCGGCTCCCAGAACCACACGCCGATCACGGTCATCACCACGGCCCCTGTGACGCCGGTCCAGAAGAAGCTGGTCGCCGCACTGTCCTTGCGCGCCGCGTAGCGGGTCAGTAGGCCGTAAAGTGCGAACATCAGCGCCGAGATCAGCGGAACGATGGCGGCGGGGGAGAAGACTTTGACGCCGGGCTGCAGGATGATCAGCACACCGATGAAGCCAACACCAATCGCAACCCAGCGTTTCCAGCCCACCCGTTCGCCCAGGATCGGGCCAGAGAGGGCTGCGATGATGAGCGGGTAGGCGGCGAAAATCACGTGGCTCTCGATCAGGCCCAGCAGCACGAAGGCCCCGACCATGACGCAAATCTCGATGGCAAGCAGCGCGCCGCGGAATAGCTGCAAGGGCAACTGCTCGGTCTGCGCGGCTTGGCGGATCCCACCTGCCTTGCGCCGGGCCACAGCGATTACGAAGGCTGCAAAAAACCAGTAGCGGATCATGACGATCATCATGACGTTGTATTCGCCCGCCAAGTGGCGGGAGATGCCGTCTTGCGCAGCGAAGACGAACGTGGTGGCGACCATCAACAGGATGCCAAGGCGTGTGTTGGCCTCTGTCACGCCGGTTTCCTTGCGCGGGTCATATGGCGCTTGCGGCCATAGCCCTCGGTTCGGGTGACCTCAAACCCTGCGTCTTGCAAGCCACGCCGCACGAACCCCGCGGCGGTGTAGGTCGCGGCGGTGCCGCCTGGTTTTGTATGTTTGCCGACTTGGCCCAGTAAATCAGAATGCCACATATCTGGATTTCGATTAGGGCTAAAACCATCAAGAAACCACGCATCGGCTTGCGCGTCCCAATTTGAAAGTTCCGACCCTGCATCGCCAATAACGACCGTTGCGTACAAGTCCTCGGTCACAATCTCGGTTTGACCGTCTCCCCACGCCGCCAAGAACGGTTCAGCAATGGCAAGCGCCTTTGGAAAGGCACGTAACGCCCGCGCAACCTCGTCCGCGGTCATCGGGTATGCCTCGAAGCTGGTAAACCGCAATGGTCCCGATGTGCCGGAGGCGCGCCAGGCAATCAGCGCCGCCAGCATGTTCAACCCTGTGCCGAACCCCAGCTCTGCAATGTGGAACCCTTCGCAAAACCGCGCGGGTAGATCGTTGCCCACAAGAAAGACATGGCGGGTTTCATCCAATCCGTTCTCAAGCGAGAAATACGGGTCCTGAAACCGGGTCGAGACCGGCACATCGCCGTCGCGCCATTCCAAATCTGCCCGCTGGTGGCCCATCCGCCGATGTCCTAAAGATTAACCTTAACAGATCGGGACAATGGGGAAGGGCAGGGGCCTTGGCAATGGTCGATATCACAGTGAAAGGCGCGGGCATCTTTGGCCTATCGGTTGCCTATGCCTGCGCGTCGCGTGGCGCGCGTGTCCGTGTGATTGATCTGGAAGGCGTGGCCGCCGGATCCAGTGGCGGTATCGTCGGTGCACTTGCACCGCACACGCCAGAGAATTGGAACATCAAGAAAGCCTTTCAATTTGAAAGCCTGATTTTGGCCGAGGCGCATTGGGCACGCGTGGCCCAATTGTCTGGCCAATCGCCGGGCTATCTAAGGTCTGGCCGCTTGCAGCCCATCGCTGATGATCGCGCGTTGGAGCTGGCTCACGCGCGCGCCGAAAGTGCCAAGACGCTTTGGGAGGGCAAGGCCCATTGGCAGGTTGTCTCTGCCTCCGCTCACCCCGATTGGGCGCCGCATAGCCCCACGGGACATCTGATCCACGACACGCTCACCGCGCGCATCCATCCGCGCCGCGCCACGCGCGCCCTTGCCGACGCTGTAATCGCGCTGGGCGGCGAAATCGCCATAGGCGACGCGTCGGTGGAAGGTAGATTGGTCGAAGCGACGGGCTATCAAGGCCTTCTCGCCATATCAGAAGAACTGGGTAAATCGGCTGGAAACGGGGTAAAAGGGCAAGCAATTCTGTTGCAATTTGATGCAGCCTCTGCTCCTCAACTGTTCGCAGATGCTTTACACATTGTGCCACACCAAGATGGAACCGTCGCCATCGGCTCTACCTCTGAACGGGAATTCGACAGCCCTGATGGAACCGACGCGCAGCTTGATGACGTTCTAAGCCGCGCCTTGGCGGCGTTCCCAGTCCTGCAAAACGCCCCAATCCTTGAGCGCTGGGCGGGGGTCCGCCCCCGCGCCAAATCCCGTGCACCGATGCTGGGCGTGCACCCTCTGAACCCCGACGCGTTCATCGCCAATGGCGGGTTCAAAATCGGTTTTGGCATGGCCCCAAAAGTGGGGCAGGTCATGGCCGATCTGATCCTTGAGGGCCGTGACACCGTCCCCGACGCGTTCAAGCCAGAGGCAAGCCTTTAGCCCGCCTCCGCCACCATACACAGCCGTTGATCCGGACCGCGAAGGAAGCCTGACCCACCGGTCCAAACCAGTTCTGCCGTCTCAAAATCCATCAAAGGTGCGGTCGCACGAAACGAAAACCATGACATGTCCGGCAGGGCTTTCGCAGCCGCCAGCATCAAGCGCTGCGCCAAAAGCGGGCCATGCAACACAAGCCCCGCATAGCCTTCTGCCCCCATCGCGTAGTCCCGATCATAGTGAATCCGGTGGCCGTTAAAGGTTAACGCAGAATAGCGAAAGAGAAGCGTTGGCGAGAATTGCAAGACCTCTCCGGGTGTCGCATCTTCGGTGATCGGAGCCACCCGCGCAGCCTGAGCCGGATCATGGGCTTCCCGGTAGACCAGATCCTGTAGATCGGTCACGCAAAGCGCCCCATCCTGCCAAATCTCATGACGTAATTGGACCAACGCCAATGGCCCGCTGCGCCCCTCTTTCCGCTCCGCCGACACGCATTCGGACCGTTTCTCGGCCGCCAAACCACAACGCAGAGGGACGTGAAACTCAAGTCGTCCTCCTGCCCACATCCGGCGCGGCAATCCCATATCCGGGATCAATCCGCCAACGCGTGGATGCCCGTCCGCGCCTAACGCGTCCGCTGGTTGGGCATCCCAGAAATAGGCCTGATGAAAGAAGGGCGGCAGCGCGGCCCTCGCCTCAATCTGTGTGGGCAGACCAAGCGTGATCCGCAACGCCTCTGCCCGCGCGGGGTCCATCTGATCGTGCAGGATCAGCACGTTCTAGCGCCCGGCTTCGGCCTTCAAGGCGTCCATCAACTCCTGCAAGAGCTTGTTATACATCTCGCCCTGCAGACGACCGTTATCGTCAAATTCCTTATGGCTTGCTGCGACCATCACCTCGGGCCCCTGCAAGATGCGCGGCCGGAAGGGCTGCATGCATAACCGCAACGCATATTGCGCCCGCGCGCCCCCAGCGCGCCCTGCCGCCGCCGACATGATCGCGACGGGTTTGTTGGCCCAGGGGTTACCGTCGACCCGGCTCACCCAATCCAGCGCGTTCTTCAAAACGCCCGAGATGGACTGGTTGTACTCCGGCGTCGAAATCACAACCGCGTCCGCGTCCGCGATCTGGCTTGCAAGCCGTGTGACCGCCTCGGGGATCCCGTCCGCCGCCTCAAGATCACCATCGTATAGGGGCAGGTTCAAATCCGCCTCGACATAGCTCTCTGGCGCAAACATCCTTTGCGCCTCGGCCAGCAGCTTCCTGTTCGTCGCCTCGTCGCGCAACGAGCCTGAAATACCCAACAAATTCATCTCAAATCCTTTTCGATCCCGGTTTCCAGCTAACCTAGTACCGCACCCCTTGCCGTACAGGGGTGTTTCGCCCAAGGTGCCAAAAAAGGACAGGAGGCCCCGATGCGCCATGGTGGACAGATCCTCGCGGATCAGCTGAAAATTCTGGGTGTACGGCGTGTTTTCTCGGTTCCGGGAGAGAGCTTTCTGGCCGCTCTCGACGGGCTTTACGACAGCGGGATCGACAATATCGTCTGCCGTCACGAAGGCGGTGCCGCGATGATGGCAGAGGCCTATGGCAAGCTGACCAACACCCCCGGTGTCGCGTTCGTGACGCGTGGCCCGGGGGCGACGAATGCCTCAAGCGGCATCCATATCGCGCGCCAGGACAGCACGCCGATGGTGATGTTTGTCGGCCAGATCGCGCGGGGGCATCGCGACCGGGAGGCCTTTCAAGAGGTCGACTATCGCGCCATGTTTGCGCCCCTTGCCAAATGGGTGGCTGAGGTTGAGGATACCGCCCGTCTGCCCGAATATATCAGCCGCGCGTTTTCGGTTGCGATATCTGGGCGCCCGGGTCCGGTCGTTTTGGCGCTACCCGAAGACATGCTGAGCGCAGAGGCGGATGTGCCTGATCTGATCCCGTCAACCTCGGCCCTGCCCGATCTGACAGGGCCTGCTCAGACGATCCTGTCCAGGCTCAAAACAGCAAAAAATCCGCTGATTGTCGTGGGCGGTCCGCTTTGGACGGCCTCTGCCAGCGCGGCATTGGCGCAATTTGCCGAAACCGCCGCCCTCCCCGTGGTCACCACATTCCGCCGTCAGGATTATCTCGACAATCGGCATCCGAATTTTTGTGGCGACCTGAATGTCGGCCTCAACCCGACCCTCGCAAAGCGCCTGCAAGCCGCTGACTGCATCCTCGCGCTGGGCACCCGTCTGGGCGACATCGCGACCCAAGGCTATACGCTGCTTGACCCTGCAGGCCATGGGAAAACGCTGATCCATGTTCATGCCGACGCCGACGAGCTGGGTCGCGTCTATGCACCTACACTGGCCGTCAATGCGCCCGCCCCCGCGATGATCGCTGCACTCGCCGCAAGCAACGCCAAGCAGATCGCACCCGATCTGACCCAGCAGATGCGCGCCGAGTATCAGACGTGGAACACCCCCAAAGCGACCCCCGGTAACGTCAAGATGGAGCAGGTAATCGCCCATCTTTCCGACGCGCTGCCCGACGATGCCATCCTCACCAACGGAGCCGGCAATTACGCGGCCTTCCTGCACCGCTATTTCCGCTACAAAACCTACCCGACCCAATTGGCTCCCACCTCAGGCAGCATGGGCTATGGTGTTCCCGCCGCCGTGTCCGCGGCCCTCGAACATCCCGACCGTGACGTGATTTGCCTGGCAGGCGACGGTTGCTTCCAAATGACCCTGAACGAGCTCTCGACCGCTGCACAGCACAATGCCAAGGTGATTTTCATCATCTGCAACAACGGCCAATACGGCACCATTCGCATGCATCAGGAAAAGACCTATCCGGCCCGTGTCAGCGGCACAAAGCTGTTCAATCCCGACTACGCGGCCCTCGCAAAGTCGTACGGAGGCACCGGCCTCACCGTTTCCAAAACGGCTGATTTCCCCGCAGCTCTCGACACGGCCCGTGCTTCAAAATCGCTCGCGGTGATAGAGTTGTGCCTCGATCCGGAAGCGCTCTCCACCGGAGCCACCCTGACCCAGACCCGCGCTGCAGCTACCAACTCCTAACGCTCAATTAAGGTTAACGCGCGTCTCTGGATCCTGCTGGAAAAGTCCTTCGGGGGACACCCGTAGTTCCCCCGAAGTATAAGAAACCAAAAGGTTTCACCTTTGACGGTCATCGGCTCTCCAGCCTGTACCGCATTACTCTTTGATCTGATTCTGGTTTCATCTTTGTTAAAAATACTCAAACGATCCGCAGGATAGCGGGCGGAAGACTTGAGTATTTAGGCAAAGATCAAACTCAGAACTCTACCCCAATCTGCGCTTTGATCCCGGATCGGAACGGGTGCTTGACCAGCTCCATTTCAGTCACCAGATCGGCAATTTCGATCAGCTCGTCCTTCGCATTGCGCCCGGTCAGGACGACATGGGTCATGTGGGGCTTCTCGGTGGCCAGGAACTCAACCACCTCGTTGATGTCGATATAATCATAGCGCAACGCGATGTTGATCTCGTCCAGCAGGACCATTTTGTGGCTTTCGTCGCGGATCAGCTCTTTGGCCTTCGCCCATGCGGCTTGTGCCATTTCCGTATCGCGCGCTTTGTCTTGGGTTTCCCACGTAAAGCCTTCGCCCATTGTGTGGAACGAGCAGATGTCGCCGAACTTGCCCAAGATCAAGTCACGCTCACCCGTGCTCATCCCGCCTTTGATGAACTGTACAACGGCGCATTTCATATCATGGGCGATGCAGCGGAAAATCATCCCGAACGCGGCGGAGCTTTTGCCCTTGCCCTTGCCGGTATGCACGATCACCAGACCCTTTTCATCGGTCTTCGTCGCCATGATTTTATCGCGCGCGGCCTTCTTCTTGGCCATCTTCATGGAGTGGCGTTCCAGGTCTGCGTCATCGGTCATGTTGCGGCCTCCTCAGGCGTAGGGTCCATTGGTTTTGCGCCCTTTGCAAGGGCCGCGATACGCGCGCGGGCGGAGTTTGAGCGGGGCGTCCAAAGCCCACGCTCAATCGCTTCGGCCAGCCGTTCGGCGATTTCTTTCAGGGCAGGGGCGTTGGCCTCTTCGATGAAGTCGCGCGTGTCTTCATCGGCAAGGAACGCCTCTTCGACCAGATCGAAGTGGTGACCTTTGACAGCGCCCGTGGTGGCCGCGAACGCGAATAAATAATCCACCGTCGCTGCCATTTCGAACGCGCCTTTATAGCCGTGCCGTTTGACGCCTTCGATCCATTTCGGGTTCACGACGCGCGACCGCACAACGCGCCCGATTTCGTCATCCAACGTGCGGATTACCGGGCGTTCGGGGCGCGAATGATCGTTGTGGTAAATGGGGCGATCCTGCCCTTGCAGGGTGGTCACCGCCGCCGCCGCGCCGCCTTCAAACTGGTAGTAGTCGTCGCTGTCGAGCACATCATGCTCGCGATTGTCCTGGTTCTGCACAATCGCTTCGACCTGACCTAGCCGCGTCTCGAACGCATCGCGCGCGTGGGTGCCATCGCCATCTTTGCCATAGGCATAACTGCCCCATTCAAGATAGGCCTCGGCCAGATCCGCTTTATCCGCCCAAAGCCGTTCGTCGATCATGGCTTGCAGGCCCGCACCATAAGCGCCCGGTTTGCTTCCGAACACGCGGTGCGCCGCGCCGCCTGCTGCTTTCGCGGGGTTCAGGTCATCTGGTTCGTCCATCGCCATCACAGCGCGCGCTGCGGAATCGACCAGCGCCATTTGCTGGGGGAAGGCGTCGCGGAAAAAGCCCGAGACGCGGAGGGTTACGTCCACGCGGGGGCGGCCCAAGACACTTTGGGGTAGCACCTCAAATCCCGTCACGCGGCGGTTTGCGCTGTCCCATTTCGGCTTCACGCCGATCAGCGCCAAGCACTGTGCGATGTCATCGCCGCCGGTGCGCATGTTCGCCGTGCCCCAAGCCGTCAGCAGCATCGCGCGGGGCCAGTCGCCATGGGTTTGCAAGTGTTTCTCGATTAGCAGATTGGCAGACTTCCATCCTAACGCCCATGCCGTTGGCGTTGGCACAGCGCGGCTGTCGACCGAGTAGAAATTGCGTCCAGTGGGCAGCACATCCAACCGCCCGCGCGTGGGTGCACCGCTGGGGGCAGGGGCCACAAAGCGCCCGTCAAGCGCGGTCAGCAGGCCATTGCCTTCCTCAACGCCGCAGGCCGCGACGGTCGGTGCCACCACGGTTTTCGCATGTTCCAGAACAGCTTTTGATGCGGGTCCGGGAGCCGTTTGCCCATCCAGCAACGCGGCGCTGAGCAGTTCCAGCCGTTCGACTGTATCGCCGTTCGAGCGCCAAGTGTCTGTGCTGATGTCTTGCAAAATATCAGGCCGCGCGCCGTCCCACACAGCGGCCATATCGCAATCCAGCGGGTCGAAATCTAACGCCAAATCCGACGCCAAAGCGCGCATCAGCGAAGCATCCGCGCCCGTCCCATCCCCACGCGGCACGCGCAGCAGCGCTTGCACCAGATCGCGCTGCAAACGCCCCTCTGGCGATTGTCCGAACACATGCAGACCGTCACGAATTTGCGCCTCTTTCAGCTCGCAGAGGTACGCGTCCAGCTTGGCCAGATCTGCCTCATCATCCGAGCCGCTCATGCCTACATCAGCGGCAAGTCCGGTGACGTCCGACAGCGACAGGATTTCGCGGCGGAGATGGTCGATCCGGCGGGGGTCCACGCCCGCCGCCTCGTAGTATTCGTCCACCAAGGCTTCCAGATCGCGTAGCGGTCCATAGCTTTCCGCGCGCGTCAGTGGCGGCGTCAGGTGGTCGATAATGACCGCCTGCGCACGGCGCTTGGCTTGGGTGCCTTCGCCAGGGTCGTTCACGATGAACGGATAGATATGCGGCATCGGGCCAAGAACGGCTTCGGGCAGGCAAGTCTCTGACAACGCGACGGATTTTCCGGGCAGCCATTCGAGGTTTCCGTGCTTGCCCATATGCACAATCGCGTCCGCGCCATAGGCTTTGCGCAGCCAGATATAGAAGGCCAGATAGTTGTGCGGCGGGACCAGATCGGGTGAGTGATAGGTGTCTGTCGGGTCGATATTATAGCCGCGCGCGGGCTGGATGCCGACGACCGCGTTGCCGTAGTCCAGCACGCTCAGCTTGAAGCCGGTGCCGTCAAAAAACGGATCGTCCTCGGGTGCGCCCCAGCGGTCGGTGATACGCGATTTGACGTCCCATGGCAGCGCATCGAAGGCGGTCTTGTAGGCGTCCAAAGGCAACGTCACGCCGCCTGATTTCGTCGCGCGGTCCGTTAGCCAGTTTGTCGGCCCAGCCATCACCTGTTCCATCAGCGCGGCTCTGTCTGCGGGTGCGTTCGCGATGCCGTATCCCGCCTCGCGCAACAGGTTCAAAACGTGCACGGTCGCGGCGGGCGTGTCCAAGCCGACGCCATTGGCAAGGCGGCCGTCCTTGTTGGGGTAGTTCGCCAAAACCAACGCGACTTTACGCTCCGCCGCCGCTTTTCCACGCAAACCCGCCCAGCGTTTCGTCAACGCCGCGACGAACGCAATCCGGTCGCCGCGCGCGCGGTAGGTGGCGATCGGGCACTCCGTCGCCTCGTCAAAAAACGCTTCCCCTTTGAAGCTGACAGCGCGGGTCAGGACGCGGCCATCGACCTCGGGCAAGGCTACGTTCATCGCGATGTCGCGGGCGGACAGACCTGTGAGCCCTTCGTCCCAAGTGGCTTCAGATGAGCCTGAGAAGACCACTTGAAACACAGGCGCGCCTTGCGCCGCGTCCATCACCAGCGGGTTCGCGGGGCCGTCGTCGCCATGGGCGGAGCCGACCGCGAAACTGGTGCAGTTCAGGATAACAGACGGCGGCGCGGCCTCAAACAACCGCTCCAGCGTCGCGACGCTCACCGGGTCTTTCAAGGACGCCACGAAGATCGGCAGCGGGTTCAACCCTTCGCGCAACAGAGCTTTCACCAAGCGGTTCACCGGGTTCAGCCCAGCGCCTTGCACCAGCGCGCGATAGAACACGAGCGGCACGACCGGCGCGCCATCGATCCACGCCTCTTGCGCTGCCGCGATATCGGCAACGCCCGCGCCGGGCCAATAGACGCCCGCGCGTAGCAGTGGGGACGCTGCCATCGGAGCCTCCCCCCCGTCCAGCATCACTTTCGCATAGCGCAAGAAGTTCGCGGCGTTCTCTGGGCCGCCTTCGACCAGATACGCCCAAAGCGCGTCGTAATCTTCACTTGATACGGTGGAAAGCTCGCGCAACTCAGGGTCCGGCTTATCGTCCCCCGGCAGCAACGCCAGCGGTACGCCCGCCTCATGCAAATGCGCCGCGTATTGTTCGACCCCGTAGCGCCAATAGCCCGCGCCACCCAAAGCGCGCACAATCACCAATCGGGATTTTACCGCACACGCCTCGATATGCAGATCGACCGACATCGGGTGCTGCAAATGCATCATTGAGGCCAACCGCAACGATGGCGCATCCCCCATCTCGGAGCGTGCCTCCGACAGCGCTGCCAACTCGGTATCGGCGGCCGAAATGACCACCACATCCGCAGGCGTCTGCCCCAGATCAACCGGTTCCGATCCGTCGTCAATCGCACCGGGCGTGGCGGCCAGCAGGTGCATCTACAGCGCCTTTTCCATGAACGTGCTGGCCTCGGCCTCTTCGTAGTCACCGAACGGGCCGCGCCGCACATAGCCGATCCGCTCGTAAAGCGCGCAGGCCGAGACCAGCAGATCGCCCGTCTCCAACCGCACCAAGTTATGGCCCGCCGCTTTCGCCTCCGCCTCCAGATGCGCCATCAGATTGCGACCCAAGCCCGTGCCTTGCGCTTTGGGCCTGACGAACAAGCGTTTCACCTCGACGTAATCGCCCATATCCGCCGCCGCGACGCAGCCCATCGGGGTGCCTTCATCGTCACGCGCGAGGTAGAAGCGCACGTTGGGCTCCGCCAATTCCTTGGGCGAGTAGGCGAAACATTCGTCGGGCGTATAGACCGCCCGCAGCGCCGCTTCGGAGCCGTCGATCAGCCCCAAAGCATCTTCTGTCAGCGGGTCTTCAACGGCGATTTTCATGCCGCAAGAGCCGCCTCAATCGCGGCACGATCCAGCCCGGATTGCCCGATGACAACCAACCGTGTCTGACGCGGAGCAGCGCCAAAAGGCTGATCGAAATAGCTGTCCACACGTGGGCCAACCGCTTGTACGGTCAAGCGCATCGGCTTGCCTTCAACGGCCACAAAGCCCTTGAGGCGCAAGATATCATGCGCGCGGATCACATCGGCAATCTGTTCGGCAAAAGCCTTTGGGTCGGCCACTTCGGCGCGGGTGACGACGAAACTTTCGAACTCGTCGTGGCCGTGCTCGTGCTCATGGAGATGGTGATCGTCGTGATGAGGGTCTTCGTCATCGTGATGATGGTGGTGATGATGCACCTCGTGGCGGCTCTCCAGATCGTCTTCGGCTCCAACACCCTGACCCAGCAGCACATCCACCGGCATCCGCCCCATCGCAGTTTTCACGACTTGCACGCCATCGCGCGCCTCGCCTTTCAGCTTGCCAACCAGAGCGCCCGCCTCGTCCTCGCCCAGCAAGTCCGATTTGTTCACCACGATCATATCCGCACAGGCGACCTGATCCTCGAACAACTCCGACAGCGGCGTCTCGTGATCCAGGTTCTCATCCATCGCCCGCTGTGCATCGACGGCATCGACGTTGTGTGCGAACCGCCCTTCGGTCACCGCTTTGCCATCGACCACAGTCACCACGCCATCGACGGTGACTTTCGTCGAAATCCCCGGCCAGTTGAACGCCCGCACCAGCGGCTGCGGCAACGCCAGACCCGAGGTCTCAATCACGATGTGATCGGGGGGCGTCTCGCGATCCAGCAACTTTTCCATTGTCGGAATGAAGTCATCGGCGACGGTGCAGCAAATGCAGCCGTTTGACAGCTCCATCACGTCATCCTCGGTGCAGGTCTCATCACCGCAGCCTTTCAGAATGTCACCATCCACGCCCAGATCGCCAAATTCGTTGATGATCAGGGCAATGCGCTTGCCCTCAGCGTTCTCCAGCATGTGCCGGATCAGTGTCGTCTTGCCCGCGCCCAGAAAGCCGGTCACGACAGTTGCAGGTATTTTCCCAGCCATTTCATTCCCCTGAAAAGATGAGTTGCAAAGCGCGGGGCCAGACATATCCGGCCCCGCTGATCCGTTAAAGGAAGAGCTTACTCAGCCGCGTGAAGGCGGGGCGTCACAAGGCCCGATCCTTCAAGTCCGCGCAGCGCTTTGGCACCGGCCAGAACCGCCAGATCGACAATCGGCTCAAGCAGCAGGATCAGCATATAGGCGGCGCCGAACGTCACCACACTGGTCAGGTTCTCCGCCCCGAAGCCAGAGCCGTAAAGCGCCCAGAAGGCCACCCAGGCGACAACACCGCCCTGATAAGCCGCAGACAATTTCAGCGCCTGCATGTAGGTCAGGTCGACATAGGGCGTGTGCGGCGCGATAATCCGCTTGGCCAGGAAATGAATGCCGAAAAGCGGCACCAGAAGCGTGGTCACGTTCATCGCATATTGTGGCAGATCAGTGGGCGCGAAGAACAGCCCTTGCGCCAGAAGTCCCAGCGCCAAACCGATCGCAGCGGGCCCTGTGCCCAGGATCAACAGCAGCGTTGTGCCCAGAATGAAATGCACTTCTGACACGCCGACGGCAAAGGTCGGCAGCACTTCAAAGAAGAAGAACACAGCCACAGTCGCCATGGCCGAGCGTGCGATCAGGGAAACGATGCCATTGGCGACAAGGCTCTCCCAGATCAGTTTTGCGGAATAGGCCACCGCACCTGCTGCGGTTGCGTAGCTCAAAGCAAGTTTGGCGCCGTTCACGACGCCTGGTTCGATATGCATAGTCTTTCTCCATCCTGTCACACCCGACAGGTCAGGGGTTACTGTTATGCAAGGCTGGTCTCCTGGCTTGCGGGTCGAGGCATCTGGCCGCCTTCCCGGATTGCTCCAGTGGCAAAAGGCCTGACACTCTCCGCTTACAGTCGCGGGGGCGGCTTCGGCTTTGCGTCCCGATTGGGTCACGCGCACCGTATTCCCATTTGATCCCCGACGCTGTGCGCCATGGGGAACCATGCCATTTGTTTGTGCGCCGCGGCATACGGGCGGTCAAGAACGATTCCGCCGCCGCTATGGGCTTTCGCGACGTCCGCTTGGCGGAAACTTCAATATCTTGGGGATAAGTCGGCGCATTTCCCCAGATGCTGCGTGGGACCTGTTGACTCAAAGCGACACTCTGCCGTCAACTTGGCCACCAACGGAATCACCAAGGATAGGGCTTTGCGGTTCTCTCGCCTGCGTCTTAACGGCTTCAAAAGTTTCGTCGACCCGACCGATCTTGTGATCGCGGACGGGCTGACGGGCGTTGTGGGGCCCAATGGCTGCGGCAAGTCCAACCTGCTAGAGGCGCTGCGCTGGGTCATGGGCGAAAACCGCCCCACCGCCATGCGCGGCGGCGGGATGGAGGACGTGATCTTCGCCGGTGCCGCCACGCGCCCCGCTCGCAACTTTGCCGAAGTCTCGATCCACATCGACAACTCGGATCGCTTGGCGCCTGCGGGTTTCAACGATAGCGATGTATTGGAAGTCGTCCGCCGCATCACCCGCGATATCGGCTCGGCCTATAAAGCCAACACAAAAGACATCCGCGCCCGCGACGTGCAGATGCTGTTTGCGGATGCGTCCACCGGCGCGCATTCCCCTGCGCTTGTCCGGCAGGGCCAGATTTCGGAACTGATTAATGCCAAGCCCAAAGCGCGTCGTCGCATTCTGGAAGAAGCGGCGGGCATCTCGGGCCTCTATCAACGTCGGCATGAGGCCGAGTTGAAGCTGAAAGGGGCCGAGACGAACCTCGCCCGCGTCGATGATGTGATCGAACAACTGGCCAATCAGTTGGCCGCACTTGCCCGTCAGGCGCGCCAAGCCGCACGGTATCGTGAAATCGGTACCGATCTGCGCCGCGCTGAAGGGTTGCTTTTGTATCGCCGCTGGCGCGAAGCCGATGAGGCACGCGCGGCCGCTCAAGAGACGTTGACAGAGCGGACCAAAGCCGCCGCTCAAGCCGAAACCGCCGCGCGCGAGGCCGCTAAACTCCGCCAACGCGCGGAAGACGTTCTGCCGCCTCTGCGCGAGGAAGAGGCGATCGCCGCCGCCGTTCTGCAACGCCTGCAGGTCCAGCGCGACACGCTCAACGATCAGGAAAGCCGCGCGCTTCAAACCATCGAGACGCTGCAAAACCGTATCGCGCAGTTGACGCAGGATATCGACCGCGAAAGCAGCCTGAACAAGGACGCGGGCGAAACGATTGACCGTCTGGAATGGGAAGCCACCGAGATCGCGAAAGCCTCGGAAGGACACGAGGATCGCCTGACCGCCGCCAATGCCGACGCCAGTGAAGGTGCGCAGGTTTTGCAGCAGCGCGAGGCTGATCTGAGCCAGCTGACCGAAGACGTCGCCCGCCTTGCGGCGCGCCACCAATCCGCGCAGCGCTTGTTGGAAGACAGCAAGAAAACACTCGAGAAAAACGAGTTTGAGGCGCAAAAAGCCAAGGACGCACTCTCGCAGTCTCAGGCAGCCTTGACCAAAGCCGAAGAGGATTTCGCCACCGCGCAAACCGCCGAGAAGGCCGCGACCGATGCTGCGCATGCCGCAGAAAAAGCGCTCGCCGATGCCGAGGCCGCTCGCGCCGATACCCAGTCGCGTGAGGCGGATGCCCGCGCGCTCCGCTCGGAAGCCGAAGGTGAAGCCAACGCCCTGCGCGCCGAAGTTGCCGCCCTCGCCAAGCTGGTCGACCGCGACACTGCCGAAGGCGGTCAGGTCCTCGACAGTATCCGCGTCGAGCCGGGGTTTGAGAAAGCGCTGGGCGCTGCCCTTGCCGACGACCTGCGCGCGCCCGAAGTGGATAGCGATGCCGCCTCCGGCTGGACGACGCTGCCCGGTTACGGCACCTCGCAACCGCTGCCTGATGGCGTGACGTCGCTGAACAATCACGTCACCGCGCCCATCGTTCTGGGTCGCCGCATCAGCCAGATCGGTTTGGTGGACGCCAGCGATGCGGCCCGCCTGCAGGCTGACCTGAGACCGGGCCAGCGCCTTGTGTCGCTCGAAGGAGACCTCTGGCGCTGGGACGGGTTCCGCGCGGGGGCCGAGGACGCGCCCTCAGCTGCGGCCTTGCGCCTGCAGCAACTCAACCGATTGGTCGAATTGAAACGCGACCTCGAAGACGCGGCTGCCAAAGCCGACGGGGCGCAGCGCGCCCACGAGATGCTGTCGGCGCAACTGGCCGAACAGACCCGTGCAGACCAAGACGCCCGCGCTGCCCGCCGTGCCGCCGATGCCGCCGTCACCGACGCTTCCCGCGCCTTGTCACGGGCCGAGGCGGACAAGTCCCTCGCCGCCGGTAAACTGGAATCGCTGACCCTTGCCCTGACACGCTTTGAAGAAGAAGCGATGGCCGCCCGCACGCGTTTGGCCGAAGCCGAAGCAGGGCTTGGCGATCTGGAAGACCTGGACGCCGCCCGCGCCCGCGTCGAAGACATCAAGATGACGGTCGAGGCCGCGCGCATGACCATGATGGCGCGTCGCTCCGCCCATGACGAGTTGCGCCGCGAAGGGGAAGCACGCCTCAAGCGCTCTCAGGAAATCACCAAGGAAATCAGCGGCTGGAAGCACCGTCTGGAGACCGCTGAGAAACGCATTGGCGAGTTGAAAGAGCGCAAGGAAACCTCGTCTGAGGAATTGAATGCCGCCCAGGCCGCACCATCCGAGATCGCTGCCAAACGCGAAGAACTCGCCGACGCGATCCGGGAGGCTGAGGCCCGCCGCGCCAAAGCTGCCGATACCTTGTCCGAGGCCGAAGGAACGTTGCGCGAGGCCGTCGCCAGTGAGCGTGACGCAGAGCGCACCGCATCGGAAGCGCGCGAAGCCCGCGCCCGTTCTGAGGCCCGCGCCGACGCCGCGAAAGAGACGGTCGCCTATGCCGCTGAACGCATCGCCGAAGAGATGGACACGACGCCTGATCAACTACTTGAAACGCTCGACGCTGACCCCGAAAAGATGCCCGCTGCCGAGGCAATCGAGAACGATGTGAACCGCTTGAAACGGCAGCGCGACGCCTTGGGGGCTGTGAACCTGCGCGCCGAAGAAGATGCGAAAGAAGTCCAGGAAGAGCATGACGCGCTGGTCACCGAGAAGGCTGATCTGGAAGAAGCGATCCGCACGTTGCGGTCCGGTATCGCGTCGTTGAACAAGGAAGGCCGCGAGCGCCTTTTGACTGCCTTTGAGCAAGTGAACTCCAACTTTTCCTTGCTCTTTACACACCTCTTTGGCGGTGGTGAAGCCAAGCTGGTTCTGGTCGAATCCGACGACCCGCTAGAGGCTGGTCTAGAGATCATGTGCCAACCACCGGGCAAGAAACTGTCGACCCTGTCACTTCTGTCAGGCGGCGAGCAAACGCTGACCGCGCTTGCGTTGATATTTGCTGTTTTCTTGGCAAACCCTGCACCTATTTGTGTGCTGGATGAGGTTGACGCACCTTTGGATGACGCCAATGTGACGCGCTTTTGCGACCTGCTGGACGAGATGACCCGCCGCACCGACACACGCTTTTTGATCATTACACACCACGCCGTAACGATGTCGCGGATGGATCGCTTGTTCGGTGTGACGATGGCTGAACAAGGCGTGTCGCAGCTGGTGTCGGTGGACCTCAAGAAGGCGGAGCAGCTGGTCGCTTAGAGAGGGATTGCGCTTTGGCTTTGCCAAATCGCTACGCGCGGATTTGCGGTGCAAATCCGCGCTGCCTCCGGCGGGGATATTTGGGAAGAGCGAAAGAGCGTGGCTTCGCTTTTTTGCTAGAGCTTGTTGAGCAAGGCGGGCGTTGGCCACGCGTCTGCGGGCATCCCAAGCCGGGCTTGTTCTTTCTGCACGGCACGCCGGGTTTTGGCACCTAGAATGCCGTCGACCTTACCCACATCATGGCCGCGCGCGGCGAGTTTTTTCTGAAGCGCGACCATCTGGTTGCCGCCCAACCCCTTGTCCGGGTTTCCCGCAGTGTAAACGGGTGCGCCTTCAAGCCGTGTCGCGAAATAGGCAGCGGTCGTGACATAGACGAAGCTTTTGTTCCACTCGAAATAGACGCGATAATTCGGGTAGGCGAGGAAGGCGGGGCCGTTGCGCCCCATGGGCAGCAGCACCGACGCTTGCATGTTCCCAGAGGCCAACTGGCCCGCGCGTGGGCGCACCCCCATCGCGGCCCATTCGTTAACGCTGAGTTGGTGATCAAGACCGGTCTTGCTCCAGTCTAGGTTGGAGGGCACAGCGATCTCTTGCAGCCATGGCTCATTCGGTCGCCAGCCCAGATTGGACAGCATTTTGGCCCCCGACATCAGCGCATCCGGGGGCGAGGTTTTCAGCGAGACCTTCCCGTCGCCATCGGCATCTACCCCGTTGCGCAAGATATCCTCGGGCAGCATCTGAACCATGCCGATCTCACCCGCCCAGGCGCCTTTTGTGCGGGCGGGATCAAACTCGCCGCGTTCATAAAGCTCAATGGCGGCAAAGACTTGCGGGCGGAAAAGATGCGGGCGGCGGCAATCATGGCTAAGCGTTACCAGCGCGTTCAACGTGTTGAAATTACCCTGCACCGCGCCGTAATCCGTCTCCAGCGCCCAGAACGCGAGCAAGACGCCGGGCGGCACACCATATCGGCTTTGCGCGGCCTGAAAGACGCTGCGGTACTTCTTGGCATTCGCGACGCCATTATTCATTCGGTTGGCCGAAATCAGAGACCGGGAGAAGTCGATGAATGTTTTGCGAAACACCCCTTGGGAGCGGTCCGCGTTAATCACTTTTGGGTCCTGTCGGACAGTCGCGAAAAATCTGTCAACGGTTGCAGGCGCATGGCCTTTCGCGACGGCCTCGGACTTCAATTGGCCGACATAGCTGGAAAAAGACCCGCCACAGGGGGTTTGCGCCGACGCTGCGCTGGCCATCAGGCAAGCTGCAAAAAAAGAGGTTAACCGTTGCATTGTAAGCTCCGTTTGAACGAGCTTATCCTAGCAGGCGCAGGCTGGCACGCAATATCACAGAATGGCGATAAGAACCGCGCCGCCCAGCAACAGGATCCAAGCGCGCCACAGCACGGCCACTGACGCATCGACGGCATCCGGTCCGATGTCTTTGCGTCCGCTTACGTTAACGAATGGAAAGGTCTGCATCTGCCCTTCATAAGATCGCGGCCCCGACAGCGCGACCCCCAGAACGCGGGCCATAGCGGCCTCTGGCCAACCTGCATTCGGTGAGCGGTGCAACTGCGCATCTTTGCGGATCTCGTGCCATCCGCCAAAGTCGAAATGGCTAAGCGCGATCAGTGCGGCCGTCAGGCGCGCAGGCACCCAGTTGAGCAGGTCGTCAAACCGCGCGGCGGCCCAGCCAAACTCTGCATGGCGTGGGGTGCGATAGCCGATCATGCTGTCTGCGGTGTTCGTCACCTTATAAAGCAGCAAACCAGGCAATCCCCCGATTGCAAACCAAAAAGCGGGGGCGACGACACCGTCACCGAAATTCTCGGCAGCTGATTCAATCGCCGCGCGCGCGATGGCTGGATTGTCCATCTGGGACGTATCACGCCCCACGATCCGGCCCACCATGCGCCGCCCTTCCTGAAGGGAAAGGCGCGCGCCATTGGCGACATCCTTGACGTGGTCAACAAGCGATCTTTGCGCCAGCAAAATCGCGGCAAGTATCACGTCGATGATGTGTCCGGACAGCGCTTGCAACGCAGCTCCCAGCACCAGCGCGAGGCACCCGATCACGCTGAATGCGACAGCACCGCGCAGCTTCCGCATGGTACCTTTGTTAACGTTTTCGTCGATCCAACCGATCGCGCGGCCCATCAAGACCGCAGGATGAGGAAACCGGTTCCACAGCCATTTCGGCTCGCCGAAAAGCGCATCCAGGCAGAGAGCCAATGCAAGGCTCACAGGGCTGCGTCCAGTCGGTTCCAGTCTTTGGAAGATGGTAAACCAAGCCGCAGCCACGAGGATGAATAAGGGAAAATCCGCGACCAGATATGCGCGGCGGCCAGACGTCTTTGAAACGCCTGCGCATCGCCGACATCATAGAGCCTGAACAGATCAGTGCCACCGATCAGCGCCCCGTGTGGTGCCATCAAGGCGTCCAGGCGCTGGGCATCTTTCGCCAGCCGTTGACGGGTCGCGATTGTCCAGGCGGTATCCTCCAATGCACGGGCGCCGATCTCAAGCGCGGGACCGGATACAGGCCAAGGGCCCAGTTGCTCGGCCAGCGCAGCGATCATCTTTGGGTCGCCAATCGCAAACCCAAGGCGTAGCCCCGCAAGCCCCCAGAATTTACCGAAACTTTTAAGCACTACAGTGCCGGGACGCCCTGCCAAACGGATCAGAGAACGATCGGGCGCGATATCGCAAAAGCTCTCATCAATGATTGTGAACGGCGCGGTAAGCATTTCTGCACCCCAAAACCGCCCGTCGGGATTGTTTGGATGCACCGCGATCATCGCGTCGCCCGCACCCATCGACCAGCCCGCCGCCTCGAAGGCGGCAGCGTGTTCGTTATAGGTCGGGGCATCGATTTGCACCTGCCCTGTGGGCCAAAGCGAAGGCATCTTCGCGATCAAGGCTGACGCCCCCGGAGCGGCCAAAACTGCGGCCTCGTGCGGCACGTCCCAGAACTGTCGTGCGGCCTTGATCAGCCGATCCTGTGCCGCGCGATCCGGAAGCGCAGTCCAGGCGTCTGATGTCAACTCGCCAAGCGGATAAGGTTCTGGGTTGATCCCCGTCGACAGGTCGATCCAGTCAGTGCGTACACCGCCCCAACGCGCAACAGCCGCATCAAGACCGCCACCGTGATCTCTTTGATTTTCTGTCATTTTTCCAACGGAAGCGGAGGATGGCGCGTCACAAAATGCCCTTTGATGGCCTGTGGCCACTCGCGATAGGGCACCTGCCCGGTCTCACTTTGCGCGTGCAGTTCAGCGTAACGAACAATACCCGCCGCAGCCTCTGCATCCGGCGTGAAATCCCCCAAAGTGTAGGCGAGTTTTTCGTCCGCCTGAATCGCTACGTTGCACGCTCGCGCACATCCCATGAGGCACGACACACGCCGCGTCTGAACCGTGTCCCCCGCTTCCGCTTCGATCAGGGCCGCCAGCCGCTCTCCATCGGTGAGCGTCATGTCGCCTTGCTCCCAACCGTCTCGTTTGCAGGTGTCGCAGATTGTGATCCAGGTGGTCATTTTGCCCTCTTGTTCTGCCTCTCGGCGGATTAGTGCCTAACCTGCCGTCCAAGGGCAAGATGTTGAGTATTGTTAACATCGGTTAAGGGTTTATTAACTTTTCAAAGATTACCTCAACGTCAGGGAAGATTGGGTCGGTTCGTCGATATATCGAGAACCGGAGGAAAGATGCGAGTACTAATAATCGAAAGCAGGCGGCCACTTGCCGAGCTGTGGAAGCGCCATATCGAATGCCAAAGCGCTGAGGTTTTCGTCGCAACCAGCACTGCGGCAGCGATAGAGATGGTCCGCGAGAATGAGATTGATGTGATCATTCTCGACCTCATTCTTGAGGAAGGCAGCGCTATGGCGATCGCGGATTACGCCTGCTATCGCCGCCCTGAAGCGCGGGTGATTTACGTGACCAGTACGACCTTTTTCTCCGATGGATCCGTCTTTGAACACATGCCGAATGCATGCGGTTATGTGCAGACCTCGACCCCGCCTGATGATCTGGCGGCGATGGTGGAGCATCTTGGCCCCCGTTAGTCCTGCTTCAATGCGTTAACCATTCCCACCAGTTGTTAACCTTAATTTCGCCAGTGTCGGTTCCGGTCGGCACCGCGACGCCTTTGCGTTTGCACGGGCCGGATGCGCGCCGTATACCGCTCGCGATACGACGCCAATTTGGCCAGAAAGGTTGGCAGCCGGGAATTGACCCATACCGGGGATTCGAAGCTGCATCGTGATCGCCGCCTTGCGCGGCCATTTCCCTTTTTGTGCCGTAGCAGACAGGAGGCAGCCATGCCCAAAACCGGTGTTATGATCTGCGGCCACGGGTCTCGCAGCCAGGCCGCAGTCGACGAATTTTCGGTCCTGGCCGAGAAATTGCCCGCCTATCTGCCCGATGATTGGCTTACAGAATACGGATATCTGGAATTCGCCAACCCCGTGATCCGCGATGGCCTCGACAAGCTGCGCGAGGCCGGATGCGAGCGCATTCTCGCCGTGCCGTGCATGCTTTTTGCCGCGATGCATGCCAAGAATGACATCCCCACGGTGTTGAACACCTATGCCGTCAAGCACGGCATTGACGTTCAGTATGGCCGCGAGCTTGGCGTTGATCCCAAGATGATTTCGGCCGCTGCAGGGCGCGTCCAAGATGCCGTCGACCGGGCCAATTCCGAGCATGGCGAACTACCGCTGCACGAGACCTGCCTCGTTGTGATCGGTCGTGGCGCCTCTGACCCCGATGCCAACGGAAATGTCTCTAAAATTGCGCGTATTTTGCAGGAGGGTTTGGGTTTTGGCTGGTGCGAGGTCGGCTATTCCGGCGTGACCTTCCCCCTTGTCGAACCCTGCCTTCAGCACGTCACGCGCCTTGGCTACAAGCGCGTCATCGTCTTCCCGTATTTCCTGTTTACCGGCATTCTGATCGACCGGATCTACGGCTTCACCGATCAAGTTGCTGCGCAGCATCCCGACATCCAATTCGTCAAGGCGGGCTATCTAAACGACCATCCGAAAGTGCTTGAGACATTCGCCGAACGCATCACCGAACAGCTTGGCGATGTGCCGATCCCCAACTGCGGAACCTGCCAATACCGCACCCAAATCCTCGCCATCGAAGGGGAGGATGTGCGCAAGCTCACACCCGAACAGCGCGCCACCCTCGCGGCGGAAAAAGGCAATGGACACGCGGCTTTCGGCTCTGTTCCGCCGCCCACATGCGTGCTTTGCAAGTACCGGACAGAGGTGATCGGCTTTGAGGCTGAAGTCGGTGCCGTGCAGGAAAGCCACCACCACCACGTCGAGGGGCAGGGCGCCAGCGCGCCCGGTTCCAACGTCGCAGATTGCACCCTGTGCGACACGTTTTGCACCGGGCTTTGCCGCCTTCAGGCCAGCGATCATCACCATCACCATCACCATCACCATCACGACCATGGCCACGATCACCATCATCACCACCACCATGATCATGACCACGATCACAGCCACGACCATCACCACGCGCCTTACCCTCATGCGGACCACCCGCATGGCCCGGAAAGCGCGCGGCGGCAAAAGTAACGGGCAGGTCCTGCGCGATGCGCCCATACGAAAAAAACCCTCTCGCTATTTACGCAAAAAGTTTTGCGACCGTGCGGGAGGAGGCGCGTCTGGAGCGATTTTCACCAGGGATGGAAGCGCTCGCGATCCGAATCATTCACGCCTGCGGCATGGTCGAGATCGCTGATCGGCTCGCCTTTTCACAGACCGCGTATGAGGCAGGCCACACCGCGCTTGCGGAGGGCGCACCGATCCTGTGCGACTGCGAGATGGTCGGCTCTGGTATCATCCGCCGCTATCTACCCGCCCAGAACGAGGTGATCGTCACACTGAATAACGACGCGACCCCGGATCTTGCGAAAGAGATCACCAATACGCGCTCTGCAGCGGCGGTCGAGCTTTGGAAACCCCATATCGAAGGTGCTGTCGTGGCCGTCGGCAATGCGCCGACAGCCCTTTTTCATCTTCTGGAATTGCTGGATCAAGGTTGGCCGAAACCTGCCGTAATCCTCGGCTTCCCTGTGGGCTTTGTGGGGGCGGCCGAGTCGAAAGCCGAACTCGCCGCAAACCCCCGCGGCACGGATTTCATCGCCCTGCGTGGGCGGCGCGGCGGGTCTGCCATCGCCTCTGCCGCGGTTAACGCTTTGGCCGCAGGCTTGCCGGAAGACCGCACGTGACGAACCGTTGGCTGCATATTGTCGGCATCGGCGAAGACGGCCTTGATGGCCTCGCCCCCGCGACCCGCGCCACGGTCGAGGCTGCCGAAATTATCATCGGTGGCGACCGTCATCATAAACTGTCTGCCGCCGTGACAGCAGCTCGGGTTGCGTGGCCTTCGCCCTTTGATGCGCTGATCGACACGCTGCTGTCTCACAAGGGCAAGCGCGTTGTCGTCCTCGCCACTGGCGATCCGCTTTGGTACTCTGTCGGTGCCCGGATCGGGCGCGCCATTAACCCTGAAGAGATCACATATCATCCCCAGCTGTCCGCCTTTCAACTCGCCGCTGCGCGCATGGGTTGGTCGCTTCCGGACGTTGAGACTTTGACGGTTCACGGACGCCCGGTTGCGCAGGTCATTCCGGCCATTCAGCCCGGTAATAAATTGCTTATTTTGACAACAGGCGCCGAAACCCCCGCTGAAATATGCACATTTTTGATGGATCGCGGATATGGCGGCAGTCAGGTAACTGTGATCGCTGCCATGGCCGGACCTTCGGAAGAACGGTTCGATGGGACTGCGAAAGATTGGGCTCACAGCGTTCCTGCCTTCAACACGATGGCCGTTCATTGCATCGCAAGACCGGACGCAACAGTCCTGTCCCGGACGCCCGGTTTACCAGATTCCGCCTTCGACCATGACGGCACAATGACCAAGCAAGAGGTCCGCGCCACGACCCTCGCCAAGCTGATGCCCATGCGCGACGCGCTTCTCTGGGACATCGGGACGGGCTGCGGTTCGGTCGCAATCGAATGGATGCGCGCGGCCCCCGAAGCCCGCGCAATCGGGCTTGAAAAACGCGCGGATCGGCGCGCCTTGGCGGCTGCGAATGCGCAAACCCTCGGCACACCAAAGCTCGAAATCATAGACGGGCAGGCCCCCGATGACTTGGTTAATTTGCCTGCGCCCGATGCTGTCTTCATCGGTGGTGGATTGTCCGAGGAAACCTTTGCGAAAGTCTGGTCCGCCCTCAAGCCATTCGGGCGACTTGTCGCCAACGCAGTGACGCTCGAATCCGAAGCGCTTTTGATTGATCTGCACGCCCGCCATGGCGGCGATCTTGTGAAGATCATGGTTAATCGTGCCGAGCCTGTCGGCCCGAAAACTGGTTGGCGTGCCTTGATGCCGGTCACCCAATGGAGCCTGATGAAGCGATGACTGGCACCCTTTATGGCGTTGGCCTTGGACCGGGCGATCCTGAATTGTTAACGATCAAAGCCCATAGGTTAATCTCCAATGCGCCTGTGATCGCCTATCCGACGCTCGCTGGTGGCGACAGTTTTGCGCGTGCGATTGCGTCTGATGTGATCCCGAAAACAGCACGCGAGATTGTCATGGATGTTCCGATGACGACCGCGCGCGAGCCAGCCCAATCGGCCTATGACGAAGGGGCTGCGCAGATCGCACACGAGCTGAAAAAAGGCAACGATGTCATAGCGCTATGTGAAGGTGATCCGTTCTTCTACGGCTCTTTCATGTATCTCTTTGCACGTCTCTCGGATCAGTTCAGAACAGAGATTGTCCCCGGCGTAACCTCCATGACGGCTTGCGCGGCAGCCCAAGGCTTGCCGCTTGCGGCGCGCAACGAAGTGCTCACCGTGATCCCTGGCCCGCTGGACGAGGCGACGATGACCGCCCGCATCGCCGACGCGGAGTCGTTAGTCATTATGAAGGTCGGGCGTCACCTTCCCAAGATCCGCCGCGTTCTGAAGGCCGCGGGGCTAAGCGACCGCGCCGCCTACATCGAACGTGCGACGCTGCCGAATGAAGTCCGTTTGCCGTTAACCAAAGCACCGGAAAAAGCCCCGTATTTCTCGATGATTCTCGTGACTAAAGGAGCCGATCCATGGCTGTGACCCCCGTCGTTCTTGCGCTCTCCAAATCCGGGGAGCCGGTGGCGCACAAGATCGCCGCAGCACTCGATTGCGCGGTTCATGGGCGGGAAGGCCGGGTCGAAAAAGCGGATACCTATTTCGCCAACGCGCTGGATCATGCGCGCGATCTTTTCGCAGCGAAACACGCGATTATCGGGGTCTGCGCGGCGGGCATTCTGATCCGCGGTGTGGCCCCTTTGCTGTCCGACAAAACGACCGAGCCGCCTGTGATTTCGGTCTCTGATGACGGCTCTGTCGTGATCCCGCTTTTGGGCGGTCATCGTGGCGCGAACCGTTTGGCGAAAGACATCGCCGAAGCGCTGGGCGCAGTCGCTGCTGTGACCACTGCAGGCGATGTGGCGCTGGGCGTAGCGCTGGATGCGCCGCCCTCGGGCTACCGACTGGCAAACCCCGAAAACGCGAAGTCCGTGATGGCCGCGCTGTTGAATGGAGGCTCTGCGCGGATTGAAGGGGAAGCGCTTTTTGACCTACCGCACGATCCGGATGGCACCGTGCGTCTGGTGACGACAGATGCGCCGGTCAAAGCGGATGAAACGACGCTCGTTTACCATCCGCAGCGCTACGCTTTGGGGGTCGGATGCGCGCGCGATTGCGATCCGGTGGAGCTTGCGGACTTGGTTAACAGGACCCTTGCTGAGGCGGGGATTGCACAGGGTGCGATTGCGTCGGTGAACTCGCTTGATCTGAAGGGCGACGAGCCCGCGATGAACGCTTTGGCCGCGGATCTGGGCGTCCCGTTTCGTGTCTTCACGGCAGAGGAGCTGGAGGCGCAGACGCCAAATCTGGCCAACCCGTCAGACGTTGTTTTCGCGGAAGTTGGATGCCACGGCGTCTCCGAAGGAGCGGCCTTGGCGGCGTCGGATGGCAGCTTGGTTGTGCCGAAACAGAAGACCAAAAACGCGACCTGTGCCGTGGCAAAGGCCGAGGTGCCAATCACGGAAATCAATGGCCGGGCGAGGGGCCGATTGTCAATCATCGGGATCGGGCCGGGGCAGCATTCGTGGCGCACGCCCGAGGCGAGCCAGCTTGTCGCCGAGGCGGAAGAGCTGGTCGGCTATGGGCTTTACATCGACCTTCTGGGGCCGCTCGCCCACGGCAAAACGCGCAGTGATTTTCCGCTGGGCGGCGAAGAAGATCGATGCCGCTTCGCACTGGAACAGGCAGGCCAAGGCAAGAACGTCGCGCTGATTTGTTCAGGCGACGCAGGCATTTACGCCATGGGCGCTTTGGTGTTCGAGCTATTGGATCGCGGGCCAGACCAGCATGGCGTCACCGATGCTGCGCGGCGGGTTGAGGTTGTTTGCACGCCGGGCGTTTCGGCCTTGCAAGGGGCCGCTGCCCGCGCGGGTGCACCGCTGGGGCATGACTTCTGCGCCATCTCGCTGAGTGATTTGTTGACCCCGCGTGAAGACATCATCAAGCGGCTCCATGCTGCGGCGGAGGGCGACTTTGTCATCGCGTTCTACAACCCGGTTTCGCTGCGACGACGCACGCTTTTGGCTGAGGCGCGGGACATCCTGTTGCAGCACCGTCCGGTCGATACGCCCGTGATGCTCGCCTCGTCTCTTGGGCGGCCAGAGGAGCATATCCGCTATCGCAACCTCGCCGATCTGAAAGTGGACGAGGTCGATATGCTGACGGTCGTTCTGGTCGGATCGAGCCATTCGAAACTGGCAAAGCTGGGCGAAGGCCCGCGCATGTATACGCCGCGCGGATACGCTCGAAAGATCGACGGCGATCTGTCGGAAACTGGTTAAGGAGCACGCTATGACCGTCTATTTTATCGGGGCCGGTCCCGGCGACCCGGAGCTGTTGACCCTGAAAGCGCAACGGCTGATCGCGGCCTGCCCAGTTTGCCTTTATGCGGGCTCTCTGGTGCCCGAGCAGGTGGTCGCAGAAGCGCCCGCAGATGCGCTGGTTTTGGACACCGCGCCGATGACGTTGGACGACACGCATGCGGAGATTCTGAAGGCGCATCAGGCAGGCCAAGACGTTGCGCGGGTCCATTCGGGGGACCCTTCTTTGTATGGCGCGATTGCCGAACAGATAAGGCGTTTGAAGGCGGATGGGATCGACTATCAGATCGTTCCGGGCGTTCCGGCTTATGCCGCGGCAGCCGCCGCGTTAGGGCAGGAGTTAACCATCCCGGAGGTTGCGCAGTCGATCATTCTGACGCGCATGTCGATGAAGTCGACCGGGATGCCAGAGGGTGAGACGCTGGAGAATTTCGCGCGCTCCAAAGCCACCTTGGCGATCCACCTGGGCATCCGCGCGCTCCGCGAGATTGAGCGGCAGTTGATCCCGTATTATGGGGCCGATTGCCCTGTGGTTGTGGCCTACCGCGTGGGCTGGCCGGACCAGATGTTCCTGCGTGGCACGCTGAGCGATATCCGGGCCAAGGTGCGGGACGAAAAGATCACGCGGACGGCGTTGATTCTGGTGGGGCCTGCCTTGGCAGAGGTGCAGGATTTTAAGGACAGCGCGCTTTATGACCCCGCGATGCCCCATGTGTTGCGGCCTGTGGCCAAAGGCTGACAAAATCCGCCGAAACAGACTATTGCGCGGATTTACCTTGCTTTTACCGGACGCCCAGCCATCCTCTCTTTTGCGAGATTGATGGAGGGCGTGATGTCCACATTCCTATCCGACGAAGTGAAAGCGGGGCTTGAAGCCGCGCGCAAAGCCGCCCAGCGCAAGGGCAGCCGCCTGCGGGTGCATGTGGGGGAAGACACTTTCCCCGTTTTGCGCCTTTGGGAAATCGGCTTCGCCATGGAGGCCGAGGTTGCTCCAAAGCTGCGCGGGCTTGTTGATCTACACCATGGCGGCGTGCATCTTTATCAATGCCTGATCGTGGCTTCTTCCGAGGAAGGCGACGAGATGCAGTACGAGTTCAAGCGCAAGACAGCCGCCACGGACGCCCCTGCCTTAGACTATTCGCGCGACCCGAACGCGCCGGTCGCGCTGCTGCCCCGTTAACCGCGTTTCGCGTGCGAAACCTTATTGCAGGTCGCTGAAAGCGGCCTGCATGCGGGCGACGGCATCCTCGATGATTGCGCGCGGGGCGGCGATGTTGAACCGCAAGAAGCTCTCGCCGCCTTTGCCAAATGTTGGGCCATGGTTCACGGCGATCTTGGCCTGATCTTGAACGCGGGAGGTGAATTCTTCGCGGGGCATGCCGGTGCCTGCGAAATCGACCCATGACAGATAGGTCGCCTCAAGCGGCATCGCTTTCAGACCCGGAATGACGTTGATGCCTTCGTTGAAGATGCGCTGGTTCTCGGCCAGATAGGCCATCAACTCGTCGACCCATTTGGCCCCTTCGGGCGTGTAGGCGGCCGTTACCATAAAGAGGCCAAACGAGTTCGGCGAGAGGCCCAGCCCCGCCATCCGCTTGGCAAATCGCGCGCGCAGATCGGGGTCTTCGATGATGACATTACCGATATGGCTGCCGGCGATATTGAAGGTCTTTGTGGCCGCCGTCATCATCACAAGGCGATCAGTGATGGACGGATCAACAAGCGACATCGCGGTGTGCTTGGCACCATAGGTCAGGTCATGGTGGATCTCGTCACTGACTAAGATCAGGTCATGCCGCTTGCAGAAATCGGCGACCTGCTGAAGCTCTTCGCGGGTCCAGACGCGGCCCCCCGGATTATGGGGCGAGCAGAGGATCACCATCTTCTCATTACCCGTCATCGCCGCGTCATAGGCGTCGAAATCCATGGTGTAGTGGCCGTCTGTGTTGACCAACTCCATCTCGACGACCTCGCGGTCGGCGGCTTTGATGACCCGCGCGAAGGCATGGTAAACCGGGGTGAAAAGGATCACGCCATCGCCGGGTTTGGTATAGGTCTCCACGCACATTGCGGTGCCGTTGACGAGGCCGTGAAGGCTGAAAATCCAGTCCGATTCAATTGCCCAACCGTGGCGTTCCTGCATCCACCACTGGATCGCCGCGCGGTATTTGCTTTCATCCCCGAAATAGCCATAGACCCCGTGATCGACCATCGCCTGAACCGCGTCCTGCACGCATTGCGGCGGGCGGAAATCCATGTCGGCGACCCACATCGCCAGACCGTCCTCGGGGGAGACGCCGTAAAGCGTTTCCATGCTGTCCCACTTGGAACAATGGGTGCCGCGGCGGTCGATTTTCTGGTCGAATGACATGGGGTTCTCCGGTGCTTTTCTGGCAAGCTAACCCACAGGGGCGCAGGTGCAAGGCCCGTTGCCTCTGACGCGCGGCTGCCTTACATGAAAGCCATGACCATACGCCCGATCCTGATCCACCCCGACCCACGCCTGAAGAAAAAGGCGGAGCCTGTGACCGAGGTCACAGAGGCGCATCACGAGTTGGCGCGCGACATGCTGGAGACGATGTATGACGCGCCCGGCATTGGTCTGGCCGCAAACCAGATCGGCGTGATGGAGCGGCTTTTGGTCATGGACTGCATCAAGGAAGAAGGCGCCGATCCGCGCCCGATGGTCCTGATGAACCCTGAGGTGACCTGGGCCTCGGACGAGCTGTCGACCTATGAGGAAGGCTGCCTGTCGATCCCCGAACAATATGCCGATGTGGAGCGTCCGGCGGAGGTCAAAGTGCGCTGGCTGGGCCTGGATGGCGAGATGCATGAAGAACAGTTCGACGGGCTTTGGGCGACGTGCGTGCAGCATGAGATTGACCATCTGGATGGCAAGCTCTTCATCGATTATCTGCGCCCGCTGAAGCGTCAGATGATCACCCGCAAGATGCAGAAACTGAAGCGCGAACGTGCGCGCGTCTGATAATATGCCCCGTCCTTTGATCCCTTGGCCCGATGCGCGGTTGCGCAAGGTTGCGGCGCCCGTGGAGGCCGTGACGGACGAAATCCGTGCACTGTGGGACGAGATGATCGAGGTGATGGAGGCGATGCCAGGCGTCGGTCTGGCCGCGCCGCAATTGGGGGTTTCGCTGCGAATTGCCGTCGTGGATGCGTCGGAAAAACGCGGGCAGGCGGTGCGCATGGCAAACCCGGAAGTGTTGCACGCCTCGGTAGAGTTGCGCCCACACGAGGAGGCCTCGCCAAACCTTGCTGGCGTGTCGGCTGTGGTCAAGCGACCCCGCGCAGTGACGGTCCGCTACATGAACGAGGACGGCGTTATGGATCGACGCGATTTCGTGGGGCTTTGGGCAACCAGCGTGCAGCATCAGATCGACCATCTGAACGGCAAGATGTACTTTGACCGGCTCTCGAAAGTGAAACGGGACATGCTGCTGCGCAAGGCGCGCAAGGGGGCCGCATGAGGGTAGTCTTCATGGGCACGCCGGAGTTTTCCGTGCCGGTGCTAGAGGCGTTGGTCGCGGCCGGCCACGAGGTTTGCGCGGTCTACACCCAGCCGCCCCGCCCCGCCGGTCGCGGCAAGAAAGAGCGCCCTTCGCCTGTTCATGCGCGGGCCTTGGAACTGGGGTTGGAAGTGCGCCATCCTGCGCGGTTGAAAGCGGCGGAGGACCAACAAGCATTTGCGGATTTGCAGGCCGATATCGGCGTCGTTGTGGCCTACGGTTTGATCCTGCCGCAACCCATTCTGGACGCGCCCCAGCATGGCTGCCTGAATATCCACGCCAGCCTTCTGCCGCGGTGGCGTGGTGCGGCCCCGATCCACCGCGCGATCATGGCGGGGGATGCGGAAACCGGCGTGTGCATCATGCAGATGGAGGCAGGGCTGGATACCGGCCCAGTGCTCTTGCGCGAGGCCACACCGATCACGGGCGCGGATACGACAGCGCGGCTGCATGACCGGCTCAGCGCAATGGGTGCGCGGCTGATTGTCGAGGCGTTGGCGCAATTGCCTGAGCTTACGCCCAAACCGCAACCTAAGGATGGCGTGACCTATGCCGAAAAGATCGACAAAGTCGAAGCGCGGGTCGATTGGACCCGTCCCGCAACACAGGTGGATCGGCTGATCCGGGGCCTCTCGCCCTTTCCAGGTGCATGGTGCGAGATCGCGGGAGAGCGGGTGAAACTGCTGGATGCAGAGCTTTGCGATGGCCGTGGCGCACCGGGTGCGCATCTGGGCAATTTTGAGGTGGCGTGCGGCGATGGCGCGGTGCGGATCACTCACGCGCAGCGGCAAGGCAAGCGTGCGGTGCCTGCCGCCGATTTCCTGCGCGGTACAGAGATGCCATCGCACCTGGACTGACCGGTTTCGCGTGCGAAACCAGGTTTTCAGAGGCGGGGCATTGATTTCATTGAGACTCTGTTTTTGACACTTAACATAATACCAAAGCCCCTCTAACCGCTCTGTTTTTCAACGAAATATTAAGGTTAACGCACCGTCTTGCACGTTGGAAACCGCGCGCGTTGTTAACCAAAGTCTCACCTAAAACAGGACCATCTCTACCGCTTCTCCTTTGTTAACCTTAACGCGGCGAAGGCGGTGAATGGGTCTTTGGCTCTCACGGTTTGAACGCGCCGCTTATTGGCCCGTCAATGCCTGCGCGCATATCCCGAGATGACAATATGCCCCTCGCCCGACATTGCAGCGCAGGCTCCTGTCTTCTTTTGTCCATAAATACCTTAAGGCAATCCGAGGTCATCCACACTCCGCTGATCGTAAAGCACCGCGGGGCGCAGCCCCGCCCCCCGCGACGCGCGAAGTGCGGCGCAACCTTTCAAATCAGGCGACGCGCGAAGCGCGGCGCAATCCCTCAATCTGGTTTGAACGGGGCCATTCCAGCGCGCGCCAGTTCATCCGCACGCTCGTTTTCGGGATGCCCGGCATGGCCCTTGACCCATTCCCAAGTTACGGAATGACGGGCCGCCGCCTCGTCAAGGCGCTTCCACAGATCCTCGTTCTTGACCGGCTTTTTGGTCGAGGTTTTCCACCCATTTCGCTTCCAGCCATGCATCCATTGGGTGATCCCGCCTTTCACATAGGCGCTGTCGGTCACGACCGTCAGGGTCGAGGGCCGCTCCAACGCTTCCAGCGCGTGGATCGCGGCCAGCAATTCCATGCGATTGTTCGTTGTCTGAGGCTCGCCGCCCTTGAGTTCCCGCTCTTTCAAGACCGCCTCGCCCTCGCGCGCGATCAGCAGCGCGCCCCAGCCGCCCGGGCCGGGATTGCCGGAGCAGGCCCCGTCGGTATAGGCAAAAAGATCAGGCATAGGCTTCGACCGCCACCCAAGGGGAGATATCACCAGACAGACCACGGTCCTCGCCGGTCAGGTGGTTTGCCAGCCGAAAGCCTGCTTTGGTCAGATATGTGTCGAGTTCTTCGATTGTGTAATAGGCGTAGAAGCGCCCGATGCTGTCTTCAAATTCGCCTTCCCCGGTTTTCACAGACAAATGCAATCGCGCGCCGGGTTTGGCGGCTTGGTGCAGCGCGCTCAGATGGCCGGGAAAGGCGGATTTCGGGGCATGTAAAAGCGAAAACGACGCCCAGATTCCATCATAAAGGGCAGTGCCTTCGATCTGATCGAACCGGGCTTGGTGAGCGTTTACTCCCGGCTGCGCCTTGGCCAGCGCGACCATTTCGGCAGAGGCGTCAACGGCCGTGACAACGCAACCGGCGGCGGCCATATGCACCGCGCTGTTGCCCGGACCGCATCCCAGATCAAGCACATGGGCGCCCTTGGGCATGGCAGCAATGAATGCATCCAGTCCGGGCATCTTGGTTTGCTCGACCAGATCGGCATATTCGCCTGCGCGCGCGTCATAAACGTCGATAGTTTTCTTGTCGCTCATAGGAAGGCCGTCACGGCCAGGCTGGTCAGCACCAGCGCTGTCAGCAGGACGCGCAGGTTCATCCACCATTTCGGAGCCAGCCCCCAGCGCCAGAACATGAAATCCAAAGCAAGCAACCCTGCGAAGCCTGCCATCAGGTTGATCGCCGAAGAAACCGGCCCGCTGCCGACCATGAAAAACGCCCAGAGTGCGGGGATCACCGACAGACCATAGCCCGCCGCCGCTTGCGCGCCTGTGGTCTTGGTGGAAAACCCCCAGAGGACGCCTGACATGAAGGCGAGGATAATCGTGCCGTAGGAGAGCTGCACATAAGGCCCGACAAAGCGCGGCCCCAGACTGCGCGCGCCCCATTGGGCTAGGTCGGTGCTGACCAATGTCAGCGCCCCCCACAGAAACGGGATCAGCCCTGCAAGGCCAAGGTAGAGAGCAGCGCGGGGGATGGTCATGCGCGCTCAAACGCCAATCGGGTTGCCAGTGCGGCGAAAACCGCTGCAAAGCTGCGGTTGAGCCATGTCATGATCCGGGTGCTTTGCAGCAGCTTGGCGCGGGCGGCTGCAGCGAAGACGCCGTAAAGGACGAAGACCGCAAAGGTCAGCACCATGAAGATGCCGCCCATTAGCAGCATTTCGGCGGTTGCGGTGGCAGGATTGCCCGACAGGAAGGGCGGCAGCAGCGCCAGAAAGAAGATCGACAGCTTGGGGTTCAGGATGTTGATCAAAGCGCCGCGGCGGGCAATGCGCCATGCGGGATCGGCGGTGCGTTCGGCGCTGATGGCCAGCGCGCCACCGTTCTTGAGAGACTGCCATGCGAGGTAGAGCAGATAGGCAACGCCTGCGAATTTCACGATGTTAAAGAGCAGCGCGCTGGTGTGCAGGATCGCGGCGACGCCCAGGATCGCTGCGGCCAGATGCGGCACAATCCCGAAGGTGCAGCCGGTCGCGGCGGCAATCGCAGCGCGGCGGCCTTGGCCCAGACCAAGGGCCAGCGTGTAGAGCACGCCGGTGCCCGGGGCGATCACCACGACGAGGGCGGTGACAAGGAATTGCAGGGAAATCATGCGGGCTCTCTCAGGACGCGGGGGACTTTGAACTCGACGTTTTCTTCGGCTGTGGTGACCTGCTCGACGGTGGTGTCGAAGCGGTCGCGGAAGGCGTCGATCACCTCATTGATGAGCACTTCGGGGGCGGAGGCGCCGGCGGTGATGCCGAGGGTCTTGATGCCCTCCAACGCGCGCCAGTCGATGTCGGTCGCGCGTTGGACGAGCTGGGCGTATTGGCAACCCTCGCGAGAGGCGACCTCGACCAAGCGTTTGGAGTTGGACGAGTTTGGCGCGCCAACAACCAGTAGCGCGTCGCATTTGCCTGCTATGGCTTTGACGGCTTCCTGCCGGTTGGTCGTGGCGTAGCAGATGTCTTCCTTATGAGGGCCGACGATGGCCGGGAAACGGGCTTTCAGCGCTGCAACGATGTCGATCGTGTCATCGACCGACAGCGTGGTTTGCGTCACGAACGCCAGCTTGTCGGGGTCGCGGACCTGCACCGTGGCGACGTCTTCGACGGTTTCGACCAACAGCACTTCGCCCTCGGGCAACTGACCCATGGTCCCGACAGTTTCGGGGTGGCCTTCATGGCCAATCATGATCATTTGCAGACCGTTGCGATTGTGACGCTCGGCCTCGATATGGACCTTGCTGACCAGCGGGCAGGTGGCGTCCACATAGATCATTTCGCGCTTTGCAGCCGCCGCGGGGACGGCTTTCGGCACGCCATGGGCCGAGAAGATGACGGGGCGGTCGTCAGGGCATTGGTCAAGCTCTTCGACAAACACTGCGCCCTGATCGCGCAAGCTGTCCACGACAAATTTGTTATGCACTATTTCGTGGCGGACATAGACCGGCGCGCCCCATTTTTGCAGCGCCATCTCGACGATCTTGATGGCGCGGTCAACGCCTGCGCAAAAGCCGCGCGGGGCTGCGAGATAGAGGGTCAGAGCGGGCTTGGTCATGGTTTTCTCCGGTTCCCTCAAGAGGTAAGGCAGAGGGGGGCCGAGGTCTAGAGGGCGCATTGCCCTTCATGCGCGCCCGGCTAGATCGCTGGCTATGGAAACGGAACATTTGGACATCGTGGCGGAGTATCTGCGGCTGACGCGCGAGGTGCTGCCGCAGATGGCGCGCGACAATGCGCGCGGCTGGCCTGTGGTGAATGACCATTGCTTTCAGCGGATCGTTTTGGATCACGTTTGCGGCGGCACTTGGTACGACCATCTGGAGCGGCCAGCCTACAAGCATTTAACACCGGCGCAGGCGATACAGGCTGTTCGGCTGGCGGAGGAGATCGCGCAGGGCCGCGCGGATTTGCATGAGATGAACCGGCAATCGCTGATCTGGCGGGGGAAATTGCGGTGAAGCGCAGCTCTCCCAAAGATGCGCGCCGGGTTGAGACGGCAGACGACATTGATGAACTGGTGTCGGACAAGCGCGAAGGGTGGCGGGCAAGCCCCGCCAAAGCGCGCAGGCGGCAGCGCCGGTATAAGAAACGGCTGACGCAGGAAGTGGCGCGTTGGGCCGACACCGATTTCGACAATGGTTTCGAGGAGTAGCGTTTTGCAAAGCACCGTGGAGTTGCGCGATCTGGTGATAGCCTGCGATATCGGCACATATGGGCCGGGCGATGTTGTGCCGGATGCGCATGTGCTGGACCTGACACTGAAGATTGATCCGGAGCTGGTCTTTATCGACGCCGATGGGATGGATCGCGTTTTTGACTACGACCCGCTTGTGGTGGAGATCGACCGACTGGCGCGCGACGGGCATTATCATACGCAAGAGCGGTTGATGACGCGGATTGTCGAGGCATGCGCGGGCTATGCCGAGATCGAAGCGGTCGATATTGCCTTGCGTAAAAGCCCGGTGCTGGCAGGCGCTGGCTCGCTTGGGGTGCGGTTGGTGGTGCCTGCCGATCAGCTAGCGGCGGTGCGGTCGCGCCTTGCGCGCAGCACCGGCTGAGCCTCTTGGAGCGACATCCAGTTATAGCGGGTGTCTTCTGAGACCGGAGCCCAGAACAGCCGCCCAGAATTGCGCCACGCATCCAGAATGATGCTGTCCCGGAACGTGCCATTTGCTGAACTGATTGCGGGGGCGTGGTGCACGATGCGGAGCGGGGTCGAGGGCGACGTCGCCCAATGCAGCTTGAGAGTTTGGAAACTTTCCTGACGCAGGCGGGCCAGCATGTCTTCGGCGAAATGGTTGCACAGACCTCGGTCGCGCAGACCAGCATGGACTTTTGAATTATGGATCAGCGGTGGATCGGTGACCTGGTAGTCGCGGGCCAGTTGGGCGGCAAGGCGAAAGGCCAATGCTGCGGCCCGGTTGGCTTCAGCGCGGCTGACGGTTGGGTCAAGGGCTGCAAGAGCATCGGCCAAAGGTGCGGGGTCTTGCACTGTTGAGGCCCCCGTCGTTGCACATGCGGCCAGGGGAGCGGTCAGGGCCAGTGCCGCAGCGCTGCGCAAAAATTCCGAACGTGTCACTGCGGTCTCCATCAACATCTGATGGTCGCAAGGAACCCTGAGTGACGCAGAAGAACAAGGGGGCGTCTAAAAGAAAAAGGGCGGACCCGAAGGCCCGCCCAATCTCTTAGTCCTGTTCCGCCATTTCGCGCGGGCTGTCTTCCCGCGGCTCGCGCGGGGGGCGCCCGATCACGTCCTTAAGCTCTTGCAGCTCAATGAAGTTATCGCATTGGCGGCGCAGCTCGTCTGCGATCATCGGCGGCTGGCTGCGGATCGTGGAGACGACCGAGACGCGCACGCCCTGACGTTGAAGGCTTTCGACCAAGGGTCGGAAATCACCATCGCCTGAGAAGATAACGATGTGATCGACATGGGGCGCAAGCTCCATCGCGTTGACGGTCAACTCGATATCCATGTTGCCTTTGACCTTCCGGCGGCCCTGGCTGTCGGTGTATTCCTTGGCCGGTTTGGTGACCATGGAAAAGCCGTTGTAGTGGAGCCAGTCCACAAGGGGACGGATGGGAGAGTATTCGTCGTTCTCAAGCAGTGCCGTGTAATAAAACGCCCGCAAGAGCTTCCCGCGCCGCATAAATTCCTGGCGGAGAAGTTTGTAGTCGATGTCGAACCCCAGCGACTTTGCAGCGGCATAGAGATTCGATCCATCGATGAACAGCGCAAGCCGTTCGCCTTGATAGAACATCAAATTTCCTTTCGATATGCAGTTTCGCCTGTGAGTGGTCTTCGTGAGTGGTAAATGGTCAGCGAAACTACTCAGTTTACATACGGGAAACTCTAAATGCTTCAACCCCATGAGCAGGGTTCCGCCACTGAAATTGCGCTAATTGCGCTGGGCAGCAACCTGACCTCAGTCTTTGGATCGCCGGAGGAAACCCTCCGTCTTGGCCTGAAAAAGCTCTCCGATGCAGGTCTGACAATACTGCAAAAAAGCCGGTTTTTCCAAACGCCTTGTTTTCCGGCGGGTGCTGGTCCCGACTATGTGAACGCCTGCGCGGAAATTCGCAGTGACCTGACGGCGCGGGAGTTGCTGGCGGTTTTGCACGAGGTGGAAACCGAATTTGGCCGCGACCGGGCGCAGCGCTGGGCGAGCCGGACGTTGGATATTGATCTGCTGGCCTTGGGGGCGCAGGTCTATCCCGATCTGGAGACGCAAGAAGCGTGGCAAGCGCTTTCTGTGGAAAATCAACAACTTCGCGCCCCTGATGAGCTGATTCTGCCGCATCCGCGTCTACAGGATCGGGCGTTTGTGCTGGTGCCGCTGGCCGATATCGCAGCGGACTGGACGCATCCGGTTCTGGGCGTTACCGTAGCGGGACTGCTGGACAAGCTGCCTGAGGAAGATCGGGCTGCGGTCGTGCCGATGGGCGACGGCCAATAAGGCTTGTGTTTCTGCCGCTCAGCCCTTAAAACCAGACTTTCTAAGTCCTGTCCAAGTGGAGTGTCCCATGGCCCGCGTCACCGTCGAAGATTGCGTCGATAAGGTTCCGAACCGGTTCGAGCTTGTTATGCTCGCAGCCCATCGTGCGCGCGAAATCTCAAGCGGCGCAGCTATTACCGTGGATCGCGACAATGACAAGAACCCCGTCGTGTCCCTGCGTGAGATCGCGGACGAGACCCAATCGGCCAATGAATTGCGCGAGCGTCTGATCGAGTCGAATCAGACCCAGATCGAGGTGGACGAGCCTGATGAAGACGCCATGGCGCTTCTGATGGGGGCCGAGGCCGACAAGCCCGCCGATGACGATATGTCGGAAGAGAAACTGCTGCGCGCGCTGATGGAAGCGCAAGGGCAAAAGTAAGGCCGCACCCGGCCTTGGGAAGGCGCGGACCAGATGATTACAGACGATGATCTGATCGAGCTGGTCCGCAGCTACAACCCTCGCACAAATGAACCTCTGATCCGCGATGCCTTTGCGTACGGCGAAGAGATGCATCACGGCCAGTATCGCCATTCCGGTGAGCCGTATTTTACGCATCCTGTCGCTGTGGCTGCCATTCTGGCAGAGCAACGTCTGGATGATGCGACGATCATTACAGCGCTACTGCATGACACGATCGAAGACACGCGCTCGACCTATGGGGACGTGGCCGATCATTTCGGCAAGGAAGTCGCCGAGCTGGTGGATGGGGTCACCAAGCTGACAAACCTTCAGCTATCCTCGACCGAGACGAAGCAGGCCGAGAATTTCCGCAAGCTCTTTATGGCGATGTCCAAGGACATGCGGGTGATCCTGGTCAAGCTGGCCGACCGTTTGCACAACATGCGCACGATCAAGTCGATGCGCCCGGAAAAGCAGACCCAGAAGGCGCGCGAGACGATGGATATCTTTGCGCCGCTCGCGGGCCGCATGGGTATGCAATGGATGCGCGAAGAGCTGGAGGATCTGGCGTTTCGCGTGCTCAACCCCGAAGGGCGGTCGTCGATCATCCGGCGGTTCATCACGTTGCAGCGCGAAACCGGTGATGTGATGCACAAGATCACCGGCGACATGCGGCTGGAGCTTGAGAAGGCGGGCATTGAGGCGGATGTTTTCGGGCGTGCCAAGAAGCCCTATTCGATCTGGCGCAAGATGCAGGAGAAAGAGCAGGGGTTCTCGCGCCTGTCTGATATTTATGGCTTCCGGATCGTCACCGGCAGCGAGGAAGATTGCTACCGCGTGCTGGGTGCGATCCACCAGCGCTGGCGGTCGGTGCCGGGGCGGTTCAAGGATTACATCAGTCAGCCGAAATCAAACGGCTATCGGTCGTTGCACACCACCGTGTCGGGGCGCGATGGCAAACGGGTAGAGGTGCAGATCCGCACCCGCCAGATGCACGAGGTGGCTGAAGCCGGGGTCGCGGCGCATTGGTCCTATCGCGATGGTGTGCGGGCGGAGAACCCCTTTGCGGTGGACCCTGCTAAATGGATCGCCGGCCTGACCGAACGGTTCGAGATGTCGGAGGATCACGATGAATTCCTCGAAGCGGTCAAGCTGGAGATGTATTCGGACAAGGTCTTTTGCTTCACGCCCAAAGGCGATGTTTTCAAGCTGCCGCGCGGTGGCACCCCGATTGATTTTGCCTATGCGATCCACACTCGGATCGGCAGCGCTTGTGTTGGTGCCAAGGTGGACGGGATCCGTGTGCCGCTTTGGACACGTCTGAAAAACGGCCAATCGGTTGAGATCATCACTGCCGAGGGCCAGCGCCCGCAGGCGACGTGGATTGATATCGCGGTGACCGGCAAGGCCAAGGCCGCGATCCGCAAATCCCTGCGCGAAGAAGACCGCGAGCGCTTTATGAAGCTGGGCGCGGAACTGGCCCGCGTGGCGTTCGAGCATATTGGCAAGAAAGCCTCGGACAAGGCGCTGAACACGGCGGCGAAGAGGTTGGGTATCCCGGGGCGCGCAGAAATGCTTGCGCGTTTGGGCAGTGCGGAGATCACGGCCCATGACGTGGTCAGCGCGCTTTACCCTGAACTGGCCGACACCAAAGGCGATGTTGTGGATGAGCAGCGCGCGGTTGTGGGTCTGTCACCGGATCAGTCGTTTAAACGCTCGGGTTGCTGTCAGCCTGTCCCGGGCGAGCGGATTGTCGGCATCACAAAGCGCGGCGAAGGCGTGTTGGTGCATGCCATTGATTGCACGAGATTGGCCGCTCTTGAGGATGATCTGGACAAGTGGATCGACCTGCAATGGCATACCGGCACCCACCGTGCGATCTATACGGTCACGCTGGATGTCGTGATCAGCAATGATGCGGGCGTCCTGGGACGGATTTGCACATTGATCGGCGAACAAAAGGCCAATATCAGCGACTTAAAATTCGTGGATCGTAAACCAGATTATTACAGACTGATGATAGATGTGGACCTGCGCGATGTGGAACATCTGCACACGGTGATGACCGCGCTAGAGGCAGAAAGCGATGTGGCGTCGATTGCACGACGCAGGGACCCCGAGACGTCATTGACCGCAGCAGCGGCGGAGTAGGAACGTAACCTTTGGTATTCAAACGTCGGGATAGGCGCTCGGTCGCGAAGGCCATTCTGGACTTCGTCTACCCACGCGGCGGCTGGGCGCGTGCGTTTGAATACGTCAAGCACCGGGTGCGGCGCTTGCCTGACACGCCCGAAAAGATCGCGCGGGGCATTTGGGCGGGTGTGTTCACCACATTCACCCCCTTCTACGGGCTACATTTCTTTATCGCGGCGTTTCTTGCGTTTGTGATGCGCGGCAATGTGCTGGCCTCGCTCATGGCGACATTCTTTGGCAATCCGCTGACCTATGTCCCCATTGGGGTCGTGTCGTTGACCTTCGGCGACTGGATCCTTGGCACGGACGCGGCAGAGCAAGCCTCGGAGCGGTCTTTTGGCGGCAAGTTTGTCGATGCCGGTTGGGACCTGTGGCACAATTTTACGGCCATCTTCACCCATGAGGAGGTCGATTGGACTGGCCTGACTGTTTTCTATGATGAAGTTTTCTTTCCCTATATGGTCGGCGGTCTGATCCCCGGTATCATCACGGCGACGGTCGTCTACTACCTGTCCGTCCCGGTGATCCGCGCCTATCAGAAGCGCCGCAAGGGGCGGCTTACGGCGAAGCTGGCCGAGCTGAAGAAAAAAGCGATCAAAAAGGCTGACGCGGGCAAATCCGCAGACTAGGTTCTGCCCAAAGAGGAAGGACCTGTCATGGCTGAGAAACTCCGACTGGGTGTGAATATTGACCACGTCGCCACGCTGCGCAATGCGCGCGGGGGCGCTGTGCCGGACCCGTTGCGCGCCGCCGCGATTGCCGAGGCTGCGGGCGCGGACGGGATCACGGCGCATCTGCGCGAGGATCGACGCCACATGCGCGACGCGGATATCGATGCGCTGATGGAGGCGCTGAATGTGCCACTGAATTTCGAGATGGCCGCCACGGACGAGATGCAGGCGATTGCTCTGCGGCACAAGCCTCATGCGGTGTGCGTGGTCCCCGAAAAGCGCGAAGAACGCACGACCGAGGGCGGTCTTGAAGTGGCCCGCGAAGAAAACAAGCTGGCGGGGTTCATCGCGCCTTTGCGAGAGGCCGGATCGCGGGTGTCGATCTTCATTGCTGCCGATCAACGCCAGATCGAGGCGGCGCACCGGATTGGGGCCGAAGTGATCGAATTGCATACCGGCACCTATTGCGACGCCCATGCAGAGGGCCGCTTTGAAGAGCGTGACGACGAGTTGAAACGTCTCACTGACATGGCGGCTTTTGCGGATGATCTGGGGCTCGAGGTCCATGCGGGCCATGGGCTGACCTATGGCTGCGTGCCGCCGATTGCCGCGCTGCCGCAGATCATGGAGTTGAACATCGGGCATTTCCTGATGGGTGAGGCGTTGTTTCTGGGCCTTGGCCCTGCGATTGAAAAGATGCGGGGCATTATGGATGCCGCCCGTGCCGGGGTTGCGGATTAAGCCATGCGCGCAGGTGACGCGGCGTTTAGCGCTTTGCGCAAGGCGGTGTTCCGCGCGCTGATCTTCTGCGTTGCCTTGGCCTGTATTCTGCTGTCGCTGGTGCGTCTGGAAGGCGCGCGGTCTGGCGTGGAGATATCTGAAGCGTTTGCCGGAACCACGCCCGTGCGGATTTATGCGCAGCCCGAAGCGGATGGCCCGGTGGTCGTCGTGGCGCATGGCTTTGCCGGGTCTTTGCAACTGATGGAGGCTTACGCGCTGAGCATCGCGCAATCTGGCTACCGTGTGTTTTCCTTTGATTTTGAAGGACATGGGCGAAATCCGGTGCCGATGTCCGGCGATGTGAACAAGATCGAAGGCACCACGCAGCGTCTGATCGACGAGACGCGACGCGTAATGACGTTTGCGATTGCAGAGACCGGGTGGGATGGGTCGGTGGCCTTGCTCGGGCACTCGATGGCGACGGATGTGATTGCGCGGGCGGCGCTTGCGGATGCGCGGGTGGGGCCTGTGATCGGCATCTCGATGTTCTCCCAAGCTGTGACGGGGCAGGCTCCGACGGACCTGCTTATGATCACCGGCGATTGGGAACCGATGTTGCGCGACGCGGCGGTGGACGCGATGCAAGCGGTTGAGCCGGGCGCAGGCGAAGGCGATACGGTGGAGGCGGGTGATTTGATTCGCCGCGCGGTCGTTGCCCCGAATGTGGAGCATGTTGGCGTGCTCTATAGCCCCACGGGTTTGCGCGAAGCGGTGGCATGGCTGGACCGGTCCTATGGGCGCAGTTCCGAGCCGAAACTGGCAATGACAGGCGGTTGGATCGCGCTGTTGTTGGGCGCTATCGTGGCGATGGCCTGGGCGCTGGCCGCGTTTCTGCCGCAGGTCGTGGGGCGGCGGGTGCCGCTCGAGACCCGACAGCTGTTGATTGCAAGCGGCGTGCCAGCGGTGATCGCACCACTGACCGCGATGTGGATCGACATAGGAGCGCTGCCGGTTTTGGTCGCCGACTACCTGATGGTGCATTTGCTGATCTACGGGGTAGTACAGCTGGCGATCCTACGATATTTCAACGTCCCGTTTGGCCGGATGGGCTGGATCGGACTGATCGCTTTGCTGGTCTGGGGGATCGGCGCATTCGGCATGGGGCTGGACCGCTATGCGGCGAATTTCACACCGAACGGCACGCGCTGGCTGATCGTGGCAGTTCTGGCGCTAGGGACGGTGCCATTCATGGTGGCTGACGCGCTGACCACTGCCGGAGGACGCGCGCCGTTCTGGCACCGCTTGGTCGCGCGGGCGGCGTTTTTCCTGTCGCTCGCAGCAGCGGTAGCGCTCGATTTCGAGGGGCTCTTCTTTCTCATCATCATCCTGCCCGTGATCTTGCTGTTCTTCATCGTCTACGGGCTGATGGGCCGCTGGGTTGCGCAGCATCAGGGCGCGTTGGCGGCGGGGTTGGGCCTTGGGCTGATCCTGGCTTGGTCACTGGGCGTGACCTTTCCTTTGTTCAGCGCGGCGGGCTAAGAGGGGCGCATGATTTTAGGCATCGGCACTGATCTTGCGAATATCGAGCGGATTCAAGGCACGCTGGACCGCTTTGGCGACCGCTTCCGCAACCGCGTCTTCACCGAGACCGAGCAGCGCAAATCCGAAAGCCGCAAGGATGTGGCGGGCACCTATGCCAAGCGTTGGGCCGCGAAAGAGGCGTGCTCTAAGGCGCTGGGCACGGGGCTGCGCATGGGGATCGCATGGAAGGACATGTCGGTCAGCAACTTGCGCACCGGGCAGCCCGTGATGCATGTGACCGGTTGGGCGAAGGACCGGCTGGATAAGATGACCCCCGAGGGTCATGAGGCGATCATTCACGTCACGTTGACGGATGATCACCCTTGGGCCAGCGCCTTTGTGGTCATTGAGGCGCGGCCTGCTTGACTCCGCACCGCCCGCGACCCATGAAGCGACCACCTGTCGAGCGGAGTATGGAATATGGCCGAAACGGCTGAAAAGAAGCAAAATCCGATCATCGAGACGATCAAGACGATTGTCTATGCGTTACTGATCGCGGGCATCTTTCGCACGCTGTTCTTCCAGCCGTTCTGGATTCCGTCCGGGTCGATGAAAGACACGCTTTTGATTGGCGATTTCGTCTTCGTGAACAAGATGGCTTACGGCTATTCCTACGCGTCCTGCCCCAGCCTGCGCCTGCCGCAATTTGGCATTGATATCGACGCGCAGGATGTTTGCGGAATGTTTGACGGAGATAACACACGCCTTTGGGGTGGTGAGCCTGAGCGTGGCGATGTGATCGTCTTTCGCCATCCCGGCAATGGAGCGGAGTTCATCAAGCGTCTGATCGGGATGCCTGGTGACACGATCCAGATGCGGCAGGGCCGTTTGCATATCAACGGAGAGCCTGTACCCGTCGAAGATGCGGGCAATTTCGAAGAGATTTACGAGCGTCAAGGTCCGCAGGGTCGCTATCCGGCATGTGAAAACGGGCCGGTTGGTGAAGGCGCTGTCTGCCTGAAGTCGCGCCAGCGCGAAACACTGCCGAACGGGCGCACGCATAACATCCTGAACGTGGGCAACCGCGTGTTGGATAACACGCCCGTCTACTCGGTGCCTGAGGGTGAATACATGTTCATCGGGGATAACCGCGATAATTCCACCGACAGCCGCGTTCCGCTGGCCGCGCGTGGCGTTGGGTTTGTGCCGTATGAGAACCTGATCGGGCGTGCAGATCGTGTCATGTTCTCGTCCGCGGGTCGGTCTATGTTCTTTTTCTGGACGTGGCGCGGGGACCGTTTCTTCAAGGCGATCGAGTGAAGCTGTCGGGTGACCTGAAAGCGTTTGAAAGCCGTTTGGGGCATCAGTTTGCGCGCCCCGACCTGCTGGTCCGCGCGGTCACTCATGCGTCGATGTCCTCGCCCAATCGCAGCGACAATCAGCGGTTGGAGTTTCTGGGCGACCGCGTGTTGGGTCTTGTGATGGCTGAGGCGGTGTTGCTCGCCGACAAAGGCGCGGCGGAGGGGCAGTTGGCTCCGCGCTTTAACGCGTTGGTGCGCAAGGAAACCTGTGCCGAGGTCGCGCGAGAGGTCGGGCTGGGTGATGTGCTGAAACTGGGCCGGTCCGAGATGTTGTCAGGGGGACGGCGCAAGGAAGCGCTGCTGGGCGACGCGATGGAGGCGGTGATTGCCGCCGTCTATCGTGACGGCGGATTTGAGGCGGCGCGCGAAGTTGTGACGCGGCTTTGGGGGGATCGTGTGCGCACGGTGGAAGCGGATGCGCGCGACCCCAAGACGGCCCTGCAGGAATGGGTGCAGGCGCGGGGGCAGCAGCCTCCGACATACGAGATTGCAAAGCGGACGGGGCCGGATCACGCGCCTCAGTTCGTGATTGAAGTGACATTGCAAAGCGGCGAGGCCGAGCAGGCCGAGGCAGGCTCGAAACGTCATGCCGAACAAGCCGCCGCCCGCGCGATGCTGGCCCGGTTGGAGGGTGCCAAATGACAGACACACGCGCAGGATTTGTGGCCCTGATCGGGGAACCGAATGCCGGTAAATCGACGCTGCTGAACCGGATGGTTGGCGCGAAGGTTTCTATCGTCACGCATAAGGTGCAGACGACGCGCGCGCGTATTCGCGGCGTGGCAATGGAAGGGTCGTCTCAGCTTGTCTTTGTCGATACGCCGGGCCTGTTTCGCCCGCGTCGCCGGCTGGACCGCGCGATGGTAGCGGCGGCCTGGGGTGGCGCTGCGGATGCCGATGTGGTCGTGCTGATGGTTGAGGCACATCGTGGGATCACGGATGGCGTGCGCGCGATTATCGACTCGCTTGAGGAGCGTGCCACCGGGCAGAGGGTGGCGCTTGCGATCAACAAGATTGATCGGGTGAAATCAGATGTGCTCCTGGCGCTGACGAAAGACTTGAATGAGCTTTATGCGTTTTCAGAGACGTTCATGATCTCGGCCGAGAAGGGGCATGGGGTGGATGACCTGCGCAAATGGCTTGCGGGCGAGGTACCGGAAGGGCCATATCTCTACCCCGAGGATCAGATTGCCGACCTGCCGCTGCGCATGATCGCGGCAGAGACGACGCGCGAAAAGCTGACCCTCCGGTTGCATCAGGAATTGCCCTATCAGCTGACCGTCGAGACGGAGAAATGGGAAGAGCGCAAGGATGGCTCAGCCAAGATCGACCAGCTGATTTACGTGATGCGGGACGGGCATAAGGGCATCGTTCTGGGCAACAAGGGCGAGACGATCAAAGCGGTCGGCAAGGCCGCGCGCGAGGAACTGGAAGAGTTTTTGGGCCGCAAGGTGCATCTGTTCTTGCAGGTGAAAGTGCGCCCGAATTGGCTGGAAGAGTCTGAGCGGTATGATGAAATGGGCCTGAACTTCCGCGACGGGAATTCATGAGCCGTCTGACCAGCGGCTTCTGGGTCGACGCTTACCGGATGCGGCTGGAAGCGTTGGGCATTCCGGCGATGATCGTCAGCAAAGGCGATGCGACGGCGGGCGCGGTGTTGATCAAATTGAACACGCTGGACGGCAACGCGACGCTCTATCACCGCAGCTTCAACCTGATGACCGGAGAGCGGGTTTGGGACGTGTTGGTTTCAGGCTCTGAACAGCAGATCGACGGGTCCGTCGCCAAGCAACGGTCGTTCGATCCGGATATCTGGGTGATCGAGGTCGAGGACCGCGAAGGGCGGCATTTGCTGGACGATCCATCGCTGGCGTGATGGGATAGCGCCATGGTCGATTGGCGGGATGAAGGGGCGTTGTTGCGCGTGCGAAGGCACGGAGAGACCTCTGTCATCATCGACGTTTTTACCGAAGAGCATGGGCTTCAGGCAGGTGTCGTGCGCGGCGGCACCAGCCGCAAGATTGCGCCTGTTTTGCAGCCGGGCGCGCAGCTGGATGTCAGCTGGCGCGCGCGGCTGGAAGAGCATTTGGGCAGCTATTCAGTGGAGCCGGTGCGGTCGCGTGCAGCGGCTGTGATGGGCGACCGGTTGGCGCTGGCCGGGCTGAATGCGATCTGCGCGCTGCTGGCGTTTGCGCTGCCAGAGCGGGAGGCGCATCCGCAGCTTTATCAGCAGTCCATCACATTGATGGATTTGCTGGGGCAGACTGATGCCTGGCCGCTTGCCTATTTGCGCTGGGAGTTGGCCCTGCTTGAAGAGATGGGCTTTGGTCTTGATCTGACCGAGTGTGCAGCGACAGGGGCGGTGGATGATCTGGCTTATGTGTCGCCAAAAACCGGGCGCGCGGTCTCGGCGGAGGGCGCGGGCGTTTGGGCGGATAAGCTGTTGCCGCTGCCGCCGTGTTTGCTGGGCATTGGACCCGCGCCGGACGAGGAAATCCGCGAAGGGCTGCGCATGACAGGGTATTTCCTGAAAACCCGTTTGGTGCCCGCACTTGGGGATCGCCCTTTGCCGCCTGCGCGGCAGCGGCTGGTCGACTTGTTGGCGCGTTAATTCTGAGCGGTGAAGACCATCTTGCGACCCGCATCATTCGACAGGATCAGGGTCGTGCCAGACACCTCAGAGAGGGTCATTCCCGAGAGGGCAGCGAAATAGGTTTGCTCGGCTACGAGGTCGCGGCAGGCACGTTTGGAGACCGCAATCGCTTCGACCTTGAGCCACGGGTAAGGGACAGTCTGCATCGCGGAATAGCTGTTGCACGGCGCTTGGCCCGCGACCCGACCTTGAGCGGGAAACGAAATCGTGGCCGAGGCGTCAAACGGTTTATCGTCGATGCTTTGTAGTGCGAATATCGCGCCTTCGGGCGCGTAGCCCGAGATTGTCTCGTCAGCGAGGCAACCGCCAAGGGCAAGAACAAGGAGAGCCATGCGGAGTTTCATGGCTCCTTTGTGCGGGGGAGCGAGGGTGCGGTCCAGTGCGAAAACGGCGCGCTTGAGAGGCAAAGTGAACCAAATCGCAAGTTAGGACGTAGAAAGATCAATAAAAGCGCCGCGTTTTCATTGCGGCCCATGGCGCAGGCGCAGATCGCCCGCGCGACATAAGGAGCAAAGATATGACTATGATCGACATGGCCGCCGATACGGCGCGCCGTATCCCAACCATTCGTAGTGCTGACTGGTTCATCCGTATCCCGTTGGCCGCCATCATCATCGACCAAGGTCTGATCAAGCTGCCCGATATGGCGGCGCAGGCCGAAGGCTTCGGGCTTCCGCTGGTTCTATTCGCTTTGGCCGCCTTAGCCGAAGTTGGCGGCGGTATCGCGCTGCTTCTGGGTGGTCTGCTGCGCAACAACTGGTTCTCGGACCTGCTGACGCGCCTGGCGGGCCTTGCGATTTCTATCGTTGTGGCCGGTGTCATCATCATGATCTATTTCGGCCCGTTCTTCGGATGGCAACTGCAAGGGATGCTATTGGCCGGTGGCCTGTTTTTCATGCTGCGCGGCAACGGCGACGTGAAAGGGCGGAGCCTGATTTAAGGCGTCCCGCTCAGCTGCGCGCAAGCACCGCGCGTCTGGCCTCCAGATAGCGTCGGAGCGGGGCTTCGGTCGTCAGCGAAATCGCTTTATCATAAAGAAGGGCGGCGCCATGTGCGTCGCCCTTTTGCGCTGTCAGATAGGCCCGTGTGGCGAGGGCGGGTTGGAAATTCTCGGCGGTTTTCGGATCGATTTTATCCAGTAAACCAAGGCCTTCATCCGGCCCGAGAACTTGCGCGGTGGCCGCCGCGTGACTGACCGCTGCCCCGATCGTCGGGTAGAGTTTTAGCAGTGCCGCGTGCAGTTTCATGAGCGCGCGCCAGTCGGTCGCTCCGGTTTCGGCGCGGTGCGCATGGACGGATTGGATGGCCGCTTCAAGCTGGAAACGCCCGATCTTGCCAAGGCGCTGGGCGCGGGTGAGGAAGGTTGCAGCGCGGTCGATCAAGCCAGTGTCCCAAAGGGTCGGGTCCTGTTCATGGAGCGGGACAAGGGTGTCGTCTTTGATCCGGGCGGCCTCGCGAGACTGGGCAAAGGCGATAAGCGCTGCAAGGCCAAGGGCTTCGGGTTCTTTTGGCATGAGGTCGGTTAGAAGATGAGCGAGGTAGAGCGCTTCAACGCTGAGCGCGTCGGAGCCGTGGAGCCAGTCGAGTGAATAGGCCCCGTAGATCGCTTCAAGTACCGCATCGAGGCGGGGCGGCAGGTTGGCCGGGTCAGGGATGTGGAACGGGATGCCGCTGGCTTTGATCTTGGATTTGGCGCGCACAAGCCGCTGGGCCATGGCGGTGGGCGAGATCAGAAAAGCTGAGGCTATTTCTACGGCCTCGACCCCCAGCACGGTTTGCAGCATCAGCGGCGTGTGCAAGCCCGCGTCGATGGCCGGATGGGCGCAGACGAACATCAGTTTCAGGCGTTCGTCGGGGAAATCGGGGGGTTGCTGAGTCGGCATTTCGGGGACCTCGTCAGTGTAATTGATGCGGGTGGCGCGGCGCTGGGCATCGGTCAGACGGTTGCGCGCTGTGGTCAGAAGCCAAGCTTCAGGGTTGTCCGGGATACCGCTTTGGGGCCAAGCGATGAGCGCTTTGGTGAATGCATCAGCCAGCGCATCTTCGGCAGCAGTGATATCGCGCGTGCGGCTGGCAAGGATCGCGATGAGCTTACCGTAGGACGCGCGCGCAACCTCTGCTGCGCGCGCATCGGCTGTCACGCGCTGTCCATCGCAGAGGCGCGGACTTCGACCTTGCCATAAGCGGCAGCGGGGCATTTGGCCGCCCAGGCGAGGGCGGCATCCAGATCGGGGACATCAACGACGAAGAACCCGCCCAGTGTTTCCTTGGTGTCGGCGAAGGGGCCGTCCTGGATACGGGTTTCGCCATCGGCAAGGCTCACGGTGGTGGCGGTATGCGCGGGGTGGAGCCAGTCAGTGTCAACGAAGACGCCGGCCTCTTGCAAAGCGCCGATATAGGCGCCGTAAACTTCCTTTTCCTTGGCCCAGTCCTCTGGGGTCATGTCGGTAAAATCGGCAGGGTTTGAATAGAGGAAAAATGTATAACGCATTGATCTGGTTCCCTTATGCAGTCGCTTTGGCGAGGTTGGCGAGACCTGCTTCGAAAGTCTTGCCGATCATGCCGTCCATGAAAAGACCAAAGACACGGGCGATCGGGTTCATTCCCATGTCGGTTTCCATGCGCCATGTGACCTGTGTACCCTCGGCAGTGGGGGTCACGGTGAGCGATTGGGTGGGTGTGCCCATCGGACCAAGGTCGATGTCATAGATCACCGAGCTGCCGATGATCTGCGCGACGGTCTGGCTGCCTTTGCCCTCTTTTCCGTCGAAGTGAAAGCCGGAGCCCACGCCGCTTTCTGGGCCGAAATGGGTGATCTTCAGGTTGGGATCGCTGGCTTTGTAAGGGTTGAACGCCTGGTAGCCCGTGTTGGACGCAGCCAGTTGCAGGATCGTTTGCGGATCAGCGTCGATGATTGCGGTGCGTTCAACCTCAACCTTGCTTGGGATGAGGTAGGTGGCGGCGGTTGCCAATGCGAGGATGCCAGCGCCGATGAGCAGGATTTGGGAAAGGGTCATGTCGGTGTCTCCGTGTATTAAGTTCCCGAAAGCGGGGTGCTTTCATGGACATGACGAATGGGAGACAGGCGGATCGACAGAAGGGGTGAAGTTTTTTTGAAGAAAATTCGTAAGGACTTGAAATTACGACGCTCTTTTTCTCAATTAAAATGAAAAAGCCCCGCCGGGAGCGAGGCTTTTACGCTTTTCTATGATCTAAGGCTTAGTCCAGAAGACGCCGCGCAATCACCTGAGCCTGAATTTCAGCAGCACCCTCGAAGATGTTGAGGATGCGCGCATCGCAGAGCACGCGGCTGATCTTGTATTCCAGCGCGAAGCCGTTGCCGCCGTGGATTTGCAGACCGTTATCGGCTGCGGCCCAAGCGACGCGCGCGCCCAGCAGTTTGGCCATGCCGGCCTCAAGATCGCAGCGGCGGCCTTCGTCTTTCTCGGTTGCCGAGAAATAGGTCAGCTGGCGGGCGATCATGATCTCAACCGCCATCATGGCCAGCTTACCCGAGACGCGGGGAAACTCGATCAGGGCTTTGCCGAACTGCTTGCGCTCCAGCGCGTATTGCATGCCGATATCCAGCGCGGATTGCGCGACACCGACCGCGCGTGCGGCGGTCTGGATGCGCGCGCTCTCGAACGTTTCCATCAGTTGCTTGAAGCCCTTGCCTTCTTCGCCGCCCAGAAGGTTTTCACCTTTGACGTGGAAGTTGTCGAAGGCCAGTTCGTATTCCTTCATGCCGCGATAGCCGAGGACTTCGATCTCACCGCCGGTCATACCTTCAGTGGGGAAGGGGTTTTCGTCGGTGCCGGGGGTCTTTTCGGCGATGAACATCGACAGGCCCGAGTAATTGGTCGTTTCCGGATCAGTGCGGGCCAGCAGCGTCATGATCTGCGTGCGGGTCGCGTGGGTGATCCAGGTTTTGTTGCCGGTGACGCGGTAATCGTCGCCGTCCTTGACCGCGCGGGTGCGCAGGGAGCCGAGGTCAGAGCCTGTGTTCGGCTCAGTAAACACGGCGGTCGGCAATGTCTCGGCCGAGGCCAATTGCGGCAGCCATTTCTGCTTTTGCTCTTCGGTACCGCCGCAGATGATCAGCTCGGCTGCGATTTCCGAACGGGTGCCGAGCGAGCCGACACCGATATAGCCGCGCGAAAGTTCTTCGGAGACGACGCACATCGACGCTTTCGACAGACCAAACCCGCCATATTCCTCGGGGATGGTCAAACCGAAGACGCCCATTTCGGCCAGTTCCTCGATGATCTCCATCGGGATCAGCTCGTCTTTGAGGTGCCAGTCATGGGCGTGCGGTTCGACTTTTTCGACGGCGAAGCGGCGGAACTGTTCGCGGATCATCTCAAGCTCATCATCAAGGCCGGAGGTGCCAACGGTGATGTTGGCCGAATGCTCCTGCATCAGCTCGACAAGTCGCGTCCGGGCGGCTTGTGTGTTGCCGGACTGGGTGAGCGTCATCACCGCAGGATCCATGAGAGCGCGCATGTCGTCCTGGGTCAGGCCGATGTCTTGCAGGCGGAGAATCTCGCCCTGGTTCATCGGGATGCCGCCATAGATCTGCCAGAGGTATTCGCCAAAAGCGATCTGGTGGATCAGTTGCTCCGTCTCGCCAAATTTGCCCTCGGCTTGCAGCTTGTCCGCCCAAGCCTGCATCTGGCGTAGCGATTCGACATACGTGGCGAGCCAGGCCAGCCCGTGAGCGGCGGTTTGGTTCGCTTCAATCAGGCCGCCAGAGACGCGCCCGTCTTTCGTCACCAATGCGCGCAAGGCTTCTTTTGCTTTATTCAAAACCTCTTCCACAGGGGCAATCGCCGCGCCTGTGAGGCTGAGAAGATCAGGGAGCAGCGCCGTGGGCGCGAGGGGCATGTCTTGTCCGTCGTGGGCCATTCTACAGTTCCTTTTATAAGCTGCCTGACGACATAGTTCTTTCGCAGGTGCAGCGCAACTTTAATTCCAAATATTCCGGCTATTTGAACAAAAATTGCGCAGGCGATTATTGCAGTGCAGCGCGATGATGGCTGCGGTATTCGGAAGCATGGATAGCATTTTTGCCCTCATGTCCCCAACCCTGCTGATCGCCGCACTTGGCATCGCGTTTTTGGGCGGCGTCGTCAAAGGTGTCGTTGGGTTCGCCATGCCGATGGTCGTGATTTCAGGGCTTTCGGGCTTTTTGCCCCCTGATGTGGCGCTGGCTGGGTTGATCTTACCGACGCTGGTGGCCAATGGCGGGCAAGCATTGCGGCAGGGGATTGGCGCGGCGATCCGTTCGATCCGGTCGGTCTGGCGGTTTTTGCTGTTTGGGTTGGTCACCCTGTTGCTCAGCGCGCAACTGGTCGCGGTGTTACCGGCGGATCTGCTGTTCTTGATGATGGGCGTGCCGGTGGTGCTGTTTGCGACCTTCCAACTGGCAGGCTGGCGGTTGCATATCGCAGAACACTCGCGGCGGGTCTGGGAGGCCGGAATCGGCGCGTTTGCGGGGTTCATTGGCGGCATATCCGGCATCTGGGGGCCGCCGACGGTGGCCTATTTGACGGCAATTGAGACACCCAAGGTCGATCAGATGCGCGTTATGGGCGTGATCTATGGGCTGGGGGCGGTGGCGCTGACGGCGGCGCATGTGCAATCGGGGGTGCTGAATGCGCAGACGGCGCCGTTCTCGGCTGTCATGATTGCGCCGGCCTTTGCCGGTATGGCGCTGGGCTGGCTGGTGCATGACAAGATCGACCAGCAGGCTTTCAGAAAAGCGACGCTGGCCGTTTTGTTTTTGGCCGGGCTCAACCTGATCCGGCGCGGGCTGTTTTAGCCGATGGCTGCGGCTTTCACATCGTCGTCGATGTAGGGCACATATTGCTCGAAGTTGTCGGCAAACATCTGCACCAGCTTTTCGGCCTGCGCGTCATAGGCGCTTGCATCGGCCCACGTGCGGCGCGGATCAAGCAGAATGTCAGCGACACCCTGAACACTGACCGGCACTTCGAAACCGAAGTTGGGGTCTTTGCGGAAATCAACCGCAGCCAATGAGCCATCCAGAGCGGCAGTCAGCAACGCGCGGGTTGCGCGGATCGGCATGCGTGAGCCAGAGCCGTACGCGCCTCCGGTCCAACCGGTGTTCACCAGCCAGCAGGTCGCGCCATGCTTGGCGATCTTTTCGCGCAGCAGGTTGCCGTAGGCTTCGGGGCGACGGGGCATGAAGGGTGCGCCGAAACAGGTGGAGAATGTCGGCTCAGGCTCGGTCACGCCGCGCTCGGTCCCGGCGACTTTGGACGTGAAGCCGGAGAGGAAGTGGTACATTGCCTGTGCGGGTGTGAGCCGCGCGATTGGGGGCAGAACGCCGAACGCATCGCAGGTCAGCATGATGATGTTCTTAGGGTGGCCACCAAGCGCGGTGGACGACGCATTCGAGATATAGTGCAGCGGATAGGCGCAGCGCATATTGGCGGTCAGGCTATCGTCTTCGAAGTCGAGTTCCTTGGTTTCTTCATCATAGACCATATTCTCAATCACGGTGCCGAATTTCTTGGTCGTAGCGTAAATCTCGGGCTCGGCCTCGGCGCTGAGATTGATCGTCTTGGCATAGCAGCCGCCCTCGAAGTTGAAGGTGCCACGTTCGGACCATCCATGCTCATCATCCCCGATCAGCGTGCGGGACGGATCAGCCGACAGCGTCGTTTTGCCGGTGCCGGAAAGGCCAAAGAAGATCGCTGTATCAACAGGGTTACCCGGCGCGTGATTGGCCGAGCAGTGCATCGGCATGATGCCTTTTTCCGGTAGCAGGTAGTTCAGAAGCGAGAACACGGATTTCTTGTTCTCACCTGCATATTCGGTGCCGCCGATCAGGATCAGCTTCTTGTCGAAATTCAGCACAATGACCGTTTCAGAGCGGCACCCATGCTTGGCAGGGTCCGCCTGGAAGGTGGGGCAGTTGATGATGGTGAAATCAGCGGTGAACTCATCCAACTCATCGCGGTCAGGCCGACGCAGAAGGTGGCGGATGAAGAGGCCATGCCATGCAAGCTCGGTCACGACGCGGACATCAAGACGGTGGGCGGGATCAGCGCCACCGAAAAGATCATGCACGTAGTAATCGCCGCCCTCCATATGAGCGATCATGTCGCTGTAAAGAACGTCAAACGCCGCAGGCTCCATCGGGGCGTTGTTTTCCCACCAGATGCTGTCTTCCACGGACGGCGTGCGGACAACAAACTTATCTTTGGGGGAGCGACCCGTGTGCTTGCCGGTGGAAACAAGGAATGTTCCCCCTTCGCCCAGCGTGCCTTCATCGCGTTTGAGCGCGGCTTCGATCAGCGCAGGCTCCAGCAGGTTGTAATAGACATTGCCGAGACCTGTGATCCCTTGGTCTTCGAGGCGGTGCTGCGGGTTGACCCGTCCAGATGTCATTGAGTTGCTCCTGTGGTGCCCAATCGAGGCGAATTGTCCTTTAGCGCATGGATCGCGCCTGCCGCCGGAAGCAGCGACAGGGGTCCAGATAACATGACGGTTCCGGATTAGAACAGGACGCAAACGCGCAGTTAGCGCAACCAAATGCAGGTTAGCGCCAACACGCTCTGCATCTGGCGGTTAACTGCTGCATTTTAGCAATTCATTTCCTTTTTTGTTTCAAAACTGACGCAGGTCAGAACCCTGATTCGCTTTAACAGTTGATTCGGACCCTGAAAAAAGAGAGATTATGCCTAAAAGCAGGCAAAAAATAATAACGAGCAGTAAAAGGAAATCCCCATGTCGAAGATCGCCTTGGTGGACGATGATCGGAATATTCTGACATCCGTGTCCATGACACTCGAAGCGGAAGGCTTCGAGGTAAACACCTATAATGATGGTCAGGCTGCGCTGGAGGCTTTCAACAAAAGCATGCCGGATATGGCTGTTCTGGACATCAAGATGCCCCGTATGGACGGCATGGATTTGCTGCAACGGCTGCGTCAGAAAACGACGATGCCAGTGATTTTCCTGACCTCCAAAGACGATGAGATCGACGAGGTTCTGGGTCTGCGGATGGGCGCGGATGACTATGTGAAAAAGCCGTTCTCCCAGCGCCTTCTGGTCGAACGTATCCGTGCGCTTCTGCGCCGTCAGGATGCGATTGCAGGCGATGTGGTCGGCGACACCGAAGAGACCAAAGTGCTGGTGCGTGGCGAGTTGCGAATGGACCCGCTGCGTCACGCGGTGACGTGGAAGGGGCAGGACGTGTCCTTGACCGTGACCGAGTTCCTGCTGTTGCAAGCGCTGGCGCAACGGCCCGGTTTCGTCAAAAGCCGCGATCAGTTGATGGACGTGGCCTATGACGATCAGGTCTATGTCGATGACCGCACAATCGACAGCCATATCAAGCGCTTGCGCAAGAAGATGCGGTCGGTCGATGACGAGTTTACGGCGATCGAAACCCTTTATGGCATTGGCTACCGGTATAACGAAGAGCCATGACAATCGCGCCGAAGATTGACGTTCGGGATCTGAACTCTGTCCGCAAGGCAGCGAAACCTGATGTTGTGTTGGGCGATGATTATGTCGCGCCCGACAGCTTCGGCGAGAAAGAACTGCAGGACCGGCGGGAGCGGCGCGGGCTGATCACGCTCAACCGGTCGCCACTGGCGCGCAAGATCATCACATTCAACCTGTTGGCGCTGATCGTGCTGGTGGCGGGGGTTCTGTATCTGAACCCCGCACGCAACAGCCTGGCGTTTCAGCGCGGCACGGCGCTGGTGTCAGAAGCCGAACTGATTGCCGATGTGTTCGAGGCGCAGATTGAGGGCAACGCCCCCGTCAATCTGGCCGCTGGCGATGGTCTGGACGTGGCCGAAACGCTTGAGGCGCTTGATCTGCGCTCGGGCATCGAGGTGTTCGTGTTTGATCCGCAAGAGACGCTTGTCGGCTCGACCGAAGGAATGCAGCGGCGCTTGCCTCAGATCGACGGGCTTGAGAACGCCGAAACCAACACCGTCATCACAGACTTTCTGAACCGCATCTGGTCGGGTGCGTCCAAAGTGCTGACCGCGCAAGAGGACGTGGCCGAGGTTCAGGATGCCGCAACGTTGGCAGCCAAGCTGATCGACGAAACGCTGACCGGCGGCACGCAGGTCAAGATGGGGCGCGACGCGAACGAGGCGACGCTATTCACTGTTGCCACCCCTATTTTGCAAGGGGATCGGGCCGTTGGCGTTGTGGCGCTGACCAGTGCCGCAGGTGAGATTGACCAGCTTGTGCGCAGCGACCGCGAACAGATTTTGCAGATGTTTGTCATCGCCATTCTGGTCTCGATTGGATTGAGCCTTGTGTTGGCCTCGACCATCGCGAATCCGCTGTCGGATTTGGCTGCTGCGGCGGAACTTGGTCGCGATAAGAACGCGCGTAAAATGACGCCGAGCCGCATTCGGATCCCCGATTTGACGGCGCGACCGGACGAGATTGGCAGGCTCTCCAGCGCGCTACGGGGCATGGTGGCCGCACTTTACGATCGCATTGATGCGAATGAACAATTCGCAGCCGACGTGGCGCATGAAATCAAGAATCCGCTTGCCTCTTTGCGGTCCGCCGTGGGCACGATGCGCGTGGCGAAGCGGGACGATCAGCGTGAAAAGCTGCTGGACGTGATTGACCATGATGTCAGTCGTCTGGATCGTCTGGTCAGCGATATCGCGAATGCATCGCGGCTTGATAGCGAGCTGGTCAAGGAAGAAGAGCAGGCGTTCGATTTGCTGAAAATGATCGGCAATCTGAACGAGTTTCTTGGTCAGGAAGCCTCGGCCAAGGGCGTTGAGTATATTGCAGACATTCCGGCAAATCCGATCTTCATTCACGGGCTTGAGGCGCGGCTGGCGCAGGTTTTTGTCAATCTGATCACAAATGCGATTTCGTTTTGCGAGGAGGGCGACGCGATCCGGGTCTGGGCGCGGCAGCGTGAAAACCGCGTGCTTGTCGTGGTCGAGGATACCGGGCCGGGTATCCCCGAACCCGCGCTGAACAAGATTTTCCAGCGGTTCTATTCGGAACGCCCCGAGGCGCAGTTTGGCAATAACTCCGGGCTTGGGCTTGCGATCTCCAAACAGATTGTTGAGGCCCATGGCGGCGTGATCTGGGCCGAGAATATTCGCCCGACCGATGCCGACATCACGTCCGAACCGCTGGGCGCGCGCTTTGTGGTCGGCTTGCCGATCTGACAGAAAGGGCAGCCGCTTTCCAATGTCTGAAACGCTGCCCTCTGACCCCCCTGACACAGACGCGCCAGTGCAGGTGCACGCCAGTTGCGTCGCGGTGTCCGGCAAGGCACTACTGATTATCGGCCCATCTGGTACAGGCAAATCCAGCCTTGCGCTGGAGTTGATGGCGCTGGGCGCGCAGCTTGTGGCGGACGACCAGACAGCCCTGCGTCTAGACGGCAACCGCGTCATCGCGCAGTGCCCACCTTCCATCGAAGGCCGCATCGAGGCGCGGGGGATTGGCCTGCTGAATGCCCCCCCGTCCGGGCCGACGCCTGTAGTGGCCATTCTTGATCTCGCCACGTCAGAGCGCGACCGTCTGCCGCCCTTTCGCGAGGCGGTTTTGCTGGGACAAGTGCTCCCCTTGCTTCACAAAGCGGGGAACACAGCTTTTCCTGCTGCGCTGATGCAATATCTCAAGGAGGGAAGACGGGATTAAAAGATGGCGCCAATGTATCACCAAACCGGCCAGCGCGTGGTGCTGGTCACCGGACCGTCCGGGGCCGGGCGATCAACCGCGATCAATGCGCTTGAGGATCTGGGCTATGAGGCCATCGACAACCTCCCGCTCAGCTTGATGCCGCGCCTGCTGCAAGGCCCGCCGATGAGCAAACCGCTGGCGCTGGGCCTGGACGTGCGCAACCGCGATTTCAGCACCCAAGCCGTGATCGAGATGATCGACCGTCTGGGAGAGACGCCCGAGATTGCGCTGGAAGTGCTCTATCTGGATGCCAATACGGATGTGCTGCTGCGCCGCTATTCCGAGACGCGCAGACGCCACCCGATGGCCCCTGGCGAAAGCCCCGCCCAAGGGATCGCACGGGAATCTGATCTGCTGGCTCCAATCCGGGCGCGGGCAGAAATGCTGCTTGATACGTCCGAACTGAGCCCGCACGATTTGCGTGCCGAGATGGAACGCTGGTTCGCGCCTGAAAGCGGCGACCGTCTGGCGCTGGCGGTGCACTCATTCTCTTATAAGCGCGGCTTGCCGCGCGGCATCGATATGGTGTTCGACTGCCGTTTTCTGAACAATCCTTACTGGGAAGAAAGCCTCCGCGCGTTGAACGGGCAGGACCCTGCGGTCAGCGCCTATGTCGAAAAAGACCCCCGGTTTGAAGAGTTCTTTGGCCGCATTTTCGCCCTCGCCGAAATGCTGCTTCCGGCTTATGTGGCCGAGGGCAAAGCGCATCTGTCCATCGGATTTGGCTGCACCGGAGGGCAACACCGATCTGTTGCCGTTACGGAAAAGCTGGCGCGAGCCCTTGAATCAGCCGGTTGGCAGGTATCTATAAGACACAGGGAATTAGAACGCGCTGCAGCCACACGGCCCGCGCCACAGCATAAAGAGAGTAAAGCGTGATCGGCATCGTGATCGTCGCGCATGGGGGATTGGCCCGCGAGTATCTGGCCGCTGTCGAACATGTCGTCGGCAGCCAGGGCGGGATTGAGGCCATCTCGATCGAGGTCAGCGATGACCGCAGCGCCAAGCAAACCGAGATTTGTGATGCCGCGGATGCGGTCGATACGGGCGACGGTGTGGTGATCGTCACGGATATGTTCGGCGGCTCGCCCTCAAACCTGAGCCTGCGCGCTTGCAGCCCGACCAATCGCAAGATCCTGTATGGGGCCAACCTGCCGATGTTGGTCAAACTCGCAAAGTCTCGCCAAAGAACGGTCGAAGACGCTGTGTCACTGGCCCGCGATGCCGGACGCAAGTATATTGACAGCTTCGATGCGGATGCGGTTTGATCCAACGCCATGAGCCAAACTGTTTTGCGTAGCCATAAGATTGTGAACGAGAAAGGGTTGCATGCCCGCGCGTCGGCCAAGCTCGTTGAAGTCGTAGAGGCGCATGACGCTAGGGCAGAGGTCTCCAAGGACGGGCTGAGCACATCGGGAGACAGTATTATGGGGCTTTTGATGTTGGCAGCCTCCAAAGGAACCACTATTGAGGTTGAAACCAGCGGCGCGCAGGCCGATCAGCTTGCTGACGCCATTGATGCGCTGGTCGCCGATAAGTTTGGCGAAGACTTCTAGGCGACTTCGGTCGGGAGGCGAACACACCAAGTGGTAGACAGTTTCCAAAACACGACTGTGACACCGGTGATGACCGATCCAAACTACGTGCCGTATGACAAGCGCAAGCTGTCTTATGCGAACACGTTTGAAAATCCGTTCAAGTCTTTGACTATCCGCGTGATGGAATGGTGCACGGGCAAGATTTCTCTGCTGCGCCTGATCCGCCGGTTTGAGGCGTTGGGCCCGCAGTATGGACAAGCCTTCTGGCGGCAATCCCTTGATTTAATGGGTATTCCTCTGGCCACTCCGCCAGAGCAGATCGCACGAATTCCCAAGGATGGCCCGGTGATCATTGTGGCAAACCACCCGCATGGGCTTGTCGATGGCATGATCCTGGCGGATCTCATTGGCCGCGTGCGCACGGATTACAAAATTCTCACGCGCAGTCTTTTGACGGGCATCGCCGAGATTGAACAATTCATGATCCCGGTGCCGTTTCCGCATGAGGTCGACGCGCAGCGCAAGTCGATTGAGATGCGCAAGGCCGCGATGGAGCATCTGCAGCAAAATGGCGTCGTGGTTCTGTTCCCGTCTGGCGTGGTTGCCTCCAGCGAGACGATGTTTGGCCCTGCGATTGAGGCCGAGTGGAATCCATTCACGGCAAAAATGATTCAAAAGTCTGGTGCGACTGTCTTGCCCATCTACTTTCCCGGACAGAATTCGCGTTGGTATCAGATGGCCAATCGCATCTCGGCCACGTTGCGGCAGGGGTTGCTGATCCATGAGGTCGTGCATGCCATGCGCAAGCCTCAGGCCCCGCGCGTCGGCGAGCCGATCCCGTCAGAGGTGACGAAGGAATGGGCGAGCAACCCGCGTGGCTTTGTCAGTTGGTTGCGTCAGGAAACGCTCAAGCTGGGTGACGACACGCGTTAACGTGTCGGGACCGGCTCATCGCCACGATAATCGTAGAAACCCCGATCCGTTTTACGGCCAAGCCAGCCTGCTTCGACATATTTCGTCAGCAGCGGGCAAGGGCGGTATTTCGTATCCGCCAGCCCGTCATGCAGAACATTCATGATCGCCAAACACGTATCGAGCCCGATGAAATCAGCCAGCTCTAGCGGGCCCATCGGGTGGTTTGCGCCCAGTTTCAGCGATGTATCGATGGATTTGACCGAGCCGACGCCCTCATACAGCGTATAAACCGCCTCGTTGATCATCGGCATCAGGATGCGGTTCACGATGAAGGCAGGGAAGTCTTCGGCCGTTGCGGAAGTTTTACCAAGTTTTTCAACGACTTTCATACAGGTCGAAAAGGTTGGCTCGTCTGTGGCGATTCCGCGGATCAGTTCGACCAGTTGCATGATTGGCACCGGGTTCATGAAGTGAAACCCCATGAATTTCTCGGGCCGGTCGGTGCGGGACGCCAGCCGCGTGATCGAGATCGATGAGGTGTTCGAGGTCAGGATCGTGTGCGGCTGCAGATGCGGCAGCAGGTCTTCAAAGATTGCCTGTTTGACGGTTTCGCGTTCTGTCGCAGCCTCAATGACCAGATCGGTTTCGCCCAGATCGGGCAATTTCAGCGTTGTCTGGATGCGACCCATCGCGGCGGCTTTTTCATCGGCTGCGATCTTTTCACGACTGACCTGACGTTCGAGATTCTTGTCGATCAGAGCAACAGCGGCGTTCAGGCTATCCTCGGAAATGTCGTTGAGCATTACGTCATAGCCTGCCAGCGCAAAAACATGGGCGATCCCGTTGCCCATCTGTCCTGCACCAATCACACCAACTTTCTGGATCGTCATAAGGGCGGCCTTTCCTGCTGCTCGCGCGCAGTATGACCGCCTGTGCGAGGGGTGCCAAGGGGCGCAGACCCAGACATTTTATCTCACCTTGTGGGTTTAGCTTTTTGGCAAGGTTTTGGGCGCAATCTCCGACTCGGGTGAATAATTAAAGGGTGGGTTTGATGACCTATGAGACTTTGGGCCAGTCTGGCCTCGACTATTTTCCGTGTTCCTATGAAGGCTCGCGTCTTCGGTTTCGCGGGCCGCGCAAACAGTTGCGGCATGAATATGTGGCCTGTCTGGGCGGCACAGAGACGTACGGGCGTTTTATCGAAACGCCGTTCCCGGCGCTGATCGAGGACAAAATAGGGTTCGAGACAGTCAATCTGGGTGTCGTCAACGCTGGGCCAGAGGCGTATCTGAACGAGCCGGGGATCATTGATCTGGCCAACCGGTCCGAAGCGATTGTGCTAGAGATTACGGGTGCGCAGAACTGCTCTAACAGGTTCTACACTGTGCATCCGCGTCGCAATGATCGGTTCGTCCATGCGTCTGATTTGATGACGACCATTTTCCGCGATGCCGACTTTACGGAGTTCCACTTCACGGGCCATTTGCTGGCCGAGTTGAAGCAAAGCGCGCCGGATCGCTTCGCGATGTTGGTGGACGAACTGCAATCGGCGTGGCTGGGACGGATGAAAACTCTGTTGGACAAGCTGACCGCACCTGTGACGCTGCTTTGGATGGGCGAGAATGGCCCTAGTGACGATATGGAGGCGACGGGCCGCCCGCAGTTCATCACAGGCAGCATGATCGAACAGCTGCGCGGAATGGCGTCAGACTATGCTGAGGTGGTCTTCGATCCTGGTCCTTTGCGAACCGAAGGCATGGTCTTCAACCCGCTGGAGGCGTTGGCGGCGGGGGATCTGATGGGCATTGATGCCCATCACCACGCCGCCCGTGCTCTGACGGGGCCATTGTCCAGGCACATGCCGCAGACTTAACAAAAAAGGCCCGCCGGAATGGGCGGGCCTTTCTGCTATCTTGTCAGTAGCTTACAGCTTTTCGACCAGCTCTGGCACAGCGTCGAAGAGGTCGGCGACCAGGCCATAGTCGGCGACCTGGAAGATCGGTGCTTCTTCATCCTTGTTGATCGCGACGATCACTTTGGAATCCTTCATGCCCGCCAAGTGCTGGATCGCGCCAGAGATGCCGACCGCGATATACAGATCGGGGGCGACGACCTTACCGGTCTGACCCACTTGCCAGTCATTGGGCGCATAGCCCGAATCGACAGCCGCGCGGGACGCACCAACGGCAGCGCCCAGTTTGTCGGCCAGCTTCTCGATCAGCGCGAAGTCATCTTCCGACCCGACCCCGCGACCACCGGAGACCACGACGCCAGCCGAGGTCAGCTCGGGACGGTCGCTCTCGGCCACCTTGTCCTCGACCCATTCGGACAGGCCGGGGTTTGCCGTTGCCGCGATGGTCTCAACCGAAGCGGAGCCACCTTCGCCAGCGGCATCAAAGGTCGATGTCCGGATCGTGGCGACCTTCTTGGCGTCCGAGGACTTCACCGTCTGCATGGCGTTGCCTGCATAGATCGGACGCTCGAACGTGTTGCCGTCCACAACGGCGGTCACTTCCGAAATCACCATGACGTCAAGCATCGCCGCCACGCGGGGCAGCAGGTTTTTCGACGCGGCCGTGGAGGGGGCGACGATATGTTCGTAATCACCCGCGAGCGAGACGACGAGATCAGCGACCGGCTCGGCCAGATCATGACCGTAGGCGGCGTCATCGGCGCAAAGCACTTTGCTGACACCGTCCAGCTTGGCAGCGGCCTCAGCTGCGCCAGCGCAGCCATCGCCTGCGGCCAGGATCGTCACGTCACCCATCTGCTTTGCAGCCGTCAGGGCCTTGGAGGTCGCATCGACATTCAGCTCGCCGCCTGCAACTTCAGCAATCAAAAGAACAGCCATTACACAGCTCCTGCTTCTTTGAGTTTCGCGACCAGCTCCTCGACCGACCCGACCTTGACACCAGCAGCACGCGCTGCGGGCTCTTCGGTTTTCACGATCTCAAGGCGCGGGGCGACATCGACGCCGTAATCGGCGGGGGTCTTTTCATCGAGCGGCTTTTTCTTGGCCTTCATGATGTTGGGCAGCGACGCATAGCGCGGCTCGTTCAGGCGCAGGTCGACGGTGATGATCGTCGGCATCTTGACCGAGATCGTCTGCAAACCGCCGTCCACTTCGCGGGTCACTTTGGCGCTGTCGCCATCAACATCGACTTCCGAGGCAAAGGTCGCCTGCGACCAGCCCAGCAGTGCAGACAGCATTTGCCCGGTGGCGTTCATGTCATTGTCGATCGCCTGCTTGCCGCAAAGCACCAAACCAGGCTGTTCTTCATCGACAACGGCTTTGAGGATCTTGGCAACGCTCAGCGGTTCGATATCGGTGTGCACATCATCGGCAGCCACCACAAGGATCGCGCGATCTGCGCCCATGGCGAGTGCGGTGCGCAGCGTTTCCTGGCTTTGCTTCACGCCGATGGACACGGCGACAACCTCGTCCGCCTTACCGGCTTCTTTCAGACGAATTGCCTGTTCGACAGCAATCTCGTCGAACGGATTCATCGACATTTTCACATTCGCCAGATCGACCCCGCTGCCATCCGCTTTGACGCGCACTTTCACGTTGTAGTCGATCACACGTTTGACCGGTACGAGGACCTTCATTTGCAACTCTCCTGCTATGCCTGCCGCTGGGAATGCCTGCGGCAGCTATCTTTCCCCGCTTAGTTAGCGCGAGGGTGAAACAGAAAACAGGTCAAAATCGACGCGCCGCAGCCTTGCGACGCCGCGTTTTGCGCTAACGGTTGGCTCCGGGTTTCCAAAGCACGTCATCTTTTCCGTCATTATTGGCGATCCGTGCCGCAACAAAAAACCAATCTGACAGCCGATTGAGGAATTTTACAGCTGCCGGGTTGATTGATTCCATCGTCGCAAGCTCGACCGAAAGACGCTCGGCCCGGCGCGCTGCCGTGCGGCAATGGTGCAAATGCGCGGCTGCCGGAGAGCCACCGGGCAAAATGAAACTGCGCAGCGGTTCCAACGCGTCATTCATGGCGTCGATCTCGGCCTCAAGTCGGTCCACCTGCGTGGCCACCATCCGCAAGGGCGGGTATTCGCTGTCGGCGTCCTTCTCCATGTCCGGACGGCAGAGGTCCGCGCCCAGATCAAAGAGGTCGTTCTGAATGGAGGACAATTGCGCGTCCATCTCGCCTTCAACATGCAGCCGGGCAATGCCGACGATGGAGTTCAATTCGTCCACAGTACCATAGGCCGTGACCCGCATGGAGTGCTTGGCCACCCGAGCGCCATTACCCAAAGCGGTTTCGCCCGCATCCCCGGTTTTCGTGTAAATCTTATTTAGAACAACCATTTAGGCACCTCCTTGGCGGCGAAGATAGACATAGAGAAGGATCAGCAGCACGGCGACAAACTGCGCGATGATGCGCCAGCGCATGACCTTGTTGGCTTTCGTTTTATTGAAATCGCCACCTTTGCCAAACCCGGCAATGCCATATAGCAGAATTCCCAGAACCAGCAGGATTGAGGCGGCGAGAAGATAAAAGAGCGGATCAGAGGTCATCGGTTTTCCTTCATTCGTTCTGCGTCACCTAGCCGTGCGCGCTGAAAAAGACAGGTGTAAATGCGGGTCGGTCAGATTTTTGACAAAACCCAATCAAAGGCGCGGGTCGGCAGCAGTCGTTTCAATGCGCCCATCATGTAGGTCGGCGTCGTCACGAAGTAACGCGGGCGTGGATTGCGGGCCTCCAACGCGTGGATCAGCTTTTTGGTGACGGCGTCGCAAGGCAGCTCGAACGGGTCGGGGCCGCTGTCGTGATACAGGCGCTTGCGCAGTTGTGTGCGGTATTGCTCGGCACGGGGAGAGGCCTCCCAATTGATCCATTTCTCGAAATGCGGGATCGAGTTCTGGCGGATTTTCGTGGTGATCGGTCCGGGCTCAATAAGAATGATATGCAGCGGCGTGTCGCGCATCTCGACCCGGAGCGTATCGGTCAGCCCTTCCAGTGCGAATTTGGTCGAATTGTAAGCTCCGCGCCATCGCAACGCCGTGAAGCCGAGAACGGAAGAGTTCTGGATAATCCGCCCATGGCCTTGCGCGCGCATCACGGGGATCACACGTTGGATCAGGTCGTGATAGCCAAAGAAATTTGTCTCGAAGATTGCGCGCAAGGCGTCTGTGGGCAGGTCTTCCACCGCGCCCGGAATGCCGTAAGCTCCGTTGTTGAAAAGCGCGTTCAGCGTGCCGCCGGTGGCTTCTAGAACCTCGGCCAAACCGCTCCGGATCGTGGCCGGATCTGCATAGTCGATAAGCGGCGCATCAAAGCCCTCGGCCTGCAAGCGGGCGCAATCTTCGGCCTTGCGGCATGATGCGAAAACGCGCCACCCGTGCTTTTTTAATGCGTAAGCTGCATGTTCGCCGATGCCGGACGAACAGCCGGTGATTAGGATGGATTTGCTCATGAAGCCTGCCCCTGTTTGACGCAAGCTATTGCGCGGGGTCAGGCGAAGATCAAGGGATCAGTCGCTGAGCAGGAAATCCGCCATCCAGCCGGTTTGACCGCCCGCAAGGCGCAGTTGCACCCAGCCGGTACCGTCATCAATGATAACCTCGGCTTCGTCGCCGCGGATCGCTTGAGCGACAACCTCAAACCCGGTGCCGGGGCCAGAGCGAACATTCACACGATTACCGGTGACCTGACGGATGTCAGTGCCGACAAAATCCGGCTCGGCCACGGCCTGAACAGGCGCGCTTGGGGCAGGTGCCTCGAACTTGCTGAGATCAATTTTGGGCAGTTCGGCATCGCGGATGTTCACGTTGAACGAAGCCAGTTGCACGTTGGGCGTTTCCTCTCGCGGGGCGATTGTGGCCACAGTCACAGGTTCAGCTGCAGGCTCGGGCAGGGCAGGCGCCACGGTCTCGAGGGGCTGCGCACGGGCGACTTGAGGCTCTGCGCTTTCGCGCGTCTCAAGGACAAAATCCGAGCCGCCGCTGAGTTCGTAAAAGCCGACACCCAGCACCAAAAAGGTGAATGCGATAAACTTGTTCATTTGGACGTTCCCCCCCGGAAACATTTTATAAAAGCAGCAACTGGCTAACGCTTTGTCACCTTAACATCGTGTGCCGCTGAAATCATACTTCTCAAGCCACGAAAACGGGGAAAGTTCCCGATTTTTTCACGGTGAAAGGCGTGTGGGACCAAAGTCACAGGTTTTGCGCGCCTCTGGACGTGGATTTTGGCACGCTTCCCTCTGGACCGTGGGAAAGGGGCCAATTACACCGTATTTATGAACGATCTGACCGACGACCCCAATATCGACCCACATAACGTGACAGAACCTCTGCGCCGCGCCATCGGCGAACGGTATCTGACCTATGCTTTGTCCACGATCATGCACCGCGCGTTGCCGGATGCGCGCGATGGCCTGAAGCCGGTGCATCGGCGGATTCTTTATGCAATGCGGGAGTTGAAGCTGGCCTCCAACGGGGGGTTCCGGAAGTCTGCCAAGATCAGCGGCGACGTGATGGGCAACTATCACCCGCATGGGGACGCCGCGATTTACGACGCGATGGCGCGTTTGGCGCAGGATTTTGCTGTGCGCTATCCGCTGGTCGACGGTCAAGGCAATTTCGGCAATATCGACGGGGATAACCCGGCGGCCTCGCGCTATACCGAAGCGCGGATGACCGTTGCAGCCGAAGCGTTGTTGGATGGGCTGTCGGAAAACGCCGTCGATTATCGCGACAATTACGACGGCACGCTGACCGAACCGGTCGTGCTGCCTGCGTCTTTCCCGAACCTGCTGGCCAATGGATCGAGCGGAATCGCAGTGGGCATGGCCACCAACATTCCGCCGCATAATATCGTCGAGCTGTGCAATGCCTGCCTGCACCTGATCAAGACGCCCGGCGCGCGCGACGAGACGTTGCAGGAATACGTGCCTGGCCCCGATTTCCCCACGGGCGGGGTCATCGTTGAGCCGAAAGAGAATATCCTTGAGGCCTACCGCACCGGGCGCGGATCGTTCCGTCTGCGGTGCCGGTACGAGATCGAAGACCTTGGCCGCGGTCAATGGCAGATCGTCGTTACCGAGATTCCCTATCAGGTCCAGAAATCCAAGCTGATCGAGAAGATCGCGGAGCTGATCCAGACCAAGAAGATTCCGATCCTCACCGATATTCGTGATGAGAGCGCCGACGACATCCGCATGGTGATCGAGCCGCGCTCCAAGAATGTGGACCCCGAAGTGCTGATGGGGATGCTCTATCGCAACTCCGATCTTGAGGTGCGCTTCAGCCTGAATATGAACGTGTTGATCGACGGGCGCACGCCCAAGGTCTGCTCGATGAAGGAAGTGCTGCGCGCGTTCCTTGATCACCGGCGTGAGGTTCTGATCCGCCGATCTGAACACCGGATGGCCAAGATCGACCACCGTTTGGAGGTGCTGGAAGGCTACATCGTTGCTTTCCTCAACCTTGATCGCGTGATCGAGATTATCCGCTACGAGGACGATCCCAAGGCCATGCTGATGGCCGAGTTTGAACTGACCGATGTGCAGGCCGAAGCGATTCTGAACATGCGGCTGCGGTCCTTGCGCAAGCTCGAAGAGATGGAGCTGCGCAACGAACGCGATGCGCTTTACGAGGAACGCGCAGGGCTTGAGGATTTGCTGTCCGAGGAAAGCCTGCAATGGGCGCGGATTGCCGATCAGTTGCGCGAGACGAAAAAGACCTTCGGCAAGGACTATGAAGGCGGCGCGCGGCGCACGACCTTTGCCGAGGCGGGCGAGGTCGAAGAGGTTCCTCTGGAAGCGATGATCGACCGCGAACCGATCACGGTGGTTTGTTCGCAAATGGGCTGGGTCCGCGCGCTGAAAGGCCATGTCGATCTGGCACAGGAGATGAAGTTCAAAGACGGCGACGGGCCGCGCTTTGCCTTCCATGCCGAAACGACGGATCGGCTGCTCGTTTTCGGCGCGAACGGGCGTTTCTACACCGTCTCAGCCTCAAACCTGCCGGGGGGGCGTGGGATGGGTGAGCCGCTGCGCCTGATGGTTGACCTGCCCAACGACAGCGAAATCATCGGTCTGTTCATCCATAAACCGGGCCGCAAATTGCTGGTGGCGTCCACGGCTGGCGATGGTTTTGTTGTGCCCGAAGACGATGTGGTGGCGCAGACCCGCGCTGGTAAACAAGTGCTGAACGTCAAAGGCGACGTCAAAGCGCTGGTCTGCAAACCTGTGGATGGTGATCACGTCGCTTGCGTCGGTGAGAACCGCAAAGTGCTGGTGTTCCCGCTAGAGGAACTGCCCGAGATGGGACGCGGCAAGGGCGTGCGCTTGCAGAAATACAAAGATGGCGGGCTGTCGGATGCGACGACCTTTGTGCTTGGCGAAGGTCTGAGTTGGCTTGACCCGGCAGGCCGCACCCGGACGGAAACCGAACTGGCAGAATGGGTCGGTAAGCGTGCCTCTGCCGGCCGGATGGCCCCGCGCGGGTTCCCGCGGGATAACAGGTTTACATGAGCGAGGCGCTCGGCACCGAATTCGTTGGCCGCAAGGGCGCTTATTTCTGGCTGTCGCTGAAAACCGGCCTTCTGACGATCCTCACGCTGGGCTTTTATCGCTTCTGGATGAAAACCCGCCTGCGCCGCTATATGTGGAGCGCGATCCGACCGGGTGGCCACCCGATGGAATATCTGGGCACGCCGCTGGAGAAACTGCTTGGGTTCCTCGTCGCTGTGGTCTTTCTGGCTTTTTATATCGGCATCGTGAACCTGATCCTGATGTTTGCCAGCTTTTCGCTTTTTGCCGGAAATGGGGCGGCGTATGCGCTGTCTTTCATCGGCATCCTACCCATCATCTTTTTTGCGCAATATCGCGCGCGGCGCTACATCCTTGCGCGCACCCGGTGGCGCGGCATTCGTTTCGGGCTGGAACCCGGCGCGTGGGGTTATGCATGGCGCGCGGCGCTGCACTGGCTGGCCACGATCGCGACGGCGGGTTTGCTGCTGCCGCGACAGGTTTTCTACCTTGAGAAATACCGCGCGGACCGCACGTTTTTCGGGGATAAGCGTCTGCATCAGGGCGGCACATGGACGATGCTTTATCCGCCGATGAAGCACCTGTTGATCGCGGTCGGGCTGACTGTTGGCACAGTTTTGGCAGGCGCTTATGGGGACGAAAGCACCCTTTTCATCCTGCCTGTTGCGCTGTTCTGGCTGATGTTCGGGGCCATTCATTTTCGGGTGCAATCGCTGCGCCTGTTGACCAGTCACAAGACGTTGGGCGGCATCGCCTTGAAAGCGGAGCCCAAGACAGGCCGCGTGATGAAGATTTACAGCGTCGGCTATGCGCTGGTCTACACCGTCGTGGGCGCGTTGTTCTTTGGGCTGTTTATCGTGATTTTTGCGGCTGTGATGTCGGTTATTGGCGGGGCTGCGCAAATGGGTGCGGAGTTCGATGTCGAGATGTTTCAGGCGCTGTCAAATGTGCCGTTCTGGATCACCACCGCCCTGACGATCATGCTGTATTTTACCATCTTTCTGATGTGGAACGTGCTCAGTCAGGTCTTCGTCGGGCTACCGTTGGCGGCGCATTACGCACAATCGCTCAGTGTGCAAAATCCCGGTGCCTTGACCGACATCCGTCAACGCCCCCGCGATGAATTTGCCGAGGCCGAAGGTTTCGCCGAAGCGCTGGATGTGGGGGCTGCGATATGACCCTGCGTGATGAGGTCTGGAGTACGCCTGCACCGCCGGTCTTCGGCGATTTGATGGATGGCGAACGGGCTTTGCCGCTGCGCGTCGCAGTGACGCTGACCGCGACGGAATTGGTGATTGCGCCGGGCGACGGAGAGGCGTTGCACTGGCCCCTCGGCAAGCTGCGCCGCCTTCTGGATCAGGCGCATCCCACCGATCTGGTGCTCGCGCAGGCCGGCGATCCTGTCACCCGGCTGGTTTTGCGGGACAAGGGCTTCGCGCGGCAGATCGAAGGCGCCGCACCAGCCTTGGCAAAGCGCCCACCGGTGCAGAATGCAGGAAAGCTGCTTGGCTGGTCAGTTGCCGCCGTTGCGTCGGTCGCATTGATTATTTTCGTTCTTGTGCCGGTGATGGCCAATCAACTGGCGACGTTCCTACCGCCCAGCGGAGAAAAGGCGCTGGGCGATACCACGTTCGAGCAGATCCGCACTGCATTGGACAATACCGGGCTTGATCCGGTCCCGATGTGCGAAAGCCCTGATGGGCTGGCCGCTTTGGCCAAGATGGAGGCGCGTCTGACCGAGACGGTCGATCTGCCTTATCCGTTGACTGTGCGCGTTCTGGATCACGAGATGATCAATGCCTTCGCGCTGCCCGGCGGCTATGTCGTGCTGTTTGACGGGTTGTTGGATATGGCCGAAGACCCTGACGAGATTGCAGCCGTCTTTGCCCATGAGGTTGGCCATGTTGTCGCCCGCGATCCCTCGCGGATGGCGTTGCGTTCCGCCGGGTCCATCGGGGTGCTGGGCTTGCTTTTTGGTGATTTTGCAGGCGGTGCCGTTGTGCTCTTTCTCGCAGAGCGGCTGATCCAGGCGAGCTACAGTCAAGAGGCCGAGATGAACGCCGATATCTTTGCGTCCGAGACGCTTGAGGCGGCTGGCGTTTCACCGCTTGGCCTTGCGCGCATGTTCGAGCGGTTCGAGCAACTCAACGGTGATCAACCCAGCTTGCTGGATCACTTCATGGCGCATCCCGATCTGGTCAGCCGGATCGAACGGGCCGAGGCCAGCGGGTCGGAAGCGGAGTATACGCCCAGTCTCACCGATGCCGAGTGGCAGGCGTTAAAGACGATCTGCGACTAGGCAGGCTCGACCGTCAGCCACACGCCACCTTCGGGCCGTAATGTCAGGATCATCACCGGGTCCGGGTCACGCCCCGGCACGGAGGTGAATTTGAACCGCGCCAGAAGTGTCGCAAGAATGATCACCGCCTCTTGCAGCGCGAAACTGGCCCCGATGCAAATGCGCGGGCCGTCGCTGAACGGAAGATAAGCGTAGCGGTCAATCGCCTTTGGATCGGCAAAGCGGTCCGGGTTGAACGCATCCGGATCATCCCACAGACCGTGGTGCCGGTGCAGGGCATAAACTGGCAGCATCACCGTATCGCGCGCCTTGATGCGCTGGCCCATTAGCGTGTCGTCCTCCTGCGCGGTCCGCGACAGGAACCCGCCTGCTGGGTAAAGGCGCAAGGTCTCGTCAATGATCTGGCGGATATAGGGCAGGTTGATCACATCCTCTGCCGTTGCGGCGCGGTCGCCCAGCACATCTTGGGCTTGCGCGCGGGCCTTGTCCTGCACCGACGGATCAAACGCGCACAGATAAAGCGCCCAACTGAGCGTCAGCGCGGTCGTTTCATGACCGGCCACAATGAAGGTCAGCAGGTTGTCGCGCAGCTCGCCCGTGGTCATCGTGCGCCCGGTTTTGTCATCGGCGGCGTCGACCAAAAGGCTCAGCAGATCGGGCTGTGCGGCGTCCGGCACTGTGCGACGGCGCTCAATCGCAGCATCGGCCTGATCCTTCATCTTGCGCATCGCGGGCATCGCCATCATGCGACCGGGGCGCGGCACCCATGTGGGAAAGCCCAGAATATCAAGGATCGAAACGCGCGCGGCCTGTTCGATATAGCGGTCAATCGCGTCATGGACGGCTTGCTGGTCGAACATATTGTCATCCGAGAACGTCACATCTGCGATCACGTCAAAGGTTGTCGCGACCATCTCGTCAAAGAGGTTGAGCGCCCGCCCCGGTGTGGCCGCAGCGGAAATGCGCTGAGCAGAGGCTTCGGCCGCACGGGTCATGATCGGGGTCAGTTCCGCAATATTGCGCGGGGAAAAGGCAGGTGCCGAAGCGCGCCGCTGCCAGCGCCAATCCTTGCCCTCGGCCACAAACAGGCTTTCGCCAATGGCAGGGCGCAGAATGTCTTTCGTGATGTCGGATTTCGGGTAATTGTCCAGCTTTTCCAGCAAAACTTCGCGATTGGCCTGTGGGTCCATCACCATGTGCCACGGCAGCACCGTGCGGCCCGAGATGATCCGCTCGCGCGTGGCTTGCGCAGGAATAATCGACAGGATGTTGCTGCGCGCGGCGGCAAAGCTTTGCAGGATCGAAAGCGGCTCGGTGCCCAGTTGGACGCGGACAGGAAGGCGGGCGGTCGGGTTCATGCACCATAGGTATGACCGCTCACCAGGATGTAAACCGCGCCACATTGCGCGTGCGCGCCGGATGGTCTAACCCGCGTGCCAACCGATAGGAGCTTATGCGCATGATCGCGAGAGTTTTGGGAATTGGCCTTCTGGCCCTGACAGTGACAGCATGTGGGCAAACCGAATTGCCTGACGAGCTTCCCGATATGGGAACATTCCGTCTAGGCCATAACATTGTTGTGGCTGATGGTGCGGTGAAAAGCCCGGTGTCGCGCACCGCGACGCCCGAGCAGTGGGAAGAGGCGCTGTTCAAAGCGGTCGATGACCGGTTGGATGGCTACCGTGGCCAAGGGCTCTTTCATCTGGGTGTAACGGTTCAAGGCTATGCGCTGGCACCTCCGGGGATTCCGATTGTGCTGTCGCCCAAGTCGGTTCTGATCGTTGCGGTGAATGTCTGGGATGACAGTCAGGGCAAAAAGCTGACCGAAGAGCCGCATCAGTTGACGATCTTCGAGAACCTAGACGGCGATACGCTGATCGGGTCCGGTCTGACCAAGACCAAGGAACAGCAGATCGAAACGCTCAGCTTCAATGCGGCCAAGCGCATTCAGGATTGGCTGATCCAGAACAAGGATACATGGCTGATCACGACGTCTGACCGGATTGTCGATGACCCGGTAGAAAACGCTCAGGCCGTCGCGGGTGAGCCGGTCAAATCGCTCGACGGCGCTCAGATGGAGGCGCCGGAAGAGCTGCCCCGCCCCGATGCGCGCTCTGCGGCACCACAAACCCAGCCGACACAGAACGATGTGATCGTTCCGGGCAATTCGGACGTGCGCGTCGACGTGCCTTAACTCAACACGCGCAACAGCCGTGGTAGTGGAGGCTAGCTAACGCTTGATTTCCGCGCCAATAGCCAATACATCGCCCGCGATGTTGAAACGGGGTCGGGTGGACCCCCTGAAAAGAAGGCGCCTTTCGGTATGGCAAAGGGAAAGTTTGAGCGTAACAAACCGCACGTTAACATTGGCACGATTGGCCATGTTGACCACGGCAAGACGACACTGACGGCAGCGATCACGAAGTATTTCGGTGATTTCCAGGCCTATGACCAGATTGACGGTGCGCCGGAAGAGAAAGCGCGCGGGATCACGATCTCGACCGCGCATGTGGAGTATGAGACCGACGCGCGTCACTACGCCCATGTCGACTGCCCCGGCCACGCCGACTACGTCAAGAACATGATCACCGGTGCCGCTCAGATGGACGGCGCGATCCTGGTTGTGAACGCTGCTGACGGCCCGATGCCCCAGACGCGCGAGCACATCCTGCTCGGCCGTCAGGTCGGCATCCCGAAGATGGTCGTCTACATGAACAAAGTTGACCAGGTCGATGACGAAGAGCTGCTTGAGCTCGTCGAGATGGAGATCCGCGAACTGCTGTCCTCCTACGAGTATCCCGGCGACGACATCCCCGTCATCCCCGGCTCGGCGCTGGCCGCTCTGGAAGGCCGCGACCCGGAGATCGGCGAAGAGTCGATCAAGAAGCTGATGGCTGCCGTTGACGAATACATCCCGACGCCCGAGCGCGCTGTGGACCAGCCGTTCCTGATGCCGATCGAGGACGTGTTCTCGATCTCGGGTCGTGGTACGGTTGTGACCGGTCGTGTCGAGCGCGGCGTGATCAACGTGGGCGACGAGATCGAAATCGTCGGCATCAAGGACACCTCGAAGACGACCTGCACGGGCGTGGAAATGTTCCGCAAGCTGCTGGATCGTGGTGAAGCTGGCGACAATATCGGTGCCCTGCTGCGCGGTGTGGACCGTGAAGGCGTCGAGCGTGGTCAGGTTCTGTGCAAGCCGGGTTCGGTGAACCCGCACACGAAGTTCGAGGCCGAAGCCTACATCCTGACCAAGGATGAGGGTGGCCGTCACACGCCGTTCTTCGCGAACTACCGCCCGCAGTTCTACTTCCGTACGACGGACGTGACGGGCACGGTTGAGCTGCCCTCGGGCACCGAGATGGTGATGCCGGGCGACAACCTGAAGTTCAACGTGGAACTGATCGCACCGATCGCGATGGAGCAAGGCCTCCGCTTCGCCATCCGCGAAGGCGGCCGCACCGTCGGTGCCGGCGTCGTGTCGAAAATCCACGAGTAAAAGCGGCAGGCTATTGGCCCTTGGGTCAATTTGCCCCTAGCCAAGAATCAGGAATAGGAAAGGCCGTCCCATCCGGGGCGGCCTTTTTCTTTTGCCCTGTCATGGCCTGTAGGGCATTCTCTTTGAAAAAGAACAAACAGAGGCAGAGTGATGGGGGCAGAGGTCAGCCGGTCTCGGATGACGGGGGTGCTACTGGGCGTTTTTGCCTGCATGGCGCTTGCCAAGATCAAACCGCCTAACGAATGGGCGCAGACCCATTATCTGTTTTCCTATGATCTGGGCATCACCCGGCGCGCCTTGCTGGGCGAATTGATCCAGTGGATCGGCTTTGACGGGCTGAGCAATGCGCAAGCCCATGTCATCGCGATCACGCTGTCGGTACTTGGTGGTGTGGCATTTACCCTTTGGATGGCGCGCAACCTGCCAGAGAATGTGACAGGGCTTGGTCTTGGCCTTGTGGCGATCACGTCCTTCGCGCTCGCCACGTTTTTGGGCAACACCGGTTATCTAGACGGAGTGCTAATGCTGCTTGGAGTTGCTGCGCTTTGGGTGCCGGGCAAAGGCCTTGGGGCGGTCGCGGTCAAATGTCTGCTCTGCTGTATCGGGGTTCTGATCCACGAAGCGATGGCCGGAACGCTTGCTGTCCTCTTGGCAGGGCAGCTCTGGCTTCAGGGGGGTCGTCTTGCCGCGCCGTTGCCTGTGATCGCGGCGGGTGGCCTTGCCGTCTTGCTGATGCTGTGGACCCCGTTTGCCGACGAGGCGCTGGCGCGGATCACGACAGAAGTTGACGCCCGCGCCCTTGATTTCAACGTGCGCGTTTTCGCACTCGACGCGGTTGTCGCGTTTCGCGACGGGGATGTCCCTCGTTATGCGGTGGGCTGGGAAGACGTGACCTATCTTTTTGAGAGAAGCTGGGTCCTCCCTGTCGCGTTGGTCTATACTGCCGTCTTGTTACGTTGGTTATTGATGCTTACGGGGCATCGACTGACCTTGGACCGTATTGCCATTGCGCTTGTCGTGGTAGGGCCGTTGGGTGTTTTGCTGATCGCCTATGACCTGTCCCGCTTTGCATCGCTGGCGATCCTGCAAGGCTATATGATGCTGGCACTCTTGTGCCGGATCGACGCAAAGGGTGCGGAGCGATGTGTGCAGGTGTTCACGCCGCTTGTCCTGATGGCCCTCCTGACAGCCAACACGTTGATTGCTTTCCCGACGCTCAACCCCTTGCCGAACTACTATGACCGTCTGCCCGGGGCTTTGCTCGATTTCGGAGAATGGGCAAATTAGTCAAAGCATCGGAGCCTTCTGATAAATTCGCGTGATGCACTACCTCGACAGGGCGCAAACCCCTTGCCAACCCGCGCAATCCCCCCTATCCAACCCTCGGCTTTAGGGGTTTAGCTCAGTTGGTAGAGCATCGGTCTCCAAAACCGAGGGTCGTGGGTTCGAGTCCCTCAGCCCCTGCCAAGCCACCTTCCTTCTTATCGCAGCACCGAGAAAAGCCAGTGTGCCGTCTTTCCCTTTGGCGCGGGCATTGTCATACTTGAAGCACTAAAAGACCCATGCGCGGAGCTGTAGTGATGGCTGGTAAAGATGTTCAAGAGGTTGCCGAAGTGCCGGGTGAGGCCCCGCTTGCGCTGACAGTTGAGCAGGTCGATCAGATCGACATCGTGATCGCCATGCGCTTTGCATATTTCGGAAAATCCGGCTGGAAAAGCGATACATCCCGCGACAAGGAGTTGCTCTTTGATCAAGAGCGTCTTGCGATGCGGCTGCATCTGCTCAAGACGGTTGCGTTGGCGTCATTGGCCGCGCAGGACGACCAGAACTTTCACCTTTTCATTCTGACCAGTGAAGACCTGCCGGAGGATACGTTCGCCAAGCTGCGGGCCATCTGCAAAGAAATGCTGCAGCCCGGCCAATATACCATCCATGCCAGACGCCCTGCCTACGCGCGTAAATTCCTGCGGCTGTTCATGCAGCAGAAGTATGAGACAGCGCCGATCATGCAGGTCGTTCTGGACGATGATGACGGGCTTTCAAGTGACTATATCAGCCGGTTACGAAGCGATATGCGGGCGTATCTGCCAGAGGTCACAAAGACCGAGACCGGGCCGCGGTTTATCTCCTATTCGCACGGGTACGGTCTGGCGATCAGCGACGAGGCGGACAGCGTGCCGGAGCTGTATCAACACGCTTATCCTTACATCAATCTGGGCCTCGCGATGCTGTCCATGCCTGGCAAGAAGAACATCTTCGGCATCGACCATCAAGGCGCGCCGAAACGGGCGGGCTGCCACATGGTCAAACGCGTTGCCATGTGGGTTCGGTCGGTGCATTTCACCAACGATTCCCGCGTGGAGGTCAGCGATCGCTGGCGCAAGCTCGACGATTGGACAACTCATCCGGATGTGGCAAAGCGCTTTGGTTATCTTGATCCCGCACAGATTGCGGCCCGCGATTAACCACGTCGCCGCTTACTCCTGAATGGCTTCCAGATAATTGGCCAGCGCCAGCAGATTGGCCGGGACCGGGGTCGAGATACCGTCTTCCTCGACCTGAATCAGCGGACCCATATCCTGCGCGCCGAACTCTGGCATCGCGATGTCGGGGTGTCCTTGCCGGGTAAGCCCGTCAATCATGGTCATCACGTAGTCACGCGGAAATACCCCGTCATTGCGGGCGCTGAGCGTGGTCAGCGACGGGGGCGGTGCACCGAGCCCCAGCGAAGCCGCGCCTGCGCCGCGCCCGTCATCGCCGTGACACGCCGCACATTGCGCCATGAACAGGCTCTGCCCCTGCAGGACGTCCGTCCGGTCTTCTTCAGGTTCGGCCACGCAGCCTGCGAGGGCGGCAGCGGACAGGGCGGCGATAAGGGGTTTGGTGTGAAATCTGCTCGGCATGATGTGCTCCTTCTGTTGGGGTCTTTCAGGACAGTATAGCCGCGCGCAACCGCCGCACTTTGATCTTGCTCAGATTGGCGGGATTCCGCTGCGGCTATCCTTTCCAGCAGCAAAGTGGTTCCGCCTGCAAAGCCCGCACCCTGGGCGCGACAGCGCATCTTGCAATCAACATCCCGCTTGCGTATGTGATCCCAAACCACGTTACGCGCATCCGCGCAGGAGAGATCATGGCAATGGCCAACCCGCTTCAGTTCATCCAGCAAGTGCGCGCAGAAGTTGCCAAGGTCGTTTGGCCAACCCGGCGCGAAGTGTTGCTGACCACCGTGATGGTCTTCATCATGGCGACACTGACGGCGATCTTTTTCTTTCTGGTCGATCTTTTGATCCGCAGCGGATTGCAGTTCGTTCTGACGACCTTCGGGTAGATCACCTCGCGTGGTTTATCGCGCGCATCATCATCCGCTTTTCTAACCGGCTGCTACACCATCCGCCTGATTACGCGTGTTGATCCACTCAGCGGCATAGGTCACGAGTTCTTTGTAGCCAGTCACACGGCAAAGCGCATTGCCCAGCTTGCCTTGGGTGACCGTGCCGTCTTTCTCCCAATCAGTGCCGACCAGCGGGAACAACCTGTCCCGATCATCCGCAACATCCGGCGCGGTGGTCCATTCGCCCGTCGCGGCATCTTTGAAATGCCGGGTCTTGGTGCGCTTGTGGGGTGCAAGGCTTTCGGCGGCATGCAGGGCAGAGCATCGATTCCAGCCCACACCGATCAGCAGAATTTTCATATCAGGCCGCTGCATGAGGTGTCCCCAAGGTGTCTCTGGCCCTGTTGCCCAGCCCGCTGGATCATGAGGTGTTGCATGTTCTTCGGCGTCTTTGCCGAACAACAAGACCGACGTGGTCGGATGTGGACTGCGCACGACGCCTGGCCATGTGCGAAAACCCTCGGCGACGGCACCGTTCGCGCTGACATTGGACCGGTCTTTGTCGAACCCAGGCACCTGCGCCCTGATGCGGGCGTGTTCTGCCTCGGACAGGGTGATGCCGAAGGTGTCTGATGGATCGTAGGCATCGGTTGAAAAGCCGGGCATGCCGATCAGGCCCATATCGCCCACGGTTTTGATCAAAGCCTCAATCACGCCGCGCGGGCCACCGATCACATGTCCGATTTGACCCAAGGCGCAATGTACAAAAACACCGTCACCCCTCTGCAGTCCCAAGGCGTGCAGGTCATCGACCAGATCATCTGTCCCAAAAACCTGCATTGGTGCGTCTTGCATGCTAACTTGCCTCAACAGTCTCTTCAGCCAAGCACATCACTGAACGAATGCTACCGCAAGCGGGAAGAGTCCTTCGGGTGCGCGACGCTCAAAGGGGGTAATTCGGCCTTTCGTAGGGAAATTCCCGCGGCTTGCACACGCCGCCCCCTTGATCTGACGCGGGGTGGGATGTAAACGCAGCCCACTTCCCTGACGGCGCGCTTCGATTCGAGTGGCGCGCCGCATTTAATTCAGGGCGACGCAGGGGCCGCGCCCTTGCAAGAGAACACGGAATTTCGGGGCGCAAGTCCTGACGTATAAAGGTGCAGCAGCATGGCCAAACGGTGGTATTCGGTAAGCGTTCTGTCGAACTTCGAGAAGAAGATCGCCGAGCAAATCCGCACGTCTGTTGTGGAAGCCGAGCTTGAGGACCAGATCGAAGAGGTTCTGGTCCCCACCGAAGAAGTGATCGAAGTGCGTCGCGGCAAGAAAGTCACGACCGAGCGGCGCTTCATGCCCGGCTATGTGCTGGTCCGCATGGAGATGACCGACGAAGGCTACCACCTGATCAACTCGATCAATCGTGTCACCGGTTTCCTGGGGCCTCAGGGCCGCCCGATGCCGATGCGCGACGCCGAAGTGCAGGCCATCCTGGGCCGCGTCGAGGAAGGCGAGGCCGCTCCGCGCACGCTGATCCATTTCGAGGTTGGCGAGAAGGTGAAGGTTAACGACGGCCCGTTCGAGGATTTCGACGGCATGGTCGAAGAAGTGGACGACGAGAACCAGCGCCTCAAGGTGACGGTCTCGATCTTTGGCCGGGCCACCCCGGTCGAACTGGAATACACGCAGGTCTCCAAACAGAGCTGACGTGATCAACGTGGGAGGGGAGGCGCACGCGTGCGCCAAGCCGGACCACGCAACCCAAAGCCCCGCGGTCGCGACCAAGGGGTGTTGAAAGAAGGAGAGGCCTCATGGCCAAGAAAGTCGCTGGCACGATGAAATTGCAAGTGCCCGCCGGACAAGCAAACCCGTCGCCGCCCGTAGGACCGGCACTGGGTCAGCGCGGCATCAACATCATGGAATTCTGCAAGGCGTTCAACGCCAAGACGCAGGAGCTTGATCCGGGCGCACCATGCCCGACCGTGATCACCTATTATCAGGACAAGTCCTTCACGATGGACATCAAGACGCCGCCTGCGTCTTACTTCCTGAAGAAAGCCGCCAAGCTGAAGTCGGGTGCCAACAACCCGTCGCGCGAAGTGGTCGGCTCGGTCACCACCAAGCAGGTTCGTGAAATCGCGGAAGCGAAAATGAAGGACCTCAACGCCAACGACATCGAAGGCGCAATGCAGATCATCCTTGGCTCCGCCAAGTCGATGGGTATCGAGGTTAAATAATCATGGCTAAGCTCGGAAAACGCACAACCGCCGCCCGCGAGGCTTTCGCTGGCAAGCAGGACGTCACCGTTGAAGAAGCGGTCGCTCTGGTCAAAGGCAATGCAAACGCGAAATTCGACGAGACCGTCGAGATCGCGATGAACCTTGGTGTTGACCCGCGCCACGCAGACCAGATGGTCCGCGGTGTGGTCAGCCTGCCCAACGGCACAGGCAAGGACGTCCGCGTCGCTGTCTTCGCCCGTGGCCCCAAGGCAGAAGAAGCCGAAAAGGCCGGTGCTGACATCGTCGGAGCCGAAGACCTGATGGAGATCGTACAGGGCGGAAAGATCGACTTTGATCGCTGCATCGCGACACCTGACATGATGCCCATCGTAGGTCGTCTTGGTAAGGTCCTTGGCCCCCGCAACCTGATGCCGAACCCCAAAGTGGGCACGGTCACCATGGATGTGGAAGCCGCTGTCAAAGCCGCCAAAGGCGGTGAAGTGCAGTTCAAAGCCGAAAAAGCAGGCGTCGTGCACGCAGGCGTTGGCAAAGCCTCGTTTGATGAGGCCAAGCTGGTCGAAAACATCCGCGCTTTCGTGGATGCGGTCGCCAAGGCCAAGCCCGCAGGCGCCAAAGGCTCCTACATGAAAAAGATCGCTGTCAGCTCGACAATGGGTCCGGGCGTCTCGATCTCGGTGGATAACGCCGCAGGGAACTAAATCCCGACCAGAAATATTGAAAGAAGGCGTGCTTTTGCGCGCCTTTTTTTCTGTGTTTGGCTATGGCCCGTCATGGCTTTGCGTTAGGGTCATTGTATCGGGCTGCCGCCGAATCGTCGCTGTTATGCCATGCTTAGGCCAGTTTCTTCGCGCAGGTCTGACCACGTTAACTATTGAATCGTCGCCGGCTTGGATGCGTCGGACCGACAAGGTGAAGTGATATGCCCACAACGTTCAATGTTATCTCTTTGGGTAACCTTGCGGCGATTGACCCGGTTGAGGGCAATACCACCGCCGAGAATGCATCGGCGCTGGTCGGGTTGACCTTTGGCGATGCCAATAATCCGCTGGTCGATAATTTTCAGAGTTTTTCACCGGGTAGCACCGGCTCGGGCGGTGGCTCATCGGGCGTGTTTGATATGGACAACGCTTTGGCCAATGACACGTTTAGCATTAATGGTGGCCCTGATCAGTTTTTTGACGGCACGTCCGTCTATAACGCAACAATCACCTATGGCGATGGCACCACCGCCACAATCACGGCTGTCGTGTTTCAGGATACCGCCGGCAACACCTATCTCGCGCCCGAGTTTTCAGCCAATGCGGATCAGGCAGATCTTGAAGCCGGTGTGATCCAATCCATCTCGCTCGACAGCCTGTCTGGCAACAATTTCTCCGGCATGAACGCCTCGCGCGAGACTTTTGATTTCGTGCCCTGTTTTACCGAAGGTGTTGAGATCCTCACACCGGCTGGCCCTGTGCTGGTGGAAAAGCTGCGCGTTGGCGATCTGGTCCAGACCCGTGATAACGGCGCACAACCCATCCGCTGGATTGGACGCTCCACTTGCCCCGTCAAAGGGGATCTGATCCCAGTGCGGATCGCGCAGGGCGCCCTTGGGGCCGGGTTGCCAGAGCGTGACCTGATCATATCACCGCAACATCGGATGCTGCTGCGGTCGCGCATCGCGCAGCGCATGATAGGCAAGGACGAGGTGCTGGTCGCTGCACGAAAGCTGACAGGTTTGCCCGGTATCGCCTTGGCGGATGACCTGACGCAGATCGTTTATATCCACCTGCTTTTCGAGAAGCATGAGATCATCTTCGCCGAGGGCGCGCCGACGGAATCATTGTTGCTTGGCGAGCAGGCGCAAAAGGCTCTGGGCGCTGACGTCATCAAAGAGTTGCAACTTCTGTTTCCCGGATTGCTGGATGTTGCGCCCCAACCATCGCGTGCGGTGCCCATAGGGCATGTCGCGCGGCGGCTCGTATCACGCCATGCCAAAAACGGCAGGCCGCTGTTTCAGATTTAAACTGTTGAACCATTTCGTCTGAACAACAGCGGCTTAGCAAAGCGCTGCGTCAAAGCGGCCGCCTGTTCAACTTAGTTGCTGACAGGTCACACCCTCAGCGCAAGAACTTTCGTGTTAGTATCATACGGGGAAGATAATGAAACGGATTGTGACCAACTCCAAGCCGAGATTGCCGGAGCGCAGCGCGCGATGATGAACCCGCTGACAATTCCATCGTCGCAGGCCTATATCCGCGATGCACGTGCTGTCGCGACCGAGAAGAACTATGCTTTTGTGATGGAAGCGGCAGCTGACGCTGCGACAGAGGCGTAAAGCCAAAGCGCCTATCAGATAGAAAAGCCCCGGTGGAGCCATCGGTGCTTTTTTCATGTCGGCTTCCATGCCTACGCCAAGAGGATTTTACATCCAGCGCGGAGTATCCTAGTCCGTAAATCGGATGATTGAAGGATGACACATATGAATACTCGGGTTTGGTTTGCTGGAGCCGCTGTTTTGCTTTTGGCCGCATGCGACGGGATGCCGATGGGCAGCGGGGGCAGTGCGTCGGGGTTCATGACCAACGTGCCTGAGCGCGTCATTGAGATCGCAGCCCCCAATCAGGACCTGACCCGCGTCAAGATTGATTCCGTCGATGGTTGTTACGTCTATCGCTATGTCGGCCCGGTCGAGACGACGCTGCTGCCGCTGCGCACGCGCGAGGGGCGTCCGATCTGCAGCCGACCCGCCGAGACGGCAGCCGAAAGCGAGGCTTAGCTGCGCGCCGAAATCAGTTCTTCGGGTGGATAAAGGAACGCTGTAACGCCAGTGTTCACCTGATCATATAGCCCGTTGATATGGGCCATGATCATCCGCACACAGCCTGAACTTGCGCGCCCCCCGATAGAGCGGGGGCTGGGAGAGCCATGGATACGCAGATACGTGTCGCGGTTGCCCTCATAGAGATAGAACGCGCGTGAGCCTAGCGGATTGGTTGGCCCGCCATTCATCCCATCTGCATGCTGCTCGTAAAGCTGCGGGTCGCGTTTGATCATCGCGGCGGTTGGCGTCCAGGTGGGCCAGCGCGCTTTGCGCCGGATCGTGTAGGTGCCGGGCTCGTAAAGATCGCCCCGGGCGATGGCCACGCCATACCGCATCGCGGTGCCGCCCTCGCGGATGTGATAAAGATAGCGCGCCACCGCATCGACATGGATATCACCGGGGGTCAGGTTCGCATTGGCTTCAACCATCCGCGGCAAGAAGCGGCGATGCACACCCCATGGGTTGGACGTCGCCGGGTCGTAATTCGCTGGCGTGACCCTTGCATCCCAGGCTGCCCATTTTGACCGATCAGAAATCGGGCGCGGCGCGTCCTGTGCGATCCCCTGGATCGGTGCCGAGAACAGGGCGGCGCTTGTCAGAATGAAATGGCGTTTGGTCAGCATCAAATGTCTCCTTGGTGGTGCGTAACATCGCACAAACGCGAAACTACCTCGTGTGGGTCCCAAGGGCCAGTCACAACCCCGTTTTGGCCCCGTTTTAAGCTGCGTTTTGGCGCGGAAGAAGTGGCGTATTCCGGCGCGGTTGCCGGTCTTGCCCAAAAGCCCATTGACACTTTGCCGATCAGGGCATATGTCGCGCCTCTGTCGCGTTGCGGCATCGTCCGAGACGGCGGGTCAGATTCGGTTCTGATAAATCCTGCCCGAGACGGGAAAGACCAATTCTCGAAGAGGCTCCTCCGGAGCTTGTAAGAGTGTTGCCCGTTCGGACTAACCGACATCAAGTCTGATGTCGTTACGAGAGCCGGAGGGGGAACCCTTCCAAATTTGGAGTAAAACTGTGGATAGAGCCCAGAAAGAGAAAGTGGTCGAGGAACTCGGCCAGATCTTCGAAAGCTCTGGCGTCGTTGTGGTTTCCCACTACGAGGGTCTCACGGTTGCTGAAATGCAGGACCTGCGTGCGCAAATGCGTGAAGCAGGCGGGTCCGTTCGCGTTGCCAAAAACAGGCTCGCCAAGATCGCCCTTGAGGGTCAGCCCTGCGCAAGCATTGCTGGTCTTCTGACGGGTATGACCGTTCTTGCCTATTCCGAGGACCCCGTGGCAGCTGCCAAGGTCGTCGAGAAATACGCCAAAGAGAACTCCAAGCTGGAGATCCTCGGCGGTGCCATGGGCGAGAACGCGTTGGACGTCGCTGGTGTGAAAGCCGTCGCCGCAATGCCGTCGCGTGAGGAGCTTATTGCTTCGATCGTGGGCTGCATCGGTGCACCTGCTTCCAACATCGCCGGCGCGATCGGGGCACCTGCTTCGAACATCGCAAGCATCATTTCGACGGTCGAGGACAAAGCGGCCGCGTAAAGCAACCTCTGATCTGCGTAGGGGTATCCCTGACGTTGGAACACACTTAGAAAACGGAAAGAGTCTAAAATGGCTGATCTGAAGAAACTTGCTGAAGAGATCGTCGGTCTGACGCTCCTGGAAGCCCAAGAACTGAAAACCATCCTCAAGGACGAGTATGGCATCGAGCCCGCAGCTGGCGGCGCTGTGATGGTTGCTGGCGCAGCTGGCGGCGAAGCTGCCGGTGGCGGCGAAGAGCAAACCGAATTTGACGTGATCCTGAAAGCCGCTGGCGCTCAGAAAATCAACGTCATCAAAGAAGTCCGCGCCATCACTGGCCTGGGCCTCAAAGAAGCAAAAGAGCTGGTCGAAGCTGGCGGCAAAGCCGTCAAAGAAGGCGTCGACAAAGCCGAAGCAGAAGACATCAAGGGCAAGCTGGAAGCAGCTGGCGCAGAAGTCGAAGTCAAGTAATCAAGCGTTCGCTTGGTTTGCGGCTGGAGGGGGAGAAATCCCGCTCCAGCCAAACCTGTCTTAACGGGGGCCTTTGAAAAGACCCCTCTTAAGGAAGGTTCAGTGGTCGGGAGCACGCCGGTGGGACGGAGTGCATGAATTGGCCGAACTTATCCTGTCTCAACTGGGCGCATCGCGGGGGCCCGACCGCTGATGCATCCGATGAGAATTGAAAGGTGACGACGCACATGGCTCAGTCCTTCCTAGGTCAGAAACGCTTGCGCAAATATTACGGCAAAATCCGCGAAGTTCTGGAGATGCCCAACCTCATCGAGGTTCAGAAAAGTTCCTACGATTTGTTCCTGAAATCCGGCGACCAGCCAGAGCCGCTTGACGGCGAAGGCATCAAAGGCGTCTTCCAGTCGGTCTTCCCGATCAAGGATTTCAACGAAACCTCCGTGCTTGAGTTCGTGAAATACGAGCTCGAAAAGCCCAAATACGATGTTGAGGAATGTCAGCAACGTGACATGACCTACAGCGCGCCTTTGAAGGTGACGCTGCGCCTCATCGTGTTTGATGTGGACGAAGACACCGGTGCGAAATCGGTCAAGGACATCAAGGAACAGGACGTGTTCATGGGCGACATGCCCCTGATGACACCGAACGGCACCTTTGTGGTGAACGGCACCGAGCGTGTGATCGTCTCCCAGATGCACCGCTCGCCGGGCGTGTTCTTTGACCACGACAAAGGCAAAACGCATTCCTCCGGTAAACTTCTCTTTGCCTGCCGGATCATTCCCTATCGCGGCAGTTGGCTGGACTTCGAGTTCGACGCCAAGGACCTTGTCTTTTCGCGCATCGACCGTCGCCGGAAACTGCCTGTCACGACCCTGCTCTATGCGCTGGGTCTGGACCAGGAAGGCATCATGGATGCCTATTACGACACCGTGTCCTACAAGCTGAAGAAGAACAAAGGCTGGGTCACCAAGTTCTTCCCCGAGCGTGTGCGCGGCACCCGTCCGACATTCGATTTGGTCGACGCCAAGTCCGGTGAAGTGATCGCCGAGGCCAGTAAGAAAGTCACCCCGCGCGCGGTCAAGAAACTGATCGACGAAGGCGAAGTGACTGAACTGCTGGTGCCGTTCGAGCATATTCAGGGCAAGTTCGTCGCCAAGGACATCATCAACGAAGAAACCGGCGCGATTTACGTCGAAGCCGGCGACGAGTTGACATGGGAGCTGGACAAAGACGGTGAAGTGATCGGCGGTTCCATCAAGGAACTGATTGATGCGGGCATCACCGATATCCCGGTTCTCGACATCGACAACATCAATGTCGGTCCCTACATGCGCAACACCATGGCCGCGGACAAGAACATGAGCCGCGAAAGCGCGCTGATGGACATCTACCGCGTCATGCGTCCGGGCGAGCCGCCCACTGTTGAAGCCGCTGGCAACCTGTTCGACTCGCTCTTCTTTGATAGCGAGCGGTATGACCTGTCTGCCGTGGGCCGCGTGAAGATGAACATGCGTCTGGCTCTGGACGCCGAAGACACGCAGCGCACATTGCGCAAGGAAGACATTGTCGCCTGCATCAAGGCGCTGGTGGAACTGCGCGACGGCAAGGGCGATATCGACGATATCGACCACCTTGGGAACCGCCGTGTCCGCTCCGTTGGCGAATTGATGGAGAACCAGTACCGCGTCGGTCTGCTCCGCATGGAGCGCGCGATCAAGGAACGTATGTCCTCGGTCGAGATCGACACCGTCATGCCGCAGGATCTGATCAACGCCAAACCGGCAGCCGCCGCTGTGCGTGAGTTCTTCGGCTCCTCGCAGCTGTCGCAGTTCATGGACCAAACTAACCCGCTTTCGGAGGTTACGCACAAGCGTCGTCTTTCCGCGCTTGGGCCGGGTGGTCTGACCCGCGAACGTGCTGGCTTTGAGGTCCGCGACGTGCACCCGACCCACTATGGCCGGATGTGCCCGATTGAAACGCCGGAAGGCCCGAACATCGGTCTGATCAACAGCCTCGCCACCTTTGCCCGGGTGAACAAGTATGGCTTCATCGAAACGCCCTATCGCAAGGTCGAAAACGGCCAGGTGACGGACGAAGTACACTACATGTCCGCGACCGAAGAAATGCGCCATGTCGTGGCTCAGGCCAACGCCAAGCTCGACGACAAAGGTCAGTTCGTGAACGATCTGGTCAGCACGCGCCAAGCGGGCGAGTACATGCTGCAAAGCAACGAACATGTCGATCTGATCGACGTGTCGCCCAAGCAGCTGGTCTCTGTTGCGGCCTCGCTCATTCCGTTCCTTGAGAATGACGACGCCAACCGCGCCTTGATGGGTTCGAACATGCAACGTCAGGCCGTTCCGCTTCTGCAAGCCGAGGCGCCGCTTGTCGGCACCGGCATCGAAGAAGTGGTTGCCCGCGATTCTGGTGCGGCGATCATGGCGAAACGCGGCGGTATCATCGACCAGGTCGATGCGACCCGTATCGTTGTGCGCGCCACGGAAGATTTTGAGCCGGGCGATCCCGGCGTCGATATCTACCGCATGCGCAAGTTCCAGCGGTCGAACCAGAACACCTGCATCAACCAGCGTCCGCTGGTGAAAGTGGGTGACAAGGTCTCGAAAGGTGAGGTTATTGCAGACGGCCCCAGCACCGATATCGGTGAACTGGCGCTGGGCAAGAACGTGGTTGTCGCGTTCATGCCGTGGAATGGCTACAATTACGAAGACTCGATCCTGATTTCTGAGCGTATCGTGCGCGACGACGTCTTCACTTCGGTGCATATCGAGGAATTTGAAGTCGCCGCCCGTGACACCAAGCTCGGCCCTGAGGAAATCACCCGCGACATCCCCAATGTCGGCGAGGAAGCCCTGCGCAACCTCGACGAAGCGGGCATCGTTTATATCGGTGCCGATGTGGGCCCTGCGGATATCCTTGTCGGTAAGATCACACCGAAGGGCGAAAGCCCGATGACGCCGGAAGAAAAGCTTCTGCGCGCCATCTTTGGTGAGAAAGCGTCCGATGTGCGCGACACCTCCCTGCGCCTGCCGCCGGGTGATTTCGGCACGGTCGTTGAGGTCCGCGTCTTCAACCGTCACGGCGTCGAAAAAGACGAACGTGCGGTGCAGATCGAGCGTGAGGAAGTCGAACGCCTCGCCCGTGACCGCGACGACGAGCTGGCGATCCTTGATCGGAACATCTACGCGCGTCTCAAAGGTATGCTGCTGGGTCAGACCGCTGTCAAAGGCCCCAAAGGCGTCAAAGCAAACTCCGAAGTGACCGAGGAATTGTTGGAAACCCTGACCCGTGGTCAGTGGTGGCAGCTGGCCCTTGGCTCGGAAGAGGAAGCCAAAGGTGTTGAGGCCCTGAACGAGCAGTATGAGGCGCAAAAGCGTGCCTTGGATGCCCGTTTCGAGGACAAGGTCGAAAAGGTCCGCCGCGGCGACGATCTGCCCCCGGGCGTCATGAAGATGGTCAAGGTCTTCGTGGCGGTGAAGCGCAAGCTGCAGCCCGGCGACAAAATGGCCGGTCGTCACGGCAACAAGGGTGTGATCTCGAAAGTGGTCCCGATGGAGGACATGCCGTTCCTCGCAGACGGCACCCCTGTCGATTTCGTGCTGAACCCGCTGGGTGTGCCGTCGCGTATGAACGTGGGGCAAATCCTTGAAACCCATATGGGTTGGGCGGCGCGCGGTCTGGGTATCCAGATCGACGAAGCTCTGGGTGAGTATCGCCGCTCCGGTGACCTGACGCCTGTGCGTGACGCGATGAAAATCGCCTATGGCGACGATGTCTATCAAGAAGGCATCGCCGATATGGACGAGGATCACCTGCTGGAAGCAGCTGGTAACGTCACCCGTGGTGTGCCGATCGCAACGCCCGTCTTCGACGGCGCCAAGGAAGCTGACGTGAACGACGCGCTTGTCCGCGCTGGTTTCTCGGAAAGCGGTCAGTCGACGCTGTATGACGGTCGCACAGGCGAGCAGTTTGCCCGCAAGGTGACGGTCGGCATCAAGTATCTGCTGAAGCTGCACCACTTGGTCGACGACAAGATCCACGCACGCTCGACAGGCCCCTACAGCCTCGTCACGCAGCAGCCTTTGGGTGGTAAAGCCCAGTTCGGCGGTCAGCGTTTCGGTGAGATGGAGGTCTGGGCCTTGGAAGCATACGGTGCGGCTTACACGCTGCAAGAGATGCTGACGGTCAAGTCGGACGACGTTGCCGGACGGACGAAAGTCTATGAAAGCATCGTCAAAGGCGAAGACAACTTCGAGGCTGGTGTGCCTGAATCGTTCAACGTTCTGGTCAAAGAGGTCCGTGGCCTCGGCCTGAACATGGAACTCCTGGACGCGGAGGATGGTGAATAAGGGACCTCGGTCCCGCCCACCTTTCCTCTGCCCGAATTCAAGGATTTGAAAATGAACCAGGAACTGACAAACAACCCGTTCAACCCGCTGACACCGCCGAAAGTGTTCGACGAGATCAAGGTCTCGCTGGCCTCGCCCGAGCGTATCCTCAGCTGGTCCTTCGGTGAGATCAAAAAGCCCGAAACCATCAATTACCGGACGTTCAAGCCCGAGCGTGATGGCCTGTTCTGCGCGCGTATCTTTGGCCCGATCAAGGACTACGAATGCCTGTGCGGCAAATACAAGCGCATGAAGTATCGCGGCGTTGTCTGCGAGAAATGCGGTGTGGAAGTCACCCTGCAAAAGGTCCGTCGCGAGCGTATGGGCCACATTGAACTGGCAGCCCCTGTCGCGCATATCTGGTTTCTGAAGTCGCTGCCCAGTCGCATCGGTCTGATGCTGGACATGACCCTGCGCGATCTGGAGCGTATTCTCTATTTCGAGAACTACGTTGTGATCGAACCGGGTCTGACGGACCTCACATACGGCCAGCTGATGACCGAAGAAGAGTATATGGACGCCCAAGACGCCTTCGGCATGGACGCCTTCACCGCCAATATCGGCGCCGAAGCGATCCGCGAAATGCTGCAGGCGATTGATCTGGAAGCCGAAGCCGCGCAACTGCGTGAAGACCTGAAAGAAGCCACAGGTGAGCTGAAGCCCAAGAAGATCATCAAGCGTCTCAAGATCGTCGAGAACTTCATCGAATCCGGCAACCGCCCGGAGTGGATGATCCTCACCGTTGTGCCCGTGATCCCGCCAGAGCTGCGTCCGCTGGTGCCGCTCGACGGGGGCCGTTTCGCGACGTCCGATCTGAATGATCTCTATCGCCGTGTGATCAACCGGAACAACCGCCTGAAGCGTCTGATCGAACTCCGCGCGCCCGACATCATCGTGCGCAACGAGAAGCGGATGCTGCAGGAATCCGTCGATGCTCTGTTCGACAACGGCCGCCGTGGCCGCGTCATCACCGGTGCCAACAAGCGCCCGCTGAAGTCGCTGTCGGACATGCTGAAAGGCAAGCAGGGCCGCTTCCGTCAGAACCTTCTGGGGAAACGCGTCGACTTCTCGGGTCGTTCGGTCATCGTGACCGGGCCTGAGCTGAAACTGCACCAATGTGGTCTGCCCAAGAAGATGGCGCTCGAGCTCTTCAAGCCGTTCATCTACTCACGGCTTGAGGCGAAAGGTCTGTCCTCCACCGTGAAGCAGGCCAAGAAGCTGGTCGAAAAAGAGCGTCCCGAGGTTTGGGACATTCTGGACGAGGTCATTCGCGAACACCCCGTGATGCTGAACCGTGCGCCTACGCTGCACCGTCTTGGCATTCAGGCGTTCGAGCCTGTTTTGATCGAAGGTAAAGCGATCCAGCTGCACCCGCTTGTCTGTTCGGCGTTCAACGCTGACTTCGACGGCGACCAGATGGCCGTTCACGTGCCGCTGTCGCTGGAAGCACAGCTTGAAGCCCGTGTTCTGATGATGTCCACGAACAACGTTCTGTCGCCTGCAAATGGTGCTCCGATCATCGTGCCATCGCAGGATATGATCCTTGGTCTGTATTATACCTCGCTGGAACGCGCGGGTATGAAGGGCGAAGGCATGGCGTTCGCGTCCGTGGAAGAAGTTCAGCACGCGCTGGACGCTGGCGAAGTGCATCTGCACGCTAAAATCCACGCCCGCATCAAGCAGATCGACGACGAAGGCAACGAGGTGTTCCAACGTTTTGAGACCACGCCGGGCCGCGTCCGTCTGGGCGCGCTTCTGCCGCTCAACGCCAAAGCCCCGTTCGAGCTGGTCAACCGCCTGCTCAAGAAAGGCGAAGTGCAGCAAGTGATCGACACCGTCTATCGCTACTGCGGCCAGAAAGAGTCTGTCATCTTCTGTGACCAGATCATGACCATGGGCTTCCGCGAAGCCTTCCGCGCTGGCATCAGCTTCGGCAAGGACGACATGGTTATTCCCGATACCAAGTGGGAGATCGTCGATGGCGTGCGCGAGCAGGTCAAAGAGTTCGAACAGCAGTATATGGACGGTCTGATCACTCAGGGCGAGAAATACAACAAAGTCATCGACGCATGGTCCAAGTGTTCCGACACTGTGGCCGACGCGATGATGGATGATATTTCTGCCATGCGTGTCGAGGACGGCGTCGAACAGGAACCGAACTCGGTTTACATGATGGCCCACTCCAAGGCCCGTGGTTCGCCCGCACAGATGAAACAGCTTGGTGGTATGCGCGGTCTGATGGCGCGTCCGGATGGGTCGATCATCGAAACGCCGATCATCTCGAACTTCAAAGAAGGTCTGACCGTGTCCGAGTATTTCAACTCGACCCACGGTGCCCGTAAGGGTCTGGCAGATACCGCTTTGAAAACGGCGAACTCCGGGTATCTCACCCGTCGTCTGGTCGATGTCGCGCAGGATTGCATCGTGCGTGAAAAAGACTGCGGCACCGACAAGGCGATCACCGCCGAAGCGGCTGTCAACGATGGTGAGGTCGTCTCGTCCTTGGCCGAGCGTATCCTTGGCCGCGTGTCGGCGGATGACGTGCTGGTGCCGGGCGGCGACGAAGTTCTTGTCACGAAGGGTGAGCTGATCGACGAGCGTAAAGCCGATGCGATCGAGGCGGCTGGTGTTGCGTCCATGCGCATCCGTTCGCCGCTAACCTGTGAGGCCGAAGACGGTGTCTGCGCCATGTGCTATGGTCGTGACCTCGCCCGCGGCACCATGGTGAACCAAGGTGAAGCTGTCGGCATCATCGCCGCACAGTCCATCGGTGAGCCTGGCACACAGCTGACGATGCGGACCTTCCACATCGGCGGTATTGCGCAGGGTGGTCAGCAGTCCTTCCTTGAGGCCAGCCAGCCCGGCAAGGTCGAATTCCGCAACGCCAACGTACTTGAAAACGCGTCTGGTGAGCGGATCGTAATGGCCCGTTCGATGTCGATGGTCATCATCGACGAGAATGGTCAGGAACGCGCCAGCCACAAGCTGGGTTACGGCTCCAAGCTGCATGTCGAAGACGGTGCCGATGTGGCCCGTGGCGACAAGCTGTTCGAATGGGATCCCTACACTCTGCCGATCATCGCGGAAAAGGCCGGTACCGTGAAATGGGTCGACCTTGTGTCCGGCATCGCCATCCGTGAGGAGACCGATGACGCCACAGGCATGACCCAGCGGATCGTGTCCGACTGGCGCGCAGCGCCCAAGGGCAACGAGCTGAAGCCCGAGGTTCTGATCGTCGGTGCCGATGGGGAGCCTGTGCGCAACGAGGCGGGCAATCCTGTCACCTATCCGATGTCTGTGGATGCGATCCTCTCGGTCGAAGACGGCCAAGAGATCAAAGCCGGTGACGTCGTCGCGCGTATCCCGCGTGAAGGTGCCAAGACCAAGGACATCACCGGTGGTCTGCCGCGTGTGGCCGAACTCTTTGAGGCACGTCGCCCCAAAGATCACGCCATTATCGCGGAAATCGACGGCTATGTTCGCTTTGGCCGCGACTACAAGAACAAGCGTCGCATCGCCATCGACCCGTCGGACGAAAGCATGGAGCCCGTCGAATACATGGTGCCCAAGGGCAAGCACATTCCGGTTCAGGAAGGTGATTTTGTCCAGAAGGGCGACTACATCATGGATGGCAACCCCGCGCCGCATGACATCCTGTCCATCATGGGTGTTGAAGCGCTGGCCGATTACATGATCGACGAAGTTCAGGACGTGTATCGTCTGCAAGGCGTCAAGATCAACGATAAGCATATCGAAGTGATCGTGCGCCAGATGCTCCAGAAGTGGGAGATCCTCGACAGTGGGGAAACCACGCTTCTGAAGGGTGAGCATGTCGACAAGATCGAGTTCGACACCGCGAACGCGAAGGCAGAGGCCGAAGGCCGCCGCCCCGCCTCTGGTGAGCCGATCTTGCTGGGCATCACCAAGGCATCCTTGCAGACACGCTCGTTCATCTCGGCGGCGTCCTTCCAGGAGACCACGCGCGTTCTGACCGAGGCTTCGGTTCAGGGTAAGCGCGACAAGCTGGTCGGCCTGAAAGAGAACGTCATCGTGGGTCGTCTGATCCCGGCCGGTACCGGCGGGGCCACCCAGCGCGTGCGCCGCATCGCCTCCGAGCGCGATAACGTCGTCATCGAGGCGCGCCGCGAAGAGGCCGAAGCAGCGGCAGCGCTGGCAGCACCTGCCGAGAATGCGGATGTCTTCACCTCCGAGGCGCCGGACGCACCGGAGAGCCGCGAAGACTAAGCGATCTCGCTTTTGAGAGACTGGAAAAGGCTCGCGCTCACAGCGCGAGCCTTTTTCGTTTTCTCATAAAGGTTCCATCCAAATTACTGATTGTGATGTGCATATCTGCACAGGCGCCCTGCGCAGCCAAAAGCGAACTTTTCTGCCCCGCGTCCGTTGTGTCTGCATCGGATGGCGCAACAGCGTCGACCACACAACGTAGTAAGAAAGGACTTTAACTATGACACGCACTGCAATGATTTCCGCAATCGCCCTGACCTTCGCCGCACCGGCATTTGCCGCCGACGATTCCGATCTGGTTAATCTGGGCAAAACCTCCCCCGCAGCAATTGCGGATGACCACAACGACAGCACCGATTTCATGGCTGAAGAAGATCTGGGCGCAACGTCCCCCGCAGTCATCGATGAAGAAGACGGTGACATCATGTCGACCATGAGCGCCGAAGAGCGCAAGCAGCTGGAAGACCTCGGCGTCACATCGCCGGCAGAGCTCGCTGACTAAGCCGCTTAGCGGTTAACGCGCCTCACCAGAATTGCCTCCGGGCTACACAGGTGCGTTGTGGGACCGGTCTCACCCGAAAGGGTGGGGCCGGTTTTTACATGTGCGGGTCTAGCGTGGCCAAAGCTGCGGGAACATTGGACCAGCGATGCGATCGCCGTCTCCATAACCCGCCGCCTCAAAGATCGCGCGTTCGTCTTTCGCCCAATCCCCGCGATAGCGGATCATCCCATCCGGCGCAGTCATGCGCAGGGTAAAGCGCCGCACGGTTTGTGTGGGCGTCACTGAAGACAGGCCACCATGGAGCGTTCGCATATCGAAAAAGATGCAATCGCCCAGATCCAGATCCCATTGCAACAGCTCATAAGCCTCCGGATCCGCGTTTACATCTGGGGGCGGATGATAGGTCTGCCCGGCAACCACCTGCGGATCCGGGCTGGCATGCCCATCCGCAAACCGCACCCGCATGAACAGCTTGTCCCATAGATGCGAGCCTTTGACGAAAGCGATCCCGTTCTCTTTGGTCACGGGTTCCAGCGGCAACCAAAGCACGCACATCGTGCCTTCGAAATCGAAATAGGCGAGGTCTTGATGAAACGGCGGTCGCGAGTTTGATCCGGCCTCCCGCATAAACCAGTTGTCCATCACCAAATTGACCGATGGCGCGCCCAGCAATTCCGCTGCCAAAGGGGCGCAGGGCGAATGGCGCACGAAATCCTCGAACTCCGGGATTTTGTCCCAAGCCCAGAAATCCTCAAGATATGCGGGCGCATCCGGGTCTTTTGTGTGTCGCGCGAAATGATCAGTAGGCGCGGCGATGTCCTTGTCGATGCCCGTGCGCAACTTTTCGATCCACTCCGCCCCGAATTGCGCTTTGAGATGCACCGCCCCGTCCCGGCGAAACGCTGCCTTCTCCGCTTGCGTCAACAACTCTGCCATGGTCCGCGCCTTTCCTGCTGCATGGGTCATGCTATGCCGCCAATTGCGCACCTGCCAAGCGTGGTGATCTGCCTTTGGGGTTGCCCCGTATCGTCGCCCCGATAAGGTGCCGCCATGACCGCCACAAATCAGATCATCGGCCTTCTGCGCTTTTCCTACCCCTCTCTCGGCGGGTTCCGCAAAAAGCACGACACGGCCGAAGAGGCGGAGGCCTTCTTGTATGACGCCGCGCGCCTTGATCGCCGGATCGCGCTGTTCGAGCGGTTCACGCTGCCTTGCCTCACCGCCCAGACAGACCCGGATTTCACCATGCTGATTCTGGTGGGTGAGACCATGCCGGAGCCCACACAGACCCGTCTGGCAGCACTTGTCGCAGACATCCCGCAGGTCCGCATTCTGGCTTATCCGTCGCTGCCCCATTACCGCGCCATGCGCCGGGCCTATGACGAGGTCGCGCGCTCGGACGCGACCCACCGTACGACGTTTCGGCTGGATGACGACGACGCCGTGGACCGTGATTTCATCAAGCGGCTGCGCCATTGGGCTGACAAGCTGGCCGACGATGTGCCCACCGCGATCGCCTTTAACAAAGGGCTCTACGTCGACTACACCCAATCCCCGCCCGAAATTTTCGATGCAACCGAAAAGACACCGCTCGCCGTGGGCACCGCGCTGACCGTCCCGATGGATCACCCGGAAAACATCTACCGCCGAAATCACCGCATTCTGGCGCAGTTCTACAACACGTTCTCGGAAGCCGAGACGCCGTGCTACATCCGCACCGTGCATCAGGACAACGGATCGGAACCTGCCTTCACCGGTCGCACCCGAGAGATGTCCGAGGACGAAATCGCCGCCGTACTGGACGCACAATTCGGTTTGACCCCGGACGAGCTGCGCCGCCCATGAGCACCTCTCTTTCTGACAACACGCGCGGCGCGTTGCTGATGACGGCCAGCATGGCGGGGTTCACGTTCAACGATGTCTTCATGAAAGCCGCCTCAGACGAGGTGCCACTGATGCAGGCGCTTTTTTTGCGCGGGGTCGTGACCACGTTGCTGATTTTCGCAATGGCTGTGGCCTTGCGCCAACTCCGCTTTGACCTGCCGCGCAGGGATTGGGGGCTGATCGCGCTGCGCACCGTGTCCGAGGTCGTGGCTGCGTATTTCTTCCTGACCGCGCTTTTCAACATGCCCATCGCCAATGTCACCGCGATCCTGCAAGCCTTGCCGTTAACGGTGACGCTTGCAGGTGCCTTGCTGTTGGGGGAAGCCGTCGGCTGGCGCAGGATGGCGGCCATTCTGATTGGCTTTGTCGGCGTGATGCTGATCGTGCGCCCTGGCCCGGATGGCTTCAATACCTATGCGCTTTATGCGCTACTCGCCGTTGCTGCGGTCACAATGCGCGATGTGTTCACGCGCAAACTGACCCGTGATGTGCCATCGCTGACCGTGGCGCTTGTGGGCGCCGCGGCCATCGGGTTGCTAGGCTTGGTCGGCACATTGACCCAGCCCTGGGCTCCGATGAGCACGCTGGCCTATGCACAGCTTTTCGCCGCCGCGCTCTGCATCATAGTGGGCTATCTGGCCAGCGTCATGGTCATGCGCGTGGGCGATATCGGGTTCATCGCGCCTTTCCGCTATACCGGGCTGATCTGGGCACTGATCCTTGGGTTGATCGTCTTTGGCGAATGGCCAGATTGGCTGACATTGCTGGGGGCCGCCATCATCGTGGCGACCGGTATCTTCACCTATTGGCGCGAGCGTCAGCTGGCCTTGAAGATCCGCCGCACATCCGCCTGACGGATGTTGAACTTGCTGGCAAGGATCTCCTTGGTTTCCGTGTCCATCTTACTGGGCTCGTGGAACTTGTTGACCAGCGGGTCGCCGTTGTAATCGTTCACCCCGCGGATAAACATCGGCTCGCCTGAATAGCTGATCACCGTCATCTGACGGTTCAGAACATGGTGCGGGAAGTGCATCACCGTGTCCTTTGAATATCCGCGCTGGATGATTGCAAGGGCCGGGGTCCAAAGTGTTGTAGAGACGCGCGTGACCTTGATGCCGTTCTTATCGAGCGTCGCGGTGTAGCCTTGAGTGAAATCAATTGCGACCTTGTTGGTCCGTTCAAAAATCGCTTGGGCATCCTTGCGCGCGGCGCGCAGCTTCTCGACGAAACGGATATTGACGCCGTCATCATCATCCAGCCGAAACTGGATCGACGGTCCACGTTTCAAATCCACCTCGGGCAGGATCGCTTCGGCCATGGCGGCGCGGTGATGCATCGGGTCGAGCTGCAGCAATTTGGCCTGCGGAATATCATCCAGCAGCATCTTGAGCCGCAGGTAATGATGATCGGGCAGGCTCTTGCCGGTCAGAACGACAAACGTAAAGTCCGGATCGGTCTGCGCGCGGATGCCGGGCAGGGTGATCGCCTCGAAAAAGCGAAACCGCTCTTCGATGCGGTCCTCCTGATACAGAAATGCGCAGCGCTCTTCGATGCTGTCATGGCTGCGCCGATAGCCTCCAAACCCCGGATAGGAGAAACGACATAATCCAACGACTTGCATAACCCACGATCCGCAGTTTCAATGGGCGCGAGCATGACATCGGGAATGGGCCGCGTCCAGTGGTGCGCATGCTGTTGACAGCCCCTCCGACTCCCCCTATACGGCGCCCACTTGAGTGATCTGTGTGACGTGCATGGGTCTCTTAAATCAGAACCGAAGTGGTCACGATCCGGGCCTAACCGCCCCGATCCTCTGGATACCCACCGCACCGCTCCCGCTGATGGGAGCGCTTGCGGTTTTTGCGTTTTGCGGACGCGCGAAGCGCTTTTGAAGATGAACCTGCGGGATTGTCCCGCGAACACATGTGTTGAGAACGGGGAAAAGAGCCCAATGCCAACGATCCAGCAGCTGATCCGCAAACCGCGTCAGCCTAAAGTAAAACGGTCGAAATCCATGCACCTGCAAGAGTGCCCGCAAAAGCGCGGCGTCTGCACACGCGTCTACACGACCACACCGAAGAAGCCGAACTCCGCTATGCGGAAGGTTGCCAAGGTGCGCCTGACCAACGGTTTCGAGGTCATCAGCTATATCCCCGGTGAAAGCCACAACCTTCAGGAGCACTCTGTGGTTCTGATCCGCGGCGGTCGTGTCAAAGACCTTCCCGGTGTGCGTTATCACATCCTGCGCGGTGTTCTGGATACCCAGGGCGTCAAAGATCGTAAACAACGCCGTTCGAAATACGGCGCCAAGCGTCCCAAGTAAGGAGAGGCTCAGATGTCCCGCCGTCACGCCGCCGAGAAGCGCGAAGTCCTGCCTGATGCCAAATTTGGCGATAAGGTTCTGACCAAATTCATGAACAACCTGATGATCGACGGCAAGAAATCCGCCGCCGAGAAAATCGTCTACAACGCGATGGACCGCGTCGAAGGCAAGATCAAGCGCGCGCCGCTTGAGGTCTTCCACGAAGCACTCGACAACATCAAACCCGCTGTTGAGGTGCGTTCGCGCCGTGTGGGTGGTGCCACTTATCAGGTGCCCGTCGAAGTGCGCCCCGAGCGTCGCGAAGCCCTCGCGATCCGCTGGCTGATCACTGCCGCACGCGGCCGCAACGAGAACACGATGGAAGAGCGTCTGGCCGGTGAGCTGATCGACGCAGTCCAGTCTCGCGGCACCGCTGTGAAAAAGCGCGAAGACACCCACAAGATGGCCGACGCCAACAAAGCGTTCAGCCACTACCGCTGGTAATTTAACCCTAATTCTTGAGGAAGCAGCCCAATGGCACGCGAATATCCCCTCGAACGCTACCGTAACTTCGGGATCATGGCCCATATCGACGCAGGAAAGACCACCTGTTCCGAGCGGATCCTGTTCTATACCGGTAAGTCCCACAACATCGGCGAAGTGCACGATGGCGCGGCGACCATGGACCACATGGAGCAAGAGCAAGAGCGCGGCATCACCATCACCTCCGCTGCGACGACCACGTTCTGGGAGCGCACCGAAGACGGCCAGACGCCCGACACGCCCAAGCACCGCATGAACATCATCGACACGCCCGGCCACGTCGACTTCACCATCGAAGTCGAGCGTTCGCTGGCCGTTCTCGACGGTGCTGTTGCTGTTCTGGACGCCAACGCGGGTGTTGAGCCTCAGACTGAAACCGTTTGGCGTCAGGCTGACCGCTACAAGGTTCCGCGCATCGTGTTCGTCAACAAGATGGACAAGATCGGCGCTGACTTCTTCAACTGTGTGAAGATGATCAAAGACCGCACCGGCGCGACGCCTTGCCCGATCCAGATCCCGATCGGGGCCGAGAACGAGCTGGAAGGCATGATCGACCTGATCACCATGGAAGAGTGGGTTTGGGCTGGTGAAGACCTTGGCGCATCCTGGGAAAAACGCCCGATCCGTGACAGCTTGAAAGAGCTGGCCGAAGAATGGCGCGGCACCATGATCGAGATCGCCGTCGAGCAAGACGACGACGTGATGGAGCAGTATCTGGAAGGCGAAGAGCCCGACGTTCCGACGCTCCGCCGTCTGATCCGTAAGGGTACACTGGCCATCGACTTCATCCCGGTTCTGTGTGGCTCGGCCTTCAAGAACAAAGGCGTTCAGCCTCTGCTCAACGCTGTTGTCGACTTCCTGCCCAGCCCGCTGGACGTGGTCGATTACATGGGCTTCAAACCCGGTGACGAGACAGAAACCCGTGACATCGCGCGCCGCGCGGACGATGACATGCCGTTCTCTGCTCTGGCGTTCAAAATCTGGAACGACCCCTTTGTGGGCTCCCTGACCTTTACCCGCATCTACTCGGGTAAGATCGAAAAGGGCGACAGCTTCCTGAACTCGACCAAAGGCAAGAAAGAGCGTGTGGGCCGCATGATGATCATGCACTCCAACGACCGTGACGAAATCGCAGAAGCGTTTTCGGGCGACATCATCGCGCTGGGTGGCCTGAAGGACACCACAACCGGTGACACGCTTTGCTCGATCAACGACCCCGTTGTTCTGGAAACGATGACCTTCCCCGATCCCGTGATCGAGATTGCTGTCGAACCCAAGACCAAGGGTGACCAAGAGAAAATGTCGACCGGTCTGGCCCGTCTGGCCGCCGAAGACCCCTCCTTCCGCGTCGAGACCGACATCGAGTCCGGTCAGACCATCATGAAGGGCATGGGCGAACTTCACCTCGACATCCTCGTCGACCGTCTGCGTCGCGAGTTCAAGGTTGAAGCCAACATCGGTGCACCGCAAGTGGCCTACCGCGAGACGATCTCTCACGAGGTCGAGCATACCTACACCCACAAGAAACAGTCGGGTGGTTCGGGTCAGTTCGCCGAGGTCAAGATGGTCATCACGCCAACCGAGCCGGGCGAAGGTTATTCCTTCGAAAGCCGCATCGTGGGTGGTGCTGTTCCCAAGGAATACATCCCCGGCGTCGAAAAAGGCATCCTGTCGGTTATGGATAGCGGCCCGCTGGCTGGCTTCCCCGTGATCGACTTCAAGGTGGCCCTGATCGACGGTAAGTTCCACGATGTGGACTCATCGGTTCTGGCTTTTGAGATCGCAGCCCGCATGGGTATGCGCGAAGGCATGAAGAAAGCCGGCGCCAAGCTGCTTGAGCCGATCATGAAAGTCGAAGTTGTCACTCCGGAAGAATATACCGGCGGCATCATCGGCGATCTGACGTCCCGTCGCGGTCAGGTTCTGGGTCAGGACACTCGCGGTAACGCGATTGCAATCGACGCGCAGGTGCCGCTGGCCAACATGTTCGGCTACATCAACACCTTGCGGTCGATGTCGTCGGGTCGTGCGAACTTCACCATGCAGTTCGGCCATTACGAGCCTGTTCCGCAGAACATCTCGGAAGAAATTCAGGCGAAATTCGCGTGATTTAACAGACGCCCCGGACCAGATCCGGGGCCTCGAAATTGAAATGGATCGCGAGGTCCCGGGTCAGGTCCGGGACGGCCTCGCCTGAGAACGAAGAAGGAGCCTACCATGGCAAAGGGAAAGTTTGAGCGTAACAAACCGCACGTTAACATTGGCACGATTGGCCATGTTGACCACGGCAAGACGACACTGACGGCAGCGATCACGAAGTATTTCGGTGATTTCCAGGCCTATGACCAGATTGACGGTGCGCCGGAAGAGAAAGCGCGCGGGATCACGATCTCGACCGCGCATGTGGAGTATGAGACCGACGCGCGTCACTACGCCCATGTCGACTGCCCCGGCCACGCCGACTACGTCAAGAACATGATCACCGGTGCCGCTCAGATGGACGGCGCGATCCTGGTTGTGAACGCTGCTGACGGCCCGATGCCCCAGACGCGCGAGCACATCCTGCTCGGCCGTCAGGTCGGCATCCCGAAGATGGTCGTCTACATGAACAAAGTTGACCAGGTCGATGACGAAGAGCTGCTTGAGCTCGTCGAGATGGAGATCCGCGAACTGCTGTCCTCCTACGAGTATCCCGGCGACGACATCCCCGTCATCCCCGGCTCGGCGCTGGCCGCTCTGGAAGGCCGCGACCCGGAGATCGGCGAAGAGTCGATCAAGAAGCTGATGGCTGCCGTTGACGAATACATCCCGACGCCCGAGCGCGCTGTGGACCAGCCGTTCCTGATGCCGATCGAGGACGTGTTCTCGATCTCGGGTCGTGGTACGGTTGTGACCGGTCGTGTCGAGCGCGGCGTGATCAACGTGGGCGACGAGATCGAAATCGTCGGCATCAAGGACACCTCGAAGACGACCTGCACGGGCGTGGAAATGTTCCGCAAGCTGCTGGATCGTGGTGAAGCTGGCGACAATATCGGTGCCCTGCTGCGCGGTGTGGACCGTGAAGGCGTCGAGCGTGGTCAGGTTCTGTGCAAGCCGGGTTCGGTGAACCCGCACACGAAGTTCGAGGCCGAAGCCTACATCCTGACCAAGGATGAGGGTGGCCGTCACACGCCGTTCTTCGCGAACTACCGCCCGCAGTTCTACTTCCGTACGACGGACGTGACGGGCACGGTTGAGCTGCCCTCGGGCACCGAGATGGTGATGCCGGGCGACAACCTGAAGTTCAACGTGGAACTGATCGCGCCCATCGCGATGGAGCAAGGCCTCCGCTTCGCCATCCGCGAAGGCGGCCGCACCGTCGGCGCTGGTGTCGTCTCGAAAATCCACGAGTAAACAAAGACCTACGGGTTCGAAGTGGGGCGGCGGCTGATCGCCGCTCCACCTATCAACTCTAACGCCGCGAGAGGCTCATCAAATGCAAAGCCAAACTATTCGCATTCGGCTGAAGGCTTTCGATTACCGCGTTCTGGATGCCAGCACGCAGGAAATCGTCAACACAGCCAAACGGACGGGCGCCCAAGTGCGTGGCCCGATCCCGATGCCCAACAAGATCGAACGCTTCACCGTCCTGCGTGGTCCCCACGTTGACAAGAAATCCCGCGACCAGTGGGAAATCCGGACGCACAAGCGCCTGCTCGACATTGTCGACCCGACACCCCAGACAGTGGACGCGCTGATGAAGCTCGACCTGGCTGCCGGTGTTGACGTCGAGATCAAGGTTTAAGGAGAGTATCCATGATGCGCTCTGGTGTAATCGCAAAGAAGGTCGGCATGACCCGGCTCTTCCTGGAAGACGGAAAGCAGGTTCCTGTCACCGTTCTCCAGCTCGACAAACTGCAAGTGGTCGCAAACCGCACGCCTGAGAAGGACGGCTATAGCGCTGTTCAGCTGGGCGCCGGGTCGGCCAAGGCAAAACGCACATCCCAAGCCATGCGTGGTCATTTCGCAGCGGCCAAGGTGGAACCCAAGCGCAAGATCGCTGAGTTCCGCGTGGCCCCTGAGAACGTGATCGCCGTTGGTGAAGAGATCACCGCGAACCACTACTTCGAGGGTCAGTTCGTTGACGTCTGTGGCACGTCTATTGGTAAAGGCTTTGCCGGTGCCATGAAGCGTCACAACTTCGGCGGCCTGCGCGCCACGCACGGTGTCTCCATCAGCCACCGCTCGCACGGCTCCACGGGTCAGTGTCAGGATCCGGGCAAGGTCTTCAAAGGCAAGAAAATGGCTGGTCACATGGGGGCCGCCAAGGTCACGACGCAGAACCTGCAAGTGATCCGCACCGATGCCGACCGTGGTCTTATCATGGTTAAAGGCGCTGTTCCCGGTTCCAAAGGCGGTTGGGTGACGATCAAGGATGCGGTCAAGAAGCCGTTCCCCGAGAACGCCATTCTGCCCGCTGCGCTGAAGTCGGACGCCGAAGCCGCTGCGAAAGCTGCCGAAGAAGCTGCCGCCGCTGCCGCTGCTGAAGAAGCCGCCGCCGCAGAGGCCGCAGCCGCAGAGGCCGCAGCCCAGGAAGAAGCAGCACTCAAGGCTGCTGAAGCCGAAATTGCAGCTGAGAAGTCTGACGATACGCCAGACAATGCAGCTGAGAAGAAGGAAGGCGACGAATGAAACTCGATGTGATTAAGCTCGACGCCAAGAAGGCAGGCTCCGTCGATCTCGACGACGCCATCTTCGGTCTGGAGCCGCGCGCAGACATTCTGCACCGTGTGGTCCGCTGGCAGCGCAACAACGCGCAAGCTGGCACCCACAAGGTCAAGACGCGTTCGGAAACCAGCTACTCGACCAAGAAGATCTATCGCCAGAAGGGCACCGGCGGCGCACGCCACGGTTCCCGCAACGCGCCGATCTTCCGCGGTGGTGGTGTCTACAAAGGCCCGACCCCGCGCAGCCACGGCCACGAGCTGACGAAGAAATTCCGCAAGCTCGGTCTCAAGCACGCTCTGTCCGCGAAAGCGACCGCAGGCGAGCTGGTCGTGATCGACACGGTCGACATGAAGGACGCAAAAACGGGCGCATTGGCCAAGCAGATCAAAGAGCTTGGCTGGAAGCGCGCCCTCATCATCGACGGGGCCGAAGTGAACGAAAACTTCGCTCAGGCCGCCCGCAACATCGAAGGTCTCGATGTTCTGCCGTCGATGGGCGCAAACGTCTATGACATCCTCAAGCGTGACACGCTCGTGCTCACCAAAGCAGGTGTCGAAGCACTGGAGGCTCGATTGAAATGAGCGCGAAGGCTGAACATTATGACGTGATCCGCAAGCCGGTCATCACCGAGAAAGCCACAATGGCGTCCGAGAACGGCGCAGTGGTTTTCGAAGTGGCGATCGACGCGAACAAACCCCAGATCAAAGAGGCCGTTGAGACGCTCTTTGGTGTGAAGGTCAAAGCGGTCAACACGACGATCACCAAAGGCAAGGCCAAGCGGTTCCGGGGCCAACTCGGTCGCCGCAAGGACGTCAAGAAAGCCTATGTGACCTTGGAAGAGGGCAATACGATTGACGTGAGCACCGGTCTGTAAGGACGGGTTGCCAGAGCTAAGAAAAAACCCCCGGTGTCCTGTGACACCGGGGGTTTTCGTTTGAGGCAAGCGGATTGGTCTATTCTTTCAGCCTGACCTTTCGCACACGCATCCCTTCGGACTGCAATTCGTAAGGGAACAGATTGCGCGAATAGACGCCGTGCTTGAAGAACAGCTTGTCGGTGAACATCGCATCGCTGCGCGTTGATGGCCCGAAATGTAAATCTCATACTGTCCCCGGTTCGACCAGATCAGACGGTCCGCCTCGAAAAATTCAGCTTACGATAAACACAAGGAATTGTATGTCTTTTCGAGGACTATGAGACAAGCCGACATTGTTCCAAACGAGAGACCACCTAAAGCGGCACGTCATTGAACTTCCGCGCGCGGTTTGACGTCGCCTCATCCAGTGAGCTTTTCGTCATTGCCGACATCCGCTCGAAAACGCGCGCGGCCTCGGCCGAGTAATCCTGCATGGCGGTCTGATAAAACTCCGTCTGAAGTTTCAGCAACTCGGCGGGGCTGGTGCATCGCAACATCGCCTGCTGCATCTCCAGATCACGCTGCAAGCGCTCCATCACGAAACCCGTGCTCTCGTTCATAATCTTGAGCCACGCAGTCGTCGCAATGGGGCTCACGGCAGCTATGGCCCCGGTGGCCCCGACTGGTTCTGCCTTGGGTGTTTTCTTGGCTTTCGGCATTTTATCCTCCCTTATGAATTTGTCTTCTCACGCTCAACGTTTGGGATCTTCGACACGTTCCGTCGCAGCTCTGCGCGACGTGATATCTACCATGATCCCGGCAGCGCGGCCTTGATATAGGTCTAGGTGGCCGCACCTGCGGTATCAGGCGCTTGCAAGCCTTGACCTCTTTGCGCGGCTCCCCTATCAGACGCCATCCGCAAGGCCCCGGATTCGTCCGGGGCTTTGCTGTTGTTCGCTAACCCGTCCCGGACTTGATCCGGGGCCTCGTGGTCAAAGGCCCCGGATCAGGTCCGGGGCGCGATGCACGAAAGGGCAGGGGACATCACGAACCGGGGACCTTCGGGGCCCTTCAAACTGAAAAGCCGGGACACGTACCCGGTGCAACCAACGGAAGACAGAAAGCATGGCACTCAAGTCGTATAAACCGACGACGCCAGGCCAGCGTGGGCTGGTTCTGATCGACCGTTCGGAGCTGTATAAAGGTCGCCCCGTCAAGGCGCTGACCGAAGGCCTCACCAAATCGGGTGGCCGTAACAACACCGGACGGATCACGATGCGTCGCCGCGGTGGGGGCGCAAAGCGTCTTTACCGTATCGTCGATTTCAAGCGGAACAAATTTGACGTTCCCGCAACGATCGAGCGGATCGAATATGACCCGAACCGGACCGCATTTATTGCGCTGATCAAGTATGAGGATGGCGAGCAAGCCTACATCCTCGCGCCCCAGCGTCTCGCTGTCGGTGACAAGGTCATCGCGTCCACCAAAGCAGACATCAAGCCGGGCAACGCAATGCCGTTCGCTGGCATGCCCATCGGCACAATCGTCCACAACATCGAGATGAAGCCAGGCAAAGGCGGCCAGATCGCCCGTGCAGCTGGCACCTATGCTCAGTTCGTGGGTCGTGACGGTGGCTACGCACAGATCCGCCTGTCGTCGGGCGAGCTTCGCCTCGTCCGTCAGGAATGCATGGCGACGGTCGGTGCTGTGTCGAACCCCGACAACTCCAACCAGAACTTCGGTAAAGCGGGTCGCAACCGTCACAAGGGCATCCGCCCCTCTGTGCGTGGTGTTGTGATGAACCCCGTCGATCACCCCCACGGTGGTGGTGAAGGCCGGACCTCTGGTGGTCGTCACCCGGTCAGCCCCTGGGGCAAGCCGACAAAAGGTGCGCGCACCCGTAACAAGAACAAGGCGTCGTCGAAGCTTATCCTTCGTTCGCGTCATGCCAAGAAGAAGGGGCGCTAAGCTATGTCGCGTTCTGTATGGAAAGGCCCTTTTGTTGATTCCTACGTTCTCAAGAAAGCTGAGAAGTCACGGGAATCCGGGCGCAATGAAGTCATCAAGATCTGGTCGCGCCGCTCGACGATCCTGCCCCAGTTCGTGGGCTTGACGTTTGGCGTCTACAACGGCCGGAAGCACATTCCTGTCAACGTCAGCGAAGAAATGATTGGTCAGAAGTTCGGTGAATATGCACCGACACGGACCTATTACGGTCATGCCGCCGACAAAAAAGCGAAACGGAAGTAAGTCATGGGCAAGGATAAAAACCCCCGCCGCGTGGCCGAGAACGAGGCAATGGCGAAAACGCGCATGCTTCGCACGTCTCCGCAAAAGCTGAACCTCGTGGCGCAGATGATCCGCGGCAAGTCGGTCGAGAAAGCGCTCAGCGATCTCACCTTCTCCAAAAAGCGGATCGCAGGCGACGTGAAGAAATGCCTTCAGTCCGCCATCGCCAATGCCGAGAACAACCACAACCTTGACGTCGACGAGCTTGTCGTCGCCGAGGCTTATGTGGGCAAGAACCTGACCATGAAACGCGGTCGCCCGCGGGCCCGTGGTCGTTTCGGCAAGATCATCAAGCCGTTCTCGGAACTCACCATCAAGGTGCGTCAAGTTGAGGAGCAAGCCTAATGGGTAACAAGACCAATCCGATCGGCATGCGCCTGCAAGTGAACCGCACTTGGGACAGCCGCTGGTATGCAGACACCAAAGACTACGGTGACCTGCTGCTGGAAGACATTAAGATCCGCGAGTTCATCGAGGAAGAGTGCAAGCAAGCCGGCGTCAGCCGTGTGATCATCGAGCGTCCGCACAAAAAGTGCCGCGTCACGATCCACACCGCCCGTCCCGGCGTCATCATCGGCAAGAAAGGCGCGGACATTGAGACGCTCCGCAAGAAGCTGGCTGCGATGACCGACAGCGAGCTGCACCTCAACATCGTTGAGGTTCGTAAGCCCGAGCTGGACGCGCCTCTGGTCGCTGAAAGCATCGCGCAGCAGCTTGAGCGTCGTGTGTCCTTCCGTCGTGCGATGAAGCGCGCCGTGCAGAACGCCATGCGCATGGGTGCCCTGGGCATTCGTGTGAACGTGGCGGGCCGTCTTGGCGGTGCCGAGATTGCACGGACCGAATGGTATCGCGAAGGCCGTGTGCCGCTGCACACCCTGCGCGCGGATATCGACTACGCCCACGCCGAAGGCCTCACGGCTTACGGTATCATCGGCATCAAAGTCTGGATCTTCAAAGGCGAGATCATGGATCACGACCCCGCAGCTCGTGACCGTCGCCAGCAAGAACTCCAGGATGGTCCCGCGCCCCGTGGCGCCGGCGGCCGCCGCTAAGGAGACAGAGCAATGCTTCAACCAAAGCGTACAAAATTCCGCAAAATGCACAAAGGCCGGATCCACGGCGAAGCCAAGGGTGGCTCCACCCTGAACTTCGGCTCCTTCGGCCTGAAAGCAACCCAGCCTGAGCGTATCACCGCGCGTCAGATCGAGGCAGCCCGCCGCGCGATGACCCGCCACATGAAACGTCAGGGCCGCGTCTGGATCCGGATTTTCCCCGATCTGCCGGTTACCTCCAAGCCCGTCGAAGTGCGTATGGGTAAAGGTAAAGGCTCCGTGGATTTCTGGGCCGCCAAGGTCAAACCCGGCCGCGTCATGTTCGAGATCGACGGCGTGCCCGAGCCCATCGCCCGCGAGGCCCTGCGCCTTGCCGCGATGAAGCTGCCGGTGAAGACCCGGGTTGTTGTGAGAGAGGACTGGTAGCGTCGTTTCAGCGTAGCTGACAACGACGCGTGCGCGGCAGTTGCTTTTGCGTGCAAAAGCAATGAGAGCGTCACCCGGTCGCAGAATAATGAAAGCCCCCGCCGCGAGATCGGTGGGGGGCTTTTTCATGTGACAAACTGCTTGGTGTGATTGCTGCTACTTTTCATCAATAAGTTGAACAACAGATAAGCGACTAATCATGTATTACAGTTCTCAGGCAGCACTAATCATCAGCGCATTTTTGCTAGCCAGTTGTGTTTCTCCAGAACCGGAAACTTTCACCGGACCTGATGGAGAAACGGTATCTGAAGTCCGATGCAATCAAACAACGACCGAATGCTACAAAAAAGCCTCTGCGATCTGCAGGGGCCCCTACTCAGTCACTGATAGTTACAGCAATGCGGGTGGAATTGCGGCAGATATTCTTCCCGGTCCGGTAACTTGGTTCACGATGACTGTCAAATGCGGTGAAAGCGATGGGCGTCAGCCGACGTTTCCTTTCCGTGGGCAGAGATACACGCCACCGCCGGTAGTTGTCACGCAGCCCCAGACAACCACAACCAACTGCTCAAGTTTTGGTAATTCGGTGAATTGCACCAGCCGGACATATTGATTGGCGCTCTACTAAGGCGCCCATTTATAATTAAAACTCACCGACACCCGATCATCCTCTGCCATGTTCATGGGCACCTCATGCCTGAGCCAGCTTTCCCACAGCAGCACATCCCCCACCGCAGGCTCCGCATAGACAAACGTCCGCATCTCCTCCCGCGCCTCCGCTTTGCGCACGGGTGCTGCCATCATCATCTGCGAGCGCGGGTCCTCCAATTTCAGAGCTGACGTCCCTTCGGGCATCGACACATAGGTCGTGCCGGAAATCACCGAATGGGGATGGATATGCGAGGTGTGAATGCCGCCCTCGGGCAGGATGTTGATCCAGATATCCTCCAGCACCAGCGTCTTGTCGCCCAGATCGAACTCCAGATCCTCGGCAAAGGCGGCGACGTGCTTGTCCAGCACCTCGACCAAATCCTTGAAGATCGGAAACCGCCAAGGCAGATCGCTCAAGGACGCATAGCTGGTGTAGCCCGCATAGCCGTTCTCTTCGCACCAGTCCTGCCCGGCCTCGTCATCCTCGGCGATGGCAAAGCAGGACGCCTCCAATTCGGAAGGATCAATCGGGCCATGCTCGGATAAAGCGGCACGGTAAAGGCGGGTCACGAAGAGAGAGGAAATGCGGGGCAACGTGGGGGTGTCCTTTAAAATGCTCAGATTTTATTTTGGGACTTTAATGGCAAGAAATGATCCATAGATACAGTCTGCTAAGAATTATCTGGGGTATTGCATGAAACACGAAGGTTCTTTGGACGATCTGATCAGTATAGTAAACGGCTGCGGTTTTACGGTGACGGAACAGAAAGATCAGCAAAACGGACATCAGTTGAGAACTGGTCAGGGAGCTATTTTAAACTGGTATCCGACCACTGGCAAAGTCCAAGTGCAGGGCAAACCTGAGGCGCGTTCACAGTTCGAGCAAGCATGGAATGATTATGGCGGTGAGGCCGACATAGACTGCACTGTCGAAGTTTATGCGGCTGCGCCGACACCGGAAAGCCCCAAAAATCCAAAGACCGCCAACAAGAAAGTATTTCTTGTTCATGGCCATGACAGTGCCGCCAGGGAACAGTTGGAATTGGTATTACATAAGCTTGGACTTGACCCGTTTGTTTTGGCCAACACAGGTGGCGGCGGCTTGACTATCATTGAGGCGCTTGAAAGTGAGATTGGTCCGGACAACAACGCGGCACGCTTTGGTATTGTACTGATGACGCCCGATGATATGGGTTACTCGAAAGCTGATGGCGAAAAAGCGATCGAGCCGAGGGCCCGGCAAAACGTTGTTTTAGAAATGGGTATGCTGATCTCTGCGGTAGGTCGGGGAAACGTCGCAATACTCAAGAAGGGGCACCTTGAGGTTCCGTCGGATGCTCAAGGAATTCTGTATGTGCCATTCAATGATCATGTAAAGGAAGCTGTCCCAAAACTGGCAGATAGATTGCGTGCTGCAGGTTTCGTATTGAACCCAGAAAACATTACTAAAGCATCAAGCTAACAAGGCCCTTGCCAACTTCCCCCAACCCCCCTATACGGCCCACTTCACCATGAACTCCACTGGAATCAGGGTGACCCATCTTTGGGCCCTCCAGTGATGTTGAGAAAAGGAAACAGGCGATGAACGCCCAGGAATTGCGCGACAAGACGCCGGACCAGCTCCGCGATGATCTTGCCAACCTCAAGAAAGAAGCCTTCAACCTGCGTTTTCAGCAGGCGACTGGCCAAATGGAAAACACCGCACGCATGAAGACGGTTCGCCGTGATGCTGCGCGCGTTAAGACAATTTTGAACGAAAAGGCCGCTGCTGCGGCTTCGGAGGCTTAATCCTATGCCCAAACGCATCCTCCAAGGTGTTGTGACCAGCAACCAGAACGAACAGACCGTCACCGTGTCGGTCGAACGTCGCTTCACGCACCCCGTTCTCAAAAAGACCATCCGTAAGTCCAAGAAATACCGGGCGCACGATGAGAAGAACGCTTTCAACGTCGGCGACATGGTCCGCATTCAGGAATGTGCGCCGAAATCGAAAACGAAACGCTGGGAGGTTATTGCCAACTAGGCGGTAACAACCCGGTTTAATCGAAACCCTGGGGAGAGAGCCGAGAGGCCCCCAAAGGTCGGGAGAAACCAATGATCCAGATGCAGACCAATCTGGATGTTGCTGACAATAGCGGCGCTCGCCGTGTTCAGTGCATCAAGGTCCTGGGTGGTTCCAAGCGTAAATACGCATCCGTCGGCGACATCATTGTCGTGTCGGTCAAGGAAGCCATCCCGCGCGGTCGCGTGAAAAAGGGCGACGTCCGCAAGGCCGTTGTCGTGCGCACCGCCAAAGAGGTTCGTCGCGAAGACGGCACCGCAATCCGGTTTGACCGCAACGCTGCCGTCATCCTCAACAACAACATGGAGCCCATCGGCACCCGTATCTTCGGGCCGGTTGTGCGCGAACTGCGCGCCAAGAACTTCATGAAGATCATCTCGCTCGCGCCGGAGGTGCTGTGATATGGCTGCTAAACTGAAAAAAGGCGACAAGGTCGTGGTTCTGTCCGGCAAGGACAAGGGCAAGGAAGGCACAATCGCCTCCGTCGACCCCAAGGCCGGCAAGGCAATCGTGGATGGCATCAACATCTCGATCCGTCACACCAAGCAATCGCAAAACAGCCAGGGCGGCCGTGTCCCCCAGGCAATGCCGATCCAGCTCAGCAACCTCGCCATGGTTGACCCCAAAGACGGTGGTCCGACCCGCGTTGGTTTCAAGATGGATGGCGACAAGAAAGTGCGCTACGCCAAGAAATCGGGGGAAGTGATTGATGCTTGATAATGCAAACTACACCCCGCGCCTGAAGGCGGCTTATGCGGAAACCATCCGCGCCGCCATGAAGGAAGAGTTCGGCTACAAGAACGACATGCAGATCCCGCGTCTGGACAAGATCGTCCTGAACATGGGCGTCGGCGATGCGGTCAAGGACACCAAGAAAGTGAAAGCCGCTCAGGAAGCGCTGACACTGATCGCGGGTCAAAACGCTGTCGTGACCAAGGCCAAGAAATCCATCGCTGGTTTCCGCGTCCGTGAAGAGATGCCGTTGGGCACCAAAGTCACGCTGCGCGCTGACCGCATGTATGAATTTCTGGATCGCCTGATCACCATCGCAATGCCCCGCATCCGCGACTTCCGCGGCGTGTCCGGCAAATCGTTCGATGGGCGTGGCAACTATGCCATGGGCCTGAAAGAGCACATCGTGTTCCCGGAAATCGACTTCGACAAGGTCGACGATATGCTGGGCATGGACATCATCATCTGCACCACCGCGAAGACCGATGCAGAAGCAAAGGCGCTGTTGAAGCATTTCAACATGCCCTTCAACAGCTAAGCGGGGGAGAGAGAGTTATGGCTAAAAAAGCAATGATCGAACGCGAGAAGAAGCGTCAGAAGCTGGTGGAAAAATATGCCGCCAAGCGTGCTGCGCTCAAGGAAATCGCGAATGACGACGGCAAGACCATGGAAGAGCGTTTCAAGGCGCGCCTCCAGCTTGCCAAACTGCCGCGCAACAGCTCGGCAACACGTCTGCACAACCGGTGCCAACTGACGGGTCGTCCTCACGCTTACTATCGTAAGCTCAAAGTGTCGCGGATCGCGCTGCGGGAACTTGCCTCCAACGGCAAGGCTCCGGGCATGGTCAAGTCCAGCTGGTAAGGGGAGATATAGATTATGAACGATCCTCTCGGCGATATGCTCACACGCATCCGGAACGCACAGCTGCGTGGCAAGTCCACCGTTGTGACGCCAGCTTCCAAGCTGCGCGCCTGGGTTCTCGATGTTCTGGCTGACGAAGGCTACATCCGCGGTTACGAAGCCACGACCGGCAAAGACGGTCACCCGGCGATCGAAATCAGCCTGAAATACTACGATGGCACCCCTGTCATTCGCGAAATCAAGCGGGTCTCCAAACCCGGTCGTCGCGTGTACATGGGCGTCAAGGACATTCCCTCGGTCCGTCAGGGCCTGGGTGTGTCGATTGTCTCCACCCCCCGGGGTGTGATGTCGGACGCAAGCGCACGCACCGCCAATGTCGGCGGCGAAGTGCTCTGCACGGTCTTCTAAGGAGAGCATGAATGTCTCGAATTGGTAAAAAACCGGTCGATCTGCCTTCTGGCGTCAGTGCGTCCGTGTCGGGTCAGACGGTCGAAGTGAAGGGTCCCAAGGGCACCCGCAGCTTCACCGCCACCGATGATGTCACGCTGGCCGTGGAAGACAACGTCGTCACGATCACCCCGCGTGGGTCCTCCAAGCGCGCGCGCCAGCAGTGGGGCATGAGCCGCACCATGGTCGCCAATCTGGTCACGGGCGTCACCGATGGTTTCAAGAAAGACCTTGAGATCAACGGCGTCGGCTACCGTGCGCAGATGCAGGGCAACACGCTGAAGCTGAACCTCGGTCTATCGCACGAGGTCAACTTTGACGTCCCCGCAGGTGTCACGGTCACCGCCCCCAAGCCCACGGAAATCGTGGTTGAGGGCATCGATGAGCAACTCGTCGGCCAGGTCGCGGCCAATATCCGCGAATGGCGCAAGCCCGAGCCCTACAAGGGCAAAGGTATCAAGTACAAAGACGAGTATATCTTCCGCAAGGAAGGCAAGAAGAAGTAAGGACGGCAAAATGGCTAACAGCAAACGAGATCTGTTTCTGAAGCGCCGCTTGCGCGTTCGGAACAAGCTGCGGAAGAACAACGAAGGGCGCGTGCGTCTTTCCGTTCACCGCTCCAACAAGAACATCAGCGTGCAGCTGATCGACGATGTCGCGGGCAAGACCATCGCGTCCGCATCTTCGCTCGAAAAAGACCTTGGCGTTGTCGGTAAGAACAACATCGACGCCGCAAGCAAGGTTGGCGCTGCAATCGCTGAGCGTGCCAAGAAGGCCAACGTGACCGAATGCTATTTCGACCGCGGCGGTTTTCTCTTCCACGGCAAGGTGAAGGCTCTGGCCGACGCTGCCCGTGAAGGTGGCCTCAAGTTCTAAAGCGCAGGCGGCCTTTCGGGGCCGCCTCGATGATCGGGGGACCGTTGGTCCACTGCGATTGACCAAATGAAGGGCCGCTGGGTCCGCAAGGAAAAGGATGCCAGATGGCACGTGAACAAGGACAAGGCCGGGGCCGTCGCGACCGCGACGAAACACCGGAATTTCAGGATCGCCTGGTTGCGATCAACCGCGTCTCGAAAACCGTGAAAGGTGGTAAGCGTTTCGGCTTTGCTGCTCTCGTGGTGGTCGGTGACCAAAAAGGCCGCGTCGGCTTTGGCAAAGGTAAAGCCAAAGAAGTGCCCGAGGCGATCCGTAAAGCAACCGAACAAGCCAAGCGTCAGATGGTCCGCGTGCCTCTGCGCGAAGGCCGCACGCTGCACCACGACATCGAGGGCCGTCACGGCGCTGGTAAAGTCGTGATGCGCACCGCGCCGCAGGGTACTGGTATCATCGCCGGTGGTCCGATGCGTGCCGTGTTCGAGATGCTGGGTGTTCAGGACGTCGTCGCCAAGTCGATCGGCTCGCAGAACCCCTACAACATGATCCGCGCAACGTTGAACGGCCTTGGCCGCGAAGCCAGCCCGCGTCAGGTTGCCCAGCGTCGCGGCAAGAAAGTTGCTGACATCCTGCCCAAGACTGACGCTCCGGCCCCCGCCGAAGCCGAAGCTCCGGCAGAAGCATAAGGAGACGTCACCATGGCAAAAACCATCGTCGTCAAGCAGATCGGTTCCCCGATCCGCCGCCCCGCCAAACAGCGCGCTACGCTGGTCGGTCTGGGTCTTAACAAGATGCACAAAACCCGCGAACTGGAAGACACCCCGTCCGTCCGCGGCATGGTCAACTCCATCCCCCACCTCGTCGAGATCATCGAAGAGCGCGGGTAAGTTCGCCTGAGAGAATAGTGAAAACGCCTCGCTTCTGCGGGGCGTTTTTTTGTTTGGAGATTGCAACGAATACACGTTTAAGGTGAGTATCATTACTGTTCGGCAGCACAGTTTGAAGGGGTATCGAAAGTGTTCTCACCAGAAGTTTGTAAAGAGATTGGTTGTTACGTTTACCGGCTGATTGATCCAAGGAATGGGGAGACGTTCTATGTTGGGAAAGGGAAGGGAAACCGTGTCTTCGCTCATATAAACGGCGATCTATCGGATGATGGTTCAGAGAAGCTTAAACGCATTTTTGAGATTAGAAACTCAGGCTTTGAAGTACAGCATGTTATTCACCGGCATGGAATGGATGATAAGACTGCCTTTGAAGTAGAAGCAGCCCTGATTGAAGCTTATCCGGGAGTGACCAATCTCGCAGGTGGGCATGGAAATAATGATCGGGGCTGCGCTCATTCCAAGGAAATTATTGAGAAATTCGAAGCGCAAGAAGCGGTCATCACCGACAAAGTCATCGAGATACTTGTAAACCGTTCGGCTCTGGATGGCTCAGTCTATGACAGTGCCCGTTTTGCTTGGAAGCTTTCTCAAGCTCGAGCGGAGAAGGCAGAATATGTCTTTGCTGTCCTGAACGGCCTGATCTTGGAAATCTTTCTCATTGATGAGTGGAAGTCGGCAACACGGGCGAATTTCCCTGAGTTTTCCCATGCAACCGAACAAAGCGATAGATTTGGCTTCATCGGTCGTCCAGCACCCAAGGAGATCGAGAGCAAGTATCGCAGGAAGCGTGTTCCACCTCGACCGAGAGGCGCGGCTAATCCAATTCGCTATCACAACATCTGATCGCCATTCCTAAGGAACGCGTCCGAGCCTGGGTGGGCGCTCGCAACAGCCAATCGAAGCGAGGCTACCGACCCAAGCAGCACACTGGTTCGGTGCATGTCGTCCACAATGCGCCCTCCCGGGGGGAGGGCCGGGCGCCGCCCGGCGGTGCCCACCGGGCATGACCTCAAATCAACGCTGAGAAGACTCCTGGTTTAGCTGGCCAGAAACGCCCAATAGGCGAACATGAGCACCAAGACGACGACAACCTGAAGCACCATCGCGACAATCAGGAACTTGGACCGCTTCAGATCGTCTTTGACATCAATCTTCTTCATCAGGGGTCCTCACTTCGTATATGCGCTCTGCCATAGATAATCACTTTCCCGCGGGGCGCAATGGCGTTCCGTAAGGTCCGGCGTCTGTATTTGTCCGTACAGATGCCATACGCGAGCCATACCGGAACCATACCCGAACCAGACGCCAGCCATCCCCTTGTTTGCATCCCCTGTTGCCACCCTCAAGACAACCGTCTATACGCCTCCGGTGGCCATCCGGCCCGATTCACAAATCAAGAAATGCCGTGGTTGGCCCGTTACGCTTCGGGGGCCACATCCGGCTTAGGAGAAGCGAAATGAAACTGAATGAACTGCGCGACAATCCCGGCGCTACCAAGAAACGCAAGCGCGTTGGTCGTGGTCCCGGCTCTGGCATGGGCAAAACCGCCGGTCGCGGTATCAAAGGTCAGAAATCCCGGTCTGGTGTGGCCATCAATGGCTACGAGGGCGGCCAGATGCCGCTCTATCAGCGTCTTCCCAAGCGGGGCTTCAACAGCCGCAACCGGAAGTCCTACGCTGTTGTAAACCTTCAGCTTTTGCAGAAATTTATCGACGCCAAGAAGATCGACGCCAAGAAAGCCATCACCGAGGATGTGCTTGTTGAGTCCGGTCTGGTCCGTCGCAAGCTCGACGGTGTGCGCATCCTCGCCAAAGGTGAGATCACGTCGAAAATCACGCTCGAAGTGACCGGCGCATCCAAAGCGGCTATCGAGGCTGTCGAGAAAGCCGGCGGCTCTCTCACGGTCACAACGGCGGCAGCAGCTGAGTAAAGACTTGTGAGCGGCGCGCCCGCCGCTTACATAACTCCCAAGTTTCCAAGCGCCGCCGTCCGGGAACCCGGTCTGGCGGCGCCGTTCTAATTAGACGTCCCATAAAGAGGCATTGCATGGCATCCGCAGCAGAACAAATGGCCGCCAATATGAGCTGGGGCGCGTTCGGCAAAGCCACTGAGCTTCGTCAACGCATCCTGTTCACACTTGGCCTTCTGATCGTCTACCGCTTGGGCACGTTCATCCCGGTTCCGGGCATCGACGGCGCCGAATTGCAGCGGTTCATGCAGGAAGCAGCCACGGGCATCGGCGGTATTCTGTCGATGTTCACGGGCGGTGCGCTGAGCCGGATGGGCATCTTTGCCCTTGGGATTATGCCGTATATCTCGGCCTCGATCATCGTTCAGCTTCTCACCGCCATGGTGCCGAAGCTGGAGCAGTTGAAGAAAGAGGGCGAGCAGGGCCGCAAGAAGATCAACCAATATACCCGCTACGGCACGGTGTTTCTGGCCACGCTGCAAGCCTACGGTTTGGCCGTGTCGCTCGAGGCCGGCAACCTTGTCACCGATCCGGGCATGTTCTTCCGCATTGCTTGCGTGATTACGCTGGTCGGCGGCACCATGTTCCTGATGTGGCTGGGTGAGCAGATCACCGCACGCGGCATCGGCAACGGTATTTCGCTCATCATTTTCGTCGGTATCATCGCCGAGGTTCCAGCCGCCCTTGCGCAGTTCTTCAGCCAAGGCCGCTCTGGCGCGATCTCTCCTGCGGTGATCGTGGGGGTGATCCTTATGGTGATTGTCACCATCGCCTTCGTGGTCTTCATGGAGCGCGCGTTGCGCAAGATCACCATCCAATACCCGCGCCGTCAGGTCGGGATGAAGATGTATGACGGCGGCAACTCTCACCTGCCGGTCAAGGTCAACCCCGCCGGTGTGATCCCCGCGATCTTCGCCTCGTCGCTGCTGCTTTTGCCGACCACGCTCGCGACCTTCTCGGGCAGCCAGACCGGGCCTGTGATGTCGACGATCCTTGCGTATTTTGGCCCCGGACAGCCGCTTTACCTGCTGTTCTTCACCTCGATGATCGTGTTCTTCACGTATTTCTACACTGCCAACGTCTCCTTCAAGACCGAGGATGTGGCCGAGAACCTCAAGAATCAGAACGGCTTTATTCCAGGTATCCGTCCCGGTCAGAAAACCGTTGAATACCTTGACTACGTCGTCGCGCGTATTCTGGTGCTCGGGTCCGGCTATCTGGCGCTTGTCTGCTTGCTGCCGGAGATCCTGCGCTCTGAGTTGGCCATTCCGTTCTACTTCGGCGGCACGTCCGTGCTAATCGTTGTGTCGGTGACGATGGACACGATCCAACAGGTTCAAAGCCATCTGCTGGCGCATCAGTATGAAGGCCTGATCGAAAAATCCCAACTTCGCGGCAAGTCCAAGAAGAAGGGCCGCCGGGCGCCGTCACGTCGATGATCAATATCATTTTGCTAGGGCCTCCGGGTGCCGGGAAAGGCACCCAAGCCGAACGCTTGGTTGACGCGCGTGGCATGGTGCAGCTGTCGACCGGAGATATGCTTCGCGAGGCCAAGAAGAGCGGCACCGAAATGGGCAACCGCGTGGCCGAGGTCATGGCGCGTGGAGAGCTTGTCACAGACGAGATCGTCATCGGCCTGATTGAGGAAAAGCTGACAGGTGAGAACGGCGGCGGTTTCATCTTCGATGGCTTCCCGCGGACACTGGCGCAGGCCGACGCCTTGGGCGCGCTGATGGCGAAGACAGGCAAGACGCTGGATGCCGTGATCGAGCTGAAAGTCGATGACGCCGTTCTGGTTGACCGCATCGTTGGTCGCGCCGAACAGGCGAGAGCGGCTGGACAGCCAGTCCGCGCCGATGACAACGCCGAAAGCCTCAAGCAACGGTTGATGGAATACTATAAGAAGACTGCTCCGCTGCTGGGGTATTACTACGCCAAGGGTGATCTGAAATCGGTCAACGGGCTTGGCGCGATTGACGAGGTCGCGGTCGAGATTTCGGCCGTTCTCAAGAACCTCTGAGCGCACCCTTGACGCCCAGACAAATAGGGCCTAACTGACAGCCTTCCCATTGGGAAAATTGATTCTCCTGTGCGGGTCGCGCCCGCATGTGAATACCTCGGATATCAGCTGCGGCCCGTTGGCAGATGCCTCGGGCCTCCGTTGTGAAAAAAGGTTCTGGAACCACGGAACCGCAACGAAAAGGAAAGTGACACGTGGCACGTATCGCCGGCGTAAACATCCCGACCCACAAGCGGGTCCCGATCGCCCTGACTTATATCACCGGAATTGGCCCCTCTTCGGCAAAATCCATCTGCGAAGCTGTGAAAATCGACGAAACCCGTCGTGTGAACGAGCTGAGCGATGCCGAAGTTCTGGCTATCCGCGAGCATATCGACGCAAACCACACCGTTGAAGGTGACCTGCGCCGTGAAGTGCAAATGAACATCAAGCGTCTGATGGACCTTGGCTGCTACCGCGGTCTGCGTCATCGCCGCAATCTGCCTGTGCGCGGTCAGCGCACCCACACGAATGCGCGCACGCGCAAAGGCCCGGCGAAAGCAATCGCTGGCAAGAAGAAGTAAGGGGCGGATAGATGGCACGCGAAAAGACACGCGCTAAGAAAAAAGAGCGCAAGAATATCGCTGCGGGCGTCGCACACGTCAACAGCTCGTTCAACAACACCAAGATCCTGATCTCGGACGTGCAGGGCAATGCGATCTCCTGGTCGTCTGCTGGCACGATGGGCTTCAAAGGGTCGCGGAAATCCACGCCCTACGCGGCGCAGATGGCCGCCGAAGACGCTGGCAAGAAAGCACAGGAACACGGCGTGAAAACGCTTGAGGTCGAAGTGCAAGGCCCCGGCTCTGGCCGTGAAAGCGCGCTGCGTGCGCTGGCCGCTGTTGGCTTCAACATCACGTCGATCCGTGACGTGACGCCGATGGCTCACAATGGCTGCCGCCCGCCGAAGCGTCGCCGGGTCTAATCGACATTTGTTACCGCTGGGGCCGCGTGTTTTCGCACGGCCCCCGCACGCATTTTAATCCTCGGGCGCTTGCCTTTTGGGACATGGAAGGCAAGCAGGAATGGAGGGACGCATGATCCATAAGAATTGGGCAGAACTGATCAAGCCGACACAGCTTGATGTGAAGCCGGGCAATGAGCCCGCACGCCAGGCGACCGTTGTCGCCGAACCGCTTGAGCGCGGCTTTGGCCTGACGCTGGGCAACGCCCTGCGCCGTGTGCTGATGTCCTCGCTGCAGGGCGCTGCCATCACCAGCGTTCAGATCGACAATGTGCTGCACGAGTTCTCGTCTGTTGCGGGCGTTCGCGAAGATGTCACCGACATCATCCTGAACCTCAAAGGCGTTGCCATCCGCATGGAAGTCGAAGGCCCCAAGCGCCTGTCGATCCAGGCCAAAGGTCCGGGCGTTGTCACCGCTGCCGATATCTCGGAAAGCGCGGGCATCGACGTTCTGAACAAAGAGCACGTGATCTGCCACCTTGATGAGGGCGCAAACCTCTTCATGGAGCTGACGGTCAACACCGGCAAAGGCTACGTCTCTGCTGACAAGAACCGCCCCGAAGACGCGCCGATCGGCCTGATGCCGATTGATGCGATCTATTCGCCGGTCAAGAAAGTCTCCTACGACGTGCAGCCGACCCGTGAAGGTCAGGTGCTGGACTATGACAAGCTGACCCTGAAGCTGGAAACCGATGGCTCCATCTCGCCCGATGATGCTGTGGCTTTCGCTGCGCGCATCCTGCAGGACCAGCTGTCGATCTTCGTGAACTTCGATGAGCCGGAAAGCGCATCGACTGCCGCAGAAGATGATGGTCTTGAGTTCAACCCGCTTCTGCTGAAGAAAGTGGACGAGCTGGAATTGTCTGTCCGTTCGGCAAACTGCCTGAAGAACGACAACATCGTCTATATTGGCGATCTGATCCAGAAAACCGAAGCCGAGATGCTCCGCACTCCGAACTTCGGTCGCAAGTCGCTGAACGAGATTAAAGAAGTCTTGTCCGGCATGGGTCTGCACCTTGGCATGGATGTTGAGGACTGGCCGCCAGACAACATTGACGACCTGGCCAAGAAGTTCGAAGACAACTTCTAAGCCAAAAGGGCATGGGCGCGGCTTGATCCGCGCCCGCCTTCAAGACCCGGGCACCCGCCCCAAGGAGAGTGGCTGACACGCACCAGCTGCCGGACAAAGCAAAACAACGATACGACATAAGGACTAGAGAAATGCGTCACGCACGAGGATACCGCCGCCTGAACCGCACGCACGAGCACCGCAAGGCGCTCTGGGCGAACATGGCAGGCTCGCTCATCGAACATGAGCAAATCAAGACAACATTGCCCAAAGCGAAAGAACTCCGCCGCATCATCGAGAAAATGGTGACACTGGCGAAACGCGGCGATCTGCACGCGCGCCGTCAGGCCGCCAGCAAGCTCAAGCAGGACCAATACGTCGCCAAATTGTTCGACGTTCTGGGCCCGCGCTACAAGGATCGCAATGGCGGCTACGTCCGCGTTCTGAAGGCGGGTTTCCGTTACGGCGACATGGCACCGATGGCCATTATCGAGTTCGTAGACCGCGACCGGGATGCCAAAGGCGCGGCTGACAAGGCCCGCGTCGCTGCCGAAGAGGCCGCAGAAGGCTAACCCCATTTGACGCTACGTTACTTTTCTAAACCCCCGCAGACGCGGGGGTTTTTCTTTTGCGCGAGCAACTCTATTGTAACACAACCCCAGTGATGGGCGATTGTATATTGACCTAAACAACCCGAGATTGTCTAAAAGTTATGTCTGTGAGAGCTGATCTTGATCGCCACACCCAATCGCTGAGCGCTCTGTCGCCGAATGGTTTCTTTTATGCGTTACACATCAGGTTTGCCCTGCCTCTTATCCACCACCAAACATTCCCGCGTGCGTGGACGGATCACTATACCGAAGAGGCATATGCCTTGCGCGATCCCATCATCGCCTGGGGCTTCAGCACAACCGGTGCAACGCGTTGGAGTGAGATCGAGATCCCGGATCCCTTTGACATTCTGGGGCAATCGCAAGAACACGGCATGGTCTACGGGCTTGCTGTGTCCTGCGGTCCGATGCAGTCGCGCACGATCGCATCAAGCGCGCGCGCCGACCGCGAGTTCACAGATGCCGAAATTAGCGCTTTTCAGAAAATTGTGGAGGATATGCACACCGTCACACAGCCCCCTGAGAACCTGACACCGGCCCAAATCGAAGCCCTCAAACTGATTGCCGAGGGCCATCGTCATGCAGCTGCCGCCGCCGAACTCAATATCTCAGAAAGCGCCTTGAAGGCTCGTTTGACGTCCGCTCGTCAGCGGCTTCTGGCCCGCACTACAGCCGAAGCCATTCAACGCGCGCGCGACTACAGACTGTTATAGACGGGGGTCTCCGGAATCGGAACGAGGGAAAAAAACCTTGAACCGAAACGGAGACGACCATGCAAGCTACCACTCTATCTTTTGCGAACTTTCACCAGCACGGCGAGTTGTTCGCCAATATCTTCCGCGCCCGGAAGCAATCCTTCATCGTCCAGAACAAATGGGACCTCCCAGAGGTTATGGACATGGAGTTTGACCAATACGACACGCCCCAAAGCCGCTGGATCGCGGTGCATCACCTGGGGGAGGTGATGGCCGGGGTGCGTCTGACACCGACAACCGCGCGTTGCGGCATCTACACCTATATGATCCGCGATGCGCAGTTGGGTCTGCTCGACTCGATTCCGCAGGACCTGATGTTCGACCAGGCCCCCGTTGCGCCCCATGTGTGGGAGGTGACGCGCGGTTTCGTGGCCCACAATATCCCCTCCACCATTCGTCGCAAGGTCCATACACGGCTTGTGATGGAAATGGTGCGCGCCGCACGTGTCGAAGGGATCAACCAGATGGTGGCGCTTTTGCCGTCGAACTGGAGCCGTTGGGCCAAGCGCTGCGCTTTGGATATGGCACCGGCGGGCCGCGTGATGGATATGGGCGGGATCAACTATCAGGCCGTGAGCCTCGATTTCACCGCGCATCTGCACTGAGCCTTCCCCTCGGTGCGCACCCTTCTTATGGTGCGCCATGGCCGATCTGTTTGATACACCAGACCCCGTCGCCAGCGGTGCCCCGCGCCCGCTGGCCGACCGCTTGCGCCCGCAAGCTCTGTCTGAGGTGATCGGTCAGGAGCAGGTGCTTGGCCCCGACGCGCCGCTGGGCGTCATGCTCGCCAATAACGCGCTGTCCTCGTTAATTTTCTGGGGGCCGCCCGGTGTCGGCAAGACGACCATTGCGCGGCTTCTGGCGGATGAAACCGATCTGCACTTTGTCCAGATCAGCGCGATTTTCACCGGCGTGCCTGAGCTTCGAAAGGTGTTCGAGGCCGCGAAGATACGCCGCGCCAATGGCAAGGGCACCTTGCTGTTCGTTGACGAGATTCACCGCTTCAACAAAGCCCAGCAAGACGGGTTTTTGCCCCATATGGAGGACGGCACGATCCTATTGGTCGGCGCCACAACCGAAAACCCCTCGTTCGAGCTGAACGCCGCCGTCATGTCGCGCGCGCAGGTGTTGGTGCTGACGCGTCTCGATCTGGCTGATCTGGAACGGCTGGCGCAACGGGCCGAGAAGGAGCTGGGCAAAGGTTTGCCGTTGGATGGTCCCGCCCGTGAGGCGCTTTTGGAAATGGCCGATGGCGATGGCCGCGCGCTGCTGAACCTGATCGAACAGGTCGCGGCTTGGCCCGATAAAGACAAGCTCGACACGGCTACGCTTAGCGCGCGGCTGATGCGCCGTGCCGCCCAATACGACAAGTCTGGTGACGCGCATTACAACCTGATTTCCGCCCTGCATAAATCCGTGCGCGGCTCGGACCCTGACGCGTCACTTTATTGGTTCGCGCGAATGCTGGAGGGCGGCGAAGACCCCCGCTTTCTGGCCCGCCGCCTGACCCGTATGGCGGTGGAGGATATCGGGCTGGCCGATCCCCAAGCTCAAGCCGTGTGCCTGCAAAGCTGGGAAACCTACGAGCGCCTTGGCTCGCCGGAGGGGGAGTTGGCGCTGGCGCAGGCGGTTACGTATCTGGCGCTCGCTCCGAAATCGAACGCGGGGTACGTGGCCTATAAGCAGTCCCGCAAATCGGCCAAACAAACCGGCTCGGAACCGCCGCCCAAGCACATCCTGAACGCGCCGACATCGCTGATGAAGGATCAGGGGTACGGCGATGGCTACGCCTATGACCACGATGCCGAGGATGGGTTTTCCGGGCAAAACTACTTCCCCGAGGCGATGAAGCGACCGGTTTTCTACCAGCCCGTCGAGCGTGGGTTTGAACGTGAGTTGAAGCGCCGTCTGGATTACTTCGTCAAGCTGCGCGGCAAGCGCGGCGGTTGACATCAAAGCCCGCGCGCGCGACAGACCCCCCATGTTTTCAACGATGCTACAAGTGGCCCTTGGCGGCGCAATCGGAGCGGCTGCGCGCTATGGCGTGGGCGTTGCCGTGTTTCGCGCGACGGGCCCCGGCTTCCCGCTGGGCGTGTTGGTGGTAAACGTCGTCGGTTCGTTCCTGATGGGGCTTTTGGTCGTCTATCTGGGGCAGAAATCGCTGACCCATTTGAACCCGTTTCTGATGACAGGCATCTTGGGCGGCTTCACGACTTTCTCGGCGTTCTCGCTCGAAGCCTACACGCTTTTTGAGCGGGGCGAGGTCGGGCAGGCGGCGCTGTATGTGGGCCTGTCTGTGGTGCTGTCCATCGGCGCGCTGGTCCTTGGTGTCATCGCAATGCGGGGGGTGCTGGCATGAGCGGCGTTCAGATGATCACGGTGATGAGCGATGAAGACGGCCAGCGGTTTGACCGCTTTCTGCGCCGCCGCTATCCGCATATCTCGCAGGGCCGGATCGAAAAGATGTGCCGCAAAGGCGAGGTGCGCGTTGACGGGGGCCGCGTCAAGTCGTCGACCCGCGTGGAAGCAGGGCAAAGCGTGCGTGTACCGCCGCTGCCGGATCCCGATCAGATCACCGCGCAACCCAAGCAGCGCGTCAGCGATGCCGACGCCAAGATGATCCAAAGCTGCGTTCTGTATCGCGACGATCACATTATCGCTTTGAACAAGCCTCCGGGTCTGCCCTCCCAAGGGGGCAGCAAACAGACCCGCCATGTCGACCTGCTGGCCGAGGCGCTGACCTTTGGGTTCGATGACAAGCCGCGTCTTGTGCATCGGCTGGATAAAGACACATCCGGCGTTTTGCTACTGGCGCGCAACCGGCTGACGGCGAACGCGTTGGCCGATGCCTTCCGCGCCCGCGAGACGCGCAAGATCTACTGGGCCGCCGTCGCGGGCGTACCGCATCCGCGGATGGGCACGATCAAATACGGGCTGGTGAAAGCGCCGGGTCATGGCGCACGGGGGGAGGCGGAAAAGATGCTCTGCATCCATCCGCGCGACGTGGACAAGACCGAAGGGGCCAAGCGCGCGACCACGGATTATGCGGTGCTGACAACGCTCGCGCAGCGCGGCGCATGGGTGGCTTTGGTGCCCGTCACCGGTCGCACGCACCAATTGCGCGCGCATATGGCCGAGATGGGACATCCGATTATTGGGGATGGTAAATATGGCGGCTCAGGGCAAGAGAATTTGGGCGACGGTTGGGGTGCGCAACTGGGTGGAGAGATCAGCCGCAAGCTGCACCTACACGCCCGCTCGATCAGCCTGACCCATCCGGTGACGGGCGCGCAGTTGAACATCACTGCACCGCTTTCGGATCACATGGCGAAGACGTGGAAGACGTTTGAATGGTTGCCAGATGATTTCCCAGCCGACCCATTTGAGGATCTGATGTGACCCCGAAGCTGATCCTGTTCGATGTGGATGGGACGCTGGTGGACAGCCAGAACCACATCCTCGCCGCGATGACCCACGCGTTTGAGCGACATGGCATGACCGCCCCCTCGCGCGAAGACACGCTGTCGATTGTGGGGCTGTCGTTACCGCAAGCGATTGCGCGGTTGGCGCCGGAGCTGGGTGACCGCCAGAACGCCGAACTGGTCGAGGCCTACAAGCAATCCTTTGTGGAAAACCGCCACAATGGCCGCGATCACAGCCCGCTCTATCCCGGTGTGCGTGACGTGCTTGAGCAGCTCAAAGGGGTGCCGGAATTTGTGCTGGGCGTGGCGACCGGCAAATCCCGCAAGGGCCTTGATATCGTGTTACGCACCCATGATCTGACCGGGTTTTTCATGACAGAACAGGTCAGCGATCATCATCCGTCGAAGCCACACCCTGCCATGGTGCAAGCGGCCTTGTCAGAAACCGGGATCGACGCGGGTCATGCGGTGATGATCGGCGACACCAGTTTCGACATGGAAATGGGCCGCGCTGCGGGTGCTCAAATCATTGGCGTCAGTTGGGGGTATCACCCGGTTGAGACGCTCAAAAAGGCATCACCTGCCCGAATCATCGACGATATCCGCCACCTTCCGGACCACCTTTCCGGGCTTTGGAGCTGAAAAAATGAGCGAATGGGCCGCAAAACGCTTTTGGAAAGAGACCACGGTGCAGCCGGAAGGGACAGGTTTTTCCGTGCGCCTTGATGGGCGCAGCATCAAGACGCCCGCCAAGACGGCTTTGGTTGTGCCAAGCGAAGCACTGGCGCAGGCCGTTGCGGGCGAGTGGGATGCTCAAGGCGAAAAAATCAATCCGATGTCGATGCCCGTGACCCGCTCTGTGAACGCGGCACTCGACAAGACCGGGCGGCAACATGCGGACGTGGCGAATATGATCGCGGAATACGGCACCACTGACTTGCTGTGCTACCGCGCCGACAGCCCGGTCGAGTTGATTGCGGCGCAAAATGCTGCGTGGGACCCGTTTCTTGATTGGGCCGAAACGGCCCTAAGCGCCCGTTTAAAGCCCGTTTCTGGCGTTATGCTTGTGGCACAGGACGCTGATGCCCTGCGCAATCTGAACGCGCGTGTGCACCAGCTGGATGCGTTCGAGCTGACGGCGTTTCATGATCTGGTGAGCCTGTCAGGCTCTCTGATCCTCGGATTTGCGGCGATTGAGGGGCACACACCGCCCGAAGATCTTTGGCATATTTCAAGGGTTGATGAGGACTGGCAGATCGCACAATGGGGCGAAGACGAGGAAGCCTCGGCGCTGGCTGAGGCGAAGCGATTGGCCTTCTTACATGCGTATCGTTTCTACAAACTGATGCATAATGAAGATGTTGCGCTCAATCCCTAGGCGATTCAAGCGCATGACGCAGGGGAAAGACGGTGGTTCCTCCATTTCTTTTGATGATCCATGCCTTGACCTTCTTTGATGAATTTGCCCACACTTGCGCCACTGAGGGAGAAGACTACCTTCATCGTATCGAACCCGGCCGGGACAGGCCGGACGAACCTCCCCACTCACGGGGGGACAATCAGGAAGAGGTAAACATGAAAACATCCGTATTTATTGGCGCGTTGACGGTCGCTGGCCTTTCGGCTGGCGTTGCTGCTGCTGGCACGCTTGATGACGTGAAAGCCCGTGACATGCTCAATTGCGGCGTGACCACTGGCGTTCCCGGTTTTGCTGAGCCCGACGCGAACGGCGAATGGCAGGGCTTCGACGTGGCTGTGTGCCGCGCGGTTGCCGCAGCTGTTCTGGGCGACAGCACAAAAGTGCAGTTTGTGCCGACCACCGGTAAGACCCGCTTCACAGCGCTGGCCTCGGGTGAGATCGACATGCTGGCCCGGAACACAACTTGGACTTTCTCGCGCGATGTCGACCTGAAATTCGAATTCATCGGCATCAACTACTATGACGGTCAGGGCTTCATGGTCCCGTCCGCTCTGGGCGTTTCGTCCGCCAAGGACCTTGATGGCGCAACGGTTTGCATCCAGACCGGCACCACGACCGAGCTGAACCTCGCGGACTTCTTCCGCGCCAACAACATCAGCTATGAGCCCGTGCCGATTGAAACCGGTGCAGAAGCTGTTCAGCAGTATCTGGCTGGCGCATGCGACGTGTACACCACCGACGCCTCGGCACTGGCCGCTCAGCGCGCCAACTTCGAGACACCGGGTGACCACGTTCTGCTGCCCGAAATCGTCTCGAAAGAGCCGCTCGGTCCGCTTGTTCGCCACGGCGACAACGAGTGGGGCGATGTCGTTCGCTGGACCCTGAACGCGCTGATCACAGCTGAAGAGCTGGGCGTGACCTCGGAGAACGCTGAAGAGCTGGCCGGTGGCACCGACAACCCCGAAGTGAACCGCCTGCTGGGCACCGAAGGCACGCTGGGCGAGATGCTCGGTCTGGACGCCGAATGGGCCAAGCGCGCAATCATGACCGGTGGTAACTACGGTGAGATCTTCTCCACCAACATCGGCGAAGAGACCCCGATCGGCCTTGCCCGCGGTCTCAACGCACAGTGGACCGATGGTGGCCTGATTTACTCGCCGCCGTTCCGGTAAGACGCTTACGGTTTGGGGCGCGGCTGGAAAGGCCGCGCCCCTTTCCATTCAATGATAATAATCTTCGGCCCCAAGAACGGGACAACCCGTCAAGAGAGACCGAGGGCGCTTCAGGGAAGCACATATAATGACCATTGCGACTGACCCTCCGAAGGAGTCATTCCGCCTGTCGATGTTGATCAACGACACCCGGTATCGCTCCTATACTTTCCAGGCTATTGCAGTTCTCGCGCTGATCGTGATTTTCTCGATCCTCGGGAACAATCTTGCGCAAAACCTTGCGGCAGCGGGCCTGAATATTTCCTATGAATTCCTGGGCGATCCAGCTGGATATGACATCAACCAGCAGCCGATCCCCTATGACAGTCAAAGCACGCATATGCGGGCCTCTATCGTGGGTGCGCTGAACACGCTGATTGTGGCGTTTCTGGCCTGTGTGACGGCGACGATCTTCGGTGTGATCGCTGGTGTTTTGCGCCTGTCGAACAACTGGATCATCTCGAAACTGATGAGCCTCTATGTCGAGGCCTTCCGTAACGTGCCCGTGCTGATCTGGATCATCATCATCTTCACGGTGACGGCCAATGTCTTCCCGCAGCCTCGCGATTTCCGGGGCGATAATCCGACCGCCAGCATGGTCGGCGATGCGGTTGCCTTCACCAACCGTGGTGTCTACGTCCCCAAGCCGGTCTTTGAGGCGGGTGGCTGGATCGTCGTGGCGGTCTTTCTGGCGTCCATCGCCGGTATCTTCCTGTGGCGTCGTTACGCCCGGAAGGTGCTGTTTGATACGGGCCGCATCGTGCCGGTCTTCCTGCCGTCGCTGGCCATCTTCTTTGTGCCTGCGCTGCTGGCCTATTTCATCCTCGGTCGTCCGATTGGCCTGGAATATCCCGAATTGCGGGGCTTCAACTTCCAAGGCGGTTTAACCATCCGTGGCTCATTGATCGCGCTATGGTTCGCTTTGGCGATCTATACAGGAGCTTTCATCGCCGAGAACGTGCGTGCCGGTATCCTCGCCGTCTCCAAAGGGCAGACAGAGGCGGCCGCGGCGCTTGGTCTACGCTCGGGCCGGATCATGAACCTTGTGATCTTGCCGCAAGCGCTTCGCGTCATCATCCCGCCACTGATCTCGCAATATCTCAACATCACCAAGAACAGCTCGCTGGCGATTGCCGTGGGGTATATGGACCTGACCGGAACGCTGGGTGGCATCACGCTGAACCAGACCGGACGCGCCATTGAATCCGTTCTTCTGCTGATGCTGTTCTATCTGACATTCTCGCTGACGATCTCGGCGCTGATGAACGTCTACAACAACTCGATCAAGCTGAAGGAGCGGTGATATGAGCGACACACATGCACAAACCGTCGCCTTCGTGCGGCACACCGAAATCCCACCAGCCCCGCCGCCGCCCGGTCAGACCGGTGCGGTCAAGTGGATGCGCGAGAACCTCTTTTCGGGGCCGTTCAACACGATCATGACCCTTCTGGGTGTCTACATCGTTTACACGCTTGTCGTCGGCATTTTCCCTTGGATCGCCAACGGTGTCTGGGGCGTGGACAATATCCGCGAGTGTCGCGAGATCACTCAAGGCAATGGCGGCGCGTGTTTCGCCGTGATCGAGCAGCGGTGGCAGCAACTTCTGTTTGGCTTTGAGTATCCCAGTTCCGAGTATTGGCGTCCGACATTTGCGTTTGTTCTGCTCTTCGTGGCCGTTGCGCCGGTTCTGTTCCTGAACCTGCCGCGCATCATGCTGGCCTTCACGGGCATCTACCCGTTTCTTGCGTATTTCCTGATCTGGGGCGGCACGATCCTGATCCCGATCACTGCGCTTCTGGGTTTCGTCGTGGGCTACTTTGCCTTCAGACGATTGGAGCGGAACAGCTTTGCAGCGGGCCTTTTCGGGGCCGTTGCTGCTGCGCTGATCACATGGTGGGTCACGGGCTTTCTTGTCCAGGCGGCGCCGAACTTTCTAGCGCTGCCAGAGGTCGCAAGCCGGAACATGGGGGGCTTTATGCTCAACATGATCCTTGGCACGGTCTGCGTTTCGCTGTCGCTGCCCATCGGCATCGCGCTGGCGCTGGGTCGTCAGTCGCATATGCCGATCATCAAGTGGATCTGCGTGATCTTCATTGAGTTTATCCGGGGTGTGCCGTTGATCACTTTGCTGTTCGTGGCGAACGTGGTTCTGGCGTATTTCTTCCCGCCGGAAACCTCGCTCGACCTGATCTTGCGGGTGATCATCATGATCACGATGTTCTCGTCGGCCTATATCGCCGAGGTGATCCGGGGCGGTCTGGCTGCCTTGCCGCGCGGTCAGTATGAAGCCGCAGACAGCCTTGGCCTGGATTACGCACAGGCCACGCGCCTGATCATCATGCCGCAAGCGTTGAAAATCTCGATCCCCGGGATCGTGAACGTGGCGGTGGGTCTGTTCAAGGATACCACGCTGGTATCGGTCATCTCGATGTTCGATCTGGTGGGCATGATCCGCGGACCGATCCTGTCCTCGACCGACTGGGCGGGCGTTTACTGGGAGCTGTGGGCCTTTGCTTCGGTCCTGTTCTTCGTCGTCTGCTACGGCATCTCGCAATATTCACAATGGTTGGAGCGCAAGCTTCAGACCGGCCACCGCTAAGGAAGGGCTGAAAACATGAACGAAACAGCTGCAATGCAAGTCTCTGACGAAGTCGCAATCGACATTCAGGGAATGAACAAATGGTATGGCACCTTCCACGTTCTGCGCGACATTGACCTGACGGTTTTTCGCGGAGAGCGGATCGTGATTTGCGGGCCGTCCGGCTCGGGTAAATCGACGCTGATCCGCTGCATCAATGCGTTGGAAGAGCATCAGCAGGGCTCCATCACGGTGGACGGAACATTGCTGTCATCCGATCTCAAGAATATCGACACGATCCGCTCGGAAGTCGGCATGTGCTTTCAGCACTTCAACCTCTTCCCCCATCTGACGATCCTTGAGAACTGCACGCTGGCCCCGATCTGGGTGCGCAAGACGCCCAAGAAGGAAGCCGAAGAAACGGCGATGCATTTCCTTGAGAAGGTGAAAATCCCCGATCAGGCGCTGAAATATCCCGGCCAGTTGTCCGGTGGTCAGCAGCAGCGTGTGGCGATTGCCCGTTCGCTGTGCATGCGTCCGCGTATCATGCTCTTTGACGAGCCGACATCGGCGCTGGACCCGGAGATGATCAAGGAAGTTCTGGATACCATGATCGAGCTCGCGGAAGAGGGCATGACCATGCTTTGCGTGACCCACGAGATGGGCTTTGCCCGTCAGGTCGCCAATCGCGTGATCTTCATGGATGCGGGTCAGATTGTTGAGCAGAACGAACCCGAAGAGTTCTTCAACAACCCCAAATCCGAACGCACCCAGCTGTTCCTCAGCCAGATCCTGGGCCACTAGGTCAAGACACGGAGCGCCCCCTGAACGGGGGCGCATTCCAATTTTTATTGAGGCTCTGCCTCAAACTCTGCGGTATTTCAGGACAAAAGAAGATCAGTCTGTCAGGTCCCTTGGGACGATGAAAGTCTGTGCTGTTGCCTGAGCGAACTGCGCTTGAATCCAGTCTGAAATGTCGAGCGTCGCGATCAGTGTGGCCGCTGTCGGATAGCGCCAGAAATCGGGATGGGTGGGCGGCGTTTTGACAAGCCGCTCAGCGAAATCAGCGATGCCGGGGTTATGGCCGATCATCATCACGGTGTCGCCCGCCGCTTCTTGAAGAACGCTGAGCATCATGTCTGCGGTCGCGTGATAGAGGCGTTTTTCAAAGCGAATATCGGCCTCCAGCCCTGTCAGCGCCCATGTCTCAGCGGTGCGGTTGGCACTCGAGCAAAGTGTGAGGTCGGGTGCGAGGCCTTGTGCCGTGATCCAGTTGCCGATGGCAGGCGCTGCGGCGCGGCCCCGTTTGTTAAGCGGGCGTTCGAAGTCGGGCATCAGCGGGTCGTCCCAGTCGGACTTTGCATGGCGCATCAGGATCAGGGTCTTGATCATAAAAATGCTTTCATATGGAAGGCTGATTGGGTCGAGGGGCGGTCAAAGGTTTGGCTGATCGGGCAAGCGAGGCGCACAGCGCAGCCCTGGTGCAAGCAAGGCGGCGCATCTGCAAGATAGATTTTGCAGCGCGGCACGTCATAGCCCTGTGGCGTCAGTGCACCGACAGGGCATGCTGCGGTGCAAGGGGCCGGGCAGGTAAGGCATGGATTTTCGACCGCGGGCGGCAGATTCAACCGCTCTCTTAGCGCCAGCGCGCCGCGGAATGAGATCATCAGCCCTTGTTCCGCGTGCACCAGAAATCCCACGGGCGAGGAAAACGCCCGACCGCTGCGCAAGGCCCAAGTGTGAAACGGTTGATGGGGCGGCCCGCCAAAAGGGAAAAGCGCTTTGGCCCCGAGATCGCAGGCCCAGCGGCCAATAATCTGACGCGACCAGCGGTCCAAGGGGTCAGGCGCGCCATCATTGAAGGCGGCGCTTTGAGTGAAGATGTCCCAAAACCGCGCGCCATCAGGTGCAAGCAGGAGCAGTGTTTCGATATCTTTTGGAAGCGCGTCTTCGGGCTTGGGATGAAAGCTGCCAGCGATGGTCAGACCGCGCGCGTTGGCTTCTGCCTCCAGCTCATTCACGCGCGGATCAGGGAGCCTGCGCCGTGATCTGTGAAAAGCTCCAGCAGGCAGGCATTGGGCGCGCGTCCATCCAGAATGACCACCGCGCGGACGCCGCCACGGATCGCCTCAAGCGCAGTTTCGGTCTTGGGGATCATGCCGCCTGCAATGATGCCATCCTTGGTCATGGCCTCGATCTGGAGCGGCGTCATTTCGGTCACGACATTGCCTTCGGCGTCTTTCACGCCGTCCACATCGGTCAGCAGTAAAAGCCGGTCGGCCTTCAGCGCGGCGGCAACGGCGCCTGCGACCGTGTCGCCATTGATGTTGAACGTCTCGCCTGCGCGGCCTGCGCCAAGCGGTGCAATCACGGGGATCATATCATCGCGGAACATCGACTGCAGTACGCTGGGGTCAATGTCATTGGGCGCGCCTACGAGACCCAAAGCCGGGTCCACCGGGTCGCAGGTGATCAGATTGGCGTCTTTGCCAGAGAGGCCAACCGCGCGGCCCCCCTGCGCATTGATCGCCTGCACGATGCGCTTGTTGACGCGGCCTGACAGGACCATCTCGACCACCTCAATGGTGGCCTCGTCCGTCACGCGCTTGCCGTTCACGAACTCGGACGTGATCTCAAGCTTGTCGAGCATCTGATTGATCATCGGGCCGCCGCCATGGACGATCACGGGGTTCACCCCGACCTGCTGCATCAGCACGACATCGCGGGCAAAGCTCTCCATCGCTTCGTCGCTGCCCATGGCGTGGCCGCCCAGCTTGATGACGACAATCGCATCGTCATAGCGCTGCAAATAGGGCAGGGCCTGGCTGAGCGTGCGGGCGGTGGCGATCCAGTCGCTTTTCATAGCAGTCTGTTGTCTCATGCTGTCCTCTTGAGCGCATCGTTAGTCGGTTCGCGCCCATGTGCCAAGGGGTGCGTTGCGTGTTGGGCTGCGGCTGCTAGAGTCGGATCAGAAAAGGAGCCCGAAGCATGAGCGATTCAGACAGCGTAAAAACAATGCTGCTGACGGGGGCCTCCCGCGGCATCGGCCACGCGACGGTCAAACGGTTTTCAGCGGCTGGGTGGCGCGTGCTGACCTGTTCGCGACAGGCGTTTGATGCGCGCTGCCCGTGGCCCGGCGGGGAAGAGAACCACATTCAGGTCGATCTGGCCGACCCGAATGATACGATCAAAGCGATTGAAGTCGTGAAGTCGAAGATTGACGGGCGGCTTGATGCGTTGGTGAACAATGCAGGGATTTCGCCCAAGGACGACGAAGGCGGGCGTTTGAACACGCTTGAGACGGATTTGCGCACATGGGGCAAAGTCTTTCATGTGAATTTCTTTGCGTCTGTCGTGCTGGCGCGGGGGTTGAAAGACGAATTGTCGGCGGCCAAAGGATCGGTTGTGAACGTGACCTCGATCGCGGGTGCGCGGGTGCATCCTTTTGCCGGGGCCGCGTATTCGACATCAAAAGCGGCTCTGGCTGCGCTGACGCGTGAAATGGCCCATGATTTCGGGCCTTTGGGTGTGCGGGTGAATGCGATTGCGCCGGGAGAGGTGGAAACCTCTATCCTTAGCCCGGGCACAGAGAAAATTGTCGAAGGCCTGCCTCTACGGCGGCTTGGGCAACCGTCCGAGGTGGCAGATGTCATCTATTTCCTGTGCTCGGATCAATCGAGCTATGTGACTGGCACCGAGATCGAAGTGAACGCAGGCCAGCACGTCTAATAGGTTTTGTGCTTGCTGTGCGGTCGCTGGAGGGGCCGACCTGAGGGTCGGCCCAGCTTATTTTGCCAACGTCTTTTCGCCGAGAGAGGCGGTTACTCCGAAACGGTGATCGTAATCACGTCCGAGGTCACTGGTGGATTATGCGGAACGTGGCCGTGATCCCCAAGCACCAGTTGCAACGTGTGCTCGCCGGGTGGCAGGTCCAGCGTGGTCTCGGTCTGACCGCCGCCGAAATGGATGTGGTTCTCGTCAGACGGAATGCCCAACTCAAACTCTTCAGCGCCGAACTCGCCCTCGCCAAGGGGCGGACGGTTGATGAAGATATGGTGATGCCCGGTCATCTCTTGCTCAACCCCCGCAGGGGCGACGCCCATGCCACGCAGGCCAAACTGGACGGTCACGGGCGCTGTGACTTCGGCGCCGTCCTCAAGACCGATAAAGTATAGCTCTGCATCGTCCGGGGCAGGCGTATCTTGTGCGAAGGCGGCGCCTGTCAGCGCAGCGGCGGTGATCAAACCGGTCAGCAAATGTCTCATGATTGGTCCTCCCATTACTCATGTTAGATGACGTAGGGGAAATATTGGCTAAGTCGAGCAGGGCGAGGACCACATGAGCCACGCGATAGGTTGCGGCGGGTTGGCAGCGTTGACTTGCGCTCAGTTGAACGCTTTCACGAAGCCTTCTGCCAAACGACCACGCGGCTGCGATACTCCTTGTTGGTGCGCCACCAGTTCAAGGTCTCGCGGATCTCGCCTTGGCCGTCCAAAGCGCGGTTCAACAAGGTCTTCAGCCCATCTAACGTGGCCCCAACCGGGTCAAGCGCATTGGCCGCGTCGGGCGTCTGTCCTTTCGTATGATCGAGCAGGAGAACGCCACCTGGCTTTAGGGATTTCGTCCAACTGTCGAAGGCTTTGGCTGGGTCATAGGCATGATCCCAACTGTTGGAGTAGACGAAGTCCGCCTTGTCATGCCAGTCGGGATTGTCATCCTGAAAATCCCACTGAATCGTATCGGGAAACTGATCAGCGGTGTCGGAAATCTCGGTTCCGATAATCGTAGGTGAGCCTGGGAGATGCGCCTTGAACCAGGCTTGCTCCTGACCGCGCCGTGTGCCGTGACACAAGCCGAAATCCACTGTCTCGAAAATCTCGCCCAGATACGTGCTGAGCCCGATGATGTGACTTTCCTTAACGAACTGCATGCGCAGTTTGGCTTTGTTTCCAGCTACTTGAACGTCGCGATAGGTCTCGTAATCTGGGTAGGTGTGCGTGACGATCCCGTCTTCTTCAACGCGTATTGCCCCGGCTTTCTCTTCGGCCTCCTTCAAGGCGCGTTTGAACGGTCCCAGTTTCTTCTCTGCCATCTGCCCAACCCTGCGTTTTGCGTTGTTTGGCTGTATTACAACCCTGCATGCCCCGGCATTGTCTAATAAAAATGCTAAATGCCAACCGTTTTGCAGCGGGAGCGTGCAATTGGGCGACATGCCATTGCCGGGCTTTTGTGCTTGGCATAGGCTGGCATGGGTGATCCTTGGGGTAATCATGACTGGACCTGCGATTTGAGTGTGCTTTTGACGGTCGATGGGCTGAGCAAAGCCTATCCGGGTGTTATCGCGAATGATGATGTGTCCTTCTCCATCGAGCGTGGGGAAGTTCATGCTTTGCTGGGCGAAAACGGCGCGGGCAAGTCGACCTTGGTCAAGATGATCTACGGCCTGGTGCGCCCTGACAGTGGTGCGATGACGTTGAGCGGCGCGCCTTTTGCGCCGCCAGAGCCACGCGCCGCACGGGCTGCTGGCGTGGCGATGGTGTTCCAGCATTTCAGCCTGTTCGAGGCATTGAATGTTGCTGAGAACATCGCGTTGGGCATGGAAAATCCGCCCCCCCTTCGCGATCTTGCCCGCCGCATCACCGAGGTGAGCGAGGCTTACGGGCTCCCGCTGGACCCGGCCCGTCTGGTTGGCCATCTCAGCGCCGGAGAGCGTCAGCGGGTCGAGATTATTCGCTGCCTTTTGCAGGATCCCAAATTGCTGATCATGGACGAGCCGACCAGCGTTTTGACACCGCAAGAGGTCGATATTCTGTTCGCCACCTTGCGTAAGTTGAAGGCGGAAGGCACCGCAATTCTCTATATTTCTCATAAACTTGAGGAAATTCGAGCGCTGTGTGACAGCGCCACGATCCTGCGGCGTGGCAAGGTTGTGGCGACCTGCGATCCGCGCAAGAAAACCGCGCGTGAGTTGGCCGAGATGATGGTCGGCAAGGTATTGCAGCAAACCAAGGCCAGCGGGGCTGATCTGGGCGATGTTGCGCTGGAAGTGCGGGGCCTCTCCCTGCCGCCTGCCACGCAGTTCGGCACGCCGCTACGCGATGTCAGCTTCGAGGTGCGCCAAGGTGAAGTGCTCGGGATCGGTGGGGTCGCTGGCAACGGGCAGGACGAGCTGCTGGCTGCGCTATCCGGCGAGCGTGGCACGCGGGAAGGGGTCTTTTTGAACGGGCAGCCGATCAGCAAGTTGGGGCCAACCGCCCGGCGGCGCGTGGGTATTCTCAGCGGTCCGGAAGAGCGCTTGGGCCATGCCGCAGCGCCCGATATGAGCCTGACTGAGAACGCGTTGCTGACGGGTCATGTCCGCGAAAATCTGGCGCGTAACGGATTTCTGGATTGGCGCAAGACACGGGCCTTCGCAGAGCGGGTCGTTAACGAATTTGACGTGCGGACGCCGGGGGTCAGTTCGGTTGCGCGCGCCTTGTCTGGCGGCAATCTGCAGAAGTTCGTGATCGGGCGCGAGGTGCTGCAAAACCCGGACGTTTTGATTGTGAACCAACCCACTTGGGGCGTTGATGCCGCCGCGGCTGCCGCGATCCGGCAAGCACTTCTGGACTTGGCTGGTCAAGGCAGCGCCGTTGTCGTCATCAGCCAGGATTTGGACGAGTTGATGGAGATCAGCGACCGTTTTGCCGCATTGAACGGCGGACGCCTGAGCGAGGCCGTGCCAGCGGCAGGTTTGACGCTCGATCAGATCGGCCTGATGCTGGGCGGTGCCCATGATATGGAGCCCGCATGATCACGCTTGAACGCCGCCCCGAACCTTCGCGCATGTGGCAGGCTTTGACGCCGGTCCTCGCGGTCGTGTTAACCATGATCGCAGGCGGTTTACTATTTGCATTGTTGGGCAAGGACCCGTTCGAGGCGATCCGCACGATCTTTTGGGATCCGCTTTTCAACCCGCAATTCGCCAGCTATTCGCGCCCGCAATTGCTGGTGAAAGCAGCTCCGTTGATCTTGATCGCCATCGGTCTGTCGCTGGGCTTTCGCGCGGGCATCTGGAATATCGGGGCTGAGGGGCAATACATCGTCGGGGCCATTTGCGGCGCGGCTGTCGGCCTTGCTTTCTACCCGACGGAGGCGATTTATATCTTCCCTCTGATGGTTCTCGCAGGGGCTATTGGTGGCACGCTTTGGGCGATGATCCCCGCGGTTTTGAAGATCAGATTTGGCACCAACGAAATTCTCGTGTCGCTGATGCTGGTCTATGTGGCCGAGCAGCTTTTGGCCTCTATGGCCTTGGGCGCACTCAGAAATCCTGACGGTGGCGGCTTTCCCGGATCACGCAATTTGCAGCAATACCCCTCTGCTGCGAACCCCGAGCTGATCGCAGGCACCGGCGCGCATTGGGGTGTTGTCGCGGCCTTCATCGCTGTGATCGCGGCGTATGTTTTGCTGAACAAGCACTTGCTGGGCTATCAGATCAAACTGACAGGCCAAGCCCCGCGCGCGGCGCGGTTTGCGGGTGTCAGACCGAACGTCTTGATCGCGCTGTGCCTTGGGATTTCCGGCGGCCTTGCGGGCCTTGCGGGCCTTTTTGAGGTGTCCGGCCCCGCAGGCCAGATCAGCATCGACTTCAACAGTTTCTATGGATTCACAGCCATCATTGTAGCCTTCCTTGGCCGCTTGCACCCTATCGGCATCCTGCTGGCCGGTTTGCTCATGGCGTTAACCTATATCGGCGGGGAGTTGGCACAGTTCATGCTGGGCATTCCATCGGCGGCGATCCAAGCGTTCCAAGGGATGCTTTTGTTCTTCCTGCTCGGCGTCGATGTGCTGAGCAACTTCCGCATTCGGATTAAACCAAAGCAGGTGGCGTGATGGATCTTAGCTCAATCAACCCGCTCATTCTGCTGGCCTCGCTGATGGTCGCGTCTACGCCGATCCTGCTGGCGGCCATAGGTGAATTGGTCGTCGAAAAATCCGGCGTTTTGAACCTTGGTGTCGAAGGCATGATGATTGTCGGGGCCGTTACCGGGTTTATTGCGGCGGTCAATCTGGACTCGCCGACGTTGGGCTTTATCGCCGCTGCACTAGGCGGTGCCCTACTGTCGCTACTCTTTGGCTTTCTGACCCAGGTACTGCTGTCGAACCAAGTCGCCACGGGTCTCGCGTTAACCTTGTTTGGCCTCGGCATCGCCGCGCTGATGGGGCAGAACTATGTCGGTATCCGCGCGCCCGCGACCTCAGATGTCCCCCTTGGCCCGCTTGCAGATATCCCGGTGCTAGGCCCGGTCCTGTTTCAACATGACGCTATGATTTATATCTCTATCGGGATCGTTGCCGCGGTCTGGTATGTTCTCACTAGAACGCGCGCGGGTCTGATCCTGCGTGCGGTCGGTGAAAGCCACGATGCCGCCCATGCGCTGGGCTACAAGGTCGTGCGCATTCGCCTGATGGCGATTGCTTTCGGTGGGGCCTGCGCGGGCCTCGGCGGCGCTTACCTCAGCCTTGTGCGCGTGCCACAATGGACCGAAGGCATGACCGCTGGCGCAGGCTGGATTGCGCTGGCCATCGTCGTTTTTGCAAGCTGGAAGCCGTGGCGCGCGCTGCTGGGTGCCTATCTTTTTGGCGGCATCACCGTCTTGCAGTTGAACTTGCAGGCGGCGGGCCTCAAAATCCCCGTCGAATACTTGTCGATGAGCCCGTATCTGATCACGATCCTCGTGCTTGTCATCATGTCCCGCGACCGCACGCGCGCTGCCTTGAATGCGCCCGCGGCGCTGGGAAAACCGTTCCACGCCTCAAGCTGAGGCGACAACCTGGGAGAACCAAATGAACCTGATGAAAACCCTTCTTGGTGCCGTCGCGGCCGCCGCTATCGGTGGCGCTGCAATGGCCGAAGACCCGCTGAAAGTGGGCTTTATCTATGTCGGCCCGATTGGTGACGGTGGCTGGACCTATGAGCACAACAAAGGCCGTTTGGCCGTCGAAGAGCATTTCGGTGATGCGGTCGAAACCGTCTTCCAAGAAAGCGTCCCGGAAGGCGCCGATGCAGAACGCGCAATGACGCAGATGGCGCTGTCGGGTGCTGATCTGATTTTCACCACGTCCTTTGGCTATATGGACCCGACGATCAACGTGGCTGCCAATTTCCCCGATGTGAAGTTCGAGCATGCGACCGGCTATAAGCGCGCCGACAACGTGTCGACCTACTCCGCGCGCTTCTATGAAGGCCGCGCGATCCAAGGCCATATCGCGGGCAAGATGACCGAGACGAACAAGATCGGCTACATCGCGTCCTTCCCGATCCCCGAAGTTATCCGCGGCATCAACTCGGCCTATATCCACGCCAGCCGGGTGAACCCCGACGTCGAGTTTAACATCGTCTGGGCCTACACTTGGTTTGATCCGGCAAAAGAGGCCGACGCCGCAAATGCGCTGATCGAACAGGGCGCTGACGTGATCTTGCAGCACACTGACTCGACCGCACCGCTGGCGGCGGCGCAAGCCAAAGGCGGCGTGATCGGCTTCGGTCAGGCCTCTGACATGAGCGAATACGCCCCGTTCCCGCGCGTCTCTTCGATCATCGATGACTGGGCGCCTTACTATATTGCGCGCGTGCAGGCCGTCATGGACGGCACATGGGAAAGCACGGACACATGGGACGGCATCGGCCCGGGCATGGTCGCGATTGGTGAGATCACCGACGCAGTTCCGGCTGAGGTTGCCGAAGAGGCTATGGCCATGAAAGAGGCGCTGGCCGACGGCAGCTATCACGCGTTCACTGGCCCGATCAACAAGCAAGACGGCACCGTCTGGCTGGCCGAAGGCGAGACCGCTGATGATGGCACGCTGGCTGGCATGGACTTCTATGTTGAAGGGATCACGGCAGAAATTCCGAACTGATCTTGCAGCATTTTGATGAAGAAAGGCGCGGTGTTCTCCGCGCCTTTTTTCGTTTGGGCGGGAACTTGGGCGTAGCTGTCCCGTTGGTCTTTTGAATGCTCATCCTCAACGAAAGGCCATCTTATGAACATCCTTATGATCCTCACATCACATGATGAAATGGGGGATACCGGTGAGAAAACCGGTCTCTGGCTCGAAGAATTTGCAGCACCGTACTATGTCTTCAAGGACGCAGGGGCGACGATCACGCTGGCCTCCCCAAAGGGTGGGGCCGCGCCGATTGATCCGCGCAGCGAGACCGATGATGCCCAGACCGAAGACACGAAACGCTATTACGAGGACGATGCCGCCAAAGACGCGCTTTCGAACACGGTGAAGCTGTCCGAGATTCAGCCGGACGAGTATCACGCCGTTTTCCTGCCGGGCGGTCATGGCCCGATGTTTGATCTGGCCCGTGACGAAGAGTCCAAGCGCGTTATCCAAGCGTTCCAGATCGGCGGGCGACCGATTGGTGCCGTATGCCATGCGCCCGCTGCCCTGTTGCAAGCGCAAGACATGGACGGTCGCGCCATGTTGTCGGGCAGCAAGGTCACCGGCTTTTCAAATGCAGAGGAAGAAGCGGTTGGCTTGACCGATGCTGTGCCGTTCCTGCTGGAGGATGCTTTGAAACAGGTCGGTGGCACCTACGAGAAAGGTGAGAATTTCGAGCCTTACGTGGTGACAGATAGAATGCTTGTGACGGGTCAGAACCCGGCATCTTCTGCGCCGACCGCGAAGGCGTTGCTAGAGCTAATGGGATAGCCCCTAGAGAGTGCGCCCCAAGAAACGCCCGCCGCTTGATACCGGCGGGCGTTTTAGTCTTGCTGCACCTCATCCAGCGATACCGCGACACACGCACCTGCGACGCAAATGCAGGCGAAGACCAGTAAGACCCAGGCCGTTCCAATCCAGTCGGCCAAAGCGCCAAAACCGCCGCCTGCCAGTAAAGCTGCTCCAATCAGGCTATTTGAGATGGCCGTGTAGCGCGCGCGTTTTTCATCCCCGACCATATCCGTCAGGTGCAGTTTTCGCCCAGCGCGCACTCCTTCATAGGCAATTTGTGCCACAAAGATCGCAGTGGCCCATGCGAGCGTTCCACCAAGCATGCCCCATGTCAGCGAGATGCCCCCGGTTGCCGCAAAGACGACCGCAGCCAGAAGTCCACCAAGAATAAGACAATACCTGCTGGAACGGTCCGCAATGCGCCCCCAGACATAGCCCGAAACGATGGAAGCCAGTGCGGAGGCGATGACCAGAGGACCCAAATCACCTAAGCCGGAGCGTTGCTGTTCAGACGAGAGCAAGACGATGAAGGGCGGCGCAAGCGCGGTCACTGAAAGAAGCGCCCGCGCGGCTATGAAGCGACGCAACTGCGCGTCGCTGAGAAGTGGCTTGACCAGCTGCGTCAAACCCGCCTCTTCTGACGCGTCTGGTTTGCTTTTCGGCTCGTTCAGGGTCAGGAAAAGCGCCGATGAGATCAGCCAGAACCCGGCAGCGATCAGGATCGCCACGGCGAGTGTGCCTGTTTCAAGTGGCACCAATCCGAATGAGAGCAGGCCGCCAAACAACAAGACCGCACCGGCTGCCGCGCTGGACGCAAGCCCTGTGACGGCCCCGCGCCGCGTCTTCGGGATCGTTCGAGCCAGCGCATCTTTATAGCTGACCGACGACGCGGCACGCGCCAAGGCGAGCAGCCCCAACAACGCAAGGATGGTCCAGCCCGCGACAGCGCCGCTATAGATCAAGGCGACAATTCCGATGCCTGCAGCAGCCAGGCCTTGCAGTGCGGACCCGGTCGCCCAGAATGTCTTGCGTTGTGGGCTGCGCTCCACATAGCGGGCAAGGGCGAGTTGCGGAAGAAGTGCGCCGGCCTCGCGCACGGGCACCAAGGCACCGATTGCGGCGCCGGGCGCGCCAAGGGCATTCAGTAACCAGGACAAGACCAGTTTCGGATCAATCAGCCCGTCCGCCGTTTTTGTCAGGATCAGCGAGGTTGAATGAACCAGGCCGTTCCGGGCCTCGCCGTCTTCCAGATCATCGGATTTGGTACTTGTCAGGGTGGCATAGGCGCGTTGCAAAACCATTGCGATATGTGGACTCCTGCGGGGGGTGCGATAGGGTAACTGACGCAAACGCGGAAACTCATGTCGCGGTTCCCAAGCCAGCGAGGATAACCATGTCGAAATACGGCCCCTCCCGCGGGGAGGCGATCTTTTTCCTGATTTTCGGATTGGCGCTGATCGCGTTCTTCATCGTCGGCGTGATCGCCACTTTGATGATGGGAACTTTCAATCCCGCATGGGTCGAGGTCGGCTTGTTCGGCGGGGGCTTCGCAGTCTTCGTGATCTATAGATCATTGAAAGCGCTTAGAAATTCACCGTTACCCCCGGAAGATTAAGCGCTGTCATCAGGTCGCGCAGCTCTTGGCGTGCGGCCACGTTCGAGATGTTGAGCTGCGTCACGCCAATGTCCTTTAGATCCAGCAAGGTCAGCCCGCGCGGAAACAGTTCGCGAAAGATCACACGCTCGTTAAAGCCGGGTGCGGTGCGAAATCCGATCCGTTTGGACAGCTTGTTCAAGGCGGCAGCCATCTTCTTCTTGTTGACCATGTTTTGCGCGCCCAGACGGTTGCGCACAACGATCCAGTCGATGGGCTCCAGCCCCGCCTGTGCGCGTAGCTGGCGGGCGTTCCAGACCATCTCGGAATAGACAGACGGGCCAAGGATCTTCTCGGCATCGCCATCCACATGGGCCAATAGGTCAAAGTCGATAAAACTGTCATTGAGGGGTGTGACAAGCGTGTCAGCCAGTGAATGCGCGACCTGTGACAGGCGCGTATGCGAGCCGGGACAATCAATCAGGATGAAGTCGCTATCCGGTGCCAGCGTCGCCACAGCAGCGGACAGACGGTGGTCGAAGATATTCTCGCCGGGTTTCAGGCTGTCTTTGTCAATTTCGGGCAGGTCGCGATAGTCGGGCGTGGCCAGTTCCAGCCCTTCTTTCTGCGCCGTTTTCTGGCGGTTCTCGACATAGCGCCCGAAGGTTTTCTGCCGCAAATCCAGATCCAGCGCGCCGACCTTATGGCCCATGCGCACCAGTGCTGTAGCGACATGCATCGACACGGTCGACTTGCCTGCGCCGCCCTTTTCGTTTCCGACAACAATGATATGTGCCACTGCCCTTACCCCTTTGGCTTATAAGCCTTTGGCAGTCGTTATAGGCGGATTTTCAGGCGCGGGGGAAGGGCGAAAACCCCCTCAGGCAGCTGGACGGGCCGAGTTATATTGCGGGCTTTGCACAACGCCTTCATCAAAGAGCTGGGCGATTTCGGTGTCGGTCATCCCAACCACGTCACCCAGAATTTCTTCCGTGTGCAGTCCCAGCGCGGGGGCGGGTTGCGGCGGCAAGCGTCCGCTTTCGGAATATGTAACGGGGCTGGCAGGCACCGGAAACGCGCCGATGCCGGGTTGTTGCATCGTTTCGAACATCGGATTGTCGGGGCCAAGGTCCGGGTCAGTTGCGACAGCCTCCTTGAGCGTCTTGAACTCGGACCATGTGAGGCCAGCGCGGTCGAACTCATCGCGGAATGCGGCGACAGGGCGGGCCGCAAACCATGGCTTCAGCGCCGCGGTGATCTGTGCGCGATATCTCCAGCGTGTGCCTTCGTTGCGCAGATCAACACCGTGACGCGCCTCGATCGCGGCCATCGCATCGGCACTGTCGGTGGCACGCACAAGCCCGCGCCATTGCCGATCCGTCAGGCCAATCACCATGACGCGTCGACCGTCGGCGCAGATAAAATCCTGCCCATACGCCCCATAAAGCGCATTGCCCGCTTTGGTGCGTTCCTCTTCATTCAGGATCGCGTCCCCGATCATGCCCAGATGACCCAACGTTGCAGCCGCCACGTCCTTTAGTGACAGCTCTACATCCTGCCCGCGCCCGGTGCGCAGGCGGTGCCGCTCTGCCGCAAGAAGGGCTGAGACGCACATATTGCCTGCGATCAAATCCCAGGCAGGCAAAGCGTTGGCGACGGGTGCATCGCTGCCTTCGGGGCCGGTGATATGCGGAATGCCAAGCGCTGGGTTCACCGTATAATCAACCTGGGGACGCCCATGGCGGTCCCCGGTCAGGGTCACGCAAATCAGATCTTCGCGGTGTTGCGACAGGGTTTCGTAATCCATCCAGCCGCGCACACGCAGGTTGGTCAGAAAAAGCCCTGCATCCTCGCCCGGTGCGGTGATGATCTGTGTAATAAGCTCTTTGGCGCGAGGGGCTTTCATATCGACGGCGATGGATTTCTTGCCTTTGTTCATACCCGCCCAAAAGAGGCTTTCTTTACTTGGCGACAGGGGCCAGCGTCCGGCGTCCAAGCCGCCGCCGATACGGTCGAAACGGATCACCTCGGCGCCCATCTGGGCTAAGGTCATACCCGCCAAGGGAACTGCGACAAAGGCCGAGCCTTCGACCACGCGCATGCCATTCAGAACGCCGTTTTGCATCAGATGTCCTCCCAAGTTGCTGTGCCTTTGAGGGTCTGATGACCCTCTGCCGCGCCGATGGCGACGTCGATCTGACCACCGTCTTGGCGGGTGCCATAAATCTGCAGATCAGCGCCTGCGAAAAGTGGGTGAATGCCGCGATACTCGAACCGGTCCGGAGTGCTGCCACCCAATTCGACGGCCATCTGCATCGCCAGCGTCGCTTGCAATGGGCCATGCACGACAAGGCCCGGATAATGCTCTACGTCGCGAGTGTAATCGAGATCGTAGTGAATGCGGTGCGCGTTGAAAGTCAGCGCAGAATAGCGAAACAGCAATGTTGGCGGGACAGGTATGCTGCGCTGCGCCGTTGAGTTTTCAGGCACAGGAGTTTTGCGCGGCGGTGTGTAAGCTTCCGGAATATCGAGATAAACAATATCCTGACGTTCCCTGATCGCGACGCCTGCCTCGCCGCTGATCTCATGGTCAACGGTTACAAAGCTCATGGGACCGGTGGGGCCGTCTTTCTCTGTAATGCTGCGAATGGTCGAGGACTTGGTGAGCTGCTCATCCACGTGCAACGGTGCTTTGAACTCCAGAGCGCCGCCCGCCCACATCCTGCGAGAACGACCAAGATCGGGAAGAAAGCCGCCAAGCTTGGGATGCCCGTCGCTGCCAAGCTCTGACATCGGTGCGGTTGGCGGAAAGGCCATCCAATGCCACAGTGCGGGCATGGGGGTGCCTGTGGCTGGTGCGGACGCGGTCGAAGGCGCGAGTGTTGCATGAATCTGCGCGGCAAGTTGTGTCGAAACCCCGCCTTGGGCGATTTCGGTGCGCGCTTCAAACATCTTTGTGTGATTTTGCTCCATACAACTCTCCCTTTTTGTAAATTGAGGGAGAAATCAGAAAAAAGCAAATGAATTTAGATACTTAGAGGAATACCGTTGCATACAAATAAGAGATTTCGCATATGCAGCATCGGGGTTTCTTGTTGGAATCTCTGAAAGATTTCCTGTTTTGTGCGGTTGCAGCATGGGCTTTGGAAAACGCGCATAATGCTGTGCGGTGCTTATGGAAAAGGTGCTTCTGACCCCGTCTTCACCGTGTGTATAGAATCGGCAAGGGAGCTGTCATGCCCCGTGCTTTCCGCGTCTAGAGGTCAATCGTGATGATTGCATCTTTGGTGGCGGCGCGCGACTGGCACAGGATAATGGCGCCCTCGCGTTGGGCCTTGGAGAGGACGAAATCGCGATGCTCTACCTCTCCTTGCAGCAGGTTGCATTTGCAGACACCGCAAATCCCGTCCGAGCATTTCACATCGACCGGGATGCCGTGTTCGATCAGGACATCTGTTGCGGATTTGTCGGCGGGCACATAGAGGTCCTGACCGGATTTTGCGAGATGTAGCGTAAACGGGTGGTTCACATAGTCCGGCTGTTCGGGGACCGAGAAATATTCCAGATGCTGTGCGTCTTCCGGGAACCCCGCAGCTGTGGCGGCCTCTAGAACGGCTTGCATATAGCGGTCCGCGCCGCAGGTATAGACATGCGCGCCGGGCGTGTAGGCGAGTGCTGCGCTAAGGTTAATGCGGGTACCTTCATCGGAGATATGAAGCTGCACCTTATCGGCCCAGGGAAATTCGGCGATATCGTCCAGCAGTCCCATCTTGCAGCGGCTTCGGCCCGAATAATGCAGCACAAAATCTCGCCCAGCTGCGTGCAGCTCATGCGCCATCGCGATCAAAGGCGTCACTCCGATCCCGCCGCCCATCAGGATCGTTTTCTGCGCGGTCGGGTCGAGAGGGAAGTGATTGATGGGCTTAGAAATAAAGAGCCTCCGCCCTTCGTTAAAGATGCGATGCATCAGCTTGGACCCGCCGCGCCCGTCTTCTTCTTTAAGAACGGCAATTTGATATAGACTGCGATTTTTTGGGTTTCCTGACATGGAATATTGACGCAAGAACTCTGGTGCGATGACGATATCCAGATGTGCACCGGCTTGCCATTCGGGTAAATCGCCACCTGCAACAGGCTGAAATTCGTATTTCATCACGCCTTCTGCGGTGGCCTCCGCCTTGGTGATTTCGACTTGAATGACGGGGCTGTCGCCTTCGGCTGTGTAGACATGCAGAACACTGTTATCGCCGCGCTTTAAGCGGGCTTTGTATTCATCGGCGGTCACCATCGCCTGATAGGCTTCGATCCCGGCCTCACGGTCCATCGGGAACGGGTAGGGGTAAGGATGCGGGGCCAGAGGGGCGGGATAAACCGCAAGCGTCTGGTCCTCGTATTTCAGGGCGAGGTCCTTTTGCAGCGCGCGGGCATTCACTGGTTTTTCCGTGGGGCGATAGCCGCCGTCCTCGGCAATCTCCAGATCCCACCACCATTTCTTGACCGGATTCAGTGTGCCATTATCCGCCACGTCATCGAGCTTGGCCAATGCAGGCGCAAGTTGGGGGATATTCATTGCCGCCCAGCGGAACGGCGTTTCCTTGAACAATCCCTCAAGGTTCCAAGGACAGGTCTTCATGCACCGCCCGCACATCGCGCCGCCTTCGGTCGTCACGCGGTATGTCGCGCATTTCTGGCTGTCGGATTTCCAGATCTCATAGCCATTGAACATCAGCTTTGGCCCAGCCGTGATCGCGCCGGACGGACATTCGCGCGCGCATTTGTTACAGCTTTTGCAGAAGGTCTGCAGACCAAAGTCGATGGGCTTGTCATGAGCCAGCGGCAGGTCGGTAGTGATGGTGCCGGACTTCAGGCGTGGGCCAAGAAACGGGTTCAGGATTACCTCGCCAATTCGGCTCACTTCACCCAGACCCGACAGCAGCAAAAGTGGCGGTTGCAGCACTTCGCCATCCATCACCGTATGTGCCTTGGCGCTGTAGCCGAGGTTGCGGATTTGCTTGGCGATGACGCCGCCCAGCAACGAAAACCGCAAATAGGCGCGCATGGATTGGGCAACGGCTATCCAGTCATCGCCAGACGAACCCTCCATCGTCTCGTAGCCCTGATCAATGATCATATTAATCGCCTGGTCATGGGGCGGATCAATCGGTGCGCCGCGGGCGTCGTGGCTATACCATGCCCAATCTGGACAGCGCGACAGGCCAACCGCGTCGGCCCCCAACCAATAGCTGGTCGCTTTGATAAGGGCCGCCGCCTCGTCCGGAGAGAGCGGCACTTTCTGCGCCGCAGGTTCGCCATCTTGAAGTAAAACAAAAGCCCCAAGAGCGCGGCGCTGGGCCATCGACGGGGCGGCCTTGCGAACGTAATGGCCGCCTTTCGCGGCGTCCTGCATCTTTTTGCCCATGTCGCCAAATTGGCCGCGGGCAAACAGATCAGCGCGTTTGGGAACGCGGGGCACGTTCGGCTCGTCGATATAGGTGGTGGGCGTGTCGACCCGTTTGAGCGTTTCAAACGGATGCGCGCCATCAACAAAACGGCGCTTGGCATAAGGCACCGCGTTGGTCGCATTCTTGCGCGCGGCTGAGCCAATGCGCCACACGGCGCCGAAAGCTGATTTGGGCTGATCGCCACGTGGAGCCAGCGGTTGATCCGGGGCAAGCTCAAAGGTTGTCGTGACAGCAGCAAAGCCAAAGCGTGTGCCGATATAAGGATGTGTTAGCGCGCCGTTTTCGATCGTGGCTAGGCCCGCCGCAACGGCCAGCTGGTTCAGATCGACATCCGCGCTGGCGACAGTATGCCCCCGCGCCGGATATCCCAGAACGCGCAGATAATTCGCCAGAACGATGGCCGTTTCGGCGGCCAATAGCCCCGCACGGTGCGCTTGGGCGTCTTTTATCCAAACGGTGCCGGCTTCATCAATCTCCGGCGCGCGGGGGTTCTCATAAAGCAGGACGAGGGCGTGGGTATGGCCGTCAATCGTGGCTGCTGGGGCCTCCATCGACTCTTTCAGGTCGGCCATAATCATGTCGATGCCCGAGGCAAGCGTCTTGGTCTGCCGGGTTTTCAGATCATGGGCAAGCCGGTCAATATCGGGGTTGGCGAATGGAGCTTTAAGGACAGCTGTGCCGGGCACAGCGCAGATGCCGACATCGGCGGCGTCGGCAAAATAGCCGAACGCTTTGAGGTGATGCGCGCGTATTTGCGGATCGGTCGGAGCTTCGGCCACGGCGCGGTTCACAAAACCGTCGCGGATCGCGTCAAGCATCGCTTGATGCTCGCGCATGGCATTCAGGATCGAAAGCGGATCCTCTGGTCGATCAAACGAAAGCTGCGGCGCAGGTGGGACGTCGGACAGATCGACCTTTGCGCGCCGTGACAGGCGTTCTGTCGGATAGGGGCCCATATGCACGGGCCTGTTTTTATCAGAGAAAAGGCGCATTGGGTGTCTAAGTAAACTGATCCCAAGGCCGTGGGAAATGAAAACGGCCCCGGAGGCGATCCGGGTCAGCCCCGCCAGGAACGACTTAATACCGAAGCCAAGCTTTTGAACCACGCCAAGGATAGTCGCACCCACGGCAACACTGTCGATCAGGTGGCCAAACCTGTCCGACAGCGATGGACCAAAAAGTGGCGCCGACGTTGACTGGATTGTCATCGGCGCGCCGTGCCGACAGTTCAGATCGCGTGATCCCTACGGCGCGACGCGCGCGCTGAAATAGGCGTAGATCTGCGCGGTGTCCTTGATTTTGATGTCGTCAAAGACCGCCTCGAGCGCCTTGAGCTGCTCTTGAGTGCAGATGCCGATGATTTCGCCTGAGGGCCAGGATCAAAGCGGCCATGGCGAGGGTCACGAACAGCAGGGATCCGGTGTCCAGCAACGCCGTCATGGCGCTTTTCTAGAACCGTTCGGAACTTGTGACGAGCAGAACTGCTGCCGGGATCACCCAAGGATTGCCTGGCAAGATCGCCGCCGCCAACATGCCGGTCGCGATCAGGCAAAGCCCACCGAAAAGCCAGGACGGCGCGCGAAGCGCGGTTGTCATATCGACACCTGCTTCCAGCAAAAGCGCACTCATCCAGTATTGCAGGGGCGGCTTGTTGAAGGTGACTTGCTGGTTGCTATAGACGTTCCACCAATCGCCTTGCCGCTCGAAAGCGGTGATGCGGTCAAGGGCCAGATATTCATCGTAGTGACTGATCTCGCCCAGAGAGATCATCGAGGCGTGAAAATAGGTCACCCACAGCCCCAGCAGAATCGCGATCAAGATCGCAAAGGAACGGTCCGTTTGTCCGGGTAGGCGGAATTGCAAAACTGAACCTTTCAAGACGTTCGATGCTTGGCAGGTGTTTGAACCATCTCGGCGCAATCTTCAATTCACTCGTTGGTCACAGGTCTGAGTGGCCCGGTTCCGGGTCGTGACAGCACAGGCACAGCTTGTTGCCATCCGGATCGCGCAGATAAGCGCCGTAGAAATCCACGTGGTATTGCGGCCTCGGACCGGGGGCACCTGCATCGGTACCGCCTTGAGCAAGACCCGCGGCGTGGCCGTCACGAACGGCAGCGCGGTCGGAGGCCATCAACGCAATCATGGTGCCATTGCCGACGCTGGCGGGGGCGTCATCCTCTGGCAGACCCACCACGAATAGAGGGCGGGGCACGTCTTTGGGGGTCCAGCCCATCCACGCGTCCTCGACCACAACGAGGGACCAGCCAAGGGCCTCCATCAATGGGGCGTAGAACTGACGCGCGCGGGTGAGATCGGATGTGCCAAGGGTGATATGAGAAATCATGACACCCGTTATAACGGCTCCCCGGAAATGACGCGCATGAAAAAAGCCGCCCCGGTCGAGGGCGGCTTTCTATTCTCAAACGGATTGGGCTGCTTAGAAGCCGAACCCGTCGTACTTGTTCTTGAACTTCGACACGCGGCCACCGGTGTCCATCAGGCGGGTGTTGCCGCCAGTCCACGCGGGGTGCGCGGAAGGATCGATGTCGAGCGACAGGACAGTGTCTTCTTCGCCATAGGTCGAGCGCATTTTCACAATGTCACCGTTGGTCATTTTGACGTCGATGAAGTGATAATCGGGGTGGATGTCTTTTTTCATCGGGGTACGTCCTTATGCCTCGGCGCCCTTGGGCGCGCGGTAGTTGGTCTGCTCGGCGATACGCGCGGATTTACCACGACGCGTCCGCAGGTAATACAGCTTGGCGCGGCGGACACGGCCACGGCGCACAACGGTGATGCTGTCGATATTGGTCGAGTGCAGGGGGAACACACGCTCCACACCTTCGCCGAAGGAAATCTTGCGCACGGTGAACGACCCGGCAATGCCTTTGCCGTTGTTGCGTGCGATACAGACGCCTTCGTAGTTCTGCACACGGGTGCGCGTGCCTTCGGTCACTTTGTAACCGACGCGAACGGTGTCACCCGCTTTGAAATCGGGGATGTCTTTGCCAAGCTCTGCAATTTGCTCGGCTTCGAGTTGTGCGATCAGGTCCATCGCTAGTCTCCATTAATGCTCACGGTTGATCCGCGAAGATGTGCGCGCGCTCAGAGCTCTTGGTCTTGTTCCGGGTCCACCGCAGTGCCCGCCAGAGATCAGCACGTCATTCCTTTTTGCGTCCGCGTTTGACCCCATTTCAGGCGGGCAAGCCCCGCTGCGGCCAAAACAAACGAATCCGCACGCGAGTTTCCCAGCGGCGGATTGGGGGCGTATAGGCCCTTTGGCTCAAGCGATCAAGGGGTTTCGCGTTGTTTTCGGAGCCATGCGATAAAGGTCTTCAACTGTGGTGAGACGCGGTCGGGCCGGGTCAGGATGTGATAGCCCAGATCGCTATCGATTTCTTCGCAAAGCGCGATGAGGGTCCCGTTCTCGATGTCGCCGATTGCAACCGCGCGCGGAACAATGGTGATCCCATGCCCTGCGCGGACAGCTTGCAGTGAAAGTGCTGTCACATCCATCTGCGTAACCCTGCATTTCGACAGATCAAGGCCATTTGCCTTCAGCCAGACCCGTTCTTCCGTGCTTGTCCCGGTGATCAGCCAATGCTGGTCCTCGAGGTCTGTCATACACCCGACGTAGTTGCTGCCAACCACAGACGGGGCGGCCACAACAACATGGCCTGCGGATTCCAGACGTTCTGTATTCAATCCGGGCCAGGCCCCCCGACCATACCGGATCGCAAGATCAAAGCCATCGGCGCGCAGATCCACCAAATCCCCTGACGGGGCAATCTCGACGCGGATCTCCGGGTTGGCGGCCCAAAACGCCCCAATCCGAGGCATCAGCCAGTACTCCGCAAAACTAGGCGTCGTGGCAATCCGCAACGGGCGATCCGTATCCTGCGCAATCAGATCCTCGCTGATCTCGGCAATCTGGCCGAAAGCCGTGCTGAGGCTGCGTGACAGGCGCTGCCCCTCTGGGGTTGGCTGCATGGTCTGCCCGTCGCGTTGCATCAGGCTGAGACCGAAGTGGTCTTCCAGACGGCGCACATGCTGCGCGATGGCGGCATGGGTCACGTTCAGTTCCCGCGCGGCGGCGGAATAGTTGGTCAGCCGGGCCGCAGCTTCGAACGCACGCAAGGCCGAGAGGGAGGGGACATGACGCCAGTCCATATCTTACCTGTTAGTTGAGCTTACATATGGAAAGTATTGCTGATTAGGAAAACCAGCACAACATGCGTATTTCTTTTTCAAACGCAACGAAAGGAATAGTCATGCTTACAATCATTGCAGATGCCCTGATGACCGCAACCCGTCAAAGACGCGACGATGTCGATGAGCGGATAAAAGACCAACATGCCCATAACCAAATGTTGCGCCGCGCGCGCCTTGAGAACGAGCGCCCGTTCCGTCTGGACCGTCAGCGCGACCTGTGGTGAGCGCCATGTTTGGCTTTCTGAACTTGCGCTGGGTGCGTCCGATGGGCGCGAACCCCCGCCCGCGGCCAGAGCATGGGTCCTACAACCATTACGCGCCTCGGATGGAGCTTCCGCATCGGCTGGCCGAGCGGCGGTTCAACACCAAACGCGATCTATCCTGGGCGGATACGGAATAAGACCACACTCCCTGTTGGTCTTATCAAGCGCCCCCTGAGCGCTTGTCTGGCGGGTCTTCGGACCCGCCCTTTTTATCTTTTGCGGGCCTTATAGGCCTCCCACAAGTCGGGGCGTCGTTCGGCGGTAAGCCGTTCGGCCTCTTTCTGGCGCCACTCGGCCACTTTTGCGTGATTTCCCGATGTCAGAACCTCGGGGATCGTGTGTCCGTTCCACTCCGCAGGACGTGTATATTGCGGATGTTCCAGCAACCCGTCCGAGAAGCTTTCTTCAGTTGCGCTCTCGTCATTGCCCAGGACACCGGGCAGCAACCGAACCGTCGCGTCGATCATCGCTTGTGCGGCAATCTCCCCACCGGTCATGACGAAATCACCCAGCGACACTTCGGTGATCTGGTAATGGTCGATCACCCGCTGGTCGACCCCCTCAAACCGTCCGCAGATCAGGGTAACACCCGGCGTCTCAGACAGCGATTGCGCCATCGCTTGCGTAAACGGCTTGCCGCGCGGCGAGAGGTAAATCAGCGGACGCGGCGGCCCTTTGACGGCATGCTCAATCGCGCGGCCCAGCACGTCGGGTCGGATCACCATGCCCGCGCCGCCGCCAGAGGGCGTGTCATCGACATTGCGGTGCTTGCCGTCTCCGAACATTCGCAGATCGACGGTTTCCAACTGCCACAGCCCGTCTTTCAGCGCCTTACCCGTCAGGCTTTCACCCAGCAGCCCCGGAAATGCGCCGGGAAAGAGCGTGATGACCTTCGCCATCCACGCGCCTTTGAGCTGCGGGCGATGGGTCATCAACTCGCGCGGTTGCAGGGTTGATTGGATCGTCTTGCGACCGTGGGATTTTGTAGGCGTGCTCATAGTGTTGCCAGATACGCAGATTGCCTGGTCATTGCAATTCCGCGTGCTTTCAGAGGCTCATGTCATACGTGCAAGACGGTTGCGCAGCCGGATCAGTTTGACACGCTGAAACCGGGATGCTGCGTGACGCGCTTCTGTGATCTTGAAGGCCAGGATCAACCACTTGCCCAACATCGCACAGCGCAGGACATCGCGGGGCAGCGGGTGTGTGTAGGTTTCGGTGAATGCCTCATCAAGCGCAGGATGCACACCCAGATCGCTCAGCGGCTCTTCCAGATCGGGCCGCTGGATATCCAGTGAGGTCAGATAGTCCACGGTATCATAAAGCCCCAGCTTGTGTCGGATTTCGGTCATGTCGAGGCCCGTCGCCGCCGTCTCCGAGATGATAAGATTGCCGCCATGAAAGTCCCCATGCGCCAGCATTTTCATACAGGCAACGCGGCGGTTGGCATCACTCAGTTTGCGAAACGACTGGATCAGCTTTCGGCAGGCAGAGGCCCCGATCTGAGGGGCGCAGCTTCCGGTCTTTGAAGCCAGATTGGTAAGCCGTTTGACCACCCAATCGGGCCAATAGCCGATCTCTTCTGCCGGTTCGGCCTTGTGCAACACGTTGAGAAATTGCGCCCCTTTGCGCCCCAGAACGGTCAGGTTCTCAGCCGTTGGATCATCGGTCGCGGCTTGCAAGGCGGTTGGTCCAGTGACAAACTTTGTCAGAAGGGCGAGACCATCGGGATCGACCCAGACAGGGTCGATCAAGCCTACATGCGGCGTCTTTGCGAAGGCCGGTGCGAGGCGCACCAACGTGTTGTATTCGCGCGCTGGACGGTCGGTTTCCAACCCGTCCAGATCGAGCTTTAGTGCCAGATCACCATCCGCGTGGCGCAGCCGAAAAACCGATCGAGCTTCTGGGTTTACACTGGAATTTGCCAGATGAACCAAGTCGTAGGGCCGGGTATCTCCGGTGGTTTGCGCATAGCGCGACAGCACCGCTTGAGCCGCGCGATATGGGGGATCGCTGCTCAGTCGATCAGTCCTTCGGGTGGGTCGGCGATGATGCGGCCTGCGCTCAGATCGACGGTCGGCACAGCCTCCAGCGTGAAGGGCAAAAGGACCGTGTCTTTCAGCTGGGCTCCGTGGATTTCCAGAAGATCCGCGGCGCCATGGTTCATCACGGATTTGACAGTACCGATCTGAGTGCCGCCGGTGTCGAACACCGCCAAGCCGATGAGATCATTGTGATAATACTCGTCATCGGGCAATTCAGGCAGTTGATCGCGGGTCGCATAGAGCCGTGTGCCCTTCAATGCGTCGGCCTGCTCTTTGGTCTGCACACCGGTCATATCGGCGACAAAGCCGTTCTTGATCGCGCGGGTTAGCGTGACGTTGAACGCACGACTGCCATCTTCGGTCGTCAGGTCATAATCTTCAATCGCGGCGGGTTCAGCGCAGAAGCTTTTCAGGCGCACTTCGCCCTTGACCCCGTAGGACCCGGCGATGGCACCAACACAAATACGCTCTGACATGTTGTTCTCCGTTTGTATTGGGGTAGCGGGTCGTGCGCGCAATTTCTAGCGCGTTTCGAGGGGAAGGGCGGCCGCACGCGCCTCCCAGCCCAGCGTTTCCAGTTCTGGCGTGTCGCTCGTGGCTTCGGGCCAGCCGACGCACAGATAGGCGACGAGGTGCCAGTCAGGCGGTACATCGAGGTCCGCGTTCAACCGCGCCGGATCAAGGACAGAGACCCAGCCCACGCCAAGTCCTTCGGCGCGCGCGGTCAGCCAGAACTGCATGATCGCACCGACGACGGAATAGCGGCGCGCCTCGGGCATGGTTGCGGCCCCAAGGCCAGCGCCCTTGTCGGTCGCCTCGTCGCAGTAGATCGCGAATTGGATGGGGGCTTCTGCCATGCCCGACAATTTCAGCGTCGCATAGCGCGTCGCCTGATCGCCGGAATAGCCTTTAAGGGCGTCAGCATTGGCGTCTTGGTAATTGGCGAGGGCTTTTGCACGCGCCTCGGGCGAGGTGAGTTGCACCAAGCGCCATGGCTCGGACAGGCCTACGGATGGGGCGCAGGCAAAGCTGGCAAGGCAGCGGTCCAGAACGGCCTGCTCAACGGGATCGGTGCGGAAGCGGCGCACATCGCGCCGCCACCTCATAAGCTCTGAAAGCTCGTCCCGAAAAGACTGGGGGAAGCTGTGCACCCCCTGTCTCCCCGATTACTCGGACTTTTCTTCTTCGGTAGCAGCCTCTTCAGCGGGTGCTTCTTCCACTGCGGGCTCTTCAGCCGGTGCAGCGGCAGCCTCGGCGGCTTCAGCAGCTTTGGCAGCTTTTTCTTCAGCGCGCTCTTGGGCTTTCTTGCCTGGCTTGGCTTTGTTGGGGTTGTTCCGCTCGGTCTTGGGCAGGGTGCCCGCGGCCTCCAACATACGTGCGATCCGGTCGGTGGGCTGAGCGCCCTGATCCAGCCAGTGCTGCACACGCTCCATGTCCATTTTCACGCGCTCTTCGCTGTCTTTGGGCAGCAGCGGGTTGTAGGTGCCCAGCTTTTCGATGAAGCGACCGTCGCGGGGCATGCGGCTGTCAGCAGCCACGATGCGGTAGAAGGGACGCTTTTTCGAGCCGCCGCGGGCGAGACGAATTTTCATAGCCATGTGAGTTTCTCCTTTAATGGCGTTGGTGTGGTGGGTTTGAAACCCACCTTACGATTGGTGTTGTTCATGGTGTTGGATGACTTCCTGAATGATAAAATTCAGAAATTTCTTGGCGAATTCCGGGTCCAGATCGGCCCGGTGGGCAAGATCTTCGAGCCGCGCGATCTGTTTGCTTTCACGGTCGGGATCAGAGGGGGGCAGCGCGTGTTTGGCCTTGAGCCGGCCCACAGCCTGCGTGTGCTTGAACCGCTCGCCCAGCGTGTAGACGAGGATCGCATCAAGGCGGTCGATGCTGTCGCGATGATCCTTCAGGATCTCGGCGGCGCGGGTTACGGCATCAGTCAATGGCGTATCCTTTCGGCTGAAAGAGCGGGTTCTGGTAACTTTCAATCTCTAACGCGATGCCGTCGGCCAACTGACTGCCGCGCAGCTTTTCCGGGCTGGGATGACGGTAGACAACATCATTGCCATCAACGCTGGGGGCGTCCTTGTCCTTGATCGCCCCAAGACGTTCGGCCAGCCGGATGCTGTCGAGGTTCTTCGGGTCGAGGTAGCTGACAGCGCCCTCCCACCCGAGGGTGTTATAGAAATAGTTGCGCGCGGTGTGTGTCGCCTCCAGCGCAAAGCCGTGACCTTGAGCATCCGGCCAGATAATCCACGCAATCTCGGCCTCGGGCCATTTCGCGGGCTTCCAGCCACCGGCCATGCCGTAGGTCTCGTCCGTGTCGCGGTCGTGGATCATCCACATGCCGTATCCGCGGATTGCCCAATGGCCGATCTCGGCCGCATAGAGCATCCACGACTCATACGCGTTCAATGGGCCGCCCATGAACCGCGCGCGGTAGCTGGAGAAGGTCGCCTTGAAGTCGGGGTAATCCTCGGGCTCGGGGCCGCGCAGGACAAGGCGCTTGGTTTCCAGAACGGGGATCGCGGGCATCAGGCGGCCTCCCCGAAATGGCGGTAGACGATATCTTCGTCGTCATGGGCTTTGGCTTGTAGGTCGGGCGCAGCACCCAGTCGTTCCGCCAGCCGTCTGGAGCGGGTGTTATCGCGGTGAATATAGCTGACAAGCGAGGCCGGTTTCAGAGTCTGTCGCGCATAACCCAGCGCGGCGTCTGCCGCCTCAAAGGCGTAACCTTGGCCCTCATAGCCGTCGAACAGCAGCCACCCCAACTCGGTCTCAGTAAAATGCGGAGGTTGCAGGATCGCGACCTGCCCGATCATGGTGCCATCATGCAGATCAACTGCCCAGCCGCCATGGCCATGCAGAACCCACGATCCTATCTCGGCCATGACGCCATACCACAGATGCGAGCGGTTCTGGGGCTTGTCCATGAAATCGGCCCGCGCTGTCTGGTAGAAGTCCCAAAACGCATCCATATCGCTGGCGCGATGGGCGCGCAGGATCACGCGGTCGGTAGTGATCGTAGGGGCGACGGTCATCACGCGACCTCCCCGAAATGGCGGTAGACCAGATCGCCCGGATGTGGGCGTTTTGCTGACGTATCAAGCACAGCGCCAAGCCGCTCTGCCAACGCACATGAGCGTGTGTTCTCGGGTGCGATATAGCTGACCAGCGAGGGGAACTGCAGATCATTTCGGCAATGCGCGATGATCGCCTTCGCAGCCTCAGACGCATAACCTTTGCCCTGATCTTCGTCTGACCAGACAGACCAGCCCAACTCGATCTCAGGAAAATCAGGCGGATGGTAAGGGCCCGCAGATGCAACTGGACGCCCAGTCGCCTTATCCACAGCTACAAACAGCCCGAACCCATTCAGCACCCAATGCCCTGCAAAGGTTGCCGCGACCCGCCATGCACCGCCTTCGCCATTTTCTGGACCGCCGCCATGCCAGATGCCACGATCAGACAATAAGAACGCAACCCAAGGTGCTACATCCGACGGGATCGGGGCGCGCAGGATCAAGCGCTCGGTCTCAAGGACCGGGGTATTGGTGAGTGTTGCGGTCACTTCTTCTTGCCGAAGCCTGAAAGACCGGGGGGCAGGCCTGCGCCGCCGCCAAGACCGGGCAGGCCGGGCATCTTGCCCGCACCCATCTGCGCCTGTGCCGCTTCAATCTCTGCCTGAGAGGGGCCGCCTTTACCAAACATCTGGCCCATCGCGCCCTTGAGCAGGCCCTTTTTGCCCATCTTGCCCATTTTCTTCATCATGTCGGACATCTGACGGTGCATTTTCATCAGCTTGTTCAGCTCTGACACTTCCAGCCCCGCACCTTTGGCAATCCGCTTCTTGCGGCTGGCTTGCAGAAGCTGCGGGTTGGCGCGCTCTTTCTTCGTCATCGAATTGATCAGCGCGATCTGGCGGCGCAGGATGCTATCGTCAAAGCCCGCGCTTTCCATCTGCTTGGCCATTTTGCCCATGCCTGGCATCATCCCCATGATGCCTTCCATGCCGCCCATCTTCATCATCTGCTCAAGCTGGCCCTTGAGGTCGTTCATGTTGAACTGACCCTTCTGGAAGCGCTTCATCATGCGCTCGGCCTGTTCGGCCTCGATGGTTTCTTGCGCCTTTTCAACCAGTGAAATGATGTCGCCCATGCCAAGGATGCGGCCCGCGATGCGTTCGGGGTGGAATTCCTCGATCGCGTCCATCTTCTCGCCAAGGCCGACATATTTGATCGGCTTGCCGGTCACAGCGCGCATCGAAAGTGCGGCACCACCGCGTCCGTCGCCATCCATCCGTGTCAGGACCACGCCCGAGACGCCGATCTTGTCGTCAAACTCTTCGGCCACGTTCACCGCGTCCTGACCGGTCAGGCCATCAACTACCAGCAACGTCTCACGGGGGTTGGCCACATCGCGCACGGCGGCGGCCTGCGCGATCAGTTCCTGATCGATATGCAGGCGGCCTGCGGTATCCAGCATATAGACGTCATAGCCGCCCATCGTCGCCTGTTGCTTGGCGCGCTTGGCGATGGAAACAGGGTCCTCACCCTTCACAATCGGCAACGTATCGACGCCGATCTGGGTGCCGAGGATCGCCAACTGCTCCATAGCTGCAGGGCGGTTCGTGTCGAGCGAGGCCATCAGCACCCGCTTGTTGTCGCGATCCTTCAGGCGTTTCGCCAGCTTGGCGGTTGTCGTCGTCTTACCGGAGCCCTGCAGACCAACCATCAAAATGGGTGCAGGCGGGTTGTCGATTTTCAACTCGCCCGGTTCGCCTTCGCCGGTCAGCGTATCAACCAGCGCATCATGCACGATCTTGACGACCTGCTGGCCGGGCGTGACCGATTTCGTCACCGCTTGGCCAGTCGCCTTTTCCTGCACGACCTTGACGAAATCGCGCGCGACGGGAAGCGAGACGTCCGCTTCCAGCAACGCCACACGCACTTCGCGGAGCGCGGTTTTGACGTCATCCTCTGACAGCGCGCCCTGTTTCGTCAGCCGGTCAAAGACGCCAGAGAGGCGTTCGGATAAATTTTCAAACATGCCCTCGGCCCTCCTTCGGCCTTCTTCAACAGGTGCCCCTAAAATAGGAAGGGACGGCTCAAAGCACAAACGCACCCGTGGGCGCAACGCGCTGACGGATGGCGATCCCTGCTCAGAGGCAGGGACCGGAAGATGTGCATACTTCCGGGTATGAAGGGGCGTTTAGGTGGCTGGGCGGTGCGAGTCAAGCCAGCGGTTTATGGCGATTGATATCTTCTGGGGCTCGACGCCTTGATGATATCGCTTTGTGATTGGATGACTTCCAGCGCTCATACTTTCTGCCAGCACGATCACAGGGCGGTAGTGAGACCGCTGTTTTGGATGGGTACCTGGTTCCGTCTTTGCGTGCGAAACTTCCCGAAGATCATGGATAATCTCATTATACCCAAAAATGGCACGCTGTCGCAAAGTCGCGGTTCCTGTGGTCCGATCCAGAATGAGCTGACTGCGTTCGACTTTTGAAAGGAAGATAACGCCGCCGCAAAGCGCCAGGCCGACGTTAAGAACAGCGTCGAAGACGCTCGATGGTGGCCGTTTAAGGACAAAGAAACACCAAAGAATGATCGGGAAAAAGACGGCGGTCAGCGCTGCGTCGTTTGCCTTGTGTTCAACAATAAGCTGTTCGGGTGTATCGCGCGTTACTTTCATGGGGCTCTGTTACCGCCCCATAATGGCCAAAAGAGGGCGCACGCGCTTGCGCCCTCCACGGGTTCCGTCAAGCCGCCAGGTCTTCCACCTGCGCATGGGCAGCCTTCAACGTCTCTTCCGGCTCAACAGCCATACGATCAGCGTGGACAATCTCGACGTCCGAGATCCCGATGAAACCCATGATGTGGCGCAGGTAGCCGGTGGCAAAGTCGATGTCGGACCCAACCTCGGTGCCGCCAGAGGCGACGGCGAAGATCGCGCGTTTGTCTTCCAGCAGGCCTCTGGGGCCATTCTCTGTATACTGGAAGGTCACGCCGGCGCGGGCGATCTGGTCAATCCAGGCCTTCAAAGCGGCTGGGACCGAAAAGTTGTAGATGGGCAGGCCGATCACCAGCGTGTCGGCTTGTTTGATCTCGTCAATCAGAGCGTCCGACAGGGCAAGACTGTCTTGCTGTGCGGCGGTGCGCTCGGCGGCGGGTGTGAAATTGGCACCCATCCAATCTTCGTCGATCTGCGGAAGAGCATCCGTCAGATCCCTTGTAATGACCGTCTCAGGCGCGAGACGGTTGATGATGCGATCACTCAGATCGCGGGTGATGGAGCCGGTGCGGCGGGCTGAGGCGTCGATGCGAAGAACGGTGCGGGTCATGGGGTTTCTCCAGAAACTGTGATGTCTACGCTCAGAGTTGATCCTTGCATGGGCGAACGCAATATGCCCCTATCAACAGCGTATGTTTATGAGCGCACAGCAGGTGAGAGAATGGATAACTGGGACGAAATCAGAACGGCCTTTCAGGTCGCGCGTATGGGCACAGTCAGCGGGGCCGCCGACGTGTTGGGTGTGCATCACGCCACGGTCATCCGTCATATCGACAGCCTGGAGGGGCGACTGGGCGCCAAGCTCTTTCAGCGCCACGCACGCGGCTATACTCCGACCGAAGCGGGCATGGATCTGATGCAAGTGGCCCAGGCCACCGATGATCAACTGACCCAGCTGTCGGGCCGCATCAAAGGCCGCGGCGATGATGTGAGCGGTGAACTTGTTATTACCACCCTGTCCGGTGTCACGGGCCTTCTGGTCCCGGCCTTGACTGATTTCCAGCGCCAGAATCCCAAAATCATCATGCGCCTGCTCACGGGCGAACGCCTGTTCCGGCTGGAATATGGTGAGGCGCATGTGGCGATCCGGCTGGGCAACGCCCCCGATCAGCCCGACAATGTGGTGCAACCTTTCGTGCCGCAGAATTTCGGTCTCTATGCCAATGCGGCCTACATCGAAGCGCGCGGCAAGCCTGAGTCGGTCGAGGACTTTGCGAACCACTATTTTGTAACCCATGACAACAAGGATATCCGCGCGCCGTTCTATCGCTGGCTCCGCCAGAACGTGCCGGATGACCGGATTGTCTTTACGGCCACTGATGACAGCGTTCTGGAAGATGCGATCCTGAATGGCGTTGGCATCGGCTTTCTACCGGTCTGGGAAGCCGCGCGCTTTCCGGAGCTGGTGCAGGTGAAGGCACCTTTACCGGAATGGGCGGTCTCGACCTGGCTGGTGACCCATGTCGATCTGCACCGCACACCGAAGGTTCAAGCGTTTCTGAAATACATCAAGGATGTCGCAAAAACCTGGGACCACGTTTGATCCTTTGAGCCAGATCAGAGCGGTGAAGGGCATCGCCTCCTAACCTGTCCGGTTAGGAGGGCAGGAACATGCCAGCAGCCACAACCAAGACCGATCTTCTCTCAGTGCTCGAGTCTGAATGGGGCAAACTGTCCAACTGTCTGGCGCAAGTGTCCGAAGATGTTGCCCTCGCGCCGGATGACGCAGGTGCGACGATCAAGGACGTGCTGGGCCACCGCGCCGCGTGGATCGAGCTCTATCTGGGATGGGTCGCGCAGAGCGCTTCGGGCGGACCGATCTTTATGCCCGCAGAGGGGTATAAATGGAACATGCTGCCGGAATTGAACGCGAAAATCCGGCAGGATCAATCCAACCTTGGATGGTCCGATGTGGTTGCATTGCTAGAAGCCCGAAAGGCCGCCCTGGTCGCGACATTGGAAACCTCGGATGACGCCATGCTTTATGGAGGGCCAATGCCGGGCGGAAACGGAAAATGGACGATGGGCCGCTATGCCGAAGCCGCTGGGCCAAGCCATTTCCGGTCTGCCGCAAAGTTCATTCGCGCAAGGCTGCGCGCATCACGCATGTAAAGCGATTGCCGATGCGGGGGCCCTGGTGAGGGCCGCCCAATACGTGGGGTCAGCCTCCAGATCGCGCCGCTTTAGGAAAGGCCGCGCGGTCGGGCCGTAACTGTCGCGCGCATGGGTTGTCTTTAGCGCAGGAAGCAAGATGAACAGCGCGGCCCGCGCAGGTTTGCTAAGCGCGCAAAGGGCCATTGGACCGGGGAAAAAATTTTCCGTCGGCACACCTTCGGCAAAAATGATCTGATGTCGCTCAAACAGCAGATGGATGTAGCGCACATGGGTTTTGCCCCGTGCAATACGCACCCCCGGCAGATGCGCGGCCAGATGTTTCGCCCGGATCAGATGGTCTGGCCCCACCAACAAGCCATGCTGAGGGGAGACGAGCATCGCGCGGTTGGTTCCCAGAACGCCCTTGGCAATATGTATTGGCGCGTGCTGAGGAGCGGCTTTCAGCGCTGCGCGATCAAGCTCGCGACTGGCGATCCAACGCAGGGGCTGTGGGCCATTATCCTGCGTGCAAACCAGATCACCGGGGCGCAGATGCTCTATCGGCACATCACCACGCGGGGTGCGGATATATGTGCCGGATGCGAAACAGACGACGCCGGTATTTTCTTGTGTGAAGCTGGAACTGTCAGCCGAGGCGCCCCGAAATTCCATGGAGCCGCTGCCGAACTGGGTGTTGTCCGAATAATCGACATCGCCGCCATTGGCGGTGCTGTTGGACTGGTTCAGAACGCCGTCATCTGCGTGGTCGGCATATAGTTCCGAAAGCCTGTCATAGTGGCCGGACAAGTCGACAAAGTCGTTATTGGTGCTGTCGCCATCATCCAACGTGCCGGAATTGCCGCTGTTAAAATCGGTGATGACATCCTTGCCGTCGCCGACGTTCCATTCGAAAATGTCGTTACCCGCACCGCCGGTTAAGGTGTCGTCGCCTGCACCGCCAGACAGTGTGTCATCCCCGGTGCCGCCATCGATTGCATCGCGACCTGCGCCGCCCTCGATCGTGTCGGACCCGTGTTCGCCATCCAGAATGTCATCGCCCGCGCCACCGATAACCGTGTCATCGCCGCCGCTAGAATCGATATCGACGCTCTGCGTCGCAGAGGATGCATCATACGTGTCATCCCCGCTAGAGCCCGAGATCCGCTCGAAATTCGTGAAATCACCCGACGCGCCAGAGTCATTGGTATAGCTGCCCGTTCCCGCTTCCGAGATTGTGACGTCCCAGCCATCAAATTGATCAAAATCGAGCCGATCATAGCCTGCGCCGCCATCCAGCGTATCGTGGCCTTGATTGTCGATGATCTGAACGTGATCTGCGCCCTCCCCAAGGCTGATGTTATCCTGACCATCGCTGACATCGACAAAATCACTGCCACTGCCAGCATCAATCGTGTCATCGCCTTCGCCGCCATCAACCCAATCATTCCCGCCGCCTGCATAAATGATGTCGTCATCGCCATCGGCACCATCAACCTCATCGCCGTCGACATCTTGCGACGTCATATGCGGGCCGATCATGTCCGAGCCAGAGGTGCCGTCAACGACGCCATTTCCACCGCTATAATTCGTATTAACCACGGTGCCGGCCTCATTCGGCGGGAAGCCGGCATCGTTGTCGGGCACAAAGTAGTAATCCCCGTCAACGAAGTAGAAAGCGCCTGACACGTCGCCCAGTGTATTCGGGTAATTGACCGTCCCTGTGGCGGACTGGTTGTAGTCGGCTGGATCGAAATCCAGCGTTTGCAAGCCGCCAGAGACACCGTCGCCGCTATCCGCGCCGGTGTAGCCCTGATCAAAGTAAATTCGGTAGCCTGTGCGTTGGGCCATGTTGCGTCCATATCCAGATGGCGGCCGAACGGTCTGTGCCGTTTGGCCTTGAACGAAACTGTGCCTTTCGCATCTTCAAAATTGGTAAAGACGCGCGTGAGCGCGTGCGCAAAATCCACTTAATTTTAAGCGAATTAAGGGCTTAGTCGCGCAACTCGGTCGCCAAGAACGCTTCGAACGCATCAAGGTTAACGGCCTCGAACTGCCCGAAGCCCTGCATCCAGATCGACGCATCGCGCAACGCATCCGGCTCCAGCTTGCACCATTTCACACGGCCGCGCTTTTCCTGAGAGATCAGACCCGCTTTCGTGAGGATCATCAGATGCTTCGAGATCGCAGCCAACGACATCTCAAACGGTTCAGCCACATCTGTTACGGCCATGTCGTCCTCCAGCAGCATTGCGAGGATCGCGCGGCGTGTTGGGTCGGCCAGAGCCGCAAAAACCGTGTCGAGGGACGTCGTCATGGCGCACCCTACCGTGCTTCCCCGCGCCGCGCCAGATAGCCTGCAATCGCATCAAGAGCCGCGCGGACAGGCGGCTCATTGCGCCCTTCGTGATGCGAGACCAACCATTGCTCACTCCGCAAGTCCTCAATCGGGTCGCCAAGCTGGATCAAACCCGGCATGCGTTCCCCCATGAACATCGGCAGAACAACGCGCCCGATCCCCGCTTGCGCCAAGGCACAGGCCAAATGCGGGCTGTTGGCCTTGGTGACGATGCCCGCGCCATGCTGTTCTTGCACCCACCGGATCGACGGGGTGAGGGGCGTGTCCCAAGACGGGCCGATCCACCCCTCGACATCGCCATGCGCTGCGTAAACCGCATAATCCACATGCCCGATCTGCTGGCGCGCGACCCACGGCTGATCGGGGCGTGCGTTGCGAATACCGATATCGACCTCGCGCCGCGCAATATCGAGGTTTAGGTCGCAATACATGAATTCCGGCAGCCAGATGGCATCGGGTGTCCAGAACTCCGACAGCCGTTGTGCGAGGTCCAAAGCGGTCCAAGTGCCAGCCGATATGCGCACGCAAGTCGGCCCTTGTGCTGCATCGCGCCATTGGCTGATCTGACGGGCTGTATCCTCCATCTGCGCGGTACGCTTGAGCAGATCACGCCCTTCGGAGGTGAGCGCATACCCTTCGGCCCCATGCAGGAACAACCGCCGCCCGAGGCTGGCCTCAAACGCCTTCATCCGGCGGCTCAGCGTTGCGGCACTTACGCCTGTTTCCTCTGCCGCCCGGTTCAGGCTGCCCGTCCGGGCCACGGTAGAGAAATAGGCAAGGTCACTCCAATCCGGCGCTTTCATTTTTGCAACTCCACCTTCGGTTTCAGGGGCTGAGCAGCGATGCGGCAAGCTCGTAGGTTTGGACCAATCTTACCTGTAAAGGAGCGTCCAGATGTCCCCATTACTCCTGTCCGTAACTATCCCGGATCAACCCGCCACGGAATACCGCAAAGAGCAGCAAGCCTTTGCACAGATGCAAGCGGACTTGCAGCAACGCAAACGTTGCCCGTTCTGGCGGCTCACCCTACCTCGGATCCGGGCCCCTTTCGCCCGGCTTGCGCATCAAAGATGACGCGCCTGATCTGACGGCCTATGGTGCGCCTATGGAACGCGCCAAAGCCGACACATCCGAGCAGACGCTCCGCGGGCATTGCCTTTGCGGGGCGTCGTCTTTTGAGCTGACGGGGCCGCATAACTGGGTGGGCCATTGCCATTGCGAAAGCTGCCGTCGCGCCAGCGCGTCACCGTTTACTACGTGGATCGGGCATGAGAATGGGCGCTGGCGGTGGACGGGGCAGGCGCCTCGGACTTATGAAAGCTCTCCCGGGCAGACGCGCGGGTTTTGCGGCACGTGCGGAACGCAGCTTTATTACTTTTCCGATCGCTATCCAGATGAAACGCATTTCTACGCCGCCCTTCTGGAGCGACCCGAGGACGCGACCCCATTACAGCAATTCCATGCAGATGAGGCGCTGGGCTGGGTCCATGATGCGCTGGATTTGCCCAAGGCTTAAGCCAAAGATCAACCAGATGGTTGAATATAGAGGGTGCTGCGGCGCCCTGACATTTTGCATATTTTCCAATGCTTTAGACCTCATTGACTCTCTGCTTCCCCAAACCTAAGTTGCGGCCAACTTCAGCGTGAGGTTTCACCGTGGCGAATGATCCTGACAAAGAGCGTCTCAAGGCGCTTGAGGAACGGATCAGCGGGGTCAAAAAATCCCTCGAACCGGCCCCACGCGCTGACGAGCATTATTCGACGGCCCAGACGGCATGGCGAATGGTGATCGAGCTGGTCGCGGGTTTGGTGATCGGTTTTGGCATCGGGTACGGGCTGGACAGCCTGTTCGGGACACTCCCGATCTTCCTGGTGATCTTTATACTGCTGGGCCTTGCGGCGGGCGTCAAAACGATGATGCGAACCGCGCAGGAGCTTCAGGCAGAAGCAGAGGCCAAGGCGGCCAAAGAACAGACAGCCCGCGAGGGCGAAGAGAAGAAGGACTGACCGACGTGGCAGACGAAGCAAAAGGCGGCATCGAAATTCACCCGATGGACCAGTTCATCGTTGAGCCGCTGTTCGGCGACGGTGCAATCCACTGGTACACGCCCACGAACGTCACCCTGTGGCTGTTCTTCGCGGTAGTCGCTGTCACGCTGTTGATGGTTGTCGGCACTCGCGGCCGGGCAATCGTGCCGTCGCGCAGCCAGTCTGTAGGCGAAATGGCCTATGGGTTTGTCTACAAGATGGTTGAAGATGTGACTGGCAAGGAAGGTCTTAAATACTTCCCCTACATCTTCACCCTTTTCCTTTATATCCTGCTGGCTAACTTCCTTGGCCTGATCCCGGGCAGCTTCACGACCACCTCGCATATCGCTGTGACGGCTGTGCTGGCCGGTGCTGTGTTCGTCACCGTCACGGTGCTGGGCTTTGTAAAGAACGGCGCAGGCTTCCTGTCGCTCTTCTGGGTGTCCAGCGCGCCTCTGGTGCTGCGTCCGATCCTCGCCATTATCGAGCTGATTTCCTATTTCGTGCGCCCCGTTAGCCACTCCATTCGTCTGGCTGGTAACGTCATGGCTGGCCACGCGGTGCTTAAAGTGTTCGCAGGCTTCGCCGCGTCGCTGGGCGTCTTTTCGTTCATTCCGATCTTCGGCATCGTCGCGATCTACGCGCTCGAAGTTCTGGTTTCGGCCATCCAGGCCTACGTCTTTACCATCCTGACCTGCGTCTATCTGAAAGACGCGCTGCATCCGCATCACTAAGGCCAGGCTTCAACCAAACAACCAAGTTTCCAACCAAATTCCATCGTAAGGAGAATACCAATGGAAGGCGATATCGCACAAATGGGTCAATTCATCGGCGCAGGCCTGGCAGCCATCGGTTCGGGTGCCGCTGCTATCGGTGTGGGCCACGTTGCTGGCAACTTCCTGGCGGGCGCTCTGCGCAATCCGTCGGCTGCTGCTGGTCAGACCGCCACGCTCTTCATCGGCATCGCATTCGCAGAAGCACTGGGCATCTTTGCATTCCTCGTCGCTCTGCTGCTGATGTTCGCCGTATAATCCGACAGACGATCCTTACGCCTGAGCGGGGCACATGTTGCCCCGTTCAGTGACCAACAAGGTTCCTGGAGGACGATATGGCTACTGAGACAACCGGGGGCACAGAAGCAGCGGGCATGCCGCAGCTGGAGTTCTCGACCTTCCCGAACCAGATCTTCTGGTTGGTGATCGCGCTTCTTGCGATCTATTTCATTCTGTCGCGCATCGCGATGCCGCGTATTGCGGCTGTTTTGGCAGAACGTCAGGGAACCATCACAAATGACCTTGCAGCTGCTGAAGAGCTGAAGCTGAAGGCCGTGGAAGCGGAAGAGGCTTACGAAAAAGCCCTCGCCGATGCCCGCGCCGAAGCGCATCAGATCGTGGCGGAAGCAAAAGCAGAGATTCAGGCAGAGCTGGACGTCGAAATCCAGAAAGCCGATGCCGAGATTGCCGCCAAGACCGCTGAGTCTGAAAAGGCAATCGCAGCGATCCGCGAAAGTGCTGCGGAAAGCGTCAAGGAAGTGGCCAAGGACACCGCCAAGGAATTGGTGGCTGTGCTGGGCGGCAAGGCCGACGCAAGAACGGTAACCGCGGCGGTGAACGCCCGGATGAAGGGATAGACCCATGCGCGCATATCTGACCCTTCCCATGATCTTTGCCGCCAGCCCTGCGCTGGCTGCTGGTGACAAGCCGTTCTTCTCGCTCGCCAATACCGACTTCGTCGTCGCCATCGGTTTCGTCTGCTTCATTGCAGTCCTGACTTACTTCAAGGTTCCAGGCCTAATCGGCGGGATGCTTGATAAGCGTGCCGCAGGCATTCAGTCGGACCTGAACGAAGCCAAAGCGCTGCGTGAAGAAGCACAGACCCTGCTGGCCTCCTACGAGCGCAAGCAGAAAGAAGTGCAAGAGCAAGCCGACCGCATCGTCGCCCACGCACGCACGGAAGCCCAAGAGGCCGCCGAGCAAGCGAAGACGGACATCAAGAACTCCATCGCGCGCCGTCTGGCCGCTGCGGAAGATCAAATCGCAAGCGCCGAGGCCGGTGCCGTCCGCGAAGTGCGCGACACTGCGATTGCCGTTGCCGTTGGTGCTGCGAAAGATGTCGTTGCCAAGCAGATGACGGCAGCTGATCAGAACAAACTGATCGACGATGCCATCAAAGAAGCCGGCGCGAAGCTGCACTAAGTGCCAAGCGACAAAGCAACAAAAAGCCCCGGTCCGAAACGGCCGGGGCTTCTTGCTTTGCGAGGGTAGGGCTCTCGTCAGGTGCTTCTCAATTGCCGCGCTTTCGCGAAAGACACCAGCGTTCGGCTTTTTTCGTCCCACAGATGCAGTGACGCGCATTTAAAGCTTTCCAGCAGTGTCATGCGGCTGCAATCGACCAGTGCCTCATGATCGCGCAGCACCTCCGGCAGGCGGTAGCAGGGGATGCGGCTGTACAGATGGTGCACATGGTGGATGCCCAGATTGGCCGTGAACCAGCGCAGGATCGGTGGCAGATCATAATGCGAGCTGCCATGAAGGGCCGCGTGGTGCAGTTGCCAATCTTCGGGCTGATCCCACTGCGTGTCCTCGAACTGGTGCTGGATATAAAACAGCCACACCCCGACGGAGGCCGCGATCAGCACGGTCGGCAAAAACACCAAAAACAGCGCTGCCCAACCGCCAAAATAGACAATTACGCTCAGGATTGCCGCAATGGCTACGTTGGTCCCCATTGCACTGATCCAGTATTTGCGCCCCTGGTCCATCATACCTAGCGGCAAGCGGTGGCACAGGATGAACACGTAAGTCGGCCCCAGCCCGAACATCACCAGAGGATGCCGATACGCCCGATAGAGGAACCGTCCAAACCGCGTACGCTGGTGGTATTCCTCAATCGTCAGCGTCATCACATCGCCAATGCCCCTATGGGACAGATCGCCTGCATGGCTGTGATGGATCGAATGCGCCCGTCGCCAAACGTCGTAAGGTGTCAGCGTCAGAACGCCCAGCATGCGGCCTGTCCAATCGCTCACATGGCGGTTTTTGAAGAATGACCCATGACCGCAATCATGCTGGATCCCGAAGATCCGCACCAGAAAGCACCCATTCAGCGCCGACAGCAGGAACGCGGCGAGATAGGAATACGGTGCGACCCAGCACGCCGCGATCCAAAGCGCAACAAAGGGGATCAGGCTGACAGCCAGCTCAAAGCTGCTGCGCCAACTGTTCGGCTCGCGGTATTGCGCAAGTACCCTGACCCAATCGCGCGCAGCGATGGGCGTCTTTTCTTTATCGGAGGTCATGGCCCGTTTCTTTTTTGTTTATGTTGCCTGCGACCCTAGAGGTGTTCCCGCGAAGGCAGAAGCGTTAGTTCTAGGACATAGGGCGAATGCCTCGGTTCAGGACAATAGGCCGCGCGCGATCAGGCTTACCGCGCTTGCTCGTGCTCATAGCGTTGCTGCGCAATTGTCTCGTTCTCTTCGGATTTCTTCTGATCCTTCAGATCTTTCTCGACATAGGTCAGATGCATTTCAATGGCTGCCCGTGCCGCCGCACCATCCCGCGCTTGCAAAGCCGCATTGATCGCCCTGTGATGATCCAACAGCAAATCGCGCGTCGTGCGTTGCTTGAACATGATTGTCCGGTTGTAAAAGACGCCTTCGCGCAGCAACTCGAACATGGATCGCATCATATGCAGCATGATGACGTTGTGGCTGGCCTCGATAATCGACATGTGGAAATCCGCATCAAGCGAGGCTTCTTCGGCCGGGTTTCGCTTGTTATGCGCGGCTTCCATCTTGCGAAAGATCGTGTCGATCACCTTCAGATCGGTTTCCGAGCCAAGCCGACACGCGCGTTCTGCAGCCAGCCCCTCAAGGTCACGGCGAAAGCTGATATAGTCAAAAACGGCCTCGTCATGAGCTGCAAACAAGCGCACAAGCCCTTCTGAAAAGGCCGAGCCCAGAACATCTGCCACGAAAATCCCCGCACCTGCGCGCGAGGCCAGCAAGCCTTTTTCCTGCAGTTCGGCAACCGCCTCGCGCAGAGACGGACGTGAGACGCCCAGCTTTTCGGCCAGCTCCCGCTCGGACGGCAAGCGCTCGCCGGGGCGCAGGATGCCTTGCAGGATCAGCTTCTCAATCTGACGCACAACGGCAGAGGACAAACGCTCCGCCTGGACCGGTTTGAAGGGCATGGTTTACCTCGGATCAATTGGTAAAACGATATGACCAAATCCGGTATATCTCAACAAAAAAGGCCCGCGCAACAGGCGGGCCTTTCTCGTAAGGGATACCCGTTAAGCGTTCGGGCGAATGACAATCTCAACCCGGCGGTTCTGCGCGCGACCCGCCTCGTCAAGATTGCTTGCAACCGGCTGGTCTTCGCCGCGTCCGATGGCGCGCAGACGGAATCCATCAACGCCGGAGTTGACCAACACATTGCGCACCGACTGCGCACGGCGCTGAGACAGGCCTTGGTTATAGCCCGCATCACCGGTGTTATCGGTATGTCCGATGATATCCACAGTGCTGTTGGGGTAGTTGTTCAAATTGGTCGCCAGCGCGCGCAGATCGCTCTGCAAATCAGAGCGCAATGTGTCGCTGTCGACGGCGAACAGGATGTCCTGCGGCATGGTCACGATCAGCTCGTTGCCGGTGTTGACGATTTGCACATCATTGCCCACCTGCTGACGCAGTTCTGCGGCCTGCTTGTCCAGCTGATTGCCGATGATAGCACCGCCACCCGCACCAATCGCTGCCCCGATCACAGCGCCGCGGCGCCGCTCTTCGGCGTCGTCGCCAGCCAACGCGCCCGCTGCGGCACCGGCAAGACCACCGATCAAAGCACCTTGCTTAGTGCGCTGGTTCGGATCGCCGTTGGACGGGCTGACACGGTCGAACCGGTTTGCGGTCGTGTCACATGCCGCCAGCGCAAGCGCCGACACCGTCATAACGGCAAAAATCTTGAACTTGGTCATTTGAAAGCCTCTTTTACTGCTCATGCGAAATTGTCGCTTATGAGCAGTCTATACACCGGCCCCGGCTGCAAGGGAAAAGGTTTTGAGGGGGAAAACCGGCGGGCTTTTGCCCATCACGTTTCCGCGCGCGCCGCTTCAAACGCCAGCATTGCACGCTTAACGGGAAGACCCCAGTGGTAGCCGCCCAAACCGCCCGACTTGCGTAAGGCCCTGTGACACGGGATCAACCAGGAGATCGGGTTGCGCCCCACAGCTGTGCCGACAGCGCGTACAGCTTTGGGGTTGCCGATCGCTTCGGCGATATCCGAATAGGTGGTGACGGTGCCCGACGGGATGCGCAACAATGCCTCCCAAACCTTGATCTGGAACGGTGCACCAATCAGATGCAGCTGCGCCTCACCGCCCCCAAACGCCGCATCTACCATCGGCTTAAGCGCTACAGGATCCTCGATAAATGCAGCCTTCGGCCAGCGCGATTTCAGATCGGCCATGGTCGGTTCTGCCCCGGTCTCGGCCGCAAAGCCGATCCCGCACAGGCCCTTTTGCGTGCCCATCACCAAAGCAGGCCCGAAGGGGCTTTCAAACCAGCCCCAAAGTATCGTCAAGCCCGCACCACCCTTGGCATACTCCCCCGGCGTCATCGCTTCCCAATGCACGAAGAGGTCATGCAACCGGCTGGAGCCCGACAGCCCAACAGATTGCGCGGTATCCAGCGTAGTATGCTGCTCGCGCAACAGCGTCTTTGCGTGATCCAGCGTCAGATATTGCTGGTAGCGCTTCGGCGACACCCCGACCCATTGGCTGAACAGCCGTTGAAAATGCGTCGGGCTCATCTGCATTTGCTGCGCCAGCCCCTCCAGCGTCAACGGCACCTCCGCCCCATCTATCAGCTCAATCGCCCGGCGCATCACGCCGTAATGATAGTGGCTTTCCAAAGGGGTCTGATCAGTCATGGTCGCTTCCTCGCTTTGGAACACATTAAGGGATGTTCAGGGGCAGGCGCGACCCGTTCCTTGCGGTTTTTCGCGCGTAAGGCCATAGGGTCATATGGCAAAGCAACTTGATTACAAAACCATCCGCGCGATCTTCGAGCGCTTCCACGAGATGGAGCCGGAACCCGAAGGCGAGTTAGAGCACACCAACGCCTATACATTGGTCGTTGCCGTGGCACTGTCCGCGCAAGCCACTGATGTCGGTGTGAACAAAGCCACGCGAGAACTTTTCAAGATCGCCGATACGCCTGAAAAGATGCTGGCACTGGGTGAAGAAAAGCTGATCGAGCACATCAAGACCATCGGCCTTTACCGAAACAAAGCCAAGAACGTGATGAAGCTCAGCCGCATTCTGGTCGAGGACTATGACGGGGTGGTGCCAAACTCCCGTGCCGCGCTCGTTAGCCTTCCGGGCGTGGGGCGCAAGACGGCGAATGTCGTGCTGAACATGTGGTGGAAACAACCCACTCAGGCCGTCGATACCCATATCTTCCGCGTCGGCAATCGCACCGGCATCGCGCCTGGCAAGGACGTCGACGCCGTGGAGCGTGCCATTGAAGACAACATCCCCGCTGATTTTCAGCAACACGCCCATCACTGGTTGATCCTGCACGGTCGCTATGTATGCAAGGCGCGCAAGCCGGTGTGCAGCAACTGCATCATCCGGGAATTCTGCCAGTTCGAGGAGAAGACCGAGTGAGTAAGACGTATAAGGTTGTCGGCATCGGCAACGCCATCGTGGATGTGTTGACCCAGTCCAGCGATGATTTCCTCGATCATATGGGCATCGAAAAAGGCATTATGCAATTGGTCGAGCGCGAGCGCGCCGAGATGCTCTATGGCGCGATGGAAGGCCGCGTGCAAGCGCCCGGTGGATCGGTCGCCAACACGCTGGCGGGCCTTGGAAATCTGGGTCTTAAGACGGGCTTCATTGGACGTGTCCATGACGATGCATTGGGCCGGTTCTACGCGGATGCGATGGAGCAAGACGGCACAGCTTTCGTCAATCCGCCCGTGCCGGGAGGAGAGTTGCCCACCTCTCGTTCGATGATCTTTGTGTCTCCTGACGGTGAGCGTTCGATGAACACCTATCTCGGTATCTCTGCCGAACTGGGCCTCGAAGATGTGTCAGAAGATGTTGCCGGACAAGCCGAAATCGTTTTCCTGGAAGGCTACCTATTCGACAAGGACAAAGGCAAAGAGGCCTTCATCCGCACCGCCCGCTCTTGCCGTGCGGCGGGCGGCAAAGCCGGCATCGCGATCTCCGATCCGTTTTGTGTTGAACGTCACCGCGCTGACTTTCTGACGCTGATCGGAGAGGAACTGGACTATGTCATCGGCAATGAGGACGAGGTGAAATCGCTTTTCGAGACCGATGATCTGGATCTTGCAATAAGTAAACTTGCCACCCTTTGTCCGCTCGCTGTCTGCACCCGCTCTGGTGACGGTGTGAGTGTTCTTCAAGGTGATACGCGGATCGACGTGCCGGTTGAGAAGGTGGTGCCTGTGGATGCCACAGGCGCGGGCGATCAGTTTGCCGCCGGGTTCCTTTTTGGTCTGGCGACAGAGCGGGACTTGGAGACATGCGGGAAGATGGGGTGTGTGGCAGCCGGTGAAGTCATTAGCCATATGGGCGCGCGGCCCGAGGCAGATCTGAAGGCACTCTTTTCCGAGAAAGGCTTCCTTTGAGACATGGCTTCCAATCCTAGCGGATCGGAGCCGCCGGGGGCTCTGCCCCCGGACCCCCGAGGTATTTCGAGACAAAAGAACACAGCTTAACCCTGTATTAAGGTTAACGCCGCTATGAACGCGACACGGTACAGGCTGAGGAGCCGATGACCGTGACAGAAGAAGGCGCCTTGTTTTCGGTAAGCGTCAGGACTGCTCTGATCGGCTGAAAACAAGGCCCGACCCTGCTTTCTTTTGTCTCTAAATACCTAAAACCAGCAGTCGCAAGATGCTCCTACTCTCCCAGTTTAGCGTGGACTTCGGCCAAATCGACTTCTGCAATCGGCATTTTGTTTGATGGATCTTCGAAGTCGTATTTGAACAGCTCGAAGTCTTTTTTATAAATCTCGTAAATCAGATGCATCGACAGATCGTCGAAGTAATCCTCAACCGGATGCGCGCGCTTTGGCCCATGCCCTTCGCTTTCGTTGAACCGCGGGATGCCTTTCAGATCAACGGAATTCGGGGCCTCGATCGCATCCAGGACGTCCTGCATCCCGTCGTTGAATTGCTCGGTCCAGAAAATCTTGTCGTAGGTTCCGCCATTCACGATGAAGGTCGAGATGTGGCCCGACATGGCCGACCAGTGGATATCCGGCTCCATCGGGCGCCGCCAGCGGATGGTGTCGCGTGCAAACAGTAAAAACCGCCGGAAGCTCTTGATCTGGTCGAACTCGAAACCGGTTTCCGGGTCGCCGACCTCGATCCCGTATTTCTGGATCAACAGTGGCACGAGGTTCCCGCGGTAGCGTTTTCCATTGCGCTGAATGCCGCAAATCTTGTCAAAAAACGATGACAGGATGCGCGTATAGGGGTTGCGTACGCAGGTGAACGAATAGGATTTATGCGCCTTCACATTGTCCGTAATCAGCGGCTGGCTTTCATCAAGCGCCCATTTGTGCAGACCGCCCGTCGCATCGTGGATATCGCCGTCGAAAAATTCGCCGTGGTCGGAATAAAACATGATCTGACCAATGGTCGAGCAGGCGCATTTCGGAACGACCCGATACACAACGCTTTCACTCTCGGTCATCCAGGTGCCGGGAAACCCCATAATCTGCCTCCAAATCGCAGCCTTTTTAAAATATCACGCGGCCACTTGCGCACAAAAAAGCAAACAAACTCTGTTTATTCAATGTCTGTTCACGTTATCTGGTGTAAACAATCAACGATTTTAAAGGGTTTGGTCTCGTAAATGGCAAAAATCGCCTTCATCTTGCTGTGCCACAAAGACCCTGAGGCCATTATCAAACAGGCCGAGCGGCTGACAGCTGTGGGCGACTATATGGCGATCCACTTTGATGCGCGCGCCAAGCCTGCGCATTACAAGATGATCCGCGCTGCCCTCGACGACAATCCCAACGTCGCCTTCGCAAAGAAGCGTATCAAATGCGGTTGGGGGGAGTGGTCGCTGGTGCAAGCCACACTCCATGCCGTTGAGGCGGCGGAGGAAGCCTTTCCGCGCGCCACGCATTTCTACATGTTGTCGGGCGATTGCATGGCGATCAAATCCGCCGAATACGCCCATGAGTTCCTCGACAGCAATGATGTCGATTATATCGAGAGCTTCGACTATTTTGAAAGCGACTGGATCAAGACCGGGATGAAGGAAGAGCGGTTGATCTACCGTCATTTCTTCAACGAACGCACGCAAAAGCGCCGTTTTTATGCCGCGTTCAATGCGCAGCGTCGCTTCAATCTGACCCGCGAAATCCCGGCCGATATTCAGGTGATGATCGGCAGCCAGTGGTGGTGCCTGCGCCGTCGCACGATTGAGTGGATCCTCGATTTCACCCGCACGCGCAAGGACGTGATGAAGTTCTTTCGCACCACCTGGATTCCGGATGAGACCTTTTTTCAGACGCTGGTTCGCCATCTTGTGCCAGAGCATGAGATCAAATCGCGCACGCTGACATTCCTGATGTTCTCTGACTACGGGATGCCGGTGACGTTCTATAATGATCACTACGATTTGCTGCTCAGTCAGGACTTCCTTTTCGCCCGCAAGATCAGCCCCGAAGCGCATGAACTCAAACGCCGTCTGGGGGAGCTTTACGCCGCCAAACAAGCCGAATTTGACATCTCCAACGAAGGTGCGGGCCTTTTCAAGTTCCTCACGGGCCGGGGCCGGATCGGTCGCCGTTTCGCCACCCGCTTCTGGGAAACGGAGGCCTCGCTGGGCCGCGAGCGGGAGTTGATGATCGTGGCCTGCAAGAAATGGCATGTGGCCAAGCGCTTGCTGGGCCGGATCAAGCAGACCACCAACATCCCGGCCATTGACTATCTGTTCAATGAGGAAGACACGCCGCTGCCCGATCTGGGCGGCATCCAGTCGACGCTTGGCAAACGCACCCGTCACCGCCGCGCGCTGATGCGGATGCTCTTTGACTACTACGAGACCAACCGTCTGATCATCTGTCTTGATCCCAGCGCCATCGACCTCATTCAGGATTTCTACGCCGACCGGTCAAAGACCCGCCTGCTAGAGATCGACTGCAACTTCACCGAGGATTACCTGATCGGTCACGCCATGCGAGTGGGCCTTGCAGGCGAACGCACCCCGAAAGAAACGCTGGATCGTTTGCTGCCCACAATCCGTTATGATGTTGTCTTTGAAAGTGACCGCATTCGCGACGCCAACCTGCCAAACCATACCTGCATCCATGAACGCGCCTCGCCCGAACAAAACACCCCCGCGCTCGCAGAGTTCCTGTCCGTCCCTGCCGAGACCGCGCGCGAGATTGCCAACACCGATTATCTTTTCGCTGACTGAGGTTGCTGATGCCCTACGCTTATGACCCCGAGAATATTTTTGCCAAAATCCTGCGCGGAGAGATCCCGAATGACACCGTGATGGAGACCGAGCACGCGCTGGCCTTCCGCGACATCTACCCCCAAGCGCCCGAGCATATCCTTGTGATCCCAAAAGGCCCTTATGTCTGCTATGATCATTTCGCGCTTGAAGCCTCCGAGGCCGAGATTGTGGACTACACCCGCACGATTGGCACCATCTGCAAAGAGATGGGCGTGCAACCCGGTGAGGGCGGCGCGGGGTATCGCTTGCTGTCGAATGCGGGCGAAGACGCCATTCAGGAAGTCCCGCATTTGCATGTTCATATAGTCGCGGGGCGCAATCTGGGGCGCATGCTGCAACCTGCAAAATAGCGGCTTCGCCCCCGACAGCTGCGCGGCCTCTCCCCAAGGTTTTTCTTCCAAGATGAAGGGGCAAGGCACGCGAGTTCGCCGGATTTCAAATAGGCCACATCTAGCCAGACTGCGCCCTGCAATGGTCACATTCGGCGACTAACCAAGTCTCGAAATAAATGGGAGAACCCGTTTTGTTTTGGGCAGATTATGTGATCGTGGGCGCTCTCCTGCTTTTGCCGCTAGGCGCAGCGAGAGAGCGGTGGTTTGGTCCGGACGAGGGCTGGTTTATTAAGAATAACTGGACCAGAAACCTGATAGCCTTCGTGCTGATCGGGTTCATTGCGATCGGCATGCACTTTCAGGATGTGGCCCAACTGAACGGGGAGGGGCCCCAAATCTTTGCCAGGTTCATCACAGCTTTCGTCCGCGTTTTCTGAACCCGCACCATGCATGCCATTAACCTTGACGCGCGCCTCTTGCTTTCGCTTTATCCAAATATCCCCGCCGGAGGCGTCACACGCGTGATGTGAGCGCCAAGAAAACATCCTCAAGATCAGGGTCCTCGGTCTTCACATCCTTGATCGTGATCCCGGCGGTATGCGCTGTCGCCAAAATCGCTTCTGCGGTTGTTGTCCCCCGGTCATAGGTGAACGCCAAGGCTCCGTTTGGGCGACGGGTCAGGTCGACCCCCTCAGGCAGTGCGATCTGGGCCGGAGCCGCACTCTCTGGCTCGATCACCATCGTCTTGGCATCCAGCCGCCCCAGCAGGTTCTCCGTGCTGTCCTGCGCGATCTTTTCACCGTGGTTGATGATCGCGATCTCGTCGCACATCTCTTCGGCTTCTTCCAGATAGTGCGTCGTCAGGATGATCGTCATCCCCGCCTTGTTCATCTTCCGCACATTGGCCCACAGCATATTGCGCAGCTCGATATCGACGCCTGCCGTCGGCTCATCCAATACCAGAATATGCGGCATGTGGACCATCGCCTTGCCCAGCAACAGCCGCCGCCGCATGCCACCTGACAAAGACCGCGCATAGGCATCCGCTTTGTCTGTCAGGCCAATCGTCTCCAAAATCTCGTCCGTTCGACGCTGTCCTTTCGGCACCCCATAAAGCCCCGCCTGCACCTCCAACGCGCCGCGGGGCGAGAAGAACGGATCAAGGTGCAACTCCTGCGGCATCACGCCTATGGAGGCGCGCGATTGCCGGGGGTTCACATCCTGATCGAAGCCCCAAATCTTGACCTGACCCGCCGATTTAATCACCAGCCCCGCAAGAATATTGATTAGCGTCGATTTTCCCGCCCCATTCGGCCCCAACAGCCCGAAAATCGACCCAGCGGGAATGCGCAAATCAATGCCCTTCAGCGCTTCCTTGGCCTCTTGCCCTTTCTGCGCGGCATAGGTCTTTTTCAGACCTGTAATCTCGATGGCTGCGTCACGCATGGGGGTCGTCTCTCATCTTGCCGGGGAGGGGGGATTGCCGTATCTCGAAGCACAACCTAGAAGCCTGTCCAGCCAACGACAACCCGTGGAGCCAGAGAATGCCGACATCCCCGCGCGAAGTTCAGATCACCGACCAGTGGCGCGTGTCCTGTGATGGCGGGGAAGGCGCGTTGGGTCACCCGCGCGTCTGGCTCTCGGTAGACCGGGACGAGGGGTATGTCATCTGCCCCTATTGCGACAAGCTGATCGTCCACGAGGATTTCAAAGACGCCGTTTTCAAGAAATTCGGCCTCAGCGACTAGTCTTACCCCGCCCCCTTCGCTAGGTCTTGAGACGACCAAACAGGGGGCGCGTTTCATGACTTTCGGCAAAGGGTGTCATCTTCATCTGATCGACGGATCGGCCTTCATTTTCCGCGCCTACCATGCGCTGCCCCCTTTGACGCGCAAGTCCGATGGCCTGCCTATCGGCGCGGTCAGCGGCTTTTGCAATATGTTGCAGCGTTATATCGACGGCAATTCCGGCCCCGACGCGCCCACCCATGTTGCCGTGATTTTCGACAAGGGCAGCCACACCTTCCGCAACGACCTTTACGATCAATACAAGGCCAATCGCGACGCGATGCCCGAGGATCTGCGCCCGCAAATCCCGCTGACCCGCAGCGCGACCGAAGCCTTCAACATCGCCTGCAAGGAAATGGAGGGGTTTGAGGCCGACGACATCATCGCCACCCTCGCTGTTCAGGCCCGCGAGGCTGGCGGCCGCTGCACGATCATCAGTTCTGATAAAGACCTGATGCAGCTTGTCGGCGGCGGAGTTGAAATGCTGGATGCGATGAAAAACAAGCGCATCGACACGGAAGGGGTCGAGGAAAAGTTTGGCGTCGGTCCCGACCGTGTGGTCGATGTGCAAGCGCTGGCGGGCGATAGCGTCGATAACGTCCCCGGTGCGCCGGGCATCGGCATCAAGACCGCCGCTTTGCTCATCAACGAATTTGGCGATCTGGAAACGCTGCTAGAGCGTGCCGAGGAAATCAAGCAGCCCAAGCGCCGCCAGACCCTGATCGATCACGCCGATCAGATCCGCCTGTCCAAACAGCTTGTCACGCTGGACGACAAAATGGATCTGCCCTTCACGCTGGATGATCTTGAAGTCCGTGACCCCGAGCCCGATACCCTGCTGGGTTTCCTCGCCGAGATGGAGTTCCGCACCCTCACCAAACGCATCTCCGACGCGCTGGATGTTGAGCCTCCTGTCATAGCCGACACCGACCCCGCAGGCGCCAATCCCGGCGATGCGCCCGGTCCTGCGGATGTGCCGTTTGATGCCAGCAAATACGAATGTGTGCGCGATGCAGCCGCGCTTCAGGCTTGGCTCGACCGCATCTATGAACGCGGCTATGTGGCTGTCGATACCGAAACCACTAGCCTCAATGAGATGCGCGCTGATCTGGTTGGCGTCTCTCTTTGCGTCGAGGCCGGAGAGGCCTGCTATATCCCGCTCCAACACAAAGATGGCAGCGCCGACGATCTGTTTGGCTCTGATGCCTTGGCCGAGGGCCAAATGGGCCTGCGCGAAGCGCTCGAAATGCTCAAACCGATGCTGGAGGACGAAAGCGTCCTTAAGATCGGCCAGAACATGAAATACGACGCCAAGATTTTCGCCAACGAAGGCATCACTGTTGCCCCCATCGACGATACGATGCTCATGTCCTATGCGCTGAATGCGGGGCTGCATAACCATTCGATGGACAGCCTGTCCGAGCGGTATCTCAGCCACTCCCCCATCCCGATCAAGCCCCTTCTGGGCACCGGCAAATCCGCGATCACCTTTGACAAAGTCAAGATCGACGAAGCGGTTCCTTATGCGGCTGAGGACGCTGACATCACCCTGCGCCTCTGGCAAAGTTTCAAGCCGCAGCTGCACCAGAAACAGGTCACTGTCGTCTACGAGACGCTGGAACGCCCCATGGTCCCCGTGCTGGCGCAGATGGAGCGTACCGGCATCAAGGTCGACCGCGACACGCTCAGCCGCATGTCCAACGCCTTTGCCCAGAAAATGGCTGGGCTTGAGGCTGAAATCCATGAGCTTGCGGGCCAATCCTTCAACGTCGGCTCGCCTGCGCAGCTGGGTGAAATCCTCTTTGATAAGATGGGTTTGGAAGGCGGCAAGAAAGGCAAAACGGGCAAATACTCCACCGGTGCCGATATCCTCGAAGACCTCGCGACGGAGCATGAACTGCCCGCCCGCGTCCTCGATTGGCGGCAAATGTCGAAGCTGAAATCGACCTACACGGACGCGCTGCAAGACCACATCAACGCCGACACGGGCCGCGTGCACACCTCCTATTCCATCGCGGGCGCGAACACCGGACGCCTCGCCTCGACCGATCCGAACCTGCAAAATATCCCGATCCGGACCGAGGAAGGCCGCCGCATCCGTGAGGCATTCGTGGCCGACGAAGGCAAGACGCTGGTCGCGCTGGACTATAGCCAGATCGAATTGCGCATCCTCGCCCATATCGCCGACATCCCCGCGCTGAAACAAGCGTTTTCCGATGGTATCGACATCCACGCCATGACCGCCTCCGAGATGTTCGACGTGCCTTTGGAGGAGATGACCCCCGAGGTCCGCCGCCAAGCCAAGGCGATCAACTTCGGTGTGATCTACGGCATCTCGGGCTTCGGCCTTGCCCGCAACCTGCGCATCCCCCGGGCGGAGGCGCAGGCCTTCATCGACACCTATTTCGAACGCTTCCCCGGCATCCGCGCCTACATGGACGACACGACGAAATTCGCCAAAGAGCACGGCTACGTCCAAACCCTCTTCGGTCGCAAAATCCACACGCCCGAGATCAACGCCAAGGGTCCCACCGCCGGTTTCGCCAAACGCGCCGCCATCAACGCGCCGATCCAAGGCACCGCCGCCGACGTCATCCGCCGCGCCATGATCCGCATGCCCGCCGCGATTGAGGCGCTGCCCGCCAAGATGCTGCTACAGGTCCACGACGAACTGGTATTCGAGGTCGAAGACAGCGCCATCGACGACCTGATCGGCACGGCCCGAGAGGTGATGGAAGGCGCCTCCATGCCCGTCGTCAAACTCGACGTGCCGCTGATTGTGGATGCAGGGCAGGGGGCTAATTGGGCCGAGGCGCACTGACAACGAAGATGGTTCACTCGCCATTAGAAATAGGAGGTTTGGTATTGGAGAAGTCACTGGTCTTTTCCATGACCCTAGATAGAGCACAATCGTCAAATGTTGGTTTAGGTGTCGTTGAACTTCATAAATCAAAACGCAAAGAGATCAGCCGAAGAAGCATTGTAAAAATAACAAACACAACAAACGGTCACTTTGTGTTTTGCTCTGTTATCGGGAACGATAGACCGAACGAACAAAGTGTTATGCGTTTAGATCTTGACCAACGTAAAGCGCTTGGCGCACCGCAAGGTAGAGCGCCATTCACTGGCGATTTTGAGATCAAGCCCGCTACCCTAGTGGGAAGGGTTAAGTGGTTTGTAAGTGTCCCTGATCCCTTTATCCGAACTGGTTCGCAGATTGCGGTAATTTCTTTAGTGGTGGGTTTAATCGGCTTCGTTTTGGGTTTGATTTCTTTAAGATATTGACCCATGCTCATCGCCTTCAACAAACCCATGAACGTGCTCTCCCAGTTCACCGACGAGGGCAAATGGCGGGGCCTCAAGAACTGGATCGACGTCCCCAATGTCTACGCCGCCGGACGGCTCGACCGCGATAGCGAAGGGCTGTTGCTGCTGACCGATGATGGTAAGCTACAAGCGCAGATTTCGTCCCCGAAGTTTAAGACGCAGAAAACCTATCTGGCCCAAGTCGAAGGCACCCCCACCGAGGACGCCCTCGAACAGCTCCGCCGCGGTGTCACCCTGAAAGACGGCAAGACCCGCCCCGCGAAAGCCGTTGCAATTGCCGACCCCAACCTCTGGCCCCGCGACCCGCCCGTTCGCGTGCGCAAAACGGTGCCCGATGCGTGGCTCCGCCTGACCATCTCCGAAGGCAAAAACCGTCAGGTCCGCCGCATGACCGCCGCTGTCGGCTTGCCATGCCTCAGGCTTGTGCGCTGGCAGATCGGGCCATGGTCGGTCGAAGGCCTTGCGCCGGGGGAATGGCGCGAAGTGCAGCTCTGATGACCAAAGACTTCCCCAAAGTCGAAGTCAAATCCCGCGTCGACCTGCGCGCGTGGCTCACCAAGAAACACGCACAAGCCACCACCGTCTGGCTCGTCAAATGCAAGCAGCCCAGCCCGCATTACATCCCCACCGAAGAGATCATCGAAGAGCTTCTGTGCTGGGGCTGGATCGACAGCGTCGTTGGCAAGCTGGATGCGATCCGCACCATGATCCGCATCTCACCCCGCAACCCGAAATCCAACTGGTCGGCGTTCAACAAAGCGCTTGTCGAAAAGGCCCGCGCCTCTGGTGCGATGACCCCGGCAGGCGAGGCGATGATTACCTTCGCGCAAGAGACCGGCACTTGGACCTTCCTCGACGACGTCGACCGCCTCGAAGTCCCGCCCGACATGGCCGCAGCCCTCGGAGACCTCCGCCCCACATGGGAGGCCTACCCGAAATCCGTCAAACGCGGCACGCTGGAATGGATCAAGACCGCGAAAACCGAAGCCACCCGTTCCAAACGCATCGCAGATGTGGTGAACTCAGCCCAGCAAGGTGTCAGACCCAGCATTTTCCGGCGGTAAACATGGCCCACGACCATCCCAGACTTGATCCCGGCGACAAGCGCGTCGCGGCGGCGGTAGGGGTGAACTTTCTGCTGACCTTCGTGCAGATCATCGCGGGCGTCCTTTCCGGCTCCCTCGCGCTGATTGCCGACGCGATCCACAACTTCAGCGATGCGCTGTCGCTCGTCATTGCCTTCGCCGCCCGCCGGATTGCCCGTAAGCCCGCCGATGCGAAAATGACATTTGGCTATAAAAGGGCCGAGGTCGTGGCCGCACTCGTCAACTACACCACGCTGATCGTCGTCGCTTTCTACCTTGCCGCCGAGGGGGTCGAGCGCCTCTTCAATCCCGTCGCCGTCGAAGGCTGGATTGTGGTCGTCGTCGCCGGGGTTGCCCTTGTCATCGACACCATCACCGCGCTGCTGATCTTCAAGTTGTCCAAAGACAGCATGAACATGCGTGCGGCCTTTGTGCACAACATGGCCGACGCGCTCGGCTCCATCGCGGTGATCGTCGCGGGCACGCTGATCCTGCTTTATGATTGGCGGCTGGTCGATCCCATCGTGACGCTGGGTATCTCGGCTTATATCCTCTGGCACGCCATTATCGGCATCAAACCCGTGATCCGTGTGCTGATGCTGGGCAGCCCCTCCGCGGTTTCGGCGCAGGATGTGATGGCGCGGCTTGAGGACGACCCGGAGGTGGTCGACGTCCACCACATGCATCTGTGGATGATGGGCGAGTATGAAAGCTCCCTTGATGCCCACGTCGTGCTGCGCCGGTTCGATCATCTGGAAGACGTGAAAATCCGCCTCAAAGAGATGTTGGAGGCCGAATTTGGCATCCAGCACTCAGTCTTTGAGTTTGAACTGCCCGGAACGCACCAGGGCGAGGCGAAAGACATCGGAAGTTAAGGGATGCAGGTATCAAACGTCCCGCCTGGCGGAACCGCCGGGCCACGCCCGACCTTCCCCGAAGGGCGTGATGCACCGCTGCACCAAAGAAATAGTCTCGGATGTGAACCAACTGTCGTTAGCAAGTAGACTGTTACGAACGCCCTCCAGGTCGGGCGTGGCCCTTAGTTCTAACTGGGCAACTCCGCCGACGGAATAATTGGGAAAAACGCCCCGCCGGACCGCACGCCAAACCAGTCGGCGCCTTCATGCTTGGCATGCTCGCCTTCCTCCACCAGCCGGTAGAAGCTCTTGCGATCAATCAGCGCCTCAAGATTTGCGCGGATCAGCACATAGGGCGACGGCTCCCCGGTCTCTGCATCCCGCACCACGCGGATCGGATGCTCTGGCCCGGCTGTGACCTCATCCTCGACATTGGTGCGGAAGACCAAGCTGTCGCCCATCCGGTCAAAGTCAATCGCCACGAACGGCGCGTCCTCAACGGTAATGCCGACCTTCTCGACAGGCGTGACCAGAAAATAGTCATCCCCGTCTTTCCGGATGATCGAGGAAAACAGCTTTACCAGCCCCGGCCGCCCAATCGGCGTGCCCTGATAGAACCACGTCCCGTCCCGTTTGATGACCATATCAAGGTCCCCGCAGAAGGGCGGGTTCCATAAATGCACCGGCGGAGCGCCCTTTTTTGAGGCAGCCTGTGCCAAGGCTGCGAGGCTTTCTGCCGATGGTTTCACAATGTTTTGTCCGCTCATCGCTTTTGCCATTTGTGTTACGCGTCATAGATGCTTTCATAGGACATATATCCACCGGGAGAGTTTTGTCATGGTCGACGCCGCCAATCTTGTCGCTGATATCGAAGCGCTGGGCGAAAAACTGGGGCAGGCGAAGGCCAGCATCACCAATCGTTTCATCGGGCAAGAGCGGGTCGTGGACCTGACTTTGGCCGCCCTTTTGTGCGGCGGGCACGGGCTTCTTGTGGGCCTGCCGGGCCTTGGTAAGACGCGTCTGGTCGATACGCTTTCGACCGTGATGGGGCTGGACGGCAACCGTATCCAGTTCACGCCCGACCTGATGCCTGCCGATATTCTCGGCTCGGAGGTTTTGGAAACCGGCGCTGATGGATCGCGCGCGTTCAAATTTATCGAAGGTCCGATCTTCTGCCAGCTCCTGATGGCAGACGAGATCAACCGCGCCAGCCCGCGGACCCAATCGGCGCTGCTGCAAGCGATGCAGGAGAAGGAAGTTACCGTTGCGGGCGAACACCGCCCCCTCGGCACGCCCTTCCATGTTCTGGCGACGCAGAACCCGATTGAGCAGGAGGGCACCTATCCACTGCCCGAAGCCCAGCTTGACCGCTTCCTTGTCCAGATCGACGTCCACTACCCCGACCGCGACACGGAACGCGACATTCTGCTCGCCACCACTGGCGTGGACGAAGCGCAATCCACAGGCGTTTTCACTGCGCAAGAGCTGCTGGATGCGCAAACGCTGCTGCGCAGGATGCCGGTCGGCGAAGGCGTGGTCGAAATGATCCTTGATCTGGTCCGCGCCTGCCGTCCCGAATATCCCGAGTCGCCGCAGATCATCAAAGACACTGTTAGCTGGGGCCCTGGTCCGCGCGCGGCCCAAGCGCTGATGCTGACCGTGCGTGCGCAAGCGCTGCTTGAAGGGCGCTTGGCCCCGTCGCCCGAAGACGTGGTGCGCATGGCACGCCCCGTTCTGATCCACCGCATGGCGCTTAGCTTCTCGGCCCGAGCGCGTGGCGATAATCTGGGCGATCTGATCGAACAAACCGCAGAAAGCATCACCCGGGTCGAGGCCGCCGCGTGAGCCAAGCCGCCGATCTTCGCGCCCGCGCCGAAGATCAGGCGTCGCCGTTCCCGTCCCTTCTGGTCGGGGCGGAGCATTTGGCTGCGACCGTCATGCTGGGCGACCATGGCCGCCGCCGCGCCGGAATGGGCGACGAGTTCTGGCAATACCGCCCGATCCACGCAGGCGACGAGGCGCGTTTTGTCGATTGGCGGCGCTCTGCCAAGTCCGACACTCAGTTTGTGCGTGAAAAAGAATGGCAGATCGCCCAAAGCGTTCTGCTTTGGGTCGACAGCGCCGCCGCGATGGGCTTTTCGTCCGACAAGAACCTGCCCACCAAAGGCGAACGCGCCCGGCTTCTGGCCATGGCCATCACCATCCTCATGCTGCGCGGGGGTGAACGCGTTGGCCTCACCGCTTTCGATGCGCCGCCACGGTCTGGCGAGCCGCAACTGATGCGCCTCGCCAATCTGCTGTCCGACGAAGGCTCGGATGCCGATTATGGCGAACCCGAGGCGCGCGGCATGGTCCCCAATTCCCGTGCCGTTTTTATCTCCGATTTCATGGGCGACCTGACCAAGGTTGAAGCCGCGCTCGCCAAAGCCGCGGACCGCGGTGTCAAAGGCGCGCTGCTGCAAATCCTCGACCCGCAGGAAGAGGCCTTCCCTTTCGATGGCCGCACCGTCTTCGAGTCGATGACCGGCGCGGTCCGCCATGAGACGCTCAAAGCAGGCGACCTGCGCGATCGCTATCTGGACCGCCTTGCGGAACGCAAGGATCGGCTGCAAGCCATCGCCCGCGCCACCGGCTGGCAGTTTCACACGCATCACACCGGCGACAGCGCGCAAGCAGCGCTCCTTTGGCTTTATACGGCAATGGAGCGCGTGCACTGATGTTCATGCTTGGCCCGATAGGTTTCGCGTTCCCGCTGCTGCTGCTTGCCCTGATCGTGCTGCCGATCCTGTGGTTGCTGCTGCGCGCTGTGCCGCCAGCCCCCATCAAACGCCGCTTTCCCGGTGTTGCGCTGCTCCTTGGCCTCGAAGATGACGAAACGCAGACCGACAAGACCCCGTGGTGGCTCTTGTTGCTGCGTATCCTCGCGGTTGCTGCTGTGATCATCGGTTCTGCAGGCCCTGTGTTGAACCCGCAGGAAGAGCGCGCAGGCTCCGGCCCACTTCTGATCCTCGCCGATGCAAGCTGGGCCGACGCGCCCACATGGTCGGCCAAGCTGGACCGCATCGAGACGGCGTTGTCCGAGGCCACCCGCGCAGGCCGCCCAGTGGCCGTCGCCCTTGCGACCGACCTGCTGCCGGGCGATCTGGCCTTTCAAACCGCTGAATCCTGGGCGCCGCGCGTGCCGGGTCTGACACCCGCGCCCTTCGCCCCCGATATGGCTGCAGTGACCGACTGGATCAGCTCTCAACCGGAGTCGTTCGAGACGATCTGGATGTCTGACGGGCTTGCCCATGCGGGCCGCGACACCTTGCTGGACGCGCTTGAGGCGAAAGGCGACGTGCGTGTCTTTCAAAGTCCGCGCCCTGTCTATGGCATGGCCCCAGCCATCTTTGCCGAGGGTGTTCTTGAGCTGACCGCCTTGCGCGCGGTCCCCGGCGACAGCGCCGATATCACCATCGCCGCACGCGGCCTTGATCCCAACGGGGTGGAGCGTGAACTGGCCCGTGTGCCTTTGCGTTTCGATCCCGATCAAACCCGCGCCACGGTGGAGCTGTCGCTGCCCCCCGAACTGCGCAACCGTGTGTCGCGGTTCGAGGTGATCGGCCAGCGCTCCGCCGGGGCGGTCAGCCTGACCGATGACAGCCTCAAGCGTCGCGAGGTCGCTTTGATCGCGGGTCGCGAAGACCGCGAAGGCCTCGAACTGCTCTCGCCGCTGCATTACCTCGAACAAGCGCTGGAACCGACCGCTGACCTGATCGACGGCCCGATGGAAACGCTACTTCTGGCCAACCCTGACGTGATCGTTTTGGCCGATGTCGCGCGCCTTGCAGGCTCAGAAGAGGCTGATCTGCGCGGTTGGGTCGAAGAGGGCGGCTTGCTGCTGCGCTTTGCTGGGCCGCGTTTGGCGGCCAGCGATGTCAGCCGCACCGAGGAAGACCCGCTGATGCCCGTGCGCCTGCGCGCCGGGGGGCGGACAGTTGGTGGCGCGATGTCTTGGGGCGAGCCCAAAGGTCTGCGCGCCTTCGACGAAGACAGCCCGTTCTTTGGTTTGCCCTTGCGCGACGATGTGGTCGTGGACGCGCAGGTGATGGCGCAGCCCGATCCCGATCTACCGTCCCGCGTGATTGCAGCATTGGACGACGGCACGCCGCTGGTCACTCGCAAGGCGCTGGGCGATGGGCAAGTGGTGCTGTTCCATGTGACAGCAAACGCCGAATGGTCCAGCTTGCCGCTGTCGGGTCTTTTCGTACAGATGCTCGAACGGCTCGCCGTATCGACCCGCCCCGCAGCCCCGGATGCGGCGGATTTGGAAGGCACGACATGGCTGCCCGAAAGAGTGCTGACCGCCTTTGGATCGGTCGAGGATGCAGGCGTTTTGCCCGGCGTTGACGGGGTCGAACTGGCCGCAGGCGTTCCAGGCGTCGGCCTACTGCCGGGGCTCTATGCAGGTGCGGACCGCCGTTTGGCTCTGAATGTCATCTCTGCCGAGACCGAGTTGGCCGGGGACGTCTGGCCCTCCCGCATCACGGTTGAGGGTCTGAGTGTTGCGGAAGAAACCCCGCTGAAAGGATTGCTCCTGGCGGCTGCGCTATTGGCTCTGGCGGTTGACCTGATCGCCTCGCTCGCCTTGTCGGGCCGTCTGCGCGGGCCGCGTGCGGCAAGCGCTGCGATGGTGGCAACGGTGGCCGCGGCGCTGAGCCTCGCCGCACCCATGGCCGACGCGCAAGAGGAAAGCTTTGCGATTGAAGCCACAAGCGAGGTCGTCCTGGCCCACGTGATCACCGGCGATGCGCGCCTTGACGAGGTGGCCCTTGCCGGGTTGAGCGGGTTAAGCCAGACGCTTTTTCAACGAACCTCGATTGAGCCAGCAGAGCCGATTTCGGTGAACCTGGAGACTGATGAGTTGTCGTTCTTTCCATTCCTCTACTGGCCGATTTCGGCGGATCAGCCCCTGCCCAGTGACGAGGCCTACGCCAAGCTGAACCGCTATCTGCGCACAGGCGGCATGATCCTTTTTGACACCCGCGACGCGGACACGGCGCGCTTTGGAGCCTCCAGCCCCATCGGACGCAAGTTGCAGCAACTTGCCCGCCCCCTCGACGTGCCGCCTTTGGAGCCGATCCCCGGCGATCACGTCCTCACACGTACATTCTATTTGCTGCAGGATTTCCCCGGCCGTCACGCCAGCCGCGACGTCTGGGTCGAGGCCGCGCCGCCTGATTCCGAGCAAGTTGAAGGAATGCCTTTCCGCAATCTGAATGACGGTGTGACGCCGGTTGTGATCGGCGGCAATGATTGGGCCGCCGCCTGGGCCGTAGACGCGCGCGGCAACCGGATGTTTCCCGTCGGGCGTGGCTATGCGGGCGAGCGCCAGCGCGAGATTGCTTTGCGCTTCGGGGTGAACCTGCTGATGCATGTGCTGACGGGTAACTACAAATCCGATCAGGTCCATGTCCCCGCGCTACTCGATCGGTTGGGGCAGTGAGGATGGGTCAGATGCCTGCGGCGCGGATATTTGCGAAAAGCGAAGCGACATGAGCGGTCAAGTCATCTTTGACCCGCTGGTCGCGTGGCCGGTGCTCTATGCAGCCGCAGCCGTCATGCTGCTGCTGGTTGGCCTGTCTCTATGGCGCGGGCTGGCGGGATGGTGGTTGCGTGGGCTGGGCGCAATTGCGTTGCTGGCTGCCATTGCGAACCCGTCCTTGCAGAACGAAGACCGGACCCCGCTGAGCGATATTGTCGTCTTGGTCGTTGATGAAAGTGCCTCTCAAAGCATTTCCGACAGGCCCGATCAGGTGGCCGAGGCGTTGGCCGGGCTTGAGGCCGAGATTGCCGCGCGTCCCAATACCGAGTTGCGGATTGTCACGCTGCGCGACGGGCAAGGCGATGAGGGCACCTTGCTGATGAGCGCTGTTGCCGAAGCGCTGGCGCAAGAGCCGCAGGCGCGTATCGCAGGCATCATCACGCTGACCGATGGCCAGTTGCATGACCTCGAACGGGCCCCAGATTTACCCGCCCCGCTGCATGTTCTGCTGACTGGGCGAGAGGATGACTGGGACCGCCGTCTGGTCATCGAGAACGCACCTGCCTTTGCCATTCTGGGCGAACCCGTCGCGCTGACCTTGCGCATCGAAGACCAAGGTGCGGCGCCCGAGGCCGCCACTGCGCAGCTCCTGATTTCCGTCGATGGCGAAGAGCCGCAACCCTTCACCGTCCCCATTGGCGAGACGCTGGAGCTGCCCGTGACGCTCCCCCATGGCGGCATGAACGTCATCCAGTTCAATGTACCTGTGGAAGACGGTGAGCTGACCGACCGCAACAACGCTGCCGTCGTGCAGATCAACGGTGTGCGGGATCGGTTGCGGGTGCTCCTTGTTTCAGGCGAGCCGCATCCCGGCGAACGCACATGGCGCAACCTGCTGAAATCTGACAGTTCGGTCGATCTGGTGCATTTCACCATTCTGCGGCCACCTGAAAAGCAGGACGGCGTGCCCGTGGACGAGCTGTCCCTGATCGCCTTTCCCACGCGCGAGCTGTTTCTGGAAAAGATCGACGAGTTCGATCTGATCATCTTTGACCGCTACAAGCGGCGGGGCATCCTGCCTGCGATCTATCTGGATAACGTGCGCAATTACGTGGAAGAGGGCGGCGCGGTGCTGATCGCCGCTGGTCCCGATTTTGCCTCTGCCGACAGCCTGTTCCGCTCCCCGCTGGGAGAGATCATTCCCGGTCGTCCGACCGCGCGCGTGATCGAGGAAGGCTTCCTGCCGCGCATCTCAGAAGTTGGCGAGCGGCATCCGGTGACCGAGGGGCTTGATGCGCTCTCGCCGCCCGGTGAGGATGGCGCGCCCGGCTGGGGGCGTTGGTTCCGACTGATTGATGTGACCGAAAGCGCCGGCAATACTGTCATGGTCGGCCAGGATGACAAGCCGCTTCTGCTGCTGGATCGCGTAGGCGAGGGGCGTGTTGCGCTGATGGCGTCAGATCACGCCTGGCTTTGGAGCCGGGGCTATGAAGGCGGTGGCCCGCAGCTTGAACTGCTGCGCCGTCTGGCGCACTGGATGATGAAAGAGCCGCAGCTTGAGGAAGAAGCCCTTTGGGCGGAACCCGATGGCCAAAGCATGACCATCGTGCGCCGCACTTTGGAAGACAGCGTGGGCGATGTGACCGTCACGCTTCCCGATGGCTCTGAGGTGGTGGTGCAACTTGAACAAGCCGCGCCCGGTCGCTGGCAGGCCGAGTTTGAAGGGCCTGAAATTGGGCTCTATCGCCTGACCGATGGCGAAGAAGAGGCCGTGATCGCCCTTGGCCCCTCGGCCCCGCGCGAGTTTGAGAACACGATTGCCGATGGCACCGCCCTGACCCCGCTGGTCGAGACGCGGCGCGGCGGTGTCAAAGCGCTGGAAGAGGGCGTGCCGGATCTGCGTAATGTCCGCGACGGGCGCCCCGCCTCCGGGCGCGGCTGGATCGGCTTGACCCCGCGCGAGGCCTATGTGACCGCCGATGTCACCGTGACATCGCTGCTGCCTGCTTGGTTGTTCCTGCTGATTGCAGCGAGCCTGATGATTGGCGCGTGGCTGCGCGAGGGGCGGCGCTAGGGGTTAGCGCAGGTTGAGACGGTATGTGTCCTGGGCAGCGCCCGTCACATTGTCATTGGCCCGGATCAGCACGTGATCAATCCCCGCCGGGATTGAGACACCAGACAAGCTGCGCGTGAACGGTTGCTCGTTCTCATGGGGATGCAGCAGCTTGCGATATCCCAGCTGCGTGCCATCGGGGGCCAGCACAGCCCAACCATCCGCATAGTGATCCCACCCGGTATCGCCATGGCGGATCGTCACGCTGATCGTAGCCGTATTTCCGGACATCGAAATCGTCGCCGCTTCGACCACGGGGTCGTCGGCAAAGGCTGGGCTTGCACAGCAAGCGAGGAAAGCAAAAACGTATCTCATGGGCGCTATATAGGGACGCTGTTGCGGCCTGTCGCGTCACTTCTGTGTGACGGTTTCCGTGTCTTGCACCAAAAGCACACTTCTGGAGCGCGAGGCAAATTCGCGCCGCCAAATGACGCCCAAAGTGACCAATGTGGCCAAGATCAACGCAGGCGCGCCGATCAACCACAAGGCTGACCCCAGCCCGAAATAAACCGACCGCAGGCCGCGATTATAGCCTGTCGCAGCGGTGATATTGATCTCTGCCGCTTTGGCCGCGCGCGGATAAGCCGTGGGATCGGCCTCGTCATTCGGCACGGCTGCCATCACGACTGAGCAATAGCCGAAAAGCCTGTGCGCCCAGACGAATTTCAAAAATGCATTGGCGATGAACAGCAGGATCAGCAGGATTTTGACCTCCCACACGACCGCAGGTGCGCGCTCGATCGCGAGGTCCTCGGCCACGCCCAGCAAACGATCCGTGTTGCCGACCAGCGCCAGCCCGCCACCCATCGCGATCATGCAGGCCGAGGCGAAAAAAGCCGTGCCCTGGCGCAGGTTGCCTAAAATCTGCGCATCGAAAATCCGGGGCTGCCGGGTGACAAACGCGTGCATCCAGTCGCGGCGATAGTCTTTCATCAGGATCGACACGGACGGGCGGTTTTTTGGGGGGTTCTCGATGACCAGCCCGATCCCGATCCAAGAGACGATCAGAAAGCCCACGGCGGCCGCATCAAACAGGGTAAATAGGGAAAGCACGTCACCAAGTGTCATGGCCTCACGGTATCGCGGATGGGAATCTCTTGCCAATGCGTGAAATTGGTTATATTTATTTACCAATAGCCTGCATCTGCCCTGATCTGGAGGAGATCACAATGGAAATGCCAGCCCCGAACGCCACGATTCTGTCGAAAAAGGCCAAGATCGTGGAGCGGTTGCAATCCGTGCTTCCCAAGGATGCTGTGATCCATGACGAGGCAGAGACGCGCGCGTATGAATGCGACGGGCTCAGCGCCTATAAGTGTCCGCCGCTGGCTGCCGTGCTGCCCTCCTCCACAGAAGAGGTTTCCGCCATTCTGAAAATCTGCCACGAAGAAGGCGTGCCGGTCGTCCCGCGCGGCTCTGGCACGTCACTCGCCGGTGGGGCATTGCCCACCGCTGACAGCATCATCCTTGGCGTGGCACGCCTGAACGATGTGATTGAGACCGACTACGAAAACCGTGTCATCAAGGTTCAAACCGGCCGCACCAATCTCAGCGTCACCGGCGCGGTAGAAGAAGAGGATTTCTTTTACGCCCCCGACCCCTCCAGCCAGTTGGCTTGCGCGATTGCGGGCAATATCGCCATGAACTCCGGTGGGGCGCATTGCCTGAAATACGGCGTCACCACCAACAATCTGCTGGGCGTCACCCTTGTGATGATGGACGGCACAATTACCGAGTTGGGCGGCGCGCATCTGGACGCGGGCGGGCTGGACCTGCTGGGCCTGATCTGTGGCTCCGAAGGTCAGCTTGGCGTCGTGACCGAAGCCACGCTACGCATCCTGCGCAAGCCCGAAGGCGCGCGGCCTGTCCTGATGGGTTTCGACGACAACGAGGTTGCCGGTGCCTGTGTGGCCGACATCATCAAGGCCGGTGTCCTGCCCGTCGCCATTGAATTCATGGACCGCCCCTGCATCGAGGCGACAGAGGCCTTCGCCAAAGCGGGCTACCCGATGTGCGAGGCGCTTTTGATCGTCGAGGTCGAAGGCTCCGACGCGGAAATCGACGAACAGCTGGGCCTCATCATGCAGATCGCCCGCAAGCACAATCCGGTCGAGCTGCGCGAAAGCAAATCCGCCGATGAAAGCGCGAAAATCTGGCTGGGCCGCAAGTCCGCTTTTGGCGCGATGGGCCAGATCAACGACTATATGTGTCTCGATGGCACGATCCCCGTGTCCTCGCTCCCCTTCGTGCTCAAGCGTATCAGCGAGATGAGCAAGGACTACGGCCTCGACGTGGCCAATGTATTTCACGCAGGCGACGGCAACATGCACCCGCTGATCCTCTTTGATGCCAACAAACCCGGCGATCTGGAGCTTTGCGAGGCGCTGGGCGCTGACATCCTGCGCCTGTGTGTCGAGGTCGGAGGTTGCCTGACGGGCGAACACGGTGTCGGCATCGAAAAGCGCGATCTGATGGTGGATCAGTTCGCCGCGGATGATCTGGAGAACCAGATGGCGGTGAAGGACGTGTTCGACCCCACTTGGCTTTTGAACCCCGCCAAAGTGTTTCCGCTTGAGGCTTCCGAGGCCCGCCGCGCAATGGCCCTTGCGGCAGAGTAAAGGCACGACAAAATGACCCCTAAAACCGAAGCCGAGCTGGCCGATGCCATCGCCAGCGCCAAAGCCCCTTTGCGCATCATCGGCGGTGGCACCCGCCCGATTGGCAATCCCGTCGCGGGCGAAGTGCTCTCCACCTCAGCTCTGTCCGGTATCGAGCTTTACGAGCCAGGCGCGCTGACAATCGTCGCAAAAGCAGGAACACCTCTGGCCGAGATCGAGACCGCTCTCGACAAGGAAAACCAACGCCTCGCCTTCGAGCCGATGGATCACCGAGGCCTTCTTGGCACGACCGGCGCGCCAACCATCGGCGGTGTCGTGGCGGCCAATGTCAGCGGCCCCCGCCGTATTCAGGCAGGCGCGTGCCGGGATCATATGCTGGGGGTGCGGTTTGTCGACGGGACTGGCGCGATCCTTAAGAACGGCGGTCGCGTCATGAAGAACGTCACCGGCTATGATCTGGTCAAGCTGCTCACTGGCAGCTACGGCACGCTTGGCGTCCTGTCCGAGGTGTCGCTGAAAGTGCTGCCCAAGACCGACACGCAGGCCACGCTGATGATCCATGGCCTTGATTTCGCCCACGCGGTCAAGGCCATGTCTGCCGCGCTTGGATCCCCGTATGAGGTGTCTGCCGCCGCCCATATGCCCGATATGGGCCATGGCGCGGTCACCATGCTGCGCATCGAAGGCTTCGAGAAATCCGTCGCCTACCGGGCCGAGCAATTGATGAACGAACTTGCGCCCTTTGGTGACATCACCGTTGAGTCCGACCCCGCCAAATCCGGGAAGATCTGGACGGCGTCCCGCGATGTGGAAGGGTTCCAGAAAGCCGATGGCGACATCTGGCGTATCTCGGTCAAGCCCACCGACGGCGCGACCCTCGCCGCCAAGCTCGGCACGGATAAGCTCTTTATGGACTGGGGCGGCGGCCTGATCTGGGCCGTCATGCCCAAAGGCACCGACCTGCGCGCCAAGATGAACGGCACCCAAGGCCACGCCACCCTGATCCGCGCCGACGAGGCCACGCGCGCCAAGCTTGATGTGTTCCACCCCGAGCTTGAACCGATTGCCAAGATCAGCGCGGGCCTGCGCGCCAAGTTCGATCCAAGTGGAATTCTCAACCCCGGCCTGATGGCCTGAGGAGCGCGATATGCAAACGACCTTCACGCCCGAGCAGTTGACCGATCCCGGCATCCAGCGCTCCAACGAAATCCTGCGCACTTGCGTGCATTGCGGCTTTTGCACCGCCACATGCCCCACCTATCAAGTGCTCGGCGATGAGTTGGACAGCCCCCGGGGCCGTATCTATCTGATCAAGGATATGCTCGAAAACGAGCGTGTCCCGGACGAGAAAACCGTCAAGCATATCGACCGTTGCCTGAGCTGTCTGGCATGCATGACGACCTGCCCCTCCGGCGTGCACTACATGCACCTCGTTGATCATGCGCGCGAATACATCGAACAAAAATACAAGCGCTCCTTCAGCGACCGCGCATTGCGTTGGATCCTCGCGCAGATCCTGCCCTATCCGACGCGCTTCCGTCTGGCCCTTCTGGGTGCCAAGATCGGTCGCCCCTTTGCGTTCCTGATGCCCGACGCCCGTCTTAAAGCGATGCTTGAGATGGCTCCCAAGACGATCCCGCCCGTCTCGCGCAATGACGACCCGCAAACCTTCGCGCCCAAAGCGCCGAAGAAAATGCGCGTCGCCCTGATGACGGGCTGTGCGCAAAAGGCGCTGAACACCGATATCAACGACGCCACGATCCGCCTTCTGCGGCGCCTCGGGGCAGAGGTCGTCGTGGCCGAAGGTGCGGGCTGCTGTGGGGCGCTGACCCACCACATGGGCAAGACCAAAGAAAGCCACAAGACGGCGGCCAAGAACATCCGCGCGTGGCACAAGGAAATCGAAGGCGAGGGGCTGGACGCCATCGTCATCAACACCTCCGGCTGCGGCACGACCGTCAAGGATTATGGCCACATGTTCCGCAATGAACCACTCGCCAAGGAGGCCGCCGCCGTCGCGGGTCTCGCCAAGGATATCTCCGAGGTTCTGATTGAACTGCTGCCCAAAGGCGCGCCTGAATTTACCGCTGTGAACACCGCGAAAGCCGCCATCGCCGGCACAGATGCCGCCGATGTGCCGCCCAAACCCGTTGGCACCGGCACCCTGACCGTCGCCTATCACGCCGCCTGCTCGCTCCAGCATGGCCAGCAGATCAAGACCTACCCCAAAGACCTGCTCAAACGCGCGGGCTTCAAAGTGGTAGAGCCTGCCGACAGCCATCTCTGCTGCGGCTCCGCAGGCACCTATAACCTGATGCAGCCCGAAATCTCCAAGCAGCTCAAAAAACGCAAAGTGGATACGTTAGAGGCCAAAAACCCAGACATCATCGCCGCCGGCAACATCGGCTGTATGATGCAGATCGGTGGTGGCACAGACATCCCCATTGTCCACACGGTCGAACTGCTCGACTGGGCCACGGGCGGGCCACAACCCCCTGCGCTGACGGCCGAAGGCAAACGCGCCCCTGAAGTGCCGATCCTGCGCTAGACCCAAATCGGCACAGCGATCACCTTGCAGCCTGATCCAAAACAACGGCCCGCTGATAGAGATGCCAGGTGGTGTGCCCAAGGATCGGCAACGTGAAGATCAACCCCAGAAACGCCGGGACAAGCGACACCACCATGGTCACCGTGATAATCCCCGCCCATGTGAGCATCACCACCGGGTTCTCCCGAACGACGCGCACCGACGTGATCATGGCAGTGACGAAATCAATATCCCGGTCAAGCAGCAGCGGCATGGCCACCACTGTAACCGTGAACAAGGCGGCAGCCAGAAACGCGCCGACGCCCGTGCCAATCGCAAGGAACGTCCAGCCCTCCGGCGTGTAGAGCACGGCTTGGATGAACCCGTCCAAATCCGAAAAAGACGCATCCTGCAGCACGATCACCAGCACAGTTCGAAACTGGTAAAACCAGACCCACAAAACGAAGAGCGTGACAAAGGCCATCCAACCCATTTCGCGTTTGCGTTGGTCAGCCATCACGGTGAGGATATCGCCCCAGCCAAATGGCTCATTGTTCTCCAACCGACGGGACATTTCATAAAGCCCGGCGCAGGCGAAAGGCGCGACCAGAGGGAAAGCGACCAACGCAGGGATGAGCATCCAGATATAGCCAAGCCAGACAAGGCACCAGACCATAAGGATGCCGAACACCGCATAGAAGAGGCCGAAAAACCCGCTCATGATCGGGCGCGCCCAAAAGTCCGAAAACCCGGCCTTGAGCGACGCTGTGATATCCTCCGCCGTGACCTTGTTGATCTTGGGCATGCTGGGTTGTTGCGGCGGCAGAGCGTCCGGCGGTGTCGGCTTGGTGGTTTTGGACGTCATGAAGAACTCCTCCCCAATATGTCGGCGCGGGCCCGTTTGGCCGCTGATCCGGCGGCGAAACAGGCGGTGCTGGTCCAGCCCTAGGGTGCCACGAGCGCGTGCATTTGGGCAAGTCGGGCAGGCGGTCCCACCCCTGAACCCCGATATTTGCTTTGAGTTACAAAGTGATCGTCGTCGCAGAAACTGACATTTACCTCGCCAACCGCGCACCGAAACTAATCTACCGACTGCCCCATTTTTGCCCTAAGGTTGCATTAAGCGTCGAAACAGACGCGTCAGATGCAGGACAGGCAGATCATGCGATCCTTGATTATTGCTGCGGTTTTGGCCGCACTTCCCGTTTTCGCTTGGGCGGATGATACCGGCCTCAAGCAGATGAAAACCGGCGGCGACACCCGCGGCTGGGAGGCTGTGGGCCGTCTGAACCTTGGGGTCAACGGCTTTTGCACCGGCGCGCTGATCCGTGACAATGTCGTTCTGACCGCCGCCCATTGCCTGTTTGACGAGGCTGGCAATGCCATTGATCCGGGCACAATCGAATTTCGTCCCGGCTGGCGCAACGGTTTTGCCAGCGCGTTCCGCAAAGCCAAACGTACCCTCGCGCATCCCGATTACAGCTACGAAGCGACCGGGAACCAAGGCGCGCGTGTCAAATACGATCTTGCGCTGATCGAGCTCAGCCAGCCCATCCGCAACACCCAAGTGATCCCCTTTGATATGGGCCAGAAGCCCCTCAAAGGCGCAGATGTGGGTGTCGTCTCCTACGCCAAGGACCGGGCAGAGGCCCCGTCGATCCAGGAAACCTGTTCCGTCCTCGCCCGCCGCTTCGCCACGCTGGTGCTGTCCTGCGATGTCGACTTCGGAGCTTCGGGCGCGCCGATTTTCAGCGTCACCGACGGCACGGCCCGCATCGTCTCTGTCGTGTCGGCGAAGGCCGAAATGCAGGGCCGCAAGGTCTCGCTTGGCATGGCGGTGGACGGCCCGATGGATGATCTTATGGCCCGCTTCGACGATGGTGAAGGCACCGTCGCAGGCATCCGCCCGACCTCCACCCGCCTTCTGATGTCTGGTGAACGCCGCGACACCGGCGCGAAATTCGTGAGCCCCAAGCCATGATCCGCGCGCTTGCCCTGTCGCTCTGTCTGATCGCCCCCACCGCGCAGGCGCAAAACTCAAGCCTGATCAGGCTGACCGACCGCGATGATCTGTTTGGATACGAGGCCGTGGGCCGTCTCGATATGCAAGGCAAAGGCACCTGCACCGGCGCGCTGATCGCTACCGATCTGGTCCTGACCGCCGCCCACTGCGTCACCCAGCGCGGCAAAGGCACGATGGACCCGGCCAAGGTAAAATTCCGCGCGGGCTACCGCGACGGTGATGCCATCGCCGAGGCGAAAGGCACCCGCATCGCCGTGCATGAACGCTACGACCCCGATGCGCCCTCAACCGTCTACAATGCGCTCTACGATATGGCGCTTTTGCAACTCGACACGCCTATTCATGTGGGCCTCGCTGACCCGTTCGTGGTCGCTGACCCAACCCTCAACAGCCGCGATATCAGCATCGTTTCCTATGGTCGGGGCCGGAACGAAGCGCTGTCATGGCAGCGTAAATGCCGGATGCGCGGCAAGTTCGACGGGCTGATCGCCTTCAACTGTGATGTCACTTTCGGCTCCAGCGGCGCGCCTGTGTTCGAGAAGATCGGTCACCGCGTCAAGATCGTGTCGCTCGTCTCGCGCGGTGGGCTCGATAAAAATGGCGACGTTCTGGCCTTCGGGATGGAACTGCCCCGCGCGGTCTCCGAAATGAAGCAACAATTGCGCAGCGGGCGTGGCGTGACCGAAGCCGCCACCACCAAAACCGAACGCGTCATGCCCCGCCGTCTGGGCTTGCCTCAGTCTGACGCAGGCTCCAGCGCCCGGTTTGTGAAGCCGTAAACTCACCCCTTGAAACGCCAAATCACCCATCCAATATAAGGTGTATCGGATGCCAATGATGGGTCCGATACCTTGAAAACAAGGCCTGTCCACAACGGAAGGCCTGCACATAAACGCTTATTTATCGCTCAATGGAGGATGACCATGCGTAGTTTTGATCTTGCACCCTTGTATCGTGCAACAGTCGGTTTTGACCAAATCGCCGACATGATGGACCGGGTTCTGGCCAGTGATGTCAGCAACCAAACCTACCCCCCTTACAACATCGAAAAGACCGCCGATGATGCGTATCGCATCTCGATTGCAGTGGCTGGTTTCACTGAAGACGAGCTGTTCGTCGAGGTGAAGGAAAACGCCCTGCACGTCTCGGCCCGCAAAGCGACTGACGAGACCGAGCGCAGCTATCTGCATCGCGGCATCGCCACCCGCGCGTTCGAGCGCCGCTTCCAACTGGCTGACCACGTCCGCGTGACGGGTGCGAGCCATGTGGACGGTATGCTCCACATTGATCTGGAACGCGAAGTGCCCGAGGCCCTCAAGCCCCGCCGCATCGCAATCTCCAGCGGGACCAAGGCGATCGAGAAAGACGTCGTTGACGCGAAATCCGTCAACTAACGTCTGACGAATTGTGTGTGGAAGGCCCCGTGCAGCGATGCGCGGGGCCTTTTTGCTTCTTCGGTTTCCAAGGGCCGCGCCCGACCCTGGGTGGGCGCGGCCCGGCAGTGCCCCCGGGCAACCCCTGAATTCAGCGCGCTCTACTCGCTCAAGCTCTGCGCCAGCCGCATCAGGCTGACCGCCTCGGCTCGGTACCCGAAAGGATCATCGCCTTTAGCCCCATTGGCCAACGCAATCGCATCCGCGTAGTCCCAATCCAGCACCGCACTTTCGTCCCGCAGCAACTGCGCAAATCCCGCAATCGCCACCGCGAACTGCGCCTCGGAACCCAATTCCGAGACCTCAGGTAAAACTGTCTCGATCAACGCGCTCTCATCCTCACCCGGTGCCTTGTAGCGCAGCTTCAGAAACCCGATCTCTGCCTCCGGATCGCCCGCCACAGCATCACCATACCGCAACGGATCGCTTAACACCGCGTCCGATCCAACCGGCGTCACCTCATAGATCGCCGTCACCGTATGGCCTGCACCAATCTCGCCCGCATCAACGCGGTCATTGTTGAAATCCTCACGCCGCAGCGCGCGCGTCTCATACCCGATCAAGCGGTATTCGGCGATCCGTGCGGGGTTGAACTCCACCTGCACTTTCACGTCATCGACAATCGGAAACAGCGCACCTGTCAGCTGATCAACCAGCACCTTCTGCGCCTCTGACAGCGTGTCGATATAGGCCGCTTGCCCGTTCCCGTTCTGCGCCAAGGCTTGCATCGTGGCATCATCCAGATTGCCGCGCCCAAAGCCCAGAACCGACAGATACGTGCCACTGTCGCGCTTGTCAGCGATGAAATCTTTTAGCGCGTCAGGGTCCGACAACCCGACATTAAAATCGCCATCCGTGGCCAGGATCACGCGCGAGACCTCGCCCTCCGCGCTCATCCCTTTGGCCACGTCATAGGCCTGCTGCAACCCGGCTTGCCCTGCGGTGCCACCGCCCGCCTCCAACCGGTCCAAAGCCGCCAAGATCACAGACCGCTCGCCCGCAGGCGTCGGTTCCAGAACCTGCCCCGCGCTGCCTGCATAGGTGACAATCGACACCTCATCTTCAGGCCGCAGTTGCGACAGCATCAGCCGGAAGGACTGCTTCAACAAAGGCAGCTTATTGGCCGCCTGCATCGAGCCGGATGTGTCGATCAGAAACACAAGGTTCAAAGGCGGTCGCTCCGTCACCTCGGCCCCTTGCAACCCGATATGCACCAATTGCGTGCCGGGGTTCCAAGGGGTCTCGGCCGCGGTCACGGTGGGCTGGAACGGCGCATCGCCGACGGGCGCGGGATAGGCGTAGGGGAAATAGTTCACCATTTCCTCGACCCTCACCGCCTCGCGCGGGGGCAATTGGCCGTTCATCAACGAGTTGCGCACAACCGCATAAGAGGTCGTGTCCACGTCGATTGAAAACGTCGAGACCGGCTCTTCTGCGGTGATCTTCAGCGGGGTCGCGGCAGCTTCCGGGAAAGCCTCGGTATCCCCCTCGATCACAGGGCCAGGGGTCAAAGCATCCGCGTCAGGCAACACAATGGACGGGCGTGGCGCAGGCTGCGGATAGATGCGCGTTTCGGGCCAATCATAGCTCTCCGCTGTCCTTTGGAGGCGCTTCGATGTGGCCTGTGGTGCGGCAAGCGTGCCTGCTGGTGCTGCTTCTTCCAAAACAACGGCCCCCGTGAAGCGATCCTCTGCCGCCATCTCAAGCGGCTCGGGGTCGACACTGGCAGGCAAGGTCACGGCCTCTGGCTGCGCGCCAAACTCCAGCAGCTGCGGGTTCAGCGCGACAAAGCCAATCGCGATCAATGCGGTCGAGGCGACAAGTCCGCCGCGTGTGGTCATGGTGGAAAACATCGCTTTAACTCCTGTCCAAATACGATTGGACTTGGGACGGGCCACCGCACCCGATCCTTGGAGGTCGGCGAAATTTTTCTGTGCCAAAGCGATATTGTTGGCCTTTGCACTCGCATCCGGTGCGGGTGTCGCCGCCTTCATTGCCTTGCGGAGATCGTCGAGATCGTCGGTCATGTCGTCTCCTTTTCTTTCAATGCGCGCAGGTGCTTTTTGGCCTCTGACACGCGCCAACTCACGGTGCCTTCTGAGATGCCCATAACCGCGCCCACTTCGGCGTGGTTCATATCATCCAGAACCAAGGCCAGCGTATCTCGCAGCGTCTCGGGCAAGGACGCCATCGCGGTCTGCAACCAATCTTGCGCGTCTGCGGCTTCGGCGTTGGCGGCCACGCGATTGACCTCCCAATCGCCCCAGCCCTGGGCAGCCTTGCGATGGGTCGCTTGCCTGCGCCGCCGGTCATGGGCGGCATTCACCACGACGCGGTAAAGCCATGTCGAAAACGCCGCCTCGCCGCGGTAGGCGCGAATTTTAGACGGCAACGCCGCGCAGATGTCCTGCGTCAGATCTTCGGCCTCCGCCTGTATCCCGGTCAGCCGAAAAGCCAGCCCGAACATGCGGTCGTAATGCCGCTCAAGAAGCGAGGCAAAGGCGGCGGCATCTCCGCCAGCGGCCGCAAGGCCAAGGGATCGGTCATCGGTTGTCATGCGCATCTTGAAAGGTTTGACGGAGGCGCGGACCCGATCCTTGGAATTTTTTTGAGTATTTTTGCAAAGATGAAATCACCGAAGCGCTGCCGCAAGAAGATCAATGCCTGCCGCGATCTTCTTTTTATGGATCGAGGAATACGCGATCCGATAAAAACTGCGCGGCGCGTCCTGGCCTGCAAAAAAAGGTGCACCCGGTTCGATCAGCACGCCTTTTTGTGCCAGATCGTGAGCCAGTTGACCCGTATCAATCGGATCGCGTGCGCGCATCCAGTAGCTGGAACCGCCATAAACACCGCGCCCCGCCACGGTCAGCGCATGCTTGTTTAGCGCGGCCTCCATCGTGTTGCGCCGCTCGTGATAGGCCAGCCCCATGCGCCGAACCAGCGCATCATAATGCCCCAGCGACAGGAAATAGGCCGCTGTGCGCTGGATATGCCCCGGCGGGTGGCGCAGCACCGAAGACCGTAGCGCGCGCACTTCGGCGATAAAAGGCGCCGAGCCCACCAGATATCCCAACCGCAACCCCGGAAAGAGCGATTTGGAGAAGCTGCCGACATAGATCACCCGCCCTTCCTTATCGAGCGATTTCAGAGCAGGAGAGGGTGATTTCAAGAACGACATCTCGAACTCGTAATCATCCTCCACGATCAGGAAATCATCGCGGGAGGCGCGCCGCAGCAGCTCTTGCCGTCGCGCAATCGGCATTGTCGCCGTGGTCGGGCATTGATGGCTGGGCGTGGTGAACACGACATCCGTGTCGGGGGGCAGTTTTTCAGGGGGCAATCCGTCGGCATCCACCGGAATAGGCCTTAGATGGCAGCGCGACTGCGTCAGGATTTCGCGTAGTGACGGGTAGCACGGGTCCTCGATCGCTGCCGTTCTCCGTTGCGTCAGCAGCACCTGCGCCGTCATCCACAGCGCGTTCTGTGCGCCCAGCGTAATCAGCACCTCATCGGGATTCGCCAAAATACCCCGGCGGGGCAGGGTGTGGCGCAAGATAAAGTCGATCAGCTGCGGATCGTCCTGATCATAGTAATCCGCCGTCAACGCCTCAAAGTCGCGCTTGCCCAAAGCCTGCAAGGCGCACAGACGCCAGTTGGCACGGTCAAACAGCTCTTCATCGGCCTGCCCGTAGATGAACGGATACGCGTAGCTACGCCAATCCGCAGGCTTCGCCAGCATCGGTGTTTCCGCATAGCGATGCCCCAAGGCGCGGCTCCAATCGACTACGTCCTGCGTGCGCTCGGTCGGTTTGAAATCCGGCGGAACCGGCGCGTTTTCAGACACATAGTAGCCCGACCGCCCGCGCGAGCTGAGGTAATCATCGGCCAGCAACTCTGTATACGCCAGCGTCACCGTGATCCGACTGACCCCCAGATGCGCCGCCAGTTTGCGCGACGAGGGCATCTTTTCGCCGGGCCTGAGCCGCCCCGACAAAATCCCCTGCGCCACCATCTGCTGAATCTGATTTTGGAGCGTTCCTTGGGCGTCGGGGTCAAGAAAGAAGCTATCTGCGGAAACTGCCATGTTGAACTGGCCTTATTTCAGGATCAGCACTGGATATAATGAAAACGGCCCGTCAAGGCTAGCGTTAGATGTCGCGAAGACTCACGGTTGGGAGATGAACCATGGCGCTTGATGCAAAGAATAACTCGCTCGAAGAATTCTGGATTCCGTTCACGGATAACCGTGGCTTCAAGAAAGACCCGCGCTTGGTGGTGCAGGCCAAGGGCGTCTACATGCAGGATCACAAGGGTGGAACCGTGATCGACGGCTCGTCCGGGCTGTTCTGTTCGCCCGCCGGCCACTGCCATCCCAAGATCATCGAGGCCGTGCACACCGCGCTCCAAGACTTGACCTTCGTCTCGCCGTTCTCCACGAACCACCCTCTGTCCTTTGAGTTAGCCGAGGAACTGTGCCGCCTGACGCCCGAAGAGATTAACCACGTTTTCTTCGTGAATTCAGGGTCGGAGGCGATTGATACCGCTCTTAAGATCGTCATGGCCTACCACCACGCCAAAGGCGAAAACCGCCCCCGGTTCATCAGCCGCGAGCGGGCTTACCATGGTGTGAATATCGGCGGCGTCAGCCTGTCGGGGCTTGTGAACAACCGCCGCGCGTTCCCGGCCGTGATGCCCAATATCGTGCATATGCGCCACACCTGGACCGACGAAGAACTCCACACCCCCGGCCAGCGCACCACCGGGGCAGACCGCGCCGAAGACCTGCAGCGTGCGATTGACAATTTCGGCGGCGAAACCATCGGTGCGGTGTTCATCGAACCTGTCGCAGGCTCCACCGGCACCCTGCCGCCGCCCCATGGCTACCTGCAGCGCATCCGCGAGATTTGCGATGCCAACAACATCCTGCTCGTCTTTGACGATGTGATCTGTGGCTTTGGCCGTGTCGGTGGCAACTTCTCGGCAGATGCGTTTGACGTGACGCCCGACATCATCACGATGGCCAAGGCGCTGACCAACGGTTCCATCCCGATGGGTGCCGTCGCCGTGCGCGATGACATCTACGAAACCGTGACCGACGCCTCCGCCATGGGCGGGATCGAATTGTTCCACGGCTACACCTATTCCGGCCACCCCGCCGCCTGTGCCGCGGGCCTCGCCAGCCTTGCGATCTATCAAGAGGAAGGTCTGTTCGACCGCGCCAAGGAAATGGCCCCCTACTTCTCGGAGGCGGTGCATTCGCTGGGTGACCATCCGCTGGTCAAGGATGTCCGCTCCATCGGCATGATGGCGGGTGTGGAAATGCACCACCATCCTGAACACGGCTCCCTGGGCGTGCGCGCCCAGACAGAGATGTTCTGGAAGGGTCTGCATGTGAAATTCACAGGAAACAATGCGATCATCGCGCCGATGTTCATCTCGGAGAAGTCCCATATCGACGAGATCATGACCAAGTTCCGCGAGACGCTGGACGCGCTGCCGCACTAACAGCGCCTCTCGCATCAAGATCAACGGGCCTGGGGTTTCTCGGGCCCGTTTGCTTTTCGCCAACCCGCCCCGGACCTGATCCGGGGCCTCAACCTCACCATCAAAGGTCCTGGATCAAGTCCGGGACGCGCGCACAAAAACGCCAGCCCTCTCAGCCCATAATCTCCGGCAGCCGTGCCCATGCCCGGTTCTCCGCACGCGCGTGGGGGCCCGCAAGCCGCACTGCAACGATGCTCAGCTGAACGCTTGGCAACTCAGGTTGCACCAGATCGCCTGCTTTCAGACCGGCTGCTGCAAGCGTATGTGGCACCCACCCCACACCAACACCAGCCTTGGCCAGTTCCAGAACAGACGTGGTCAGCGCAGTCTCGGCGCGCTTTTCAAAAGGGCGGTTCAGCGTGATATCCCGCTCGGTCAGGGTGCCAAGATAGGCATCCGCTGGATACGCGATGACCGGCAGCACGCCACGCATCGGCAAGTTTGGCGCGCAGACCGGGATCAGGCTGTCGCTCCCCAGATCCAATGTTTCGAAAAACCCCTCGCGCCCCGGCGCGCGGTCCCGCGCCGTGCGGTAAGCAATCGTCAGATCCGCCTCGCGCGAGATCAGCATGCCGTAACACGCGTCCAGATTGGCCGAGCGCAATCGCACGGTCAGCCCGTCATGGCCCACCAGATCCTGCACGATCCGCGGGGCCAGCGAGGTGGCAATCGCGTGTTGGCATGCAATCACGATGCGGTTCTGGGCGGTCGCGGTCTGGCTCCGTAGTTCATTGACCAAACCGTGCAAATCAGCTGCCAAAGCGCGGATATGGTCCTCCTGCGCGGCTGTTGCGGGCGTCAGTTGTACCGGCTTGCGGGCGCGGTCAAACAGCGGCACGCCCACGTGCTCTTCGATCATCCGCACCCGGCGCGAGAAGGCCGATTGCGTCAGGTTGCGCCGCTCTGCCGCTTCTGACAGCGAACCTGTATCCACTACCGCCAAAATGTCTTCCAGCCATTCGAGTCGCATGATCGCTCCTAACTTGCGCATCTTGCACTATATGCGCGCAGAATATGCATTTGCACCTTCTGCAGCCCTCTGTAACACTCACTTAACGCATATTCTACAAAGGACTCACCTCATGCATCTGGCCCGCTTCCCACGCAAGCATTTTGCGCATCTACCGACACCGTTGGAGAAGATGGAGCGTCTCAGCGCCGAGCTTGGCGGACCTGAGATCTGGATCAAGCGCGACGACTGTACCGGGCTTTCCACCGGCGGCAACAAGACCCGCAAGCTTGAGTTCCTGATGGCCGATGCCGAAGCCTCTGGCGCGGACATGGTGATGACCCAAGGCGCGACCCAGTCCAACCACGCGCGCCAGACGGCTGCCTTTGCGGCGAAGATGGGCATGAAGTGCCACATCCTGCTTGAAGATCGCACCGGCTCGAACGATCCCAACTATAATGAATCCGGCAACGTTTTCCTCGATGATCTGCATGGTGCATCCCGCGAAAAGCATCCCGGCGGCATCGACATGAACGCCAAGATGGAGGAAGTTGCCGACCAGATGCGCGCAGACGGCAAGAAAGTCTACACGATCCCCGGCGGTGGCTCCAACGCAACCGGTGCACTGGGCTATGTGAACTGCGCGTTCGAGCTGATCGCGCAGGCCAACGACCGCTCCCTCGTGATCGACCATCTTGTCCACGCCACCGGCAGCGCGGGCACCCAAGCGGGCCTGATCACCGGCATCAAAGCAATGAACGCCAATATCCCGCTTCTGGGCTACGGCGTCCGCGCGCCCAAGGACAAGCAGGAAGAAAACGTCTTCAACCTCGCCCTCAAGACGGCTGAGAAGATCGGCGCACCCGGCGTCGTCAAACGCGAAGACGTGGTCGCCAACACCGATTACGTTGGCGAAGGCTACGGTATCCCCCGCGAAGACACGATCGAGGCGATCGAGATGTTCGCCCAGCTCGAAGGCATCCTGCTCGACCCCGTCTATTCCGGAAAAGGCGCGGCTGGCTTGATCGACAGCTGCCGCAAAGGGCATTTCAAGAAGGGCGAGCGCATCGTTTTTCTGCACACCGGCGGGGCGGCGGGGCTATTTGGCTATACCTCCGCGTTCGACTTCAAGTGAGCACACCGCGCGTCATAGGCGTCTTGGGCGGCATGGGGCCAGCGGCGACAGTCGACCTGATGGCCCGCGTGATCCGCGCCACGCCCGCCTTAGATGACGCGGGCCACGTCCCGATGATCGTTGCGCAAAACACCCAAGTGCCGTCGCGCATCGCCACGCTGATCGAAGGGCAGGGGGAGGATCCGCTCCCCGTCCTGATCAAGACCGCGCAAGACCTGCAAGCCGCCGGGGCAGAGGCACTCGCCATGCCCTGCAACACCGCGCATCACTACGTCGAACAGATCGCGGCGGCGGTGGACATCCCGTTCCTGCATATGATCGCGCTCACCGGAGAGGCCGTTCAAGGCCGCCCCGGTATCCTGGGCTCCCCCGCGCTCCAGCGCGTTGGCGTCTTCGAAAAAGCCATGCCCGGCGCGCTTTACCCCAGCGATCCTGACGCGCTTTTGGCCGCGATCCGTGATATCAAGGCCAACGGCCCCACCGACGCCGCTCGCACCGCGCTCAAGGTGGCCTCCGGAGACCTTGCCGCGCAGGGTGCCGACACGCAGGTCATCGCCTGCACCGAATTCTCGCTGATCGCTGATGAAATCGCAGCGCCCAGCATCGACACGCTTGATATTCTCACCGACGCCATTGTCGCGTTCTCAATCAAAGGCTGACGCAATGACCGTGACTTACCTCAAGAAAGCCACCTCCACCTCCAAATCCGGCCACGAGGACGTGCGCGACCGGGTCGAGGCGATGCTCAATACGATTGCCGAGGGCGGCGATGATGCGGCGGTTGACTATAACCTCAAGCTCGACGGTTGGGACGGTCAGACCTTCGTCACGCCCGAGCAATTGGCCGAAGCCACCGCCAAGGTGCCCGAGCAGCTCAAGAAAGACATCCAATTCGCCCACGCCAATATCAAACGCTTTGCCGAAGCGCAGAAAGCCTCCACCGCGGATTTCCAGACCGAGGTGATCCCCGGCCTGATCGCTGGTCAAAAGCAAATCCCGGTCACCGCTGCGGGCTGCTATGTGCCGGGGGGACGCTACGCTCATATCGCGAGCGCCATCATGACCGTGACCACCGCCAAGGTCGCGGGCGTCACCCATATCGCCGCCTGTTCCCCGCCCAAGAAAGGCGAGGGCATCCACCCTGCGATCCTCTACGCGATGGACCTCTGCGGCGCTGACCGCATCCTCAACATGGGCGGCGTGCAAGGCGTCGCCGCCATGGCCAATGGCCTTTTCGGTCTGCCCAAGGCCGACATCCTCGTCGGCCCCGGCAACCAATATGTCGCCGAGGCCAAGCGCATCCTCTACGGCCAAGTGGGCATCGACATGTTCGCAGGCCCGACGGACTCCATGGTCATCGCCGACAGTGACGCCGACCCCAAAATCGTCGCTTGGGACCTCGTGGGGCAAGCCGAGCATGGCTACAACTCCCCTGTCTGGCTTGTCACCGATACACAGGCGCTCGCCGACAAGGTCATGGCCGAAGTGCCCAACGCCATCGACGATCTGCCCGATCTGAACCGCGACAATGCCGCCGCCGCCTGGCGCGACTATGCCGAGGTGATCCTGTGCGAAACCCGTGAAGAGATGGCCGCGATGGCCAACCAATACGCGCCCGAGCATCTGACGGTGCTCTGCCGGGACCTCGATTGGTATCTGGCGGAACTGAACGCCTATGGCTCTCTGTTCCTTGGCGAAGAAACCACCGTGGCTTTCGGTGACAAGGCGTCAGGCACCAACCACGTCCTGCCGACATCTGGCGCGGCGCGCTATACCGGCGGTCTCTCGGTGCACAAGTTCATGAAAACCGTCACATGGCAGCGCTCCACCCGCGCCGCAGCCAAGCCCGTCGCCGAAGCCACCGCCCGGATTTCGCGCCTCGAAGGGATGGAAGGCCATGCCCGCACCGCCGATATCCGGCTGGCCAAATTCTTCCCAGACGAGACCTTTGATCTCAGCCCCGACTAAGGGCGCGGCACCGCGGCGCTTGCCTAAAGGGCCGACACGGTCCTACCTTGGGGGGCGACTCATCAAGGGAGGACACGCGATGCCGTCATCATATCAGGGCCGAACCGAGTAAGACCCAATGGTTCAAAAAAGCCAGTCCCAGTCGACGGCGTCCAACCTGCGCACCGACTCTGCGGGGGCCAGCATCGCCACGATCCTTGCGGAAAAAGGCGGCGCCATCGTGCAGATCAGCACCAATGCGCCGCTGACCGAGGCGATGGATATGATGGGCCAGAACCGCATCGGGTCCGTGCTGGTGGTCGATGAAGGTGTGCTCAAAGGGATCCTGTCGGAACGCGACGTGGTCCGGCACCTGTCTGAAAAAGGCACTGACGGCCTGCAGACGCTCGTGGGCGATGTGATGACCGCTGATCCCATCACTTGCCGCCCGTCCGATCCGTTGATCGCGGTCATGCAAGCCATGACCGACGGCAACTTTCGCCACATGCCCGTTCTGGATGGTGGCGCGATGGTCGGCCTGATCTCGATCCGCGATGTGGTCAAGCACCGCCTGATCGAGCTGGAATACGACGCCTTGCGCATGCGCCAGATGATCGTGGGCTGACCGCCTATGTTCGACGGGCTGGTCCTGACACCGCTCACCGCCACCGTGTTCTTCGTGATCCTCGTCTTTTGCGGGCGGGGGTTCCGGCAGAACTGGAAAGCGCAAGAGGACGGCTGGGTTCTGCGCGGCTGGCTCTACGCAATCCCGGTGCTGATTTCGTTCACCGCGCTCGCCTTCGTGCCGATGGAGTTTGGGTAACGCACCCTCACACGAGCGTGAGCAAGATAACTCACATCTGAGTATCGGCGTTGTGATGTGCGATGATGCACAGTTCTCCCGATCATCCTGCGCGTTTTCTTACCTAGGGTCATGGCCCATTTGTCTGTCATCGGAAGCGCAAACTTCCAGACACACACAACGCAACATGACAAAAGGATTAACACAATGACACGTATCGCACTTATCGCAGCCATCGCATTTGGCGCCGCAGCACCTGCTTTCGCAGCATCTGATCTGGGCGTGACCTCGCCTGCCGAACTGGCCTCCATGTCGGGCTTCGACGCGTCTTTCATGACCTCCGACGATCTGGGCAAAACCTCCCCTGCCGAGATTGCAGCCATGGGTGATGCGTCCGATGACATGATCTCCACGCAAAGCCTGAACGCTCTGGCCAAGCTGGGCGTCACGTCCCCCGCTGAGATCAGCGCACGCCACTAAGCCTTAGCGCTAAAAACGAAAAAGCCCCTCGAAGCAGACGCTTCGGGGGGCTTTTTTCATGGGCGATGCAGACCTATCAGGCGTTTGCTTCGCGTTCCATCTGCTCCACCATCTTGCGGGCGCGCTTGCACTGCAACCTGTCCCGCAAGGGGCTGTCCGGGTCAACGGGCTTTTTGCAGACCAGACATTTGTCAGCCCCCGCCACCGCATTCAAACCGCCACAGCTGCCCTTGATCGTCTTGCCCATGACAATCGCCCCGATCGCCATGCCGATGACGATCAAAAGCAGAAAGATGAACGCAAGAACGAAGGTTTCCATTGGGCTCTCTTGGGTGGATTACTCAGATGTAGTATCGCCGATCAGCTCTGAAAAGGCACGACTGGCGGATGTGACAAAAGCGCCGTCCTCGCGGGTGATGAACAAAACCGCCAGCCCTTCCGCCTCTGCCAGAGGCAAGCCAACCTCGGCACCCGCTACCAAAAGTGCGGTCGCCCAGCCATCGGCCAGCGTGGCATTCTCGGCCAAAACCGTGACCGAAGCGGTGCTGTGGGTCACCGGGCGGCCCGTTGTCGGGTCCAGAATATGCGAATAACGTTCGCCACCGGCCTCAAAGTAATTCCGGTAATCGCCCGAACTGGCCAGCCCATAGCCTGAAACCGGCACGACCAGTTCGACCACACGGCCCGCCACGTCGGGCCGCTCGATGCCAATGGCCCAAGGCTCATCTTCTGCATTCAGCCCACGTGTCACCAGATCGCCGCCAATTTCCACCAGATACCGGGCCGCTCCGGCCTCGGACAACGTCTCGGCCACCGCGTCCACGCCGTAGCCTTTGGCAATCGCCGACAGGTTCACCGACACCGCGTCATCGGTCTTGATCAGCGCATCGCCTTCCATGCGCAAAACCTCGCGCTGGCCCACCAGATCGAGCGCTGCATTGATATCCGCCGGTGGCGGCACTTCATCTTCCGGCGTGCGCGTGCCAAAGCCCCAAAGTTCGATGAGCGGGGCCAGCGTCACGTCAAACCGCGCGCCGCTCGCGTCATGAATGTCGTTCGACAAGGCCATCACGGTCGCAAACGGCTCTGACATCGGCACCGGCTCCAGTGCGGCGGATGAGTTGAAACGCGACACCTCTGATTGCGGATCCCAGTTCGACATGGACCCGTTCACCGCCTCCAACGTTGCCGTAATCGCCTGCTGCACCGCCGCTTCATCCAGCGCCTCGGGCGGGTCGACCACGGTCACGTTATACGTGGTGCCCATCGTCTCGCCTGAAAAGCGCAGCACATCGGGCGTGTCATCGCCAAACAGGCACCCTGCCAAAACAAAAAGGAACAGTGTCGCAAAGAGGGGTCGGATCATATTGCCTGCTTTCCAAAATAGGGTCACGCGCTGATGCGAAAATATCGCGTGCGGGTCAAGAAAAGAGGATCACCCTAGCAGCAATCTGCCATCTGCGACCCAACCGAGCATGGGCAATCTGCCGCATAGAGACGCGGTGCGCAAAGGCATACTAAAGGGGCCAAAGAAGCCAGCCTCTCGCCAAGGCAACAGAGATAATATGACAGATCTGACTTTCAAGAAGGGCCTCGACCTGCCAATCGCAGGTGCGCCCAGCCAAACAGTGCAAGACACTGATTTCCCTGCCTCAGTTGCCCTGATCGGGGCAGATACCGTCGACTTGAAGCCGAAAATGCTGGTGGCAGAGGGGGACGAGGTGCGTCGCGGCCAGCCGCTGTGGTGCCACAAGGATTCGCCCGATGTGATGTTTACCGCACCTGCCACCGGCAAGGTGCGCGCGATCAATCGCGGGGCGCGCCGTGTGCTGCAAAGCGTCGTGATCGACGTGAGCGATGCCGCCGATACCGGCCTCGATTTCTCCAAAGTAGGCGATCTGCGCGCCAAACTCGCGGCCTCCGGCCTCTGGACGTCGTTCCGCACGCGCCCCTATTCCAAGGTCCCAGCCCTGGACGCCGAGGCTGCCGCGATCTTCGTAACCGCCATGGATACCGAGCCGCTTTGCGCCGAGGCCAGCGTCATCATCAATGACCGCGCGGCCGAGTTCGAAGACGGCCTCAACGCCATCGCAACCCTGACCAAAGGCGCCACGTATCTCTGCCACAAACCCGAGGATCAGATCCCCGGCATGGGCGCGCCCGGCATCACCGCCCAAAGTTTCGCTGGCCCGCACCCCGCAGGCCTTGCAGGCACCCATATCCACTTCCTTCAGCCGCCCAAAGCCGGTGAAGAGGTCTGGACAATCGGCTATCAGGACGTGATCGCCATCGGCGCGCTGCTGCGCACCGGCCATCTTGATCCAAGCCGTATCATCGCGCTGTCAGGCCCCATGGCCAAGAACCCGCGCCTTTTGCGCACCGTTCTGGGTGCGCCGCTCGTGGACCTCACCGATGGTGAGATCGAAGGCGACGCGCCGTGCCGCATCATCTCAGGCTCGGTCCTCACAGGGCGCGCAGCAGATGGCCCTTTTGCATATCTGGGCCGCTACGCCCGTCAGGTCACGCTGATCGAGGAAGATCACAAGCAACTGGTCCTCGGCTGGATTTCCCCCCAGCCCAACCGCTATTCCACGCAGCCCGTGCTGGCCTCCAGCTTTCTGGGCCGCAAGCTCTACAATATGACCTCGAACCTGAACGGCGGTCGCCGCGCGATGGTGCCCACCGGCACGTTCGAGCGTCTGATGCCGCAAGACTACCTGCCCACGCAGCTGCTGCGCGCGCTGCTGGTCATGGATACCGACACCGCACAAGCGCTGGGCGCGATGGAGCTGGACGAGGAAGACCTCGCCCTGTGCACCTTCGCCTGCCCCGCAAAATATGAATACGGAGAGGCGCTTCGCAAAAGCCTCGCCAAGATCGAGAAAGAGGGCTGAGCCATGGGCGCACGCAGTTTCTTCGACCGTCTTGAGCCGCATTTCACGAACGGTGGCAAATACGAGAAGTATTTCCCGCTCTATGAAATGGTGGAAAGTTTCGTCTACACCCCAAAGACGGTGACCAAGGCCGCGCCGCACGCGCGCAGCTTCATCGACATGAAACGCATCATGATCTACGTGGTCGTCGCCACGATCCCCTGCATCATGATGGCATTCTACAATACCGGCTTTCAGGCCAACGCCGCGATGGCCGCCACGGGGTTCGAACCCTCTGGCTGGCGCGCGGCGGTCCTGTCGGCGCTGGGTATCGGGTTCAACCCCGACAATGTCTTTGCCAATATGGCCCACGGCTTCATGTATTTCCTGCCGATCTATGTCGTGACACTCGTCGCAGGCGGCGTGTGCGAGGTGATCTTCTCGGTCATCCGTGGCCACGAGGTGAACGAGGGCTTCCTTGTCACCTCCATGCTCTACGTGCTGATCCTGCCCGCCACCACGCCGCTCTGGCAGGTCGCTCTGGGCATCATCTTCGGTGTCGTGATCGGTAAGGAGGTCTTTGGCGGCACAGGGAAAAACTTCCTCAACCCCGCCCTTGTGGGCCGCGCGTTTCTTTACTTCGCCTATCCCGCGCAGATGTCCGGTGACACCGTTTGGGTCGCCGTCGACGGCTATTCCGGGGCCACCGCGTTGGCGATCAGCGCCTCCGACGGCTACCAGACGCTAGCGGCCAACGGCATGACCTGGTGGGACAGCTTCCTCGGCTTCGTTCCTGGCTCGATGGGTGAAACCTCGACCCTTGCGGCGCTCATCGGTGTGGCCTTCCTGATGATCACCAAGATCGCCAACTGGCGGCTGGTCGCAGGCTGCCTGCTGGGCATGATCGCGTTCTCGGGCCTCCTGAACATCATCGGCTCTGACACCAACCCGATGTTCGCCATGCCGTGGTACTGGCACCTTGTCATTGGCGGCTACGCTTTCGGTCTGGCCTTCATGGTGGTCGAGCCCGTCTCCGCCAGCCACACCAATATGGGCCGCTGGATCTACGGTGCGCTCATCGGCTTCATGGTTGTGATGATCCGCGTCATCAACCCGGCCTTCCCCGAAGGCATGATGCTCGCGATCCTCTTTGCCAACATCTTCGCCCCGCTGATCGACCACTTCGTCGTGCAGGCCAATATCAAGAGAAGGGCAAAGCGTTATGTCTGACGTCCAACCCACCGCCCCCAAAGGCCCCATCGGCCGCTTTCTGGCGCTGCCGCCAGACAGCACGCCCAAGACGATCTTCGTCGCTGTGGCCCTGTGCCTTTTCTGCTCGATGATCGTGTCGGTCGCAGCTGTGTCCTTGCGCCCCGTGCAGGAAGCCAACTCACTGGTCGACAAACGCAAGAACATCCTCGAGGTCGCGGGCGTCTACGAGCCCGGTATGAATGTGAACGACGCTTTCGGCGCGTTCGAGCAGCGCATCCTCGAAGTCTCCACCGGCGAATTCAGCGACGCCATTTCCGTCGAAGGCTTCGACGATATCCAGTCGGCCAACGATCCCGAGCTGTCGCGCGAACTGACCAACGACATCGCAGGCATCGGTCGCCAACCCAACTTCGTCACCGCCTATCTTCTGCGCGACGAGGCGGGCGAACTGGACAAAGTGGTCCTGCCGCTTTGGGGCTATGGGCTTTGGTCCACGCTCTACGGCTTTGTCGCGATCGAAGAGGACGGCAACGAAATCTTCGGCCTGCAATTCTATGACCACGGCGAAACGCCGGGTCTGGGTGCGGAAGTCGACAACCCCAACTGGAAATCCCAGTGGAAGGGCAAGAAACTTTACAACGAAGAAGGCGAGCTTCGCATCGCCGTTCAAAAAGGCACGCCGCAAGCCGACATGATCGACCACCAGATCGACGCGCTGGCCGGGGCCACGCTGACCTCTGTGGGTGTCGACAATCTCGTGAAATTCTGGATGGGCGAGCAAGGCTACGAGCCTTTCCTTGCCAGACTACAACAGGGAGGGCTCTAAGATGGCCCAGACAACCCGCGATCTGCTGGTCGACCCGATGGTCGACAACAATCCGATCACTTTGCAAGTGCTGGGCATCTGCTCGGCGCTCGCCGTGACCTCCTCGCTCACCGTATCTGCGGTGATGGCGTTGGCGGTGACGTTGGTGACAGGCTTTTCCGGCTTCTTCATCTCGTGCATCCGCAACCAGATCCCCAGCTCGATCCGGATCATCGTGCAGATGGTCATCATCGCCTCGCTCGTGATCCTGGTGGACCAAGTGCTCAAAGCCTTCGCCTATGAGATCAGCAAAACGCTGTCGGTCTTCGTTGGCCTCATCATCACCAACTGTATCGTGATGGGCCGCGCGGAAGCCTTCGCCATGAAGAACCCGCCGGTTGCGTCCTTCATGGACGGCATTGGCAACGGACTTGGCTATTCGCTCATCCTGCTGATGGTCGGCTTTGTGCGCGAGTTGTTCGGGGCAGGCACGCTCTTTGGCGTCACGATCCTGCCATCGGTAAACAACGGCGGCTGGTATGTCCCCAACGGCATGCTGCTTCTGCCGCCCTCCGCGTTCTTCGTGATCGGTCTGATTATCTGGGCCTTCCGCGCTTGGAAGCCCGAGCAGGTCGAGAAGCGTGAATACAAAATTCAGGAAGCGGAGGCGCACTGATGGAAGGTCTCCTTTCCCTCGCCGTAAAGGCCATTTTTGTCGAGAACCTCGCGCTCTCGTTCTTTCTTGGCATGTGTACCTTCATCGCCGTGTCGAAAAAGATCAGCACCGCGCTGGGTCTGGGTATCTCGGTCATCGTGGTGCAGGCCATCACGGTGCCCACCAACAACCTGATCCTGACCTACCTGCTGAAACCCGGTGCGCTCGCTTGGGCTGGCTTCCCCGAGGTTGATCTGACCTTCCTTGGCCTGATCTCCTATATCGGCGTCATCGCCGCGATGGTGCAAATCCTCGAGATGACCCTCGATCGCTTCTTCCCGCCGCTCTACAACGCGCTGGGCATTTTCCTGCCGCTCATTACCGTGAACTGCGCTATCCTTGGCGGTTCGCTTTTCATGGTCGAACGGGACTACAATTTCGCCGAAGCGACCACATATGGTATCGCATCAGGCGTCGGCTGGGCGCTCGCCATCACGGCCATGGCAGGCGTGCGCGAGAAGCTGAAATACTCCGACATCCCCGACGGTCTGCAAGGCCTCGGGATCACCTTCATCACCGCCGGACTGATGGCCATCGGCTTCATGTCCTTCTCCGGCGTCAAACTGTAAGGGAGCGTTCATATGGAAACCTTCAGCCTTGGCGTCGCGCTGTTCACGCTGATCGTCATCATGCTGGTGACGCTGATCCTTGTCGCCCGCTCGCGGCTGGTCTCGACGGGCGACGTATCGATCACCATCAACGGCGAGAAAACGATCAAAGTCCCCGCCGGGGGCAAGCTGTTGCAAACACTGGCCGAACAGAAACTCTTCGTGCCATCGGCCTGCGGCGGCGGTGGCACCTGCGCCCAATGCCGTGTGAAAATCCATTCCGGCGGCGGCTCAATCCTGCCCACCGAAGAAGGCCATATCACCAAGCGCGAAGCCTCCTGCGGCGACCGCCTGTCCTGTCAGGTCGCCGTCAAGCAGGACATGGAAATCGAAGTCCCCGAAGAGGTTTTCGGCGTCAAGAAGTGGAAATGCAAAGTCCGTTCCAACGACAATGTCGCCACCTTCATCAAGGAACTAGTTCTGGAACTGCCCGAAGGCGAAGACGTCAAGTTCCGCGCCGGTGGCTACATCCAGATCGAAGCCCCCGCGTACGAACTGTCCTACAAGGATTTCGACGTAGACGAGGAATACCACGAGGATTGGGACAAGTTCAAAATCTGGGACGTGACCTCAAAGGTCGATGAACCGATTGAGCGCGCCTATTCCATGGCCAACTACCCTGAGGAAAAGGGCATCGTGATGCTCAACGTCCGCATCGCCTCGCCGCCCCCGGGCAGCCAGGGCATCCCCGCGGGCAAGATGTCCTCCTACATTTTCAACCTCAAAGCAGGTGACGAGGTCACAATCTCCGGCCCCTTCGGCGAGTTCTTCGCCCGCGAGACCGAGAAAGAGATGATCTTTGTCGGCGGCGGTGCGGGCATGGCCCCCATGCGCAGCCACCTGTTCGATCAGCTGCGCCGCATCAAGACCAAGCGCAAGATCAGCTTCTGGTATGGTGCGCGCTCAAAACGCGAGATGTTCTATGTCGAGGATTTCGACATGCTCGCCCGCGAAAACGATAACTTCGAATGGCACGTCGCCCTGTCCGACCCGGCCCCAAATGAAGACTGGGACGGCCACACCGGCTTCATCCACAACGTGCTTTACGAGGAATACCTCAAGAACCATCCCGCGCCGGAAGACTGCGAATACTACATGTGCGGTCCCCCCATCATGAACCAGTCGGTCATCAACATGCTCATCGAATTGGGCGTCGACCGCGAAGACATCATGCTGGACGATTTCGGCGGATAAATGCAAAAGGCCGGAGCAAACGCTCCGGCCTTTGTCGTTTAGGCTGTAAGACCGCTTTGCGGACAAACCCGCCTTTTGCACGTGCGGCTTTTGCTGACGCAGAAACCGCTCGCATCTGATTTTGTTGAAAAACTCTTCTTTTCTGACGCTTTGGTTTGCGTCATCGCGTTAATTTACTGGGATGTCCGAAGTAGGACCGCGCTCTTACTCAAAGGCTGGGTCCATCGGCTTGAGCTTTGCCA
>NZ_JAHTBL010000019.1 GCF_020177595.1 Cognatishimia sp. MH4019 | reverse complement strand
ACAAAAGACCATCGAAACACGGCGCTTGCTTCACCGCAAATCGGCCGCATAATCAAACCAACCAGATGAGCCAGATCCTCTCTTAGCTCAGGCGCCCATCTGTCCCAAAATCCCTGACGACGGACAGGCCACCTCTTCTGCGAAAGCTGGAACTGCGATCACGCTGGCCAGCGCTGTTGCGATCAAGTTGTTTCTAATTGTCATTTTTTGGTCTCCTTGTTGGTCAATTTTATGTTTTTAGTGCGCCATATATCCGGGCAGATTGAAAGTTTCGGGGTAGCCAAACAGCGCAGCACTGCCGCCGGTATGTAAGAACACGACATCGCTCACTCCGTCGAAATACCCTTTGCGCGTCAGATCAATCAGTCCATCTAGACCTTTGCCGGAATAAACGGGGTCGAAGAGCAAACCTTCGGTTTCTGCCAGAAGCTTGAGAGCGGAGACCATGCCGTCAGTGGGCACGCCATATCCGGCACCTACGTAATCGCAGTTAGCCCGGACATGGGAAGGTGTGACTTCTGCTGTTGTACCCAAATGCGACACTGTCCGTTGGGCAAGATCAAATACCATACCCTCCTGTTTCTCCTGCGGCGCCCTGACACCAATGCCCAGAAGGTGGATGTCGCTTTGGATCGCAGTCAACCCCGCAACCAGTCCCGCCTGTGTGCCAGAACTGCCTGTGGCATGAACCAATGCATCAATGTGGAGGCCCATCCCATTGGCCTGTTCAACCAATTCGCGTGCGCAGTTCACATAGCCCAGTGCTCCAATGGGATTGGAGCCCCCACCGGGGATGATGTAAGGCTTTTTACCATCGTCACTTAACGTGGCTGCCAACGCCTCCATTTCTGCAGTCATGTCCGTGCCACCGCCACGCTTTGAAACGGTTGCGCCGTGCAAACGGTCCAGCAGAACGTTGCCGCTCATGATATAGCTTGGGTCACTCGAGCCAGTCCGATCCTCAAGCAGGATATGACAGCCCATGCGAAGTTTTGCAGCTGCGGCTGCCGTTTGGCGGGCATGGTTTGACTGGGTCGCACCTTGGGTGATGATTGTGTCGGCGCCTTTTGCCCGAGCGTCGGCCATCAGATATTCCAGTTTGCGCGTCTTGTTCCCACCTGATGACAGTCCAGTGCAATCATCACGCTTTACCCAAAGTCGCGGACCTCCCAAAAGCTCGCTCAGCCTATCCATTGGCTCGAGCGGTGTTGGCAAATGTCCCAAGGCCACACGCGGGAATTTAGCCAGTTGAATAGCAAGGTGTTTGCAGCGGCTTACCTCAAGATCCGACGCATCCCGTTCGTGATGCTTAGCAAGTGTGTCAGGTGCTGCCACTTCAGCCCTCCATTTACGCTTGGTCAAAGCATCCTCTGGACTGAAAGAAAAAAACAATGCCATTTTATATGGCTGCTAATACATTTGGTTTGAGCGAAAGGGAAAAGCGATGCATTTGCAATGGCTCGATGATGTTCTGGTCTTGCTGGAAGAGGGAAATCTTTCCCGTGCTGCGACGCGCCGAAACATCACGCAACCTGCATTTTCAAGGCGGATTCAAGGGTTTGAGGCGTGGTTGGGGGTGACGGTTCTCGAACGGGGAACCAATCGGATTGCGATCAGCCCCGCGCTTTTGTCCAACGAAGATGAAATTCGCGCCCTGACTGCACGCCTACATGAGCTGCGCACAAAGATTGGGCATTTTGATGCTTCCCGCGCCACACTAGCAATTGCCGCCCAGCATGCTGCCGCCTGTTCAACGTTTCCAGATATGGCTTTGCGTGCGAAATCGAAGTTCCCTGGGATTCAGTTCCGCCTTCACGCGGGCAACCTAAACGATTGCGTTTCAATGTTACTGCGCGGCGATACCAGCTTGCTGCTGTGTTATGAGACCGAAAGCGTCGGGGCCATGCAGTTCGGTGCCGATGTTCGTCGAGGGATCTGGGGAAACGATTACTTGGTCCCGGTTGTCGGCGGCGCATTGCGATACAAGGTCAAGGAAACCGGTGAAGTGCCTGCAGACACGCCTGCCATTGTGTATCCGGAGGACAGCTACTTTGGGCAAGTTCTGAAAAAAGGACAGCGCCGGTTCGGAACGCCCGATCTCGATGCGCCGCTGTTCAGCATGACCGCGTTCTCAAGCGGCACCCGAGAGCTGGTCTTGAAGGGACTTGGCGTTGGCTGGCTCCCGTTCAGCATGATCCACAAAGAAATTGACAGTGGTGCGTTAATTTCACTTGCGAACCAATATGGTCAAGAGCCGCTCATGCTTGTCATTTACGCCGACAACAGCGTTGAGATGGCGAGAGAACTCATGGGGCATTGGATTGATGATGCGTCGCAGAAAGCATGAGCGGTTGTCACTGGGTCAAGTTTTGAGTCGTTCCGATGACGGCCTGTGTTGATGCAGCCAGTCACGTGCGCTTTTGAGCGGCGCTGAAACGCCTATGGTGTCAGTGGCGTGAGGAGGGGTTGCCAAATGGTTTCGTCTCGCGCCTCAGCCGTCTTTCTGTCTTGCCTGAGTAAGGTTATCAGACAAAAGCCGCGAATGACCTGAATTCCGCCCTTGCTGCTTGTCGCCACCGTCGAGACGCGGACAAAGCCGACCTGCGTTGCAACTTGTGCCGACGACTGCTCTTCAGCGCAATTTACAATACGATCGTTTTCGCCGATGCCAGAACTGGTGACATGAGATGCTATGAACTGGGGCGGACCACCTGGCAAACGGCTTTGAATGGAGCCAGGGGATTTTTCATAGAACCAGGCCAGAATGCTGGCCTGGTATCTTGTCGTTTTGGGGCTCTATTGTCAGTGCATAAGGCCGCTGCCGCCAACGACGACAAGATTGTAAGGCGTCCCATCGACAGAAATCTGCTCTAACTCGGTGAAGTCCTCCAGATCAATGACGCGGACACTTGCTTTTAGTGGATCAGTCAGGATCAACCGTTCTCCAGCGGTTGTCATCCGAGGACGTGGATCGCGCCAGTGGCCTTCCATCGAATAGGGCTGCGTAAGTTGCGTAAGGCTTGCCTCAATCTCGGCGGTCAGCATGTTCAACCGGTGCAAGGATCCGTCTTCGGTGAAGATATAGCCGTGTTGCGGCTTGTTTGGATCAAGGATGAAATCAACTTTGCGGAAGGGCAGTTCCACACGCTTAAAGTAAGGCGCCTCTGTAGGATCAAGGATTACGACAGACCGGCGGTCATAGTCCCCGAGGAAGGCCTGCATTGCGACCGCTCCGACCAGTTGACCGGTCTTGTCCTCGGGAAAATCCTCGGGGTAGGGCAACATCTTGAAGGCATCTGGGCCTCCGGTGGTGTCGTGGGCGATCACGCCTTCTTCACAACCCGCAACAAGGTAGACACCCGAAAACGCCTCGCCGTGAAGCCCAGTGCAGGTATGCACCTCGCCCAGTCTGGTGCCGTCCGGTGCGTAGGCCGCAATGCCCACCCGCGGCGGCAGTCCGTCGCCCTGAACCGGCTCTTCGGACGCGACAGAGGCGACAAGATAGTCGCCCAGATTAGCGACGAAACCGTGGTGTGCCACGTTCACCGGGAATTGCTGTTCGTTGAGGTTACCGCTTAGAACCGCATCCTCGCTGAAGACGCCTGCATAACCGCCGCGATCGTAGGCAATCGCAACAGCCCCTGAATGGGTGACCACATGGCCGGGGCGCGGTCCCGTGACCTGACCGATAGGCTCGGGGTCGGAGACCTCGATATCTGCGTGGTCGCCATGGGCTTCAAGCTCCACACCGCTCCGGAAGAAATCGACCTTGTCATCGTTTGACTGCACCGCAACAATCAATGCCCCGTCCGCCGCGGAATAGAGCCGCGCCGCTCCCGCCAGATCGAAGCTCCAGCGCTGGTCCGGGTTGTCGAGATCGATCGCCGTGACCGTGGGGTTGGTGTGATCGGCAACAAACAGCCGCCATGCGGTTGCCTCGTCCTCGGCCAGCGCAGGGTGCGTGAGGGCAAGCAAGACCCCTGTATAAGCCATTCCTGAGATCTTCGACTGGATCATTATCCATTCCTTTCTTCGGGTTTGCGGTGAAATCACTCGGGTCATTCCGATCTCAGATTTGAGGCTCTTGGGATCGGTTTTCCTGCATCGCGGGTGTCCCCTATGCGGGTCAGCAGGATAGTTTTTCAGCTCCAAAGAAGCCGGGCAGAACAGTTACGGAAGGGCAACAATCAAGCATGGGAAGACTCGGAGGATAGCGAAGCGAATCTAGTAACTAGAGTAGTTACTAGATAATCGCAACCACGCTTGTTACGTGAATGAAGTAAAGAATTGCTATTAAGCGCAACAGTCGATGATCTCGGGCTTTGCACGCCTTGGGACAAATGGCGGGCGCTCCGGATCTCATGCAAATGTCAGGTGCAATCGTCGTCCATGTAGAGACCAACCCAGTCGTTATGCGTCGGGTTCTGAGGCGTCACCACGCGATATGACAGAGGCCCGATGGCCTTTTCATTCGTTATCGCGCTGTATGTAACCTGCCGAAGACAGGCCTTGATCCAAAGTTCCCTCCCCAAAGCTGGCAGCATAGAGAGGCTCTTTCAAACAAAGGACGACTATTATGCGAAAAGGAAGTCATCGACAGTGAACGAGGCGATATCGTTTGTATCATAACCCTCAAGCCAGATGCTTTCACTATTGTAGTTAATATACAGATCGTTCTGCGGATTGCCTTGCGCGGTACGCTCAATAAACTCAAGTTCCGTCATCGTGGTCACCCCCCAGGCCGACACGTCGATCTTGTCTGATCCGAGCTCAAAATCCATGATGCGATCTCTGAATCCGTCACCGGCCGTGAAAACAAACGTGTCATCACCTGCTCCGCCGTGAAGAAACTCCGTTCCGTCGCCATCAATCAGCGTATCATTGCCATCCTGACCATAGTAGCTGAGGGCACCGCTGCCCGCGCGTATGGCATCGTCAAAATTGGATCCATACACCTTCTCGACCGACGAAACAGTGTCCCCCGCAGCGATGCCGGTGCTGTTGCTGCTGTCGGTCAGATCAATCGTCAGTCCGCTTGTCGCATTGCTATACTTGAGTTCATCTCCACCATGGTCGCCTCCATCATAGGTATCCGCGCCGCCGCCAGCGATGAATATGTCACGACCGCTTCCACCAAAGACAATATCGTCGCCCGCACCATCATGTATCTGGTCATTCCCGGCACCGCCCATAATGGTCTGGCCGAAGTCGTTGATCTGCTCGCCGTCAACGTCGACGAAAGTCGCGTCGATCTTATCGTTTGCCGTCGTGCCATCAATCGTTTGCCCGCCTGTAGATCCCCCTGGATCGGTGGGTTTTGCAAAGACAAAGTGATCGTTCGTGAACATGCTGATATCTTCTGCATTCACACCATCAATACGAATACTCTCAGAGCCGAATGACAAAATGACACCGTTGAGAGCCGTGCCTTGACCGCTTACCCGACCTGCGATTGTTAGCTCACTGAGATCAGTCACGCCCCAGGCCTCCAGGTCGATCACATCATCTGAGAGACTAAAGTCATCGATCCGGTCTTGCTTCCCGTCGCCCGCCATAAACCGAAACGTGTCTGCTCCAGCCCCCCCGTTAAAACGGTTGGTGGATGCGTCATCAATGAACAAGTCATCACCGCCAAGTCCACGGATCCACCCAACTCCACTTCCCGCGATAATGACATCATCATATTCGGTACCGCGGAGGCGCTCGACGGAAGAAAACGTATCTCCGTGTGCTATGCCAGTGCTGTTTGAAGCATCTTGCAGGTCTATCGTTAGCCCAACAGTAGACCGCGTGTAGTAAGCCTCATCACCAACATCTGCGCCCCCATCAATCGTGTCAGCACCGGCCCCAATAAAGAACGCGTCGCGTCCTGCACCACCGAATATTTGGTCATCACCAGCACCATCAAATATCCGGTCCCTGCCTCCGTTCCCAAAGATGGTCTGGCCGATGTCAGAGATCGTTACCCCATTCGGATCTACGAACGAGGGGTCAATAAAGTCGTTTGCTTCGCTGCCAACAACAGTCTTCGCGGTAATCGATGTCTTGATGTCATCAAAATAGAAAACCTCGTCCTCAAACAGCAGACGTTCCACATCGTCTTGCACCCGATTACTGCCTCGTGTCGCATGACTTACGATTAGGTCTAAACCATCAAACGATATTTGAAATTCGTTGAAAGCCGCTTCGAAGACGGCAGTATCAGTCCCGGACCCGCCAATCATATGGTCGTTTCCCAAGCCACCCCAAAGTGTGTCGTTACCTTCACCTCCGTTAAGGGTGTCGTCACCTTCGTTTCCGTATAGCGTATCCTGACCTCTGCCGCCTTCAAGGTGGTCGTTTCCGCCAAGTCCTGCGATCACATCATCAGCCCCTCGTCCGATAATGTGATCTGCGGTTTCGGTAATATTGGTGATTTCCAATCGCACCAGTTCCCAGTCTGAGAAGGCGACTGACAGAGTATTGCTTGAAAAATCCGCGGCGTTCCAACTCTCGTGGTCCCACGTGACCGTCGCTTTCGCCATATTGATCGCGCCGGCATCTGCAGGCACATCATCCCCTAAAGTCGTCACGGTGACAAAGTATGTCTGACCATATGATGCCGTAAACTCCGTTAGGTTTACATCAACAACTCCAGTCATAGTCGTCTGATTTGAAAGAAAGATAACATCTCTTGATACGCCATCAGAGAACGCATGGAATTCTAGATCGTCTTCCCGCGGAAGCGAGCCCGCAACAAGATTTCCCGAACCGGCCACTTGAAGCCCGTGGATCGATTCATTCATCAGCTTGAAAGCGGCGCCGCTGTGTTTTTCCTGTAGATTGCTTGAGTCACCGCTAAATGAATGCACCAAAGCGGTCGTGCCTTTTGCCGACGACCAGAAGGTCCAGGCCTGTGCCGCGTCCATACCCTCGTCGACCATTCGGTACATGGTTTCGACCAAGACAGTCGCATTTCGCAATCCGAACAGATCCAATCGTTCCCAGTTCCGAGCGTTCCATTCGCTGGAATGCCACTCAAACTGCTTTCCAGTTCGGTTCTCGAAGTGTTGAAGCTGGTCGAACAAAAAATCCTGATCGCCCTCATCCACCTCCAAGCTTCGTATATAATAGTGATCAACCAGAGCATCTGTTGCTTCGACCGCACCTTGCACAGACATGAAGCTATCAATTAATTCGTTCAACTCAGCTCGTGCGCTGTTTGTTGTTGTGTGGCGACCGAGAGCATGCAGCGATTGCACGACAATATCGGCTTGGTCCCCAATCGCATTTTGGATGGCGACCGCAACCTCTCCAGCAAGTTGTCCATATTCCGCGCCATTCATACGACCGGAGCCCCAGAACTCATTGCCGATCTCGAATGAGGCTATCGTCACTCCCGCAGCCTGTGCTTCAGCCATCGCAGCATTTACAAACGTGACGACATCGAGAATGTACTGTGGATCGACCTCTCGCGGTACGTAACTCGGGTCAGGGGCACCCGTGCCAGGAGTGCCCGGTAGAAGGCCATGCTGGGTCGGAATGACTATGGACACAGTACCACCTGGACCGACGCGCTGCAGGAATTGATCCAAAGGAATAATTTCTTCGTTAGGATCGGCTTTTGAAACAGTGCTGTTCCAGTTCGTAATATCAAACTGAAACTCGGTAATTGACCCACCAGGATAGCGCCATGTGTGGACGCCTCCGATCAAGTCGTTGCCGTTGTCGAAGTTTGCGTCAGATATTGAGTTTCTATCTGGATTACTTGGATTGGCATCCTGCGTAAAAAGATAGTTCGCACCGAACATTTCGGCGTTTACGGCGTTCCCAAGCGGACTTTTAGAAATCAAGAGTGGGGACGTCTGAGTTAGGTCGCTCAATGTATTAAGCCCTTTTCAAGAATATGGAAATATTCAAAAAAACATCACGAATTCGATAAAATGAGCACGTACAGAACCAGCTTGCTTCACAACGCAAGCCATACAGCCAAGAGGACACGCATAAATTGTATACTCGGAAGAATGGGTACTGGCAAGCCAACACTGACTCAGATTACACAGCTGTCTCACATATAAGTCTTTTGAAAAATTAACACCATAATAACTTATTTTTTTTATTCTTGATTGTCCTAAAAATAAATCATGACCCCGCATCGCTCCCTTATTTCACTTAGGAAGATACCACCTTTGATTGAAATTCAGATCTTCCGCCTGATCCTCCCGCACGGAGGTGGAGCTGCTCTGCGATGAGGAAAACGCGGGACGCCCCCCTCTAGTCTGCAGATTAAGAATGGCACTGTTCAGGCTTTGGTTCTCTGCAAGCGGATCAGCCACAGCGAAAGCTTTCTTGCCTGCAAAAAACTGACACCGACGGTATACCGCTGCTGCATCTCGCTCAAATGACAGCTACGGGGCTACAGGTGGCTCACCGCGCTTGATCTGGCTCCAAACAAGCGTGGATGTGTAGCTGGCCACATGCTCTGCTGCCAATAGCGTTCGCATGCCCCATTCTTCATAGCTTTGCAGGTCTTTCGCGTGCACGATGAGAACATAGTCAAAATCGCCAGACACAGAATAGCATTGCGATACTGCGGTATCATTTCGAACATCCTTTCGAAACTTCTCATCACCGACCGAGTTGGAAACGTTCAATTTCACCTGCGTGAGGAAGGTGAGGCCCCGAAGATTTTCAGCAACAACTGAAACTGTCCGTCGTCAGGGATTTTGGGACAGATGGGCGCCTGAGCTAAGAGAGGATCTGGCTCATCTGGTTGGTTTGATTATGCGGCCGATTTGCGGTGAAGCAAGCGCCGTGTTTCGATGGTCTTTTGT
>NZ_JAHTBL010000018.1 GCF_020177595.1 Cognatishimia sp. MH4019 | reverse complement strand
TCGTAAAACAGCGCCGCTTGTGCCTCCTGCTTTGGTCCCATCATCGCCAAATCCCCCAATCAATAAAGGAATTGAATCAGCGATTACCACTTCGATCAAGCAAGAGTTTTTCAACACAATCAGCCCGTCGTGACATCTTTCTGCAGCGCAGCTAAAGTCTGCTCTAGAAGTTCAGTACAGGCGCAAAGCAATGAAAAATATATCGAAAAAAGACGATTTTTGGGGCATTATCCCCGACATACATGCTGACATGTCCCTCTTAGAGACTGCTCTAAATAACCTAAAACAAGCGCAAGTCGAACGGTTTGCTTTTCTAGGCGATTTCATTGATGCGGGACAATCTGCGTCACACCCCAATGATCGAGGTGTCTTAGTCCGTGTCAGGCAGCTCATTGATCAAGGAACAGCATGTGCCGTGATGGGTAATCACGAACTGAACGCGATCTTATTCCATACGATTGGAGATGATGGGCAACCATTTAGAGAACATTCAAAGAAAAATTGCGCGCAACATCAGAGCTTCGTTGATCAGTTTGACAGCAATCCTACCGAGAAAAACGACTGGATTGACTGGTTTTTAGGTTTGCCGCTCTGGTTGGAAAATCAATAATTTAGGCTTGTTCACGCATATTGGGGTCAGTCTGAAATCAATATGATTGCGGGAAGACGGCCAGATGGCCGGTTGCGGCGTGAAGACCTACCGGAAGTTGCCTGTCAAAGTACCGACTTTGGCAAGGCAGTTCAAACTCTTGTCTGCGGTCCTGAGATTGCACTTCCTGATGGTCTTTGGTTTGAAGACTTTAGAGGAAATAAACGTCATGACGTCCGAGTTGCATGGTGGCGAACAGGTGCAAAATCTTGGCGTGATATTGGTCTGTCAGTTCCAGGCCCGGAAGCATTGCCCGATAGGCTATTTTCAGGGAAGTTGGATGAAATTTGGTATCCGTCGTGCGAACGCCCCGTCTTTTGTGGCATTATAAAATGCGAGGAACACCCCGACTGGAAACCACAAATGTGCTTTGTCTAGATTATCCTCAAGACCCGCATTGCTTCAAATTCACGGGACAAGATCTGCGCAGTGGAAATCTGATCCAGATTCTCTGAACTACTCTCCGAACTCATCAAAGCTGCCTTTCGCACAGCCACAGCGAAAGCCCGCTTCGTCCCGCATTCTTTTCATTCGTCACTAGAACGCCGAACGATTAAAATTAACATAACTCTCCTTATAACGCAGAGAAATCAATCGTTTGCGAGCACAGAAACGAGGTGATAATTCAGTTTTAAGACGGTGAGTAGTATGGAGTATGAAGAACGGGAGGCCACTACTATCACCTGAGGCTGGATGAATGGGCAAGCTTGAAACGTGGCTTGAAGCCAGAACGCGGTTTCCGGGGATTGCGGATAGATTGGGACGCGACCCTTCTATGATCTGCCGAGACATCAACCGGAACCGATACACTGACGGCGAACCGCCGGAACTGAACGGTTATCACGCGCTTGTCGCTCAAGAAAAATACGAGGAGCGCAGCGCCATTCATCGCAAGATGATCTTGCACATAGAACTCAAGGCCGCGATCAAAGATCGGATTCAGGCGGGTTGGTAACCAAAGCAGATCGCAGGTCACATGTGTCGGGAACGCGACGAGACGATCTATCGGTTTGCCTACCCTCCGTTGTCTTCGACCTGCACCAACAGTGTGTGACCCACGCAGCGATCACCGAGAACAAGCAACTCAGCGCGGTTCTGCCTAGCTTTGAAAGCAGATTTCGATAAGCAATAGTGCATGATCGATTTTGTTAGGCTGTTAGTCAAAGGCGTTGGCCTGCCGCGTGAGAGGTCGTTATGGCGGCGCATGGACGGAAGCCGCCATAAATGCGATGAGCGACGAATATCCCGAAAGAGCACACACAGGCCGATGCTGCACCCACAATCCAAAGCCAATATCGTCCGTTTTGGGCAACTTGCCTCTGCATGATCAGTATTGCCATAGCTCACTTATGTGGACCTATCCAATGATGTAACAACAAAGTGTGATTTTCGTTATTGAGGAGGCAAATGCTATGCTGCCAAGAGGACAATTTGATATCGGTGAGATGCCAAGATTTGGCCTGACACAATTTGCAAACCGGTTTCCGGTCCAGACACAAAATCCTGAAATTCAAATCTCTGGAGATGTAGCTCAAAACCTTACCATCATGAACGAGCTTTCGAGGTTGCCCATGTCAAGTATTGTTGCTGACTTTCACTGCGTGACAACCTGGAGTTCTATCGATCTGAAATGGGAAGGCATCCTGTTCAAGGACGTTTTCGAACGCCTCATTGAGCCGCTCGCAAAACCTCAGAAAGAGGCTCAATTTGTTATTCTAAAAGCACAAGATGGAGCCAGAACCAGCCTTCCTCTTAGCGACTTACTGAAAAAAAACGTTATCTTAGCAACCCGCTTGAACGATGAACCTCTTTCAGAAACGCATGGTGCCCCTGTGCGTCTTGTCGCACCGGATCACTATGGTTATAAAAATCTTAAACACTTGAATCGTTTATCCTTCCATGTCGAAAACCCCGGCTATCGACCTTCTGGTTTTCGATTTATGGAGCATCCGCGTGCGCGAGTTGCACACGAAGAACGAGGCCAATTCTTTCCTGGATGGCTCTTGCGTCATGCCTACAGGCCGCTCATCAGACCGACCATCAAGTTGTTTGAGAGAGCAACAAAGCGTCGCTCAAAAGAGCACAGTTAAATCAACAGAACCGGATAGTGATATCTTGCTGCGAATGTCAGATGTGTCCCTCGATGCGGCCATCCCGCAACTAGGGAAACGTGCCGCCGCGACAAGTCTTCGGTGAGACGGCTCACACCACAGTGGCACAAGCGTAGATCAAACGGTAGGTCGGCACGACTGTTAGCCTTGATCACGCCGATAAAAGGTTCAGTTGTGCGGTGCCCCTCTAAGTCCGCAGAGAGCCAAACGCATCAGATAGTAAGCAATATACGAGAAATCTCGTCTAGATTAAGACTAATGCGCAAGCGATTAGATTTGGTAAGCGAGTCCACCGCGTCACTCACGGTCGTCGCCGGCGGGATCAGTATTCGCGCGCGCAAATGGGCACGTTAAATCTGTTCAGAAACTGGCCGGCAAGGTCATTTATTACCGTATCTACGGCGCGCAATTTACCGATATAGTGCGCGTATCGCAAGGCAGCGACAAAGGCCTCCTCGATTTCGTCGTGCACCTTGGCACCTTGCCCTACACAGCTGGGCTGGCGCTGCGGATGTCCAAAACTGTGTTGGCCATCAAGTATTAAAAGCGCCTGTCACCACCCTATCGTGAAAAACAACAACTAGACGTTCGTGGCAGCTCTCGAGCGCACGCAAGAAGGTCCCGCGTTGTCACCAAAATTACCGAAGATACTGATCCGAAAGATAGCTGTCGCAATTCTAAGATCGCCAATCATCATAGAAACTAAGCCCTTTTTAGGAAAGGTAATGATGGCAGGATCAATCAAGTCTTGCTCATCAAACTTGCGCCGGCGTGCCACGACGGACTCCAACCTCATCGCCCCGACGAAACCATCGTTGATTTTGTACGAACAATCGACTCGATGTTTTCAACATGAAGTTACTTAAGAACGCTTCGTTTAGCGGCAAGTACTGGACCAGCTTGATGCCACCATGGCTCAATTTGGATCCTCACCCATTGCCAAAGTGTGTGGCACGACTCCCGATGAAGTGGTGGCGAGCGTGATGCGTAAGTTGCAGTAGCTCCCCTTCGCTTTTCTAAGCTGTGCACAAGGTGGGCTCTTGCGCACTTAAATTTCAGGCAGTTGCGATCGGGTGGCGCTGCCGAACGGAAGGGGATTGTGAGTTAAACTGCGAATGACACGCTCAGCGCCTTAGGTTGGTCTTTTCCGCTAGCGGGGTGGGGGCGGCTTCTTGCAAGTGAACGCGTTCGTTTTGGCTCATGATTCCGAAGGGAATTTTATCGATGCCTGTGAACTTGTATGATGCCTTTGAGTTTAGTTATGCAACAAACTATGATCCGAATATTTACGGTGGTGGGTCGATTGGCGGGACGCTAATTGGACATACTGATGGCTACGTCAATGTATCTGAGAACGTACCCGCACTATCCGTCGGTGATCAGGTCCGTGTTGATCAGCAGCCTACCGTTGGTACCGACGTTGTTACGGGAATTTACTACTCTGCGATTACCAATGTCACCTTCCTTGATGCTCAGGGGGAATCGCAAACAGCTCTTGTCTCTTCGATCACAATAACCTCCGAAGGTAGTGACGGTGCTGAGCGGGTTTTTACCTTCCTGACCGGTCCAAACATTCCGCCTGATGGCTTTCAAGATGTAGTGACAATTAGCTGGTCTTCTCAGTTTGCTTCGCCGCTTCAGAGCTTGGATGACAACATATTTCCCGAGCTCTTCATAGACCGTGATTCATCTGTTGCCGATGATCCCGACCCGAGCGTTGATGATGAAATCCTTCACGATATTGTTCTGACGAGTCTTTCAGATTGGCCTGGAAGTAATACCTCCCTTGAATTTTCGAATGATGAACTGACCGGTGTCTTCGACAACGTGACACTGCGGCATGATCAGACGCAATCTGGCGAGATTGGTCCCGGGGATGAGCTCGTTATCAACGGTGTAGTCTACACAGTTGTTGACATTGCAGACGCCGAGAACTCGGAGATTTTCGATTCCGACTCCCTTACGGGCGAACCGGTTGATAATGTGCAGTTATTTCTACTGGAAAGCTCTGGAACCCAAGTAGTTGCACTTGGCATTCCAGACACTTCCGGTGATCATGAGAGCATATTCCGCATCGACTTAGGAGCTGTATCCGGCAGCTTGGGGACTCCGGCGTCTTCGGGGGATTTCGACCAGAACAATGCCGTATCGCTTGGACCCGAACCGACGACGGGAGGCGAGATATTCGAATTCACACTTCATGACGCCATTCACATTGCTGATGATCTTGGTGATACCAGTTCATCCGGTGCCACTCTCGATACGGGCGTCGATGGCGAACTAATCACGGTCGAGGATAGCCTTCAGCTTTTCACAGCGGCAGAAAACGTCTTGGCCGTTGGTGATACTCTCATCTATGAAGGTGAGAATGGCCCAATAACTTATACCCTTACCGACATCGCGAACTACAATGGCGCATCGGCCAATCTTGATGGTGGCGGGACTGCCTCTTTGGGTTCCCGAGGAGCGTTTCAGCTCAAATTCTCCATGGCAGATGGGAGTTCTGGTGAGGACTTATTTTTCTTACTTCCGTCCGATGATGCTAACTCTGGAACCGGTAATCTCGTAGGAATCACCGGTATTTCTATTCCACCGACGCCTGCTACACCGGCCAATGTTTCCGCCATTCAACTAGATTCCTTTGACCAGGATGACAACGTCAGTCTCGCTGTTTCCGCAACGACAATACACGACATTATCAAAATCGACTCCGGAGTGTTTCCCTTCTCAAATTCCGTTTACGATGTCGGTGGTCTGGAAGAAGTACATGATAATGTTACTGTCGAGCTGGGTGCTAGTGGTACGATTTCGGTCGGAAGTATAATTGACCTGGGATCTCAACAGGTTGAATTGGTTTCGGTAAAGTCGTTCGAGAACGCTCGGATTGAGTACGGAAATAACGATGGATCTGGCCCAGATGTTATCCCCGATTACGCGGGCGATCTTTGGCTGGTTGAAGACACCAGTAGCGGTGTGCGTTGGCTGTTGTTGCCTCAGGTTGATGGTGCCCCTCTACCTGACATCACGTCTATTTCATTCGCAAATGCCTCATTCGGCGATGAGGGTACTGAAGCCCAAATCGATAGCTACCTGAGCGATGAAGACGTTTCTATTGGTGATCCCCAGGTATTTGATCTGATTGAAGTCGCGCGCCCGCTAGACTCTGGCGACAGTGGCGCGAAACTGACATCGGGCATTGATCTTATAGGTGTTGAAGAGGGCGCTATACTGCAAGGTGCAGGGCCTCAAGGTGACTGGTCTGTCGGACAAACCGTTCAGATCGGATCAGATGTTTATTCAACAACTTCAATTCAGAGCATAAGTGAAGGACAAACCGAGTTTGATCTGGTCTCGGGGCAGCAATTCTCGGTAAGTGACCCCTCTTTCCTAGTTACGCTGGAAAATCAAAACAGTAGCGACATCAAGCAATTTTTGGTGCTCTCCGACGACCTAGGGGACATCGAGGGGATAAGCTCAATCACCCTTCCAACGGTGAGTGATAGCGGCGGGTTCGTTATCGAACACGTAGCAGATGACTATACTCAGAACGATACAGTAACACTGTCCAGCCTACAGCCTGGAGAAGATTCATACGTCTACGACGTAATTAGGATCTCGTCCGATCTTGCGGGAACGAACTACGTACAACCAGGTGTGGTGCTTTCAGCGAATGAGGAACTTGCCGCTGTTGAAGAACCACTTGTTTTGACAGCAGACGAGGGAGACGGTGATCAAGACCTTGATATTGGTGAGCAAGTGGAAATTGAGGGGAGAACTCTGACCTTCGAAGGCCACTACCTTCCAAATCTATTTCAGGTATCCTTGGCCGACGGTTCCGAACTATCCAAAGTTGGAACCATTCTCAGGTTTAGCGATGATGAAACCGGAGATGTAGTTGAGTATCTTGTGTTTCCCGAGGCCGAAGATACGCCAAATGACCTTCCTGAGATTGCAACCGTTACAATTTCAGGACCGCCGCAATTCTCAGAGTTTGGCATCTCGAACCTCAACGACACATACGGTGTCGACAACGATGTCTCATTGGCTACGCCGGTGGAAGACGCATTTGTCTACGACGCGATCAAAATCTCTTCCGACCTCGTGGGCACCAACTATATCCAAAACGGAACGGCGCTTACTCGAAACAATGAAGTTGTCGCCGTCGATGAACCGCTTGTCCTCGCTGCAACTGAGGGAGATCGCGACGGGGACTTGGACGTTGGCGAACAAGTCGAATTCGATGGTCAACTCCTCACTTTTGTTGGTTCGGACATCGCATTTGTGGAAGTGGTCTCAACTGATGGGAGCACTTCCACTGAAAGAGGTTCTTTCCTCCATTTCACGGATTCTGACGGCACAGAAATCGATTACTTCGTGATTAGGGACAACGATGGATCGAACAACTACCCAGAGATACAGTCAATAACTATCACCGGCTCGCCTGGCGTTGGCGCGGGAACGGTCGTGGACCTCGATGAACAGTTTGGTGTGGACAACGACATTGAGCTGGCATGTTTTTGCCGCGGTACAATGATTGAAACCCCTGGAGGTGCGCGCGCGGTTGAAGACCTGAAGGTCGGAGATTTCGTGTTGACCCTGGATCACGGCCCCCAACCTATCAAGTGGGTTGGGAAGAACGCAGTAGAAGGGAAAGGTGATCTGCGTCCAGTTCGGGTCTCTTATAGTTTTGAGGGTAATAACCGTGAAATTCTTGTATCACCTCAACATCGTGTTCTTTTTCGATCGGCTGAAACAGAGCTGTTGTTCAGTGAGAACGAAGTTCTGGTTTCCGCCAAGTTTCTCGTCAATTGTGGTTTAGCTGAGTATGTTGAATCTGAGCTCGTTGAGTATTTTCACATTGCATTCGCGCAGCACGAGATTGTGTTTTCCAACGGTATCGCGTCAGAGAGTTTCTTACCGGGCAACATAATCCTCTCACCGAACGACCGTGACATTTCTCATGAGCTATCGCAAATTTTGCCAACGATCGATGTTGCTCAAAAAGACTTAGTTGCGCAAAAGGCTTGTAGATATTGCTTGAAGGGCTTCGAAGCTCGGCTTTTAAGTAGGGATCTGTCAAAGCACTTAGTGTTTGCTTCATTCGAGCAACTTGTTGGCGAAGGGGTTGTTGATCTTTGACTGTGGTTGGATGAGTATTTCGGGTGCGAACAGAAGTTCAGCTGTAGGTTCGAGTTTGACCATTCAGTTCGTTCGCTTTGTGCTTCGGAGGAGTATTGTTGGTGTCTTCCTTCGATGCTGTTTCAATAGAGGATATTCCAGACAAGCATGACTTGACCCGTCAAACACTTTAGGTTTTTTTTAAAGTGTTTCCTAGGAACGCAGGATCGGATAGAAGGTTTCTCGTAGGAATGATTACAAGTTCAGTCCTGGGCCGTCCGATCTCTGCGCAAAGGTCAATTATATTTGACCTCAGCTCAAAGTCAGTCAAATAACCACTTCTCTAGATAGGAACTGATACGCTGATTCAGTCCCGCAAACACGACACTCGATGATACACAAATTAAGAGGTGGCTTGGAGAGCCTGATCCAAAACTACACATATGGGCACGAGTAGGCTTCCAATCGAATGTTTGGTCATTCCAATTTTTTAAGTTACCTTAAGAAAGCTGATGCCTACAGCAGCGGTGCGAAACGAGGATGCATCCTAGTGATGCTATGTCCCGCCTCAATCAAGATGGCAAATTACTAGAAACGCCACCCGGCCGAGAACGAAGCCTTGATGCCTGAAAACCCTCCGGAAGCTGTTGATTGACTCCCAATTGAAAGTTGAATGCCTCCAGCTTCCCCGAGCTTTTTTTCCAAACCCAGGTAGAGGCCTAGCGAATTTCTGTCAGACTTGGCACGGCGATGTTCAAAGGAGCCCTTCGACGAAGTCTTAAACCTAGAACTAAGCACCTCCGAATGCTGAAAGAGATGGTGGTTCCACTCAGCTCCCCCAAGAAGTGTCCAGTTGCTACTACTAGGTTTCCAAGATACGTCAATTCCGATGCCTGATGTCATTGCCCAACTAGAAAACGGAGCACGTTTAAGGTTGAACGCGCCAGCCCCGGTTTCTGAGTATCCATCAACCCACACTCCTTGCGCAGAAAGACTAAGGTTTGGCTTGATCGAGATTTCTGGATTCTGGCTGATATCTGCCATTTGAGCTTTCAAATGGAGATCAACACTATGAGCGATATAGTTTGAACGCGCCTCCTCAGACACACCAGAGAACATGATATGGCGACTTTCTTCGAAGGTGTGTTTGCCATAGATGGCACCGGCCGAAATATCTCCCCAATTTGTTTCTCGAATAGCACTCAAACCAATATTTAATGAGCGATAGGAAATCTCACCGCTTCTATCTCGAAAGTCGATTTCACCCTTGGAATAAGCGCCAAAAACGCCCAAATCGTAGTCTCCAACCTCACCGAATCTGGTTCCAAACCGAGTCGATTGCAGGGATCCGTCTAGCCCAAAAAAATCTCTATCAACCTGCGCTGGCAATTGTCTGACGTCAGCACCAATGGGACAGTTTAGGTTGATTTGATAAGAGAGGGTTTCTGGCACATCGTAACCACCAAGGAGTGGAGATGAGACAGAAACCCGGAACACGTAAGAGCCACGGCGAGAAG
>NZ_JAHTBL010000017.1 GCF_020177595.1 Cognatishimia sp. MH4019 | reverse complement strand
ACCCTTGGAATAAGCGCCAAAAACGCCCAAATCGTAGTCTCCAACCTCACCGAATCTGGTTCCAAACCGAGTCGATTGCAGGGATCCGTCTAGCCCAAAAAAATCTCTATCAACCTGCGCTGGCAATGAAACAGATCCATAGCCCATATCAAGCCACGCATATGATCCTGTGTCAGTTGAAGGGGAGCTTCTCTTCAATGATGATCCCTCTCCTTTATTGACATAACTCTTCTCGGCAAAAGTGCGTAGCACGTCCTGTAGTTGATCTGCATTCAGCGCTACCAAGGCGGCCCACCCTGACGAGGATTGGAATCCGCCAAGGGTCCTGTAAGAGACGCGAGATCGTTCGCTTGATAAAACTGAGACTTTGTCGACCACTGGCCGCAAACTCGGATCGTACTGACGATCCGTCAAATACTCTGCAAATTGTAACTGGTTTGCTGTGTTTGCAGTTAGGCTAAAATCGGCGCCGCCACGAATTCGCTCGAGCTCTAAAATCAGTTGGTTCACGGCTGAGTAGTCAAGGCTGGCTTTCAAGAAGGGTAAATCAACTTTAACGACATCAAAAGTTCCTTCAATACCACCACCGGCTTCCAGAACCGTAAATGAATGAGAAGGAGTAAGGGGTCCAATTGCGTTAACCTCGACAGCACCGCCTTCCAGACGCGCTGTCCCCTCGATGACAAGCTTGGAAGATCGCCCATCAGAGTCGACACTTACCACATAACGCGCCGTGTCTTCGTGTTGATAATCGCCTGACACCCGTAATTGACCAACCTGATCGACAGTGCCAGGGCGGATGATCGCTCGCTCTTCAGCAAAGAGGGAGCCTTCAATTTGACCACCGACTCCTGTTAACTGCCCATTGCCATTTACGATAACGTCTCCATTCAACGATCCGGTCAAGTTCAGTTTGCCAGACGATATGAGTGTCTGACCAACGAATGTATTTTGTCCTGAGAGCGTTGTGGTTCCATTCCCTCGAAGCGAAAGGCTGCCAGCTCCAGAGATCACACCAGAGAATAACGTGTCATCGTCGTTCTGGAGTGTGAGAGTAGCTTCTCCGAGGCGAACTACACCAGACCCGGCCAAGCCGCCTGCAGTCTGGTCAAATCCGTTCAGATCCAATGTTCGCTCAAAATTCATACTATAGCTATTTGTTTGATCGAGAATATCCGCTGCTCCCAAACCATCGTAGATTTGAGTATCCGATAGATCGAAAACCTCAATTCGATCCGGCAAAAAGGATGCGTAAGAAACTTGTGCTGTGCCACCATCAAGCTGTGGCTCGTCGGTTCGATCATAGTCTCCGATCATGAAGGTCACCGTACGACGTCGATCTAGCCCTGCTCCGATTACATTCGAGACACCCAGGACAAACCCCTGCTGAAACTGTTGATCCCGTTCTGATGGGCTTTGACTACCGATGATCTCTGAGTATCGCAGCTCTCGACTGCTACCGCCGCCGCTGATAACGAACCTATCCGCTAGATCATATTGATTTGACTGGGTAAACTGAACTGAATGACCCGTTATTGCTGCACCGGCGGCAACCCCACCGCGCGTGAAATCACTTGGGGTTGGGCTGAGATTCATTATATTTGCAGATACGAAATTTGACGACATCTCTCGTGCTACGGGTAGGTCAAACAATTGTAGTGGGTTCTGAGCATAGATTTCGTTGCTCCACCTATTCTGAGGAAATTGGCGGTTCACAAGCAGTGTAAGGTGCAGGTGTGGGTTGCTATCGTTAAATGTGCCTGTTGCGCCAACCGTTCCAATTTGCTCGCCGGGCGCAAGAATATCATCCTCTTGGACGTCGATGTCTTCGAGATGATCATAGACTAGCCAAAGCTGTCTACCTTCATTATCAAAGCTTCGCACTATAACCTGATTACCAGCAGCAACCGAAGCTCCAGATGGTATAGGTCCAGGCGTAAGTCCACCATCTTGGCTATATTGGTAGCTAAATCCATCGGGATTGATAGCAATCACCTGCCCTGCCAAAACCGCGCCTATAGGCGATGAGAGCGGTGCCTCAAAATCCAACCCGCCATGGAAATCATACCGGAACCCACCACCCTGAGCAGGTATCATTCGAGGTCCGTATGTGAAGGTTACCCCGTCAAGCCCCGCTTGAGGGGTGTCCCGCCCACTCATTGGCCACACCGCAGTCTGAGCCATTGCCTCAGTCCCAATTACACCTAGACAGACTATGGCTAATCCTGCCCAATGCCTGCCTGAAAATGACGAAGCGCTTTTGCTTTCTCCAATCATGATCGACGACAACAACTGGTATCGGCAAAATATGTATCGATTGGCATTTATTGCGCGCAGCTTTCCCAATCCAACCGCGATGGAGCAGCGCGAAGCACGTAAGAGGCTTCGGACAATCGTTGTCACCATCACATGTCCGCTTGTACTGATCTCATCCAATCGCTGTATTTCCTCAGCAGACAAGCGAGATTACTTCGCCCGCAAACTGAGAGAAGACATTTGAAGCAACTTGCCCCAGCCCTACACCTCCCCAAGCATCCTCAGCCCGCAGCGACTTTGCAATGCCCCAAAATGGGGCCAAAGACTGAGGTTATGCTTGAAGAACTGGAGAAAGATTCAAGTGACATATCTGTACTTTGGGCGACTTGGTTCGATGCAGAGCTGGCTATAGTTCGAAGGCTCAGGAACTAAAAGCCATGCTCCTATCTCCAATGCGACTGATTGCCGACAAATACCCTACAAACGGTCCGGTATTTTTTGCGAAGAAGCATACCTGCTCAAACTATTTCAAGAACCTAGGCAAATGGGAGGCTATCTGTCTGCTCCATCTTTGCTTTGTCTTTCGTCACTTTCCGTCGTCGAAGTGATTGCAAGTAAGAAGCCTGCCAGTCCGATGTCAGCTGCAATGCACGCCACGATGTACCAATCAGGGACGTAGCTTGAGTGACCAAAATGAGTGGCGTCCCAAACAGCATGCAGAGCCACTCCGATCCAGATGACCTGTTTCCGCCAGAGCGAAACGACAGCTAGCCCTGTCCAGAATGCAAGTCCAAAAAGTTCAAGCCAAAGAGCAGCCTCAGACCCACCCCAGCGAAGCCAGTTTGCAACATAAATCGTTGGTAATGCGACCAGAAAGGCTGCGAACAACCAACGCAACGGCGGGCTTTCAAGATCCCAAGATTTGCATAACGCTAGGAAAGCTGCGACACAAACAAAACCGAGCACGCCCCAATGACTTGGATCGTCAAGGTTGCGCAAAGGAAACGCTGGCACGAACTGCAGCGCCACAAACGTGACCAAAACGAGAAATATGACCTGTGGTAATCTCAGAACAAAAAGAATTTTATTGATCATGACCCATTTCGACCTCGTTACTGTGAGCGAAGAACTTGTGTTGTGATCTCAGCATTTCTTCGCACTGATTGCGTTCTTTCTCGGAAGCCATTTCCTTTGGTCTTTGTAGTTCTGTGTCACCAGATATGAACGAAAAGAACTTTGCAGAAACCACGATCCTTGATTTAAGTGTGACCGTTGAACTTGCCGCTCAAATAACTTGGCGGGACATCGGGGCAAATGACAAAAGACATAAATATTCCGCCAATCTAAGCGCCGACCCACATTTCTAATGTGGAACAGAGATCTGCCATATCGCGCGTTAAAAAAAAGCAGATAGATCATACTATGAGGCGGTCAGATCTATTCCTCCGTATTCCACAAGTAACCTAAGGATTTTACTATTCTGTCCCCGATAGTTCTTATAGAAAACATGCTGTTGATGGCTGCGAGGGGCGCAGAAATCGATTGTCCAGAGAAAAGATTCAGGCAATTGGGGCGTCTGATGGCACGCCGCTTCGGGAATGCCGGTTTAATAGTTTATGGAATGTTTCTAAGAAAGATCACGGCATGACTGGAGCTCCTGTTTGGTCTGCGTTCGTCAAAGTGGCAACTGGCATCTCAGGACCACCACGTCCGTCGCTTGCTTGGGCGCTTGCGCGCCGTCGAGAAATGTTGATCTATTCGGACAGGATCGAAATTGGCGATTGGATATTGCGACACGCGGATGTCACAAACGCGACACTTTACGAGACCCAACGCGGTGTCAAAAATCGTGTTCTTGAAATCATAACACCAGAGCGCACCGTACAGATCAATTTTAATCCTGGAAAGTCACCTGATGGGCAACTGCCATATCCAGTTAAAAAGGCTGAATTTCCTCGGGCAATGGCGGTGTTTCGAATTGTCTTCTGGCTGTTACTCCTTGGCGCGCTTGTCCGTTTAGCTTTGAATTGACGGGGTAATCCCCCCATTTTTAGAAGGGCACGTCAGTAGAATCTAAGCTGCTTTCAATTTCTGCATCGGGGTTATCCCGCCGATGCCCATGTTTGGCCTTTCGTTGTTGTATGTCCAGAGCCAACGCGTGGCATGTTCCTGCACCTCCTCGATGCTGTTGAAGTGATACCGCCCAAGCCATTCCGTTCGGACAGTTCGGTTGTAGCGTTCGACATAGGCGTTCTGCTGGGGCTTGCCCGGTTGGATATAGATCAGGCCGATCCCCGCCTTCTCAGCCCAGTTCTGAAGCCTGGCACTGACGTATTCAGGGCCGTTGTTCACGCGAATGGCCAACGGTGTCCCGCGCCAGGCAATGATCTGGTTCAATGTCCGGACCACGCGTTCAGACGGCAGAGAGAAGTCAACCTCAATGGCCAGTCCCTCACGATTGAAGTCATCCAGCACGTTCAGCGTCCGGAAGGATCGACCATCGGCCAACTGGTCCGCCATGAAGTCCATCGACCACACCTCGTTCGGGGCCTCAGGCACCGCCAGTGGTTCCGGCTTCTCGCGTTGCAGCCGTTTGCGTGGCTTGATGCGCGTGCTTAGCTCCAACTCGCGATAGATGCGGTAAACGCGCTTGTGGTTCCATTTGAACCCTTTCACGTTCCGCAGATGCAGGAAGCAAAGGCCAAAGCCCCACGCCTTCTTCCGATCCGTCAACGTCACCAGCCAATCGGCGATCAATTCGTTCTCATCGCTGAGCTTTGGCTGATACCGATAGCAGGTCTCGCTGATCGAAAACGCCCGACACGCCAACGCAATGCTGGCGGATCGATAGCGCACTGCCCATTCGGCCATCTCTTTGCGTTGAGACGGCCTCACTACTTTTTTCCAAGGGCTTCCTTCAGCAGATCGTTCTGCATGCTTTTCTCGGCATACATCTTCTTGAGACGCTTGTTCTCTTCATCGAGTTCCTTCATCCGCGCCATCAGACTGGCATCCATACCGCCATACTTTGAGCGCCACTTGTAAAAGCTCGCGCTGCTCATCCCATGCTCGCGGCACAAATCAGACACCGGCACACCGTTCTCTGCCTGCTTCAGGATCGCCATGATCTGCGCGTCACTGTACTTCGATTTCTTCATCAGAATCTCCTCTTCCATCTTCGAGAAAATTCTACTTCCGCACACCCCTAAATTTCGGGGGGGATTACCGTCGTGCCTGCGCGCCGTGAAACCAAACAGGTGAGATAGACTGTCTGTAAATCCTTGCTGCCTTTGGTTCCAAAGACCATAATGGCGGACATCCAACACAATGCACTTGAGAGGGCTCTAAGAAAACCCTCCTGCTCACAAAAGCAACGATCCAATTAATACATTCGGGGTCAGCCTAGTCTGAATTACTGTATGCCTGTTGACGTCTTCGCTCATCGAAAACTGCAGAAACCTACGCCTTCTCAGGATCAAACCAGTTGGACGGCGATCTCTGCTACTTCACGGAAAGAGTAGTCCCTGTCTAATATACGGTCTTTCAAACTGTTGGGTTTTAGCTGCTCCTAGCATGAGGTTATCGCACTGATTTTACGTAGTAATTTTTCGCAGAGGGGACTATGCAATGAGACCCTTGAGCTCAAAAGAGAATTCGGTTGCCTCAAAACATACTATAAAGTATGCTATACGATAACTCAGAGCTGCGGTAGCTGTCGTAAGAATGATGATTTTTCGTTGCTCACATCTCTGATTATCGAACAAACCCGCTTGGACGAGGTTAAGATCGCAATGAGGAAAGGAAGCGATTGATGCGTAAGCGTCGGTACACCGAAACTGATTGGATTGAACTTGGTCTTGCCGAACTCTCAAGAGATGGACCAGAAGCCTTGAAACTAGAGGCAATATGCAAAGCTTCGGGTCTGACAAGGGGATCTTTCTACCATCACTTTGATAGCCATAAAACGTATTTGCTAGCTTTGGCTAACAAGTGGTTGGAGGTTCAAACATCCGACGTAGTCAGCAAGGTCGACCAATCTTTATCAGTCTCCGATCAGTATAAAGCTCTTTCGGACGCTGCTATGTCGATAGATTATCGTCTAGAGTTGGGAATCAGAGAGTTAGCACGACGCATTCCAGAAGTGGCGCGAGTGGTGGACGAAGCAGATTCGACGCGGATGGATGTTGTTGCTGAGATATATGAAGCACGTTTCAACTTAACTCATGAGAGTGCGAGAGAATATGCTTTTCTCGAATATTCAGCTTTCAGCGGAATAATTCTGATTAATCCAAATATTGACATACAATCGCAGCGCAAGTTGGCAAAGAAATTCGATGAAACCATAGTGAAAGCACTAAGGTTGAAAAAAAATCATGGGTGATTGCCTCTCACCATCTTTCTTTGTGGTCGTGCGTGTTCGGCCCGGTGAAAAAGCTGCAGTCACGGGATTATTCCGTCCGCGTCGGGAATGCCTTTGAGTTATAGAAAATCACCTGCCTAGTAGGAGAATAACATGCATGAAGCAACATATCAGAAACGAGTTATCCTATGCGTTTTTCCGGGGTTTGAACTCCTCGACCTAGCAGGCCCGACCAGCGTTTTCACCGCAGCGAACGAAATTACTGGTCGCAATTTTTATAAGGTTTCTATCGCTTCGTCAAAGGGAGGTTCAGTAACCGCCCAAGGTGATGTTCCCATACAGACTATCCCTCTTGAGCAAGTTCGGCCTGACCAGTCTGATACCCTTTTAGTTGTTGGCGGTCTGGAAGATCACATTAGGAGAGCATGTAATGACGATTTCATGATAAGCTGGTGGGGCCAATCATATCGTCGAGTGGAAAGGTATGGAGCGATATGCTCTGGTGTTCTGTTGCTAGCGATGGCTGGCATCATTGATGATCGAACGGTTACTACCCATTGGCTAGCAGCAGGCGAAATCAACAAGTTTTCAAAAGATGTGACCGTGCTAAGTGATGCAGTCTTTTTTCAAGATGGCTGTCTTTGGACATCTGCTGGAGCCGCTTGTGGGATTCACATGGCTTTAGGGATGATTCAGGCTGATTTGGGCCGAGAAACGAAACTGGAGGTTGCCAAACTTCTCACTATTCATACAGTGAGAGAAGTTTCAGATGTCCAAATTAGCGACTTTTTGTCTGCACAAATCTCGTCACAAGGCCGATTTGACGGACTCGTTAACTGGATAATACGTAACCTCGATAAGAGACTTGATGTGGCGACATTGGCCGAGTTGGCAGCGATGTCTGAAAGAACATTTGCACGCCGTTTCAAGGCAAGGTTTGGAGATACACCTGCAAAATTTGTTGAACAGATGCGTGTTCAAGAAGGAAATCGACTGCTTCAATCGGGACTGACTTTAAAGCAAGTCGCAGTTAAAGTCGGGTATCAATCGGAAGAAGGCTTCAGTATAGCCTTTCAGAGAAGGTTCGGCGTCAAGCCATCATGCTTGGTTCAAGGCAACAGAGATGGCGTAAAGCTCGGAAAAGCTGCATAAATTCATTGAAGTAAGAGTTTGGATGGATGTTTCCAGTAGGACTAGTTTCTGATTTAGCTAAGGTCCAGTGAAGTCTAAGCACGGGCCATAGTTATGGCCAGAGTGCCGAAATGCTTTCAGCCGCCATAGAGTTGCTGGACCGACCGTAAACATCATGCGATCTTGAGTAGCCACCTAGACCTTTGTGGAAATCGGTGCGGCGAGAGTTAACAAAGAGATAAGTGGAGATGACCCCGCGCCCTGAGCCGGGCCGTTTAGGTGTCGAATCCGTGCCTGTTTCTTTCTATTGATATGGTTTCGGTCAAGACCTGCTGAGCGGAGCCTTTGCGTAGCTCAAGCAAGGCAGGCTTGGGGGAACATTGGAGATTTGCGTAGACGGCCGGTGCCAGCCCGCCAAGTTATATGTGTGGCCGTTGCGTGTTGTAATCAATCCTCCAGTTTTCGATGATCTTTCATACTTCGGCGAGATTGCCGAAGATGTGTTCGTAAAAGCATTCATCCCGCAATCGGCCAATGAAGCTTTCAGCAAAAGCGTTTTGCATGAGCTTTTCTGGTGCGATGTAATGCCAGCCAACTCCGGTGTCTTGGCACCATCTGAGAATCGCGTGCGAGATCATTTCCGTGCTCATCCACGGCGAACGCAGTCGAAACTCTCAAACATCATTCCGCTTGTTCGTGTCTATAACTGGTTGTTAGCTGGGAGCGTCACTGTAATGACTTTGGTTGGTTTTCATAGCTTATTTCAGTATGAACGAAGGCCCTTTCCCACTTACAACCGTTCCGCCGGCGATGAGTCCATTCGATAAGTGAGCAAAGACAACACTCCCCAAGAGCAGTATGGCTGAAGTAAATCTGAACATGAAAACCAGGCCCTGGCCGCAACTTGAGGCATTGTGCCGTTAGTCAAGGCGTTCAGTTTAGATTGATGGTGCCATGCCTAAAAAACTCGAACAGTTGGGAAGTGGCTCAAGTAAGTATCGACTGGGTAAGAGGAAATGCAGCTTCCGCTTGAGGGTATTGAACAGCCAACAGTGTCATTCAACTTGTCCAGCATCGCTGATTGGGCGACTCAGCAGCCGTTCATAGATTTGGTAAAATCATCTCGTGCATGGACTGGGCAGGACACTGAATTTAACTGGGTTCCTTCGGACGAGGTTGACGATGTCCTCGAGGCCGACGAAGACGGATGGCCAGTAGACATACCCGACGATTTCAATCACGTAGCATTATTTTGGGCGTGGGACGGCGGGCAAGAACAGCAACACTTTGCACCAGAGTATCGCGCAGGCCGTTACATTCTCGAACATGAGGGTGAGGGAACGATTGAAATCCCCAACGCGCAAATTCACAGTGAAGAAGATGGGCGCATTGTCTTTGAAATTGATGGCACTTCGAACCTAGAAATACGCATCACAGAAACTGACCCCTCCAACGAAGGAGATTATCTACGAAACATAGCTGTTTTCCGTGAAGAACACGAAGAATTGCTCGATATAGGTGCCGTCTTCAACCCTGACTGGATTCATTTAATAGAAGACAGCGCTCAGTTGCGTTTTATGGAGTGGATGAGGGTAAATGACTCCTCTGATGGTATCTGGAATGATCGAACACACCTAAACAACGTGACTTATGCGACAGAACAGGGGCCTCCGGTAGAGGTCATGGTCTTGCTAGCCAATCAAATCGGCGCTGATCCATGGTTCACGATGCCCCAAGAAGCGACGGAAGAATACATAAGAAACTTTGCTGAGTATGTGGGAGATAATCTTGATCCTGAGCTCAAAGCTCATGTCGAACTTGGGAACGAAGCTTGGAACACAGCATTTCCTGCGACGCAGTCCTTGATCCAGAGAGCGGAGTTGGATTGGGGGGAAACTGGGGGTGCGTCAAATCCGGCGTATTTGTCTTATCAGTCGAAACTCGCAACCGAGATGGCAACGATTTGGAAGGACGTGTTTGCCGACGACGCAGATAGTCGTCTGGTGACCGTACTTGGCACTTTCGCATCGAATTCGTTTGTGTCCGAGCAACTTATCGAGGCGCCGCTTTGGCTAGAGCATGAACCTGAAGAGTATGTAGATCCAAGTTCCGTTTTCGATGCCCTCGGGACAACAACCTACTTTGGAGCAGGTGTCATCGCTGATCCTCAGGTTCGGAGCGAGTTTCTTACCGCAATTGACGATCCAGAAATCGATATCAATCAATACCTCTTTGACATGCTCGGATCGCATGGCCCATGGCATGGCTTGCCAGACGTAGCTGAAGAGCTTGAAGCACAGTCTGTTATCGCAGACCAACATGATTTATCTTTGATAGCCTACGAAGGCGGCCAGCACGTACACCATTTATTTGCCGTACAAGACATTTCGGACGAAGAGATCGCTTCAATGCAGTCAGCTCTTGCTGGTTTCGTCAGATCTGATGAGATGGCTCAACTATATCGTGATTTGTGGGACATTTGGTCCGCAGCATCTGATGGTCCTTTCATGCAGTTCACAGATGTTGACTCCCCGACAAAATTTGGCAGCTGGGGGCTCTATGATGCTCTGGATGACGAATCGCCCCGGTCCAATGCCTTAGCTGAGCTAAATCAGAACTCTTCTGCTTGGTGGGATGCTTCGGATCGGTCAGAAACCGCATTCCTTCAAGGCCGAACAGAGTTTGGCACCGATGGCGATGATGAGATGTTTGATACTGAGAAGATGGACTTCTTAGTCGGAGGACACGGTGACGACATCCTGCATTCTTCGGGTGGGGACGACGGAATTCACGGAGGCGCTGGACACGATGCGCTTGTTGTTGACGGCGACTTCGTCGACTACTCAGCGCTAGTAGGGGACGATGGTGCATGGCTGAGTGGTCCAGGCGGAGACATTAGAGTTGTAGACGTTGAGACGGTAAACTTCAGGGATGGCTTCTCGCTACTCATTGAAGATCCCGATAACGTCAGGCTGATATCGCCTGACGATGACAGCGAGCCACCACAATCAAGCGAGACCCATGATCTGGGTGCTGCTGAACCGTCAAATCCTGAAAAAGAACAATCGGACAAAAAAGACTCGGGTCCCAGCAATATATTCGCGAGGCTTTTTGACCTCATTGAACGCATTTTCAAAGGATTGCTTGGCGGCGATCGTTCAGAAGACACAAATTCTTCCAACATCTCGACAAAGTCAGATCTACCGGACGTATTCCCCTTGTTGCCCGACGAAGGGTCAACGCACGTCAGCGAACTTGAATCGTTTGACGACGACGACCACTACGAATTGGAAGCTGAAGACTGGATCACATGATCGTGCTCTCTTCCTCTGACGCAAACGCCCAACAAACCACTCCAGGTTGCAATGTCAGCCACTGCGGCACCATTTTACCACCACCCCACCCCACCTCTACATCTGTCAGATGTAGTCTTGCCCCATTTTGCGGCCTCTTTGTTGCATTTTGGATCATCCCCGAGGCCCTCTGAAGTGCGCGATACTTCTTATGGGTAAGCGATGTCATCTCAATAATGACACTTCGGGGTGCAGTCGTCGGTTAAGGCCGACGGTTCGAAAAAGGGGTAAATGATGCCAAGGAATGGTGTTTATTCGTTTTTAGGAGCGCCGGCTATAAGCCGCTACGGGTTGGAAATGTTGGCTGTTGGTGATGTCGATTGCGATGGTCGCGGCGACTACATTGTAACTACATCAGCGGGACCTTTCGTGGGCGCGACTGGCCGCGCCGCAATGTTCTTTATCTCCGGCGGGGATATTTGTCAGCTGAATCTTACAGATTGCAATGCGGGGCGGCAGATTTCGATCGAGGCGGTCGTTTCTGAAGGTGGCAGATCTTTTGAAATTACTGGCTTTCCTTCAGTTTATCTCGGGTTCTCACCGGCAGTCTATACTATCGGTCAGGGTCCTGAAGATAACATACTGGTTTTCCGCAGTGCCGACAGCGAGGCCCTGGTTGTTTCGTTCGAGGACTTGTTTCAGCTCGCCGACGCGAGGACTGTTGTAGACCTTGCTGATCTATATGATCCAGTCAACGGGGTTAGTCCTGATTACGCATATCAAACCGCTGGCCCTCACGGCACGAGCGACGATCTAACCCTTATATCAAGTATCGATAAGTCCGATGTACTGGAGCTCTTAATCACTTCGTCCGATGGCGAATCTGGTATGACCCCCCGCTTGATGCTTTCGCGTGAGCTAGAAAGGTTGGAGGGGAAAAACAGTGACCATGTGAAGGTGATCACGTTGGGCTTGGGTCAGAATGCCCGCAGGCTTGAATCCTCAGAGAGCATAGGTGGAGACGAGGGGAGTTCTGGCAATAGCGCTGCCGCATTGGAGGGGATCGGAGCTTCAGGAGTTTCCGCGGCCGGAAGCGATACCGCCTATTTTATCTCCGGTTCAGACTATGAGCGTGCTGAAGAGGCTCTGAATGGAGAGGTGCGTTCGGTAAGTCTTGATGCCGCTGTCGGGCTGAATCGTGGGAGCTATAAATTCGTCAACCAAACTCCAAATGATAGCAGCGTTATGAACGTGCAACTCCTTGGCGACATCGATGGTGATGGCGACTTGGAGATGGGCATCGAAGTTCCTACGGAGGGCGGTCCACCTGCAAGGGTTGTGTTGTCGGAGAGCGCGTTAGAGCGTTTGGATGAGCAAGATGGTGATGATGACAATGCCATTAAACTTATGCCTCCATGTTTTGCGAAAGGAACCAGAATTTTTACTTCGAGCGGGGAGGTTGAAGTCGAAAAGCTCAAAGTCGGAGATCGTGTTCTCACCTATGACAGGGGTCTGCAGAAGATAAGGTGGATTGGATCGAGGGTATTTAGTGGTTATGAGCTTATGTTTGGTATGGGTAATCTACGGCCAATACGCATTCGCCCAGGCGCGCTCGGTGAAGGTAAGCCGCATCGCGACCTATTTGTATCTCCCCAGCACCGTATTCATTTTCGTGGTCATAAGGTTGAACTCCTATTTGGAGAAGAGGAAGTTCTGGCCGCAGCTCAACATCTAACGGCGGCCGAGGGCATCGAAGTCTGTCATCCTTCTGCAGTTCAGTACTTTCATCTGTTTTTTGACCAGCACGAGATTCTGTATTCAGAAGGGGTGTTGACAGAAAGTTTCTACCCAGGACGTGTTGGGCTCTCTGCCTTGGACGATGAAGCTCGTCGAGAGTTGCTCGAGTTCTTTCCAGAGATAGCTGACTACGAAGCCTCGTATGGCGACACTGTTAGGCCAGTTCTCAATAAGAGTGAGGCGACAGTGCTCGCGTCAGATCTGCCATTACGGCCTAACCCTCTTAACCGAGTTTCTGTTGGGGTGAGAAGTAGGAGGGAAATAGTACACTGAGTTAATAAAGGTGAGAATTCCGCGTCGGCCGCACCCCACCGAAGTGTCTACTACTCCACTTCCGGGCGGCGCGGGAGTGGTCGTCGTCGCGCACAGCGAGGATGAGGGCGAGATCAAGACGTTATACCTTCATTCGGGTAGTGCTGCTCTCGGCGACGACCGTTACTTCAAAGAGATCCACCGTCTTTGGCAGCTCCTTACCACTCACGGGCATTCTGTTTCCCCCCAGAGGACTCAAAGCGGGAGCGGCGAAGACGCAAGTGGTGTGGGAGAGCGTCAGTAACTATGGTGTTCTCCCACAATTTACATCCAGCGAGCCTACATGCATCTGTGTGTCCGAGTTTTCTTACAGATCTTCGGACACGATACATCATGTGCCGTTACTGGGACCGGTCGCACATGCGAGGTCTGCGTGTGCAATGCTCTGATATTGGCTCTATTTTTGGAAGTTTGGCAGCATTTTTTTACGTCATCCATCATAGTCGATGCCCGAGAAGACGAGCAGATCAAGGTCGAGGTTCGCGATCCAGAGTGATCGATCTGCGAGACTAACCACATTGGAATCGCTGCTGCACGGGAGAGCTGCAAAATGAAACACATTGACCAAGATACTCTCGGTCCATCTGCGGAGATTCCTTTGCGCAATGTGTTTGCGGCGAATTTGAAGACGCTTATGACCGGACGCATATCCAAGAGGGCTCTTGCATCGACTATCGGACTAAGTAGATCCCAACTAGAGCGGCTACTAATCGGAAAGTCATCGCCGAAGATAAACACGCTTTACCGCATCTGTGAAGTTTTCGGCCAAGATGCTAATATATTGTTCTATCCTTTAGGTGCGGAGCCGTTCCATGACCCTGTTCGGAGGGGCTTGAAGAACTCGCGTAAACCTGTCGAGAAGGGTTTGATGAACTTTTGCACTAGTCCAAGTAACGACCACGCATGGGCTGTCTCAGAGGAGGAAATTCCAAACGGGTTCTTCAGGTCATACGTTGAATCGGCAGTTCGCCCTGGAGAATTGCGCAACGATTTGATTTATGTCTATAGCGATGGACCAAGTCGCTGCTGGAGGCAGCACAAGCTAGGGAGCCCATCGCCTAGTGCGCCTTCAAAGAGTCAAAGGTATGGGGTCGAGTTTACTGGTACGCTCCTGAAACAACCCGGTTTTTTTCTTGCACCGTTCGTCTACGAACCGAATAAAACACTTGGATATTTCAAACTCTTTGGCCCCGTTTCATTCGTAGACGGATCGTTGCTCTTAAACGGATATTATCAATGGTTACCTAACGGCAGTAAAGATGACGCAGTCACACAAAAGTCCGTCATTGAGTATGTACCGGGAGGCTTTCGTGAGGCGAAGAGGATTGCTACAGAGAGTAGGTTCTCTTCGTTGGTGTCCGCTCCGTCGCATATTCTTCATTATCTGAAAATATGAAGGCGATCCCCCAATAGGCCAAGATGTCTGACGTCAGCACCAATGGGACAGTTTAGGTTGATTTGATAAGAGAGGGTTTCTGGCACATCGTAACCACCAAGGAGTGGAGATGAGACAGAAACCCGGAACACGTAAGAGCCACGGCGAGAA
>NZ_JAHTBL010000016.1 GCF_020177595.1 Cognatishimia sp. MH4019 | reverse complement strand
CGTAAAACAGCGCCGCTTGTGCCTCCTGCTTTGGTCCCATCATCGCCAAATCCCCCAATCAATAAAGGAATTGAATCAGCGATTACCACTTCGATCAAGCAAGAGTTTTTCAACACAATCAGCCCAATCTCACCGATGCTGCAACCTGTATGAACGTCAGCTTTCACGTGTTGAGTAGAAGCGGAGCCCAAGAAACACTTCATTATGAAAGGACTTTTTCTGCACAGAATTTTTACATCAGTACTGATAGACCAACCTTCACTTGGTCCACGACCACGTTGGTATGGAAGCGTCGGATATTTGGGTTTTCGGTGAATACTCTGCGCGTAAATCGTTCATAGCTTACCATATCTTGAGCCAAAACGATTAGAATGAAATCAGTGTGACCGGTCACGTAGTAACACTGCTGTACCTCTTCCAGCTTCAACATTGATCGGCGAAACTCATCAAGCAAATCTACCCGTTCACGCTCAAGTTCCACCTCAACAATGAATGTCATGGTAGCATCGGCATGCTTTGTGCTGACGACAGCGATTTCTTTGTCGATCGCACCCGTCTCACGCAGAATTTGCACGCGTCTCTGAGCTGAGGACCGAGATACACCTACTTTTTCACCCAGTTCCTCTGAAGATATGCGAGCATTTTGTTGAAGTTCACGTAGGATAGATCGGTCTTTTTCATCCAGCATTTCTCGTTCTGCCCTTCAAATGAGGAATTAATAAGCAAATTACCTGTTTTATAGCTCAGTATTGGGCAATTTACCATGCATGCGATAGTAAGTTGTCTGGGAACCTAAAAAGAAGGCTGCCCGATGACATTTCCAAAGATATCCCAATCCTACACAGACCCTTACGATTACCCGCAAGGCATCGCCTTTCAAGACGGGCAGTACTTGATGATGAGGGACGCAAAAGTATCCGTGTTAGATTGGGGGTTTCTGCATTCCGACGCGACCTACGATACTGTGCACGTATGGGACGGGGGGTTTTTCCGGCTTGATTTGCATCTAGATCGCTTCTTTGCAGGCCTTCAAAAGCTGAATATGACGATTCCGTTTGATCGGTCTGAAGTTACCGATATTCTCACAAACTGCGTCGCTCTATCAGGCTACCAAAATGCATATGTTGAAATGCTCTGTACGCGTGGAGGTTCACCCAACTTCAGCCGAGATCCCCGTGAGGCCGTCAATCGGTTCATGGCATTTGCAGTGCCTTATGGCTCTGTTGCAAACCCTGATCAAATGAAGCGTGGGCTGCGCATCGCGATTAGTGATGTTGTGCGCATACCGCCCAAGTCGGTCGATCCTTCGATCAAGAACTACCACTGGCTGGACCTTGTGCGTGGCTTGTATGACGCTTTTGAAAAGGGTGCGGAGACTGCGCTTATCGTCGATACCAACGGCAATATTGCCGAAGGGCCAGGATTCAATGTTTTCGTGGTCAACAATGGGGCGCTCCATACTCCCGAATTTGGTGTGCTACCGGGTATCACGCGCCGTACCGTATTCGATTTATGTCGCAAGTTGGACCTTAAAGTATCGGTTGGCGATGTGTCGCCAGAGTTCTTGAAGGGCGGCGAAGAGGTGTTTATCACCTCAACTGCTGGTGGGATTATGCCCGTCAGCACAGTTGACGATGTCGCATTCGGCAACGGAAAACCTGGACCTATCACCACACGGATCAAAACGCTCTATTGGGAGATGCATAAACATCCTGAATGGGCGACACAGATCGAGTATCCAACAGATGTCTGAGTCCTTTCTTCATAGCCTCACTGATGATCTATCGGTGTTAGAACAAAATGGTTTGTACAAGCACGAGCGGCAAATGACGTCGGCCCAATCTGCACAGATCAATATCGACGGCCAAGACAGGCCATTTCTCAACCTATGTTCCAACAATTATCTTGGCTTAGCTGATAATCCAGCGCTGATCACCTCTGCAACAAAAGCAATGAAGACACACGGTTTCGGCGTCGCCAGTGTTCGGTTCATATGCGGAACACTGGATTTGCACCGGACGCTTGAAAAGCGATTGGCAACTTATCTGGAGAAAGACGATGCTATCCTGTTTGCCTCATGTTTTGACGCCAACGCCGGTTTGTTCGAAGCGCTTCTTGGCCCCCAAGATGCAATCATCTCTGACAGCTTAAATCACGCATCTTTGATTGACGGGATCAGGTTGTCAAAAGCAAAGCGGTATCGCTATGCAAATCGGGATATGGTTGATCTGCGCTGCCAGTTGATAAACGCAAAAGCTCAAGGCGCGAGACGACTTCTAGTTGTGACAGATGGTGTTTTCTCCATGGGGGGTACGATAGCGCCCCTTCCTGAAATCTCCTACTTGTCGAAGGAATTTGATGCTCTGGTTGTTGTGGATGATTGCCATGCTACAGGAATATTGGGACGGGCAGGCAAAGGAACGCCCTGGCTTTATGACCAACCAGCGAATGTGGATGTTCTGACTGGCACATTTGGGAAAGCACTTGGTGGTGCGCTAGGCGGCTACATATGCGGCCCGCAGCCGGTCATCGATATGCTCAGGCAACGTGCGAGGCCCTATCTCTTCTCCAACAGCTTGCCGCCAGCCATTGTGGCAGCGTCAATCACTGCTTTGGACATGGTGGAAGATGCAAATCACATCAGAGAAAAGCTTTCAGCCAATACGATGCTCTGGCGCAATGGCCTTCAAAAGATAGGTTTTGAGATCTTAGGTGATACCCATCCTATCGTGCCAATTATGGTTGGCGACGCTGCAAAAGCCACGGATTTCCAAAATACGCTTTATGCAAAAGGTATCTTTGTCACTGCATTTTCGTACCCAGTAGTACCCAAGGGGCAGGCCCGCATCCGCACTCAGATGAATGCCAGGATGACTGAGGAGCAGATTGGTTTTGCTTTGCAGGCGTTCGGACAAGCAGGCGTAGGAACCGGCGTTTGTTGAAACCGCGCCATCCAATAACGATGGCGCGCTGCGGATTGTGTTGATCCAACTAATTAACTTACAGAGGCTAACCACATGCAACACAGCATACTGGAAAACGTATCCTTTGAGTCCTTCGGTCTGCAGCCGGTCTTGAATTTCAGAGTCGAGCTGGGTCCAGAGGATGATAACCGCATACGGCTGGCGTTATCTGAGGAAGTAGGACTAGCCTATGGGGACTACGACCATGTGGCTTTTGAGACTGCCCCCGGCACGCAATTTTTCAGAGGACAACACGGGACCGCCAGCGGAGCAATGCAGGCAGCGACAAGGCGCAAAGTGCGCGCCTTGATGTTCTCAATACCAAGAGATGAGGCCATTCTGAAAACGGCGTTAAAACTCATCCACCGCTTACATTCTTATGAAGAACCAGTCGTCTACGTAACCGAAGCCTATGCAACCCGAATACGAGGCGACCAGTCCGACAAGAACCCTAACAAATGGTGGAATAGAAATTCCGAGTAATTTTCTGCGAAGGGCGGTGAAAAGCATGCGTCCGTGCTGCAACAGCGGACCTTGGCGCAAGCGCCGCGAAAGATCAATTTGTCCGCATCTGAGACATTGGGCATTGGCCGCAGCAATGCTCACCGTACCTGTCAAAGGCACCGAGTTCGGAAGTCGAACCAACACTGTTCACCGAGCTGCGTAAGCCTTTTCTTATTCGTGCCTGACATGATGATGAAAGGTCACCAAGTACCTCTTTCGGTACGCGCTGGTTGATGGGGATGCTGCCCTTTTTTACTGTCGGTTATGCCGACCGGACCCCGCGCGCAGCATCCCCCATTGGCGTCGGCGGTGTATCCACCGCCAGCCGCCAAAGCTTGATTGCGAGCTTTCGGGCAACAGCAACAATGGCCTTCTGCCCGATCCCATGCTTCGCAAAATGTCGATTGTAGAGTTCCTTGGCTTCCGGGTCGCGCCATGTCCACTGCCACGCCGCTTCGACCAGAATGCCGCGCAGGCGTTTCTGGCCCACTGGCCTGATCCTGGCGCGACCTGCGCTGCCTCCGCTTTGGCTGACGACTGGGGCCAGCCCGAGATACGAGGTCACTTCCTCTGGCCTGTTGAAACGCTCTGGCGAGAACAGTTCGGCCAAGAAGTTTGTCGCGGCGGTCTCCCCCACACCGACGACTGAGGTCAGGCGCTTATAGGGGCCGGGGTGCATGCGATTGGTTGCGGCACGGATCTCCGCGCGGAGCATCTTGTCTTCAGAAAGCAAAAACAGATACTCGCGCACCATTGACGCCAGCGCCATGTGATGTTGTGGCGGCACATCGAGCGCGGTCAGGTCGGCGGATGCCGCCAGTGACCACTTCTGGATACTATCCGGTTCGTCAATACCGGACGCCAGCAGAAACCCCTTGATCTTCTGTTTGATCTTGCCTCGGCTTTCTGCGATCCGCTTGCGCCGCCGCACCAACGCGCGGTAGCCCTCTTGCTCTACGGTCGGGACCGCGATGGGGCGTAGCAACCCCCGCGCATAATAGGTTGCCAGTTTGACCGCATCCAGCCGGTCGTTCTTCGCCGCCGCAGCATATCCACGAGGAATGCGCGAAGCAGCAATGATGGAAACATCGAAGCCTGCGTCATTCAAAACTCGCGACAGAGCGAAGCCGGTTGGGCCAGATTCATAAACGATATGCTCTATGTTTATACCCAACTCCGTCAGCTGATGAGCCAGTGCTTCTTCGCCCGACGGGCAGGTGTAACTCTCGACCACCCCGTCTTCCTTGGAAAACAGGGCGACAGAATAGGTCTTCTTGTGAACATCGAGGCCGACGACAACGGGCTGGTCTTCAACCGCTGCCACAAACCGCAAAATGCGTGTTGCTTTCTTAACCATGCTGGAAACTCCTTTGTTTGGAATGTCCCGGCATCGCAGCAGTTAGCCGCGCCACCGTCCAGCATGGTATTTTTTGTTAGGGGGTGGGGAAGGGCGAGCGCATCTTCCGCGAGCTCGCGCGACCTTAAGGCGAAGCGGCGGTGCACCGCCAAACTGCGATCTGAAAATGCACGGTCCAACGCACCAAAATTGCCGAGTTTCGGTCCCCCATTCGCCCTAATTCGGCCCAGAACGGGCGACACTCTGTTGCGAAATCGTCAACTGATCGTTTCGCAGGGTGGGGCCCATGTCTGATGTATCGCTAACTGAAAACACCGCGCAGGGGCGTGAAGGGCGGGGCTTGATCGTGCTGTTCACGCTTACGATTTTCCTGAGCGCATCATTGCTTTTCTTCGTGCAGCCGCTGTTTGCCAAGCTGGTCTTGCCGGTCATCGGGGGCGCGCCCGCGGTCTGGACCACGGCAATGTTGTTCTTCCAGACCGTTCTGATTGCAGGGTATCTCTATGCGCATATCCTGGTGCGCTATGTGCCGATCCGTGCGCAATTGGGCGTACATCTGGGCTTTTGGGCGTTGGGGCTGTGGTTCTTGCCGCTGGCCATTCCCGAAAGCTGGTCGTTTGACCCTAACGGCCCCATCACCTTGCAAACATTAGGTCTTTTCGCGCTGGGGGTGGGTGTGCCATTCGCGGTTCTGTCGGCGAATGCGCCGCTTATTCAGGCGTGGTATCGCGCGTCGGGCGCGCCTTCGGGGGACGATCCTTATTTCCTTTATGGAGCGTCGAACCTCGGCTCGATGGTGGCGCTGCTGGCGTTTCCGCTGGTGGCGGAGCCGATCTTGGGAGCGACGGCCATCGGTCAGGGCTGGGCGGCGGGCTTCATTGCGTTTGGTATGTGCCTTATGGCGATTGCGTGGACGGTATTTTCCAAACCGGCCAAGACGGATGACGCCACCGTGTCAGAGGCCCCCAAAACGCGCATTGATGCAGACCGCATTGCGATCTGGTTGCTTTTGGCTTTTGTGCCGTCGTCTTTGATGTTGGCTGTGACCTCTAAAATTTCGACTGATATGGGCACCATTCCGATGGTCTGGGTGCTGCCATTGGCGCTGTTTCTGGCCACATTCGTGCTGACCTTTCGTAGCAAAGCGGTGCTGCCCGACGAGTGGCTGAAGGCGCTCAGCGGTATTGGTGTCGTTTTTCTGATCTATACATTCACGACGAGCGCGTTGAGCCACGGGCAGTTGCTGATGGTCGCCGGACTTATCGCTTCGTTTTTCGGTGTCTCGCTATATGCGCATCGCCAGCTTTATCTGGCACGGCCCGATGCAGGCAGCCTGACGACGTTCTACTTGGTGATGTCGGTGGGCGGTGCTTTGGGCGGGCTTTTCAACTCCATCATCGCACCTGTGGTCTTTGACAGCCTGCGCGAAGGGTCGGCGACCGTGGTGATGGCGGCGATTATTCCGCTGTTTTTGAACCGTCCGAAGCTTAGCGCCGGGAAGGCGCGGATTGCTGCGTGGTCGCTGGGCGGCTTGGCTTTGCTCAGCGTGGTGATGGCGGGGCTGCTGTCAAACACTGGCTTTCTCATCGGCGCAGCCGGTGCGGCGCTGGTTTTGTCGCTTCTATTTACGCGCCCTCTCGTGACCTTTGGTGTCGCGATCAGTGCTGCAACGCTTTCCGGCACGTTCATCCAATATAGTGACGCGCATTTCGTGGATCGCAGCTTTTTCGGTGCGCATTTGGTGCGCGACGATGTAGAGCGCGATTTGCGCGCCTACATGAACGGCACCACGGTGCACGGCAAACAACGGCTCAGCGATCTTGGCGCGGAACACCCGGTGCCGTTGTCCTATTATCACCCCGAGTTGCCTATGGCGCAGGTGCTGCAGAGTGACCTTGCGCGCGGGGCGTCCGATATCGGGATCATCGGTTTGGGGATCGGGTCGTTGGCTTGCTACCGTCAGCCCGGCCAAACTTATCATTATTATGAGGTCGACAGCATGGTCGATCAGGTCGCGCGGGACCCGAACTTGTTTACTTACATGTCCGCCTGCGCGGGCGATCAGCCGACCTATCTGGGCGATGCGCGCGTTGTGCTGGAGCAGCAGCACGATCTGAAAATGTCAGTTGTCGTGATCGACGCATATAGCTCGGACGCGGTGCCAGTGCATCTGACGACGACCGAAGCAATGCAGCTTTATCTTGATCGCACGACAGAGGATGGTGTCGTTCTCTATCACGTCTCCAACCGCTTCTATGACATCGATGTGCCTCTAGCGCGGTCTGCTGCGGCGCTTGGGCTGAACATCTGGTTGCATGAAGAGCCGCTGACAGAAGCGCAATACCACGCAGGAGCGTCTGCCAGTTCAGTTGTCATGATCGCGCGACAGGGCGCCAAGGTGGAGGGACTTCTGGAGGCTGGCGCATGGCGCGCGTTGCGCAGCGATGGCGGGCGACTTTGGACGGATGACTACGCTAACCCGCTGAGTATTCTGAGCGCGCTGCGCTAAGCCATTGCGAGGCTGCGCTTTTGGTGCTTGAACAAGCGCATGAGCCTTACGATCCGTCCCGCCACGCCTGATGACGCACCGCAAATGTGCGCCCTTTTGAATGCGATCATCGAAAAGGGCGGCACGACCGCTCACCGGGTTCCTTATGACACGGACCGGATGATTTCGGACTATGTCGCATCTGCTTATGCCGTCAGTTGCTTTGTTGCGGATGAGGATGGCGAGGTGCTTGGCTTTCAATCTCTGGAGCAGAAAAAACCGACATTCCCCTTGCCAGAGGGTTGGGGATTGATCGCGACCTTTGTCAAAATGGGTGTCCATGGCAAAGGCGTCGGCGCGCAACTTTTCGAGGCGACTAGGAAGGCCGCTCGCGACGCAAATCTGACCGCAATCGATGCCACGATCCGACTTGAAAATATCGGTGGTCTGGCGTTCTACACCAAGATGGGTTTCGTCGATTACGCGACAAAACCCGAAGTCGTCTCGAAGAAATACGATTTGAGCACGGAGGACTGATTGGCCCTCCAGCGTCACGAATCGCGTCTGACGATTTGTCTTTCGTTTGCGCTGGGTAAAGCGCCGTTCCGCCAATCGCCTGTCCAAAAGTTGTCTTAAAAGCCTTTGAAGCCCCTCTTTTCCCACGATTTTCACGGGATGGGTCTGTTCCGTTTTCGCCCAAGAAGGGTATAGTGAAGTCAGCTGCTCGACTGCCTGGGAGGGATACGAGAATGATCCGGTCTGAACTGATTCAGAAGATTGCTGACGAAAATCCACACCTTTATCAGCGCGATGTCGAAAAGATCGTGAACACCATCTTCGAAGAGGTCATTCAGGCAATGTCCCGTGGGGATCGGGTCGAATTGCGCGGCTTCGGTGCTTTCTCGGTCAAGAAGCGCAACGCGCGCACTGGGCGCAATCCGCGCACCGGGGAATCGGTTGCGGTCGAGGAAAAGCATGTGCCATTCTTCAAGACAGGCAAACTGCTGCGCGATCGGCTCAACGGAAAGTAATCCATGCGGTATATTCGGTATCTGATTTTGGGCGCGATTGCCGTGGCCCTCGTAGTGGTGTCTATGGCGAACCGCGGCGCGGTCACGCTGAGCCTGCTGCCAGATCCGATTGCCGATTTGGTCGGCTACTCATTTTCGATCACGCTGCCTTTGTTCATTGTGATTTTGGGCTTCATCTTGGTGGGTATTCTGCTGGGCTTTGTTTGGGAGTGGCTGCGCGAGCACAAACACCGCGCTGCTGCTGCGAATGCCGAGAAAGAAGCGCGCGAGCTCAAACGCCGGGTGCGCCGTTTGGAAGGCGAAAAGCATGAAGGCAAGGACGAGGTCCTTGCTTTGCTTGAGGATAGCGGCACCGCGCGCTAAATGCTGCGGATGAACGCGAAAACCTTGATCAAAATTTGTGGGCTTTCCGAGCCGGGTCACGTGCGCGCTGCCGTTGCGGCGGGGGCCGATTACGTGGGCTTTGTGTTCTTTGCAAAATCGCCTCGTAATGTGAGCGTCGCACGGGCCAAAGCCTTGGCTGCGCTGGTGCCGGATGGGGTGCGCAAAGTCGCGTTGATTGTGAATGCCGAAGATGCCGTTCTGGACGAGGTGGTGGCAGAGGTGCCATTGGACATGCTTCAGCTTCACGGCTCTGAGACGCCGGAACGTGTCGCAGAGGTCAAAGCGCGCTACGGCTTGCCCGTAATGAAAGCCGTGGGCGTTGGCGCGGCGGAGGACCTTGCTGCGCTTGACAGATACGCCGCCGTCGCAGATCAGCTATTGGTCGATGCCAAACCCCCAAAAGGCGCGGATTTGCCTGGTGGTAACGGGCTGGCTTTTGACTGGAGATTGATTGCGGGTCGCGACTGGTCAGTGCCGTGGATGCTGGCCGGGGGGCTGGCACCCCACAATGTGGCCGAGGCGGTGCGCCTGACAGGCGCGCACCAAGTGGATGTCAGCTCGGGCGTGGAAAATGGCCCCGGCGCTAAAGATGAAACCCTGATCGCGGACTTTATAAAAGCCGCGCATGGAGGATGACGATGGACGACCTGTTTAACAGCTTCATGAATGGCCCTGACGAGAATGGCCGCTTTGGCGATTTCGGCGGGCGTTTCGTGTCGGAAACACTGATGCCGCTGATCCTCGAGCTGGAAGCGCAATATGAGCATGCCAAGACCGACGACAGTTTCTGGGCCGAGATGCACGATCTGTGGACCCATTATGTGGGCCGTCCGTCGCCTTTGTACTACGCGGAACGCCTGACGGAGCATCTGGGCGGCGCCAAGATCTACCTCAAGCGGGACGAGCTCAACCACACTGGCGCGCACAAGATCAACAATGTGCTGGGCCAGATTATTCTGGCGCGCCGCATGGGCAAAACCCGGATCATCGCCGAAACCGGTGCGGGCCAGCACGGTGTGGCCACAGCCACCGTCTGCGCAAAGTTTGGCTTGAAATGCGTGGTCTACATGGGCGCGCATGACGTGGAGCGTCAGGCTCCTAACGTGTTCCGCATGAAGCTGCTGGGTGCGGAGGTTGTTCCGGTGACTTCTGGGCGCGGGACGTTGAAAGACGCCATGAACGATGCGCTGCGCGATTGGGTCACCAATGTGCGCGATACGTTTTATTGCATCGGCACGGTTGCAGGTCCGCACCCCTATCCCGCGATGGTGCGCGATTTTCAGGCGATCATCGGCAAGGAAACGAAAGAGCAGATGCAGGCAGCTGAGGGCCGTTTGCCCGACACTGTTATTGCGGCTATCGGTGGTGGCTCTAATGCGATGGGCCTGTTTTTCCCGTTCCTTGACGACAAAAGCGTCAACATCATCGGGGTCGAGGCCGGTGGCAAGGGTGTGAATGAGAAGATGGAGCATTGCGCCTCCCTTACCGGTGGGCGTCCGGGCGTGTTGCATGGCAATCGGACTTATCTGCTACAGGATGACGACGGGCAAATCCTTGAAGGGTTCAGCATCTCAGCCGGTCTGGATTACCCGGGCATCGGGCCTGAACATGCGTGGCTGCACGAGATCGGGCGTGCGCAATATGTCTCGATCACCGATAAGGAAGCGCTGGGCGCGTTTCAGAAATGCTGTGAGCTGGAGGGCATAATCCCCGCTCTTGAGCCGTCTCATGCGCTCGCTCATGTCATAAAGATTGCGCCTGATCTCGCCGCCGATCACCTGCTGGTCATGAACATGTGCGGGCGGGGTGACAAGGATATCTTCACCGTCGCAAAGGCCTTGGATGTCGAGATGAATACAGGGGCTTAATGCCGCCCAATGGCATGGGCTTCCAACACGTCCATTGGCACAATTTCCAATGCGCGTTTGTGGGTGCCTTCCAGATGCACTTTCGGCGCGGCCCCTTCGTCGGCGGCTTGCATAAAGCGGCCAGCGCATAGGCACCACTGGTCTCCGGGCTTCAAGCCGGGAAAGCGGAACTCGGGGCGCGGGGTCGATAGATCGTTGCCAACATATTTCGAGAAGGCCAGAAATTCAGCTGTCATAACGGCGCAAACCGTGTGGGATCCGTTGTCAGCCGCGCAGGTGTCACACGCGCCGTCACGGAAAAAGCCCGTCATCGGATCGGTCGAGCAGGCCTCAAGCGCGGTGCCAAGGACATTGATCGAGGGGTCTTTTTCCATTTCATTTCTCCTTTGACCTGTCAGCTAGGGCACTTGAACAGGCGGTCAAAGAGCGGCGGCGATCTCGCGGAAGATGGCGATGTTTTGTGCCGACACGCCTGGCTCTCGGAATTTGCGATCAGCCGCAGTGGTAACGATTACTACGTCTCGGTCGAGGTCGAAGTAAATGTATTGACCGTAAATGCCGCGCGCCAGAAATTCACCTTCGCTTGCGCCCACTGGAATCCACCATTGATAGCCATAGCCGATTTTACCGGGGGCGGTTTTGGCGCTGGACTGCGTGGCTTCGGCGATCCACTCTGCAGGCACGATCTGCTGACCATTCCATTGGCCCCCTTGTGCGATCATCAGCGCAAACCGGGCGTAATCGCGGGTCGTCAGGTTCAACCCGCCCAGCACGAAGGCAATGCCGTTGCCATCGGTGACGTAAACCGGATCGGCCTCCAACCCCAGCGGCTCGATCAGTCGTTCTGTTATCAGATCAGGGATGCTGCGGCCCGTTGCGCCGCGGATCACCATGCCGAGGATATGCGTGTCGATAGACACATATTGCCAGCGGTCGCCCGGCTCCGTGAAGGTCTCGCTTAGGGCGGCGGCAAAACCATCCATCGAACCGCCCAGTGCAAGGATCCGGCCCATCTTGTTGATATCGCTATTTGAATCGAGGTAGTCTTCGTCAAATGTAACGCCGCTTTCCATTTGCAAGACGTTCCGAATGGTGGCCTTTGCGTAAGCTGACCCCTCCAGCATCGGCACGTATCGTGTCACCGGATCGTCAAGGGACGCGATGTCGCCATCGGCGATGACCTGACCCATCAACACTGACAGAAAGCTCTTGGCAACTGACCACGAGATGCGCAAATCCCCTGCATCGGTGCTTTGATGGTAGCTTTCATGCACAACCGCGCCGTCCTTCAGAACGAGCAGGGAAGTCACGGTACGCTCGGTCACCCATTGATCGACCAAAACCGGCAGGGTCACTGGGACACCTTGCGGCAAATCACTGACGGGGCCTGGGCCACGTGGGAGGGTCGTGTTGAAAAAGAGCGTGTCCATGGATGAGAAGTTGCTGACGATCCGGTCTTCATCAAAAAGCGTGTTCACCGCCATCAACCGGGTGATGTCATCGCGTTTCCAGATGCCGACAGCAACCACGGCAAGGATCAGTGCAAGCCCAATCCGCAAGATCCATTTCAGCATAGTCGTCCTCCCCTTGCGCGCAGACTGGCGCAGGCGAGACGTTGGGGCAATGGCAACCTAGCGGAACTTGTCCATCAGCTTTTGCATGGCGGAGCGGGTGTCAGGCTCTGGTTCGGGCGTGGGTGCTGGTTGGTCTGCCTTCGATTTGCTTGTCGAAGATCGTGGTGGAGCAACGCGCAAGGCGACCGCATTCATGAAACGCCCCGTGTCGCCCTTTGCCAGGTCCGCAGCGCCATCGCTTATTCCGCGCAGCAAATCATCAAGCCATTGCTCATCAGCCTTCGGAAAATCACGTAGAACGTAGCCCGGCACAGCGTCTTTGTGACCGGGATGACCGATCCCAAGACGCACACGCTGGTAGGCTTCGGTGATATGCTGATGCAGCGAGCGTAGCCCGTTATGCCCTGCATGGCCGCCACCTAGCTTAACGCGCGCCTTGCCGGGGGCGAGGTCCAGTTCGTCATGGAACACGATCACGTCGGCAGGGGTCAGCTTGTAGAACCGCATCGCCTCACCAACCGATTGGCCGGACTTGTTCATAAAGGTCTCGGGCTTGAGCAAGATGACCTTTTCTCCACCGAGCGTGCCTTCGCTGATGGCCCCCTGAAACTTGCCGCGCCACGGGGCGAACCCATGATCTGAGGCGATTTCATCGACTGCCATAAACCCGATATTGTGCCGGTTGCGCGCGTATTTTCCGCCGGGATTGCCGAGGCCAACAAAGAGTTTCATCGCATCGCTCCGTGGTTGCGTCTTGTTCCTGTGATGCCTTCATCTTAGGTCATTTACCAGACCCCAGAGGGAGAGCGTGCGATGTATCTTACGATGAACCGGTTCAAGGTTGTGCAGGGCAGAGAGGCGGATTTTGAGTTCGTCTGGAAATCCCGCGACAGTCATCTGACCAAGGTTGATGGCTTTATCGCTTTTCATTTGATGAAAGGACCGGTCGAGGATGGCTATACGCTTTATGCCTCGCACACAGCATGGCAAAGCGAGGATGACTTTAAGGCGTGGACCACGTCCGAGGCGTTTCGCGCGGCTCACAAGGGCGCGGGCGGGCATTCGGACTTATATCTGGAAGGTCCGAAGCTTGAGATTTTCGAGACGGTGCAGAAGATCGAGGCTTAAGGGCGCAGCAGCTTGGTCAACCGCGCGATGGATCCTTCGATATCGGTGGGCTTGGGTGTGCGACCAGTGAAGGTCAACAGGTAGCAATCCAACAGCGCAAGACGGTCTTCCGGCGGTTCTTTGACGTCGGCATCATTATACCCGATTTGCATGTAATAAGCTGTTCGCGCGCGGGCCAGGCTTTCGCGGCTTTCGTAGCCGTGACGCTCGAACATGTCAGCGATTGCATCGATCCGGGTTTTGTCGGAACTATCAAGGATGCGGCGCACTTTGGCGGAGCGGCGCCCCCAATCGCGGATCGCAAAGTCGAGCTTTGTGTCAAACTGCGCGGGGTCAAGGAAGGCGGCAAAGATGTTGCAGACGGCCTCGTGAATAGTTGCTGCTGGCATCTCGGCATGGGTCACGACAGCTTTGGTATTTGTGTCCAGCCAGTGTTGGAGAAGCGCGTCCAGTAAGTCCTTGCGGCCCTTGAAATACCAGTAAAAGCTTGATCGAGAGACTTTGAGCTTGTCGGCGAGTGTCAGGATTTTGACCTGTTCCATCCCATCCGAGACAAGCGTCTGAAGCGCAGCTTGAAGCCAATCGTTTTTTGTGACCTTCGTATTTCCTGATAGATCATTCATCTAACTGACCGGGGCGGCGCCGCCTTTGGCGGTGGCCTTCGCTATATAGTCGTTCAGGGCGCCAAGCCTACCCGGATCAGGCTGGATAGGGCTTGGGTCTGCGAGGATGCTTTGCCAGACGCCGGTTGCACGAGATGTGGCATCGCTTGCGCCGCGGTCTTCCCAAGTGCCAAAATTCGCATAATCCGCAACAAGCGGTTGATAAAACTCGGTCTGGTAGCGGGCCATTGTGTGAGCTGTGCCAAAGAAGTGGCCGCCGGGCTGCACATCTAGGATCGCATCAAGGCCCAGATCGCAGCTGGCGTCCTCTCCTGCAATACAAAGCTCTGCCACCATTTGCAGGACCTCTATGTCCGTGATCAGCTTTTCGTAGGATACCGTCAGGCCCCCTTCAAGCCATCCGGCGGCGTGGATCACGACCGTCGCGCCAGCCATCAAGCAGCCCCAAGTGCCGAACTGGGTCTCGTTTGCGGCCTGCACATCGCTGATGTTAGCAGCCGAGCCTGACGCGCTACGCCACGGCAGACCGATAAACCGCGCGAGTTGACCGGCGGCGAGGGAGGCGCGGAAATGCTCGGGCGTACCGAAGACGGGTGCGCCGGATTTCATATCAACGTTTGAGGTGAAGGTCCCGTAGCAAATGGGTGCTCCGGGTCTGACAATCTGGGTTAACGCAATAGCGGCGAGGGCTTCGGTATGCGACAGCGTGATCGCGCCCGCGACCGTGATCGGGGCCATCGCGCCCATCAAGGTAAATGGAGTGACGATCGAGACCTGACCAGCCTTGGCAAAGTCGATCAGACCTTGCGCCATCGGGATGTCGATGGTGCGCGGCGAATTGGTATTGATGATCGTGTAGCAGTGGGATTGCGCGCCAAAATCGGCGTCCGAGAGGCCTCGGAAGTCGCGCAGGATCTCAAAGGATTGTTCGACCTGCGGGGTTCCGCGCGAAAAGATGAAAGGGACTTTGTCGGACAACGTGAGTTGCGACTTCATGGTCGCGTAATGGCGTAGATGTGTCGGCACGTCTTGCGGCTCGATCAGCGGGGGAACCATGTGCAGCACGTCGAAATGCTGGGTAAGGCGGGTCAGGTCGTCATAGTCAGCCAGCGTGCCTGGGCGACGGCCTTTGATGCGGTCCGTGGCGTGGGGCGCGCCTGCACCGGGCTGAAAGACCAGATTGCCCAATTCAAGGGTGATGTCGCGCGCAGGTGTAGCCCCTGCGATTGGGATGGATTTGGGTGCGGTTTGCAAAGCAGCGTCGATAATGTCTGAGCCCATGCGAACGATCTCGGTGTCGTCGTCAACCTGTGCTCCAGCCTTGCGGAACGCCTCGCGTGCTTCTGGGAGAAGGACTTTAATGCCTTGCTCTTGGAGGATTTTCAGGGCAGCGGCGTGCATCGCCCCGATGTGGTCATCGCTGAAAGCGCGCATCGGTGGAAAGGGGTTTCGTAAGCGGCGATAGTCGGGCTTGCGGGCGGGGCCGTCGCTTGCGTTGCGGCGCGCGCGTCTCATGCGCGCATCGCTTTGCCCGCGGAATCGTAGGGCGAGGGCGCGATGACCTTCGCGGGGCGTTCGACGCCGACGATATGCAAGGTCAGAGCGGTGCCTTCTGCCGCGCAATCCTGGTTAACCAGCGCCATCGCGAGGGATTTGCCAAGGGTATGACCGTACCCGCCAGAAGTGACGAAGCCAACCTTCTTGCCATCCTTCCAGATCGGCTCGTACCCGCTGGCATCGGCGTCTTTTGCGTCAATTTCGAGGGTCACTTGGATCTGCGCAGGACCGTCGCCATCGCGTTCTTTCAAGGCGGTGTCGCGGCCGATGAACCCCTCTTTGTTGAAGTCGATCCAGCGGTCCATGCCGGTTTGGCGCGCGGTGTAGCCTTGGGTGAATTCTGCCGACCAGATGCCATAGCTTTTCTCAAGCCGGAGCGAGAGGAGCGCGTTAAAGCCGTATTCGATCATGCTCTCATCGGCACCGGCTTTTAGCAGCGTTTTGCGGAGTGTGGCGTGATCGCCCATGCGACAGTGGATCTCAAAGCCAAGTTCGCCAGAAACGGACAACCGCCCGACTTTGCAGCGCAGCTTGCCGATATCGAAGTCGCCGCAACCCATGAAGGGTAGATCGCCAATGGGACCATCGGTCAGCTTTTCGATCACCGTGCGGGATTTCGGACCGGAAAGGGAGAAGCCCGCCATTTCCTCGCCCAGATCACGGATTTGCACGCCGTCAGCCATATGGTTGTTGAACCACCGCATGTGCCACGTGCGCAGATAATAGCTGCCCATGATCCACCACGTGCCGTCGCCCCAGTTAAACAGCGTCAGATCCCCTTTAAGGCGGGCGTCGTGGCCAAGAGCAACCGCAAGACGGGCGCGGCCGGGTTTGGGCAGCTTGGTAGCGAAGATTGTGTTGAGCCATGCTTCTGCCCCGTCGCCTGTGACCTCGAAGCGGGAAAACCCAGTAATATCGAGGAGGCCTACGGTTTCACGCACGGCCTTGCATTCGCGCGCGACAATATCAAAGGCGTTAGAACGCTTGAGGGAGGGGGTTTCCTCGAATCCCGGTTCTGCGAAATACAAAGGCACTTCAAGGTCCCAGCTTTGGCCCCAAAGTGCGCCCGCGGCGGTCATATCGGCATGGGCTGGCGCTGTTTTGATCGGGCGACCGGCGGGCAGTTGTTCGTTGGGGTAGGTCATCACGAAGCGGCGGGTGTAAAACTGGCCGGTGGTTTCCTTGATGTATTGCTTGTTCTCGGCCCAGACGCCGTAGCGGGCGACGTCCATGCCGTAGACGTCGGCTTCGGGTTCGCCGTGGATCATCCACTCGGCCAGCGATTTGCCGACGCCGCCGCCTTGAAGGAAGCCGGCCATCACGGCGCAGGCGCTCCAATACCCGCGTTTTCCGGGGACGGGGCCAACCAGCGGGTTGCCGTCGGGCGAGAAGGTGAAGGCGCCGTTGACCCAAGTTTTGACGCCGACCTCTTGCAGGGCGGGGTAGCGTTCAAAGCCGAGGATCAGTTCATTTTCAATACGATCGGTCTGTTCCTGAAACAGCTCCATCCCGTAATCCCAAGGCGCGCCGTCCATCGCCCAGTGTTCATGCTCAATCTCGTAGATGCCAAGCAAGACGCCCTTTTGGTCTTGGCGCAGATAGGTGAAACCTTCGAGGTCGACGGTCATGGGAACCTCGAAGTCGAGGTCTTCCAGAGCGGGGATCGTGTCGGAGATCAGATAGTGGTGCTTGAGGGGGGAGACGGGCAGTTCGATGCCGGCCATTCTGCCGAGCTGTTTGGCCCAAAGGCCGCCTGCATTGACGACATGCTCGCAGTTGATCGTTCCTTTTTCGGTGACGACCTCCCAACCCTCAAGTGTTTGATTTAATTCAAGAACGCGGTTGTGTTCGATCACGGTGGTCCCGCGTTTCTTCGCCGCTCCGGCATAGGCGTGGACGGTGCCGGTCGTGTCGATATAGCCCTCGCGGTCGGCCCACATGCCGCCCAAGAGACCGTCGCCGGACATGATGGGGTTGAGAGAGACGGCCTCGTCCACGTCGACCAAACGGCAATCTTCGATGCCGATGGATTGGAAAGTGCGGTAGGCCGATTGCAGCCATTCCCAGCGTTCAGGCGTGCCCGCCATGGTGAGGCCACCAGTCATGTGCAGGCCAATGTTCTGACCGCTTTCTTTCTCGATTTCTGACAGAAGATCAATGGTATAGGCCTGAAGCTGCGCGATGTTGGGATCGGCATTCAGAGCGTGGATGCCGCCTGCGGCATGCCAGGATGAGCCTGCGGTCAGGACCGAGCGTTCTATGAGGCACACATCGGACCAGCCAAGTTTAGCGAGATGGTAGAGGACGGATGCGCCCACGACGCCTCCACCGATGACGACAACGCGGTAATGCGATTCCATAAGAGCCTCCCGAAACGTGTTTGCAGGACGCTAGGGAAGTGTATGACATCTGTCTAGACACTAGTGTCCAGAGCCACAAAATACTCTGTGCAGGCCATGCAGATGTTCTGCGGACATCGTCCAGCGTTGCGCAACGCGTCGTTTCCTGCCAGCCTTTGCCCATGATGGGCGTGGTTCCAGAGCAATGCGGCGCCGATGATCCGCGGTTGCCCGCCATCTTGGCGTTGATCCGGATTGGCTTTGCCGGGATGGAGGGTCGTATTGATCCGCCTTCCTCGATGCATGACCTGACGGTTGCGAAGATCGCCAAGCAGGCCCGCACTGGCGAGGTGTGGGTTTGTGGCAGTGAGCCCGTGGCGTGCGTGTTCCTGACACCCAAACCGAACCGCCTTTATCTGAGCAAGCTGACAGTTGCGACGGCCTATCGTGGCACGGGGTTCGCGCGGCGCCTCGTTGATCTGGCAGAAACGCGAGCACTGGCCTTGGGGCTGGGGACGCTTGAGCTGCAATCGCGGGTCGAGCTAACCGAGAACCACGCAGCTTTCGCCAAGTTGGGGTTCGCGGTCACGGCAGAGACGCGGCACCCAGGATATGCGCAGACCACGTCGCTGACAATGCGCAAGGACGTCTCGAAGGCTTAGGTCAGAATCCTTCGGAGCCAGAGATCGGCTCCGTAGCATCAATCAGCGTGGCGCAATCGGCTTTGTTGATGAAGCTGCTGTCGATGCGGCAGGCCCCGATAATGAAGCGGTAGGAGGTGACCTCGTCGCACGGCGCGTTGGGCGTCTCGAACACTGCTTCGGCACTGTCACCGGGTGCGATATTAAGAAAGGACGCGCCTTTGCTGCGGCCAACTTGTTCTTCCCCCAAGAAGGAAAAGAAATGCCCGTTCACTTCGGTCAAAGGGGTATCGGTGGTGTTGGTCAGGCTCACGGTGATGGTGCAGTAGTAGGACCGCATCCCGGTGTCTTGCAGGGTTAGCATGTAATCCGCAGCCGCCGTGGTGGCGAGGCTTGCACTGAGGGCTGCTGCGGTCAGGGGGTACTTGAGAGGCATGCGGTCTCCGATCCTTGGGGTGAGTGTGACGTTCAGCCGATACTGTCCAACACGCCTTTGCGTTGGATGCGCGCTGAACGCACGGGGATGCCGCAGAGCCCTTTCGCCCAAAGCCCTGCGACTATGTCAGACCGCGCCGGACGTCCCGACATGGTCGTGAGTTTGCCTTTCGTGCGCCGCGAAATCGCAAAGCCTGTGCATGGCGAGCAGCATCGGCTGCGGGTCATTTCCTTCGGTGAGCAACATCGCATGAACATGGGCGGCGCTGCGTTGACTAGTGCGGACGGCGGCAAGGGCCGAGGTCAGTTGCCGTTCGTTTTCGGTCAACAGGCTGGCACAGCCGGGGCATAACGGATTGGAGAACTTGAAGGTTGATTTGCGCGCGATGCGCATCTTTTGCACGGTATTCAACGTTCCGAACGCATGTTGGGCAGCATCATGGGGGGCGAAAAGCTGATCGGCTTGTCTGAAGCCCTCGATCCAGATTTGGCCAGCGGGACAGGCGAAGGTTTGGAAAAAATGGCGCGCAACGGCCAAAATATTGCGTTCGAACGGGTTCAATTGGTCGGTGCGCGCCAGTCGGGGAAACGCATTTTGCGCACCGCAACAGCGGGTCGGTCGGTTCTCGTGCGGTGCCATCAGAGGGGCTCTCTGATGTTGTCGATGCGGCACGAAATCCTGACCGGGTCGAGAGCCGGGGGATTGATCTGAAGTCGATGAAAAAGTCGTTGGATCATCGCGGCGCTCTCTGCTCGTTTCCGGGGAGACGGTAAGACGCGCGGGCGAACCGGCGCAGATCTTACAGGTCACCCCGAAAGGGGGAAACTGGATTCGCTGCCGACAATCGGTTGCTGTGGAATAACTGACAAAAATAGTATGGTATTGCAGGGCCCTTTCTTGCGCTAGGGTGTCGCAGAGCGGTTTTGGTGTGAAGGGCAGGGCGGCTTAGAAAAATGAAAAGTAACCTTGACGTTACTTTTTCTCTATCCTAAATGTAACCCTAGAGTTACATGGAGGCGATGATGCTGAGCGCGGAGACATTCTCGAATACACGGATTATCATGTTTGGTCTGACGGGGTTGGCCTGTCTGCTCTATGCGATTATGGCTTTGCTCACGGGCAATCCGGAGCCGTTTTCCGCCTGGATCCCCGGCGGGCTAGGCGTGATGTCAGGGGTCGTTTTGTGGGCCACCGGTGCGGCGGTCGGGGACGCCAACACCGAGCGCGCGATGGATGAAAGCTATTACGCCGATAGCGGGCGAGCGCAGCAGATCGCGTTCTGGGTCGCCATTTTCATGTATCCGGCTTTCTCTGTACCGCTGTCGCTTGACTTGATCGAACTGCCCGTTGTCTTCGCCTCAATGGGCACCTTGACCGGCGCGACCTTTCTTTTGCTGTTCGTCTGGTTCGACTTGCGGGGCCGGATGTGAGCCTGATCACGCATCTGGCCGAGCGGCGCAAAGCCGCGGGAATGACGCAAGCGCAATTGGCTGAAGCGGTGGGTGTATCGCGCAAAACGATCAACACGGTAGAGAACCGCGTTTTTGTGCCCTCGACTGTGCTTGCCCTCCGCTTGGCGGAGGAATTGGACGTCAGCGTCCATGATCTGTTCGAGCTAGACGGCGAAGCGTGATGCTTTGCAGGCCTTTGGTCTTGGCATAAAAAAACGGGGCCGCGAATGGCCCCGTTTTGCGATAATGTAAGAGGGTCGAGGATTACTCCTCGGTGGCCTCGGTCTCGTCGACGGTCGGCACTTCTGCGCTCTCGTCGCCATCGTCCTCTTCGTCGTCGGCCGCACGCAGACCCGAGGGGGCCTGAATGTTGGCGATCACGAAGTCGCGGTCGATGGTGGGCTTGGCGCCCGTCGGCAGCGTGATGTTCGAGATGGTCACAGTATCACCAATTTCCAGACCCGTCAGATCGACGGTCAGTTGCTCGGGGATGTCACCGGCGGTCACGACAAGCTCAACCTCGGGACGCACAATGGTGAGAACACCGCCCGATTTGATGCCTGGTGCGGCGTCTTCGTTTTCAAACTCGACCGGGATGAAGAGGTTGATCTTCGTATTCCGGTTCAGACGCATGAAGTCGACATGCGTCGGAAGGTCTTTGACAACATCGCGCTGCACGTTACGGCAGATCACACGCACATCGTCGTGGCCTTCAACCTTCATATTGAAGAGCGTCGACAAGAAGCGGCCCGCTTTGAGGCGCTTGAGAAGTACGTTGAAGGGGATATTGATGGGCAGCGGGTCAACTCCGCCACCATAAACAATGCCAGGTACGGCGCCATCACGGCGAGCTTGACGAGCGGCCCCCTTGCCTGTCCCCGTCCGTACCTCGGCGTGAAGATCAGGGATCTCACCAGCCATGGTATTTCCTTTCAGGTTATGGGACATCCTCCAAGGGTGTATGTCCCGTGAAGCCGCGCGTATAAACGAGTCTTTCAGAGTTGGGAAGAGCTTTATCGGCGGTTTGATGGCTGGGATTACTGATCGAACAAAGGCACGGTGGAGATCGACATTTTCGCCGATCCGTTTTGGACTTCGCGCGCATGGGCGATGTAGATTAGTGTTTGATTGCCTTCGTCGAAAATACGTTTCACGTTGAGCGATTTCCAGATGATCGAGCGACGCTCGGAGAAGACGCTTTCGCCTTCATCCGAGCGGTTGATATTGCCGAGCGAAATGGGACCGGTCTGGCGACACGCAATGGATGAGTTCGATGGATCCTCGAACCAGTTGCCATTTTGCAGCCGGTCGATGATGCCACGTTCGAAGTAAGCGACGTGGCAGGTGACGCCTTCAACTTCCGGATCGGCGAAGGCTTCGATCACGATGTCATTGCCCAGCCAGTCCACATCGACATTGCCCACGGTTTCCGCCACCGCGGTGGAAGGGAGTAGGATCACCGTGCAGGCAAGCGCTTTGCTTTGCTTTAAAAGTCCAGTGAGGATCATCGCAGGCCGAGGAACGACAGGATGGCAAGAACGACTACGATGAGGCCGACAATGTAGATGATGCTTCTCATTGGGTATCTTTCTGTTGAACAACATGATGTCATGCGTTTTCGAAGTAACGCTGACAAACAGCTGCGCCGATGATTTTGTTCCCACTGTTGGTGGCAGCATTGGACTTGTTTGATGCGCAAGCCTTCGCCCAGCTAGGGTAAGCGCATGATGTCCAAAAGAAAGGTCGCGCGATGAAACTGGAATTTCACCATATCAATTTCGTCTCGGAAGACGTTGACCGGATGCATGAATTCTACACCAACGTTTTGGGGTTGGAGGATATGCCAATCACGCAATTCCCGCGCACCGAAGAGACCAAGGATGCAGGCTATAGCGGCAAGATCCGCTTTGCCACGGATGGCGGCATGCAGATGCATCTGGCCGAGCGAGCGCTGGATGTGGCGTTTAAAAACGGCCAGGTGATTAACCCGGTGGACCGGGGCCATATCGCGTTTCGCACGGACGATCTGGCAGCATTTCTTGCGGTGCTGGATGCGCGCGGCATTCCTTATTCGGATTGCGGAACGGCTTTCGCGAAGGAATGGCATCAGGTCTTTTTCATGGATCCCGAGGGCAATGTGATTGAGGTGCATCAGCAGGTTACGGGCTGAGGGTGATCGTTGAGAGCTATAGAGTTCGTCGATCCCGCCTTCGTCAAATCATCGGGTCAGCTAACTTGCGAGGCGTGGATTGAGCCAAGCGTCTAGGTAGATGCGGAGCCGGTCCTCCATCGTTTCGCTGTTGTTGACGGCGCAAAAATGCAAGGCCATCGCCTGCACCGAGAAGGCTTGAATTCCCTCGGCCAAAAGATATCCTGAGATGTCTTTTCGGAAGGGGCTGTCAGACAGCCAGCGCGAGACCACATCAACTTGACGGGTAAAGGTTTGAGCAATTGGGCCGATCTCTTCACGCGCGGCGGCGCCGGAATGGCGAAGGATCACGTCGAAGACATAGCGCTCGGACGTCATGAATTGGATCAGCGGCATGATTTGTGTGATCAGATCGTCAATGGTTTGAGGGGCAGGCCAGGTCTCCGCTTCATCCAAGAAGGCGTCGATCTGGGCGCCGATCATTAGCTCCATCAGGCCGTCCTTACCTGCGAAATGGGCAAAGAAAGTACCTTTCGCGACACCAGCGGTTTGCACCACCTCTTCAACGCGCAGTGCGCCATAGCCTTTGGCAGCGATGATACCTTGCGCGGTTTCGATCAGCCTAGCGCGTGTCGCGCGCGTTCGGTTTTGGATCGGCTTTAACATGGAGGGTTCATATAAAGTTAATTGACCGTGGTCAATTTTAGAAATATGACCGTGGTCAGTTTTTGATTCTTATCGAAGGACACACCCATGCCCGCGAAACGCATTTTTGTGCTGAACGGCCATCCTGCTGAGACGTCTTTGAGCCGGACGATCGCTGAAACCTATGCTGAGGCGGCACAGGCCGCAGGACATGAGGTGCGCATCACGCATCTTCGCGACCTGTCGTTTGATCCGGATAACGGCGTCGCGGGATATGACGCGCAAAAGCCTTTGGAGGCTGATCTGATCGCGCTTCGGACAGATGTGGATTGGGCGGAGCATTTCATGATGAGCACGCCGATGTGGTGGGGCGGACTGCCTGCCAAGCTGAAAGGGCTTTTCGACCGCACATTTCAGCCCGGATGGGCGTTTGATACCCGTAAAACGACGGCCATCGGTATGCCCTTGCCTTTACTGACAGGGCGTTCGGCGCGGGCTTTCGTGACTTCCGACACGCCGACACTCTATTTCGGACTGCTCTACCGCAAAGCGCTGATGCGTCAGATCAAAGGGCAGATCTTTGAGTTTGTCGGCATGAAGCCAGCGCGGGTGACAAATTTTGCGCCGGCCAGTCATCCCAAGGACGGCGCTGTCGAGAGATGGTTGAAAGAGGTTGCGCAATTGGGCGCTGAGGGGCGGTAGACGCGCACGATTCCCTCTAGACCCGGAGTTTGGGCCGTGCGAACGAATTGGTCATGTCGCTACGTCGTGATCTTTCCCTGTCCCGTGCGCCCGCCTTGGCTTTTGCGTCAATGGGGGTGCTTTGGGGATCGTTTGCGGCGTTCGTGCCTGACCTGAAAGACGAAATCGGCGCGTCCGATGCGCTGTTTGGGATGATCCTGTCTGTCTCGGCCATCGGATTGATGAGCGCGATGCTGGTGGCCCCTGCGTTGGACAGCCGCTTGGCTGCGCGCGCGATGCCTGTCGGTGCGCTCTTTCTGGGGATCGGCTTTCTCTTTCCGGGTGTCGCAGGCGTGCCGCTAACCTTCGCGCTGGCAATGCTTTGGGTCGCTTTCGCCTCTGGTTTGCTAGACATCGTGATGAATGCGCGGGTGAGCGAGTTGGAGGCGGCAGAGCGTCGATCCTTGATGAACCTCAATCACGCGATGTTCTCGTTCGCCTATGCGGCGTCTGCCTTTGTCACGGGGCTTGTGCGGGCTGCCGAGTTGCCGCCGATTGTCATGTTCGCAGGTTTGTTGGCGTTGATCGCGCTTGCGACCCGCTGGATGCAAATGCCCGTGGCGCAGGCAGAGGCGGACAACCCTAAGGGTCTGGGCTACCCGCTTGGCGCGGTCGTGTTGGGCGGCATCGTGGTGATGATCGCCTTCATGACGGAAGCGGCCAGCGAAAGCTGGTCGGCGCTGCATGTGGAACGCTCGCTTGGTGGTAATGCGATGCAAGGGGCGTTGGGGCCGACGATGCTGGGGCTGACGATGGGTGTTGGGCGGCTGACCGGTCAGCTGATTTCGGAGCGGATTGATAACGCGGTGCTGATCGGGCTGGCCGCTATTGTGTCGTCTTGTGGTGCGTTTCTAGCTGCGGCGGCTGTGTCCCCCCTGCAGGCCTATATCGGCTTTGGTATTCTTGGCCTTGGCGTATCGGTGATCGCACCGACCGCGCTGGCGATGGTCGGGCAAAGCGTTGGTCCTGGCCCGCGGACCCATGCGATTTCGCGCACTGCGGTCATTGGCTTTTCCGGCTTTTTCCTCGGCCCGCCGATGATGGGACTGCTGTCGGAATTTGCAGGTCTACCTGTCGCGTTCATGGTGGTAGGCGGATTGTTGATCGTCTCTCTCATCCCGATTGCGTTGCTCAAAGGGTTGCGCCGTGAGGCACGGGGCTGAAGGCCCTAGGCAGCGGACGAAAGAATCCTATCTAAAAAGCACTGGTGTTCGTAAGTTGCGACACCTTGATGGAGAGTTCCCATGCGCTATGCCGCGCCTCTTGCCTGTTTGCTGACCGTTTCTGCGGCCGGCACCGCTTTGGCACAGGAAGGGTTCAGCTTTGGTCTGGGCGCATCGGTTTCGTCAAACCCCTATATCGGTGAGGACGAGACCGATTTTGGTGCTGTGCCGATCCTGCGTTATCAGGGCGACGGTTGGCGGGTTGGCACGGACGGAGCTGGAATTGACCTTTATCGTGGTGCGCCCATCACTGCAGAGGCTATTTTGCTGCCGCGTTTTACAGCGCTGAGTGATCCCGACAGTGATGAACTGGACGGCATTGATCGCGAAATCACTCTGGATGGCGGGTTGAGCTTTTCTTACGCGCTGGGCGAAAGCACTGCTTTGTCGGCAAGGGTGTTGCAAGAGTTGACAGGCGAGCATGACGGTCGCGAGTTTGATCTGTCTGTCTCGACAGGACTGGCGCTGGGCGCAGTTCCGTTGAGCGTAACGGGCGGTATGTCGTGGAAAAGCGAAGGTTTGGGCTCGTATCTTTACGGCGTCGAGGGCCGCGAGGCGACAGCGGATCGTTCGGAATACGATGTAGATGCGTCGGTCACGCCTTATGTGTCTTTGTCATCCGGTTTTCCTCTATCTCAAGCAGCGCGGCTTGTCGGATCGGTCAAGGTGGAGTTCCTGCCGGACGAGGTCACGGATAGCCCGATTGTCGAGGATGATACCGTCACTTCGGGCTTTGTTGGCGTTCAGCTGTCGTTCTAGGGAACCAACGCCCTATCTTGTCGTTCTCTCAAGACCTTCCAAGTCAGCGGGCATCGGTGCCCGCCCTGTCACCAAGGAGAGATCATGACACAATCTTTATCCAAGCTCGCGGCGCGTTTGGACCGCCCGAGTGAGACTGCTGCCGCCAATAAACTTAAAGATGCGCCGTGGGAGACTGACCGTCAGCGCGGCGCATTGAACCTTGAGCGTGATGGTTCGCAGCATCGCAAATACCACTCTCTTTTTGAGGACATGTTGAATTGAGCAAACGGATCGTTGTGTTCGGCGCGACCTCGGGGATCGGGAAGCTGGCCGTTGATGAAGCGCTGGAGCGGGGCCATTCAGTGCGCGCCTTTGCCCGAAGCGCGGGCGAGATGGCGCCGCGGGATGGTCTAGAGCTATGCCCGGGTGATGCGTTGCAACCCGATGATGTAGCGCGGGCCATTGCGGGTATGGAGGCTGTTGTCTATTGCTTGGGGATAGAAGAAAGCGTGTCGATGCTGTGGAAGGAAGTGACGCTTTTTTCGGACAGTACACGCGTTTTGCTGGCGCAGATGGCCGCGTCAGATGTACAGCGCTTGATCGTTGTGACGGGCTTTGGAGCCGGGCGCAGCAAGTCCGCGATGAGTTTCATCGAACGCGCCGGGCATCGCGCCATTCTCGGCAAGCCTTATGAAGACAAGGATCGTCAGGAAGAGTTGCTGATGCAGTCTGATGTCGATTGGACCATCGTGCGCCCTGTGATCCTGCGCAATAATGCGAAGACGGGTCAGTTCAAAGTGCTGCGCGATCCGTCTGAATGGCGTAATGGTTTGATCTCGCGCGCGGATGTTGCGGTGTATCTGATCAACGCAGCCGAGGAGGCTCTTGATATCCGCGCCGACGTTGTTTTGGCGCGGTAACGAGGCGGCGGGCTATTCGACCCAGTCGCCCTCAAAACCTTTAGGGATCAATAGATTGCTGCGATCCAGATCATGCACGTCGCGGCGACCGCAAAGCGCCATTGTGGTGTCGAGCTCCTTGTGGATCGTCTCAAGCGCTTTTGTCACGCCTTTCTCGCCCATGGCACCAAGGCCATAGACGAAAGCGCGGCCGATATAAGTGCCTTTCGCGCCCATCGCTATTGCTTTGAGCACATCCTGACCAGAGCGGATGCCACTGTCGAGATGGACCTCGATCTTGTCGCCGACCGCCTCGACAATAGATGAGAGCATCCGGATTGAACTGAGTGCGCCATCCAGTTGGCGGCCACCATGGTTTGAGACAACGATGGCGTCTGCGCCAACATTGGCGGCCATCTTGGCGTCTTCGACATCAAGGATGCCTTTAAGGATCACGGGGCCGTCCCAAAGCGAGCGCAGGAACTTGATCCGTTCCCAATCCAGCGAATGGTCGAACGCCTCGGCAGTCCAAGAAGACAATGACGCGGGATCGGAGACGCCTTTTGCATGGCCTACGATATTGCCAAAGAAGCGCCGTTTGGTTTGCAGCATCTCAAGACCCCACGGCACTTTTGTGGCGAGGTTGGCCATGGACCTGAGGGTCAGTTTGGGCGGGGCAGAGAGGCCGTTCTTCAGATCTTTGTGACGTTGACCCATGATTTGTAGATCGACCGTGATAACAAGGGCCGAACAGTTTGCTGCCTTCGCACGGTCCACTAGACGACGCATGAAATCATCATCTTTCAAGGTGTAGACCTGAAACCAGAAGGGTTTTTCGGTATTCTCGGCCACGTCTTCAATTGAACAGATCGACATTGTCGAGAGCGTGAAAGGCACGCCGAACTTCTCGGCTGCTTTGGCAGCAAGGATTTCGCCATCAGCATGCTGCATGCCGGTCAGGCCTACTGGCGCAAGAGCGACGGGCATACTGACGTCCTGCCCAACCATTTTAGTGGCTGTGTTGCGACCGGTCATGTCGACGGCGATGCGTTGGCGTAAACGGAGCTTGTCGAAATCAGAGGAGTTTTCTCGGAAGGTCTGTTCAGTCCAACTGCCCGTTTCAGCGTAGTCGTAGAACATCTTTGGCACACGCCGTTTGTAGATGCGCTTGAGGTCTTCGATTTCAGTAATGACGGGCATTATGCTGTCCTAACGGGCGATATTGGTTAAGTCTGCTTACCGATTTGGCGCGTTTCGGGCAATAGACAGAAAAGCGCAGGGAAAGGGATTGCATATAATTCGATATCGTACCATATAGTGCGATGTCGAATTACTTAGCCCAATGGAGACCCGAATGCCCCTATCTCGTCGCAAAGTCATTGCCCTGATCGGAGGTGGAACTGTCTTGGCCGCCAGCGCTTCGGCTGCCGGTTTTGTTGCCACACGCACCCCCAGAAAAGCGTTGGAGCCATGGCGGCTTGCAGGCGGATATTCCGACCCCCGCCAGCGGGCGCTGTCTTATGCGTTGCTCGCGCCAAGCGCGCATAATCTCCAGCCTTGGATAGCAGAACTGATTGGCGTGGACCGTATTCGTCTGCACCGGGATCCCGCGCTGAACCTGCCGGAGACGGACCCGTTTGACCGGCAGCTAACAATCAGCATGGGCTGCTTTCTGGAGCTGTTGCGTATCGCCGCTGCTCAAGATGGCTACACCACCCAGATCACGTTATTTCCCGAAGGCGGCGACATGATCGTGGCGGATATCGTGTTCTCGGAGGGGACAGAGCCGGACCCGTTGGCTGATGGCATCATGACACGGCGGTCCTGCAAAGAGCCGTTTGAGGACCGGGCATTGGCAGGTGAGGTTGTCGAGGCATTGCAGCCCTATGCAAAGATCGTGACGGACAAGGAAGAGGTTCAGAACATCAAGGCGCTGAGTTGGGAGGCTTGGCAGATTGAGGCGCGAACACCGCATACGATGAAGGAAAGCGTTGATCTGATGCGCTTCGGCAAGGCCGAGATTAACGCGACCCCCGATGGTATTGATCTGGGCGGGCCGTTTCTGGAAGCGCTCATGCTGGCAGGTCAAATCACGCCTGAGGCGCAGATGAACCCCGAAAGCATGTCCTTCAAGACCGGCGTGTCGATCTATGAAGAGATGCTGCAAGCAACGCCCGCCTATGCCGTTATCACGACGCCCGGCAACAGCCGGTTGGAGCAGTTGGATGCGGGGCGGCAGTGGCTTCGCTTGAACCTTGCGACGACCTTGGCCGGGGTGGCGCTGCATCCGATCAGTCAATGCTTGCAGGAATTCCCCGAGATGGCCGATGTCTATGCCCGTGCGCAAGACCTGATGGGTGCGGATGGCGAAGTGGTTCAAATGCTGGGGCGCTTGGGCTACGGTCCGCAAACGCCGCAGACCCCGCGGTGGCCATTGGATGCTAAACTGAAGAATGCCTGACAAGACGACCGGTCTTTATTTCGCGCTGTTCAATGAGATTGCGATCATTGAACAGCTGAGCCGCGCGATGTTTGAAGCGCGCTTGCCCAAGGGGCTGATGGTGTCGCATTTCTCGGTTCTCAACCACTTGGTGCGGGTCGGTGATGGCGCAACCCCGCTGAAACTGGCGCGCGCGTTTCAGCAGCCCAAGACAACGATGACGCATACATTGGCGGGCCTGGAGCGGCACGGATACGTGCGCATGGAGCCGAACCCGAAAGACAAGCGCAGCAAGCAGGTATTTATCACAAAGGAAGGCCGCGTGTTTCGCGAAGATGCGATTGGGCTATTGGCGCCTGATGTCGCTCGGATTGCGGCGATTTTCCCGCCTGCGCAGGCCGAGGCGTTATTACCGGGGTTGCAAGCATTGCGCGAGGAGATGGACGGTTTGCGCGATTAGCAAACCTACATTCAGTGCGTCGAGCAGACGCGCTCTGGCTTTAAGCTGAGCTTAGCAGCCATTCTATGGCTAAGCGCGGTGCGCGCCGTCGGCTAAGGACTTCACGAAATCCAGCACCTCTGACACCGGCTTGCCAGACGCCAGTTCGCTGACGATGGCGGATCCGACAACAGCGCCGTCGGCAACGCCCGCGATGCTTTCAGCGGCGTCTGGCGTTTTGATGCCGAAACCGACGATCACAGGCAAATCGGTTTGCGCCTTGATGCGCGCGACCTCTGGTGCGACGTCGGTGGCTTGCGCTTCGGCAGCTCCCGTGATGCCAGTGATCGAGACGTAGTAGACGAAACCGGAGGTGTTCTGCAGCACCGTCGGCAGGCGTTTGTCATCGGTCGTTGGCGTGGCCAGTCGAATGAAGTTGAGGCCAGCTTTCTGGGCGGGGATGCATAGCTCGACATCCTCTTCGGGGGGCAAGTCCACGATGATGAGCCCGTCTATCCCGGCTTCTTTCGCTTGCTTGAGAAAGGTTTCGACCCCGCGCGAGTAGATTGGGTTGTAATATCCCATCATCACAATAGGGGTCGTGTCATCGTCTGTGCGTAGCTCGCGCGCAATTTGCAGTGTCTTGTCGAGGGTTTGCCCCCCTTCAAGCGCGCGCTGCCCCGCCAGTTGGATGGTGGAGCCATCGGCCATCGGATCGGTGAAGGGCAGACCAAGTTCAATGATATCAACGCCCGCACCGGGCAGGCCTTTGACCAGTTCGAGCGACGTGTCGTAATCGGGATCACCTGCCATGACATAGGCCACGAAAGCCTTGCGGTTTGCGGCCTTCAGTTCAGCGAATTTGGCGTCGATGCGAGTCATAGCGGCGTCCTTGGCATGTGCTTTTGCTCTGTTGCCGGAAATCGCAGGCGAACTCAATCCTCGTTGCGTGTTTTTGGGGGACGTTCTAAAGGGGGCGCAACCAAGGATATGGAGGCCGGTATGGGCTTTAAGATGGGAATTGTGGGACTGCCGAATGTGGGCAAGTCGACACTGTTCAACGCGCTGACCAAGACGGCCGCCGCGCAAGCCGCGAATTTCCCGTTTTGCACCATCGAGCCCAATGTCGGTGAAGTTGCGGTGCCCGATGCGCGGCTGGATACGCTGGCCGAGATCGCGCAAAGCAAATCGGTGATCCCGACGCGGATGACCTTTGTCGATATCGCGGGGCTTGTGAAAGGCGCGTCTCAGGGCGAAGGCCTTGGCAACCAGTTTCTGGCCAATATCCGCGAGGTGGATGCGATTGCCCATGTGCTGCGTTGCTTTGAGGATGGCGATGTCACGCATGTGGAAGGCCGCGTAGACCCGATTGCCGATGCGGAGACGATTGAGACCGAATTGATGTTGTCGGATATCGAAAGCATCGAGCGGCGTTTGCAGAACCTGTCGCGCAAGGTGCGCGGTGGTGACAAGGAAGCGGTGCAGCAGGAGCGGCTTTTGAAAGAGGCGCTGGCGGTTCTGGAAGACGGCAAGCCCGCGCGCGTTGTGGACGTGGACGCGGAAGATGCGAAGGCATGGAAGATGCTACAGCTTCTGACGACGAAGCCCATTCTTTACGTCTGCAATGTGGACGAAGGGTCGGCGGCTGAGGGCAATGCGTTCTCCGCCAAGGTGGCCGAGATGGCGGCAGAGCAGGGGGCTGCGCATGTGGTGATCTCGGCACAGATCGAGGAAGAGATCAGCCAGTTGGACGCCGAAGAAGCGGCGATGTTCCTTGAGGAAATGGGACTGGCCGAGGCCGGTCTGGACCGTCTGATCCGCGCAGGATACGAGCTGCTGCATCTTGAGACGTACTTCACAGTCGGCCCCAAAGAGGCCCGCGCCTGGACGATCAAAACCGGTACCATGGCGCCGCAAGCCGCTGGTGTGATCCATGGCGATTTCGAGAAGGGCTTTATCCGTGCTGAAACGATTGCCTATGAGGACTTCGTCTCGCTTGGGGGCGAGCAACCGGCCAAGGAAGCGGGCAAGATGCGTGCCGAAGGCAAGGGCTATACGGTCAAAGACGGCGATGTGCTGCACTTCTTGTTCAACACCTGACGCACGGATCTCTGCGGACTGTTAACCTTGCTTCAATTGCCCGGTACGGTTGCTTAACGCACTCGCAGGACCCTTGGGGGAGACTTTCGCTTTGACGCGACCGGGCCTGACGCCCGCGCAAAGCAAGAGGTGCCACCCGTGAGCGACCGTTTCAAAAACTATGGTAATACGCTGCAATCTCCTCCGTCTGGTGGCGCGACGATCACCCCGGATGACGGGCAAAGCCTTCCCACAGCAACGCGTGCATTGAATGTTGCGACAACGGGTTACGTGGCAGTAACAACGGTCGATGGCGATACGCTAACGCTTCATATCGCGGCAGGCTCGGCCTTTCCGATCCGCGCGATCAAGATCTTCGCGACCGGGACGACGGCGACCGGAATTGTCGGCCTATGGTAGACCTTTCGGTTGGCGTGTCGCTGGCTGCGCCAATGGCTTCATCTCCCTTAAAAGGTCCCGTCGCCGCTTGGAATTTCGCCGAGGCGGCGTTGCCCTATGTCGATCAGCAAAATGGTCTCGCCTTAAATCTTGCGACGGTGGCCAGCGCGCCTGTGCGCAAGCCAGACGGGTTTCGACCCGGTGTCGCAAGCCTGGCTTTCGATGGAACGGATCAGCATTTGACGGTCCCCGCAAACATGGTTGGCGCCCTTCAAATGGGTGGTGCAGCCTCTGGCGTTACGGTCGCGGCTTGGGTGAGACGGCGCGGCGATACAAACTCCGCAATTGCAGGGATTTGGCCCGAGGACGCCCAAAACCCCCAACGGCAATATGCACTCTTCGTGAATCTTGCGCTTTATGGGGGCGATGACCGGGTTTGCGGTCATGTAAGCGCGGATGGGCAGGTTACCCCAGGCTACCCGTATATGCGTGATTATGCGTGGAACGCCCGCCGTATTGCGCCGGATGGAAGCGATGGCTGGCGCTTCGCGGTCTTTACCTATGACGGGTCCCAGATTTGCTCGTATCTGGATGGGGGGTTCGAAGCAATCCCCCGCTACACCGATATCGAGGGTCAGACAGGCCCCGCGAACCCGCGCCCCTATACCGCGGGCCTGAACCCAACGCCTGCCGAATTCACGGTTGGCGCGGTGCGTCTGACGGGGGGCTATGGCAATTTTCTGCATGGCGAGATTGCCGGTCTGCGGGTCTGGGATCGCGCTTTGTCCCAAGCAGAGATCAGCACCCTCTATCAGGCAGAACGCCCGCTTTCGCAGCCGCTGTTTCATGATGCGTTCCGCACAGGTGTGAAGGTGCCGACGCGGGATTTGGGCTGGCGCAGCTTTCAAGGCAGTACTTGCAGCGAGACGACGGATCGTGCACCCGGAGATCAGAGCCCGGAGGTTTATAACTTTGCAGGCTCCGGCGCGGGGCATGGAGGGTATCTTGCTCGATCCCCCTCGGCTGCGGGTATCGGGGCAGGCTTCTATGGTGGCTTTTTGCAGGCTCCCTTGCCGTTGCAAGATGTCGGGGCTGTCAAATGGGTGATGAACAACGCTTCTCCGACCGCTGGGGTTCGGGTTCTGTTGCGTATCAGCGGGCGATGGGTGGCCAGTACCACGAACTTTCATTGTACGGGCGATCATACTGCACAAGACTGGTCTGAGGTGGAGGCGTTCACCTGTCCTTTGACACGCGGGGCATCGCACTGGCGCGCCGTGACGCTTGTGCCGGAAGAGGCTTTGTCGCTCGGCGCGCCTCTTTCGGCAGACCTGCAAGGCCACGCTCTGGAGGCGTTTGGTTTTCTTTGCGACGACACAGTCGACGGAACCCTGCGCATTGATCAAGTGGAACTGGTTGGCGTGTGAGCGCAGGCTCGGGCCGCGGCTGATGGGCTGTTCAAATGCTCAAGACGAACTGGTATCGAGGTAGGCTTCGTCCCGTCGCGAAAAACCCCTTGTTTTCCCCTATCTTGATCCTTAGACCGAGCAGCGGAGACGTGGCCGAGTGGTCGAAGGCGCTCCCCTGCTAAGGGAGTAGGCGGGAAACCGTCTCGAGGGTTCGAATCCCTTCGTCTCCGCCACATTACCATTTTTGACAGTTTGCATGGGCCGCTTTGAGCGGCCCTTTTGCTTTGTTTTGTTGGCGTTTCGTCGCTTTGTCGTTTGTCTTGAGTTTTCTTCGATGGTGTCTATATTCGTTCCTTGAGTGGTATGAATAGTGGTATTTTTGATGTCCCTATCTGGCAAACTGACAAAGAGGCTGGTCGAGAACCTCGGGCCGGGACGGCACGGGGATGGCAACGGGCTTTACCTTGTGGTCGATCCGTCCGGTGCGCGGCGCTGGATCGTGCGTGTTGTGGTCAAAGGGGCCAAGAACAAGAAGGGCGCGCCGTTGCGCACCGACTTCGGATTGGGTGGGGCGGATATCGTCACGATCAACCAAGCGCGCGAGCGGGCGCTTGAATATCGCCGGATGGCCAAGCAAGGCCTGAACCCGCGTTTCAACGCCCAGCGCGAAATCCCCACATTCGAAGAGTTCGCCCAGCAGGTCCACATCGACCGAATGCCGACGTGGAAAAACGCCAAGCATGGCCAGCAATGGATCAACACCCTGCGCGACTACGCTTTCCCCAAGATCGGGCGGATGCCGCTGGACAGTATCGACCAGCCCGAAGTCATGATGTGCCTGTCACCTATCTGGACCGAAAAGCACGAAACCGCCAAACGGCTGGCCCAGCGGATCAAGACAGTGCTGGACGTGGCCAAGTCCAAGGGCTTCCGGTCCGGAGAAAATCCCGTCACCGGGATCAAGGACGCGGGCGCGCTGCCAAAGGTTAAGGCAAAGCCCAAGCACCATAAGGCGATGCGCTGGCAGGACGTGCCTGCCTTCTACGCGGACCTGAAGGGGCGCAATGCTATGTCCGCCAATGCCTTGCGCTTCACCTGCCTGACCGGATCGCGGACCAGCGAAGTCTTGGGAATGCGCTGGGATGAAATCGACTTTGACGCGCGGCTGTGGACCTGCCCCGAAGAGCGGATGAAAACGGGCGAAGAACACCGCGTTCCGCTGACCGATGAAATGTTGTCGATCATCGAGCCGTTGAAGACACTGCAGTCAGACTACGTCTTTGAGGGCCAGAAACGGCACAAGCCGCTGTCGAACATGTCAATGCTGATGTTGCTGCGCCGGATGAACGTGGAAAGCGTAACGGTGCATGGGTTCCGCTCTACGTTCCGCGATTGGGCGTCTGAAGAGGCGAGCGCCCCACGCGAGATAGCCGAAATGAGCCTGTCGCATCGGGTTGGGTCAGACGTGGAGCGTGCCTATGCTAGGTCTGATTTGCTGGACAAACGGCGGGATTTGATGGTGCAGTGGTCTAGGTATGTCGAACAGTTTTCCTGCGAACGGATGGGGGGCTGATCAGTGAGATTTGTTTCTGAGCCTTCTGACGTGGAACCCAGTTCTTATGATCAGAATGGACCTATTGATTATGACGCGCTTAAGACGGTGATTTCTGAGAAAGGACCGTACATCCTTCGTTTCACCGATTGGCAGGTGAACTTCACAATAAACATAACCCCTTGTCGGATCGAAGGGTGTCAATGTGGTGAAGATGTTATCTCAATTGTTCAGTCCAGTGGCTTTACCTCACTTTCATCGACCCTTTCGCGTAATGAGCTTGAAGAGTTTGAAAGTTTAGCGGCGCTGGCAAATGCGTTCCTACATCGACCTCAGCAATTTTTTACACCATCCGCCGAACAACAATACATCGAAGCGCAAATCCATGCACACTTAGGTATCAAGCCGCAGTCGATTTACGAAAATGGGTTTCCTGAAGGCAGGATCACCGCAGAACTGAGCGAGTGTCTGACGTCAGCACCAATGGGACAGTTTAGGTTGATTTGATAAGAGAGGGTTTCTGGCACATCGTAACCACCAAGGAGTGGAGATGAGACAGAAACCCGGAACACGTAAGAGCCACGGCGAG
>NZ_JAHTBL010000015.1 GCF_020177595.1 Cognatishimia sp. MH4019 | reverse complement strand
CAAAGCTCAAGCCGATGGACCCAGCCTTTGAGTAAGAGCGCGGTCCTACTTCGGACATCCCAGTAAATTAACGCGATGACGCAAACCAAAGCGTCAGAAAAGAAGAGTTTTTCAACAAAATCAGCCCTAACTCACAAATGCTGCAGGATGTCGGAATGTCCGTTTTTGCTACACAGCAAAAATCTCAAATGACTTCGTGAGATTTGAACGGCGTTTGTGGCAGCGTAAATCCCGCACGTTCTCAGGTTTGCCAAAATGGAACGTGTGTTGAACGCAAGCACCCTTGGTGTAGCACACTCTGAAATACTGTCGTTGGTCCTTACCCCAAATAGATCTGGCCGGATGGATACTTCACGCGTGGAACACTGCGGGTTGCCAGAAAAAAACCGATGGCGAGTGGGCCGACACGGCCAATAAACATCACAAAAATAATGACGGCTCGACCAAACCCGTCCAGTTCACCTGTCGCCCCACGCGACAGGCCAACGGTGCCAAAGGCCGATGCGACCTCGAACGCCAGATCCATGAAATCACCATCATGACTGATCGAGACGATGAAGATGCCTGTCAGCACAAGCAACATGGAGATTGTAGTCAGCGCCATGACCTTCATAACCTCCTCCAGACCGATAGAACGACCGAACGCGTGAAGAACCGTCCGCCTACGAAAGAAGGCCACCGTCGCCAGTAGAAGAACTGCAAGAGTGGTCACTTTGATGCCGCCCGCCGTAGATGTGCTTCCGCCACCCACAACCATCAAAGTCATCGTCAGCAAAGTCGAGCTGTCGTGCATGCCGCCGGTGTTGATCGTGTTGAAGCCAGCTGTGCGAGGTGTGACGCCCTGAAACCAGCTGGCCCATAGTTTTTCGCCGGTGGTGAGCGTGCCGAGCGTGTCGGGGTTGGACCATTCCAGCAGACCGAACGCGATACTGCCCCAGAGGATCAGGACAAGCGTGCCAACCAGCATCAGCTTTGTGTGCAGGGTCAGCCGCGTCCAGTTTCGTTTCTGATAGATATCACCCAGCACGATGAAGCCGATGCCCCCAAAAATGAACAGCAGCGGAATGACTATGTTGATCACCGGATTGCCCACCCATTGCGAAAGGCTGTCGGGATGCAGCGCAAAACCCGCATTGTTAAACGCTGAAATTGAATGAAACACCGCTTGCCATATGCCGCTCGAGCCGTATTGCGGAATAAACACGAAAGCGAGAAGGATGGCACCTGTGGTCTGGCAGACCAGTGCGATGACAAGGATGACCCGCACCAGAACCGTGAGATTGGACAATGACGTTTGGTTCACTTCCTCGCGCAAGATCATACGCTGCGGCATACCGACCTGAATACCAAGCGCGCCCAGAACCAGCACGGCAGTTGTCATCAGACCAAGCCCGCCAAGCTGGATCAGGATGGCAATGACCGCCTGACCAAATCCGGTAAAGGCCGATCCCGTGTCGGCAAGCACCAAGCCTGTGACAGTCACGGCAGAGGTTGAGGTGAAAATCGCTTCGCTGAAGCCGATATCGCCGGTGTGTGAAATTGGCAGCCACAGGGTAAGGCCACCGATGATGATAAAGATGATATAAAAAAGCACCAAAATAGCGGGTGGCGGCAAGTTGATGGACCTGTCGAACCATAATTTCCGCATGAAGCGGCGCAGCGTTTTCATAGGCTACCAGCAAAATCGCGCAGGTTCTTGCGCTGGCCTAACAGCAAAAGAAGGTCATCACGCTCTAGCGCGCAATCACTGCCATCCTGACCCAGAAATTCGGTTCCTCGCATTACACCTATGCAGCGCAGCTCAAAGCCGGATTTATGTTTCAGATCCGATAGAGATTTGCCTTCAAGACTTTCGGGAATCCGGAAGTTTACGACATGGTAGCCATTGCCCAGACTGACGTAGTCCCGCACCAGCGGATTGTGCAGAACCTGTGCGATATGCTGCCCGACCTCGACCTCTGGATGCACGATGCGATCCACGCCAAGTTTGCTCAAGATGCGGTGGTGCGTCTTGGTGGTTGCTTTTGCCCAGACAAGAGGCACTCCGATCAGCTTGAGATTGATAGCTGCGAGAATGCTGGCTTCAAGGTCCGACCCCATCGCGACCAGACCGATTGCGCAATCTGCAAGGCCAGCTTCACGCAAAGCAACATCGTCGCGAGCGTCCACAATCATGGCCTGCGACAGATTTTCTGCGTGCCTAGCAACTCTCGCCTCGTCGATATCGATGCCGATCACATGGTTGCCAAAACGCTGCAACTCGGTCGCAACGGTGCTTCCGAAGTTTCCAAGACCAATGACGCCAAATGTGCGGCCGCTGTGCTTTGCCATGATATGATTCGAGCTGCGTATCTGGTTTCGTCATGTGGATGTTGACCCGCCCACTGTACGTAAATTCAAAACGCGAGTGAATAGCTTTTGTTCCATAACCTTGCTCTTTCCAAAATTCACCGCTTATTCAACCGTTCGCCTAACCGGACTTTGGCGCACTCGAAGCGGAGGTCTGGAAAGTCCGCATCGCTGTCATTCTCGCCTACCCCGAAAGCTCGGTCATTAGCGTACTCAATGGCAAAGCCTCAGTCCCATCTGCCAAGCGCCATACTTCATCGCCCCCGTGTACGACAATCTGCCGGGCGGGATTCAAATCTGCACAGGCCTGATGGAACCCCTTACTCAATCGCGGAGTCGGGTTGCGCTTGATCTCAACGGCCCAGATCTCGGATCCGAAATCCAGGATCAGATCAATTTCAGCGCCGGCCGCCGTACGGTAAAAATATGGCCGTGCCAGACCTTTGAGCCGCGCAGCCACATTTTCGATTACGAAACCCTCCCAGCTGTCGCCTAGCTTGGGATGCCCTACCAGCGCTTCAAGCGACGGAATTTGCAGCAGCGTATGCAGAATTCCAGTGTCACGAAGATACAGTTTCGGGGATTTGACCAGCCTTTTGCCTAGATTGGCATGCCAAGGCGCAAGTCGCCGGACCAGCAATAGATCCACAAGAAGATCAATGTATTTCGAGGCAGTCTTATGATCGACGTCCAGGTTGCGCGCCAGCGTCGCCGTGTTCAGCAAGCCACCCTGAAGATGCGCAAGCATCGTCCACAACCGGCGCAATCTATCCGCCGGAATGCGCGGCCCCAGATCAGGGATATCGCGCTCTAGATAAGTTCTGATGAAGTCCTGCCGCCAGCGATCCGACGCTGCATTGTCTGCAGCCAGATATGCGTCGGGGTATCCCCCTCGGAACCATAATTGGCCAAGATACGGTGATCCGACCTCAAGCAAATCCAGTGGCTGCAATTCCACATAGGCGATCCGCCCTGCGAGGCTCTCCCCCGATTGGCGCAATAGGTCCATTGAGGCCGAGCCCAGCATAAGAAACTTGCCAGCCCCCTGCCCTGCCCTTCGCCCTTCATCGATCAGCCCGCGCAGCGCGTCAAATAGATTTGGCGTCCGATGTATCTCATCGAACACAACTAGTTTGTCGCTGTGCTGGCGCAGGTAAAAGGCTGGGTCAGACAGTTTGATCCGGTCCTGCTCGGACTGCAAATCCAGATAGACGGACGGATAGTTTTCTGCGATCTCAAGCGCCAAGGTGGTTTTGCCAACCTGACGCGGACCGAGGATGGCCACAGCAGGTGAGTTTGCAAGCGCTCTTGCGATCTCTTCTGATTTCCAGCGACTAATCATCATTGCAATATCCGACTTTGTATCCGATTTTACAAGGATCACTATCTATTTTTTGTTTTTTATCAGATATGAGAACCTCAGAGAAAAAGTTGACAGCCGTCAACTGTCGTTCTGAGGCCAAAAAGTTGACAGCCGTCAACTTTCACCACCCCGCAGCAACGCCATAATCATTGGCCCCGGCGAAAATGCTCCATCTTCAGCCTTCTGCGTCAACCTCCGCAGATACCCTCCAGGGCTTCGAATGTCCTCAACTTTCTGAAGCATCCCGGCCAGAACCGCTGCTGCATTTTCAGGTCCCATTGCCCGCTGCGCTTCAGCCCAAGCCGAAGGACTGATGCCCATCATGCCACGCACCAAACACGCCACAGCAACCAGCTCATGCCAATGCCTGATCTCATGCGGACTATATGGCTCAATATCTGGGCACGCCTTTAAGACAAGCCCCAACGGAATCCTTGGCTCTTTCTGATCATGTACCATCTCAGGATTAGTGCTCGGACCCCCGCTCCTTTCCTTTTCTAAGGAAGGTTCAAGATCAGAATCATCTGTATTTGAATTCTGAATGGGGCGCTCATATCTCCGGGCATTGCCGCTCATTTTTTCTGCATCTGTCAGCATAGCTTGCGCCAAATCCAGCAACTCCGACATCTCGTTATGAAGTGCGTCCAGTGTCCCGGCGTCCAGCCGCCTACGCAGAGCTTTATGCGTCTCCATAAGGCTGTTCAAGAGCTTCTCCCAGTCACCAGACAGGCCAGCCTCTTGTCCATAGAGAACCAGATTGAGCGCGTCTCGACGTAAAAGCGAAACTTCCTCACGGCGCATCCGCATACGCTCTGCAGCATCCTCGGCCGCCTGTGCCGCGTGTGCGATCTCATCCGCACGTACAAGGAGAGGTTTGAGGTCAAACCCGAAGGCACGTACCAGCTCGCCCCCGGCCCCCCGGCGCGCATAGCGCTTACCATTGGGACTATCGTGGCGCAGCAGAAGTCCAGCAGCCACTAATGACGCCAAATGCCGCCGCAGCGTGCTTTCTGCCATGCCGTGGGCACGCTCAGAAAGCGCCTTGTTGGATGGAAAGACGATCAGTGGCGCGTTGTCCCCAAGGATTTTGCCTGGATGAAAGCTCAAGAGCGCATTCAGTACCGTTAGATCCCGGTCTGTTACCCCAAAAGCCTGTCGCGCTGTACACAGCTGCCGGAAGACCTCCCATTTGTCGATATGAGGGACGGGGCCGCCCGCTTCGACCCGGTCAATGGTCTCTAATACGGCAGCCGAAAGGGTGCGCCCGAAAGGCGTTGTGGTCAGTCGTTGCATATAGTTTCACGGGACAACAAAATATTGTTCGCCCAAAGGCGTGCGCTGTTGACAGCGGTGCAGAGGAACCCCTAGATTCGGAAGTGTCTAGATTACGAACAGGGCCTCTTGGGTGTTATGCCTGAGGGGTCTTTTTCTTTTTGCGGTCGGATCGTGCCTCCTGTTTGGTTACTGCTCTGGCCTCGCAGGCCTCTATTTGCCGCCTGAGGTCTGGGTGACCCATTCGCGGTAAATCTCCTCAATGTTCTGCGCCAACCAATCACCGAATTTACCTTCTTCGGTGCCCGGTACGACGACAGTGACGGCCTCGTCACTCCGTTTGACTTTGGCAATCTCAAAACCGTTCTCGCTGCGCACCACATTGGTCTGAGTACGTGTCTTAGCGAGGTCGGACGGGTCAGGGGCCTTGGATCCGGCGCGACCTTCACCAATCGCACTTAAAGCAGCCTCAAACCGCTCATCGGACGAAAGGGTGCCAGCGAGAAGATTGACCGTCCCAACGATGTCGTTCGTCGAGAAGTCATCCTTGGACAATTTCGCAGCAAGACCCGCCCAACGATCCCTGCCGACACCTGCTGCAGGCCCTATGACCTCGATCAGCTCAATCGGAATGTCATCTATGACCTTAAGCATCCGCGAAACGGACGTCTTGTCGGAAGAGAGCGCACCGCAAATTGCTTTGCGATCGTAGCCGGCATCGCGCATCTGCTTTGCAAAGTTACATTTCTCGATGAAGGACAGGTCTTTCCTTGCCGAGTTCTCTTGACCTTGGGCCAGCACTAAAGCGGCATCGTCAAGGTCACGTACCAAGGCTTTCGCCGGCATTTTCAGGTCGCGTAGCGCCAAGAGACGACGCCGACCGTAGACGATTTGGAAACGCTCGGGCTCTTCGGGGTGAGGCCGCACGAGGATGGGCACCTGCTGGCCGTAATCGCGGATTGAGGCAACGAGCTCTTCATGTTCGGGATCGTCGTAATCCAGTCGGTCTTTGACACCGGCCCCTTCGACGGTAAATGGATCCAGATCGACCACAGACCGGCTTTTCAACTTAGCTATGGATTCACTCACGGCACCGATCGCGCCGGTGGTATAACGGGGGCGCGCCACATCAACGCGCGGCTCGGCTGGCGTGTCCTTGGACTTTGCATCGTCCATAAGGCCCTGAAGAAGGTTCTTACGTGCCATCGCCACGCTCCCATGCTTGCTGGATCAGATCCTCAATTTCGCCGTTTACCGCATTAATAGACTCTATTGCGCGCTCATATGTACTGCGGGTGAACTGGCTTTTCTCAACCTCATAAAGTGTCTGTTTGGTGATACCGGCATCCGAGATTGCCGTGGATTTGAGCACGGTATGGTTCAAAACATGCTCCCCAAACATTGAGCGCATGAAGCTAACCATCTGATTTTGTGGGCCATCTCCCGGCTCATATCGCGTAACAACATAGCGAAGCCAATCGTATGACATATCACCACCCGCCTCGGCCACGACCCCCAAAAGGTTCGACGTCATGAGCAGAAACTGGCACATCGACATAACGTCCAGCATCTGTGGATGGACGGTGACAAGGATGGCGGTTGCGGCACTAAGTGCAGACATAGTGACGAAACCGAGCTGTGGAGGACAGTCCATGACGACGACGTCATAGTCCTGCTCGACGCTGGACAGCGCTTCACCGACGCGGGTGAAAAAGAGCGAACTGCCACCTTCAATAATTGCGCGAGGGGTCTCGTGTTCGAACTCCATCAGATCCAGGTTTCCGGGGACCAGATCAAGATTGGTAAAATAGGTCTTTCGGATGATGTCGCGCAAAGGGACAGGATCATCGTAGCGGATCGCGTCGTACAGCGTGCCGCCATCAAGCAAATCAAATTCAGGCTGAAAACCATGCAGGGCAGAGAAACTGGCTTGCGGATCGAGGTCGATCCCAAGAACACGGTAGCCATCAAGGGCCAACTTTTGGGCTAAATGGGCCGAAGTCGTGGTTTTGCCGGAGCCGCCTTTGAAGTTGATAACAGTGATAACTTGTAGCTTGTTACCTGCACGTCGGCCGGGCAGGTAAGTGCCTGGGGTCTTGGCGCCTTGCTCCAAAAGCTCTCGCAAAGCCTGAATATCTTCGGGCGTGTAATAGCGCCGTCCACCACTGCGAATCTCGGGCGACGGGCCTTTTCCATCGAGATGGAGCTTGCGTAAATAGGCATCTTTGACACCAAGAAGATCAGCAACTTCACCACTGGTGAACTTGCGCAACGTACGCTCTGCATTCGGGGGGAAGAGCTGCGCACGATGCGCCTGTAGACGCTCTGAAAGCTTTTGCGCATGCTCGCCCACAAGGGAATCAATCCGCTGGTGGATATCCTTCATTTTTGCCCGCCTTGCCCTGTGTTAGGGTCTATTTTAAACTCTTTTCCGATTACGAAGCTTTTGCTTCTGCTCTTTGTTACGGAAAAAATCGTTTTATTCACTGTTCTCCGTATCTAAGTTGCGGATAATCACGATTCTGGCAAGTTTTTTTTCTAAACCTAGAGGTTTACGCGTTTCTAGATACAAGACATCAATCTGGTCGTACCCTCGTGTTTTCATTGAATCACGCCTTCCTGATCCGCTCTGAGGAACTTCATTTCGACAATACCCCGTCGTCCTTGATGCCGACCAAGATGGATCACGACATCAATCGCTTCGCTTACGTATCGGTGCACGTCCGAATATGTGAGCGTTGTCCCTGCCTGCAGAACCATCATTGCGAGCCTGTCTAACGCGCGGGTGGCCGTCTCTGCATGAAGCGTCGTAACTGAGCCTCCGTGACCGGTATTGATGGCCTCTATGAATGTGAACGCCTCGGTACCTCTAAGCTCTCCTAGGATGACGCGATCCGGGCGCAGCCGGAGAGTTGCCTGAAGAAGGGCGGAGGGGGATCTGGTTCTTTGTTGTCCACGTTCGGAGATAAGTGAGACGGTGTTCGGGTGATCGGGGAACAGCTCAGGCGCATCCTCTATAGTGATAAGCCGATCAGTCTGAGGGATGAGGCGAAGCAGGTGTTTCACCAAGGTGGTCTTGCCTGTCGATGTCCCACCACTGACAATCACGTTGAGTTCGTCTTTGATAATCGTCTGTGGGATATCATCTAGACTATTATCTAATATGTTGTTTTTATTTATTTTTTCAATACTTATGGATTTCAAACCCAGATACTCGAACTGATGGTCTTTAAGTTTATCATCGCCGAAAAGCCTCAGAGAAATGACTGCCCCTTCGGGAAGAGCGGGTGGGATAATCGTCTGAAATCGAACTGGTCGATTGTTGTAGCTGATCGTACCGGACGCCATTGGAGACTTATCGGATAGTTTGCCGTTTGTTTCCCCGACCAGACTCTGAGCGAGATTGCGAACCGCCTCGGGAGGCATGATCTGATCCATTTTGCGCATTGCTGCGTCGCCTTGGCATTCGACCCAAACCTGCCCGTCCGCGTTGACTGCGACCTCAATGGTATGAGTGCTGGAAAGAGCCGTCTTGAGTGGTTCAAGATAGCTCTCAAGGTAGCTGGAGGAGGACAAAGACATACTCAATAGACCGCTATGTCCCTGTCGACTATGACCGTGACGGACGCCCCCTGATCGACATAAATTGTAGGTGAGAGAGAGAGCTGATCGGCGATGACAGAGCGGCTGGCTGCTTCTAGGTCTGAACCAACATCGGCGATGGCTGTATCGGAAGCGGCTGCATTACCTGCACCGATGAGCGAGATCAAAGCTGCCCCGCCGAAACGTTCATCGAATTTAGTGTCTACGACGCCGGTTAAACCCGCGCGTCCTAGGGTGTCTGCGCCAATAGACGCGATCTGCATGGAAGTGCCGTCAGGTGTGAGAATGCGGCCCCATTCGATCAGTATGCGCTTTTGATTTATGGCGAGGCCAGAGCGGTATCGGCCGAAGAGGCGAGACCCGCGTGGGATGAGAATGGTGTCACCAGAGAAGGCATAGACGGGTTCGCTGACAGTCGCGGTGACGTTGCCGCGCAGGTCGCTGTTGATGGCGGTCTGCAATGCCGCTTGGATGACGGTGCCTTGCGAGAGCGTTTGATCGGGACGGATCATTTGGGTTGCTTCTTCGGTCAAGAGCGGGGAAGGGACATCTGCGGTCGAGCTTTCTGCTGATGTTTGGGGTTGGCTGTAAACGACCGCAGGCGATGTGATTTGCGCGACACGACGTTCGGCCGCTTGGCGTTCGGCTTCCTGCTGGCGCTGCTCGGCCTCCAGCTGGCGGCGTTGGGCGATCAATTCCTGGTCGCGGATCAGCGCGTCATTCGAGCGATCAGCCTCAAGGGCTGCACGTTGGGCACGTTCAGCATCGAGCCGGGTTTGGAGGGAGTTGAGTTGGGTCTGGCGTTCGCGTTCTAGTCGGTTGAATTGGGCTTCCCGTTCATCCAGTTCAGCATGCAACGCGTCAGTTTGGTCTCGGAAGGCCGCACGAAGATCGGCAACTGCGGCCTGGATGGCTATGTTGCGTTCAGTTTGGCTGGCGGCGAGGGCGTCTCGGAGGCTCTGTAGCTCGCTCAGGAGTGCCTCATCTGGCCTGGCTGGGGCAGGGGGCGACTGTGGGAGCTCCAGAGCCTCCTCAACAGCTGAGAGCGCCTGCTCCACGCGCTGTTCTGATGGGAACTCGAGAGAAAGACCGCCCGGTGGGCGATTGTCCTGAAAGGGATCGACCTGAGATGTCTGCAAGGGCTCTTGAAGTTCAGTGAAACCCGTCGTGATGAAATAAGCGATGGCCGCGCCGCCAAGAGCGAGACCGATTGCCAGCGTTGTGATGTTTAGTCGACGCAGTGTGTGGATCTTTCGAGGCTTCTGAAACGTCTCAAGGCGCTTTTGGAGATCAGGATCGTCCGCCATGGATCAGTTCCGCGCGCTAATCCGCGATGTGTCGCGGTATATACAAATGGCCTCGTCCCCGAGACGCAGGGTCCAGAACTTGTTTATGCCGGCAATGCGAACGATGTTGCCCTGTTGCGTCCAGTTCACGGTGCGTTCGCGCCCTTGGCTGTCTGCTTTGAAAATCACAGGCTGGCGGGAGTTCTCAGGGAAGGTGAAATAGGTAAAGCGACCATCGTCATAGATCGCGGCGGGGCGGAAATCGCCGTTGCCGGTGGCTTGATAGCCATAGTTTTTAGGGCCAGCGAAGGCTTTGGCCTTGGGTTGACCTCGGGAGATTGCATCCGGGTAGCGAAACCGGACGTCGAAAAACATTCCGGTGCGACCTGGGATGGAGCCTTCGTGCAGATGGAACGAATAGGTGCGCCGGTTCGTGATGACGGTCATGTTCGTCGAAGCTTTTGAGACATGCGGTTTGATCGTCAGGACGTTGCCCAACTCGGGCAGGGGATCGACCTGAAAGCTTTCGGTGTCGCCCACGATGACCGCGTCAAACCGTTCGCCCGCGTCGAAATGGAGCGTGGTAGCGTGGCGCAGATCGGTCTCGATCCGGAAGACCTGTTGAGAATCGTAGCTGGCATAGCGGATGCGAATGTCTTTCGGGCCACCACGGGGCGTCGCCTCGGCCAAGATCGGCTCGGCTGCAAACAGAAAGGGTAGGGCGCAGAGTAAGGGGCGCAGCATGGTCAGTCCTCCAAAGTTTCGGCATCGACACGGTAATCGGTGACCACAAAGCCCAGCGGGTTGGCCCAGACCTGTTGCAGACGCTGGCGCGTTTCAGGTCTGAAATCGTAAGCAAGGGTGGCAACGTATGGGCGTGTGACGGTTTGGGCGTCGCGGGGGCGTCGTAGGGTCTTGGTTAAGCGAACTTGGGCTATCCCTCGTTCAATCTGGTTTACCGAGCGAATAACAACGTCGATCTTGGCATCTGTGCCGTAGACAGTGATGGGATAGTCCTCATTTTGAGAAGACCAGAGTTCGCGCAGGGTGCGCGCGGCATCATCGTCAGAGCGCTGTAAGACCGAATTAATCCGCTGTTCGCCATCAGTCAGGTCATAAGTCTCCCGGTCATCCACATAGGCAACCAGATGGGCTTGGATGATGGCGTCGCTTTCATCAAGTGTCAGAGGTTCAACGGCGGCGATCCGGTCCATTTGACCGGTCTCTTGATCAACAACCACAACGAAGGTCTCGACGATCTTCAGGGGAAAGAGCGAAACCGCGCCGATGAAACCTGTCAGTCCGATTACCAAGCCCACAGCAGCGACGGCGTACGCGATCCTTTCGCGCCTGCGCGGCGCGAAGATAAAGTCCGCCTCAAAGGCGTCTTTATCGAAGGGAGGATCGCCGCTCATGTCTTGCGAAACGACTTGATGACCGAGAGAAGCGCAGCAGGAGAGTTGCGCACCATCTGGTTGGTTTTTGTGGCCGCCGTGCTGACGTCTTGGCGGAGCTGATAGGGGGTCTTGCCGGTCGCAGCCCGCCCGACAGCTCCTGCACCGTATTCGCCTGAATTTACGATGCCACGTTTGGCGAGGCCCGTCAGGCCACTGGCATTTGACGCGATCCCCATGACGCCGGTCAAATTGGACGCAATAAAAGGGACCGCAGCCATGATGCCAGCGGAGAGCAAAAGGATCACAAGAAATGGTAGGATCAAACCGACAGTTTCAACGTTTGCGGGATCTGCGGAAGCGTCCCCAATGGTTTCGGCGATCGCAACGATAATGCCCGCGGCTCCTGCTGCGGCGACAGGCATCAAAGCATAGCCTATGGTGGCGCGCGTCCAAGCCTCAAACAACGATTGGGTTGGCTTAAATAGTGAGGTGAGAATCATGAAAGGCGCAATGACGATCATCAGTGTGAATACGATCCGCGCATAAGCGATGATGCCAGCGGTGACGGCGGCGAAAATGGCGGAGAGGACGAAGAAGATCGCGCCAAGGACGGCGCCGAAGACCCAGCCGGCTCGGTCGCCGATGGCGTCGCCGTAAGCCGTGATGCGGTTCACCATTCCATCGAGGCTTTCATAAACGCCCGCCTCGTCACCGCTATCGGTGAGGTCCAGAATGGCGGCGCCGATGCTTTCGGGAACATCGACGGCAATTCGATAAACGACAGCAAAATTGTCCCAACTCTGGGCGAATATCGATATGAGCGAGAGTTTGATCCCAAAGGCGAAAGCGCTGGCAAAACTCATCGGCCGTAGTTGCGTTACGACGTTGATCCCGAGAATTATGAGTAGAAGGATACCGCCTGCGGTGATGATGTCGCCGACTACGGCAGCCCCGTCAGTGAAACCAGATTGCGCGACATCGGCGATGGCGTCATCGACTTGGCTCAGGATATCTCGGATGATCCCCATTAAGGCGCACAGGCCGCTGATCGAGCGGCTTCAAGTTCGTCGGCTGCTGGCGAAGGGAGGATGTGTCGAAGGCGCGCGTGGGGTCGCTACTTTGGTCAGTATTCTCTGCTTTTTTGAGGACATCATGCCATGAGATCTGAGCGAATTGGCATGCGCATGAACCGGTCTTTTCCCAGACTTCGACGGCCATAATGCGCATCAGTGCGCGGTAGGCGTTTCGGGTGTAGGCAGTCTCGGCGAGGTCGCGTGGCGGCTTTGGCGCAACGCATTCGGGCGCAAGCTGAGGCTGTGACATGCTTTGGAACGGTTGGTCGGCCCAAGCTGGGCCAGAGGCGGCGAATAGGAGGGCCAAAAGCTTGCTTTTCATTGGGGGACCTCCATGGATCTGAATTTCCGCTCTTCAGCGAGCGTGGCTGCGTCGACAATACCAAGCTGTCCGGCATTGACGCCTTCGGCTGCTTCAAGACGCCAGATCTGAGTGAGAACGATCCCAAGCTCGGCGGTGATCCGTGTGTTCAGATCAACGGCTGATTTGAGCCCCGGTTGATCGTCAATGAGGCCCACCATGGTTTCGAGACGGTCGAGGCTTTGGCCCGCTTCGGAATGGCTCGCCTCGGCGGCGGCGGATAGCATTGCGCTGGAGCCAGCTTGCGTCGCGACGAAGCGGTCAAGGGGTTCAGTGCTTTTGGAAAGGCTGGTTAGGCGTTCGGGCGTGAAGCCGGTGCCGTTTAGAAGCTTTTCAATGGAAACGCTTAGGGTGCTGTTGGGGCGAAAACCGCCTAGAAAGTCACCGTTCGTGAGAGCCTCAGCGGTCTCGATCGGAGCGGTGAGCTGGCCTTTGAGTTCCTGGAACTCTTGCGCTGTCGCAAGAACTTTTCCGAGCTCGTTACCATCAACCATAGAGGTCAGCTGTGCCTCTAGGTTTGTCAGCTGGCTAATCTGTGTTTCGAGCTCTTGGCGCATTGTTGCGAGCTGGTCGAGTTGGACGTTCAGATCATTGGCCATGTGTTCAAGCTGCAGCACAAGCTGCTGAAGCTGCGAATTGTCGAAGGTGGGGACGCCTTGGGCGAGGGCAGGGGGGCTGCCGATCATCCAGACGGTCAGGATCAGGGCACGGTTCATTGCAAGGTCTCCGACATTTTGAAGCTACGCTCGGCGAGGCGGTCAGCTGTAAAGTGCTGGTTTTGGATGGCCTGCCGTTGGTGCGTGGCAGACATCAGGCGCAAGCGCGTGGCGAGGATGCGACCAACCTCGGTACGGGCGTAGGTGTTCAGTTCAATGGCGCGTTTGACGTCTGGGGTTTCGTCGATCTGGCGAATGATCTTTGAAAGCCGATCAATCACGATCTGGCTATTGGCAAAGGCATCGACGGCATAGAGCGTGCTTGCATCGGAGGTGTTGCTGTACTCAGCCAGTGCCCAGTCTGAAGGGGACAAGGTCCCAAGGGCGTCGGCGCCACCGATGACAGCAAAGTATTCGTTGTAGAACCGCGTGATGTTGCGGACGTATCCTTGCGTTTCTTTGAAGGGTGGAATGCCACCGTATTGCCGAACACGACCTGGCCCTGCGTTATAGGCGGCGAGCGCGTGGGGAATGTTACCAAACGCGTTCAGTTGCGTGGTGATATAGCGCGCGCCGCCGCGCAAGTTATCCATGACGTCGTAGCGGTCGATGCCCATGTCGGAGGCCGTGCCAGGCATCAGTTGGGTTAGGCCGTAGGCCCCGACGGGGCTTTGAGCGGTGACGCTGAACCGGCTCTCTTGCTTAATGAGAGCTTGGAACAGGCACCGCCATTGGGTGGGTGACAAGCCTGCGCGCGCAAGGCCGGGCGCGCCTTGAAACTCGGTTGCGACGCGAACGATCATCATCTCGACGGTTTCACGCCCTTCGCCGAAGAGGCGGCTGTCCATTGGATGCGAATTGGGTGTTGGATAGACAGAGTTCACAGGCGCATCTGGGTCAGCCTCTAGCTGGGTGATATTGAGCGAAGGGCCGCTGGTTGCGGATGTGATCGACGCGAGAGCCTTCAACTGGTCGCTTTGGATCTTAGCTAGGGCTTCGGCGGTAGACTTTTTATCGACTTGGACAGCATTGTCCTTGGCCCACATTTCGAGATGCGCAAAAAGCCGAGAGATCGCGATATTGTCTTGGGTCGGGACGCCTTGGGATAAGGCGGGCGTCGCACCGAGGATTGACGCCAATACGAGTTTGACGGCTGCTCTCACCAGTCCTCTCCTACCGGCGCGAAAAGACAATCGTCGCTGGCTTGCACTGGTAGCAACGTGACGGCGGCAACCGGTTCCCCATTTGCGCCAAAACAGGGAGATCGCGCGTCAGTGTACTGTTCGCAGGCAGATAAGAGGATCAGGGCAAATAGTAGAACAAATTTTTTCATGGGACCCTCCAGAATGTTGGATCAGAGCGCCAATCGGGGCCTGCGATGGCCGCGCCGGATTGGCCACCCCCGAGAATGGTGAGGAGAGATCCAAGTGCGGAGAGGTCAGCATCGATGAAGACGCTTTCACTTGCAGATCTGACCAAAGCGATGCGTTGCCCGGCCGTGGTTTCAGTGAGCAAGGCAGCTTCTTTTTCATTCACTCCGAGCAGATTGTAGTCAGATGGCTTTGTATGATCATTGGGGAACAGAATCTGCGTCGGGATAGTCTCGACAATCGTCTTTCCAACCCGCGCGTTCTGTAGCTGACCGGGATATTGGGTCAGCATAACGACCACGCAATTCATCTTGCGGAGCGTTACGAGCCAATTCTCGAGCCGCGTCGCGAAGTAGTCGTCATCGAGCAGCTTCCATGCCTCATCAAGTATGATCAGGGTCGGCCCCCGGTCTTCAATCTGGCGTTCTATCAAACGGAAAATATAGGCAAGGACGGCGGTGCGTTCCGTGGTCATGTCAAGGATTTCGGTCATGTCGAAACCGACCACGTTTCCGGTTGTTCGAAGTGCATGTTCGTTGAGAGAATGATCGAAAACCCATCCATAGCGGCTGCCGGGTGCCCACTGGGAAATGCGGGCATGGAGAGCGCCTTCGTCGTCCAGTGATTGGAATAGGGTGGCAAAGGTATCGAAGTTTTGCAGAGCATCACCGGCTTTCGCATTCTGCGCGACGGCGTGTTGGAGGTGCTTGGCTTGCTCCGGGGTCAATGCAGCCGCACTCTCAGAAAGGGCTGACATCCAATCGGTAAGCCAGGCTTTTCCGCGCGTGTCAGTTTCACTCTTCAAGGGCGTCATGCCTGTGGGCAAACCGGCTTTGATCTGGTTGTAGTGGCCGCCAAGCGCGCGGATGGCCATTTCGAGTCCCTGATCTTTGTCGAATACGAAGACCCGCGCTCCAATCCTTTGTGCCTGGGCTGCAAGGAAGGCGGCGATGACAGATTTACCGCTGCCGGTGCGCCCCAAGATTAAGGTATGGCCGACAGTTGGCTCTTTGTTCGTGTGTCCGGCCTCATGAAAGTTGAACCGATAGGCCGACGATCCAGTACCGGGGAAAGCAGTGATGGTTTCACCCCACGGACTATGAGTAGGTGGTTGTCCTTCGACGCTACCGTGTAGAGCCGCGAAGTCGGCGAAATTGATGGTTGAGATCGGCGTTCTTCGGGCGCGATAGCCGAAGTTGCCGGGAACCTGCGCGAAATAGGTCGCTTTAAGCGCCATGGTTTCACGGACAACGACGGCCCCGGCCTCTTGGCCCAAGCGTTTGACCTCGGCTGCGGCATGTTCAAGCGTTTGGCGGTCCGACGTGTAAGCGGCGATCGACAGATGGTGGTCCCCGAAGGCGATACGCCCGGCTTCCTGATCGTCAGCCGCTTCTTGTAGTTGGTCGCGCAAAGAAACGGCGGCGTCTTCGGCGGCGTTCATCTGACGGATAATGCGTTGGATGCGCTCGGCCATGATGTTCGTTGGGATCGGCGTAAAGGAGTTCGTGAGAACCATATCAAGGGGCAGGTCCAACCCATCTAGCAATGCGACATCCGTGACGGCGGGGTAGGACTTGATGCTGAAAAGCGCACCCCAACGGCTCTCACCCGTCGTTGCGCATGAGAGTTGAATCGTTCCGCCTTCGAATGCTGCACGGCACGTGCCGAGGCTGTAGGCGATGGGCATGGCGTGTTGTGGCGAAGAGAGGGGCGTGTAATGGCCGGTGAGTAGCGTATTGATGACGCCGAGCCATTCGCCAGTGTTTTTGGTTAAACGCGCGGGTTTTGCAGCTGCAAGCGCGGCTTCGAAGAAGCCAACGACCTCGTTGAGTTCTGCCGAACGCGTATCACGATTTTTAGCCCATACTCCATTTGCGACCGAGCTGAATGGGAAAAGACGTGTGGAAAGGGCAGGGCGGCGAAGGATGCTGAGATACAGTTGTTTTTTCTTTGGAGCGATATCGTCGAGGTGGCTTTGCCAGCGGGCATCTATCTGCGCAGCGAAACTTTCGCCTGCGACTTTTGTCATCTTCAGTATTTGAGGAACCGAGATCCGGTGAATGTAGATTGCGAATGCATTGCCGATTTGAGCGATAACAGCGGCTACGGCGCGTTTCAGGGCATCGAGATCGGCGTCTGGTGTGGTGAGTGGGTTGAGGCCGCCAAGCCTGAGGGTGGCCATCAGATCACCTTCGCGCAGGACCATCACGTCGGAACCAATAAATGAAACCATGGGAAGGTGGGTCGCCAAAGCGGTTTCGTGCAGAAAGTCTCTGGCACCAGCCGCGTGGAGCGCTGCGCCGCGCTTACTGGACGAGAACATGTCAAACGCCATAGCTGTCGCCTCCGCCGTTCGAACGGTTTCGGGTGTTGCGAACTGAACCGTAGGAGACGCGAAAAAGTTCGAAGAAATGGGGCTCGCGGTCGGCGAGGAACCACACCATGGGATAGAGGAAGGCGCCGAGAGCGAAGAAAAGGAGCGATTTGGTCCAAATGAACGGGATCACGATCGCAGTTGCGAGGACTACGAGATAGCCGATGGGCAGGCCAAGGTACTTAGGCGGGCGGGCAAGGCCGAGAAAGACAGGGGAGCGGTCGGCCATTTTTAGGTGAACCCCTCAACGATTGTGCCCGCTGAGAAGATGAGGACGATTCCGATGATGACCGAAGCGAACCAACCCCAGTTGAGGCGCCCAAACATGCATAAGAAGCCTGTTCCAATGACGGCAAGCACAGCCACTGAGCTGCCAATGCCCCCGGTAAGTGCGGCTTCGACAGTTTCAAGCATGCTTTGGATCGGGGAAAGGTCTAGGGCGTGAACTGGGAGCGCGCTGAGCACGAGGCTGGTGGCCAAGAGAAAACGGTAGGGCAAGCGATTGGTCATAGGGGCCTCGGGCAACTAGTGATCTGGCTTCAGAACGGCGAAAGAAGGTCGGCTTGCGGCAAGACGCGCACGGATGCGGGTTATCCGCGCGACGTAGGTGCGGGTCTCTCGGAATGGGGGAACGCCGCCATATTCGGTCACCCGATGCGGCCCGGCGTTATAGGCGGCGAGGGCGTGGTCGATACTGTCAAATAAAGCCAGCTGTGTAAGGAGATACCGCGCCGCACCATCGAGGTTTTGGGTGATGCTCTTGGGATCAACACCAAGGTCATGGGCGGTTGCGGGCATCAACTGCCCCAAGCCGTAAGCGCCTTTGGGGCTGATCGCAGTGGGGCGGTAAGCGCTTTCCGCTTCAATCAGCGCACGGAACAGATCATGCCATTCCTCAGCCGTGATCCGATGCTTGTTTAGGGCGTGATTTGCTTCATACCGCTGCGCCGTCTGAGCGATCGAATCAAGGATGTCGCGCTTTGGGACTGGCGTGGACTGTTGGGGTGCGCGTACTGGTTCGTCTGGCAAGCGTTTGGAATGGGTAATCCAGCCGTCAGTCTTTCGAACGCTCCCGTCCTTGAGAAAGATCAACGCCTCGGCTGCCGTCTGCTTTACGGATTGTATAGTCAACATCGACGCACAAAGGAGTACCATCACCGAATTCATGGTGATGCTTGAACAAGCCCGGCCAAATGTTGAAGTAACGCGGCTCTGGTCCGTAGGGCGTGATCCGAGTTGAAACGAGAATGGCCTCGGGCTCACCCTGACGCAGGTAGACGCATTGATATTGGGGCTTCCCATCGTCTTTGAACCCGACAAGCTCGTACCGGCACGTGAAGGCGACCTTCGACGCGATGAGGCCTTTGACCCCTTCGATCGTAATCAAAATCTGATTTTTATGTATCGGCACCGGACTCCCCTATCGGGAGCCCTTCTATCGTCAGCATGAAAACGCGCAAACCCATATCTTTGCAATATGTAATATTGTGCATTTTGATATTTGAGCGATAATATGCCTAGTTCTTCCACTATAAGGAGTCGCGCGAATGCACTCTCGGAAACAGTATTTGTTGGCAGCAGCCTTTTCATTGTTGAGTTCAAACCAGCCAGCACAAGCCCACGACATTGATTGCGCGATCATCCTTTGCCTTGCCGGTGGCTTTCCTTCGAGCGCGGTTTGCACAGCGGCCAAAGCAGAAATGATCCGGTGCGTGACACCGATTCCTGTGCAGCCTCCGATTGGCACCTGTACTTATGCCCGAGATCCAGGTTCTTCGAATCGCGTGTCGGAAGTGGTTTCTTTGGACACGTCAGGCATCGATTATGCCTGGCTCGAGGAGATGCGCATTCTTTGGTTCCGGGCGCGGTCCTATGAACCTCCAAACGAACCTCGCCAATGGGATTGGTCGGTGCGATCCTGCGATCGCCAAAATGAAAACTGCAAAGAGATTCTGAAAGTTCTAGGCTCTCACGAGCCATGGCCAGCCTCGTTCGTCGATCCTGATGGGCGGATGCGACCGCTTCCGTCACGAAGCTCTTATACTGGACCTAGTAACCGAGCCGTCATGCTCACTTATCGTGACTTCTTTTGGAATGAAGGGCGGACAGAGTGGCAACGCTACTAGAGCGCGTTGCGCTAGACCTGAACCTCGTCGGCATAGACGACATCGCAGCTGAATGCGAGAAAACGGCCGTCTTCGTTTCCAACAATTGGGCCGAGGCGTTGAGGTGAGAACCCCATCGACTTTGCAAGCCTCAAAAACGCCGGCGGCGCGAGGAAAAGACAAGTTTTGGCGCATTGGCGCCTAAGAAAATTATTTGCCTCAAAAAGGACCAGCTTCGCGGCGTTCGTCTTTGGCTTTGAGACCAGCCTTGTAAGTTCCCAAACCGTATCACTCTTGGGAGGGCTGTCAAAACAAAGGTCCGACGGCATTCCTGTTAGATGACCGTCATGAGCGTCCTTGATCATGTAAGAGTATTTCATGCGCCCCGTGCCGATGGAAGTGTTGGTCGGCAGCAACCTCGCCCCAGCCAAAATCTCATCCCCCTCGTGGACGATGATGTAGACGGCTTTGAATGTGTCGTATTGCTCGAACTCCAATTCAGAAACCTCGACCAAAGACCAAGCCATGTCATCTATAAAGACGCGCTTTCGCAGCTCGAGAAACCCACGCACCAAATCGTAATGCGCAAAGTCTCGGGGAAGCTCGATCACCGTCGTTTCCATTTTTGGTCAGTCGTCCTTGAAAAAGTTCAGGTGAGGCAGGGGGATCACAATGTTGCTCTTGGGCTTGCGCGCGAGCCCGAGGAAGTGGCGCATCTTTCGGTTGGGCGTGACCAACCACAATCCATGAGTGGTGACTTCGACTTCGACGACGCCATCAGTTTCGTAGTTCGGGAAATACTTCTGAAGGGTATCGACCATGTCAGGAGTAAAGTCTGCTACAGCCATTACGCGAATATTAGTCACCTCCACACACCTATTGATTGAGTGGGTCCAATACCGTTTATAATGGTTAACAAGTCAATGTTGGTGCCTGTTGGTGATATCCCAAAAGCCACTTTTCCAAGCTCGAGCCAGAGAAAGAGGGTGTAATGTTGGACAAGATCATTCCAAATTTCGAAGCAGAGCTTCTAACTTTGCAGGGTTTCGCCCCATCGGGTTTCATCCTCGCGTTCAATATGACTTTTCGCGGTCCGGAATATATGCACAGCGAGTACCCCGAGGCCTGGCGTGCAGAGTACGAGGACCGAAACTACTTTGCCGGCGACCCGGTGCTGGTCTGGACTATAGCAAATTCGGGAACACGGCGTTGGTCGGAAATCTCGTTGCCCGACGTGCGGTGGATTCTGAAACGCGCCAGGGTCTTCAATATGAACTACGGTGCTGTGATATCAGCAAAAAATGCCCGGAAGAGATCTTTCATCACGCTTTCACGGCCTGATCGAGAGTTTACAGATAGCGAATTAGAAACGCTGCGGGCGAAGTTTGAGATTTGGGTGGAGCTTGTCACAGGACGGGCGTCACTAACGGATGGCGAACTGGACGTTTTGCGTCTGATGAGAGACAGGGAGGGTCAACGCGATATCTCGGAGGCATTGAACATTGCAGAATCGACAGTAAAGCAGCGGGCGCAAAAAGCAGTGTCGAAGCTTGGCGCGAAGAACCGGACCCATGCTGTCGCTATTGCGGTCACGAGAAACTACTTCGATTGATGGTGTCTTTTGGACTATATCTTTCGGATAGATTAGTCAGAAACCATTTTTAAAAAATATAAACCCGTGGTTGTATCTTAGCATGCAAGATCAGCAAAAACGTCTTGAGTCTGGCGAAAACCCGACAAGACTTACAGCGAGGGTTATATCAAGACTAAGTGACCCGCTAAGCGGAGAGACCCAGGGATATCTGTATCTCTGGAACACTGGTGAGTACGACATTTCATGGCGCCAAGACCGCCCAATCCCGAAACACATGGATTGATCGTGACCTGACATCCGATTTCCCCTCAGCCTTCGGGAGGACCCGTCGTTGGTTTCTGGCTTCATGCGACCTTGGTTTCCAGTCTCGATTTCATTTCGAATTCCTACGGCTTAAAATTGTGGAGGGAAGAATGTGGTCTATGGCGGTTCTCGTCTTTCTTCCATCCGGTGATCTTTTCGCAGACCTTGGCTAATAAATGGAATAGGATTTCGTTCTAAAGTTCGTCCCAGAAAGTGCAGCCAAACTTACCATAAAGGGGTTCTGCATTGGCTTTCCCGGCACGACATAACGCAAGTCGATCCGCGTTTTCTGACACCATCCGAGCACGGTCATACTGGTCAGATCCATGCCACTGTCGCCGACAATGGTCTTTGTTCATCCGCGCCGAGCCATGATTTCAGACAGATTGCGCGTGAACCGTAGTCTCTTCATTCTATCCGACTCCTTCGTTGGGACGAACTCTAACGCAGGCTGGAGAAGGAGGCGGGTCTCAGGTCAGCGGCAGTTACCCAATACCTCCGGAAACTCGCTAAACTCAAACCTATTGAGGACGCCTTTGGATGAGAGGGCGGTCCTGACTCGGACGTCCCAATAAGTGAACACCGTGGCCCATCTTGGGCCACAAGAAACAGAGAGTTGTTCAACGGGCGGAAGAACGAAGCCGCTATCGCGGCAATGGCGCTTTTGGCTGGTGTTTTGCGCTGATCCTGACAGTGCGCATTTTGCGATCCTTCCGACCTGTCTGACGATTGAGGCTTCTCAATCTGATGACAGGAGGTTCCCATGAAGGAGAAGAAGACAAGCCCGCTTCGTGAGCGGATGATTGAAGATATGCGCATTCGTGGCATGTCGCCGAAGACCCAGCAAGGTCATATCAGGGCGGTCAGGTACTTGGCCGAGTTCATCGGGCGCTCACCCGATACGACAACACCGGACGAGCTGCGCGCGTATCAGCTTCACATGACCGACAGCGGGGTCTCGACTGGGGTGTTCAACGCCAGGATCGTGTCTCTTCGTTTCTTCTTCGGCATGACCTGCGGGCGCGAGGAGATGAAGCGGTACATGCAATTCCGACGCAAGGCGAAGAAGCTGCCGGTTGTTTTAAGCGTCGAGGAGGTTGGTGATCTATTGGCAGCGGTTCCGGGGCCCGGCCTGAAGTATCGCGCCGCCTTGGGGATCAGCTATGGCGCTGGCTTGCGGGCATCCGAGGTCTGCAATCTCAAGGTCTCGGATATTGACAGCGACCGGATGCTCATCCACGTCGACGAGGGCAAGAACGACAAGGACCGCAAGGCAATGCTGTCACCAGCCTTGCTTGATCTACTGCGTGACTACTGGCGGGAAGCGCGGCCAGAGGGATGGCTGTTTCCGGGCAAGCCCAAGATCATGGCTCTGTCACCGCGTCAGCTGAACCGGGCGTTTACCTCGGCCAAACATATGGCCGGGATCAACAAACCCGCGACGCTGCACACCCTGCGACACAGCTTTGCCACGCACCTGCTTGAGGCCGGAACGGATGTCCGTGTGATCCAGGTGCTTTTGGGGCATTCAAAGCTGAGCACGACGGCGCGCTACACGCATGTCGCGACCAAGACCATTCGCGGCACCGTCAGCCCCTACGAGATGTTGGAGAAGCTGCAAAATCATACCGTCAGGCGGGGGTTGGAGTAGCAGCTCGGGCGGTTGCCCCGCCCACGACTGGAGATCGCAGATATCTTTCGACGATATGGCCCCGCGTGGCGGTCGGCCAACTTGGGCCATGTCAGCCTCGGCCAACTCAAGGTGATGTCGGCGATTGAGGCCTGCCGAACCGAAACGCTCGGTGGTCATGTGGCTGCCTGCACCAAATGCGATCACCACCACATCGCTTATAACTCCTGCAAGAACCGGCATTGTCCCAAGTGTCAGGGTCCCGCCGCGCGGGATTGGATAGCGGCGCGGGCTGAAGACTTGTTGCCGGTCGAGTACTTCCACGTCGTCTTCACGATACCGGCCGAGATCGCCCGCATCGCGTATTGGAACCAGAAGGCGGTCTACGGCCTACTGTTCCGCGCATCGGCGCAGACCGTGATGACCATCGCGGCCGATCCCAAGCGCCTCGGTGCGAAGGTCGGCATGACCAGTGTGCTGCATACCTGGGGTTCGGCACTGACGCACCATCCGCACATCCACATGATCGTCCCTGGCGGCGGCCTATCACCGGACGGCAACAAATGGGTCGGTTGCAAGCCAGGGTTCTTCCTGCATGTGCGGGTATTGGCGCGGCTGTTCAGGCGCCTGTTCCTGGAAGGCCTTCTCAAGTTGTACCGTGCAGGCCAGCTCACTTTCTTTGGCAATCTCGCCTGCCTGGCGCGAGCGGATGCCTTCGCGAAGTGGCTCGCCCCGTTCCGCAAAACCGACTGGGTGGTCTATGCCAAACCGCCCTTCGGCGGGCCTGTGGCCGTGCTGGCCTATCTGAGCCGTTACACCCACCGGGTCGCGATCTCGAACAACCGACTGGTCAGTGCCGATGCCAGCACCGTGGCTTTCCGCTGGAAGGACTACCGGATCAAGCGCGGTGATCGCCAAAAGGTCATGCGCCTGGCCACACCCGAGTTCATCCGCCGCTTCCTCATCCACGTCCTTCCCGAAGGCTTCCACCGCATCCGCCACTACGGTCTGCTGGCCAGTTCAGCGCGCAAAACGAACATCCGGAAGATCCGGGCTTTGCTTGCTGTTCAAAGCGAAAAAGGAACTACCGAACAAGAGATGGAACCTGAGACGACCTCTCTCACCCTGCGCGAGCCGTGTCCCTGCTGCGGCGGTCCAATGCGTATCATCGAGATCTTCCGGCGCGGTCAGATACCGATGTCACGGGCGCCACCAAGGGAGCAGGCTGCATGATCCGACGCTTAACCCCACCCTTCGATATGCTCCGGTCGTCATTGGCTGATCGGCCAAGACCGTTTGCGACCATCATCCAAAATGACGATCGGCGTTGCGTTCTCAGCGTCCAATCTAGGGAACATCCGCGACCAAGGTGGCGGAAAACGACTGCAACTGGCGCACCCAACACAATCGACGCCGCGCCCGTGGCATTGTTAACCTCACCCGCCAGCGCTCTTTCTCCATAGGCTGATCCCAGACACCGCGGCTTCCTCCTTCCGAGGTTTGTCAACGCGGGCCGCGCGTAGCCCTGACAGCAAAGTTGCACCCCGGCCCGCATCGAAAAACCTTCAGGAAACCTGACATTCTCTGCGACCGCATCAATTGCCTCTGAAGAACTAAGAGCAGACATTGAGTCTGTTATCCTTCCGACCGACCCAAGGAGACGATCCTGCGGATGGCACCCGCCGTTTCCATCATAAACGAAGCAAAACTTCGAAAGAGGTGCGCAAACAAAGCATGCCGGTCGAATAGCTTGACTAAAAGAAGTGCTTTTCCTTGGCCAAGAGAGCCGCTTGGGTTCTGTTCGAGACGCCCAGCTTGGCGAGCACATTCTTTACATGCAGCTTTACGGTGACTTCCTGAACGCCAAGATTTCTAGCGATTTCCTTGTTCGACAGGCCAATGCACAATTGTTCCAGCGTCTGCTTTTCCCGATCTGACAGGGTTGCAAAGGCACCTGATGGCGCGGCACTGGCCTGGGACGATCCGAAATCGAATGGAAAGTATCGTTCGCCCGACAATACAAATTTGATCGCGTTCACCAGTGAAGCGGCAGTCAGCGACTTAGGCATAAAACCGTTTGCGCCCTTGTCCATCGCCTTGTTGGCCACATCCCGGTTCGCAACACCCGACATCAGCACCACTTTGGTTGCAGGGAAGGACTTTTGCGCGCGATCAAGGCCGCTTAATCCGTGCATACCTGGCATGTTGTAATCGAGGATGAGCAGATCAATTGGATCAGGTCCGCTCATCTTGTCCATTGCGCTATCCAAGTCGGCAGCCGTTAGGACTTTGAAACCTTCGACGCTCTCCAGATATGCTGCGATCGTGTCGCGAACCAGATCGTGGTCGTCAGCAATCAAAATATTGGGCATGTCCGAGGCTCTCTCAATCTTTATGCAATCATAACCGGAAAATTGGACCAAAGCGTGTCAGAATTATACTTTGGTATAGGTGCCTATGCCAATGCTCGGGTGATCAGTTTGTGCATCTGATTTAAAGCTACTTTTGTCGGATTTAGAGAAATACTCATGGCACGAATTCACCACTCACGGGCATTCGCCATTGTTTTGGCACTGTTATTTGGCTGGACATCTACAGCTTTGGCGCAGTCCGTCACGGACTTGCAGGTAACGGCATCCTCATCCAAATCCGACGTCATATCTTTCAGCCTCGCCGATCTGGACACGATGGAACAGGTGGTATTCAGCACGACGACCATCTGGACCGATGGTAAGGTCACGTTTTCCGGTGTGCCGCTTAAAGCCGTGCTAGACGGGGTCGACGCAAGTGGGACGACCGTCGAAATGGTGGCTCTAAACGACTATAAGGTCGCGATGCCGCTGTCCGAGGTTAAAGACACGGCGCCGATCATCGCCACTCGTATGGATGGTGAGACCATGTCGGTACGCGACAAGGGGCCATATTGGATTGTTTTTCCATATGACCAGGACACCAGCTACCAGACTGAAACCATTTATGCCTTTAGTATCTGGCAACTGAACCGACTAAAGGTCGTAGATTGAACAGCCCAAGGCATTTACGATGACCTGAAACAGGAGGTCACACGTGAAGCCCGGGTTAAACCGCTACCGTCTTTTAGTCTTGGCAGGTATTTTCCTGCTCATCTTTTTGTTTGCGGTGATGGGTACGAACCTGTTGTCGCAACTGCGAGATTTATCGCGCGCTGCCGAAGACAATATGCAGTGGAGCATTTCGCAGATGGATACCGAGTTTGCGAACCTCGACGCCACACTGATTGAGCAGATTGCGACCGGGTTCTATTCGGACGAAGAGGTACAGCTGCGCGTCGACATCGCGCTGAGCCGTTTGAATATCATCAATTCCGGTCGCGCCGCTGAGATTTTCGCAGACAGCACCGAGGCAGCCGACTTGATCGCCCCCCTCAACACTTTTGCAGAGGCGGCGATTGCTTTGTCCGATGCGCCTGGACCGCTGACTGGCGAGGCTTTGGAGCAGATGCACGATCTTGTCCATGATGTACGCCCGCATGTGCGCGAAATCGCGCTCTTGGGTGTCAGTCTGGGTGCCGAGAGGTCCGAGGCACGGCGCGCCGAATTTGCAAGTCAGTTGTCGCGCACGGGCGGTATCGCTATTGCGCTTTTGATCCTTATGGCGATCCTAATGCTGTTTCTGGACCGCCTTTTGCAGCGTGCCGCGCGGCGCGACGCAGCGCTTTCTGTATCATCCAAACAACTGGCATCGACCGTCAGCGCCTCACTTGATGCAATTGTGACGGCAGATGAGGCCGGCTGCATCATCGGCTTCAACGATTCAGCCGAGCGCGTTTTCGGCTGGAGCCGAGAGGAGATTGTCGGGCAGACAATGGAGGACACATTCATTCCGCACCGGATGCGCGACGCGCACCACAATGGGATGAAACGGTATCTGAAAACCGGCAAGCCGCGGGTCGTCGATGCTGGCCGTGTCGAACTTGCAGCCTTGCGGAAAACTGGTGAAGAGTTTCCCGTCGAGCTGAACATCACAACGACCCTGGATGGCGATGAGACAATCTTCATCGCCTACATCCGCGATATCAGCGCGCGGAAGATTGATGAGCAAAACCTGATCGATGCTCGAGACCGCGCCGAACGGACGGATAAGGCCAAGTCTCAGTTTTTGACGGTCATGAGCCACGAGATGCGCACCCCCTTGAATGGTATCCTCGGCGTGCTCGATTTGCTCAAGACCACCTCACTGGACGCGAAACAGGCGCGCTACGCCCGCATTGCGACCTCCTCCAGCGAAATCCTGTTGGAGCATGTGAACGAGGCGCTCGACATCACGCGGATCGAGACAGGTGAGCTTCAACTGACGATGCAGGACTTTGGCCTGACGGGTCTGATGCAAGGGTTGCTCGATCTGTTCGACCCGCTGGCGGCGGAAAAGAACCTGACCATCACGCTGGACATAGAGCCCGCGATGCGTGGCCCTTATCATGGTGATGCAGGACGTATTCGCCAAGTCTTGACGAACTTGATAGGGAATGCGGTCAAGTTTACGGCTGACGGGGGCATCACCCTTCGTGTTACTGGAATTCACGGATCTGACACCTCGTCATTGCGTTTTGAGGTAGAAGACACAGGAATCGGCATTCCAGCCGATCAGCAAGAGCAGGTGTTCGAGGATTTCTTTGCCCTCGCCCGTAGCGAGGGACGTCAGGTGCGTGGTGATGGTCTGGGGCTTTCGATTTCACGCCGAATTGCACGGGCAATGAACGGTGACGTAACACTTAAAAGTACTGAACGCGCGGGATCAGTGTTTACCCTGACCTTGCCTCTACAGCGCAAGGAACCGATTTCAGACAAAAAGGGCCCGGTCGCCGAAGAAACGACAGTGCCAGCCCCACCTTGCAACGTCCTGATTGTCGAAGATAACAGCATTAATCGCAGTGTTTTGGGCGACATGCTGACGGCGATGGGGCACACAGTTCATGAGGCCATAAACGGGGCTGAATGCGTGCAGAAGGCTCAAGTTGAACCCTACGATGTCATCTTCATGGACATCAGTATGCCGGTCATGGATGGCATTGAAGCCACGCAGAAACTCCGAAATGGTAGCGGTGCGAATGCGAGCACTCATATTGTCGGTCTCACCGCCCATGGTCGTGAGGAGTATCGCGAAAGAGCCGTTGCCGCAGGTATGGACCGATTTCATACAAAGCCCATTCGGCTGGATGCCTTGCACGGCATTATTGCTGAAGTAACATCCGGGCAGTTGTCCAAACTTGACACGACCCGCTTTCCCGAAGCGCTGGTCGAAATGATCAGCGTGCTGGGCCACACTAAGGTTGCCAGCATTGCTGACAAATTCATGACCGAGTTAATGGCCTTTGTCGTTGAATTGCGCGCAGCGGGCGATGCGCCAGATATGGCTGCATTGGCGGAAGCCGCTCATAAGGCTAAAGGAGCGGCATCCCTTCTTGGACAAGGCGACTTGGCAGATGCGCTGGCAAGGCTGGAGCAAGAGATCCGCACAGGTGATTTGACAGCCCCCGAGACTTGGGCTGACACGCTGGATGCCGAAGCGGCAACGTCCCAAGCGGTTTTCGACAACGCTTTGGAAAGTGCTGCACACACGTCCTAAGAACAGTGGTGCTATCCTAAGGGATAGTCTGCTCCTTCCAATTCTCTGCATCCTATACCCTCGCACCTGAGCGCATAGGGTTCAGCACCCTTAAACCTTTGTTCATCTTGTAATGGGCCGCCTGGAGGGGCCCGCCAAAAGGAACAAAGACATGACACAAGTAAAGAATATCATCGTGGTCGGTGGCGACGGATTTTGCGGCTGGCCGACAGCCCTTCACTTGTCCCAACTGGGTCACAACATCAGCATCGTCGACAACATGTCCCGCCGGGATATCGACGCGAAAATGGGCGCAGACAGTCTCACCCCTATCGCGTCCATGGATGATCGGCTGACCGCCTGGAAAGAGCACACAGGCCATACCATCGCGTTCGAAAATATCGACGTCGCCCGTGATTTCGACGCGGTGGCCGCACTGCTTAAGTCGATCAAACCCGATACCATCATTCATTTCGGTGAACAGCGCGCTGCACCCTACTCGATGAAGGGTGTGAGCGAGAAGCGCTACACTGTCGACAACAACATCTCAGGAACCCACAACCTGCTGGCCGCGTCGGTCGAACTGGGCCTCGACCCGCACTTTGTCCATCTCGGCACCATGGGTGTCTATGGCTACGATGACGACGGGCTTGAGATCCCGGAAGGGTATTTGCCTGTCTATATTCCCGGCGATGACAAGCAGATCATGAAGCGCGACATTCTTTACCCGACCAATCCGGGCAGCGTCTATCACATGACAAAGTCCATGGATCAGTTGCTGTTCCAGTTCTATGCCAAGAATGACCGGTTGCGGATCACAGACCTGCATCAGGGCATCGTTTGGGGCACTCAGACGGACGAGACCAAGCTGGATGAACGCCTGATTAACCGTTTCGACTATGATGGGGATTACGGGACCGTTCTGAATCGCTTCCTGATGCAGGCTGTCGTCGGTCATCCGCTGACCGTTCACGGCACCGGCGGCCAGACCCGCGCGTTCATCCATATTCAAGACACGGTAAAGTGCCTGGCTCTCGCGGTGGAGAACCCACCCGCGCAGAACGGTAAGGTCGCGATCCTGAACCAGATGACCGAAACACACACCGTACGCGCATTGGCCGAGCTGGTCGCGGATGTGTCGGGAGCCTTGATCGCAAATGTGGATAATCCACGTAACGAGGCCGCCGAGAACGATCTGCGTGTCTCCAACAAGACCTTCCTCTCTCTGGGTCTCAAGCCGGTCACGCTGGCCGAAGGGTTGATCTACGAAACACAACAGATCGCCGCCAAGTATGCCGACCGCTGCATTCGCAAGATGATCCCTTGCGTGTCCACTTGGACAGATAAGCAGCGCCCCGGCGTCGTCTCTCCAAAGGTCCAAAAGGCGGCCTGACCCTTCCAAGCCAACGATGCCGGACCCGCTTGGAGGTGGGTCCGGCGCAACCGGCTTCTTTAACGTCAAGTCAAGGTGAACGGTATGCGTATGATTGGCATCGGGCTTTTCGGATTTCTTCTGGCAGGCATCGCTCTCCTGCTCTCGAACATGAATATCCTCGAACAGGGACAACGCTACGTCCGCGAAATCACACAAGGTCCGCACCTTGTGTTTGAACATCGGGTTCCCGCCTCGGCGCAGGATGCGCACAGCGCGGTAGTCTTGCGCGGCAACCCTGATCATCCGGTTATTCTCTCCGGTTTGCCCGCCTACCAAAGCGTCGCATTCAATATGCCAGTGGATGCACGTCCGACGTCTGGATACCTCCAAATCGATGCAACATCGCAAGTGCTCAAAGGTGTGGAAGGGGTGCTGCGCATCTCGATCCATAACACCCGTCGCGGTGAGATGTTGCTGCGTTCAGGCGAGACGGGCCGTTCCTTGCAAATTCCCCTTTCACCGACGGATTTTGCAGAGAACCAGCTGGTCGTCTCTTTCTCACTGCAAGGCATTGGCCCCCAGTCCCAATGCGGATCAGAAGACGGGTTTGAAGCCGTCGTCGAGATAGAGACGACCAGCGCAGTTTTTCTGACACTGGACCGTCCCATGGTCAGTCTGCGCGACCGTGTGCATGCCTGGGGCAACATCATCCGCGTCGCATGGCCGTCTTGGCTGAAACAAGATGAACAGTTGCGGCGTCTGGTGCTGGCGACCAAGTTCAAGCGCCGCGACCTTGTGACAGTTTTCGAGACTACGCAGGTAGACCAAGCCCTCAGCACAATTGATTTGCGTGCAGCACTGCCCGCATTTGCTAAGGCCGCGGTTCCACCAGAGACAACCGGTTCTTTCCTCCAGTCAGCCGCGAACCTCGGCGTGCGCCGGTTTCACGAGCAAACCCTCTGGCGCGAGCGTTATAATCTTGGCGGCGGGACCACACGCCCCATGCCCGCACAGTTGGACCTGCAGATGCTGCTGGGGCATCTGATCGGAAACGCGTCCTGGACGCTGACCGTGACATTGAACAACCGACTGGTGTTTCAAGGAAATGTCGCAGGATCGCAGGGCAGATATCAGCAACGTATCGCGCTGCCCGCCGATATGCAGGCCGCGACCAACACGCTGGATGTGACGGTGGCAACGATGGTCGCGCGGGAGAGCCTTTGTGACCAAGGCCCCGAACTTGTGGCCGAGATCTTGCCCGCGTCGCAGCTGATCGCCGGGGACGCATCTTTTACTGATCCCCTGTCACAGGTGCAGGCGGCGCTGCAGGCGGCTGGCTTGATCAACGTCGGGATGACTGGACGGGTGTCTGCTGTAGATGCAGAAGCGATCAGTCAAATGCTTGATCAGATCATCCCGTCAGAGTCCGATTTCAAACCGGCCGGCGACGCGGCGCATATTACCGTGTTGGCGCCCGGTCTCCCTGTGCCTGAAATGACCTCAACAAGCGTTGCGTGGCGAGTGACCCAAGACACCACCACCCAGGGTTTGTCTGTTCTGAAACTCGCACCCGGTGACGTCTTGCTGGGCACAAGCCCGGCCCTGCTGGTCACCCCAAACGGCTTCGTCTTCCCAGAGGCAAAAGGATGAGTGACGCTGAAGATAAGCGCGAGCAGATCAACTATATCTCTGTGGACAGCGCACCGAAACGCTTTGCCGGTCCGGTGTCGGAATGGCAGGCGCCAAAGATGCTGGTTCTGTTCACTTTGCTGGCGACAACACAGCTCTGGGTCGTGAATACCGATTTTGTGTCACAGGTGTTCCCTAACCGCGACTATGTGTTTTCGGTCCATTCCGGCCGACACGCCATCGCGATCCGGATCTTTTTGATCTCTTTCTTCGTGGCTTTCGCGGCATTCAGTTCCGGCGGCATACGTGAGCGCACGCTGTTCGCTCTTGATCTTGTTCTGACATTTCTGGCGGGATGCGCTGTTTTCGATCTGGCCAATGCGTGGGGACATCACCTGCTTGGCTCCTCTTTCTCACTACATTTCAGTGCCATTGCCTCGGGCCTGTTTGGCTTTGCAGTCTACTCTTTCAAGTTGCTCGAGCGCGGCTTCATGCCTGCCCGTATCCGGATCGAACATATCCCTGTCAGCCAGTTGCGCGCCATTTTGCGCCTTGGCGTTACCATCGCGATGGCTGCCATCATTGCGATCTGGATCGGCGGGATGGAGCTGCGCAGCGTCGAGGTGATGCGCAACTGGACCCTTCTTGGCGGTATCGGACCCGGAGTGTTTCTGTTTCTGCCAGTCCTGTTCGGGCAGCTTTATCTGCTGGCGATCTATGACGTGCTGACCGCGAGAACTCCTCGCTTCACGCCCCCGGTATCAGTCATCGTCCCGGCCCATAACGAATCCTACATCATCAAGGATACGATCAATGCGATGGACCGCGCCGCGCAGCATTATGGCGGTGACGTGCACATCCTGATCATGAACAACAACTCCACCGACGACACCGAAGAGATCGCACGCGAAACGCTGGCCGCCTGCACAGCCGCCAAGGGGCGCGTGATCAACGTTCCCAAGCCGGGCAAGTCCAATGCGCTGAATGCGGGTCTTGATGCCTGCGAGACCGAATTTCTGGTGCGCGTCGATGCCGATACGCTGGTGGGCGAGGATAACTTCAGCCGCGCGATGCCCTATTTCACCGACCCTGCCGTCGGCGTGGTTGGCGGCGTGCCAGTGCCGCCGGGGAGCGCTCTATTTGACCGGGCACGGCTGCTGGAAGTTCTGGTGAAACATGGGTTCTATTCCGTTGCCATGGGAGCCGTGAATGGCGTCGTCGGTATTCCCGGCATGTTTGTGGTCTACCGCACGCACCATCCGCGCTACCTGGGCGGTTTTGTAGAAGGTATGAACGGCGAGGACACGGACATTTCACTGCGCATCGGTGAGTTGGGATTTCACTCGGTCGTGGATCCCAAAATCCGTTACATCTCGGAAGTGCCATCGTCCTACCGCCATATGCGTGAACAACGCATGCGGTGGTTCCGCTCGATTTATCACATCTCGTCCCGGTGCCGGGACTTGATCTATGGACCAAACCTGACGCTGCGCGGGAAGGTGATCCTGCCCTATATGCTGATTAATTCAGCGCGCCGAGCGATGCTGGTCCCCCTTATCATCTTTGGTGGGCTCGAATGGGGGCTGGCCTTTAACGAAAACACTCCAATCGTCTGGCAGTCCATCGTTGCGGTCACCACCGGTGCACCTGCGATCATGGCGGTGCTCGCATCGCTGCTCAACGGTGTGCCACAGGGCATCATCGCTTTGCCTGAATACCTGATCTTCCGGGTCCTCCGCGCGTATTTCACCCTCGAATCCATGCTGAGCATCCTCATTGATGTGCGCGCCGAAGACCTCGAGCGCGTTATCCGGCTCGACGTTGTTCCAGACAAACCTATTCGCGTCGCCTGACGGCCAAATTCTCAAAACCACTCAACAGAAGGACTAAAGCAATGACACGACATATCTACGGCACCGCCGAGACCGACACGATCACAGGCGGCGCGGGCCGCGACCGCATTCATGCCAAGGCAGGGGATGATACGATCCACGCTGGGAACAGCGCCGATCGGATCTATGCCCAACGGGGCAATGACACTGTGTACGGCGGATCTGGCGGCGATATCCTTCGCGGTGGACAGGGTGATGATCATCTGAATGGCGACGCGGGTCAGGACCGTCTGTATGGCGGCCAAGGCAACGATGTGATCCATGGTGGCGACACCAGCGGGTCCGGTGCAGGCTCCGGGGGCGGCATTGACGACCGCCTTTGGGGAGGTGCAGGCGACGATCAAATGTCCGGCGGCACGGGAAATGATCGCCTTTATGGTGGCTCCGGTCTCGATACAATGTCGGGCGACGCCGGGATAGATCGCCTGTTTGGCGGAGCCGAAAGCGATACGCTTGCGGGCGGAACCGGAGACGATGCGCTCTTTGGTGGGCAAGACAATGATCGTGTTGATGGCAACCAAGGCGTTGACCGGCTTTACGGCGGGGCGGGACAGGACAACCTGAACGGTGGGTCTGGATCAGATATGCTGTTCGGTGGCAGCGGGTCCGATCAGATGGTTGGTCATGACGGGCATGACCGTCTCTATGGTGGCGCAGAAGACGACACCCAGTCAGGCGGTGTCGGCAACGATCTGCTTTATGGGGGCGACGGTGCGGATACCCTAGATGGAGGCATCGGCGCGGATCAGCTCTGGGGCGGTGACCACAACGATGTCTTGAACGGTGGTGCTGGCAACGACCGTCTGGCTGGAGGCGCTGGCAATGACGCGATAAGCGGTGGCGCAGGCGCGGACGTCCTGTTCGGTCGCGCCGATAACGACAAGCTGGACGGTGGCGACGGAAACGACACGCTTGTCGGCGGGTCCGGCGATGACACGTTATCGGGCGACAACGGGTCCGACTATCTTGGCGGTGGTCGGGGCGCAGATCACTTGGACGGCGGCACAGGCAACGACCAGTTGTTTGGCCACCAGGGCGACGACGTCTTGAATGGCGGTGCTGGTATCGACACGCTTTTTGGGGGCAATGGCGCGGACATGCTTGCCGGTGGAACCGGTGGTGATGTGCTGAATGGCGGATCGGGCGACGACCTCCTTAAGGGGGGACGAGGCGCAGATCATCTGCAAGGGTCCTGGGGCAACGACGCTCTGGATGGCGGAAATGGCAACGATGTGCTGGACGGTGGTGCGGGGCATGATGTTCTGTTTGGCGGAACAGGTCTCAATACGCTGACGGGCGGGCGCGGCAGCGATGTCTTCGTGTTCCACTCGGACGCACATTACTTCCGAGATCATATCACCGATTTCAAAGCCTATGGCACAAATGCAGACAGCATTGACCTCTCCGCATTCCACTTCACGGATGCGCGGACTGACCGCACGGCTTGGATCAATGAACATGTCGATCATCAACCCGAGGGAGATATTCATGTCACGTTGTCTGGATCGCAAAGCATCCTGATTTCGGATTACGCCGATGGCGGAGAAAGCTTCTTCGACAACACAATGGATCTGCTGATTTTTTGACAGCAGCGACGCGCGGTGCCCGTAGGGCTGCCCTGCCCGGGCGCATAATGAGGGAAAGGAAGATAAGATGAAGTATGCGGTTATTGCTACGGTGTTGATGCTGGCCCTCGCAGGTCCGGGCATCGCGCAAGATCATCGTGCGCTGTTCAAGGATATCGGCGGGCAGGAGCAATCCGATCCGAAGGCTTCATTCGATGCAATGCTGTCTCTGGCCGAATCCGGGTATGCGCCCGCAGTTGATCGCGTCGGATATTACTTCCGGCATGGGATTGGCACTGAGCAAAACCTTGAAACGGCGCGTCAATGGTACAAACGCGCCGTCGCCGCCGGTCACCCTTGGTCAACGGCGTCTCTCGCACGTGTTGAGATTGAACTGGACCGGGGCGACGCGGCGTTTCACCTGCTGCGAACCGCCGTTCGTGAGAACCGGCCCGGCACACACAGGCTCTTGGCGACGGCGCATATTGATCGACAGTTGGGCCCGGCATCGGACCCAGCGTTGGGGCGGGAGATATTGGAAAATCTTGCTATAGAGGGTGACAGGAATGCCGCCCGTGACTTGGCAGTGCGCATCAACTGGGGTCGTTTGAGCGGACGAGTATCCGACGCCGCTTTGGCGCAGATTGTTCAGGCAGGCCGTGAAGGGGATGTGCGATTTGCCGAGGTGGCATTGGTTTACCTGTCTCGTCAAAACGACAAGAGCGCCGCAACCATCGAGGCCCGCGCCCATCTGGCAAACATCCCCGGTATGCGCGACCGGGTGCTGTCTGTGGAACGCATCCGTCTGGCAGCAGATAAAGAACCCCGGCATTTTTGGTCACGTGTCGAGGAGGTGTTGGCAGAAACCGAGACGGAGAACTATGCGCGGGCCGCAAGTACGGCGTTCTGGATCAACAAGAACGCGTGGGTTCGCGTGCTTCAGAAGGAGTTGCGCGGTCTGGGCTACTATACCGGCAAGATCAATGGCCGCATGACGCACGCGACGATCCGGGCACAGAACCGTTTCTGCAAAGATGCAGAGATCTGGAGTATCTGCGCCACTGGCCCGCTGCGCGGGCCAACTGTAAAGGCCGTGGCGGATGCAATCGCGAACTACAGCAAGGACACTTGAGTGTTCGCCATTGGCCATTGCGAGCCCGGCGTCAGCATCGAAGACAAGCAGAGAGGGCTGAATTGCCCTGTTTGTTCTGCCGGCATAAGCTGTCTACGCTATGCAGCGTATTCAACCTGCATCCGCTCTGGGCATGCTGCGCGATGAATAAATCCCCACGACACCATCTTTTTGGCACCCATGTGACCGTGCTTTCGCGCACTAAGCTAGGGATACAGTTAAATCCGCGCCTAGCGGTCCTTCACAAATTGCGATGCAGTTTTCAACGAATGTCTGAACCAGTCTTCGTTTTGGCCCTGGCGCAAAACCCAGCGAGAGGGTGACGCCGCTGTTAATGTCCCGGATTGGCAAGCAGCATATGTTGTGTCCTGCGTAAGTCGATACGTCACGTGGATTCATGTTCAAGAGGGAAATCCCGATTTTCGAAGCGACAAGCGAGCGGACCATTTCGGTCGAATTGGCTGTTGCCACGATGCGCAGATCTTCTCCTGCCTGTTCGAGCAGGTCGCCACATGTATCTGACATGCCTCCATGCAGACGACGTCAAACTCTGCAGCGCGAAGCCCAAAAAAGAGATGTTGGCTCATAGCCCCGGATTCAAAGCCGACGTGACACCGCACGGATGACTCGTCGCGCAGGCAGGCCTCGGTATCCTCTACCTCCTAGGCCACCGCACACTCGAAGACATGCTTGCTATCAGCATCAACCAGACAAACGGCAATCGACCGCAGCGACACATCCAAACCTACGTAGTAATCCATTTCGTTCTCCTCAGATTGCAGCAATTGCTGCAACTCTATTGAGAACCCGACCCATCCATCATGTCAGCCCGATTACTTATGCTTCGTCCGCAGACCGTGAGTTCCACCTGCTCCGGATGTTGCTCTTGCAGCGAACGGCTGGAATGCGGGTAGCAACCGCAGCATGGTGTCTGGGTGGTGAGTGTCTCCTTTGGGCCGTCCCTCTCGGGAGCAGGAACCCAGGTAGGTGAACATGCTGCGACCGATCTAGTGGCTGGGTTGAGCCGATTTTGTTGAAAAACTCTTCTTTTCTGACGCTTTGGTTTGCGTCATCGCGTTAATTTACTGGGATGTCCGAAGTAGGACCGCGCTCTTACTCAAAGGCTGGGTCCATCGGCTTGAGCTT
>NZ_JAHTBL010000014.1 GCF_020177595.1 Cognatishimia sp. MH4019 | reverse complement strand
AACCATTTGAAGATCGGATGGAAGCGATGCTCCGGGTTCTCCTGCAGGTGGCGGAAGATCGTGATGTAACGGGCATAGCCGATCTTTTCCGAGAGATAGGTGGCGTAGTAGATGAACTTGGGCCGGAAGTAGGTGTACTTCTTCTGCTGGGTCAGAAAGCCGAGGTTCACGGCAATGCCTGCTTCGCGCAAGGCGTCGTTGATGAAACCGGCGTGGCGGGCTTCATCACGGGCCATCAGTTGGAAAAGCTGCGTGATATCCTTGTTAGAGCCGCGACGCTTCATTTCCTTATACAGCACGCAGCCCGAAAACTCGGCGGTGCAGGAGGAGATCAGGAAGTCGATGAACTCTTTCTTCAGCTGCGGCTCCATATTGTCCCAATCGACATGGTCCCAGTCTTCGTTTTTCTTGAAGTGGCCCTTGTTGGGGTCAGAGACCATTTGCGCGATCAGCTTGTCCCAATCCTCGCGGACAGAGGAGACATCAATCGCGTCCATCTCGTCGAAATCGGTGGTGTAGAATCGCGGCGTGAGCAGGGTGTCCTGCATCGCGACATCGGTCGCCTTCTCGCTCGTCATATCCTCGTTCGTGCCATGCACGGAAACCGGAGAGCTGTGGCCGTTCATATGCTTGCGGGGTTCGGTCTGGACGTTCATAGCATCACCTCTTCGCTGAAGGAGAACTCGCAAAGCTCCATGAATTCAAAGTCGCCGGTCATCCGTGTCCACATGCGTTCTAGGCCAGAGGCGCGGGTGATGGTGGCGGTGCGATCCTCGGTGACGATTTCGCCATAAGGGGCCATGATCTCGGCCCCGTGCACGAGCACACTGTCGCCGGGATAGACGACGGCCCCGTTGTTGAAGCGCACATGGGCGTGCAGGCTTTCAAACTTGTGGCTTATTTCGACCGTGCAGGGCGCGGTCTCTTTCTCTCGGGTGAATAGTCCCATCTTTCGGTTCCTCTCTGAAGTTACTGCAGCAGGCTGGCGAAGGCTGCTACATTGTCGGCGCCATAGCCCGACAGTTCGATTTGCTTTTCGGTGGCAGTGTCGATGATGGCGATGCGGCCTGTGTCAAAGCGTACGACCTTCACGGGCGCATCACCTTGATATGCCGCAAGCATCCGCGAACGGTCCTGGACGCGCCAGACCACCTCGATGAAGCCAGAGCGATCATCGCGGGACGAGGCCAGCACGCTGCCGTCTGAGCCGATCACCTGCACTTCGCCCGAGGGGAAATGCTCGAATGTGAAGACGGTTTCGGCAACCACCTGGCCAGAAGGCGGAACGCCCACCAAAGGCCGGTCGGTGATGCGCGCGTAAGCCACCAGTGCGAGGGAAAACAGTGCCAGCGCGAACATCGCGCGGATCAGGACGAGCGGGATCATTTCCTTGTCGCGCTCGGCCAGTTTTTGTTCGGGGGTCAAAGCAGTCATGGCAGTCACTCCGCTGCAACGGCCGCCGCATCTGCGGGCGCGTTGCGTGTAACCTGCGGGATAGATACCCGCGTCTCCGCTGCGTCAGCCAAGATCTTGGCGACGTTGGCTGCGTCAGGGATGCAGCGGAGAGCGGGTTCCGTCCTGGTCATCCGCCATGGGCGGACATGCGGCCAGGTCATGGTGTAGGACAGGCGGTCATCGCCCATCAGCTCAAGGGCAATCGTGCCCGTCCCATCGCGACGCAGATCGAGATTGGCATTGCCGATCTGCGTAAACGGCAGGTTGTAGTAAAGGATCAGCGCCGCGCCGATCCGCATCGACACGCGCTTGGACGTGATGATGTAGACGGTGGCGCGCGCCTGCATGAAGGCGATGCCCAGAAGGATCGCGCAGCACAATGCGCCGAGGATGAGATACGGGGTTGCGGTTGACAGCTCATAGCTGCCTTCCGCGCCCCCAAAGACGATCCGCCATCCTGCCAGCAGGACAAAATAACCGGCCACCCAATACAGCGCGAGCGCGTCTCGGGCGAGCGCCCAGGTCTTCGGGCGCCCTTGCCAAAGGATGTCTTCGCCTTCGGGCGGCCTCTCGGGCAGTCCTTTTACAGGCTCGGTGGCAAAATCGTCGTGCATCACGACCTCCTTACGGGGTTAGAGCTGCGGCGCTTGACGGTGCTCGGAGGCGTAAAGGGTGCCGCCGGCCACGTAGCCGCAGATTTTGTCCTCTTCCAGAAGCGTGACCTGGGTCGGGGACTTGGTTGCAGGAATGCCGGCGAACTGGCCGCCGAACAGGGCACGCACTTTCACGCGGTCCCAGCGAATTTTAGCCATCTGGATCGGCACAAGACGTTTGCCGCCGCCATTCTCGGCGTTCAGCTCGATCTCGAGATACCGGACCATCTGCTCGGGCTCATCGACCCACATGTCGCTGATCGTGCCGACGACACTGTCGTCACCGGCTTGCACGGTCAGACCGCGCGGGTCTTTGCCTGCCGAAACGCTGAACGTGTCGAGGCTGGCCATTGGCACGATCTTGGGGTGACCCTTGCCGTCAAGTTCCGGCAGATCGCGGCGCGGTGCCCAGCTGGCTGGGCCAACGCCGTCTGCCATCGGATCGCCTGTCGGCTCAAACGGAGAGCCCGCAGCCTGACTGGTGCGCTCCAACGCCAACTCGCGGTCTTCCGGCTGCATGTCCGGCACGGTCACTTCACCGCGGCCATGGGGCAGCTTGAAGGTTTTCGGCGAAGGCAGCGGGAACGGACCCTGGTTCGGGGCCGCGCCGCCATCATCTTTTTCAAGCGGATAGCCTTCGCGCATGTTTTCGGTTTGCAGGTAGTAGATCAGCAGCGCGAAAAAGACCCAAAAGCCCCAAATCGCAACACTCGCCAAATCGACACGCCCAAAAAATTCAACTCCAACCATGTTCTTTCTCCTGGTTTAGGTCGGGAAATCAGCAAGCCCGAGTTTGCTGATCTTCCGCGGTTGGTGAGACAGCCCCCGGACACGCACCAGCGGTCCAAGAGCGACGAGGGTGACAAACAGCAATCCGATTTCGACGTGATAGACGACGGAATAGCTGGTTGCGGGGTCGGACAGCGCATCGGGCAAAGACCCGTTGGCGGCGGCTGCCTGCATGAGGTCCCGTATCAAGCCGCCAAGCGCGATCGAGATGCCGGCGGCGGTGGCTTGTGCCGCCCCCCAGGCACCCAGCGCCAGACCCCGGCCTGCCAATCCTTGGGCAGGCATGGTCATCGCAGCGGTCAGGGTTGAGACCGAAAAGAGGCCGCCACCGAACCCGATGGCGGTTGCACCCACAAAGAACAGCACGGCGCTGTCCAGAGGGGCGGCAAAAATAACGGCAGAGAACGCGCCGAGGCCAACAAGTAGCCCGCGCGCACACATGCGGTGCGGGTCCAGCCCGCTGGTGAGCCATTTGGCGGCCAGCGCAAAGGCGACGATTGCGCCTGCCGCCCAAGCGGCGGTCAGCAGCGTTGTGGCTGAGACGCTCAGGCCCAGGATTTCGCCGCCGTAAGGCTCTAGCAGGACGTCCTGCATGTTGAAGGCCATGGTGCCGAGGAAGACGACGACCAGAAGGCGACCGGCTTGGCCACCGGACGCAAAATCGCGCCAGGCGTCTTTGAATTGCGGGCGCGGGGCCTCGCGTTCTTCGCGGGTCATGGGCGACATCTTTTCCTGCTTCCACAGGGCGACGACGTTCAGAAGGATGGTGACAACAGCGGTGCCCTGCACCACCTGCACCAGCTTCAACCCGTTGAAATCACGCAGTAATGTGCCGATTATGATCGCGGACAGCGCCATGCCGATCAGGAACATCACATAAAGCAGCGCGACCACACGGGGCCGCGTTTCCTCGTCCGCGCGGTCGGCGGCGAGGGCAAGGCCTGCGGTCTGCGTCATGTGCATGCCAAGCCCGGTCAGCAGGAAGGCAAGCGCGGCGGCGACCTCTCCGGCCCAGCTTGGCCCTTGGACGTAATCACCGCCAAGGATCAGCAGCGAGAAGGGCATGATGGCGAGGCCACCGAATTGCCAAAGCGTGCCGAACCACAGATACGGCACCCGCTTCCACCCGATGGCGGAACGGTAGGTGTCAGAGCGGAAGCCCAGAAGCGCGCGGAAGGGCGCGATCAGGACGGGCAGGGCGATCATGAAGGCGACGATCATCGCGGGAACGGAAAGCTCCACGATCATCACGCGGTTCAGCGTACCCAGCAGCATGACCGAGGCCATCCCGACCGAGATCTGGAACAGCGACAGGCGCAGCAACTGGTTGAGCGGCAGCCCTTCGCTGGCCGCGTCCGAGAAGGGCAGCAATTCGATTCCGAATTTGGTCAGGGGGTGGCGCTCAGACTTGCTCATGTCGCGAACTCCATGGCGGTGGAGATGTAGAAACCCGAGGTGATCCGCTCGACCTCGCGCAGGGTGCCGGTTGCGCCTGCGGTGGTTGCGGCCCGCGCCAATCGGGCGGGCGCATGGGGGATCATCGTGGGCGAGCGGTCCGAGCGGGGGAACAGTTTTCCCAAACCCCAGAACGTCATCAGGAACGGCGTGCGCGGGGCGACGGTGAAGACGACCGAAGATCCAACACGCGGGCTGAGTTTGGCGAGGATATCGCCAATATCATGCGCCTCGTAGTAAATCAGGCTGTCCATCGCGAGGACGTGATCGAAGGTGCCGCGCGTCTCGCAGAGCATATCGCCAGCCGCGAATTCAACCTGATCGGTGTAATCCCGCGGCAGGCGTTTCTGCGCGATCTCCACCAGCGAGGGCGAGATATCGACGGCGGTGACCTGCGCACCGCGTCTGGCCAGCTCAATCGTCATTTGCCCGGCACCGCATCCGGCATCCAGCACCCGCTGACCGGTCAGATCGGCGGGCAGTTGCGACAACATCACTTCGCGCATGCGATCCCGGCCCGCGCGCACGGTTTCGCGGATCTTCGACACGGGCGCGTCGCTGGTCAGACGCTCCCATGTTTTGGTCGCGGTGCGGTCGAAATAGTCTTCGACGCGGGTCAGTGTGTCGTCATACTGGGCCATTAGTCGAAACCAAGCAGTTCAAAAATTTCACGGTCTTCCATCGGGGCGGGGTTCATGCCTTCGGTGCCGTCATAGAGCAGCTGCGCAAGGCGCATGTATTCGGCGCGGCATTCGACGATGTCCTGTTCGTCGTCCATTTCGAACAGCGTCTTTTTCTTCAGACGCGAGCGGCGGATAGCATCGACATCGGGCATATGCGCCAGACGTTTGAAGCCAACGGTGTCGCAGAAGCGATCCACCTCGTCCGTGTCCTTCGAGCGGTTAGCGACGCAACCGGCCAGACGCACGTTGTAGTTTTTCGATTTGGCCTTCACGGCGGCGATGATCCGGTTCATTGCGTAGATGCTGTCGAAGTCGTTGGCGGTGACGATCATGGCGCGGTCCGCGTGTTGCAGCGGGGCGGCAAAGCCACCGCAGACCACATCGCCCAGCACGTCGAAGATCACGACGTCGGTGTCTTCCAGCATGTGGTGCTGTTTCAGCAGTTTAACCGTTTGGCCAACCACGTAGCCGCCACAGCCGGTGCCGGCGGGGGGGCCGCCAGCCTCGACACATTTCACACCGTTGAAGCCTTCGAACATGAAATCCTCGGGGCGCAGCTCCTCGGCATGGAAATCGACGTCTTTGAGGATGTCGATCACCGTGGGCACCAGCGAACCGGTCAAGGTAAACGTGCTGTCATGCTTCGGGTCGCAGCCGATTTGCAGCACGCGCTTGCCCAGCATGGAAAATGCCGCCGACAAGTTGGATGAGGTCGTCGATTTGCCGATCCCGCCCTTGCCATACACGGCAAAGACCTGCGCGCCCTCGATCTTCATCGATGCGTCTTGATGCACCTGCACCGATCCTTCGCCGTCCTCGCCTTTGAGGATGGGGGGATTGTTGCGATCCAGTGGGGCCATGTCGTTTCTCCTCTCGGCCTATTCGGCCGCTATGCCTTCAAGGCGATCTTCCAGCGCGTCGGCTGCATCCTGCAGCGCGGCCAAAGTCGCATCGTCGGGTGTCCAGTAGTCTCGGTCGGAAGCCTCCAGCAGGCGATTGGCCATGCGGGCGGAGGCCTGCGGGTTCAGGTTTGCAAGGCGGTCGCGCATTTCGTCGTCCAGCACGAAGGTCTCGGACAGGCGCTGGTAGACCCAGGGTTCGACCTGTCCGGTCGTGGCGGACCAGCCCATCGTGTTGGTGACCTGTGCCTCGATCTGGCGGACGCCTTCGTGGCCGTGCTTGAGCATGCCTTCGAACCATTTGGGGTTCAGGCTGCGCGAGCGGGTTTCCAGCGCGATCTGGTCCTGCAACGTGCGGACTTTCGCGCCGCCACGGGTCTGATCGCCGATATAAACGGGGGCATCGACGCCACCTTTGGCGCGCTTCACGGCGCGGGAAATGCCGCCGAGCGTGTCGAAGTAATGGTCAACGGTGGTGACGCCCAGCTCGACGGATTCGAGGTTTTGATAGGCGAGGTCGACGTCCTTGAGGGCCGTTTGCAACAGCGCGCCATTGGCCGATGACTTGCCGTTCACACCATAGGCAAAGCTCTTGCGGTTCTGGTAGGCGTCGGCCAACTCATCCTCATCGCCAAAGGCGGAGCTGTCGACCAATGCGTTGACGTTGGAGCCATAGGCACCCTCAGCATTCGAGAAGACGCGCAGGGCGGCGGTCTCCATATCGCATCCCATCTCCTTGGCATATTGCAGGGCATGGGCGCGGATGTAGTTCTGGCCCTCGGGTTCATCGGCCATCGCACATTTATAGGCGGCTTCGGCCAGCATCCGGGTCTGCAAGGGCAGCAGATCGCGGAAAATGCCCGACAGGGTCATGATGACGTCGATGCGGGGGCGGCCCAGCTCTTCGAGCGGGATCAGATCGGCGCCGCACAGACGCCCGAAATTATCGAAACGCGGTTTGGTTCCCATCAGCGCCAGCGCCTGACCAATGGGACCGCCATCGGACTTGATGTTGTCAGAGCCCCACAGCACCAGCGCAACGGTGCGCGGAAACTCCGGGTGTGTTTCAAGCAAGACATCGGCCAGCTTCCAACCCTCTTGCAGGGCAAAGGCAGTGGGCATGCGGAACGGATCGAACGCGTGGATGTTGCGGCCAGCGGGCAGCACATCAGCAGACCGGATCAGATCACCCCCCGGCACGGGTGCGATATAGTGACCGCCCAAGGCGCGCATCAGGCCGCCCATTTCATCGTCTTGCTGAAGCAGGTGGTCGATGCGGACGCGGGTCTCGTCATCGAGATCGGGCATGACGCGCAGATGCTCGGCGCGTTCAGCATCGCTGATCGGTTTGCCGACCACATGCAGGCCATCGGGGATCAGCGCGTCTTCGGTTTCCAGCAGGGTCAGCCACAGGGCATCGGGGTCGCGTTCCTCCAGATCGACGGCTTCGGCCTGCGCACCAATCAGCGCCGCAAGCTCGTCGCGATCTTCGGCATCCGGTAGCAAAGCGCGCCAGCGGGTCAGGCTGTCTTTCAGCTCTGCCAGACCTTTATAAAGGCCGGACGCGGCCAGCGGCGGCGTGATATGCGTGACCGTCACCGCGTTGGAGCGGCGCTTGGCCAAAGTCGCCTCGGACGGGTTGTTGGAGGCGTAAAGATAGACGTTGGGCATGTCGCCGATCAGACGATCAGGCCAATCGCGCGCGCCCATGCCGGATTGCTTGCCGGGCATGAACTCCAACGCGCCGTGCATGCCGAAATGCAAGACCACATCGGCCTGCAATTGGTTCTTGAGGTAAAGATAGAAGGACGCAAAAGCGTGGGTCGGGGCAAAGCCCTTTTCAAAGAGCAACCGCATCGGGTCGCCCTCATAGCCGAAGGTGGGCTGCACGCCGACAAAGACATTGCCAAACTCGGCCCCCAGCACGAAGACGCCGCGCCCGTCGGACTGGATGCGACCGGGGGCAGGGCCCCAGACCTCTTCGATCTCGGACAGCCACGGCGTATCCCGCACGATATCATCGGCGCTGATATGGGCGGCGACATTGGCTTCCTGGCCGAACTGCTTGGCATTGCCCTCAAGCAGGGCGGCGCGCAGATCTTCGACCGTGTCGGGTGCGGTGACCGAATAGCCTTCGTCTTTCATCCGGTGCAGCGTGTTGTGCAGCGATTCAAAGACGCTCAGATAGGCAGCCGTGCCAATCGCACCAGCATTGGGCGGAAAGCCAAAGAGCACGATGGCCACCTTGCGTTCGGCAATCTCAGAGCGGCGCAGCTGCGCCACATTCGCGGTTTTTGCGGCCAGTGCGTCGATACGCTCGTGGCAGGGCGACATCGCCTTATGCTCCAGCGAGCAATCGCATTTGCGGTTGCAGCCATTGCAGCCTTCGGGACCGTGGCGACCGGCAAAAACGGTGGGGTTCGTCGCACCGTCAATCTCGGGCAGGGCGATCAGCATTGTGGTTTCGACCGGGCCAAGACCACCTTGCGAACAGCTCCACTGACCGAGCGTTTGGAACTCCAGCGGGTGGGCGGCGATATAGGGCAGATCGAGGCCTTTGAGCGTCTCGACCGCAGCGTCGCTGTCATTATAGGCAGGCCCGCCGATCAGCGAGAACCCGGTGAGCGACACCATCGCGTCAATCGTCACGCCATGGGCATCGCGGAAATAGGCGTCAATCGCGGGGCGGCCATCCAGCCCCCCGGCAAAAGCGGGGATCACGCGGAGGCCTTGCGCCTCGAACGCGGCGATCACGGCATCATAATGCGCGGTGTCGGAGGCCAGGATATAGCTGCGCAGCATCAGCAGGCCAACGGTCGCCTTATAGGCTTTGGGCGCGGGTAAGTCATTGATATCAGTGATGATATGGTGACCGGGCAGCGCGGGATGGTAAAGGCCCACATCTGGGTAATCAATCGGCTCTTGCGCGATTTGCGTGTTGAAGGACGCCTCGTGGCTGTAGCGCGACACCAGATAGCGCACCATCTGTTCGACATTGTCGTCCGAGCCACCCAGCCAATATTGTATCGTCAGGAACCAGCCGCGCAGGTCTTGCGCCTTGCCGGGCAGGAACTTGAGGATCTTCGGCAGGCGACGCAGCATCTTGGCTTGCTTTTGCCCGCTATCGGCAGACGGCTTGGCCGAGCCGCGCAGCTTTTTCAGCAGCTTCATCGCGCCACTGGCGGGCTGGGACATATCCAGATCGCCCATCTTCGTCAGCTTGACGATTTCAGGGTCAGAAATGATGCCGACCAGCGCGTCGCAATCATCGCGGCGCGCTTGCAGGTCGGGCAGCACGGCTTTGATATGCTCTTCGATAAACAGCAGGTTGCAGACGATGATATTGGCATGCGCAATCGCGGCGCGCGCCTCGATCAGCGCGTCAGGGTTTTCGGCCCATTCGGCAGCGGCATGGACAGAGACGGACAGACCCGGAAAATCCTCGGACAGGGCAGGGGCCACGCGCGCGGCGGGGCCAGCCGCATGGCTGTCCAAAGTGACAATCGCAACGCGATAGCCGGGGATGTCGGAACTATCGCGCATAGTGAGCTTTCGCCTCGTAAAGGGTATCGACAGAGATCTCGTGCACACCGCGTTCGGCAGCATATTTTTCGGTGTTCCGCTTGGCCTTGCCGCGCACGAAGAACGGGATTTTCTTCAGTTCTTTTTCAGCGGGGGCGAGCCAGATGACGTTGTCATCATTGGCGGCGGCGGGTGTCTGTTCGACCACCGGCTCATCCGCATGGATCGCCTTGGGCGCATGGCCGCCGTGATGGCTGGGGCCAGCGGCGTCGTGGAACTCGAAATCCTCGCGGAACATGGCGAGCAGGTGTTCTTCCAGCCCCATGACCAGCGGGTGAATCCATGTGTCGAACAGAACATTCGCGCCCTCGAACCCGACCTGAGGCGAATAGCGCGCGGGGAAGTCCTGCACATGGACGGGGGCGGAGATCACCGCGCAGGGGATGCCCAAACGCTTGCCGATATGCCGCTCCATCTGAGTGCCAAGGATCATTTCGGGGGCGAGCGCTTCGATGGTCTGCTCGACCTCAAGATAGTCGTCGGTAATCAGCGCCTCGACGCCGATTTCCTTGGCCAAGCCGCGGATATCGCGGGCCATTTCGCGGTTGTAGCAGCCGATGCCAACGACCTCGAAGCCCATTTCTTCGCGGGCGACGCGGGTGGCGGCGCGCACATGGGTGCCGTCGCCAAAGATGAACACGCGCTTGCCAGTGAGGTATGTCGAATCGACCGATTTGGACCACCACGGCAGGCGCAGGCGGCTTTCATCCACCTCGGGCGTGATACCTGTTAGCTTGGCAACCTCGGCGATGAAATCGCGGGTCGCGCCGACGCCGATGGGCACGGTTTTGGTGTAGGGCTGGCCGCATTCGCGTTCCAGATACCGCGCGGCGGCTTCGGCCGTTTCGGGGTAGAGAAGCACGTTGAAATGGGCGGCGCCCAGCCGGGTCAGGCCGGTCGGGGTTGCCCCCATGGGCGCCACCACATTCACCTCAATGCCCAGATCGTAAAGCAGGGCGGTGAGCTCTTGAACATCGTCGCGGTGACGGAAACCAAGCCCGGTGGGGCCGAGGATATTGCAACTGATGCGCTGGGTACGCTCGATCGGCTTGGCCAATGCGCGGACAAGCTGAAAGAACGTCTCGTCACAGCCGAAGTTTTCCTTGCGCTGATAGGACGGCAGCTCCAGCGGGATCACGGGGATCGGCAGGCCCATGGTTTCGGCCAGACCGCCGGGATCGTCCTGAATCAACTCGGCGGTGCAGGATGCGCCGACGATGATCGCCTCGGGCTTGAAGCGCTCATAGGCATCGCGGCAGGATTGCTTGAAGAGATCGGCGGTGTCGCTGCCCAGATCGCGCGCCTGAAAGGTCGTGTAGCTGACGGGCGGGCGGTGATCGCGACGCTCAATCATGGTGAAGAGCAGATCGGCATAGGTGTCGCCCTGCGGCGCGTGCAGCACGTAATGCAGACCTTTCATCCCGGTTGCGACGCGCATCGCACCGATGTGCGGGGGCCCTTCATATGTCCAGACGGTGAGCTTCATTCGGCAGCCTCCAAACGGTTGGGCATGCCTTTCAGCAGCTCTTTGCGGCGCAGCGGGCGTGAGAAAAGGCCTGCCAGATCGCCCGCTTGTTCGTAGAAATGCACGGGCGTGAAAACGAGCTCGATGGCCCATTTCGTGGTTAACCCGTGCGCCTCAAGCGGATTGGCAAGGCCAAGACCGCAGACGGTGATATCGGGGCGCGCGTCCAGCGCGCGATCCAGTTGCAGATCAACATCCTGACCTTCGGAAATGACGGGGCCTTTGGCGATCAGGTCCAGATCGGGGCCGACAAGGGTCTGATGCAGGAAGGGCGTGCCGATTTCCACGGCGCTCATCCCGCATTCATTCGTCAGGAACCGCGCGAGCGGGATTTCCAGCTGACTGTCGGGGAAGAAGAAGACCGACTTGCCTTGCAGTTCCGCCGCTTGGGTCGCGATAGCCTTGCGGGCGCGGGCGCGCGGGGCCTCGGTCACGCGGTCGACAACGCTTTCGTCGATGCCGAATTCGGCAGCAATGGCTTTGAGCCACGCGGTTGTGCCGTGCTCCCCGAAGGGGAAGGGGGCTGCGATATGGCGTGCGCCGCGACGCTCGAGGGCGGCGTGCGTGTCACCAAGGAACGGTTGGGTCAGCGCGAAAACGGTGTTCTCGCCAACGCCATGCTCATCGAGCGCGCGTTTGGCAGGCAGGACGCGGACAGGCGTTACGCCGATCTCTTCCAGAAGACCCAGCGCTTGATCTTCGATAACATCGGGTAGGGCGCCGACAACAAGGAGTTGGCGTTCGTCGGATGTCTCCAGAACCGGGACCATGGCTGCCAATGCCGCATCCTCGCCCTGGGTAAACGTCGTCTCGATCCCCGAGCCGGAATAGTTCAGCACCCGGACATCGGGAAAATGCACTTGGCTCAAACGCTCTGCGGCGCGGGACAAGTCCAGTTTGATGACCTCGGACGGGCAGGACCCGACCAAAAACAATTGTTTGATGTCAGGCCGACGTGACAGCAGGCGCGCCACTTCGCGGTCCAGTTCTTCATGTGCATCCGCCAGACCGGCCAAATCCTTTTCTTCAAGAATCGCTGTGCCGAAGCGCGGCTCGGCGAAAATCATGACGCCAGCGGCGCTTTGCAGCAGATGCGCGCAGGTGCGCGAGCCGACGACCAGAAAGAAAGCGTCCTGCATTTTGCGGTGCAGCCAGATGATGCCGGTGAGACCGCAGAAGACTTCGCGCTGGCCGCGTTCTTTCAGAACGGGCACGTCGCGGCAGCCTTTGGATGGGGTCATATCATTCATGCCGGCACCTCTGCCTGAATGCGCGCCATGCGCAGTTTCCACAGGAATTGCCCGGCATTGATCACGTAGGCGGCATAGGCCGCCAGCGCGATGAACATCAGGGTTTGCGGGGGAAAAGCAGCGGCCAGAAGCCCATATATATAAAGGGTATGCAGCGCGATAACGCCAAAGCTGAACACGTCTTCCCAGAAGAAAGCGGGGGCAAAAAGCCACTGTCCGAAGACGACCTTCTCCCAGATCGCGCCGGTCACCATGATGAGATACAGAAACCCGGTTTTCACGACGATAGAGACGGTCGCGGCCATATAGCCTTCGCCTGACCACAGATAGCGGACGACAAGCGCGAGCGAGACGAGAAAGACCAGAAACTGCACGGGGGCAAGAACCCCCTGAACAAGGGTCCAAACCGTGGTGTCGCGGCGGTGGCGTTCAGCCTCTGTGTAGAGCCGCACAGGTGTGCGGCTGCCTGTTGGCGTAACTTGCATGAACCGACTCCCTGACAAGCGGAACAGGGATAGCGTCGTTCTTTTCCGAGAAAGTGTCAACTAAAACTTACACATTAAAGTTGACAGTTGATGAAATCTTGTGCGCAGGCGAGAAGGGCCTTTATGAACGGTAACATAGCCAAGTTTTAAAGGCTTAGCCGAGGTCTCGCAGCAACAGATTGCGCGACCTTTCTTCGCAAACTGTCAATTGCGTTTGACATTATAGTGCGACTCGCAGACACTTCTTTATATGGGTTGCGTACGAGCTCCGTTCTGGCGCCCGCATCTTCCCACCGGATAAAGGATGTTTTTGATGTCTGAGGGGCCGAAAAAGGCCACCCCGCTTCAAGGGTCTGTCGCAAATGACAATGTGGATGCGCTTGCTTCGCAAGTGCTGACTGTTGTTGCGTCCCGGTCGCCGCATAACGCTGCAAAGGTTTACAACCGGCTGGTTCAGCAACTGGTCGAGGGTGTCCGCTCGATGGAGCGGGGCGCACAAGACGCCGCGCTGCAGGAGTTGCGTCGTTACGGATGCACACCCACCGACATCGCCGATATCTATATTCCCGCCGCCGCGCGCGTGCTGGGGGATGAATGGTGCCGCGACGAGGTCAGCTTTGCCGATGTCACGATCGGCACCGCCCGCCTGCAAGGCATGCTCCGCGATCTGGAGCGGGAATGGATGCTGGAGCAGCCAAAGATGCCTGCAAACGGCCCTTCCATCGCGATTGTCTGCGAGGATGATTTCCACACGCTGGGGTCGATGGTGATCGCAGGGCAAATGCGCCGCGTCGGCGCGTCGGTCCGATTGTTGCTGGGTCTGACCATGTCAGAACGCATGGAAATCTTCCGAGAGCACAGTTTCGACATTGTCATGATATCGGCGACGCGCACGGAAAACCTTGAAACCACGCGGAAATTAGTAAAAAATATCCGAACAACATGTGAAAATCGGTTGCCGATTGTCGTTGGCGGCACAGTTATAGAGCACAATATTAACGTGAAGGCCCTGACGGGGGCTGATCATGTTATGAACGATCCGAAGGAAGCGCTGGAACTTTGCGGGCTGAAGACACATCACCAAGGCGGCGGCCTTTCCGAAATACGGAGCTTGACGACACAGAAAGCTCTGATGTCGGATTCGGACCGGTGACGACGCGGGGCACAAAATACTGGAGCAGTGGCGCAATTCCGTTGATCGCGCCCGAACTGCTCGGGGATATCATTGCCACCTCTTCTGACATTGCGATTGTGGTCTCCGATGTAGGTGACGTGCTGTCTGTGCTGATCAATCCGGCACACCGGTCCTTTGGCCGGTTGGAGCATTGGGAAGGCCGCAATGTGCGCGACTTCCTGACCACCGAGAGTGTTCCGAAATTTGACGGTCAGATCGCCAAAGCCCTGACCGAAGACGGCGCGACCAAAGCGGTCGAGCTGAACCACGCGGATTCCACCCATTGGGAATTCCCGGTGCGCTATTCGTTCCACCGGATTGGCCCTGATGGCGCTGTTCTCATGCTGGGTCGCGATTTGCGCCCGGTTGCCGAGATGCAGCAACAACTGGTCAAAGCCCAGATCGCGCTTGAGCGCGATTATGAGGCGCAGCGCGAGTTCGATACCCGCTTCCGCGTTCTGATGAATGCCACGCGCGAGGCGATTTTGTTCGTCTCGATGACCAGCGGCCGGATCACGGATGTGAACAATGCCGCCGCAAAATTGCTTCACACCTCGTCGGAAGATCTGATCGGCTCTGCCTTCGCGCAGGAATTTGAAGGCCGCCGTCGCGGCGAATTTCTGGAAAGCCTGACGAATTCGGCCATGTCGGATTCCAACACGCCGGTCGAGCTGCAGGTGCGCCGCAGCAAGGAACATATCACCGTCACGCCCACTGTTTTCCGCGCTGCGGGCGAACGGTTGTTGTTGTGCCGGATTGAGCCGTCGGATGATGGTCTGGGCGTCACCGATGAGCTGAGCGAGAACCTGTCGGCGCTTTATCAGGAAGGTGTCGATGCGATCATCTTCACGGATCAGGATGGCGTGATCCGCGCTGCGAATGAAAGCTTCCTGAACCTTGCCGATGTCTCGCATCTGAGCGCTGTCAAAGGCAAACCGCTGGCCGATTTCCTCGTGCGCGGCTCTGTCGACATGAAAGTGCTGATCGACAACGCGGCGCGCGCCGGTCAGATGCGGATGTATGCGACCAAGCTGGCCTCAGAATATGGCAGCCAGCTGTCGGTTGAGATTTCGGTGACCTATCTGAGCGATAAGATGCACCCGTCTTTTGTCTTCGTGATCCGCGATGCGAGCCGTGTGGACGCCGTCCGCAAGCCAGGTGCTGCCGTGAATGGCGACAGCGTGCGGTCGGTGATGGAACTGGTGGGCAGTGCGACGCTCAAGGATATCGTGGCTGAAACCACGGATGTTGTTGAGAAAATGTGCATCGAGACCGCGGTCGAACTGACGCGCAACAACCGTGTCGCCGCAGCTGAAATGCTGGGTCTGAGCCGTCAGAGCCTTTACGTGAAGCTTCGCAAATACGGGTTGCTCAGCAAAGACGGTTAAGCGTCGGTCGAAACGAGTCGCGCCTCGAACCAGGGGACAAGGTCGTCAAAGCCAAGCGCGCCGCGTGCTACATCAACGACAAGATCATCTATCAAATCGTCCTCTTTCAGCACCAATTCTGCGCCGCTGTTATCAATGAGAACCATCGTCAAAATCCATGACGTGCGCTTGTTGCCATCCACAAACCCATGATTGCCAATCATACTATGCAGCAAAGCGGAAGCTTTCTGAGCAAGGGTTTCGTGATATCCGGAATAGGGCCGCCCAATAGCGGACTCTACCATACCAAGGTTCGATACGCCTGACCGCCCTCCATACCGCAAGGCTTCCTCGTGGGCATTCAAAGCATCATTCAAGGTGATTTGGTAGTGCTCGTTAACGATCGGCAAGACGTTTCAATGCGGCGCAATGGCGATCAGATGTTCGCTTGATAGACGACAAGGACCGTTCGCTCAATTTGGATACACTCCGCTCGGACCGGACCTCTGTGATGTGACCAGTTTGTGTGTCCTGAACAATCACGCCGCCTTTGACGGTTGTCTCTTTCAGTGCAGTGCTCATCTGAGCCTCCAGATCGGTCGTGCGCCTTACTAACTTAGATATATGGCACGAAATCAAACAATGTGAAGCGTTACATCTAATGTAACAAATATTTCCTAAATCTGCGTGCCCTGCGACATTGTCAGCCTGTCTTTACACTTGCACGACTCATTCTTGTAAAGCAAAGTTGACAGTATGACTGTCACGTCCACCATTCAGCCTCGCCAGCTGCCGGACCCCCGCGCAATGCTGACGTTAATCAAGCCGATCACATGGTTTCCGCCAATGTGGGCGTATCTGTGTGGGGCCGTGTCCTCGGGCGTGTCGCCAGCGGGGCAGTGGCCTGTTGTGATCATCGGTGTGATCCTCGCCGGACCCGTGGTCTGCGGCATGAGCCAAGCGGCGAATGATTGGTGCGACCGCCATGTGGACGCGATCAATGAGCCGGACCGCCCAATCCCGTCGGGCCGTATTCCTGGTCGTTGGGGTCTCTATATCGCGCTGGCGATGACCGTTCTGTCGCTGCTCTTGGGTCTGACATTGGGCCCTTGGGGCTTTGGTGCGACCGTTGTCGGTGTCGCCGCCGCCTGGGCCTATTCTGCCGAGCCGATCCGCATGAAGCGGTCGGGCTGGTGGGGGCCGGGTCTGGTTGGCCTGTGTTACGAGGGTCTGCCGTGGTTCACAGGTGCCGCCGTGCTGGCTGCTGGTGCGCCAGCGATGCCCGTGATTATCGTGGCCGCGCTTTACGCAATCGGCGCGCATGGCATTATGACACTCAATGATTTCAAAGCGTTAGAGGGGGACCGCCAGATGGGCGTGAACTCCCTTCCGGTCACGCTTGGCCCGGAAAAGGCCGCGAAGGTTGCTTGTATCATCATGTTGATCCCGCAAGTGATCGTGATCTGCTGCCTTGCCGTTTGGGACCGCCCGTATCACGGGCTGGCTGTCCTGGCCCTTGTGCTGGCCCAGCTTGCCGCGATGCGCATCATGCTGCGCGATCCGAAGGCGAAAGCGCCTTGGTATAACGGCACGGGCGTCACGCTTTATGTCTCTGGCATGATGGTTACCGCCTTTGCCGTGCGCGGATTGGAGCTGCTATGAAACTCAGCTGGCTCCAGATCGTCCGCCTTGGCCTTGTGCAAATGTCACTGGGCGCGATTGTCGTGCTGATGACCTCGACGTTGAACCGTCTGATGGTCGTCGAACTGGCGCTTCCCGCGATCCTGCCGGGGTTGCTGGTGGCGCTGCATTACGGTGTGCAGATCACGCGCCCTAATTGGGGGTTCCGGTCTGACACGTCCGGCAATCGCACAATGTGGATCATCGGCGGTATGGTCGTGTTGGCGCTGGGGGGTGTTCTGGCGACCTATGGCGTTTTGCTGCTTGAGACGCAGTTTGCCCTTGGTCTAACGGCGTCAATCCTTGCGTATATCCTGATCGGGCTGGGCGTCGGCGCCTCTGGCACCTCGCTTCTGGCGTTCCTTGCCACGGCCACCGCGCCGCATCGCCGGGCGGCGGCCGCAACGATCACTTGGCTGATGATGATCGCCGGGATTGCGATCACCGCAGGCACCGTGGGCGCATTGCTTGATCCTTATACCCCGCAGCTTCTGCTCGAGATCGTCAGCATCGTCGCGGCTCTTGCGGTCGCCCTCACGACCTTGGCCGTCTGGGGGATCGAGCGGCGCATTCAGGCCGAGCCGACCCGCGAAGACACGCTGTTCTGGCATGGCCTCAAAGAGGTCTGGGCCGAACGCAACGCGCGCAACTTCACAATCTTCGTCTTTCTGTCGATGACCGCTTATTTCATGCAAGAGCTGATCCTTGAGCCTTATGCGGGTCTCGTCTTCAACTACACGCCCGGTCAATCCACCTCGATGAGCGGCGCACAAAACGGCGGCACATTCCTCGGAATGGTGCTCGTGGGCATTGCAGCCACGGGGTTTAAGTTCGGCAGCCTGCGCCAATGGGTCATCTTCGGATGCCTGGGTTCGGCTGCTACACTTACCATAATCTCTCTTATTGGGCCTTTGGGCCCGGGTGCCCCCCTGCTTCCCGCAGTGATCGCGTTGGGCTTTTTCAACGGTGTCTTCGCGGTGGCTGCCATCGGGTCGATGATGGATCTGGCCGGCGACGGGCGCGAGGCCCGTGAAGGCACACGGATGGGTCTTTGGGGTGCCGCACAAGCCATCGCCGCAGGCTTTGGCGTTACCGCTGGCGCTGCTGCTGTCGATGTCATGCGCCATGTGGTGCCGACCGACGCCCAGGCCTTCGGCTCTGTCTTTCTGTTCGAGGCGCTGCTTTTCGTCGCCTCAGCGGCGCTGGCCGCACGCATCATGAAATCCCGCCGTTTGGAGACGGCCGCCTTGGTTCCGGGAGAATGACTATGATCTATGACGTTGTCGTCGTTGGTGGAGGCCCCTCGGGCGCAACTGCTGCACAGGATCTCGCGGATGCGGGCCATAAGGTTGCCATGCTCGATCGCGCCGGACGGATCAAGCCGTGCGGCGGTGCCGTCCCACCCCGACTGATCACGGATTTCAATATCCCCGACAGTCAGATCGTGGCAAAGATCAACACCGCGCGGATGATTTCGCCGACCCAACGCCAGGTCGATATCCCGATAGAGAACGGCTATGTCGGCATGGTCGACCGCGAGCATTTTGACGAATATCTGCGCACCCGCGCTGTCGATGCTGGCGCCGACCGCCACACAGGCACTTTCATTCGCATCATGCGTGGCCCCAACGGCACCCATGTCGTTTATCGCGACAAAGCCACGCGTGAAGAGGTGGCGCTCAAGACCAAGCTGATTATCGGGGCGGATGGGGCCCGCTCTGATGTGGCGCGGGCCGAAGTGCCCGGCGGCGACACGATCCCTTATGTGATCGCCTATCACGAGATCATCAAAGCGCCCGAGCCGACCGCCAGCTATAATCCCAAGCGCTGCGACGTGATCTATGACGGCGCGATTTCGCCTGATTTCTACGGCTGGGTCTTTCCTCACGGCACCTCGGCCAGTGTCGGGATGGGCACCGGGTTGGATGGTGTGGACCTTAAGAAGGCCACGGCTGATCTGCGTGCAAACTCTGGTCTGAGCGACTGCGAAACGATCCGCAAGGAAGGCGCGCCGATCCCACTGAAACCGCTGGACAAGTGGGACAACGGCACCGACGTCGTCCTTGCAGGCGATGCCGCCGGCGTCGTCGCCCCTTCCTCGGGCGAAGGCATCTATTATGCGATGGCGGGGGGCCGGGTGGCCGCCACAGCAGCGCAAGCCTGCCTGCGGTCCGGCAAAGCCAAAGACCTGCAGATCGCGCGCAAGCTGTTCATGAAAGAGCACAAGACCGTCTTTAAGGTTCTGGGTGCCATGCAGGACGCCTATTACCGCTCGGACGACAGGCGCGAACGCTTCGTCTCCCTGTGTCATGATGTCGACGTGCAGCGCCTCACGTTTGAAGCGTATATGAACAAGAAACTCGTTAAAGCGCGTCCCATGGCCCACTTGAAAATCGGCATCAAGAACCTCGCCCATCTCACGGGGCTCGTGTCCCCGTTACGCACATGACCGACATGATCCCCACCTGGCTCGACGGTGTTCTGACGCCGGTCGAAAAGCTGGAGGTGCACCGCAAAGGCCTCAAGCACAAAGCGGTGTCGGTCTTTGTGATGAACCGTGGCCGGGTGCTGATCCAGCAACGCGCAATGTGCAAATATCACACGCCGGGTCTGTGGGCGAACACCTGCTGCACGCATCCTCATTGGGGCGAAGACCCCGCCGATTGCGCCATGCGCCGGCTGCGCGAAGAACTGGGGATCACGGGGCTTTACCCCGCGATGCGCGACACGGTCGAATACCGCGCCGATGTGGGCGGCGGGATGATCGAGCATGAGATCGTCGACATTTTCACCGCTGACGCCCCGGATGGCATGCAATTCACCCCCAATCCAGAGGAGGTCATGGCCGTCGATTGGGTCGATCTGCACGCGCTGACGGCTCAGGTGAACCGCCATCCCGACCGCTATACCGCCTGGCTGAAAATTTATCTGAACGAGTATCGCGAGCGGATTTTCATGACCTCGCCGGTGGGCGAGTAGCCCTTCCCCAAGACCACATTCCTTGACCTGATCAGAGATCGGCTGGACAAGCTTGACCTACTGTCGCCATAGTCACCCCAAAGGCGATTTCGATTGGTTTGAAAGGATGATCATGACCCGTATCCCTCTTTGGTTGGCCTTGGCAGGAGCCACCGTCACCCTATCCGCTTGTCAGTCTGTCGCGCCCGAGGAACCCACAATTTTCGAGTATACCTCGCCGGAAATCTCGGGGCTGATGCCTGTGCGCGCATTCCCCAATCCCGATGACGTCTGCCAGCTTCTGGGTGACAGCACAGCGACTGCAGCGCTGGAAGAAGACGGCCGCCGCCTCATCGCCTGTCCCAAACATGAAAAAGGCGCGATGGAGGATCGTCGTAAACAAGGTGCGCGCGTCGTCGCCAACGCCACCCATTGGGTGATCCTCAGCATTTCAGAGCGGCGCGTCAGGTAGCGCACCAAAACTCTTCTGAAGAGTTTTATTCTGCAGGAATACCTTCAGGCCGGTCGAAGACGCCGACCGCTTGCAGCGCTGTTGCAACGATGTCGACGCGCGTCAGCCCGGCATCTTCATACATCGCCGATGGCGACGCGTGGTCAATGAAGCGATCCGGCAACGTCATCGTACGCACAGCCAGCCCGCGGTCCAGACCACCCTGATTGGCCAGATCATGGAGCACCATCGCCCCAAATCCGCCGACCGAGCCTTGCTCGACCGTGATCAGCGCTTTGTGGTGGCGCGCCAGCTGATGAATCAACGGGCGGTCCAACGGTTTGGCAAAACGCGCATCTGCCACTGTGGCCGAGATGCCGCGCGCGGCCAGATCATCGGCGGCGCGCAGGCATTCCTCCAGATGCGCGCCAAAAGACAGGATCGCCACGTCATGGCCTTCGCGTACCAGACGGCCTTTGCCGATCTCGATGGCTTGCGGACGTTCGTCGATCACGGCGCCTGTCCCCTCGCCCCGCGGATAGCGGAACGCGATCGGGCCATCGTCATATTCCGCTGCGGTCACGACCATGCGCGCCAGTTCGGCCTCGTCTGCGGCGGCCATCACCGTCATGTTGGGCAGCGCCACCATATAGCCGATATCGAAGGACCCCGCATGGGTCGCGCCATCGGCGCCAACCAGCCCGGCGCGGTCAATGGCAAAGCGCACGGGCAGCTTTTGCAAGGCCACGTCATGGACCACCTGGTCATAACCGCGTTGCAGGAAAGTCGAATAGATCGCGCAGAATGGGCGCAGACCCGAGGCCGCCATACCGGCTGCAAAAGTCACGCCATGCTGCTCGGCAATACCCACATCGAAAACGCGTTTGGGAAAGCGCATCTGCATCTTGTCCAGCCCGGTGCCGGAGGGCATTGCCGCAGTGACGGCAACGATCTTCGGATCGGCCTCTGCCAGATTGCACAGGGTAGACCCAAAGACCGACGTATAGCTTGGCGCGTTAGACTTCGCTTTGCTCTGCGCGCCCGTGGCAACATCGAATTTCGACACGCCGTGATACTTGTCCGCCGAGCCTTCCGCAGGCGCGTAGCCTTTGCCTTTGACCGTGCAGCAATGGATCAAAACCGGGCCGGTTGCACGCGACCGTGCGGCGCGCAGGACGGGCAAAAGCTGATTCATGTCATGGCCATCAATCGGGCCGATATAGGAAAAGCCCAGCTCTTCAAACAACGTGCCGCCGGTGCCGGGGGTGCCTGTCACAAGCTGACGCGCGCGCCGTGCGCCATCGCGCAGCGGGCCGGGCAGCGCGGATTCGAATCCTTCCGCCAGATCGTTGAGCGCGGCAAAAGGCGTGTTGCCCGCATAAAGCCCCGACAAATAGGACGACATTGCGCCGACAGGCGGGGCAATGCTCATCTCGTTATCGTTGAGGATCACGAACAGGCGTTTGCCCTCGGAACCTGCGTTGTTCATCGCTTCATAGGCCATGCCCGCGCTGATCGAGCCGTCACCGATCACCGCAATCGCATCGCCCGTTGGCTGGCCCAAATCGCGGCCCATGGTGAAGCCCAAAGCAGCAGAAATTGAGGTAGAGCTATGCGCCGCCCCGAACGGATCATACGGGCTTTCCGAGCGTTTGGTGAAACCCGAAAGCCCCCCCTCCTGGCGCAAGGTACGGATACGGTCGCGGCGCGCAGTGAGGATCTTATGCGGATAGCATTGATGGCCGACATCCCAGACGACCTTGTCAAAGGGCGTGTTGAAGACCGCATGCAGCGCGACGCTGAGCTCGACCACGCCCAGCGATGATCCCAGATGCCCGCCGGTTTCCGACACGGCCGAGATCACCTCGGCGCGCAGCTCGTCCGCAACAAGGCCCAGACTTCGATCATCCATCGCCCGCAGATCATCGGGCGTGTGAACGCGGTCAAGGGTCGGGGTGTTGGGTCGCTTGGTCATGGCAGCCTCCCGGGCGTGGGTGTGTGGGCGCTTGAATAAAAAAGCACCGCGAAGGGCGAACCCCCCGCGGCGCAGTTTCCTGTAGCCAACAGGAAGGGAACCGGGGTGTGGAGACCCCGAGGATCAGCCCCTCGCCAAAAGGGGCTGAACCGGTTTTGAGGACGGAGCTTTCCAAGATGGAAAGCGCCGCACTCAAATGTCGTAGCTCGTGCGTTCAGCGGGAAGCTGAATGTCGAACGAGGCAGGCGTCGGATCCAGCGCTTCTTTGGATTCCGGCGGCAGCAAAGCCCCGATCCCAATGAAGATCCAGATGAACGCGATGAGGCCGGCAAACACGGCCATGCCGTAAAATGCGCCTTTCATCATCAGGCCAAGGATGGCCGTCCGCTGGCGGTTGGCCCGTGAGCCTCCCAGAAGATCGTATTCCATATCAGAGTCAGACATTCGTAATCTCCTTAATCGAGCGGTGCGTAGCCGTGCTCCTGCGCCCAGACGAACCAGTTGTCGACAACTGTGCCTGTGATCAGGATACCGATACCGCCTGTCAGCGTGGTCAGAACCGCGAACCACCAGGCCCAGCGGTGGATACCTTCCATCGTGGCGTTAAAGCCCATCGTCCAGCGCCAGAACAAAGCGGCGCGTTCGGATGCCGTACCGCGGTCGACGATCTGTTCGATCTCGCGGTCACCGCCGAAGCGGGTCACGGCCAGGATCGTTGCCCCGTGCATGGCAAACAGCAGGGCTGAGCCATAAAGGAACACGATCGAAAGCGCGTGGAACGGGTTATAGAAAAGGTTGCCGTAGGTGATGGAGAAGAGGTTCGTCCAATCCAGATGCGGGAAGATGCCGTAAGGCACAGCCTCAGACCACGACCCCATCAGGATCGGACGGAAGAGACCCAGCACAAGGAACAACCAGATGGCAGAGGCAAAGGCCCAGGCCACATGCTTGCCCATCCCCAGTTGATCGGCCCGCTGATAGGTGCGGATCCACCAGGAACACACCGAAATCAGCAGGAAGAACGAGGCGATCAGGAACCAGCCCCCCTCTTGCAGCGGCGGGATCGACAGGCCGTATTCCGGACCAGGCGGCTCTAGCGCGAGGTAGAAGAGGTCACGCGCCATGATGGCGAGGTTCCAGTCCGACTGTGCCAGCATGTTGAAGCCGACAATATTGAACCACAAGATCCCCGTGACGATCGACACAAGACCGTAGGGGCCCAGATAGATCGGACCCAGCTGGGCGTTCCCGAAGATACCGACGAATGTCGAGAACCCGGGGCGGCCCACGCGGCCTTCGGCAAGGTTGTTTTCATTGTCCATGCCGTATTCGGGCGGACCCTGAACCTGCACTTGGGTGAAAATGTTCTGATATTCAGCCATTGCTCAACCCTCCTTAAAGGTCAGCCCAGAAGGGCAGTTCGAGATACCAATCCCACCAGATGATCCACTCTTCGAACCAGATGGTGCCAGAGATCACGATACAGATCGCGCTCCAGAAACCTGCGCTCAGCGCCAGGAACAGACCCAGACGGTGGATGCCCAACGGGCCAACCGAATAGCCGATCAGATCGCGGAAATAGGTGTCCTCGTGATCGGGCGTCTTCATCTCGGTGCCTTTGGCCGGGTTCACCGCCGACAACACCAGAGAGCCGTGCAGCGCAAGCGCCAGACAGTTGGTGAAGAAGAAGGTGATCGCGATCATATGCGCGGGATTGTAGTGGAAGTTGCCGTAGGCGTAGCCGACATTGTTGACCCAATCGAGGTGGCTCCAGATGCCATAAGGGAAGGCGTGGCCCCAAGCCCCCATCAGCACCGGACGAATGACAACAAGCGTCGTATACGCAAAGATCGCAACGCCAAAGGCGAAGGGCACGTGATAGCCCATACCCAGCTTCTTGCAGATCTCGACCTCGCGCAGCATCCAACCGATGAACGCACCATGGGCGCAAATCGTGATCAGCTGCCAAAGCCCACCCTCAAGCAAGGGCGCGGCGGCAAGGCCATATTCTAGGGGCGGCGGATCAATAGAGATCAGCCAGGGGTTCCATGTCGGGCCGACCGCTGCACCATAAAAGATGAGGATCGTTCCCAAGGCGGCGAAAAAGAATGTCATGACGCCGAAGAAGCCCACGTAAAACGGGCCTACCCAGAAGTCGAACAGATCGCCACCGATCAGCGTCCCTCCGCGGACGCGATATTTTCTCTCGAAGCTGAGCAGTGCCATCTTCAGTCTCCATGTCTGACGCTTGCGCGAAAAGCGCCAGCCGTCTGCTTAATGTTCGGTTTGTTGCGGGCGGAAAGAGAACCGCCCGCAACGAGAGCTTCTCTGGTTATTCCGCAGCTTCGACGCGGCCATACTTCTCCGCGGCGATCTCGAACCAGTTGTAGCTAGGGTTGCTGAGCAGAACGAGGTGAATCATTGCTGCCAGCAAGAAGAGGAAAACGCCTTGCGCGACGAAAACGCGACGCGGGTCGAAGACCAGCCAGATCTTATAGAACTTGCTCATGTTTCAACCCTTCCTCAGAACCAAGGACGCCAAAGCAGCACAAGGATATGAGCCACGACTGCGATGCCCGTGAAGACAGTCAGCCCGCTCATATACACCGAGTGCAGCTCTTGCGCTTGCTCGTCAGTGAGGCCTGTAAAAGACAGACCAGTGTTATCAGCCATAGTATTCCTCCGGAACGGTATGCTGAGCCGCGTCCCCCGCGGCCGGGTTCCCGCAGAACAGTTGCCCTGCGGTCGTCCGCTCATCCGGGGGGGATGAGCGAATATCGTGTGCCACCCTCATCAGGCGGCAAAGATCATGGGCGTGATGATCCGAGCCTGAGACCAGGCGCGGGCAATCGGCCCTTTTTCGGGAAGCTGCATCTGGCGGCCAAACGCCAACGCCCAGGTCAGGAATGACAGGGGCAATGCGGCCAAGAAAATGATGACGAAATAGGCATAGAACTCCCGTTTCGGCGGCGCGTGTTTGACGCGGGTCACCGGGGCGTCTGTTGTGAAATCAGTCATGCCAATTCTCCTCTCTGAGAATCCGTGCCTTCGTCAAAACCGGCTGGCTTCAACTTGCGCACAGTGTCGATCTGCACCCGCTCCGCGCCGTCTTTAAGCGCCTCCTCCTCGGCTTTGTCGCGAAGCGTTTTCGCGGCCGAAATGCGGGTCAGAATGGGGTGTGTCGCCACGATCCGGTCCAGAAGACGCTGTGCGTCCTCGTCCCATGGGAAATCGCGGCGCAAATTGGTCGGGGTCGCTTCAGCGGCATCCATCTCGGACGCGAGCGGAAGGATATGGAACAGCGCATCAAAGAGACCGTTGCACACTTCCTGCACCAGATAGGTCGCGCCCGCATAGCCCATCATCGGCGTGCCGGTGGCCCTGCGGATCGCAGCACCAGGGAAGCTGGCGGGAATGAAGGCGGGGCTTGGTCCATGACCGGCTTTCAGCTCGGCCAGATACATCTTTTCGTTGATCGAGCCCATGACGATCAGCGGGCGCTTCTGCCCCATCATCGCGCGGACTTCTTCGTTGTTGGTCTTCTTGCCAGCGGTGCGCGCAACGGCAAACGCGCAAGGCAGACCCATATCCGTTTCAAGGAAATTGCGGATACCGCGGGCGTAGGTCTCATTGGCGACAATCGCGAAAGACGCGGTCGCAAAGAAATCCTGCGTGACCGAGCGCCACAAATCCCAAACGGGTTTGATCGTCGAATGCTTCTCGCGCTCGATGAACGGTTCCGGGTCCAGCCCCAGCATCTCGCCCAGCGTGCGCAGAAATTTCGTGGTGCTTTCAATGCCAATCGGCGCTTGCAGATAAGGCTTGCCCAGCACTTCGCAGAGGCCACGCCCGAACTCGCGATACATGCAGATATTCACATCCGCATTCACCAGATTGCGCATCTCGGCCACGTGCGAGCCGAGCGGCATCACCATGTTCACCTCGGCCCCGATCCCTTCGACCAGACGCCGGATTTCGGCCAGATCGGAGGGCATGTTGAACGTGCCATACATCGGGCCGAGGATATTAACACGAGGGCGCGCGTCCTCCTCACGCTTTGCCTCGCGTGGCATTCGACCCTTGGTCATGCCAAATTCCGTAAAGATCCACGTCATCGCGCGGTCCGCACTTTCCCACTGATCCTCGTCAATGGTGCGCGGCAGGAAGCGCTGAATATTGGTGCCCATGGGGGTCACACCGCCACCGATCATCTCGGCAATCGAGCCAGTGACAACAACCGCTGGCAGAACCGGATCAAGCGTCTCCCAAGCACGCTTCATCGCGCCCTCGGTCCCGTCGCGGCCCAGTTCTTCTTCGCCCAGACCGGTCACCACAATGGGCAACTCGTGCGGCGGTAGGCCGTCGGTGTAATGTAGAACCGATGTCACCGGCAGGTTCTCGCAGCCCACCGGACCGTCGATCACACATTGCAGGCCCTTAACGGCGGTAAAGGCGTAAACCGCCCCCCAATAGCCTCCGGCGCGGTCATGATCCTGGATCAGCATGACGCACCTCCGTTCAACACGTGACCCACGCCCCGGACCTGATCCGGGGCCTCGCCGAACACAGCTTCACAGAGGTCCCGGATCGGGGTCCGGGACGCGGTGCGCTTTATGATGAGGCCGAAATGCATCCTATATCATCTCCGCCGCTTTACGCGCCCGCTCTTGCTTCGCCAGCTTCTTTTCCTGAACCGCGCGGAAGTCCTCGCGCACATTCGGGGTGCCTTCCCAGACGCCGGCGGTATCGCCAGCACCCACGCCCTCAAAGAAGGCGCGCATGTGGTCCATGCGGCTTTTGTTGCCGATGGCGGCGTTCACAACTTCGGCCAGCGATCCAGCCCCCGCAGGCCCCATCAAAGGACGCGCGGAAATCAGGTTAGTGAAATAGAGGCCCGGAATACCCAGCTCTTTCGCCTTCTGCACAACGGGGGTCGTGCCGATGGCCAGATCGGGCTTCACAGCCTCCATCGCGGCGCAATCATCTTCAAGCGAGGCGCGGAATTTCACCTTCACGCCCTTCGCTTCCAGCCACGCGGCGTCATCCGCAGACCACGGTGTTTTCGCGCAAGCGGTTCCGACATAAGGCACATCCGCGCCGCTTTCGATCAGCAGACGCGCGACCAGCAATTCGCTGCCCTCGTAGCCCGAGAGCGTGATCGTCCCCTTGATCGGCGCACCTGAAAGCGCACCATCAATCGCGGGCAGGAACATATTCTGGGCCGCAGCGATCTTCTCAGCAGAGACACCATAAGCATCGCCAATATTGGCCAACCAAGACATTGTCCCGTCGCGCCCAACCGGGGCCGAGCCCACAACCTTGCGACCCGCCGCCTCAAACTCACGCACAGCCGCCGTGTAGAACGGGTGGATCGCCGCGACGACCTGACTGTCCAGCGCGGCATAGAGCTCACGCCATTCCCGGCAGGGCACAACCGGACCCGCGGCCAAGCCAAGCGGAGCCAGCATCTGACCGATAATCATCGGGTCCGCCGGGAACATCTCCCCCAGCAGCGACACGGTCGGGCGATCCGATTTACCGCCAACAGGTGCTGCCACCGGCCCCGCCTCGATCTCGGCGCGCGCATAATTCAGCATCGCACCGGCAAGCACATCTTTCGCTTCCGCATGGGTAGGCACGCCGAAGCCCGGCACATCGATACCAACGACCCTGACACCGTTGATTTCAGAAGGCAGGAGCTTCAGCGGCACACCCGACGCGGTAGGGACGCACAAGTTCGTCACCACCACGGCGTCATAGCGATCGGGGTCAGCCAGTTCGTGGACCGCATCGCGGATATCCTCGAACAAGCGGCCCGTCACGAGCGATTCCGAGTTGAACGGAACGTAGCCAACCGACCGGCGCGCTCCGTAGAAATGAGTTACAAAGGTGAGCCCGTACACACAGCAGGCCGAACCGGACATGACCGTCGCCACACGGCGCATCCGCATACCAACGCGCATCGACCCGAAAGCGGGGCACATGCTTTGCGGCTTGTCATGGGGGCCTTGCGGATAATCCTTGGCGTATTGATCCAACACTTCAGATTTGCCAGCGGCGCGCGCGGCTTCCTCCATCTTGTCGGCGCCAGCGTGACAACCCATCCCGTCCACAGGGGCAGCAGGCGTGGGCGCATCAGCCACGTCGGAACGTGCCTCGCCCATCATCACCTCAGCCTCGGCGGCGGTATCGTATGTCACTTCATCAGACATCAAACGTCCTCGTAGACAACTTCAAGGCTCTCTTTGAGAACCGCATTCTTGCCGCGCATGTCCTGATCGGTGGCGGGTTCCAGAACCACATCCCCACCGGTTTCGGACGCATCGAACAGACCCAGAAGGCCGTCTTGATCCAACGGCGTGGGGCGCATGGGCGGGGCTTCGGCGACGTTGTCGCCAAGAGATGCAAACAGGTCGCCCCATCGCGATTCAGCCGTGCCGACAATCTGGTAGTTGGCAGATTTCTTGCGCAGGTCGTCGTCCTGCGGGATCGACGCCAAAATCGGAATATCAACCGCGTTCGCGAACGCTGCCGCTTCCCCCGTGCCGTCATCCTTGTTGATGACCAGACCGGCCACGCCGACATTGCCGCCCAGCTTGCGGAAATATTCCACCGCCGAGCACACGTTGTTCGCCACATACAGCGACTGCAAATCGTTCGACGCGACCAGAATTACTTTCTGAGCCATATCCCGCGCGATGGGCAGACCGAAGCCGCCGCAGACAACATCTCCGAGGAAATCCAGGAGCACATAGTCAAAGTCCCAATCGTGGAACCCGAGTTTTTCCAGTAATTCAAAGCCATGGATGATCCCCCGGCCGCCGCAGCCACGCCCGACCTCGGGGCCGCCCAGCTCCATCGCGAAGACGCCGCCGCGCTTGAAGCACACATCGCCGATCTTCACTTCTTCGCCCGCCAGCTTTTTCTTGGTCGAGGTCTCGATGATCGTGGGGCAGGCTTTGCCGCCGAACAACAGGCTGGTCGTATCCGACTTGGGATCGCAGCCGATCAGTAGAACGCGCTTACCCTGCTCGGCCATCATGTGGCTGAGATTGGCCAGCGTGAAGGATTTGCCGATGCCGCCCTTGCCGTAGATCGCGATGATCTGCGTCTTGGAGGTCGGCTCTTCCATGGGCACTTCCAGCGTGGCCTCTTCATTGGCCTCGTCACGCAAGCGCTGGTCAAAGTCTTTCAGATTCGGGACATCGAGGGTCATGCGACACCTTTCCAATCGAGGATCATTTTCAGGCAGGCGGGATCGGTGAAGGCTTGCTCGTAAGCTGCCGTCGCATCCGCTGCTTTGTTCGTGTGGGTAATCAGACCGCTGAGGCTCAGCGCACCGCTTTCGACAAGCGTTCGCGTGGCCAGCAGATCATCGGGTTGCCATTCCGCGGCGATGCGCAAACGCGCTTCCTTCATGAACGCGGGCGGGAACGCGAAGCTGAGCGGCGCGGTGTAGAACCCGGCGAGCACAATCTCTCCGCCCTTGGTGATGCGACCGATCAGGCTGTTCAGCAGATCGCCGTTGCCAGAGGCATCATAGATAGATGTGTAATCGCGGCGCTCGTCCTCGTCGGGATGGATGCACGCATAGCCTTCCGCCCCGGTACGACGATCCGCGTCGATATCCCAAACCATCGGTGCAGGTGCACCAGCGGCAATCGTCAGACGGGCCAGCAACCGGCCCAGCACACCGTGACCCACGATCAGGTCCGGCGTCTGCTTGTTCAGCCCGGCCATCGCATGGCGCGCGGTAGCGGCCAACGCCAGCAAGGCGCCTTCGGCACCCAAAGCGGCATCGATCTTCGTGACGCGATCCGCAGCTGTCACCAGCCGACGGGTCGCCCCTCCAAACAGACCAAACGCGTCTTCATAACAGTTCGCGCCCGGCACGAAGACATGGTCGCCTACATTATAATGTGTGTCCGCCCCGGCCTCGACGACTTCGCCGACGGCTTCATAGCCCGGCACCAGCGGATAGCCCATGCCGGGAAACGGCGGCATCTCTCCGGTCCAGAAAAGCTTTTCCGTACCGGTCGAAATCCCCGAGTGGGAAATCTCCACCACCAGATCATCCGCGCCCGGCGCTTTCAGCGCGAGCGTGTCGAGGCCAAGATCTTTCGGACCCTTCAAGATGACGGATGTGGTGTGCACCGGATTGCTCCCCCATTGGCGGTGGCGCGCCCCAACTGAGTCGGGAAAAGACTCAGTGAGACGTATTGTCATAGGTGTCAGTTTAACCTGACACTTTTGTGTGTCAATGTAATTAGACAGTAAATGCTGTAAATTTGGTCAAGCAGCTTTCGTTGCCACAACGGCGCTGGTCACGAAGGGGCGCGGCGCTTTCGGGGTATCGATCTTGGAGAACCCTGCCTTTGCGCAGATATCCGCAATTTCTGCTGCTGATCGCGCCCGCCCGGTGCGCATCGCCAGCGTATAGAATGCAAAATAGACATCGCCCGCACGGCTTCCCAGCATCGGCTCACTGATTACCAGCCGCCCACCATCCGGCAGAGTGTCAAAACATTTAGACACCAGATCCGCGACCGTGTCGTCCGCGTGATCATAAAGAACGCGAATCAAGGAAATCGTGTCAGCCCCGCCCGGCAGCACATCCTCCCGGAAAGAGCCCGGCGTGATCGTGCTGCGCGCGGCCATGCCAGCCGCCTCAAACCGCGCACGCGCTTCCGGCACGACGGCGGGCAAATCGAATAGCGTCACGGGCAGCTTCGGGTAGGCGGCGCCAACCTCGGCCAGAAAGGCCCCGGTGCCGCCGCCGATGTCCAGAAGATGCGCGCTGTCTTTGAACGACACCATGCGCAGCGTGTCCTCGGCCACCAGTTGCTGGCTTTGCGCCATCAGATCGGAGTAGGTCTGCGCGGTATCCGGATCCTCCGCCGCGCCTGCGCCGAAGACATACGGCCAGAAGCCCGCCAACTCCGTCTCTGTCTCGCCGCGCATAAAGGCAGCGGGGTTTTCCAGATCGCGGTAAAGCACCCGGTGATGCTTGATCATCTGCGCCAGTCCCGGCACCCCGATCAACGCCGCCCCCTTCTGGGTCAAAAAATGGGTGCCACGCTTATTTGCAAGCAGATGAAGCGCAGCACCCGCCCTCAACAGAACACCCATTCTGTTTTCGGGAACTCGGGCGCGGGCGGCCAGTTCGGCAGTGCTGAGCGGGCGCTGCAACAACGCGTCCAGCACACCCAATTCGACCAAGGCCATCAAGGTTTGTGAATGCACGAAGCCCGCGACCAGATCAAACATCGCCTCGCCGTCCCGGCGGGCTTTGCCGCGTGTCAGCGGAAACCATGCGGCCCATTTCTGAAACCCGCGCGAGGCCACCAGCCGATTGCGCCACCCTGTCAGCGACGCTTTGGGTTTCGGCAAGGCAGGCGGTTGGGCGATATCCGCCATCGTCTCAGGCGCGGTTTACGGCAGGCGCGACCGGCGTCAAACGCTCGGATTGCGCGCGCACCATCTGGGCCAGAGCGGCCTCGCCGGGGCAAGACGGGATCGACGCAATCGCGCCGCCCAGAATATCCTTGAGGTGACGTACAGCACCCTGCACACCGAACTCGCTGACCGCATTGGGCCGGTCATGCAGATCGTCTTGGCCCGCAGGCTTGCCCAAGGTCTCACTATCGTAAAGCGCGTCACGCAGATCGTCGGCCACTTGAAACGCCTCGCCAATACGGGCACCCAGTTCTTCCCACGGCTCCGCTTCCTGACCCGCTGCAAGCGCACCCATCTGCGTTGCCGCAATAAAGAGCGCCCCGGTCTTGGCGCGGTGATAGGCGCGCAGATCGACCTCTGTCTCGCTCTCCCAACCCTGGCCCGCACAAATGCCGTTGGGCATGCCCGTGCGGTGGGCCAGCGTCTGGATAAGTTGAACCGCGCGCATGGGGTCCGCCCCGGCAGCCTTCGCCAGAACCTCGAACGCCAGCACAATCAGGCTGTCCCCCGTCAGTAGCGCAATCGGCTCATCCCATTCGCGATGCACCGTCGGCTTGCCGCGCCGGATATCTGCATCGTCAAAGCAAGGCATGTCATCATGGACCAGCGAGGCGCAGTGGATCAGCTCCAACGCGGCGGCGGCGGCATTGCTCAGTTCAGGGCGATCATCGCCACAGGCCAAAGCGACAGACATTAATATAGTGGGCCGGATACGCGCACCACCAGGGGTGACCGCATAGTTCAGCGCCTTCGAGAGTTTCGGAGGCGCAACACCCCCCTGCCCCTGCCCGATGGCTTGGGAAATGGCGGTTTCGATTCGCTGTGACAGAGGCATGGCCGATCCTGCGATAAGGATGTGTCATTAATTTACGACACTAAATGTGTAAACTATACTGGACACATCGCTTCTCAGAGTCAACAATCACCACATGGATAGCCCCAGAGAGTCGCGAGACTCGGTTCTTGTTATTGGCGCCGGTATTGCCGGTCTCGCCACAGCCTTGCGGTTGGCCCATGCGGGGCTTGCCGTCACCGTGTTGGAACGCGCCGCCGAGGTGGGTGGCAAGATGCGCACCTTGCCGTCCAAGGCTGGCTCTGTGGACGCGGGCCCGACCGTCCTCACAATGCGCCCGGTCTTCGAAGAGCTGTTCGACAGCGTCTGTGAGAGCCTGTCCTCCCACCTCGATCTGATCCCCGAGGCGATCCTTGCCCGCCACTGGTGGCATGACGGCTCAACGCTTGATCTGCACGCCGACCCCGCCGCGTCCGAAGCCGCGATTGAAGATTTCGCAGGCCCACGCGCCGCCGCTGACTTCCGCAGGTTTTCTGCCAGAACCAAAGCGCTTTACGAGGCGTTCGACGCCCCCATGATGCAATCGGCAACCCCCTCGCAGTTTGACCTCACGATGCGCGTGCTGCGCCAGCCGTCCCTGATCGCGGCGATGCAACCGCATCTCACGCTTGCCCAGTCTCTCAAACGCGCGTTCAAAGACGCACGCCTCGCCCAGCTTTTCGGGCGGTATGCCACCTATGTCGGCGGCTCCCCCTTCGCGGCCCCTGCCCTGCTGGGCCTGATTGCCCATTCCGAGGCGCGCGGCGTCTGGCGCGTCAAAGGCGGCATGCACCGGCTGGCCCAAACGCTCCGCCAGCTGGCAGAAGCGCGCGGCGCAACCTTCGTGACAAACGCCGATGTCAGCCGGATCGAGATGCAAAACGGGCGCATCGCCGCCGCGCATACCAGCGCCGGCGCGCGCTACGCCGCCAACAGCATCGTTTTCAACGGCGACCCGCGCGCGCTGCAAACCGGCCTTCTGGGTGACGCCGCAAAACCTGCCGTGCCTGTAAAGGCCACCGAACCCCGCAGCCTGTCGGCTTACGTCTATGCCTTCGCGGCCACGCCCGAGGGCGCCGATCTGCACCATCACAACATCTTTTTCGCACGCAACCCACGCGCCGAATTTGACCCGATCGCCGCCGGGCAAATGCCCGACGACCCGACCCTCTACATCTGCGCCCAGGACCGCGGCACCGGCTCTACCCCGCCGCCCCTTGAGCGCTTCGAGATCATCATGAACGGCCCTCCCCGTTCCCGCACAGATAGCCAGGAGAAACCCCAATGTCAGACCCGAGTATTCGAGACACTCGCCCAATTCGGATTGACCTTCAGCCCGGAGCCGCCGCCCAAAGCGCTGACGACGCCCGAAGAGTTCAACAGCTTGTTTCCGGCGAGCCAAGGCTCCCTCTACGGGCGCAGCCCGCATGGGCTGACGGCATCGCTCGCAAGACCGACAGCGCGCTCGAAGATCACCGGGCTGTATCTGGCGGGCGGCGGTGCGCATCCGGGAGCGGGGATCCCCATGGCGACCCTCTCCGCGCGGCACGCGGCCGAGGCGATCTTGCAGGACCGAACTTCAACCTCGATGTCGCCGAAAACGGCTACGCGTGGTGGTATGTCGACGGCATCTGCGAAGATGGCTCCCGCGCGATCTCGATCATCGGCTTCATAGGCTCGGTCTTTTCGCCCTGGTATCGCTGGTCGGGGCGCAAATCGCCCGACAACCACTGCTGCATCAACGTGGCGACCTACGGCAAAGGCGGTCGCTTCACGATGACCGACCGGGGCCGCGACGCGTTGCAGCAAACGAATGACACCTTCACCGTCGGCCCGTCGTCCATGCGTTGGGAGGGCGGCAATCTGGTGATCGACATCAACGAGGTCTCAAGCCCGCCCCTGATCTCGCGCGTCCGGGGCCGGGTGATCGTCACACCTTCCGCCGTCACGCAGGTGGAGCTACCGCTTACCGAAGACGGCAGCCATGTCTGGCGGCCCTTCGCGCCCTCCTCACATATTCGCGTTGAGCTGGACCGCGAAGGCTGGGAATGGGAAGGCCACGGCTATTTTGACGCCAATTTCGGCACCCGCGCACTTGAGCAGGATTTCGACTACTGGACCTGGGGCCGCTACCCGGTCGAAGACGGCTCTGTCTGTTTTTACGATGCGACCCGCCGCGACGGCACCGATCTGGCCATCGGCGTGCATTTCGACCATGACGGCAATGCCCGCGTGATGAACGCACCGCCCAAGGTGGGCTTTCGCCGCTCCCTCTGGGGTGTGAAACGCGAAACCCGGGCGGATGCGGGGTACAAACCGCATCAGGTCAAAAACATGCTCGATGCGCCGTTCTATTCTCGCTCGGCCGTAAAAATCCAATATGCCGGTGAAGAAACCGTCGGCGTGCACGAAGCGCTTGATCTCAACCGTTTCCGTGGTCCGTGGCTGATGCCCATGCTGGCCGTCCGTGTGCCCCGGCGCAAAGGCTGGCGCTTTTGAAAACGAAGGGATGCCTTCGGCGCGGATATTTAGATCAGAGTGAAAGCCGTTAACCTTAACGCGGCGCTCAGACTTCTTTTGTCTCTAAATACCTAAAATCCGTCAGGCGGTCTGGGTGACTTCCTCTGGATTCATTTTCCAGACAGCCGCATTCAGCGCCCCAGCCACCGTGACCCACAACAGATAAGGCGCCATCAGCCATGCTGCCAAAGTGTTGAGGGTCGAGAAGGCAACAAGCGTTCCCAGCACTGACACCCATAGACAGACCAGCACAACCATGCCCGCCTTGATGCGTTTCAGCCCGAAAAACACGGGCGTCCAGAGCGCGTTCAACCCGATCTGCAAGGCCCAGAATGCCATACCCATTGCATTGCCATCCATCACCGCGACCAGCGTCGCGGCATAGGCGCTCATCACATAGAGCGTGGTCCAGGCCACCGGGAACATCCAGTCTTTTGGGGTCCAGACCGGTTTCTTCAACTCGCGATACCACTTGTCCGGCGGGAACATCGAACCCGTTGCAGCAGCCGCGCAACACGCTGCCAGAAACACGATGAAAATGGACCAGTCCATAGGGCATTCCAATACTTGGCTTTTACCAAAGATAGGGCTTTTTCTTAAGGTTCCAACATCCGCCGCTGCGCGTCCTGCGCTTTGAGCGTTGCGAAGATGCCCACCAGATCGCCGGCCCGTCCGTCGCCCCAAGCCCCTTGGGGTGCATCACGGCGCGCCGCTGCATCGACCAGAAAGCTGACCTCGGGCAAGGGGGCGGCATGGATTACCGCCGAGCGCGGCAACACCATCGTGACGCCCGTGCTCAACGCCGCTTGTGCCACCCAGCCCAGCTTTTGCACCTTTGAGGTATGCGCCCGGGTCGAGATGCTGTCGCAGCCCGCGCGCCGCACTTCGCGCCCGATCCCGGCATAGATATAGGACGCTGCATAAATCCCCATCCGGCTGCCGCGCGGCAATGCGCCAATCCCTGCTTCGGCGCGCATATAAAGCCGATCCGCGGCGTTCAGCAGCTTGCGGATCACCCCGCGCAAGGCATCGGTGGGCAGCGGGTCGCGCATCAAGAACTCCAGATCGACACCTGCCTCTTCCAGCCAATCAAGCGGCAAATAGACCCGCCCGGCCCGCGCATCCTCGCCGACATCGCGGGCGATATTGGTCAGCTGCATCGCCACACCCAGATCACAGGCCCGCGCCAGCGCGTCCGGATCGCGCACCCGCATCAAAACGCACATCATCGCTCCCACAGCCGAGGCAACGCGCGCAGAATAGGAGTAAACGCCCGACAAAGTCTGATACCGCCGCTCCACCGCATCCCATGCAAGGCCCTCCAACAAGGCCTCCGGCAATTCGCGGGGCATCTCGAAATCCTCGATGATCGCGGCAAACGCCCGATCTGCAGGCGCATTCCGGGGCGCACCTGCATAGCATTTCTCAAGCCGCTCGTTCAGCGACAGAACCGCGCCGCCCTTGTCTTGATGCAGGTCCACCGCATCATCCGCCAACCGGCAGAACGCGTAAAGCGCAAGCGCCGGATCCCGCACTCTCGATGGTAGCAACCGCGACGCCGCATGAAACGACAGCGACCCATGCCGGATCGCGCGTTCGCAATGCTCAAGATCGTTCGGATCAATCATTCTGCCGCCACTTTCATCGCGGTTTCTGCAGGCACGGTCTCGACATCCGGCACCAGCTTGGCCAGCACCTCGGCGCTCGACACGACACCGGGCACCCCAGCGCCGGGATGCGTGCCAGCACCAACCAAGAACAGCCCCTTGGCCTCTTCGCTGATGTTATGAGGCCGGAACCACGCGCTTTGCAAAATCCGCGGTTCAAGCGAGAAGCCCGAGCCGTTGGGCGACAGATACCGATCGCGGAAATCCTCTGGCGTAAACACGACCTCGGTCGACAGATGATCGCGGAAACCTGGGATCGTCTTGTCGATCTCCACCGCGACCTTATCCTTATAAATCTCTGCCTCAGCGGCCCAATCCACCGGATTGTCATGCCCCAGATGCGGCACCGGCGAGAGGACATAGAACGTATCGTCCCCGTCTGGCGCGACACTTGGATCGGTCACAGAGGGCCGGTGGATATACAGGCTCATATCGTCCGACAGCTTGCCCTTGATGAAGATGTCCTTCAGCAACCCCTCGTAACGCGGCGCATTCGTGATCGTGTGATGGCCCACATCGGCCCATTTGCCGCGTGTGCCTTTGGTCCCGAAATACCAAACGAACAGCCCCATCGACCACCGCTTGCGCTTCAGTTTCGCATCGGTCCAGCGTTTGCGCCCGTGATTGCGCAGCAGCCGGGTATAAGTATGCCCCGCATCAGCATTGCTCACCACAAGCGGCGCAATCACCTGCTCGCCATCCACCAGGCGCACGCCTTGCACAACCCCCTTGCTAACGACAATCTCGTCCACCTCGACACCCAGCCGAATGGTGCCGCCCTGCGCACGCACGACCTTTGCCATCGCATTGGCAATCGCCTGCACACCACCCATGGCGTAATGCACGCCGAACTCTTTTTCGAGATGCGCCACCAGCGCATACATCGAAGTCACCTTGCGCGGATCGCCCCCAATGAAAAGCGGGTGAAACGACATCGCCATGCGCAGCCGCGCGTCTTTGAAACGGCTCTTGGCCAGCCCCAAAATCGACTTGTCGGCCCGCAGCAATGCAAATTCGGGCAACACTTTCACGGTTTCCCAGATCTTGTGCATCGGCTTGGCCACCATGCCTTCGAAACCCAGAACATAGCGCTTGCGCCCATCCTCCAGAAACTTGCGGTAGCCCTTCACGTCACCGGGCGACAGGCGGGCCACCTCGGCCTCCATCGCGTCGGTGTCCTGCCGCGCGGCGAAAGTTGATCCATCGGGCCAGCGGACCTCGTAGAACGGGTCCATGGGCCGCAGATCAATGTCGCGATGAAAGTCCCGCCCACAGGCGCGCCACAGATCCTCATAGACCTGCGGCACAGTAATGATCGTTGGCCCCAGATCAAAGCGATGCCCGTCCTGGCTGATCGATGAGCCGCGCCCGCCGACCAGATCCAGCCGCTCAAGCACCGTCACGCGATAGCCCTTCGCCCCCAGCCGCATGGCCGAAGACAGCCCGCCAAGCCCCGCGCCAATGATTATGGCATGGGGGCGTTCAGATGCTGGGTTCAAAGAGGTCATGGCGATAGCCTTTGGCAAAGTGTCCACTTTTATTTACATATGACCCTAAGCCACACAGACAACAGGGCAAAGAGCTCTTTTCTATTTCGTAAAATAATGTAAGCTAAAGTTGACACTCTTTGTGGAGAAAGAGGTATTTATGACGCAAACCGTAAGCCTGAGCTTCTTCCGATTCGCCTCGCCATTGGATCGGATCTGGGCATTTACCATGATGGGCGCAGCCCGATTCGCGCTTCCAAAGGTCCCCGACCTACAATTCTGGAAGCTCTGCGGCTCGGGCACGGGCGAAGGCTTTACGCCGATCCCGAACACATCCGTTTACGCGATCCTGTGCACATGGCCCGACCATGACACGGCCAAAGAACGGCTGGAAACTGCGCGCATCTTCCAGCGCTACCGCAACCGCGCGGCTGAAAGCTGGTCGGTCTACCTCACCCCCACATCCGCGCGCGGAGAATGGGCAGGTGTTGCCCCTTTTCGCCCATCACCTGACGTCGACACCGGCCCTTTGGCCGCGTTGACCCGTGCGACCGTAAAACCTTCGGTCGCCGCCAAATTCTGGCGTCAGGTGCCTGATATCTCCGCCATGATCGGCGCGAATGACAACGTTGCCTTCAAGATCGGCATCGGAGAGGTCCCCTTGCTCCACCAAGTGACCTTTTCGATCTGGCCCAACGCCGCCGCGATGGCTGATTTCGCCCGCAAAGACGGCCCCCATGCACGCGCCATCAAAGCCGTCCGCGACGGCAACTGGTTCCGCGAAGAACTTTACGCCCGCTTTCGTGTCATCGATCAAAGCGGCAGCTGGGGCGGCAAAAGCCCCTTCCTGAGACTGGATACAATATGAAACAGCCCTTCCCCTTCAGCGCCATCGTCGGCCAGGACGATATGAAACTGGCCATGGTTTTGACCGCCGTGGACCCGTCCATCGGCGGTGTTCTGGTCTTTGGTGATCGCGGCACCGGTAAATCCACCGCCGTTCGCGCGCTGGCCGCGCTGCTGCCCCCGATCAAAGCGGTTGAGGGCTGTCCAACGAACTCTGAAAAGGTCGCAGATTGCCCGGAATGGGCTGAAATAGGGTCGAAAAAGCTGGTCACCAAGCCGACCCCTGTGATCGACCTGCCCCTTGGCGCCACCGAAGACCGCGTCGTCGGTGCACTCGACATCGAAAAGGCGCTGACCCGTGGGGAGAAAGCGTTTGAGCCGGGTCTGCTCGCCCGTGCCAATCGCGGCTATCTCTACATTGACGAGGTGAACCTGCTCGAAGATCACATCGTCGATCTGCTGCTCGACGTCGCCCAATCCGGCGAAAACGTGATCGAACGCGAAGGTCTGTCGATCCGCCACGCCGCGCGCTTCGTTCTGGTCGGCTCTGGCAACCCCGAGGAGGGCGAATTGCGCCCCCAGCTTCTGGACCGGTTCGGCCTCTCCGTTGACGTGACAACCCCCACCGATATCGACGACCGGATCGAAGTGATCCGCCGCCGCGACGCCTATGACAGCGATCACACCGCCTTCATGCTGCGCTGGCAGGCCGAGGATGCGATCATCCGCGATGACATCCTCAAAGCGCGTAAGCTCTTGAAAAAGATGAAAACTCCTGACGCGACCCTGCGCGATTGTGCCGAACTATGCGTCGCCCTCGGCTCCGACGGATTGCGCGGCGAACTCACCTTGCTCAAAACCGCCCGCGCGCTGGCCGCCTACCAAGGCGACAAGACCGTCACGCGCGCCCATGTCAAAACCATCGCCCCCGCATCCCTGCGCCACCGCCTGCGCCGCGATCCGCTGGACGAGGCCGGTTCCGGCACCCGCGTCACCCGCATTGTCGAGGAAGTCCTTGCATGAGCGACAGCCAAGATACCTGGCTGCGCGCCGCCACCGCGCTGAACCTTCTGGCTGTCGATCCCGTCGGCCTTGGGGGCCTCTGGCTGCGCGCCCGCTCCGGCCCCGTCCGTGACCGCCTGATCGAAGGTCTCAGCGCCCTCCCCCTGCCCTTGCGCAAGATCCATCCCACCATCGCGAATGAACAGCTTTTCGGCGGTGTTGACGTCTCTGCCACCCTTGCCGCTGGCAAGGTTGTCGAAACGAAAGGCCTCATCGGCCAGCCCTCTGCGCTGATCCTCACGATGGCCGAACGGGCCGAGGCTAACCTCGCCGGTAAACTCGCCATCGCACTCGATGATAACACCTGCCACAACCTGATCCTGCTGGATGAAGGCGACGGGGACGAGGAACAGGCCCCCCCTGCCCTGCGCGACCGTCTCGCCCTGCATCTGGATGCGACCGACATCGCGTGGCAAGACACCACCGACCCGACCTTGCCTCAAGCTGATATCGACGCCGCGCGCGCAAGGTTAGAGACGATTCAGGCCGATGATACGGTATCAAAGTACCTCACAATCTTCGCCAAAGACCTCGGCATCGACAGCCTCCGCGCGCCGCTTCTGGCCGTCCGCACCGCCCGCGTGCATTGCGCCCTGTTCGGCGATGGCGAGATTGACGAAGACGACCTGCGCGCGGCCGTGCAACTGGTTTACGCCCAACGCGCCACGCGGATGCCCGAACCCGAACCTGAAAGCCAAGACGACACGCCGCCCCCACCGCCCGACACGAACGAAGGCGACCAAGGCGATGAAAGCGAAACGCCTGACGATTTCCAGATCCCCGAAGAAGTGCTTATGGAAGCCGTCAAAGCCACCCTGCCCGCTGATCTGCTTGCCCATCTGGCCAAGCAAGAAAGCAAAGCCAAAACGCCCGCTGGCGCTGGCTCTGGCGACAAGAAAAAAGGCAACCGGCGCGGCCGCCCCCTGCCCTCGCGCCCAGGTCAGATCGACGGCACGTCCAAGGTTGATCTGGTCGCGACCCTCCGCGCCGCCGCCCCATGGCAGCCAATCCGCCGGAAATGTTCCCCGCGGGGAACAAATCTGCACATCCGCGCCGAAGATATCCGCCTCAAACGGTTCGAGGAAAAGTCAGACCGCCTGCTGATCTTTGCCGTCGACGCCTCCGGCTCCGCCGCGTTTTCGCGGCTGAACGAGGCCAAAGGCGCGATCGAGCTGCTGCTGGCCGAAGCCTACGCCCGCCGCGATCACGTCGCCCTTGTGGCGTTCCGAGGCGACAGTGCCGAAATCCTGCTCCCGCCCACCCGGTCGCTCGTGCAAACCAAACGCCGTCTCGCCGCCCTGCCCGGCGGTGGCGGAACCCCCCTTGCCGCTGGCCTGAAATCCGCGCTCGATCTCGCGCTGCAAGCCCGCAAGCGCGGCATGACACCCACAGTCGCCATCCTCACCGACGGCCGCGCGAATATCGCGCTTGATGGCACCGCCAACCGTGCCACCGCCGGAGAGGACGCCGACAAGATGGCCAAGTCCCTGCGGAGCAATGCGGTCGAATGCCTTGTCATCGACATGTCCAACCGTCCACAACAGGCCCTAAAACAGCTGTCAGAGACGCTTTTGGCCCCATATGTCCCGCTGCCCCGCGCCGATGCCAAGCGGCTCTCTAAAGCCGTTTCTACTGTTCTGAGCGATTAAATGGACTGGGACGCCGCAAAAGAGAAATGGCCTCATGCGGCCACCTCGCGCTTTGTCGAATGCCGCCCCCATGTCTGGCATATCCAAGAGATGGGCAAAGGCCCCACGCTTCTGCTGCTCCACGGTGCGGGCGGTGCGACCCATTCCTGGCGCGATCTGATGCCGATCTTGGCGCAGGATTTTCATTGCGTTGCGATTGACCTGCCCGGCCACGGCTTCACCAATATCGGGCGCAAGCAACGCTGCGGGATCGAGCCCATGTCCGAAGACGTTATGGCGCTGGCCAAGCAGGAAGGCTGGGAGATTGACGCCATCCTCGGCCATTCCGCGGGCGCTGCCTTGGGCTTTCGGATGATGCAAATGGGATGTTCCCCGCGGGGAACAATTGTCGGGCTGAACGCCGCCCTCGGAAACTTCCCCGGCCTCGCGGGCGTGATCTTCCCGATGATGGCAAAGATGCTGACCTTCAATCCGCTGACGGCCAACATCGTTTCATCTGCCACGACACCGCAAAGCATCAAACGGCTGATCGAAGGCACCGGCAGCACGCTCGATGACGCCGGGCTTGCCCTTTATCATCAGCTCGTGTCGACCCGCAGCCATGTGGATGGGACGCTGACGATGATGTCGCAATGGCGGTTGGACGGCGTGTTGACGCGGCTGAAAGAAACCGCTCAGAACGCGCTTTTGATTGTCGGTGAGAACGACAAGGCCGTGCCGCCGATCACGTCGGAAAGTGCGGCGGCACGGTTGCCGAATGCCAAAGTCATGCGGATCGAAAAGCTGGGCCATCTGGCCCATGAGGAAGCGCCTGCAATGGTCGCGCCGATTATTCGCCGCTTCCTTCTGCCTTGATCGCCTCGAAAAAAGCCTTCGTCGCACGCTCCAACGCGGTGCGATCCAGCGCGGAAAAATCCTGAGCCATCCTGATCTCGAACCGGCCATCGGCGGCGGTGCATTTCGCCTCCGCCACGCCTGTGCCAATCCGAAAAGTTGTCTTCGCGGATTTGGGCGACGCTGTCTCGGATTTCGACTTCAAGAATTGCGTGATGATTTCCAGCTCTTCAGCCTCCGTCCGGTCCGGTTGCGCCGTCAAAGCGGCGCGAAGGGCGCGGGTGCCTTCGGGGTTGTCCTCAAGCCGTTTGTAAAGCGCCAGACCCGTCGCGCGGGACAGGACACGGACATTCTTCAAATCCCCGTTGAGGCGTCGGAGCAGCCGCGCGAACTGCTTAATATATGTGCGACGCTGCCGATTGCTGACAGGGTAAAGCTCGTTCACAGCCGCTTCGATATCCTGCACGCCTAGGGGCGCTGTCGCCAGATAGGCCCAGGCCAGCGCGGCCATCTCACCAAAGGTGATGTCCTTGCGAACGATGTTTTCGTCGATCATCCGACGATAGAGCTTCGTCAAATGTTCCCCGCGGGGAACAATCACGGCGGGGATCTTGGCATAGTCCTCACCACAGGAGTCCTGCAGGAACCTGAAAGCCTGCAAACGCCGAAAGCCTTGGATCAACTCGTAGCCGTCATCGGCCTCCTCAACCTGAATGGGGTTGGAAAGACCGATCTCTTGAATGGACATCACAAGGTCAAGCGCGTCGCGTTCATCAGCGGGCGCACGATCCCGGATCAGTTTCGAGGTTTTAATCTCGGAAAGTGGCACTAAAGCAGTGATTAGACCCTGTTTCTTGAGGGCTACGAACTCATGGGCAAGGCGGTCATTCTCGGCCCGGATGGCGGCTTCTGCGCTCAGCCGCTGCTCCATCGCGTCGGCGTTCTCGGCGATGGCAGACGCCATAGGGCCTCGGCGTTCCGAGCCGATGGACTTTGTTTCAAGCTCTGGTGTGTCCGCCTCAAAGTCGATGTCGAATACGCGGCGTTTCTTGCTCATGTCCGATCCTCCAGATTATCCCAGGCGGCCAGCAGATTGCCCTTGAATTCATCATAGGCACGATCAAACGATCCGCGCGCCCGCCGCCAGGTTTCCCGCGTCATATCGCGGTAGTCGATTTCGTAGATCGAGCTGAGAAAGCGGCCAGATTGTTCAACCGCGCGCGTCATCTCGATGGGGTGTTCGGCAACTCTGTCGCCAAAAACCTTAACGAAAGCATCCTGCATCGCGCGGTGCAGTTCATTGTTGGGCTCAAACCGTGTGAGCAGAAAACGCAGATCGGCAAAGGCCTTGGGCAGGTTCATCGTCCCCGCAGGGACGACGTTTGAGAAGCGGCTCAGGTCTTCCAGCGCCTCTGACAGCTGGCCGATAAATGAGGTTGTGCTGTCATATTCCCAATAGCCGGGACCCGACGGAATATAGAGGACATCCGCCGCAAAAACGGCGTTCATCGACTGATAACCAATGGCAGGCGGGCAGTCGAAAATGATCATGTCATAGGCGTCGTCCGGCAACTGATCGAGATAGCGCGAGACGGCTGCGAAGAAGGACCATTCGGGGTTAAGGTGGCGATATTGCGCGGAGGCGAATTCGACGAAGGCGGCGTTCGCACAACTGGGCACGAGGTCAATTGTCGGCCAGCTGGTCGGCTTGATGAAATCGGTGACGCGCAGATCGGCAAGCCCCATATCAGTGATCGCCGTGGGCAGGCGCCGCTGGGGCAGGGTGGCCCCACTTTCGGCACCTTGGACGGTGGCGTTCATCCGCTCGGTCTCGTTGATCAGATCGCGGGCCATGATGCCCCAAACGGTGAACTCCTCGGCGACGTCGGACAGGCCCATGGAATGGCTGAGCGTGGCCTGCGGATCGAAATCGACGCAGAGCACACGGTAGCCATCAAGGGCGGCGGCATGGGCGAAATGCAGCGCGACAGTCGACTTGCCGGCACCGCCTTTAAAATTGGCAATCGCTGCGCGGATGGCGCGTTTTCCGGACGGGCGGGGCGGCTGGAGGGATTGGCGATTAATTTTTAAGCGTCGGCGCAGCTCGTTGATTTCCTCCAGCGTGTACCAGCGTTGACGGCCATCTTCTTCGACCAGACCCTGGGGAAGGGAAGGATCCGCCGCGAGGCGCCCGCGCATGGTGGACTGATTCACGCGGAAGATCAGCTCTGCCACCTCCCAGCTGGAGAACCGGCGAAGCGTCTTCTCCATCTCAGGCGAATAGGTCTGCTGCCGGATATAGCCCTGCATCTTGAGAGAGCGGGCCTGCAGCGCGCTGAGATCGGTATGGGTAAACATCGTGCCTGTCTTCTTCAAATTGTTCCCCGCGGGGAACATTTCCCAAGGGACGTTAATTTCTGCTCAAAATGAATTTACGCGGAATTTGCGAAAAACGCAAAAGCGAATAAGCTGATTTGAGCGAACCGCCACCATTGCGGCTTTACCTGCGGTGCAGGCGGGGCAGGGGCATCGGTTAACGATTCGGAATGATTGGGAAATTCGAGAGCAGCACACAAAATCTAGGGGGACAGGATCTTGCCTCCTACCGCGGATTGGGGGACAAAACAGGCCTAATAGGGGTCACCTAGAATGTCCCCCAATACCATTGATACCTGTTTTTTCGATTTGATTGAGTACAGGATGAGGCATGCGCACGATCACCGCTTGACAGAATCGGCTTTTCGGACGCAAATCAGTCTCAATGAAAAAATAACGCTGAGTTCCATCGGCGCTGCGGTTTGTAAACCGCTTTGAGGCATCACCTTTCTTTGGTGACATCACGAGGGCAGGCCATGCTTGCAACGAAACCCGTTGGGCGCAATGCGTCTGCGCGGAAATATGATATTCTGACGGCGCTTGGGGCTTACGCTTTGGCGCGCGGCAAACATGAACAGCGGCTGGTGTTGCGGTTCCTGACGCTGATCACGGCGCGCTATAATTGGGCGCGCGATGAGCTGGCCGTGGGGCAACGCGAGATTGCAGCGCTTTGGTCGGTGGATGAACGCACGGTCAAACGAGATATGGCCAAACTGCGCGGGCTTGGGTGGCTTGTGGTCAAACGCCAAGGCGCGCGCGGGCGGGTGACGCAATACGGAATCGCGTTGGAGACGGTGCTGGGGGCGACGCGGTCGCAATGGGGTGCTGTCGGCCCGGATTTCGAACTGCGGATGCAAGGCGCGCCTGAGCCGTCGCGTGTTGTCGCCCTTCCGGTGAAAGGCACGGTCAGTGCCCCCGATCTGAGCGACGGAAGCGAATGGGCGCTGGCGCAGGCGATTCTCTATCAGGAAGACCAAAGCAGTTTTGGCGCGTGGCTGAGCGCGCTGAGCCGCGTGGAGCGGGCAGGGGGGCGGCTGACGCTGAAAGCGCCGTCGCGCTTTCATGCTGCCTATGTGAGCACTCATCTTATGGGCCGGGTCGAGGCGGCGTGTCAGGCCGTCGATGATGGCGTGTCAGAGGTGGTTTTGATCGTCTAAGCCGGCCCAGTGCGGCAGCGGGTCATAGCCCAGCTGCAACAAGACGTGCGGCACGTCGACGAAAACCCAGTTCTCCACCAGCAGATCGCCTTCGCGCCGCCACCAGTCGCAGACCCGCATGAACACGCGCTCGTTCGAGGGGCCTTGCCCGAGGAAAGGTTTGACGTTGACGCCTGTGAGCGACGGCCAACCGCCGGAACAGGTGTAGTTGCCTTCGCCGTATCGCGTGAAATGGCGGGTCATACCATTGTTTTTGGTGCCGCCGGACCAGCCGTCAAACTGCCCTTCAAACGGGACCTGGAATGACGCAAATTCCTCGATGCCAACGAAAGAGCCGAAAGCGCCGGGGCCATACCACATCATGTTTTCGTGCCAATAGGGCCGCCATGCTTCGTCATGGGTGGCCAGCTTGCCAAGCATATCGGTGACGATCTGGTAGCTGCGCTGGCCTTCCGCCGGGTCGGGCGCAGTTGTGAGCACGCCGTCTTGGCTGGCCGGGCCTGGGATGAAGCCTGTATAGCCGCGCGAGAGGCCAGGGCCGGTGTCGATGGGCCATTGCCCGCAAGAGATCATCAGTTGGGGGATATCGAGGAAGATGTAGCTTTCGACAGCCTGGCCGTTTTCCATCCGGTGAAACTCGCCAAAGCGCAGGAAAGACAAGGTGTTTGTCGCGCTCAACCCGATCCAATCCTGCGCGAAGCGCCCGACATAATAGCCGGTTGCGCTGATCCAGAATTGATCCTCGAAACTGCCAGCCATGACGATGTCATCGCGGCGATAGAGGCCTACAAAGGAGGTTTGAAGGGGCTGCATGACGGTGCGGAGATAGGCTTCAGCGCCTGCGATCTCGTTGAACGGGTGCACCACGTTGATCTGAGCTTCGGGGGCAAAAAAATCGGTGATTGCAGAGGTGAAGGCGCCGGGATGGCGCAAGGCATCGGCATAGGCAAGATAAGGGCTGCGATCCTGAGAGGACATGGCATTTCCTTTTGGATGAGTGAGAAAAGTCAGACGGTGGCAGATGCCATGCCAGGCCCTGCACGCATTCTGGCGAAGGGAATACGACCGGGGCGTCTGGACCGGATCCCGCTTAGCCGCAGGATCGCGTCGAGGTCCGGGGTCAGGCCGCTGGTCTGATGTCTCACATCCATGGGCGCAGTTTAGGCAAGCAAAACGGTGCCGCAAGATATATCGCACCGCCGGGGCGTGCTTGGATTCACGCCACAAAAAAAGGCCGCCCTGCTTGCAGCAGCGCGGCCTTAAATTCTTTCGAAGAAAGACTTAGTTGGTTGCGGTCGAGTCTTCCTCGGTTTCCGCTTCCTCGTTCATCGTCTCTTCGGCTTCGCCTTCCATTTCAGGGGCGGGTGCGAGAGAGGCGAGGTAGGCATACAGGTTGGCTGCATCCTCTTCCGAGCGGACCTTGAAGGCCATCTTGCCGCGTGCACGACGATCATCGAGCGTTTCGCGCAGCCAGCCGGTGGGGTCCTGAACGTAGCCGACGAATTTCTCTTCGTCCCAGACCATCTCTTGCTCTTCGCCCAGAGTGACCAGAGCGTCGCTGTAACGGAAGTCTTCAACCGAGCCCAGCTGGCGACCGGAGACAGCATACAGGTTGGGGCCGGTACGAGCGTTGCGGCCTGCAAGCGTCTCACCGTTATCGTCTACGACGACGTGGCAAGCGACACACTGACGGTTGAACGCCTCTTCACCGGCGGCGGCGTCACCAGACGCGTGACCTTCGGCGAAAACGGGGGTGGCTGCCATTGCGGCAATCGCGGCTCCGTAAAACAGTTTCATTAGTTCGCTTCTCCTCTTAGGACTTCTTCACATTACCAAGTGAGTGCGTATTTCGCACGGGTCAAGGGCTGACATTCACGTGATGCACAGTTTCTCAACATCACCGCGCGAATATGGTTCCAAATAGCGGTAAAACGCCTTTCCTGAAGGGAATAATCGCGAATTTTCCCCATAATTTCAGCGACATTCTGCCGACACTCTGTGATTACGCAACGGCATGTGCGAGCGCGCATTGCACCCAAAGTTGCTTCAACGCGCCGACCAGATGGTCGATATCTTCATTGGTGTGCAGCGGCGATGGCGTGAAGCGCAAACGTTCGGTGCCTCTGGGCACGGTGGGGTAGTTGATCGGCTGCACATAGATGCCAAAATCGTTCATCAGAATGTCGCTGAGTTGGCGGCATTTGACCGGGTCCTTGATCATCACCGGAACGATATGGCTGTCGTTTTCCAGATGGGGAATGCCCTCGCGGTCCAGGGCGGCACGCAGGCGGGCGACCTGGCGACGCTGCTGGGCGCGCTCCATCTCCGACTGTTTGAGATGCGCGATGGAGGCTTTTGCGGCTGCGGCCACAGCCGGGGGCAGGGCGGTCGTGAAGATGAAGCCCGACGCAAAGCTGCGAATGAAGTCACACAGCGCGGCAGAGCCGGTGATGTAGCCACCGACGCAGCCATAGGCTTTGCCCAGCGTGCCCTCGATCAGGTCGATGCGATGGGCGAGGCCTTCACGTTCAGAGATACCGCCACCGCGGGGGCCATAAAGGCCAACGGCGTGGACCTCGTCGAGGTAGCTCATCGCGCCGTGTTTCTCGCAGACCTCGACGATTTCCTTGATGGGGGCGATGTCGCCATCCATGGAATAGACCGACTCGAACGCGACGATTTTGGGGCGGTCGCCACAGGCGGCGAGCTTGCGGTCGAGGTCCTCGACATCGTTGTGTTTCCAAATCACCTTGTCGGCGCGCGAATGGCGGATGCCTTCGATCATGGAGGCGTGGTTTTCGCTATCGCTGAGGATCACCGCATTGGGGATGCGGCTGCCCAAAGTGGAGAGCGCGGCCCAGTTCGATACGTAACCGGAGGTGAAGAGAAGCGCTGCTTCCTTGCCGTGCAGGTCGGCCAGTTCAGCTTCCAGCGCCAGATGGTGGATGTTCGTGCCCGAGATGTTGCGCGTGCCGCCAGCGCCGGTGCCGCAGGCCTCGACCGTGCGGGTCATTGCTTCGATCACGGCGGGGTGGTGGCCCATGCCGAGATAGTCGTTGGAACACCAGACAGTCACATCGCGTTTCTCGCCATCATTGTGATTGGCGGCTTTGGGAAACTTGCCACATTGGCGCTCAAGCTCGGCGAAGTAACGGTAGTTACCTTCCTCTTTCAGAGTGTCGAGCTGGTCTTGGAAGATGGCGTCGAAGTTCATGTGGCTGTCTTTCTTGGTGGCTTATTCAGGTTTGGGCGCGGGAAGCATCCAGCGCCAGAGTTTCGCATCCGGCAGCGGCAGGACCATCAAAAGATGCTCCAGCAGGGCCAGACCCAGAAGGGAGGTAAGCAGGGCAAGCGCGACCTGATCGGTCGGGGCGGTCGCAGACATTGCGCCTTGCAGGAAAATCGCGGTCGTGAAGCCAAGCGCCATGATCGAGAAGGGCAGAAGCCCGTTGACGGTATCATAGCGGAAGTAGCTGGGCAGATGCGCCAGCGGTTTGGGCAGAAATTCGGTGTTGATGCGCGGCACGCCGTAGAAAAGGTTCAGCTTGGCCGAGATGCGCGCAAGAAACAGCACCGTAAAGGTCATGGCGGCGATAGTGTTTTCGGCGCCAGCGGTGGCGATCCAGAGGACAACGAGCGCGATCAGCAGGGCAATTTCGTGATAGGCGACGGTGCCGAAGGCGCGGCTGAACCGACTGTGGCCCAGAAGGGCAGCCGGGCAGGGCGCCTTGATCGGGCCAGTGATGATACCGGTGAGAAAGGCCAGTTCGATCCAGCCCCAGATCGCCAAGGCGGCGATGAAGCCAAGATAGACATTGGCGATCGTCACGGCCTCAAGGGAGGCAACGGTCGCCGCGATGCCAAGCGCCAGAAAGGGCAGCCCCCAAAGCGTCGCATTCGCATGGGCAGAGGCGTCGGCCCGATCCGCGCGTTTCACGACCATAAGGATCGCGCCCGTGGAGAACCACCACAGGAACAGGGCGCCGATTGCGGCGATCCAGGGGGAGGCCATCACTGGCCTGCCCCTTTATGCATGGGCTGGCTCAATAGGCCGGCTCAAGGCGCGTCGTGGCGGGCACGACATGCTTGTTGGCCGGGATCGTGTAAAGCGCGATGAACGCCCGCGTGGCTTGCGCCATGCCGATGCCGCGCTTGATAAGACCACCCAGACCGCCTTCGGCCTTGCCTTCCGCCACTTTGACCGATGCGCGCTGCATCCGCTCCAGATTTGGCTGCCAGCGGGGATGCTCGATATCCAGCGTGATCGGGAAGATCTGCTCCGACAGTTTGGAAGTCTTGGTGAAGACCTCATGCGCATACCAGTCGGGATCAACACCAAGCGCGTCGTGGAAGGCTGGGCGCTGGTGATCGCGCACATACATCGTCGAGTAGACCGCCGTGAGGAAGAACTTGATCCAGAGCACATTGCGCCCCTGGGTCAGCTTCGGGTCGGTCTTCATCAGCAACGCGAAGGCCTCGCCATGGCTGAACTCGTCGTTGCACCATTCCTCGAACCATTTGAAGATCGGATGGAAGCGATGCTCCGGGTTCTCCTGCAGGTGGCGGAAGATCGTGATGTAACGGGCATAGCCGATCTTTTCCGAGAGATAGGTGGCGTAGTAGATGAACTTGGGCCGGA
>NZ_JAHTBL010000013.1 GCF_020177595.1 Cognatishimia sp. MH4019 | reverse complement strand
CAAAGCTCAAGCCGATGGACCCAGCCTTTGAGTAAGAGCGCGGTCCTACTTCGGACATCCCAGTAAATTAACGCGATGACGCAAACCAAAGCGTCAGAAAAGAAGAGTTTTTCAACAAAATCGGCTGGAATTGAGCGCCCTATGCGGCCAATGTTCGCCCATGCGCGCGCCTTTGATTGATAATCTGCAATACGCCAACTGGTCCGAGACGATTTTTCGTCAGATGCGGGCAGGTGGTGTTGACGCTGTCCATGTCACCATCGCCTATCACGAGAGCTTCCGCGAAATGGTGCTGCAGCTTGAGGCGTGGAACCGCTGGTTTGAACGTTTCCCCGACCTTATCTTCAAGGGCACCACCGCCGCGGATGTGCGCAAAGCGCAAGAAACGGACCGCACTGCGATCTTTTTCGGATTTCAGAACCCCAGCCCGATTGAGGACGATATCGGCCTGATCGAGATTTGCCATCAGCTGGGCGTGCGCTTTATGCAGTTGACCTATAACAACCAATCGCTGCTCGCGACGGGCTGTTATGAAGACGATGACACCGGTCTGACACGGTTCGGCAAGCAAGCCGTGTCCGAAATGAACCGCGTCGGGCTGGTCGTTGATATGAGCCATTCGGCGGACCGTTCGACCCTTGAGGCGATTGATCACTCCAGCCGACCCATTGCGATCACGCATGCAAATCCTGCGTGGTGGCATGCCGCGCGGCGCAACAAATCCGATGAGGTGTTGCGAGCACTGACAGGCCGGGGCGGAATGCTGGGATTTTCGGTCTACCCCCATCATCTGAAAGGGGGCGGGTCCTGCACGCTGGAAGATTTTTGCACCATGATCGCAGAGGCGGCCTCGCGGTATGGGGCGCGGCATCTGGGGATTGGCACCGACCTTTGTCAGGACCAGCCCGACAGCGTCGTCGAGTGGATGCGCGTCGGCCGGTGGAGCAAAGAGATAGATTATGGCGAAGGCTCTGCCGATAATGCCGGGTTCCCGCCGATGCCTGATTGGTTCAAAGATAATCGCGATTTCGGCAATATCCGCGACGGTCTGCACCGCGTGGGCTTCTCAGAGCCGGAGGCAGACGGTATCATGGGGGGGAACTGGCTTCGCTTCTATGAGGAAAGTTTTGGCCCCGCATGAGAGATTTGCCCGATATCCCACAGCTTGATCTGCGCCCGCCCGCGCAGGTGATGCGCTTGGCGCGGATGGGGGCGAGCTTTCCCACGCGGCTCTCCTTTCTGCGCACGCTTTTGCGCCGTCTGGGGGCGGAAGGCGCGCGGGTAACGCGACCGGTTTGGCAGATATCCGACGATGGCTTCGGCCATGCGGTCTATTCGGTCTCGCTGGGCGGGCATGTCTATTCGCTGGTTGCGGTGTCCACCGATCTGCCCGCCGATCAACGCTCGGACCGGGTGATTGCCGAGGCTTGGGATACCGCTTACGTGCTTTATGACGGCGTGCCGGACGCGGCGGAGATTGCCCGTATTGTCGCCAATGCGCCCCTGCAAGAGGCCGGGCGCTTCACCGAACGCGATCTGGTGTTGAGCCGCGCCAATAAATCTGTGCGGCTTTTTAATCATGTGGTCGAACGGCTGCGCGGTGGGCGACAGCCCGACCCGGATATGATCCGTAAGATCGGCTATCTGATGCGCACGACGGCTGTTTATGGCAATGGCAAATTCGGCATTGCAGACCGCGCCTTGATCGAGGATCGTCCAGGTCTTTCTGGCCCTTTCATGGCTGAAATGCTGACCGTCTGGCTGATCCGCGGCTTCACCCATGACCTGGCCGAACATGTGGGCGGTGCAAAGATTGATCGCGACCTCAAGCGTCATCTTGGGATCGGCAATGCGACCGGTCTTGGCATGGCCCCGTTCCTGGTCAGCCACCCGGTTTTGCTGAACAACTGGATGCTGGTGCGCGAGACGGCGCTTGCCCGCGTCCGCGCTGTGGAGGCGTTGGACGAGGCGCAGATCATGGCGCTTTATACGCTGCTTGAACGTGTCGCGTCCCATCTGGCGGAATGGCAAGTGCCGGACCCTGAGCATCAGGCGCGAATCGAGGTCATGCGCGGCGAATGGTTAACAGTTGCGGGCCATCTGACGCCGGAGCTGTTAACCTCGGCACGCCCGATAGACGCGGTGATCCGTTGGTCAGAGGCGCTGTCGATTGACACGCAAGAGCTTCTGGTCGCAATGGTGCTTGAGCCGTTCGGCGATCTGATTGATGGCTTGACCGAGTGTATGACCGACCCGTTTGGCACTCAGCTTGATCCGTTGATGTCTGCCGCTGACTTGCGTGCGCTGCTCGATGCAGAAGCCGCGTGGATGCTGGACTATGACTTTGACGCGCTTTCTGAGACCGCCCAATTCTGGTATGTCTCGGAAGAGAAACTTGAGCCGCGTCTGGGTGATCGTCACAGCGAAGACGGGGCCGATCTTGAAAGCCCGTTGGATATTGCGCGACAGGTGCAGGCGATGGCACACGACCTTGCAGACGCCGATGGTAATGTGGGCCAGTTCTTGCGTGCGCATCCCGAACATCGCTGCGCGTTGCGCCGGGTCCAAACGCTCAAGACTCACCCATATGCCGAGATTCGCGAGAACCTGATTTCAAAGACAACACATCCGATTGATATGCTCCGCTGCAAACTTGCTTTCTTTGGGGCCACGAAATTCGATCCGAAATCAACGCTTTGGACGCGAATTGCCCTTGTGCAGGGCGCCCCGCTTGCGGATGAGTTGGATGCTCCGGATGATTGGTGGCTGGCGAGTTTGCCCTCATGATCCCGTCTGTGGCCGAGCTTCAGGCAAGTCTTCTCAAAGCAGGGCGCGGGCTGGGGTTGCCCTTGGGCGTTGCCGAGGACATCGCCGCCGCGGCACCTTTCATTCTTGCATCCGACGAGCTGAACGAGACATTGGCCCAGCTGCTCCGCGAGATGGAAAGCGGGCATGTCACAGCGGTGATTGAAGCCATCGATACCGCGCTTTGCGAGGGGCAATCCGAGATTGCCGACAGTCGCGCCGCCCGCGCGCTTGTCGCCTCAGCGGGGTTTCGTGTGCAGCGGATTGTAATCCTCAAAGGGGCGCAGGTCGTGGCGAAAGACGCCGCACAAATCGCTAAGCCAATCCCGCGTCGCAAAATGGTGGATGGTGCGCTTTGGGGTCAGCTCCAAACATTCGCCGCGCGCACTTACGTCCCCGCAACCGAGGCCTCTCGCGAGAAGGGTGCAGGCGCTGGCCTGACCGACAACGATTAACCTTTGTAAAGACCTTCGTAGATCGGTCCCAGCGTATTGGTCTCGAAAAGCGACGACACGCTGGTGCCGTTCCAGATGTTTAGGATCGCTTGCGCGAACATCGGCGCGGTCGGCACGATGCGGATGTTCTTGCAGCCTTTGACTGCCTCGGTCGGCTGAATCGAATCCGTGATCACCAGAGATTTCATGACCGATTTGCTCACCCGCTCGACGGCCGGGCCGGACATCACACCGTGCGTGATATAGCTGTGCACTTCGGTGGCCCCGGCACCGACCAGAACTTCGGCCGCTTTGCATAGCGTGCCAGCCGTGTCGCACATGTCGTCCACGATGATGCAGCGCTTGCCGGTCACGTCGCCGATCACAGTCATCTCCGCCACTTCGCCTGCTTTCTCGCGACGTTTATCAACAATGGCCAGCGGCGCGCCGATGCGTTGCGCCAATTCGCGCGCGCGCGCCACACCGCCCACATCGGGCGAGATCACCATGACATCCTCCATCGACCCGAAGGCCGATTTGATATCCAGCGCAAAGATCGGCGCGGCATAGAGGTTATCCACCGGAATATCGAAAAAGCCCTGGATTTGCGCGGCGTGCAGATCCATCGTCAGCACGCGTTCAATGCCTGCCTCGACAATCATGTTGGCCACCAGCTTGGCCGAAATCGGCGTGCGGGCCTTGGTGCGGCGGTCCTGACGGGCATAGCCGAAATAGGGGATCACGGCCGTGATCCGCGCGGCAGATGAGCGCTTAAGCGCATCCGACATAATCAACAATTCCATAAGGTTATCGTTTGCCGGGTTCGACGTTGGCTGGATAATGAACATATCCTCGCCGCGCACATTCTCGAACACTTCGACAAAGATTTCCTGATCGTTGAACCGCTCGACCCGCGCCTCGACCAGCTCGACATTCACACCCCGATGCATCGACATTCGGCGGGCCACAGCCTCTGACAGGGGACGGTTGGCGTTGCCGGAAATCAGTTTCGGCTCAACGATACTAGGCATATGGAAGGGTCCCCCGGGGCTTTCGGTCTGTGACAGAATCGTGACGTTGACACCCCCTACCATGGGTCTAGGCTGCCGCAAAGATTTGCCACGCGCGGGAGGCACAAATGGCCCATATCGACTACTATTTCGCAACAATTTCGCCCTACACCTACCTCGCAGGCACCCGGTTGGAGGAGGTTGCGGCCAAACATGGCGCGACGATCACCTATAAGCCGCTCGATATCATGGGGCTTTTCGCGCGAACGGGCGGAACACCTCCAAAAGATCGCCACCCCAATCGTCAGGAATGGCGTCTGCAAGAGATGACGCGGCAGGCCAAGAAACTGGGCCTCGCGCTGAACATCAAGCCCGCCCATTGGCCCACGAACATGGCCCCCTCGGCCTATGCGATTATTGCCGCGCAAGACGCCGGTGGCGGTGATCTTGGCCAACTGGTGCATGGTCTGACGTCGGCGTGCTGGGCGGGTGAAAAAGACATCGCGCAGGACGATGTCATCAAAGATTGCCTGAGTGCGGCGGGCTTTGATCCGTCTCTTGCCGATAGCGGTTTGCTACAAGGTGCTGAAACCTACGCCCGCAATCTGGAAGACGCGGTCGCCGCCGGTGCCTTTGGTGCGCCGTTCTATATCACCGACGCCGATCAGAGGTTCTGGGGGCAAGACCGGATTGACGATCTGGACGCGCATCTGGCTGGCAAGCTCTAGATTTGCCGGTTCATAGCCGTGCGGGGCTGTCGGTCTATTCAAAGACCTTTGGTGCGGATCCCGATACGCTTTTCATCCACTGCTCGCTTGCGCATCAAGGAGCGTGGGCTCCGCTGATTGCTGTAAGTGGTTTGCAGGGCATTGCCTTCGACATGCCAGGCCATGGCCGCAGCGCTGATTGGGACGGGCAGAGCGATTATCAAAGTCAAACGGCTGAAATAGCGCGCAGTTTCTGCGACACACCGCTCCATGTGGTTGCGCATTCCTTCGGGGCAACGGTTGCGTTGCGGCTGGCGCTTGATCATCCCGACCGCGTCCGGTCGTTGACCTTGATTGAGCCCGTCTTTTTCGCGGCTGCCCGTGGCACGCCGGCATACGAGGCCCATCACGCGGCGTTCGCCCCTTTCATCAAAGCGATAGAGGCAGGCGACCCGGAAAACGCAGCACGCCTTTTCACCGATATCTGGGGAACGGGTGCGCCATGGGAGAGCCTTCCAGACGCGCAACGCCGCTATATCACCGACCGCATTCACCTGATCCCTGCAGGCGCCCCTGCGATCGAAGATGACAACGCAGGCCAATTGGCACCTGGCCGCCTTGAAGCTCTTGATATCCCGACGCTTTTGATCGCGGCGGATCAATCCGCGCCAGTGACGGCTACGATCAACGATGCGCTATCCCGGCGCCTGCCCAACGCCCAAAGCGTTCTGGTTAATGGCACTGGCCATATGGGCCCCATCAGTCACCCCCGGCTTTATGCACCGCTCATCAAAGCCTTCCGCGAAACGCTCTGATCTTCACCTTTGCGCAACGTCCATATTCCAGACGGTTTAGCCCTTTGGCTCGTCGATGATATGGTCTTCCCAGTCCTCTTCGGGCACCTCGAATTCCGGCACGGTCCAGCCCTGAACCGAAACACCGGCGTCATGCACACTTTGCGGATCGCCTGAAATCAGCGGGTGCCAATCGTAAAGCGCTTTGCCCTCGTGCAGCAGCCTGTAGGCGCAGGTTTCAGGCATCCAATAGGCGATGTTGGGCAGGGTCTTGGGGGAAAGCTGCACGCATTCCGGCACGAATTGCAGGCGGATGTCATATTGGGCGCAGCGGCAGGTTTGATCATCCAGCAGACGGCAGGCAACGCGGGTCAGAGCGACCTCTTGCGTGTCCTCGTCTTCCAGTTTGTTCAGGCAACACTTGCCGCAGCCATCGCATAGCGCTTCCCACTCCTTTGGGGTCAGGTTTTTCAGCGGGACCCGCTCCCAGAAACGCGCGCGCAGGCCGTCGCGCTGAATGGGGTCTTTGAAGCTCATGCAAGGATCGCGCGGGCGCGGTCGCAATCAGCCCCCATTTGCGTCACAAGCGCATCAACACCGTCGAATTTCATCTCTGGGCGCAAGAAGTCGACCAGAGCGACCGACAAATGTTCGCCATAGAGATCGCCTTTGAAATCAAAGAGAAACGTCTCGCAATTGGGCACGTTCTCGCCAAACATGGGCCGCACGCCGATAGAGCTGGCACCGTCATAGCTGCCCTGATGTGGGCCGCTTAAAACATCGACGCGCACGGCGTAGACGCCGAATTTCGGCGGGTGCAGGCCTGTGATCGACATGTTCGCGGTGGGATAGCCCAGATGCCTGCCGCGTTGGTCGCCGCGGATCACTTCGCCTTCGATGCGGTGGTAGTGGCCCAGCATCTTGGCGGCATCTTCGGGGCGTCCATCCGACAGCGCATCGCGGATATTGGTGGACGAGATATGCCCGTGATCGCCCCGAACCAGATCGGCAATGGTCACGCCAAAGCCCATCTCGGCCCCGAAGCTCTCCAGCATCGCAGAGGTCCCGGTGCGGCCTTTGCCGAAACAGAAATCGCGGCCCACCACGACATGCTTCAGCCCAAGCGCATCGGCTATGATGTCTTGCGCGAACGCACGCGCGGTTAGGCTGGAAAGGCGCGCGTTGAAACTGATCTCGTAAAGCCGCTGGACCCCCAGCTTTTCGAGGCGGTTGGCCTTCGCTTCGGCGTTCATCAGACGGAAGGGTGGGGCATCCTTGGCAAAAAACTCGCGGGGATGCGGCTCGAACGTCATCACGCCAAGTGGGGCGTTGATCGCTGTTCCGGCTTTGCGGGCAATGTCGATTACGGCCTGATGGCCCAGATGCACCCCGTCAAAATTGCCAATCGCGGCGCTGGCGCCGCGATCCTGAGGGTCTACAAACTGGATGTCCCGGATAATCCGCATAAAGTTGGGTTAGCCTCGCCAACCGCGCGGTGCAAGCGCTCAGTCGAACTTGCGCGAGGGGGCCAGAACCGTGGCTTCGCCTTTCAGCACAACCGTGTCGCCGACGGCGCAATGGGTCTCAAGCTGGACGCGGCGGCGAGAGTGGTCGATGTCGATCACCTTGACCTCGGCATAGACCATGTCGCCGGGGCGCACGGGCGCCATGAATTTCAAAGACTGGCCCAGATAGACCGTGCCGTGACCGGGCAGCTGTTCACCGATTACCGCAGAAATCAGGCCAGCGGTCAGCATCCCGTGGGCGATGCGACCCTCGAAGATGGTGTCCATCGCATAGGCGTCGTCCAGATGCACCGGATTGCGGTCGGTCGAGACCTCGGCAAAGAGTTCAATGTCGCGGTCTGTCACTTCCTTGCGGAGATAGCGGACCATGCCGATCTCAAGATCTTCGATGCAAATCGTGCCGCGGGGCTGGTTATCCAACATGCCTGTCTCCTGCATTCGCTAGGTAACAAATATAATCGTTACCCTAAGATTTGGTAACTTTATTACTTTGCAAATGCAGAAAATCAAGCAAATAGAGGGTCAGCGAAGGTGACCTATCGTGAAGGTTGGATTGGACATTTCCTTTTGAAGGTAAGCGGTTAGCGCATCTTCTTCAGGGTCATGCGACGTTTTGGTTTCTACGGCGGCCAGACCACCAGAAATGAAGAGAGAATCGATATCCTCTCCCATGGCGCCCTTGATGTCGGTCAGAATCCCGTCGCCGATGGCCAGAATACTGGCATCCGGCACATCTTTACCCATCGCGACCAGACGGCGGCGGGCCAGATCGTAGATCGGCGGATGGGGTTTGCCGAAATAGAGGCTCTCTCCGCCCATATCGGTGTAGAGCTTGGCCAAAGCGCCAGCGCACCATTCGCGTTTGTCGCCGCGATCCACGACGATATCGGGGTTCGCGCAGAGCAGTTTCAGGCCCTTTTGCGTGGCATAAAGAAAGTCGGGTCGGTTTACATCCGGATCGGCATAGGGGTCTTCGGGACCAAGGCAAACGATGCCATCGGCTTGATCGAGCGGGGTTTTGATGATCTCGACCGGGTCTTCAACAACCGAAATTTCGTCGAAAAACGGTGCGTCATGTTCCTGCCCCATGACATAGACCTTTTGGCCGACAACACCGCGGAACATTGCGGCGCGCGCACTGTCGCCTGAGGTGGCGACGACGTCCCAAGCGTCGCGGGCGACGCCGATCTCGCCCAGCTGCGCCTCAACGGCGAGGCGCGGGCGGGGGGAGTTCGTGACCAGCACGACTGTACCGCCTTGGGCGCGGTAGGCCTGCAGCGCTTTGACTGCAGAAGGGAAGGGTTTGAGCCCGTCATGCACGCAGCCCCACAGATCGACGAAAAGCGCGTCGTAGCGGGCAGAGATATCGGACAGGGACTGGATGATCTGGGTCATGGGCGCCTCATAGTTCGAGCTTAACGCTTCATGCGCGGCTTTGATCCAAATGAAAAGAGCGCCCCGCCGGGACGCTCTTTATTCTTTTGATTTATTTGGTGCTCAAAGCTTGAGGTTCGGGATGATCTGCTTCTTGCGGGACATGACCCCGGGCAGCACGACCGTGTCGCCAGAGACGGATGCATCAAAGGATTTCTCGGCGACGGATTTGGTCAGATCGTTCGGGACCAGCATCGTGGCTTCCTCGTTCAGGATATCCACGACGAAGAGCAGAACCTGATCGACGCCGTCCTCAGACGCGACGGTGCTCATCGTGTCCATGATGGAGGCTTTGCGGTCCAGAATGATCGCGGGCTTTGTGGTTTCCAGCACGGAAACACGGAATTTGGTGCCGTCCACGGCATATTCCTTGCTGTCCATGCGCAGCAATTCTGCGTCCGAGAAGGCAGAGACGTCGGATTTCGCAGCGAAAAGCTCGTCTGCGTATTCATGCGGGTCGAGATCGAGGTCTTTGGCCAGACCCCAGGCAAGCGCCTCATCCGCTTGGGTCGTGGTGGGAGAACGGAAAGCCAGCGTGTCGGACAGGATGCAGGACAGCATCGCGCCTTTGATCTCGTTGGGCATCTGGGCGACGTCCTTGCCGATCAGTTCATACATGATCGTGGCCGTGCAGGCGACAGGGCGCACGGTGATGTCGATGGGGCCTTTGGTCTCCAGCCCGCCGACCAGCTTGTGGTGGTCGATGATAGCCTGCACATCGGCATTGTTGATGTTGGCGGGCAGTTCGGCGGGGTTGTTCGTATCGACGATGATTGCCGCCTGATCATCCTCGACATCGTCGATGATGCGCGGCTTGGGCAGGTTCCAACGCTCCAGCATGAAAGCGGCTTCGGTGTTGGGCTCACCCAGCAGAACCGGCTCGGCGTGCTGATCCTTGATATGGTTGAGATACCACGCCCAGATCAGGGGCGACCCGGTGCTGTCGGTGTCGGGGGCTTTGTGGCCGAAGATGAGTGTGCTCATGTCAGGATCCTGCGAATAGCGGCGAATTTGCGCGTGGTTTAAACCGCGGTGGCGGGCTTGTCACGGCCCTGTCAGAGGGGTGCGACCTTGCGCACCGCAGGATGCCTCCGGCGGGGATATTTGGAAAAAGCGAAAGCTCAGAGGGGCAGGCGCGTGAGCGTGTAGCCGTCTTGGGCGAGCAGGTTCAGCACGCCGTCCCGGCCACCCAGATGGGCGGCACCCATGGCGATCATCAGCGTGTCATGTTGGCGGGTGGCCTCTGCGATGACGGGCATCCAGTTGCGGTTGCGGCGGATCAGCAGCACGTCTTCCATCTCGGTGAACATTGCATCAATGGCGTCCGGTGAGACACCGGGCATGTCATAGGCTGCGAGCCGGGAGATGTGCCAGGCTTTCACGTGTTGCTCGGCGAAATAGGTCGCGAGCAAGGTCGCAAAAAGCGCGTCTGCGTCGCGGTTCATCGCGATCGTGGCTTGCAGCATCTCGATCTGTTCGGCCATCGGTTCCTGGCCGAAGAGGGTGAAGAGCGTGTCGTAGGGCTCAAGCGCCTGGGTGGGCACACCCGCGATCTCTGCCTGGTCCATAATCATGTGGTCGAGGCCGCGTTGCCCGCTGACCATCGCCTCCATCGCGCAAGGGGGCACGGCGAGCATCAGCGACAGATACCAGGGCTGAAACTTGGCGGCCATGAACGCGGGGATCTGGCGTGCGCGGGCCTGATTGGCAAGGGTCTGCCAGATCGGTTCGGGCAGCAGATCGGGCAGGGTGGGGCCCTCTGTTATGAACAGCAGCTCGGGGCGGCTGGCCATATCGGACTGCATCTGCGCCTCGGCGGATTTGGTGGTTTCCAGCAGGATCAGATCGGCTGCGGGGATCAGCGGCTGGATGCGGGCGAGGATGGGATCAAGGCGCGGGTCATAGATATGCATCGTGCCGATCAGATGCAGGACAGTATCGCCTTTTTCGGCGCGCCAAAGCAGACCTTTGGGGAAGGGTGTCTGTGCGACGGTCTGTTCAAGCTCGGCCTGTTGCGGCGCGGAAAGACTGTCGAGCACTGATGCCCCCTCGCAGCGCGCAAAAGCAGGCGTGCCAAAGCAGATCAGACAGCAAAGCAGCAGGATATGTCGCATCGGTTTCCTCGCATTGGTCGCCGCAAGGCTACGAAGGCCAGCCAGGCTGCGCAACGGGCCTTCGCAAAATGGATCGCATTTTCGCGATCAGATCGGTTGACAGCCAAACGCGGCTTGCTTATGTCCGCTGCGTTATCACTCGGAGTAGCTGAGTGCTAACATTGGGAGAAACTTTGAGCCAAGGAGCTGCAAAGATGGCATTGAAACCGCTTCATGACCGCGTGCTGGTACGCCGCACGGAAAGCGACGAGAAAACTGCTGGCGGACTTATCATCCCCGAAAGCGCGAAAGAGAAGCCCGCCGAGGGCGAAGTGATCGCATGTGGTGACGGCGCCCGCAAGGACAGCGGCGAGCTGATTGAGATGGCTGTCAAAGAGGGTGACAAGATCCTGTTTGGCAAGTGGTCCGGCACCGAAGTCACAGTCGACGGCGAAGAGCTGTTGATGATGAAGGAAAGCGACATTCTGGGCATCATCGCCTGATCTCGCCCTTTTCAAACGAAACAATCTGACATTCAGGAGCGCTAAACATGGCTGCTAAAGACGTCAAATTCGACACGGATGCCCGCAATAAGATGCTGAAAGGCGTCAACATTCTGGCTGACGCTGTCAAAGTCACGCTGGGCCCCAAAGGCCGCAACGTGGTTCTCGACAAATCCTTCGGTGCCCCGCGCATCACAAAAGACGGTGTATCTGTCGCCAAAGAGATCGAGCTTGAGGACAAGTTCGAGAACATGGGCGCGCAGATGGTCAAAGAAGTGGCCAGCCGCACCAATGACGAAGCCGGCGACGGCACGACCACTGCGACGGTTCTGGCGCAGTCCATCGTCAAAGAAGGCATGAAATCGGTTGCCGCTGGCATGAACCCGATGGACCTCAAGCGCGGTATTGATCTGGCGACGACCAAAGTGGTCGAGGCCATCAAAGGTGCCGCACGCGAAGTCAAGGACTCTGACGAGGTTGCACAGGTCGGCACGATTTCTGCCAATGGTGAAGTTGAAATCGGTCGTCAGATCGCAGATGCGATGCAGAAGGTCGGCAACGAGGGTGTCATCACTGTCGAGGAAAACAAAGGCCTCGAGACTGAGACCGACGTTGTCGAAGGGATGCAGTTCGACCGCGGTTACCTGTCGCCTTACTTCGTGACGAACCCCGACAAGATGATCGCAGACCTTGAGGACTGCATGATCCTGCTGCACGAGAAGAAACTGTCTTCGCTGCAGCCGATGGTTCCGCTGCTCGAGTCGGTGATCCAGTCTCAAAAGCCGCTGTTGATCATCGCAGAAGACGTCGAAGGCGAGGCTCTGGCCACGCTGGTCGTCAACAAGCTGCGCGGCGGTCTGAAAATCGCGGCTGTCAAAGCACCGGGCTTCGGCGATCGCCGCAAAGCCATGCTGCAGGATATCGCGATCCTGACCGGTGGTCAGGTCATCTCGGAAGATCTGGGCATGAAGCTTGAGTCCGTCACGATGGACATGCTGGGCAACGCCAAGAAAGTCTCGATCACCAAGGACGAAACCACGATCGTGGACGGCTCCGGTGAGAAGGCCGAGATCGAAGCCCGCGTTGGCCAGATCCGTCAGCAGATCGAGGAAACAACCTCGGACTACGACCGCGAGAAGCTGCAAGAGCGTGTGGCCAAACTGGCTGGCGGTGTTGCTGTCATCCGCGTTGGCGGCATGACCGAAGTGGAAGTCAAAGAGCGTAAAGACCGCGTTGACGATGCGCTGAACGCAACCCGTGCTGCTGTGCAGGAAGGTGTTGTTGTCGGCGGCGGTGTTGCTCTGGTTCAGGGCGGCAAAGCGCTGGAAGGTCTGAGCGCCGACAATTCCGATCAGGAAGCTGGCATCGCCATCGTGCGCCGCGCGCTGGAAGCGCCGCTGCGTCAGATTGCTGAGAATGCCGGTGTCGACGGTGCCGTTGTTGCGGGCAAAATCCGCGAGAGCGACGACCTGACCTTCGGCTTCAACGCACAGACCGAAGAATATGGCGACATGTTCAAGTTCGGCGTGATCGACCCTGCAAAGGTCGTGCGCACGGCACTTGAGGATGCAGCCTCCATCGCCGGTCTGCTGATCACGACGGAAGCCATGGTTGCCGACAAGCCCGCCAAAGAAGGCGCGCCTGCTGGTGGCGGCATGCCCGACATGGGCGGCATGGGCGGCATGATGTAAGCAAGTCGATCCGTCAGGATCGACGTCGCCCGATAGGTTTTTGCCACAGGCAAAATACCGAAAGGGAAAGTCGCTTTAAATTAGTAAGGGGCCGCATTCACTGTGGCCCCTTCGCTTTTTGGCCCCCCGCCTGACATGCCTTCGGCGAGAATATTTCGACAAAGGTGAAGCAAGCCGATATGCGCAGATGATGCGCTTGTTCTTACTCGTCTGTCTGGTGATGATCGCCTTTGCGTCCAACTCGGTCCTGAACCGTCTGGCCTTGGTCGACGCAGGGATGGGACCGGCCAGCTTTGCCGCGATCCGGATGCTTTCAGGCGCGCTTGCATTGGCCGCTTTGGTGGCGATGCGAACCCGGCCTGCCAACTGGTCTTTGCGTCCCGCAGGGGCTGCGAGCCTTCTGATCTACATAATCGGCTTTTCCTTCGCTTATGTGACGCTGGATGCAGGCGTGGGCGCGCTGATCCTCTTTGGGGGCGTGCAGGTCACCATGTTCGCCGGAGCGCTGATCGCGCGGGAACAGATTTCGCCCCAGCGCTGGGCCGGAGCGGCCATCGCCTTTGCTGGGTTGATCTACCTGATGTGGCCCGGCGGAACGGCGGCCCCGGCGCTTTCGGGCGTCGCATTAATGACGCTGGGGGCACTCGGCTGGGGGCTTTATTCGCTGGTGGGGCGCGGTGCGTCGGACCCGCTGCAAGACACCGCGATGAACTTTATATATGCCACGCCCCCCGTGCTGGCCATCGCGCTGGTGTTGCAAGACACGATCAACTGGCCGGGAACCGTGCTGGCCATCGTGGCAGGCGCGCTGACCTCGGGGTTGGGTTATGCGCTGTGGTATCTGGTGCTGCCGCGTATCGCATCCACAACCGCGGCGCTGGCCCAACTGACGGTGCCAATCATCGCGCTATCCGGCGGCATCCTCTTCCTGTCAGAGGAGCTGACGCTTCGCTTTGCCCTCGCCACAGCGCTGGTTTTGGGCGGTATCGGGTTGTCCCTGATCCGCCGCTGAGCAGCGCCCAATCTTGCGTCATCCCCAATTTCGTCCACAACTTATTGCGGGTGTCACCAAAATATAGCTTTACAGGTCACCCTCTTTGCTCGCACGATATATGGTATGGAAGGCAGGCAAAGCACCCTTCCATAGAGCAGGCACCAAGCCGTTGGGCCGCTGCCAGGCCCAGCAGCTAAAGCAAAAAGCGAGGCGCGCCATGGCATTGACCGAGCAGTATCTGGAAACAGAAGACCTTCACCCCATCGACATCGTCGAGCATATCGCAGAGCACCACGATTGGGATTTCGACCGCGTGGCCGATGATCAGATCGCAATGGCCGTCGAAGGCCAGTGGCGCACCTATTCGATCACGCTGGCCTGGTCCGGCTATGACGAAACGCTGCGGCTGATCTGCACCTTCGAGATGGAGCCGCCCGAGGACAAGCTGCCTCAGCTATACGAAATCCTCAACAAAACCAATGATATGTGCTGGGCAGGTGCCTTCACCTACTGGAATGAACAAAAGCTGATGGTCTATCGCTACGGCCTCGTTCTGACCGGTGGGCAAGACGCCTCGGCCGAGCAGATCGACACGCTGATCAACGCCGCCGTGCTTTCGGCAGAGCGATTCTACCCGGCGTTCCAGCTGGTCAGCTGGGCTGATCAAACGCCTGAGCAGGCATTGCAGGTTGCCATTGCCGAGGCTTACGGACGAGCCTAAGTTTCCTCCCGACGCCAGTGCGTCCCTTTCAAGCGATTGATGGGGCGCATTGGTGCGTGTGACCGCAGGAGGACCATCCATGACACTCGATGATTTGGCCACCCGGGGGCTGGTGCTTCTGGGCTGTGGAAAGATGGGCTCTGCCATGTTGGAGGGCTGGCTGAAAGGCGGTCTGCCGCCCGCGTCGGTTTGGGTCACGGACCCGCAACCATCCGAGTGGGTGCGTGCACAAGGCGTTCATATCAATGAAGATTTACCTTCCGACCCGGCGATCGTGCTGGTCGCGGTGAAGCCGCAGATGATGGGGGATGCGCTGCCGTCGATCCAGGCCTTGGGCAATGGCACGACGTTGTTCGTGTCGGTCGCCGCAGGCACAACGATTGCTCATTTTGAAAGCGTCTTGGGTGCGCAAACCCCTATCGTGCGCGCAATGCCCAATACACCCGCAGCGGTGGGCAAAGGCATCACTGCGCTGATCGGCAACGCCCATGCGAGCGACGCGCAATTGGCGCTGGCCGAAGAGTTGTTGCAAGCCGTGGGGCAAACCGTCCGGCTGGAGAGCGAGGCGCAGATGGATGCGGTGACCGGCGTCTCCGGCTCTGGCCCGGCCTATGTTTTTCACCTGATTGAAACGCTCGCGAAGGCGGGCGAAGCGCAAGGGTTGGCCCCCGAGTTGGCCATGACGCTGGCCAAAGCCACAGTGGCGGGGGCCGGGGCCTTGGCCGAAACAGCTGTCGAAGATCCCACGCAGTTGCGCGTCAACGTCACCAGCCCCAATGGCACCACGCAAGCAGCGTTGGAGGTTTTGATGAACGAAACCAATGGCTTCCCGCCCTTGTTGAAAGAGGCAGTCGCCGCGGCAACGCACCGCTCGAAGGAGCTCTCCAATGGCTGAGATCAGTTTCGATGATTTCCTGAAAGTTGATATTCGCGTTGGCCAGATCACCCGCGCCGAACCTTATCCCGAAGCACGCAAACCGGCGATCAAACTTTGGGTCGATCTGGGGCCGGACATGGGCGAGAAGAAAAGCTCGGCCCAGATCACGGCACACTACACGCCAGACGAACTGCTGGGCAAACGCGTGCTTGCGGTGGTGAATTTTCCACCTCGCCAGATCGGCAAATTCATGAGCGAAGTTCTGGTCTTAGGTGTGCCCGACGCCGACGGTGAAGTGGTCTTGCTGACCCCTGATAAAGACGTGCCTATCGGCGGAAGGATGTATTGATGACCCGTGTTCTGATCACAAGAAAGCTGCCCGATACAGTGCAGGATGCTGCGCGCGAAACCATGGAGGTGACGGTGCGCGATGACACGTTGCCGATGTCGCCCGATGAGGTGACCAACGCCTTGCAGAACTACGATGCCGTGCTGCCGACGCTAGGCGATGCGTTTTCGGCTGCGGCGTTTGATCTGGTGCCGGAGCCACGCTGCAAGCTGCTCGCCAATTTCGGGGTCGGCTATAACCATATCGACGCAGAGGCCGCGCGCGCGGCGGGTGTTGCGGTGACAAACACACCCGGCGCGGTCACGGATGCGACAGCCGATATCGCCATGACGTTGATGCTGATGGTCACTCGACGCGCCAGTGAGGGTGAGCGGATGGTGCGGGCCGGAAAATGGGAGGGCTGGCACCCGACGCAGATGCTGGGGCTGCACATGACGGGTAAAACCGTGGGCATCGTCGGTATGGGCCGGATCGGACAGGCTATCGCCAAGCGCTGCCATTACGGCTTTGATATGAAAGTGGTTTTCTTTAACCGCTCCCCTAAAAAAGTGGGTGAGCATGCAACGCAGCTTGCAGATCTGCGCGCTGTGATGGAGGCGTCGGATGTCGTCGTTGTGGCCGTGCCGGGCGGTGCGGAAACGCGTCACATGATCGACAGTGCGGCCTTGTCCGCGATGAAGCCAACCGCCTTTCTGGTCAATATCGCACGCGGGGATGTGGTGGATGAAGCGGCTTTGATCGCATCATTGCAAACGGGCGTCATCGCAGGGGCGGGTCTGGATGTTTACGAGAACGAACCAGACGTGCCGGACGCGCTGAAAGCGTTGGAAAATACGGTCTTATTGCCGCATCTTGGCACCGCTGCTTTGGAAGTTCGTGAGGCGATGGGGCTGATGGCGGTGGACAATTTGCGTGCATTTTTCGCAGGAGAATCCCTGCCGAATGCCGTCTAGAAATCGCCCATGGCCTCGCGCCAATGGCGTCTACACAGGCTGACATAACGCTCGTTTCCGCCGATCTGAACTTGCGCACCGTCGGTCAAAACGCGGCCCTGATCGTCCTGCCGGACGACCATCGTGGCTTTCTTTCCGCAATGGCAAATCGTGCGGACTTCGCGCATCTCATCTGCCAGTGCCAGCAGCGCAGCAGAGCCTGGAAAGAGCTTGCCTTGGAAGTCGACGCGCAGGCCGTAGCACATTACGGGCACGCCCAGATCATCGACTGCGCGGGCCAGTTGCCAGACCTGATCGGCGCTTAGAAACTGGGATTCGTCGATGAAGACACAGGCGCAAGGCCCACCCACAAGTCGTTGATCTATCTTGGAAAAAAGATCGTCAGACGGGCCAAACGTATCGGCTTCAATCCCGATCCCGATGCGCGATGCAATCCGCCCGTCGCCTGCGCGATTGTCAAACTGCGCTGTCAGCAAATAGGTCTGCATCCCGCGCTCGATATAGTTGTGGGAGGCTTGGAGCAGAACGGTGGATTTACCCGCATTCATGGTGGAGTAGTTGAAGTAAAGTTTGGCCATGACCTTGAGTAGCCAAGCGTCTGGATGGCTGCAAGGCGGGTTCGGCGGTGGGCTCCTCTAACACTGTAAGACGCTGGATCAACGAGCGGTTACCCACTGGGGAATTGATCCGGCTGCACCATCAAACAAGAGGAGCCCACCGCTGTTCCGGCTTACACCGGTCCTTGGATCCCACGTCCTAGGTGCGGTGGACCCAAACCAAGCCGATGCTGGGGACATCGGAACTGGTAATCGCCCCATTTGGAGACGCTTTATAAATGACAAACCCTTACCAACCTATTAATGGGAAAGGCAGCAAGAGTTTCCCCATAACGAAAGGTTATTCAGGAACTGGGATGGGTATTGGTAATTATCTGAAAAAGCACACCGAGGCTTTGGTTAAAGATGTCGGCATCGAACCGGCTTGCACGCTGACGGGCAAGTCGAAGGCGACGCTGGGTCGGTATTATTCCGACAATCCAGAGCATGCCGACAGGTTCATGCCGATCGACGCGGTCGCCGCCTTGGAAGAAGCGGCACGGTTTCCCCATGTGACCAGCGCGCTTGCGGATCTTAAAGGGATCACGTTGAGCTATGACCAAGATCGCAAGAATTCGGACGGGGGTGGCGTGAACTCGGACGTGGTGGCCTTGTCACAACGGTTTGCGATGTTGATGGCCGAATATAACCAATCCATCGAGGATGGTGTGATCACGGTGAACGAGGCAAAGCGGCTGTTGCGCGAAACCTCTGCCTTGCAGCATGTCTTGCTTGAGATGAAGCTACACCTTGAAGAAGAAGCGGGTTAGGGCTGTTTAGCAGCCAAACCTTAATTTTCGGTTAGCCAACCCTCTGTAAAATCACTGATCCTACGGAATAACCTGCCCCAAACGAGCAGATCAGCCCGGTATCGCCGTCCTCCATGTCGTTGGAATATTTGGCAAAAGCGATGATCGAGCCCGCCGATGAGGTGTTGGCATAGTCCTGCAGGATATTGGGCTGTTCATGTGGCTCGGGCGTGCGGCCAAGGACTTTCTTTCCGATGAAATCGTTCATCGTCTTGTTGGCCTGATGCAGCCAAAGCCTTTTAAGATCAGAGGCCTGGACATTTTCATCGACCATGTGATCGGCGATATGTTTGCTGACCATGGGCAGCACTTCCTTGAAGACCTTGCGCCCGTTTTGCATGAATTGCATATCGCGGCGATCCTCCATCTGCGCGTGAGAGCGGCGCAGGAAACCGTTATTGTTGCGGATGTTATTGGAGAACGCGGTGGCGCAACGGGTTGATTTAATGGCGAAATACGGGCCCGCGGCCTGATCAGCCCGCTCAAGCAGGACGGCTGTTGCGACATCGCCGAAGATAAAATGGCAGTCGCGATCCCGCCATTCCAGATGGGCGGAACAAATCTCGGGATTGACGACCAAAGCGCTGTTGATGCTGCCGGATTTGATCATGTCGGCGGCGGCCTGAATGCCGAAGGTGGCAGACGAACAGGCGACGTTCATATCAAAGCCAAACCCCTGAATTCCAAGGAGTTCCTGGATCTCGATCGCGATGGCGGGGTAGGCGCGTTCGTGGTTGGAAGCCGCACACAGAACGGTATCCACGTCAGCTGCGGTTTTTCCCGCCATATCAAGGGCTTGCTGGCAGGCTTTGACGCCCATCTCGGCCATGAGCGAAGGCGCATCGTCAGGCCGCGGCGTAAAGAGCGGGTGCATCGTGCCAGGGTCAAGAATGCCGTCCTTGTCGATCACATGGCGCTGTTCGATACCGGAGGCTGACGTGATGAAGTCGGAAGAGGAATGGGCCTTGGCCTCAACCTCTCCAGCCTCGATTTGTACAGCGTTTTCAGTGTTGTACCGGTCAACATAGGCGTTGAAGGCAACGACAAGCTCGTCATTTGTGATGATGTTCTCAGGGGTGAAAACGCCGCTTCCGGTGATCGCTGGCTGGTGCATGTCGGCCTCGTGCATAGGGTTGCAAGAGAGGACCGTATGGGGGCCAAAAGGTCAAGCGGGACGCGGCGTATGGTTTCGGTATGGTTCGGGTATGGCTTGCGTATGGCATCTGTACGTACGCAGCGGCAGGCTGATCTTAACCTTTTCTTACGAATCTTCGGGCAAACTTGCAGGAGACTGACCATGGCCCGTGACCCCAAGGAGATGACCAAGGCTGAGCGCGTGAAAGCAAGCCTGATGAGTGATGCATTTGCGATGATCGAACGCGACGTGCTGGCAGCCGTTGTGCTTGAGAACGGATTGCCGGATGCATGGCATGAGGTTGCGACGCAGCCCTGTCATGAGAAATCCAAGGTGACGATCCGGCTGGACAGCGACGTCGTGAAATTTTTCAGAGCGATGGGGCCGGGCTACCAGACGAAAATGAACCGGCTGCTGCGCGCGTGGATGGATGGGCGGCTGGCTAAAGTGATTAAAGGGCCGGATGCCACCGATATCGTGTTGCGCCCGGATATCGTGGCGCAGGAGGCACGCCGCGGCATTCCGTGGGGCCAGATGGCGGATCAGGTTGAGCGGATGCGGCTTGAGGCAGAGCAGGCAGCGTATCAAGAGCTGACGGATGAAGATGTTGCCGAGGATGAAGCCTATGCTCCGGAGCTGCGCGCGGCGGCGAAGAGGCGGATCAAGGCGCGTAAGAAGGCTGCGGGCCTCTGAATGCGCTTGCCTTTGCGGGCATGGGTGCCGGCGGCGCCGGCATCTTGGGAAAGATCGAGGAGCCGCCATGCCGAGGGTCAAGCATTGGTGCGGCGATACGATATTGACGGCTGTGCAGCCCGCTAGGGAGGGACGCAAAAAGGAAGCGAGCGGAGCCGCCTTTTAGCGTCTTCGTGTATGTCTGCAGGCAGGGTGTTCGGTTGGCGCTGGCACGGAACCGTGTGCTTAAGAACTATGCTTCCTGCAATGCCACGACCCCGACCTCGCCTTCGACCCGCGCTTTCATTGCGAGTGCGGCGGCGTGGCTGGCAGCAGCCGTCGTGAAATAAGGGATCTTGTCCATCAAGGCGACGTTGCGGATGTCGCGGCTGTCGGCGATGGCCATGGCACCCTCGGTCGTGTTCATCACGAGGCTGACTTTACCGTCTTTGAGCTGGTCAACGACGTTGGGTTTGCCCTCATAGACCTTCTTGACCACTTCAACCTCAAGCCCTTGATCGGTAAGCCATTTCGCGGTGCCGGAGGTGGCGATAAGGGTGTGGCCGAGCGCTGTGAGCGTTTGGGCGGCTTCCAGCATGTCGGGCGTCTTGTCGTCATCGCGGATGGACAGGAAGACTTTGCCTTTGCCGTCCTTGGGCAAATCGGTGCCCGCGCCCATTTGCGCCTTGAGGAAGGCGCGGTGGAAGTTGGCGTCTGAGCCCATAACTTCGCCGGTGGAGCGCATTTCGGGGCCCAAAATCGTATCGACACCGGGGAAGCGGGCGAAGGGGAGGACGGCTTCTTTGACGGCGTAGGTGTCGATCTCGGGGTCGACGAGGTCGAAGTTGCTGAGTGGCTCGCCTGCCATGACGCGGGCAGCGATGGTGGCGATCGGGCTGTTCACGGCTTTGGCCACGAAGGGGACCGTGCGGGAGGCGCGGGGGTTAACCTCGATTAAGAAGATTTCACCATCTTTGACGGCGTATTGGACGTTCATCAGGCCGACTACATTTAGGGCCAGGGCTAGGGCCTCGGTCTGGCGACGCAGTTCGGTGATGATGTCGGCGGGCAGCGAATAGGGCGGCAGGGAGCAGGCGCTGTCACCGGAGTGGACGCCCGCCTCTTCGATGTGCTGCATGATGCCTGCGACATGGACCTGAGTGCCGTCTGAGATCGCATCGACGTCGATTTCAACAGCGCCGGAGAGGTAGCTGTCGAGCAGGACGGGGCTGTCGCCGGAGACGACAACGGCCTCGTTGATATAGCGTTCCAGCTGGGCGTCGTCGCGGACGATTTCCATGGCGCGGCCGCCAAGTACGTAGGAGGGGCGGATGACCAGCGGGTAGCCCACTTCGGTGGCGATCTTCATGGCTTCCATGCCGGAGGAGGCGATGCCGTTTTTCGGCTGTTTCAGGTCAAGGCGTTCGACAAGCGCTTGGAAACGCTCACGATCTTCGGCCAGATCAATCGCGTCGGGCGTGGTGCCAAGGATCGGTATGCCTTCGGCTTCGAGCGCGTTGGCGAGCTTCAGGGGCGTCTGACCGCCGAACTGGACGATGACGCCGTGGAGCGTGCCATTTTCCTGCTCGACCCGCAGGATTTCCATGACGTGCTCGAAGGTGAGCGGCTCGAAATAGAGGCGGTCTGAGGTGTCGTAATCGGTGGAAACCGTCTCGGGGTTGCAGTTGACCATGATGGTTTCATAGCCCGCGTCAGTGAGTGCGTAGCAGGCGTGGCAGCAGCAGTAATCGAACTCGATCCCTTGGCCAATGCGGTTGGGGCCACCGCCGAGGATAACGACTTTTTTGCGGTCGCTGGGGCGGGCTTCGCATTCCACGTCGCCCATCACCGGGGTCTCGTAGGTGGAGTACATATAGGGGGTCTGCGCTTCGAATTCGGCGGCGCAGGTGTCGATGCGTTTGAAGACGGCGGTGACACCAAGGTTAACGCGGGCGCGGCGGACATTGTCTTCGTCGCGGCCTGTGAGCGTGGCGAGGCGGGCGTCGGTGAAGCCCATCATTTTGAGCGCGCGCAGGTCGCTGGCGTTGGTGGGCAGGCCGTTTTTGCGGATGGTGGCTTCGGTGTCGATAATCTCGCGGATGCGGGCGAGGAACCACGGGTCGAACATGGTGACGGCGTGGATTTCGTCGTCGGTCAGGCCATGGCGCATGGCTTGGGCGATGGTCCGCAGGCGGTCGGGGGTCTGCTGGCTGATCGCTTTGATGACGGCGGCTTTGGCGGTGGGGTCGAGTTCTTTGCCCCGCGTCCCGGCCGCCGAGCCGGGGCCTTTGGCGTCGAGGTCCCGGGTCGTGCCCGGGACGGGGAGATCGGGGATGGCGATTTCGTCAAAACCGGTGAGGTCGGTTTCCATCGAGGCGAGCGCTTTTTGCAAGCTCTCGTGGATTGTGCGGCCGATGGACATGGCCTCGCCCACGGATTTCATCGCGGTGGTCAGGTATGGCTGCGAGCCCGGGAATTTCTCGAACGCGAAGCGGGGGATTTTGGTGACGACGTAGTCGATTGTGGGCTCAAATGAGGCAGGCGTGACGCCGGTGATGTCGTTGTCCAGCTCGTCGAGCGTGTAGCCCACGGCCAGCTTCGCCGCGATTTTCGCGATGGGGAAACCGGTGGCCTTGGAGGCCAGCGCGGAGGAGCGGGAGACGCGCGGGTTCATCTCGATCACAACCATGCGCCCGTCGGCGGGATTGATCGCCCATTGCACGTTGGAGCCGCCGGTTTCGACGCCAATCTCGCGCAGCACGGCAATCGAGCCGTTGCGCATGATCTGGTATTCCTTGTCGGTCAGCGTCAGGGCGGGGGCGACGGTGATGCTGTCGCCGGTGTGCACGCCCATTGGGTCCACGTTTTCGATGGCGCAGACGATGATGGCGTTGTCGGCGCGGTCGCGGACGACCTCCATCTCGAACTCTTTCCAGCCGAGCAGGGATTCATCAATCAGGATCTGATTGACGGGGGAGGCATCGAGGCCGGTTTTGCAGAAATGCTCGTATTCGTCGCGGTTATAGGCGACGCCGCCGCCGGTGCCGCCTAGGGTGAAGGCGGGGCGAATGATGGCGGGCAGGCCGATATCTTCGAGGGCGGCCATGCATTCGTCCATCGTGTTGGCGATGGTGGCGCGGGGGTTCTCGAGGCCGAGGCGATCCATCGCTTCGCGGAAGAGCTTGCGGTCCTCGGCCATTTCAATGGCGTCGCGTTTGGCGCCGATCATTTCGACCCCGAATTTGTCGAGCACGCCCATTTCCTCAAGCGCGAGGGAGGTGTTCAAGCCGGTCTGGCCGCCCATCGTGGGCAGGAGCGCGTCGGGGCGCTCTTTCTCGATGATTTTGGCGACAATTTCGGGGGTGATGGGTTCGATATACGTGGCATCCGCCAGCCCGGGATCGGTCATGATCGTGGCGGGGTTGGAGTTGACGAGGATGACGCGGTAGCCTTCTTCGCGAAGCGCCTTGCAGGCTTGCGCGCCGGAATAGTCAAACTCGCAGGCTTGGCCGATCACGATGGGGCCGGCTCCGATAATCATAATGGATTTGATGTCGGTGCGTTTTGGCATGGTGGCCCCCAAATTTCCCGGCGCACTGGCAGGTGCGCGCAAATTGTCGTGGGTTATAGGGATTGCGCCGCCACACGCAAGGGCATGCGACCGCTAAAGATGTGAAAAGTCAGGTCTGGGGTGGGCCACGTCGAATGGCCAGCGCAAAGGCCGCCGCCATGATCAGCATTAAGATGAGTAGGACCACGCGGTAAGGTTCCAAAAGGCCGTCTTGGTCTTGAACAAACCCCGCAACGACTGAGAGTTGAGGGAGTGTGACTGTCGCTGTGCATATTGCGCCCCATTTTGGGCCCAAGCGGCTGATCAGGCAGGGTAGAAACGCAAAGCTGGCGAGGTAGTGATAATTCCAAGCCAAGGGACTGCTGACGCTGAGCAATATCAAAACGAGCGGCCAGACAAGCGGATCATCTGGATTGCGGCGCATAACCATGGCACAGGCCGCGAATGCGCATAGCGCCAAGCCAGTGCTTAGAGCGGCCATTGCAGGTGGTTTTGGCGCGGCAAGAGCGACCTTTAAGGGATATTCTCCAACGACAGCCAGATATGAAGGGATCGTGGTATGGGAGAAGAAAAGGTTACCGATCATACCGTCGAACGTGATGTTGAGCCACAAGATCAGATAGGTCTGACGTATATCTCCTAGAAGGGACAGGAAGGTTTCATGAAGCGGCCAACCCATTGTCACAACCGAGATGGCAGCAAGGAGGCTTCCGACGAAGGCAAAAGCGATGACGGCGCGCCATTGGCCTTGGAAAAGCCAAAGCACGGCATAGAGCAGCGGTAGCCCTTTTATCGAGGCTGCGAGCGCCATTAAGGCTCCGCCAACGAAAGCACGCCTAGCGATTGTCCGCTCTATCGCAATAAGCACGAGGAGGGAGAGCAGGATTTGGGGTTGATTGTTACCTATCGCCTGTCGCCCGGCAGAGGTGAAGGCGAAGATGGCGAGAACAATTGCAAGATGGAGCCAGAGAGGGATCGTGCGATCGCCTATGCGCCATGCGAGCCACGCGATCCCAACGAGTGCCAGAGTGTTCACCACCAAGAAAACCGAAACTGCGGTCTGCAAATTGGTCGTTTTTGGCAGCACTTGTGCGATCCACGCCCAGAGAGGGGGGTAGATGAATGGGTAAATTGCGCCATCGGCGCCCTCTTCAAGCAACTGTGCGTTCCAGCTTTCCGGGCTTTGCAGAGCGAAAAGACCGTTGGTTTGAGGGTAGATTTGGTCAAATTGCCCGCTGGCGACAGATCGACCGGCCATCCAGATGGCGTTGAAGTCCAGCGAAGGAACAGACAGGCCGCCACTTAGCACGTAAGCCGCGAAAATGGCGCAGATAATCAGCGCTCTGCTGGTGTCAGAGGACATGGTCATGCTCGATCTTGTTTTGGTAAGCCTAGGACGTCCTTGAAGCCGCTCCAAGGACTATACGCGCTCCGCGGAAAAAGCGTGGCGCGCCGTGTCCTCCCAGCCATGTGTCAACTTGTCATTACTTGATCTGTGTCAACTTTAATTGACAAAAAATATGTCACGCTCTCGCAAAAGGCTGCAGGGAGTCGACCTATGCGTATTCTGTTTGTTCATCCGAATTATCGCTCTGGCGGGGCGGAGATTGCGGGGAGTTGGCCTCCGGCTTGGGTGGCGTATCTGTCTGGCTCGCTGCGGGATGCAGGATTTGACGACATCCAATTCATTGATGCCATGACGAACGACATCTCGGACGAGGATTTGTCCGACATGATTGCCGAGGCCGCGCCGGATGTGGTGGGTGTGACCGCGATCACGCCGTCGATCTACAAGGCCGAGCGTATTCTGGAGATCGCCCAAGAGCGCGTGCCGAACGCAGTGCGTGTGATGGGCGGGGTGCATCCCACCTTCATGTATAAACAAGTGCTGTCGGAAGCCCCGTGGGTCGATGTGATCGTGCGCGGTGAGGGCGAAGAGATCGTCACCGAACTGATGCTGGCCATTGAGGACGGGCGCTGGCCTGCGGATCGGCGCAAGATCAAGGGCTTGGCGTTTGCCGAGGGTGACGAGATTGTTGCGACGCAGGCGGCCTCGACTGTGAAGGACTTGGACAGCATTAACCCCGATTGGTCCATTCTGGAGTGGGACAAATACATCTATATTCCGTTGAACACCAAAGTCGCGATCCCGAATATGGCGCGGGGCTGTCCGTTTACGTGTTCGTTCTGTTCGCAGTGGAAGTTCTGGCGCGATTACCGGGTGCGCAATCCTGTGAAGGTCGTCGATGAGATCGAAAAGCTGGTGAATGAGGAAGGTGTGGGCTTTTTCATCCTCGCCGACGAGGAACCCACGATTAACAAGAAGAAATTCGTGCAGTTTTGCGAGGAACTGATCGCGCGGGGCCTGCCGGACAAGGTGAAATGGGGCATCAACACGCGGGTGACGGATATCTACCGCGACCGCGATATGCTGAAGTTTTATCGCAAGGCGGGGCTGGTGCATGTGAGCCTTGGCACCGAGGCCGCAGCGCAGATGAAGCTGGATCAATTCAACAAGGAAACCAAGGTCGAAGAGAATAAGGAGGCGATCCGCCTGCTGCGCGAGGCCGATATTCTGGTGGAAGCGCAATTTATCGTGGGGCTGGACAACGAGACCCCCGAGACGCTGAACGAGACCTACAAGATGGCGTGGGATTGGCAGCCCGATCTGGCCAACTGGGCGATGTATACGCCGTGGCCGTTCACGCCTCTGTTCCAGGAACTCAGCGACAAGGTCGAGGTGTTCGACTTCAGCAAATACAACTTCGTGACGCCGATCATGAAGCCCAAAGCGATGGAGCGGGGTGAGTTGCTGGACGGTGTGATGAACAATTACCGGCGCTTTTATATGAAAAAGGCGCTGTTTCACTATCCGTGGAGGGGAACCGGCTTCAGGCGGCGCTATCTTTTGGGCTGCCTGAAGGCGTTTGCCAAAGCGGGCTTTGCGCGGACCTTCTATGATCTGGGCAAGGCGGGTTATTGGGGGCCTCAGTCCAAGGACAAGGTGGATTTCCACTTTGACGAGACGCGCACGATTGCCGAGGCGCAGATGGATGATTGGGACGCCTCTGCCGACAAGGCACGCCGCGCAGCAGAGCGGCGCGAGGTCATTCGCAAGCAAGGCAAAGAGCGCGCGTTGGAGCGTAACGCCGCCTTCAAGATGCCCAACGGCGCCGAGGTCAAAGCCTGTGGCGGCGGAACGGAGCAGTTGGAGGACGTCTGACATGGCCGATACGGCACAGCGTGCAGGGGGGATCGGGCTGATTGGCCCGAATGCAATTCTGCAGCTGGTTCCGGTCATTGAATTGGCGGGCGGTCGCGAGTTGCGCGATCAGATTTTTGCCGCAGCGGGTGTTTTTGAGATGCCTTCAGGCGATCACATGATCTCGGAAGCGCCAGCGGCGCGGGTGCATCAGGCGTTGCGCGCGCAGGTGCCGGATTTGGCGGCGGCTTTGGCGTGGGAAGCAGGCAAGCGCACGGCGGATTACATTCTGGCAAACCGTATTCCGTCCTTTGTGCAGACGCTGTTGAAAGCCCTTCCTTGGCGCGTGTCAGCACCGCTTTTGGCGCGTGCCATCGCCAAGAATGCCTGGACCTTTGCGGGATCGGGACAGTTCCGCGTGGTGACGCCTTACCGCTTTGAATTGGCCGATAACCCCATCGTCGCTGGCGAGCACTCGGACACGCCGCTTTGCCACTGGCATGCCGCGGTGTTCGAGCGGTTGTTTCAGGTGTTGGTGCATCCACATATGATCTGCCGCGAGACGCATTGCACGGCGCAAGGGGCCGAGGCGTGCGTGTTCGAGCTTTGTGTCGGTTAGGCGATCTGACGAGCCTGCGAGACCGGATCTTCGCTATATAGATAGTCGCGCGTCATGGGGACCGCGTCGATCTTTTTGGCCAGTTGAAATTGGTAAACGGCTTGTTGGCTCTCGCGAAATGACATCTCGCAGGCGGTCAGATAGTAGCGCCACATCCGGATAAAGGTCTGGTCATACATCTTAACAAGCTCATCTGCATTTGCCTCAAATCGCTCGCGCCAGGCTTTCAGCGTTTCGGCGTAATGCAGGCGCCAGATCTCGATATCGCTCTGCCAGAGACTGGAGGCTTCGAGCGGGCCAGCGATCTCGGATAAGGCCGGGACATGACCCCCTGGGAAGATGTATTTCATCATCCAGGGAGATTGGGTTTTGGGCGGTTGGCTGTAGCCGATGGTGTGGATCAGCGCGATGCCGTCATCGCTGAGCAGGCGGTCGATCTGGCCGAAGTACTCGGCATAGTGGGACGGGCCCACATGTTCAAACATGCCGACAGAGACGATACGATCATAAGGCCCATCAAGCGTGCGGTAGTCGCGCAATTCAAATTGGACACGATCTGCGAGACCTGCTTCCTGCGCGCGCTTTTGGGCTGTTCTGAGCTGGTTCTGCGACAGCGTCACGCCGGTCACCCGGGCACCATATTCCTGCGCGAGTGTCAGGGCCATGCCGCCCCATCCACAGCCGATATCAAGGACATGCACATCAGGCGTAAGGCGTAACTTATTGGCAATATGATGCTTTTTAGCCAGCTGCGCGTCCTCCAAAGACATGTCCGGGCGGGCGAAGTAGGCGCAGCTATACTGCATGTCTTCGTCGAGAAAGAGCCGGTAGAGGTCATCGGAGAGGTCGTAGTGATGCGCAACATTCTCGCGCGCTTTCATCGGCGTGTTGCGCAAGAGCCAGCGGCGGCAGGCGTGGCGGGTCCGTTCAAAGGCACGCACCCAGACAGGGAAGGCGCCATGGGGTTTGTTGCGCACAAGCAAGGTCAGAAAGTCGTAAAGGCGGTCATCTTTGATTGTGATCCGACCGTCCATATAGCCCTCGCCCAGAGACAGTTCAGGGCTTCTGCAGAGGGCCTTTACGATGCCGTCGTCACAGAACGTAATGTCGGCCGAAAGACCGGGCTTTCCGGCGTAGGTCGTGACCGTCCCATCGGGCCAGGTCACGGTGAGTTTTCCCTCGCGGATCATCCGCGAAAGCATGCGATCAATGATGGTCGTCCACATAGGGCCACCCTCCCATATTGCGCCTGTTCGAACCTGCCTTTCGTTAAGAACAGTTAACAGCCTACCTAAAACGCGGTGGTTTTCAATTCCCGTAGGCTGGATGTTGCCTTGACTTCCAGCGCGCGGACAGGTGTATCGGCGCAAACCGTTTTGATGCCCAAAGGGACCGCCATGCACGCCTATCGCAGCCATACTTGCGCCGATCTGAACAAATCCAATGTGGGCGACAACGTGCGCCTGTCGGGCTGGGTGCACCGGGTGCGCGATCATGGGGGGCTGTTGTTCATCGACCTGCGCGATCATTTCGGCATGACCCAAGTGCTGGCCGATCCTGATAGCCCGGTCTTTGCCGAGATCGAAAAGGTGCGCAGCGAATGGTGTATCCGCATCGACGGCACGGTGAAGGCGCGTGACGAGAGCTTGGTGAACGACAAGATCCCCACCGGCGAGATCGAGGTTTTCATCCGCGATATGGAAGTGCTGGGGGCCGCTGATGAGCTGCCACTGATGGTCTTTGGCGATCAGGAATACCCCGAGGAAACGCGCCTGCGCTATCGCTATCTGGACCTGCGCCGTGAGAAACTGCAGCGCAATATGACGATGCGGTCAGACGTTGTGGCCTCGATCCGCAAGCGGATGTGGGACAAGCAATTCCGCGAGTATCAGACGCCGATCATCACGGCCTCGTCGCCCGAAGGTGCGCGGGACTTTCTGGTGCCGTCGCGCCTGCATCCGGGCAAGTTTTATGCGCTTCCGCAGGCACCGCAGCAGTTCAAGCAGTTGCTGATGGTGTCGGGTTTTGACAAATATTTCCAGATTGCCCCGTGTTTCCGCGATGAAGACCCGCGTGCGGATCGCTCGCCCACGGATTTCTATCAGCTCGATATGGAGATGTCGTTTGTCACCCAGCAGGACGTGTTCGACACGATCCAGCCGGTGCTGCAGGGCGTGTTTGAAGAGTTCGGTGGCGGGCGCAAGGTCGATGCCGAGTGGCCGCAGATTTCCTATCGGGATGCAGCCCTTTGGTATGGCACCGATAAGCCGGACCTGCGCAACCCGATCAAAATGCAGGTCGTGAGCGAGCATTTTGCGGGTTCTGGATTCGCAATTTTCGCGAAACTGCTGGAGCAGGACGGGACGGAAATTCGCGCGATCCCTGCGCCGGGTGGTGGCTCGCGCAAGTTCTGTGATCGGATGAATGCCTTTGCGCAGAAGGAAGGGCTGCCCGGGATGGGGTATATCTTCTGGCGCGATCAGGGTGAGGGCATGGAAGCCGCCGGGCCGTTGGCGAAAAACATCGGGCCAGAGCGGACCGAAGCGATCCGTCAGCAACTGGGTCTGGATGTCGGCGATGCGGCGTTCTTCCTGGGCGGCAAGCCATCCGCGTTTGAAACGGTTGCCGGCAAGGCGCGCGTCGAGATTGGCAACGAACTAGGGTTAACAGAGCAGGATCGTTTTGCTTTTGCGTGGATCGTGGATTTCCCGATCTATGAGAAGGACGATGAGACGGGCCGCATTGATTTTGAGCATAACCCGTTTTCCATGCCGCAAGGCGGGATGGAGGCGCTGGAAGGCGATCCGCTGAAAGTGCTTGGATATCAATATGATCTGGCATGCAATGGCTACGAGTTGGTATCGGGTGCGATCCGGAACCACCGTCCTGAGATCATGTTCAAAGCGTTTGAGATTGCGGGCTATGACGAGGCGGAAGTGCGCAAACGCTTCGGCGGTATGGTTAACGCGTTCCAATATGGCGCGCCGCCCCATGGTGGCTGTGCGGCGGGGATCGACCGCATCGTGATGCTGCTGGCCGATGAGGCGAACATCCGTGAGGTGATCCTCTTCCCGATGAACCAGCGTGCGGAAGATCTGATGATGAATGCCCCCAATGAGCCGACGAATGAGCAACTGCGCGAGTTGTCGTTACGTGTGATCGAGCCGGACAGCTAAGGCGCGCCGCAGATAGGTCTTTTTGGAAAGGCGGGGGTGAAATCTCCCGCCTTTTTTCTTATGTTTTAAGGGCAACTCCGCGAGGATGGCGATGGCGGTATTCGATCCATATCTGGCGGTTCGGCGCTTTGGCACCGGGCTGGCTGCTGACACCGCCGTGCCGGGCAACGCAGGCGCGCTTTTGACCGATTTGCAGCAGGCGGACGCGCTGGCTGCGCAGTTCGATATGCCGCGCTACACCGACTATCTGGATATCGAAGCGCAGGTGCGAGAGCTGCGGCGGGCGAAGCGTGAGACCGAAGAAGCGGCGGAAATCGCGCGCATCGACGAGGCGACCAAAACGCAGAAAAGCGCTGCGAGTGCGCTGCAAAGCAAGTCCGCAAAGGCACGGATCGCGCGCGCTGTTGGCGCGCCGATTGGGTTCCGGGATCGGCTGGAATGGTTTTGGGCGGATCACTTCACGGTGCGCGGGATTGGCGGTATCGCAGGCTCGGCCGTCAGCTCGTTTTCCAATGAAGCGATCCGGCCCAATCTGACCGCGCGTTTTGCGGATATGCTGCGCGCTGTTGTGGTGCAGCCGCTGATGTTGCGGTCGCTGGATCAGGACCGCTCTGCCGGGCCGCGCAGCCGGTTTGCCAAGCGTCGCGGTATGGGGCTGAACGAGAATTACGCCCGCGAGTTGATCGAGTTGCATACGCTGGGCGCGGGAGCGTCCTATACGCAAAAAGATGTGGTTGAACTGGCCCGTCTGCTGGCAGGGCTTGGGGTGCGGCATGGGGCGTTTCAATGGCAAGACGGTCGTGCTGAGCCCGGTGAAAAACATGTGCTAGGCAAGGTGTATGGCGGAAATGGGCAGGGTTTGGAGAATGTTTTCGCGGTTGTTGAAGACCTCGCGCGGCATCCCGATACAGCCCGCCATCTGGCGCGCAAGATGGCCGTGCATTTCGTCTCGGACGCGCCTGATCCGGGATTGGTGACGCATATGGCGGCGCGCTACCGTGCCGCGGATGGTGATTTGACCGCGCTTTATGCCGCGATGCTGGAGCATCCGGGCGCGTGGGAGCCGGTTGGCAATGTGAAATGGCCGTTAGAATATGTGATCTCAGGGATCAAGGCGCTGGGCGTCACGCCTGAGCAGATCATCGCACGGTCTCGGCGCGATATTCAGCGCGGGTTGATCGCGCCGACACGGCTGATGGGGCAGACTTATCAGCGCCCTGTTGGCCCTGATGGCTGGGCCGAAGACGATGCGGCCTGGATCACGCCGCAGGGCATCGCCGGACGCATTCAGTGGGCCATGGACGCACCGCACAAGATGCTGGATCGACTGCCCGACCCGCGCGCGTTTCTGGAGGTGGCTTTGGGGCCCAACCCGCCAGAGCCTGTACGTTTTGCGGCATTCAATGCAGAAAATGCGCGCGAGGGGGTCGGGCTGATCCTTGCGTCATCCGCGTTTCAAAGGCGGTGAAGGTATGATGGACAGACGTTTGTTTTTAAACGGAGTTCTGGGGTGCTCGCTGGCCGCCAGTCCGCTGGTGACACCGGTCACGCTGGCCTCGGCGCCGTGGGACACGCGGCTGGTGGTGATCTTGCTGCGCGGGGCGATGGACGGGTTGGACGCGGTGCAGCCCTATGGTGATCCCGACCTTGCAGGCCTGCGCCGGACGTTGATGACCGGCCCGGAGCATGGCGCACTTGATCTGGATGGGTTTTATGCGCTGCATCCGGGGTTTTCCGCGCTCAAACCGATGTGGGATGCGGGGGAGTTGGCGTTTGCCCATGCGGTCAGCACGCCTTACCGCGATGCGCGCAGCCATTTTGACGGGCAGGATTTGCTGGAGGCGGGCACGGGCATGGATGTGCCGCGCGCCGCGCGGACGACAGGGTGGTTGAACCGGTTCTTGCAGGACATGCCGGGGGTTCAGTTGAAAACAGCCTATGCGATCGGGGTTGATGACCTGACGATCTTGCGTGGCGGGCAAGAGGTGTCGCGTTGGTCGCCCGATGCGCGGTTGCGGCTGTCGACCCAGGCGCAGCGCTTGTTGGAGGTCGTTTACCATGACGATCCGCTGTTCCGCGACGCGGCGCTAGAGGCCATTACGATCACACAAGCCTTGCGAGATGCGCCAGAGATCGAGGCCGATGAGCCTGCGATGATGGCGGGTATGGCGCCGGCGGCTCGGGGCAATCCGGCGGCCCGTATGGCAGAATTTGCGGCAGAGCGGTTGCGCGAAGACACGCGGATCGCCGCGTTTTCGGTAAATGGCTGGGACACGCATGCGCGGCAGGCGGGGGCGATGCAACGCCGTCTGGGCGGGCTTGCCGACACGATCAGCATCCTGCGCGAGGATCTGGGCGCCGAGATTTGGGGCAAAACGGCTGTTCTGGCGATGACCGAATTTGGCCGCACGGCGCGCGAGAATGGCAGCAAAGGCACGGATCACGGCACGGCTGGCGCGATGATCATGGCCGGTGGTTCCATTCGTGGGGGGAAGGTCTACGGGACGTGGCCCGGCCTCAGCGATGCGGCGCTTTATGAGGGGCGTGATCTGATGCCGACCCGCGATGTGCGCGCCTATGCGGGGTGGGTTATGCGGGGGCTTTTCGGGCTGCAATCCAGCCGGATCGAGACCGCAATCTTCCCCGGGCTCGATCTGGAAGCGGACCCGGGCGTCATCTTGTAGCGCTTACGAGGTGATCTCTTTGACCAGTTCGCTGGGATCAATCGCGTCGATGTTTTCGGTCGTGCTTGAGGCGACCTCGCCGGTGCTGGTCCCGATGCTGATCGCAACGGCCACACCCAGGAACACAAGCCCCGCGCTGAGCACCATCCAGTCCACACTGGCGTTTCCGGCATCATCGGACGCGAATTTCTTTAAAAGCCGTTCCATACTCATTCTCCTCAAATCACTCCGCTTGGGCTTCTGCCGTGGCGGTCTTGAGGGCAATCTCGCGCTCAATTAAGGCGGATTTGCGGAAAATGCGGCGCTATTCAAAGACCGTTTCAGGGTGCAGGCGGGGCGAAGACGCTCTGGACAGCGCCTGCCGAGGCGTGCAGGGATCGCGCTATGAGCAACGCGACAGATACACGGCCCGTCGGAGCGATCTTGCCCAATTGGCGCGTGCCCGGCTTGCCGGGACCTGCGCAGATCAAAGGGCGCTATGTGCGGCTTGAGCAACTGGATCCTGCGGGACATGGCCCTGCGTTGTTTCGTGCTTTGGGCCGGGAAGAGGAGGTCTGGACCTATCTGCCGATGCCGCCTTTTCCCGACCAAAGCAGCCTTATTGCCCATCTCGAAGAGGTGACGGCAGACCCTGCCAAGCACGTGTTTTACGCGATCACGCCTGAGGGCGCGTCAGAGCCGCAGGGCTTCTTTTCCTATTATACGATCCAACCGCAGGGCGGCGCGATCGAATTGGGATATGTGGCGCTTGGGCCTGCCTTGCAGCGCACGCGCGCTGCAACAGAAGCCACGTTCCTGATGATGGATTGGGCGTTTGACGCAGGCTACCGGCGTTTTGAATGGAAATGCGATGCGCTGAATGCGCCTTCCCGTCGGGCCGCGACGCGCTTTGGCTTCACCTTCGAAGGGGTGTTCCGTCAGGCCACCGTGGTCAAAGGGCGCAACCGCGACACCGCGTGGTATTCGGTCATAGACAGCGAATGGCCAGCTCTGCACGCGGCCTTCACCCGCTGGCTCGCGCCCGACAATTTCGACGCTGCCGGTCAGCAAAGGCACGCACTTACCACGCGCTAGACAATTTCTTCGGTCAGCATGCGGTCCTGCACCAGTCCGCCAAGTTCAGCCATATTCGCGCCAACGGCCTGACCCAGCGCGCGTTTTGCGATCAGGCGGTCTGCGGCTTCTTTCAAAGCCCCATCCCCCGCGCTTGACGCGACCCCGGCCACGAACTGGCCGATGTAATCTGCCATCCCTGGATCAAGATCAGCTGAGAGAAGATCAGCCACATGGGCCATATCATCGCGATAGGAGATCGGGTCCGGTGTCACGCATTCGTCTGACAGAATGCGCGGTCCGACAGGACGCCGCTCGGCCGGAAGAAAGCTGAGGATGGTTTCCTGAAAATTGGCAAGGCTGGCAATGGGTTTCGGCAAAAAGCCGTCAGCGCCAGCGGCCATCGCGCGGGCTTCGGCGCCGTCATCACCGCTGGTGCCCAGCACCACGTCAACGCGAGGGGTTGCTTGGTTCAACTCGTCAATCAGATCAGCGCCCGAGCCATCGGGAAGCCCCAGATCAATGATCACGACGCTGGGCCGATAGACCTGCAAATGCCGCCGGGCCGAGCGCAGGCAATCGGCGCGCCGGATGCGCGCGCCAGAGCGCAGGCATAAAAGCCGCATCGCCTCGCAGGCGAAACGGCTGTCTTCCACGACAAGCACGGTGAGGCCCAGCAAGGGCCGCGCGGCGGTGGGGGGGCGGGAAAGCACGAAGCTGTCGATGTCGTCCATCAGATCCTCCTTGGGGCTGAGTCGCCTCTACTAAACGCGCTTATGCCTAACAGGGCGTTAACAGCGGCACCGCGTCCCCTTGTGCACAGCCCACCTGCGCCGCATAACCCGCCTCAACGCAGCTATAAGGAGCCTTGCCATGATTGGTCGCCTCAACCACGTCGCCATTGCCGTCCCCGATCTGGAGGCCGCCGCGAACCAGTATCGCGGCACGCTGGGCGCCAATGTCGGCGCGCCTCAGGACGAGCCTGATCACGGTGTCACGGTGATTTTCATCGAACTGCCCAACACCAAGATCGAATTGCTCTATCCGTTGGGTGAAAACAGCCCCATTGCCGGGTATCTTGAAAAGAACCCCGCAGGCGGCATCCACCACATCTGCTACGAGGTCGATGATATTCTTGTGGCCCGTGATAAGCTGAAAGCCGATGGCGCGCGTGTTCTCGGCTCTGGCGAGCCGAAGATCGGCGCCCATGGCAAACCGGTGCTGTTTCTGCATCCGAAAGACTTTAACGGCTGCCTTGTTGAGCTAGAACAAGTGTAACACGGATCGTCCGCTTTCGCTTTTTTGAAATATCCCCGCCGGAGGCTCCGGCGGTCAGCCATCTCACCCGAAAGGGGCCAATATGTCGATCACATCCGCCATCGTTCTGTTTGCCGTTATCTGGTTCATGGTGCTTTTTATCGTGCTGCCCTTGCGGCTGAAAACCCAAGGCGATGTGGGTGAAATCGTGCCCGGCACCCATGCAGGCGCGCCTGCGGATGCGCAGTTGGGCAAGCGGGTCAAAGTGACCACGATGATCGCGTTCCCGCTATGGGTCATCATCGCAGGCACGATCCTGTCGGGTGTGATTACAGTGCGCGATCTGGACTGGTTCGAGCGGATGTCGACGCCGGAAGTGAGTGGAACAAGTGAGTGAATGCGGCGGCCCCTAACACCGGCACCAGCACATTCACAATCGGGATCGAGAGCGGGATCGCCATAAGCCCGCCGGTCAGCCAGATACGGCCCAGATTGGCTTTGCGCATACGGTCTGCATCGGCTTTTGGCAGGCGACGGATGGCGACCATCTGAAAATATTCCCGGCCCAGCAAAAAGCCATTGAGGCCCCAGAAAATCAGCGGCGCAAAGGGTGTGAGGAAGAGATAAAACAGCAGTGCAATCAGGTTTGCGCCCACGATTACGCCCAAAAAGCGCAGCGTGTCCCCGATAATCTCGCCGATAGGCATTTTGCGTGCGGGCCCCAGGCCAGGATAATGTGTGTCTTCGACCGCTTGGGCCACGTCATCCAGGAAAATACCTGTCATGGCCGAGGCGACAGGCACCATCAGGAAAGCTGACATCAGGATCACGACGGGGACGGCTGTCCAGCTCAGCACATTGTCGATCCATGTGATCGTGCCGATCCAAGGCAAGGTGAAACTGTCGGGCACGATCCAACCGACGACCCACAAGAACACCGCCGAGATCGCGAAAAGCGTGACGATGGCCAGGCCGATGCCTTTGAGCAGGACGTTTCGGAACCGCGGGTCGCCCAACTGGCTCAGAGCTTTTAAGATTGAGGACATTATTCAGACACCCATTCTGTGATTTGGTCGAGATCAGGACGCGGACGGTCGGGCGGTGTATGCGGTGCGGTGCCGATGTGGATGATGCCGGCGATTTTCTCGGATGGGGTCAGGTTGAAGGCATCGCGGGCAAATTCCGGGTAATGCGAGGACCAGCCTGACAGCCAATTGGCCCCCCATCCGGCCGCAAGTGCCGCGTTGAGCAGCGCAAGGCAGACAGCCCCCGCCGAATAGACCTGCTCGATCTCGGGGATCTTGTCGGAAATCTTGGGAGAGGAGATCACGGCAACGGCCAAATGGCTTGATCCGTAATGCAGCATATTGCCAGCGATCTTGTCCTCTGGGATGCCGTGCTTTGCGCCCAAAGGGGGGATTAGGGCTGCGACGCGCTCGAGTGCGGCGCGTTCCAGAACGATAAAGCGCCAAGGCTCCAGCTTGCCGTGATCGGGGGTGCGTGCGGCGATGGTCAGAAGCTCTTTCAGTTCGGCGCGCGTTGGCACGGGCGTGCTCAGCGTTTTGCCGGGACGCGACCGGCGCGACTTGAGAAACTCGATGGCGGCGTCGTTTCGTTCGGGCGGGGATACGGACATGCGGTCTCGCTTTATGTTACGGCTATTTACATTTGGAAACGACGCGCGCCGCTTCAAGGGGTTGCTTCACATAAACGTGCGCGGCGATGGTTTCGCAAGGGGCAGGCGCGGCGTAGAGTGATCTTATGAAACGTCTTTTCCGTGGCCTGTTGCTGATCGCGCTGATGGTCCCGCTTTTTGCCTGCGCGGCACATCTGAGTTTTTCGGGGCGAGGGGTGGTCCCCGAAAAGTCCGACAACGCGTTGCGGGTCGCGACGCTGAATGTGCATTACATCGTCTTGTCGCGGGCTGACGGTGCGTGGTCTGTGGCTGATTGGGAGCGGCGCAAAGGGCCAATGGCTGCAGCCGTTTCCGCGATCGGGGCCGATGTGCTGGCTTTGCAGGAATCAGAGAGTTTTGGGGGCGGTTCCATGGCCACGCAAAACCTGACTTTGGATCACCTGCTGGCACAGAACCCGGCATTGCAGGCCGCAGCGGTCGGTGATCCGGTCAGGTTTCCGATCACACAACCGATCCTGTACCGGGCGGATCGGTTGGCGGTGGAAGATCAGGGCTGGTTCTTCTTCTCGGAAACGCCCGATCAAATCTATTCGCGCACATTCAACGGATCATGGCCCGCTTTCGCCTCATGGGCGCAGTTTCGCGATTTGCAGAGCGGAGCGATCTTCCGCGTTGTGAATGTGCATTTCGAGTATCGCAGCCGCTCCAACCGGCGCTTGTCGGCTGCTTTGGTGCGCGACCGGATCGCCCCTTGGATCAATGCGGGTGAAGAGGTGTTCGTGCTGGGCGATCTGAACGCCTTGCGCGGCTCAGCCACGCTTGGTCTGATCGAAGAGGCTGGTGTGCAATTCGTGCCGGTGCGCGGGGCGACCTATCACTTTAATCGCGGGATTAATCTGTTCGGGGCGATTGATCATCTGGGTCATACGGGCGGCATCACGCTGCAAGGCGATCCGGTCGTGCTGCGGCAACAGTTCGAAGGCGAATGGCCCACGGATCATTACCCGGTATTTGGAGATTTCACGCTGCGCTAAAGCGCCTCTGTCATCGCAGTGACCTGATCGGCCACGAAACGATCAAAGGCCGCGTCTGGCTGGCGAAGCATATAGGCATCGCCCCACGGGTCGGGCGCGTCGATAGTGCTGCCGGACATCTCTTGCAGAACGGCATGGCCGCAAAACGGCACATAAACCTCTGAATAGCCGCCTTCATGGGCCATCATCAGGCGGCCCTCGCAAATGTCATCGGCCAAGGCCATGACTTGGCGGGTCATGGTGCGGAAGGTCTCGACCGTGGCCATCATCCGGCCCAGCGGGTCCACGGGGGCGGCATCAAAGCCGCAGGCGATGACGATGATATCGGGCGCATGGGCGCGGATAGTGGGCAGGACGAGCCGCTCCATCACGTCGAGATAGGCCACATGCCCCGCGCCGGGAGGGAGCGGAATGTTGAGATTGGTCCCGTCGCCTTTCCCCGCACCGCGGTCGGCAAAGGCGCCCGTTTCGATCGGGTAATTGCGGTCCTGATGGATCGAGATGGTCAGGATGTCGGGGCGGTCATAGAAGATCTCTTCGGTGCCGTTGCCGTGATGCACGTCCCAATCAAGGACGGCGACTTTCAGATCAGGGCGCGTGGCTTTTGCGGCCTCGATGGCGATGGCGAGATTGGCCATCAGGCAGAAGCCCATGGGAAAGTCGGGGCGGCAATGGTGTCCGGGCGGACGCGAGAGCGCGTAGGCGTTTTTGTGGGTGCCGTTCAGCACGTTTTCCAGCGCAGTGACGGCAAGGCCTGCGGATTGCGCGGCCAGTTCATAGCCGCCTTGGGCGAAGGGGGTGCGCTGACCCAGCTCACCGCCGCCCGCATCAGACATTACTTTGAATTCAGTGAGATAGCTTTGCGGATGGACCCGGAGCAGGTCTTCGGTAGGGGCTTCCGGTGCGCTGTGAACGCTCAGATCGTTGATGAGCCCGGTGACGTCGAGCAGGTTCTTCAGCCTGCGCTTGGTTTCGGGATTTTCGGGGAGCGCGCCTGCGGCCAACGGCTGGACATGGCCACCGATGGGCAGGGTGAAGGCGTAGTTGCCACCCGCGTGCCAGAAGCACCGCTCGCTCCAGTAGAAACCTGTGGTCATGATGGGCTCCGTTTGATGTTGGATGGACCGTGGGGGACCGGGAAAGTCAGGTCAAACAATTGGTCCGGGGCGGGGTCGCATGTGCCTAACGCACAATCTCTTCCAGCGGGTCGTATTGCGGTTTGAAATCGGTAAACGCCAGATCAAACAGCCGGTCGGGCTTGAAGCGGATCGTCTCCATATCGTCTGCGGTAAACCAGCCGCGTTCGGTCACGATATCCTCGGGGTCGCGCCAGCTGGGATCGAACCTGGGGTCATTGACCGTGCAGCGAAAGAACACCTCCACCTGATGAAAGCCGTTGGCGGGGTCGTGAAATTCGTTCACCAGACACATCGTGCCAACCGTCACATGCAATCCGGTCTCCTCGTGGATTTCGCGTGCAGCCGTTTCGGGTAGGGACGTGCCCGGATCCTGCCCGCCGCCGGGCGCGCACCACAGATCACTTTGACCGTCCGGATAAGCGTTTACCAATAGGAGACGATTTTCGTGCAGCACGATGCCACGAGCTGCAATTCGGGGAGATTTGAGTCGTATCATCGCGCCACTTTGACTTGCGACGTAGGGTCGAACAAGGGCTTGGGGCTTTGCGCAGCGCCGTAATGCACTTATTTATAAAATATGAAATGGATCGCTGTCTTTTTCTTCGCGCTGATGCCGCTGCCCGCCTTGGCGGACTGCGTCGTGTTGCTGCATGGGTTGGCCCGGTCAGACGCGTCTTTCATCGTGATGAATAACGCGTTGCGCGAGGCTGGCTACCGCACGGTGGTGCCCGATTACCCTTCAACTGAGAAAGAGATCGAAACCCTCACGGTAGAGACGTTGCCGCGCGCGGTTTCACAATGCGAGGGCGACAGGGTGCATTTCGTCACCCATTCGATGGGCGGCATCCTTGTGCGGTATTGGTTGCGGGACAACCAGCCCGAGAACATGGGGCGCGTCGTCATGTTGGCCCCGCCCAACCAAGGCTCGCAACTGGTTGACGAGTTCGCAGATATTCCTGCCTTCGAATGGCTGAACGGACCTGCAGGTCTGGCCTTGGGAACGGGTGAGGACAGTGTGCCGAACCAGTTGGGCCGGGCGCGCTATGAGCTGGGTGTGATCGCGGGCGATGTGTCCTTGAACCCGGTCTATTCCGCGATGATTGACGGGCCGGATGATGGGAAAGTGTCGGTCAGTTCGACCAGGGTTGAGGGGATGGACGACCATATCGTATTGCCGGTGACGCATACATTTTTGATGAACAACCCAATGGTGATCGCGCAAACCAAGACGTTCCTTGAGCGCGGCGCGTTTGACCATGACATGACGCTGGTGGAGAGCTTTCAAAAAGTGTTCAACGGCCCTCAAGAGCCCGCCACCGAGTAACGCGCGTCAGCTGACCCTGTTCACATGACCCATTTTGCGGCCTGGCTTCGTCTCGGCCTTGCCATAAAGGTGTAGTGCGGCGTTTCCGGCACTCAGCAGGTCGGGCAAACGGTCCATATCCTCGCCGATCAGGTTTTCCATCACCACATCCGCATAGCGCTGCCCGTCGCCCAAGGGCAGACCGGTGATGGCACGGATATGCTGCTCAAATTGGTCGATGACGCAGCCGTTTTGCGTCCAATGGCCGGAGTTGTGCACCCGCGGCGCGATTTCGTTCACGATCAGGCCTTGGGGCGTGACGAACAGCTCAAGCCCCATGACCCCCACATAATCCAGCGCATTGAGGATTTGCGCGGCCATCAGCACAGCGTCGGTGCGTTGCGACGCGCTGAGCCGCGCTGGCACGGTTGTGGTGCGCAGGATGCCGTCTTTGTGGATGTTCTCACCGGGGTCGAAGCAGGACACCTGACCATCGGCGTTGCGCGCGGCGATGACCGAGACCTCATGCGAGAAGTCGATAAAGCCTTCCAGCACGCAAGGGGCGTCGTTCATCTGCGCGTAAGCCGCGCCCGTGTCGCCGTCTTTCAGGCGCAGCTGGCCCTTGCCGTCATAGCCAAAGCGGCGCGTCTTGAGGATTGAGGGCGTGCCAAGCTCAGCGAGGGCGGCGTCCAGATCGGCGGCGCTTTCGACATTGGCATAGGGTGCTGTTTTCAGGCCAAGTCCGGTCAGGAAATCCTTTTCGGTGATCCTGTCTTGGGATGTGGCCAAAGCACGGCGGTTGGGTTGTATAGGCGCCAGCGCTTCGAGCGTGTCGAGCGCGGATGTGGGAATGTTTTCAAACTCGTAGGTGATGACATCAACCGCTTTGCCGAAGGCGGTGAGGGCTGCTGTATCCTCGTAAGAGGCGGTCGTGAGTGCGTGCACCACATCGGCTGCGGGGGCTGTGTCAGGTTCGAAAATGTGGGTTCTGTAGCCCAGACGTGCTGCAGCGACCGACAGCATCCGGCCCAACTGACCCCCGCCCAGAATGCCAATTGTCGCGCCAAGGGGCAGGCTAGTCATCGGCGGGCTCATCGGGGATAGAGGCCGAAAGGGCATCACGCCAAGCGTCAAGGCGCTGGGCAAGGGCAGGATCGGAGGTGGCTAGAATGCCGGCGGCCATGAGGCCTGCATTGGCCGCCCCGGCGGTGCCGATGGCCATGGTGGCCACGGGGAAACCCTTGGGCATCTGAACAATGGAATACAGGCTATCCACACCGGACAGCGCCTTGGTCTGCACAGGGACACCGACAACGGGGATACGGGTTTTCGAGGCCATCATTCCGGGCAAATGCGCGGCCCCGCCTGCGCCTGCAATAATCACTTTCAGACCGCGTTCGGCGGCGGTTTTGCCGTAACTCCACAATCTGTCGGGGGTGCGATGTGCCGAGACGATTTTGCTCTCATAGGTCACGCCAAGCTCATCCAGAATGTCGGCGGCGGCTTTCATGGTTGGCCAGTCAGACTGGCTGCCCATGATGATGCCAACGGTGGTCTCTGCCATGAAGCGATCCTTCAAAATGAGCGCATCCTGTAGCCGCCCATAGGGATTTAGGCAATGATATCCGGCGTCAACTGGTCCTCAATCATCGCGATGCGGTCCTTAAGCGACAGTTTTTGCTTTTTCAGGCGTTTGAGCGTCAGCATATCCGCCGTGCCCTTCTCTTGAAGCGCGTGGATCGCGTCATCGAGATCACGGTGCTCGCGGCGCAAAACCTCTAGTTTTACGCGCATCACATCTTCTGGCTGCATCTCGGGCGAGGCGTTCATGGTGATCCATCTTCTGAAAGAAGCCCTAACATAAGGGATTTGCTGCGTTTCGCAAAGGTCTTGGTCTTGCAGATTGTCTCTCTCACGCCCATATTTCGTATGTTGGTCGCCAAAAAGGGGCCATGCCCACACTGTCGCTACCGAATAGGACGTGTTGATGACAAAACTGACTTTAAGTACGCACCCCTTCCTTTTGGGGTTCGATGAGCTGGAACGGCTGGTGGAACGCACTGCCAAATCTGGCAATGATGGCTACCCGCCCTATAATATTGAACAGACATCCGAGACGTCTTTTCGCATCACGCTGGCTGTGGCCGGTTTTGCGGAAGAGGATTTGTCGATCACTTTGGAAGACCGCCAACTGGTCGTTCGCGGTCGGCAAAGCGACGACACCCAAGGCCGCGTGTTCTTGCATCGCGGCATCGCGGCGCGTCAATTTCAGCGCGCCTTTGTCCTGGCCGAAGGCGTCGAGATTGCCGAGGCGAGCATGGAAAACGGGCTCTTGCATGTGGATCTGAACCGATCCGTGCCGGAAAGCGTGGTCCACCAGATCAAGATTAAAAAGGGGTAAGAGCCATGAACAGCAAATATGAGTTCCCCAAAGGCGAGACAAATATCGTCTATGTCAAAGCCGTTGCCCTCGAAGACCTGCCAGATGACGTGCAGGAAGAGGTGGGAGAAGAAGCCCAGCTTTACGCAGTGCACAAAGATGATGGTGAGCAGTTGGCGCTGGTCGCCGGCCGAGAACTGGCCTTCAGCTTGGCCCGCCAGAACGATCTTGTTCCAGTGACGGTGCATTAGGCACCCGTCGGATTTGGATATTTAGAAAAAGCGAAAACGGCGCGGACAATTTGAGTTAAACTGTCCGCGCCTGTTTCATCTTTGTCTAAATACTCTTGCCGAAGGCTGGCGCTTAACCGGCCACAAGACCCATCTGTTCGAGTTTCAGCAGAACCTGATGGGCGCAATTATCCACATCGACATTCTCTGTCTCGACGCTGAGTTCCGGATTTTCCGGCACATCGTAAGGGTCCGAGATGCCAGTGAATTCCTTGATCTTGCCTTCGCGCGCAAGTTTGTAGAGGCCTTTGCGGTCGCGGCGCTCGCATTCCTCGATCGAAGTGGCGACATGCACTTCGATGAACGCGCCGAACTGCTCGATATCCTCGCGGACAGCGCGGCGGGTCGTGGCATAGGGTGCGATGGGGGCGCAGATCGCGATGCCGCCGTTCTTGGTGATTTCCGAGGCGACATAACCGATGCGGCGGATGTTCAGGTCGCGGTGTTCCTTGCTGAACCCAAGCTCGGAACTGAGGTTCTTACGCACGATATCGCCGTCGAGCAGCGTCACCGGACGCCCGCCCATCTCCATCAGCTTGACCATCAGCGCATTGGCGATGGTGGATTTGCCAGAGCCGGAAAAGCCGGTGAAAAACACGGTGAAGCCTTGTTGAGCACGTGGGGGGCGGGTGCGGCGCAACTCGGATACCACCGCGGGGAAGGAGAACCATTCCGGGATCTCAAGCCCTTCGGATAGACGACGGCGTAGTTCGGTGCCGGAGATGTTCAGCACTGTCACGCCCTCTTCGATCTCGTCGGCGGGTTCGTATTGGGCGCGGTCCTGCACATAAACCATGTGCTTAAAGTCGACCATTTCGATGCCCATTTCCTCTTGATGTTCTTTGAAGAGGTCTTGCGCATCGTAGGGGCCGTAAAAATCTTCTCCTGCGGAGTTTTTGCCGGGGCCAGCGTGATCGCGGCCTACGATAAAATGCGTGCAGCCGTGGTTTTTGCGGATCAGGCCGTGCCAGACGGCTTCGCGCGGGCCAGCCATGCGCATGGCGAGGTTGAGCAGGCTCATAGACGTGGTCGCTTGTGGATACTGATCCAGCACGGCCTCGTAGCAGCGCACGCGGGTGAAGTGGTCGATATCGCCGGGCTTCGTCATGCCGACAACCGGGTGGATCAGCAGGTTGGCCTGCGCCTCTTTCGCGGCGCGGAAAGTCAGTTCCTGATGCGCGCGGTGCAGCGGGTTGCGGGTCTGGAAGGCCACGACGCGGCGCCAGCCCAGCTTGCGGAAATAGGCGCGCAGCTCGTTGGGCGTGTCGCGGCGGGCGCGGAAATCGTAATGCACGGGCTGTTGGATGCCGGTGATCGGGCCACCCAGATAGACCTTGCCCGCGGTGTTGTGCAGGTAGTTTACCGCTGGATGGGCGCTGTCATCCGCACCGAACACTTTTTCGGCCTCGTGAGATTTGTTGGGCACCCAATTGTCGGTGATCGTCATTGTCGCAAGGATGACGCCTTCCTGATCGCGTAGCGCGATGTCCTGACCGTCTTCCAGCGATGCGGCGAAATCTTCGGAGACATCCAGCGTGATCGGCATCGGCCAGAGCGTACCATCGGCCAGACGCATCGTGTCGACGACGCTGTTATAGTCCTCTTCGCCCAGGAACCCTTTAAGCGGGTTGAAGCCACCATTCATCAGCAATTCAAGGTCGCAGATTTGGCGCGGGGTCAGGTCCCAGCTGACCAGATCGGCGGCCTCGACCTTCATTTTCTGGGCGCTCTCGTAAGAGACATACAGCTCGGGGATCGGGGTCAGGTTGGGCACCATCATGGTAAAGGCTCTTCTTTTAAAACTTGAATGCGCGGGGTCAGACCCGCCTCGCGCGCGGTCCTAGACCTTGATTATGGCTAAAGTCTAGCGGACGGCACAGATTCTATAGAAAAAGAGGCTCAAATGACGCAAAAACGCCGCCCCGAAGGAGCGGCGTTTCGAAAATCCGGAAAAGGCAGGCAGATTAGCCTTTCTTCATCATCGCATCCTTTTTCGTCATGGCGTCGTCTTTCATCATCTCGCCTTCCTTCATCATCTTGTCCTCTTTCATCATGGAGGCATCTTTATCCATTTCAGAGTGGGTCTCGCAGGCAGCAAGACCGCCGACAAGAGCGAGCAGAGCGGTGGTTTTTAGCAGTGTATTCATAGGACTGTCCCTGTTAGTGGCCGGACCAATTTCCGGTTCGGCCACTCAGGCATAGTGCTATGTCATGTGACAATTCACAGACCCGCGATTCACGCAGTGGTGTTCACACGTGATCGCTATTCGGCGGCTTGGGAAGGCGCTTCGGCTTCCATCTCTGCAATGAACCGTTCGGCCTCCAATGCGGCCATGCAGCCCATGCCTGCACTTGTCACGGCCTGACGGTATTCATGGTCTGTCAGATCGCCAGCGGCAAACACGCCGGGGATCGACGTGGCCGTGCTGTCGGCTTTGGTGACCACATAACCGCCCATATGCGTCTCAAGTTGGTCTTTGACCAGTTCAGAGGCCGGCGCGTGCCCGATGGCGACGAAGAAACCTTTGCACGGCACCTCGGTGATCTCGCCGGTTTTGACATGCTTGAGGCGCACGGCTTCTACGCCCAAAGGCGCTTCGGAGCCGGTGACCTCTTCGACGGTGTGGTCCCAGATTACTTCGATCTTGGGGTTCTTCATGAGACGGTCGATCAAGATCTTCTCGGCCCGCAGGCTGTCGCGGCGATGCACCAGCGTCACCTTGGAGGCGAAGTTGGTCAGGAACAGAGCTTCTTCGACCGCGGTATTGCCGCCGCCGATCACAACGACTTCGGCGCCGCGATAGAAGAACCCGTCGCAGGTCGCGCAGGCCGAGACGCCGAAGCCTTTGAATTTCTCCTCAGAGGGCAGTCCAAGCCACTTGGCTTGCGCGCCTGTCGCAAGGATCATCGCGTCGGCGGTGTAGGTCGTGCCGCTATCAGCTACGGCCACAAAGGGGCGGACATTCAAATCAACCGAGTTGATGTGGTCGCTGATAATCTCGGTCCCCATTTCGCGGGCGTGATTTTCCATGCGCACCATCAGGTCAGGTCCCATGACAGAGGCGTCGCCGGGCCAGTTTTCCACGTCCGTGGTGATGGTCAGCTGACCGCCCGGCTGGATGCCTTGGATCAGCACAGGGTTCAGCATCGCGCGGCTGGCGTAGACGGCGGCCGTGTAGCCCGCCGGGCCTGAGCCGATGATCAGAACTTTGACATGCCGTGTGTCGCCCATAGTGGAACCCTCTGGAATCTGTGTGCCCGTCGGATATAGACCCTCGGGCAGGCCGTTGAAAGAGGCATCCCACTGCCTGCATATCGGGCATTCGCAAAAAGAATAGAATAATTATCTTGCGCGGTCTTGAAAGATTGTTGCGCAGGTCAGAGCTTCTGGGTAAGGTTCAGCGGGAACACGAGGGAATTATGGCCGGATCAAAACTAGACCCGATCGACCGCCAGATTTTGGCGGAACTACAGGCAGATGGGCGCATGACCAATGTGGAATTGGCCAAGCGCGTTGGCATTTCGGCACCGCCGTGCTTGCGCCGGGTGCGCACGCTGGAAGAGGCAGGCTATATTCGGGGCTATCATGCGGAGGTTGATCCGCGCGAACTGGGCTTTGAAGTGCAGGTTTTCGCCATGGTCGGGCTGCAAAGTCAGGCCGAAAGCGATCTGAGCGCTTTTGAAGAACGCTGCCGCAATTGGCCGCTGGTGCGCGAGTGCCATATGCTGAACGGCGAGGTCGATTTCATCCTGAAATGCGTGGCACCTGATCTGAGCACGTTCCAGACCTTCCTGACGTCGGATCTGCTGACGGCGCCGAATGTGGCCAGCGTGAAAACCTCGCTTGTCATTCGCGGCGCCAAGGATGAACCCGGTGTGCCATTCGAGGTGATGGAAGAACGGTTGAGCCGGTCTGCGTAATCCCCGATGGTGGGGGAAACCCTAACGGAGATGGCGCATGGCTCGAACAATCCTGATTACTGGTGGTGCACGCGGGCTTGGCGGGGCGTTGGTTCAAGAGTTTGCGACCGATCATGACGTGGCATTGGTATGGAACAGTTCGCCCCCCACTGACATGCCAGATGGCGTCTTGGCGATCCAAGGCGATTTGACCGAACCGGGGTGTTGCGCGGATGTGATCGCGCAAGTGATGGATCGGTTTGGGCGTCTCGACGTGATCGTGAACAATGCGGGTATCGTCGAGATGAGCCCGAAGGATGTCTTTGATGGCCCTGCGCAACGGGCGATTCTGGATGTGAACTTGCTGGCACCGGGCGATCTTCTGGCAGCAGCGCTGCCGCACCTGAAAGAAGGAGCGTCGGTCGTGAATATCTCGTCCGTGAATGCGGTTTTGCCTCCGGCGGGGGCGTCGATTTACGGGGCCAGTAAAGCCGCGCTGAACCTCTGGACCAAGGCCATGGCGAAAGAACTTGGCCCTCAGGGTATTCGGGTAAATGCCGTCGCGCCCGGTGCGTTTGAGGTGGCGGATAAACCGCGCCCGGATGAGTTGATCAAGGCCTTTGTCGGCATGACCGCGCTGGGCCGGCTTGGGACGGCGGAAGACATAACCCCTGTCGTGCGCTTTCTGGCAAGCGACGCAGCGCGGTTTGTCACTGGAGAGGTGATCACCGCGTCGGGCGGCTACCGGCTTTAGGCGGCGTTGACGCTGGCGATGTCGTCCTCGGACAAACGTGGGTGCGCCATCGGGCCGAAATCCTCAAGACTGCGTGTTCCGGGATACATCGACAGATAGAGCGACAGCATATCCTGGCTGAGCTGGCTTTTGATGTGCAGGCCGGGGTGGTGGGTTTCAACCTCAACCCCGTTGACCAGCATCGTGTCATGGATCGGCACCAGCACCTGAAAGAGTTTCACCGGGCTGACAGGACGAATTTCAAGAATCGCATCGCCATCCACAAGGCCTGCAGCAGGCGTCAGGCAGGCGGACGTGCCGTACATGTCGCGGAACGCGGGCATCTGGTGGAGCAAGCGCGCGGCAGGTCCCAGTACCAGATCGGGCATCGGGCGGTTCAGCCCAAGGCTGTCAGCAGCGATGCGGGTCAGCGGGCGTTGGGCGGGATGCGCATCCGAGGGGGCAGGGCGCACCGTCATCGCACCCACCCATTGCACGATCTGTGGGCCAACCTGCGACGTCAGGATCATGTCACCGGGCAGGATGTCCTCGATTGCACGCGGACCGTCCGGCGTTGCCAGAAGCGCGCCTCGCGCGATGGCGGCAAAGCTGTCTTCAAAGGGCAGCGATGCGGGGGCCAGACGACCCATATCGACAAGAGATCCAGAGGCGTCCAAGGCGGTCATCTCATATTTACGCAGCAGAGGCCGGCTGCGTTGAGATGAACCGTTTGGTCGAACATATCCACCAGAGGCCAAGGTGGAAGAGGGTGTCACCGCGAGGCCAGCGGCGACAGAGGAGGGGCGGTTCATGCGTTCTACCTTATGGCTTTCACGCTGTCGGCCCCACCGACAACAGCGAACATCCGTTGCTTGAACCCAATTGGCCGCATTCCTGCCTTATTGTCAAAAATTTCTTTCTATTGCAGTAGGTTGGAGCACTAATCCAAATCTGCCGGGCCTTTTTGTTTCCGTTTCGCAGACGGAACTGCCACAATTTCAGCCATATTCACAGCAAGCGTATCGAATCGTCCGGCGCGGGTAAGGAGTGCACCATGACAGAGCATAAAGCCTCGTGTTTATGTGGCGCGGTGCAGGTGCATGTGACGGGCGATCTGCCTGAAGCTGTCGCCTGTCACTGCACGATTTGCCGCAAACATACCGGGCATTTCGAGGCATCCGTAGACCTGCCGCGCGACAGGGTGACGATTGATGGGGCCGAGCATATCACCTGGTTTCAAAGCTCCGCCAAAGTGCGCCGCGGATTTTGCGGAACGTGCGGGTCGTCGCTGTTCTTCGACCCGCCTCATCTGGATTGGATCGGCGTCTCCCTGGGCGCGTTTGATGGCCCGACGGGGACGAAACTGGTCAAGCATATCTTCGTCGCGGACAAGGGCGACTATTATGACATCGCGGATGGGCTGCCGCAGGACATGGCTCCGCCGGAGAGCTAGGGCACAGGCAGGACATTATGAGCAAGACCATCCTCATCAGCGGCGGCTCGCGCGGGATCGGGCGCGCAACCGCTGTGCTGGCCTCCGAGGCGGGCTGGCAGGTGGCCTTCACCTACAGTACAGACGCGGCGGCGGCCAAGAAAACGGTGGCAGAGATCGAGGCCGCAGGCGCGAAAGCCTTGGCTGTTCAGGGCGATGCAACGGCAGAGGCCGATGTGTTGCGCGCGTTTGACGCCACGCTGGAGACGTTTGGCAGGCTTGACGCGGTCGTGGTCAATGCCGGCATCGTGGGGCCTGCTTTACCGCTGGCCGAGATGCCCCTCGACCGGCTGCAAAAGATGTTTGATACCAATATTCTGGGTGCGTTTCTGTTTGCCCGCGAGGCAGCCCGGCGCTTGCCGGATGCCGCGGATGGGGGCGCGATTGTATTTGTGTCCTCGGCTGCGGCGCGGCTCGGCTCTCCGTTCGAGTATGTGGATTATGCGGCAAGCAAAGGCGCGATCGACACGCTGACGCTTGGGCTCTCCAAGGAACTGGCGGGCCAAAATATCCGCGTGAATGGTGTGCGCCCGGGGCTGATTGAGACAGAGATTCACGCAAGTGGCGGTCAGCCCGACCGCGCACAACGGCTAGGGCAAAATGTGCCGATGCGGCGTCCCGGCTCAGCACAAGAGGTCGCGCGGTCGATCCTGTGGCTTTGCAGCGATGACGCCTCGTATTGCACGGGTGCGCTTCTGGATGTGGCAGGCGGGCGCTGAGCGGGCCCACGCAAAAAAAAGCCGCCATCCCGGTTGGGATTGGCGGCGAGATGTCAGGCGCGCAGGGAGGTGCCACGCCTTGGGGAAAATTGTCTTTAGGCGGTGACGCGCTTCGCGGTCTGCGTTGCTTTACGCTTGGCGATGAAGGCCATGCGGGTCGTGCCGCGTTCCCACGGCATTTTGGTTTTTACCTTGGCCGCGTCCTGAATCGTTTTCGTGATCCATTTCTTTTCGGTCTTCATCTTCTGATGCCTTTCCGGTCTGCCACTGTCTTAGTGTCTTGAGATTGCGGCTTGGTTAATCGCTGTGTTGAAGCCGGTATGACGGGGCAATCGGGCGAGGTTTTGGCGAAAAGCGAAAAACTTTAGATAATTTTGTGGTGTATTGTGGCGGATGCCGAAACAATGAGATCCTTGGAAACAAAGGGTTTGCAGCAAAATCCTGCGCGCGCCTTGTGCCAGATCCGCCCCAGTGCTGCCTTATTCGCGTGTCGCTACAGCCGGATGGTCGAGATGAGCCGCCCGTAATCGGCTTCTTTGGCATGGGTGCTGCGGCGATAGGAAAAGAAACGTTCCGGATCGGAATAGGTGCAATGGCGCGTCCATTCTGCCGTGCCGACGCCCGCCTCGCGCAGACGATGCAGTCCGAAGGCTGGCAGATCAAACTGCATTCGGTCGCCGTCGCCGCCTGCAAAGAAGCGGGCATATTCGGGGTCGTGGTCCAGAAACATCTCGAAGAATTCCGGGCCGACCTCGTAGGCGCGCTGACTGATCGACGGGCCTATGACGGCGGTGATGTCCGCGCGGGCGGCCCCTTGGGCTTCCATCGCATCAACCGTGGCTTCCAGCACCCCGTCGAGCGCGCCTTTCCAGCCCGCATGGGCCGCGCCGATCACGCCTGCATTCGGGTCGGCAAAGAGCACAGGCTGACAGTCAGCGGTCAGAATACCCAGCGCGACGCCGGGTGTCTTGCTGACCATCGCGTCAGCGGGTGGGGTCTGTCCGTTGATCGGCCCTTCAACGGCGACGACATCGGGCGAATGCACCTGATAGACCGACACAAGTTGATCGGGGGTCACCTCCATCGCTTGGGCCACGCGGGTGCGGTTGATCTTGACGATGTCGTGCTGATCGGAGGAACCGTAGCCGCAGTTGAGCCCGGCAAAGACGCCCGATGACGCGCCGCCTTTGCGGGTGAAAAACCCGTGGGTCACATCGCCAAGGCTGTCAGAGGTCAGAATTTCGAGCGTCATGGTTCCAGTCCGGCGGGGGGTGGCTGCCCGGTCGGATACAGCCCCAGCACTTTGAACAAGGTTCCCATTTCTGACGGATGGGTCAAGCGGCGATGTGCGCCGATATGGCTGTCCAGCGCTGCGCCGCTCAGGTTTTGTGCAAGCGCTTGGGCGCGGGCAGTGATGCCGAGCCGCTCCAGCCAGACGCCTTGCGGGGTGAGGCGGGTGTGGGCGCAGGGGGCGGCCTGCGCCAGCGCCTCGAAATCCACATGGGCGGTGAGGTCTGCATGGCCGGGGTTGGCCAGCGGATCCGTAGGCGCGTGATCCGCCATTGCCTGAAGCGTATCGCCGAGCGAGCGCCAGTCACCATAGTCGATGATCAGGGCCGCGCCCCCATGCTGGGTAATGCGTGTGCCGATTTCGGACAGAAGCGTCGCGGCGGCGGGGCTAACCTCTACCAGATCGCCGTCTTTCGTGTCTTCAAGGCGGTGGGCCAGCGCGTCTTGCGGGGTGGGGTCGGTGAGCCCGAAACTCAGCGTATCATCCTGCACCCCGACGCGCTTCTCGCGCCAGCCTGCGCCGTCGCGTTGGAATTGGCGAATGGGCAGGGCGTCGAAGAATTCGTTCGCGATCAGGTAGAGCGGTTGGTCGGGCAGGTCTGCGAGAGTGTCGATATGGCGAGCCTGCGGGACGGTGTCCAATTGCTGAATACGCAAGGTGGGGGAGGCCTCAAGCAGCACAATCTCGGCAGCGTCATGAAAACCGGGCACCGCTTTGGTTGCGCGCAACGCATCGGCCATCAACGTGCCGCGCCCCGGTCCAAGCTCGGCCAGCGTAAAGCGATCCGGCGCGCCTTGATCCAGCCAGCTCTGCGCGAGGGCGAGGCCCACCAACTCGCCAAACATCTGGGAAATCTCAGGCGCGGTGATGAAGTCGCCATCCGCGCCGAAAGCCTGCCGCGTGGTGTAATAACCGTGGGTGGGGTGGAGCAGGCAGGTCGTCATGAACTCCGCGACGCTCATCGGGCCATTCGCGCGAATCTGGGCAATCAGTTCGGCCTTCAACGCCGTCATGTGTCTGCCTTACGGCCCCGCGCCCAGAGCATCAGCACCACGCCTACGGCAATCATCGGGATCGACAGAAGCTGGCCCATGGACAGGCCGAACTCGCCCAAGCGCACGACATAACCGAAGGGGTTTTCCATCGTGATGTATTGCGCGTCGGCTTGGCGGAAAAGCTCAACGAAAAAGCGCGCGGCGCCATAGCCCGCGAAGAAAAGCCCGGTCAGAAGGCCCGGCTTTTTCAGCGCACCGCGCCGATAGGCCAGATAGAGCAAGACCCCGCCCAAAAGCGCGCCTTCCAGCAGCGCCTCATAGAGCTGGGAGGGGTGGCGGGCGCACAGCCCCACGACATCGGGGCAATCTTGGGCCGCGGCGCCGGGAAAGATCACGCCCCAAGGCAGATCGGTGGGGCGGCCCCACAGCTCGGCATTGATGAAATTGGCGATCCGACCCAGAAAGATCGCGGGCGGCGTGGCGATGGCCAGCGCATCGGCGAGGTTCCAAAGCGGAATTTTGTGCTTCCAACAAAACCACGCGATCACCGCGACGACGCCCAGAAAACCGCCATGGAAGGCCATGCCGCCTTGCCAGATCATCGGGATCTCAAGCGGGTTCTGAAGGTAATAGCCCGGCTGGTAGAACAGCACGAACCCCAGCCGTCCGCCGATGATGACGCCCAAAATGACCCAGGTGAGCAGATCGTCGATTTGTTCGCGGGTCATTAGCGGTGTGTCCCGACCCCAGATTGCCGGGCGCGCGCAGGCGTGGATGACGATGCGCCAACCGATCAGGATGCCCACGATGTAGGCCAGCGCATACCAGCGCAGGGCAAACTCGAAACCACCGATGGAGATCGAGAATATTTCAGGCGAAAGGTTCGGGAAGGGGATCGCTGCCAACATGGGCGCGATGTGTTCAGCCCCCTGCGGCGAAGTCAACCTTGAGAATGCAGCCCAACAGGCCCATATAGATCACAACTTGAAACAAAGGTGGCGACATGCAGACCCGCAATAAAATCATGGACGATATCTCGCAGTTGATGACTAACGCCATGGGCGTGGCGCAAGGCGCGAAGGACGAGGCGGAAACCGCGATGAAATCGCTGGTGGACCGTTGGCTGGCGGATCGCGACTTCGTCACCCGCGAAGAGTTCGACGCAGTGCGCGCCATGGCGCAGAAAGCGCGCGAAGAGAACGCCTCGCTCATGGCGCGGATCGAAGCTCTGGAAGCGAAAAAGAAGTAAGATCACTGGTTATGTTGGTAGAAAGGCGCTCGGTAGGGCGCCTTTTGCCGTTTTAATGCGCTTGGTTTGGTGGGCGTGTGGGGTTGCGGGACTTTTCTGCCGTTTGCCTTATCGAGACGGATGACTGCTCTAGAGCTTCTGTCCCGGAAGCTTCAGAGATTGGAGAACCCAGCTTGCGAGTTGCTCTTTGTCGAGAGCCTCATCCTCGTGGATGTCCAGATACCTAGTACCTTCTACCTTGGATGCTTTCGGCGGTACGGGATCGAGCGACGACCCGGTCACAAAGGTGATCTGGACGTAGTTTTTGTAGCAATACATCGCCAGAAACCAGCCGTCCTCTTTGCCATAAAACGGCGTGTTCCAACGAACCTGTTTGCGCACCTCGGGGAAGACTTTTTCGACGGTCGCGTCGATCTCTTTGCCGAGCGTGCCTTTCCAGCCGAGCATGGCCGAGATGTACGCTTGCACGGCTTCGTCGCCGTCGCCCTTCGGAATATAGGGGTTCGTGCTGGAGGAATGCGTGGGTTTCTTCTTGTCTGTCATTAGATGAGTTTACCACAAGATTTGTTGAAAGCCGACCTTCGCTGTCTCGCCGCATTTGGTGGATATGGGCTGATTTTGTTGAGAAACTCTTTGTTGATCGAGGGCTAATTGGCTGATTCACTTCCGTCATTGAGCGGGAGGGCTTGCGATGATGGGACCTAGGCAGGAAGCGCAGGCGGCGTTGTTTTACAAGTTTTCGCTGGAGGATCATGTCCCGCAAGATCATCTGCTGCGGTCGATTGATCGTCATCTCGATCTGAGCAGCATCCGGGGACATCTGGCAGATTTCTACAGCCACACTGGCCGTCCGTCGGTTGATCCGGAACTGATGATCCGCATGCTCATCGTGGGTTATTGTTTTGGCATCCGCTCTGAGCGTCGGCTTTGCGAGGAAGTTCACTTGAACCTGGCGTATCGCTGGTTCTGTCGCCTAGATCTGACCGACCGTATCCCGGATCATTCTAGCTTCTCCAAAAACCGTCATG
>NZ_JAHTBL010000012.1 GCF_020177595.1 Cognatishimia sp. MH4019 | reverse complement strand
AATTCGTAAAACAGCGCCGCTTGTGCCTCCTGCTTTGGTCCCATCATCGCCAAATCCCCCAATCAATAAAGGAATTGAATCAGCGATTACCACTTCGATCAAGCAAGAGTTTTTCAACACAATCGCCCCAAAGCCTGCGTTTGCTGCGCTTTCGTCACGTCGCGGCGCGATGACCAAGTCATGCCGCCAATCAGCGCGCCCGTATCGTCAAAAAGGCTGTTGAACCACTCCACATTATAGGTCGCGATCCGCATCAGCCGGCCGAAATCGTTTCCCAGGCGCGGTTGATCGCGATCATCCGTTTTTCGGCCATGCGGATCGCTTCTTCGGGCACACCCCGCGCCAGCATCCGGTCTGGATGCGTCTCGCGCACTTTCTCGCGCCAGGCTTTACGGATCTCGGCAATCGGCGCGTCCGAAGGCACGCCCAGAACCTCATAAGGGTCGGGTTCCGCATCCGGCACAAACCGCGTGCGCACGCCTTTGAAATCCCGCTCCGACATGCCGAAGATATCGGCGACCTGTTGCAGGAACTGGTCCTCGTTGGGATGATACTCCCCATCCGCCATCGCGATATGAAACAACCCTTCGATCAGATCGGTCAGCGTGTCCCCATCATCGCCAAACATGCGCTTGATGCGCACGGCATAGTCCTCGAACCCCGCAACATCTTGACGGGCAAGGTTAAAAACTTTCGCGGCATTCGCCTCCTCTTCGCGGGGAATCGTAAACACTTCGCGGAATGCAGTGACCTCGTCACGGGTCACAAGACCGTCTGCTTTGGCCATCTTGGCCCCTAAAGCGATCACGGCGATGGCAAAGGCCACACTGCGCTCTGGCGGGCTGCGCAAGCTGTCAAACACAGCCGACAACCCCTCGCCCGAAGCGAGAGCCGAAAGCGCGTCACCAATGCGGGTCCAAATCGACATGCGCGCAGGATATCCCGTCAGCACGGGGATGTCAGTGCGGCGTTAGAGCATTTTCTGCATCAGCACCAAATCGAACCAGCGGTCAAATTTGTAACCGACTTCGCGCAGCGTCGCGACCTCGGCATAGCCCAACGCCGCATGAAATTTCACCGCGCCGGGGTTCTCGCCACTGACGCCTGCGAACATCGAATGAAAGCCCTGCGCCTTGGCATCCGCTTCCACGGCGGCCATTAGCGTGCGCCCCACGCCTTTGCCGCGCGCGTCCGGGCCAAGAATGATCGAATGCTCCGCCGTGCGGGCATAACCGACGCCGCTGCGGAATTGTCCGTAGGTTCCAAAGCCTTGAACGCCGCCTGCATCAACAACCAGAAACGCAAAGCCCAGCGCTGCTTTCTCGTCGATCATGGCGCAGATGTCGTTGGGCGTCTTTTCGACTGCGTTGAATGTGATGCCCGTATCCCGGATCACCGGGTTCCAGATCGCGCAGATCGCTTCTCCGTCCTCGGGCGTTGCCGCGCGCAAGGTCATGAGAGCACACGCGTCCCATGGGGCGTTGCGATCTCTGCCGTTAACCGCTTTTCAGGCCCCTCTGTCATAGAGATAAGCGGATCTGCAAAATGCCCCCGAAGCGCCGCGCGGACCTCGGCAATCCGAGGATGCGCGATCTCCAAATGGGTCAAGCGGCATCCCCGCTCCGCCAAGCGTTTGGCCGGATGCGCGTCACCTTCCCATGCAATAATGGCAGGGAACGCCCCATCGCAGGGCAATTTGCCATCTGCCGGCACTGCCATCTGCCAGCGCAAATCACCGCGCTGCAGGGCGACCGGGTTCCCAACCCCGTCAGGCAAGTCTGCCAAAGCGGCCGCCAGATCCGGCGTCTGCACAATCCAATTCGTCAGCCGCGTCGGGCCGTCAAAATTGTCCATATCGAACCAACGCGGATAGTCCGGCGCGGGGGCATCAGGGTCAATCGCAATGACCTCCATATAGGCACCCCCCAACCCCAGCAGCCGGTTATGGGTGCCAAAATGCGGATGTTGGCCACCCGCATCAAGTGACAGCCCCAAGGCCTCTTCCACCTCGGCGACACCGTCTTCCAACCGCGTCGTCGTGATCGCGAAGTGATCAAAGCTCAGCATGGCGGTCAGCCCCGCGCCTCGCGGATCAAACGCAGAATATCCTGTGCGGCTTCAGGGATGTTTGTCCCCGGCCCAAAGATCGCCTTTACGCCGGATTTATACAGGAAATCGTAGTCCTGCTGCGGAATGACGCCACCACAGATCACGATGATATCGCCAGCACCCGCCGCCTCCAGCGCGGCCACCAGTTTCGGCGCCAGCGTCTTGTGACCCGCCGCCTGGCTGCTGATCCCGATCACATGCACATCGTTATCGACAGCATCCTGCGCGGCTTCATCCGGCGTCTGAAACAAAGGCCCCACGTCGACATCAAAGCCGATATCGGCAAAGGCTGTGGCGATCACTTTGGCCCCACGATCATGGCCGTCCTGACCCATCTTGACGACCAGCATCCGCGGGCGACGGCCTTCGTCTTCGGCAAAATCCTCCACCGATTTCTGGATCGCAGCGAAGCCTTCATCGCCTTCGTAGGCAGCACCATAAACGCCTGCCAAGGTTTTCACTTCGGCACGATGACGGCCGAACACTTTTTCCATAGCCATGCTGATTTCTCCTACCGATGCCCGTGCGCGCGCGGCTTCAACCGCGCCTTCCAACAGATTACCGCCTTCAGAGGCGCGGCGTTCCAGTTCCGCCAAAGCCGCATCACAGGCCGCTTGATCGCGGGTGCTCCGGATACGCTCCAGCCGGGCAACCTGCCCCTCGCGCACCTTGGCGTTGTCGATATCAAGGATGTCGATCTCGTCTTCCTGCGCCAGCCGATATTTATTGACGCCGACGATCACGTCCTCTCCCCGGTCAATCAGCGCTTGGCGGCGCGCGGCCGATTCCTCGATCCGCAGCTTCGGCATGCCGGAGTTCACGGCCTTCGTCATGCCACCCATCTCTTCGACTTCTTCGATCAGCTTCCACGCTTCCTCGGCCAGCTCATTGGTCAGGCTTTCCACGTAATAGCTGCCGGCCAGCGGATCGACGACATTGGTGATCCCGGTTTCTTCCTGCAAAATCAACTGTGTATTGCGCGCGATGCGGGCCGAGAAATCAGTGGGCAGCGCGATGGCTTCGTCCAGCGCGTTGGTGTGCAGCGATTGCGTGCCACCGAGCGCCGCGGCCATCGCTTCATAGGCGGTGCGGACCACGTTGTTATAGGGGTCCTGCTCTTGCAGCGACACGCCCGAGGTCTGACAATGGGTCCGCAGCATCATGGAGCGTTCGTTCTTCGGCTCAAACTCGGACATGATCCGATGCCACAGCAGACGGGCGGCGCGCAGTTTGGCGGCCTCCATGAAGAAGTTCATGCCGATGGCGAAGAAGAACGACAAACGCCCCGCAAACTTGTCCACATCCATGCCCCGATCAATCGCGGCGCGCACGTATTCGCGCCCGTCGGCCAGCGTATAAGCCAGCTCTTGCACAAGGTTCCCGCCAGCTTCCTGCATGTGGTAGCCGGAGATCGAGATCGAATTGAACTTCGGCATCTCGTTCGAGGTGTATTCGATGATATCAGCAATGATCCGCATCGACGGCTCAGGCGGATAGACATAGGTGTTGCGGACCATAAACTCCTTCAGAATATCGTTCTGAATAGTACCGGACAAAACTGACCGGTCATGCCCTTGCTCTTCCCCGGTGACGATGAAATTCGCCAGAATCGGGATCACCGCGCCATTCATCGTCATCGAGACCGAGACCTTATCCAGCGGGATTCCATCAAAGAGGATCTTCATGTCCTCGACGCTATCAATCGCGACGCCCGCCTTGCCGACATCGCCTTCAACGCGGGGGTGATCGCTGTCATAGCCCCGGTGCGTGGCCAGATCGAAGGCGACCGACACGCCCTGCTGACCCGCCGCCAGCGCCTTGCGGTAAAACGCGTTGCTTTCCTCGGCCGTGGAAAAGCCAGCATATTGGCGGATCGTCCACGGGCGCCCCGCATACATCGTTGCTTTCACGCCGCGCGTGAACGGTTGTTCGCCTGGAAGGGATCCCAGATGGTCGACGTCTTTCAAATCCTCAGCCGTATAAACCGGCTTGACCTTGATGCCTTCCAGCGTATCCCACGTCAGATCGTCCAGCGGACGCCCGCGCAGTTCTTTTTCGGCAATTTCAGCCCACTTGGCGTGCGGCTTTGCTGTCTTGTCCGTCATGGAGATGTCCTCGTGTTGGGCTTGCGCGCCGCTCTGCGGCAGCGTCGGCAAGCCATTGATCTTCCTCGTTTATGTCTGTCGTATCGGGGTTCTGAACGAAACTTGCACAGCCGTCCGCCCCGTTTTTGAGCCAGCGGATATCACTGGCATATTGCGCGCGCAAAGCCGTTTGTTGGGCGCGATCAAACGGCATCCACCGCTCCGCCTTGCCCGTGAAAAGAGGCAGCGCTTCGTTCTCGCCCCGCTCTGCAACAAGCGCGCGTAGATCAGCATCGGTGTGGCCCTTGTGATGCCACGCCCGCGCGCCTTTCAGCGGCAAGGCAGCGTTAGTGCCCGTCATCAGGCGCAGCTGCTTTTCAGGTTGGCCCGCGACAGCCTCAAACGGCCACACGACTAAATGGGCCGCCGGAAACGCGTCAGACAGTTCCGTTACCATATGCCGCCAGCGGCGCGGTTGCGTGACCAATCGGTCCAATTGGCCTTTCATCGGCACCGAGTGACCCGCCGCCACCGCATACCCCAGGCTGGAGGCCCAAAACTCGTCATAACTGCGCACAGCGAGCACAATGCGGGTGCATTTTTCGGCAAAGGCCCCCCGAAACCGATCCATCCGAGCTGCAAGATTGGGGTAAAGCCGCTCCTGCCGCAGATTATTCCGCATAGCTCCGATCATATTTTCTTCGGAGACGATCAAATGCTCGACGCCCAGTCGTTCCATCCGCTCGGTCTCCATACGGATCAAGCCGCAAGCCCGTTGGGCGCGTTTGAATCCATGTGGGGTGACCTGATCGGGCCGCCCCAAAAGCCCGCTCATCATACCTTTGCGCAGCCGTTTGGGCCGCCACGACACGATCCCCACGCGTTTGAGCGTCTGCTCGTTATTGGCCAGGTAGCTTTGAAACGTGGTGGTCCCCGTGCGGTGGGAACCAAGATGCAAGATCACATCCATGACGGCGCATGCCTTATGGTAAAGGGCGGCCCAGACCGCCGGTCGCAATTGATACTGCAACCCCATTAGCAGCGCCCCTCTAAGCATCGGGTTAACCTAGAGGCAGCATTAAACATCACATTTGATCTATTCGTTTTTTCCGCCAAAGCCCCTATATCCCGTTGAGAAGGAGCGCCCATGAAAACACTTGCCTCTCTGGTGCTTAGCGTCGGGCTGATCGCCCCCGCCTTTGCCGAGGAAACCGCCTCGACCATGTCTGTCGTGTCACCGCTTGAAGCGTGGCAGGACGATCCGACCGTTATCTTGAACGGTGCAGATGTTAATATCGACGATTTCAAGTGGATCGCGCGCCCGGTGATCGTCTTTGCGACCTCGCCCGCCGACCCGCGCTTTGCCGAACAGATGGAGCTTTTGGCCGACCGCGTCGATGAACTGATGATCCGCGACGTCGTGGTAATCGTGGACACCGATGACGAGACGTTATCCGACCTGCGCCGCAAGCTGCGTCCGCGCGATTTTATGATGGTTCTGATCGGCAAGGATGGCGGCGTAAAGCTGCGCAAGCCGTTCCCGTATGACGTGCGTGAGCTGTCGCGCAGCATCGATAAGATGCCCCTGCGCCAACAGGAAATCCGCGAAAGACGGGGCAGTTGAGCCATCACCTGCTCCCTCCGAACCCATTCGCGAAAATGATGCCTGTGCCTTCGGGTAGATGTGGTTCGAACCGGATCATCGCGTCTTCCAGCATCGTCACATGCTCTGGTGACGTGGCATAGGCGGCCACATAAGCGCCGCCCAGAAAACCGCGGATCAAATCCAGTTGGAACACCCCGACAAGCACCCAGTCGGCACCTACGGCCTCCGCCAGCCAATCCTCGGTGTCATAGATCAATGCGACCGGCACGTCGCGCGCCTCGACAAGGGCCTCGGCCCAACCCGGGGTCGGGTTGAAAATCCGTGTCTCGCGCGCCTCATGCGACGCAAGCCCCCACAGATCGAGTACATAATTCGGGTTGCGCCACGCCACCCAGCCCAGATCGTTCACCGCCACATCGGTCTTCAGATACTCCTTCACGAAGCGCGATGTCTGGGCCTGCTGAAGGTGAATGGCGCGCGGATTGAAGCGGTATTCCTCCCAAGCGTGGGGCATATAGGTGGCCCCAGCCCCAGCCAGCAAAGCAACCGGCAGCATCGCCATCGCCCGCGATCCCGCGCCTTGAGCCAGCACCAGCGCAGCAGCGGCCAATGCGGTCAGAATGTAGTTCTCATAGCGCTCCATCCAGCCGATCTGCCCGAAAAAAAGATGCGCCAGCCCTGCCGCTGCCAACCCCAGCGCTACCCAGCGACGCGCACCCGTCGCCGCACTCGCCAACGCGCCCAGCACAGCAATCAGGCCCAGCATCAAAAGACCGGGAATTTCCAGCAGGTTCAGTCGGAACGTGCCAATCGTGCGCGCCAGACGCCCGACATCGGCGTCCTCCGCACCCACCAGTTTGGCCTGCACCGAATTGGGCAGCGGGTCGAGGCCCAGCGACGTCAGAAACCACACGAATAGCGCAATCGGCGCGATGGCCAGAACCGTCGCCAGCGCGCCCATAGCGATCCGCCCGGAGATCACCAGAACGCCTGCCCCAACCAGTGCCAGTGCAAGCCCCTCCAGCCGCAGCGCGGGGGCAAGCAGGATGCCTGCCAGCAAGACCCAAGAGACCCGCTTTTCATCGGCCAGCACAAAGAGGCCATAGACAATCGCGAGAGACGCCGCCGCATGCAGGGTATGCTCCATCCCTGTCATCGCCACGCCTGCAGTGTTCAGCGCCACCGGCCCCAACAATGCCAGCAGTGCCCCCATCGCACCACGATAGCCTGCATGGGCGATCAAACGGCCCCAGAACAGCGCCACTGCAGCCAGCCCTACGATGTTCCAGAACAGCGGCAACCACCGCTGGGCGTCCGTCCCGGCAAAAGGCGTCAGCAATAACGGATAAAGCGGGGATGAGCCGGGCGAGGTATACTCCCCCGCATTCACCCCATAGCCACCGCGCGCGATCTGCTCGGCAATGGCGAGGTGGATGTAGACGTCGTCCAGCGGGTATTCGAACACGCCGTTTGACCACGCCAATCCGCGCGCCTGAAGCACAACAAACCACGCCGCCACCCCTAAAAGGGCCAGCAGCGGGTACAGGATATGAGACCGCTCAGAGGTCACTCGAACTCCATAATCACATCATCCACTGCAAGGCTGTCGCCCGCACCGGCGTTGATCTTGGTCACGGTCGTGGTCTTCTCGGCGCGTAGGATGTTTTCCATCTTCATCGCCTCGATTGTGCAAAGCGCTTGGCCTTCCTGCACCTTGTCACCCACGGCCACATCAACCTTCACCACCAGACCCGGCATCGGGCACAGCAGCATTTTCGACGTATCGGGCGGCAGTTTTTCGGGCATCAACGCGGCCAGCTCTGCCTGACGCGGGCTGCGCACGTAAACGCGCAACTCTGCACCACGGGTGCGCAGGCGGAAACCACCAGAGGTTTTGTCGACCTTCAACACCAAACGGCTGCCGTCGATGTCGATCACGGCCAGACTGTCACCCGGCGTCCAATCAGATGCAATGCGCATGACCGCGCCATCCTCGAACGACACAGATGCCCCTTCGCGATCCGCGCCAATGCTGACCGGGAAGTGCTGACCTTGGGCCTGCACGACCCAATCAGTGCCAACGACACGCTCGTGATTGTCCATCCGTCCAGAAACGCGGGTGCGGCGAATTTCGGCAACGCGGTACATAGCAGCCGCAGCCGCCGCCACACGGCGCAGGTCTTCCTCGGGCAGGGTCACGCCTTCAAAACCGTCGGGATATTCTTCCTCAATAAAGGCCGTTGTCATGTCGCCCGAGATGAACTTCGGATGATCCATCACCGCCGACAGGAACGGCAGGTTATGCCCGATCCCTTCGACCTCAAAACTGTCCAGCGCCACGCGCATTTCTTCAATCGCCGCCGCGCGGGTCGGCGCCCATGTGCAGAGCTTGGCGATCATCGGGTCATAATACATGCTGATCTCGCCGCCTTCGTAGACGCCGGTATCGTTGCGGATCACGGCTGTGTCGGTCGCGACCTCTTGCGGCGGGCGATAGCGTGTCAGTCGGCCAATTGAGGGCAGGAACCCGCGATAAGGGTCCTCGGCATAAAGACGGCTCTCGATGGCCCAGCCATCCCGCTTCACATCGCTTTGCTTGATCGACAGCTTTTCGCCGTAAGCGACACGGATCATCTGCTCAACCAGATCGACGCCGGTGATCAGCTCGGTCACCGGATGTTCCACCTGCAGACGTGTGTTCATCTCGAGGAAATAGAAGTTTTTGTCGCCATCGACGATAAATTCCACCGTGCCTGCGCTGGCATAGCCAACAGCTGCGGCCAGCGCGCAAGACTGCTCGCCCATGGCTTTGCGTGTCGCCTCATCAAGGAAGGGCGACGGCGCTTCTTCGATCACCTTCTGGTTCCGGCGCTGGATCGAGCATTCGCGTTCGTTCAGATAGATCGTGTTGCCGTGGGTATCGGCCAGCACCTGAATTTCGATGTGGCGCGGCTGGGTGACGAATTTCTCGATGAAGATACGGTCATCGCCGAAGCTGTTGGCTGCCTCGTTCTTGGACGACTGGAAGCCCTCGCGTGCCTCATCATCACTCCAGGCGATGCGCATGCCCTTACCGCCACCCCCGGCCGAGGCCTTGATCATCACCGGATAGCCGATCTCGTTGGAGATCTTCACTGCCCCGTCCGCGTCTTCAATCAGACCCATGTAGCCCGGCACGGTCGACACCTTGGCCTCTTGGGCGATCTTCTTCGAGGTGATCTTGTCCCCCATGCTTTCGATCGCGCCCTTGGGCGGGCCGATAAAGGCGACGCCCTCGGCCTCAAGGGCTTCGGCGAATTTGGCGTTCTCGGACAGGAAACCGTACCCGGGGTGGACAGCTTCGGCACCGGTCTGGCGGATCGCATCCATCACCTTGTCGATGACGATGTAAGACTGGTTTGCGGGCGGCGGGCCGATATGCACCGCCTCATCAGCCATCTTCACATGCAACGCATTGCGGTCGGCATCCGAATAGATCGCCACCGTCTTGATCCCCATCTTGCGCGCAGTCTTGATGACGCGGCAGGCGATTTCCCCTCGGTTGGCGATCAGGATTTTCTTGAACATTATCAGGTCCTTTCCAGACGGCCCACAGGCCGCAAAGCATGCAAAAAGGCCGCGCGGAGTATCACTCCGGCGGCCTTCTCAAATTTTTGAATAACAGGTGTACGGTTAGCGGATCGCGCGTTCCACGTCATCGGCAAGCGCGCCAGCAGCGGCGCCAACAAGCGCGCCAGTGCCCATGTTGCCACCAACGGCAGCAGAGCCGACACCGCCAACGGCAGCACCAACAGCGGCGCGTTCAACATCATTGCCCATGCAGCCGGCCAGAAGGGCCGACGCGGCAAAGGCCGCGAATGTGAGTTTGAGTGAGCGCATTGATTTTCTCCTCGATATGTTTGGTTGCAAAACGCCTCTTTCTCGGGAGATGTTCCCCCACCCTTACGGAAAAATGGCGACCTGTCCGGGGTAAGAACAGGCCGCCAAGAAGGGGAAGGGGTACGGTTTTGACAATACCCAGCAGGCCCGAAACGGGGTGTGCCTGCTATGTGGATCACATTGGCAGCGGTTCTTGCAGTCGCATAGCACGCGGTTTTCGCAATGCTTTTTTGGGCCAATTTGCGCCGATACACGGGAAGGTTGAGCGAATTCATGCCGATTCCAGCCTCAAAACAAGTCTGGAAACGCGGCTTTTGCCCGTTTCAGGTCAATTTGTAAAAGCGCCTCGTAAGACGCCGGGTCGAAAGGGTCCTCGGCCGGAATCACTTCGCGCCCGAAAAACCACGACAAACGGCCAGCATCCAGATTACCGCGTTCGAACGGCTGATCGCCGAAATGCTCGTAAAGCGATTGCAGAAAGAACGCATCCGCCCGGCGATCGGCAGGTTTGCGATCAGCGCGTCGTTCGCGAGACGTCAAAGGGGTGACCCCGCGCGGGTTCGGACGACGGATAGTGAACTGGAAATCTGTTCCGGGATACCGGCCCGGAAAGCCGCGATGCTTTAACATGTCAGCCCCCGATCAAAACCGGGCATCCATGGGCCGAGGGATGGGACGGGCCGCATGGCCCGCCCCGGAATTGGATTACTTGTATTTGCCGGTGTAGACTGGCTCGGTCGAAATGGGCTCGGGGTCCACAACGACGAATTCTTCTTCAGGCTCATTGCGCGCACAGGCTGCGGCCAGAACGATGAGGCCAAGGGCCACGACTGCTTTGATGCTCTTCGACATCTGTCTCTCCTATTATTTTCCTCGCAGAAAAGAAGGCCGGAAAGCCCCCTACTCCACACCAAGGTCCAGGCCGCTTGGGTGCAACCTGGCGCCAAGATAGGTAAAACGCAGAGAAAAAGATATCTACAAGTGGGGCTTGGGCGGTTTTGTGGCGTGATTGCATCAATGAGGCGGCGGACGCCCGCGTATGTCGCAAGATATAGTGCTCGCATTAGAACTGATCCCAGATGCAGGTGTCACCATCCACGGTAAACGCCTCGAAAAGCTGTGTGGCCTCGGCGTCCGGCACCCCAAACTCCGTCGCCCGATCCGACAGCGACACAATAATGCGCGCAGGCGAAAAACCATCGCCGCGGATCACAGGCAAGGCATGTGCTTCGCACAATGTCACAAAGTCCTCAGCCACGTCCTCATAGCTCAACTCTCCCGCGTCTCGTGCGATGGCAGGCATCACATAGCGTGCCCGAAAGACCACATCGTCCGGGTCCGTCGCGTCTTGCAGAATCTCCAGCACATCGACCACCGCACGCGAGGGCACGGTCGGCACATCATCAAACAAAACCGAAGCAGAAGCGGGAAGCGCACAAAGCGCAATCAAAAAACCAAATGCGCAGCCCCGACCCCCTAAAAGGGTCCTCCCGATCGGGGCCGCGACGCCACTCAATGGGGCGTGTTGGAATCTCTGTGCCGCTATCTGAAGCATGGGAACATTATGATGTGCAAGGGATTTTTCGGATCAATTACGCCGCAATGCAGCAATTCAAAGCGGGATGTTATCGTGCTTTTTCCAAGGGACATGGACCTGTTTGTTGCGCAGAGATGCAAAGGCCCGGCACACACGCTTGCGCGTGGTTTGCGGCGCGATCACCTCGTCCACGAAGCCCCGCTCGGCTGCCACGAAGGGGTTCGCGAACCGCTCTTCATAATCCGCGGTGCGTTGCGCGATCTTTTCCGGATCGCCCAGCTCCGAGCGATAGAGGATCTCTGTCGCGCCTTTCGCGCCCATCACAGCGACCTCTGCCGTGGGCCATGCGTAGTTGAAATCGCCGCGCAAGTGCTTGGAAGACATCACAACATAAGCACCACCATAAGCCTTGCGCGTAATGACCGTGACCTTCGGCACCGTCGCCTCGCCATAGGCATAAAGCAGCTTGGCCCCGTGCTTAATGACACCTGCATATTCCTGGCTTGTCCCCGGCAGGAAGCCCGGCACATCAACAAGCGTCAGCAGCGGAATTTCAAACGCATCGCAAAAGCGCACGAACCGCGCGGCTTTGCGCGAGCTGTCAATATCCAGACACCCCGCCAGCACCATCGGCTGGTTGGCCACAACACCCACGGTCTGGCCTTCAAGGCGCACGAACCCGGTGATGATGTTTTTCGCGAAATCTTCCTGAATCTCATAGAAATCGCCCTCATCGGCCAGCTTCAGGATCAGCTCTTTCATATCATAGGGCGTGTTCGGGTTGTCGGGCACGAGCGTATCAAGGCTCGCATCCAAGCGGTCCGGCTCGTCAAAGAAGGGCCGCACCGGCGCCTTGGAGCGATTGTTTTGCGGCAGGAAATCGACCAGACGGCGGACCTCGGCCAGTGCCTCTACATCGTTCTCGAACGCGCCATCTGCGACCGAGGACTTTTTGGTATGGGTGCCGGCACCGCCCAATTCTTCGGCCGTCACGACCTCATTGGTGACGGTTTTCACCACGTCAGGGCCAGTGACGAACATGTAAGAGCTGTCTTTCACCATGAAGATGAAATCCGTCATCGCAGGCGAATAAACGGCCCCACCGGCACAAGGACCCATAATCAAGCTGATCTGTGGCACCACGCCCGAGGCGCGGATGTTGCGCTCGAAGACCTCACCGTAGCCTGCCAGTGAATCGACGCCTTCCTGAATACGCGCCCCGCCGGAATCGTTGATCCCGATGACAGGCGCGCCGTTTTGCACGGCCATATCCATGATCTTGCAAATTTTCTGCGCATGGGTCGCGGAAACCGAGCCACCCAGAACCGTGAAGTCTTGACTGAACACGTAAACCAGACGTCCATTGATCGTGCCCCACCCGGTGACAACGCCATCCCCCGAGGGTCGCGTCTCTTCCATGCCGAAATCAGTGCAACGGTGCGCCACGAACATGTCGAACTCTTCAAAAGAGCCGTCATCGAGCAACAATTCTACCCGCTCCCGCGCGGTCAGCTTGCCTTTGGCGTGCTGCGAGGAGATGCGTTTTTCACCGCCCCCCATCCGTGCCGTCTCACGGCGGGTTTCGAGCTGTTGCACGATATCTTTCATAGCGGTCCCCTTCAAAGCTTTGATGCGTTCTATCGAAACGGGGCTGCGCGACAAAGACCTAAGTAGCAAATTTGCAAAATTCGCAAAGTCTGTAAGTCTATAATTGCAAATTTGAAGATTTTTCTGAGTAAACCCAAGAAAGGGCATCTTCTGGCTTAACCAAAAGTCAATCTGTTCCCGGCGGGGAACATCGCGTTGGACAGCGCCGAACCAGCGACCTACAACCACGTCATGACGTCGCTTCCCAAGGCGCGGTTTTTGGACCCTGCCTCTGCCCCTCATATCTCGACGCTGATCTTGCTGGCTGGGCTGTCTGCCCTCTCGATGAACGTGTTTTTGCCGTCCTTGCCAACAATGACAGCGTATTTCGAGACCGATCCACGGATCATGCAACTGGCCGTTGCCCTTTATTTAGGCGTTAACGCGGTGCTGCAGCTGGTCGTCGGCCCCCTATCGGATCGCTACGGGCGCCGTCCGGTCATCCTGTGGGGTACCGTTTTCTTCATCCTCGCCACCATCGGCTGCCTGATCGCGACCTCGGTCGAGATGTTTCTGATCTTCCGCATGCTCCAAGCGGTGATCGTTGTGGGCCTTGTGCTGTCGCGCGCCATTGTCCGCGATATCGTCCCGCAGGCCGAGGCCGCCTCGATGATCGGGTATGTGACCATGGGCATGGCGCTGGTGCCGATGATCGGCCCGGCCATCGGCGGCGTGCTGGACGAAATTTTTGGCTGGCGCGCCAACTTCTGGATGCTGCTTGTGGGCGGTATCGCCCTTTGGATGCTCGCCTACCGCGATCTGGGCGAGACGGCGACCACCCGGCCCACTACCTTCCGTGCCCAGTTCAGCGAATACCCAGAGCTTTTAACCTCCCGCCGCTTTTGGGGCTATTGCGCGGCTGCCGCCCTCGCATCAGGCGCGTTCTTTGCTTATCTGGGCGGCGCGCCTTTCGTCGGGTCTGAGGTTTTCGGCCTCTCGCCCGCCATCCTGGGCATCTACTTTGGCGCGCCTGCGGTCGGCTACATGGCCGGCAATTTCATCTCGGGCCGCTATTCGATCCGCTTCGGGATCAATCAGATGATCCTGTGGGGAACAATCATCTCTGCCGCAGGGCTGGGTGTGTCGCTGATCCTCTTTCTTGTGGGCTTCAAAACAGCTGAGATTTTCTTTTCCTTCATGACCTTCGTTGGGATCGGCAACGGCATGGTGCTGCCCAACGCAACGTCCGGCATGCTGTCGGTGCGACCGCATCTGGCAGGCACCGCGTCGGGCCTTGGCGGCGCGATCATGATCGGCGGTGGTGCGATCCTGTCAGCATTTGCAGGCGCGATGCTGACACCGGGGACAGGCGCATTGCCGCTGGTCTGGATCATGTTCATCACATCGGTGCTGTCCATCGGCGCGATCCTCTACACGATCCGCCGCGACGCACAGGTTTGCCAGTAGGCTTTGCAAAGGCTACAAGCCACTTAGCAAACTTGCGAAGGCAGCTCGGATGGCAACCCAGAAACTCTATGCAGGCGTAAAGCTGCGTGAAATCCGCACGCGCCACGGCCTGACCCAGAAGGCTTTTGCCGAGAAGCTGGACGTCTCCCTGCCCTATCTCAACCAGATGGAAAACAACAACCGCCCCGTCTCTGCCGGAGTGGTCCTGGCGCTGGCTCATTCGTTTGATTTTGACCTCAGCGAGCTCAGCGTCGGGGAGGCCGAACGCGTTGTGTCGGACATGCGCGAGGCGCTGGCCGACCCGCTTTTCACCGACACCCCGCCTTTGGCTGATCTGCAACTGGTCGCCTCCAACGCGCCAGCGCTCAGCCGCGCGTTTCTCGATCTGCACCGCGCCTACCGCGATGCCCATGAGCGGCTTGCCTCGCTTGATGAGGCGCTGGGCCGCGCAGACGCCCCGCGCACCGCCTCACCTTGGGAAGAGGTGCGCGATTTCTTCCATTATTGCGACAATTACATCGACGCGGTCGACCGCGCGGCAGAGCGGTTTGTCACCGGCGGGGACCCCGAGGCGCGCGCGATCGCACTGCTGTCAGATCGCGGGATCACGGTCGAAATTGCGGGCGACAACGCCCCCCTGCGCGGCTTTGATCGCGCTAGCAAAACACTGATCCTGTCGGCCCGCGCCCATGCGGCGACGCGGCGGTTTCAGATGCTCCATCAAGTGGCTTTGCTGACCCAAGGCCAGCTTTTCGACGCCACCCTCGATCTGGCGCGCTTTCAAACCGATGAAGCCCGCGCCATCGCGCGGATCGGCTTGGCAAACTACTTCGCTGGCGCGGCCCTGCTGCCCTATTCGGCCTTTCTGGCCGCCGCTCAAAGTACCCGCCACGATCTGGAGCAACTCTCGGACCGGTTCGGTGCCTCCATCGAACAAGTGGCGCATCGCCTGTCTACTTTGCAGCGTCCCGGCGCGAAAGGTGTTCCGTTCTTCTTCGTCCGCGTGGATCAGGCGGGCACGATCACCAAACGCCACTCTGCGACCCGCCTACAGTTTGCAAGGTTCGGCGGGGCTTGTCCGCTCTGGAACGTGCACCGCGCCTTTGAAACACCCGGACGGTTCCTACGCCAGTTGGCGGAAACCCCTGATGGCGCACGGTATTTTTGCTTGGCCCGCGACGTGCAGAAATCCGGCGGCACCTATAAATCGCCCGTGCGCCGCTACGCCATTGGTCTGGGTTGCGAATTGCGCCATGCGTCTGATCTTGTGTATTCGGACGGTCTGGACCTCGACAATGATGCGGCTTTTGAACCCATCGGCATCTCGTGCCGGATTTGCGAACGTAAAGGATGTCATCAACGCTCGGTCCCGCCGCTGGAGAAGCATTTGCGCTTTGACCCGGATCGCCGCGGGTTGTTGCCCTATGAGATAGACGGCTAACGGAGGAGGTATGCCCATGGAAATGTCCGGAACCCGCGTGATCGCGGCGGATCGCAAAACGGTGTGGGAGGCCCTGAACTCGGCCGAAGTGCTCAAAGAGTGCATCCCCGGCTGCACCGAATTGACCGGCAACCCGGAAGAGGGGTTTGACGCAGTTGTCACCCAGAAAGTTGGCCCGGTAAAGGCGACCTTCAAGGGCGCGGTCACATTGTCGGATGTTCAAAAGCCCGAAAGCTACCGGATCAGCGGCGAAGGCAAAGGCGGCGTCGCAGGCTTTGCAAAAGGCGGTGCGTCGGTCGTGCTGAATGACGTTCCCGAGGGAACGGAGCTGGTTTATGACGTGGATGCGAAGGTCGGCGGCAAGATCGCGCAGCTGGGCAACCGGATCATCAATGGCTTTGCGACCAAGATGGCGAATGCATTTTTCGATAATTTTCAGGCGCATGTGCAAGGTGATGACGCAGAGGCAGAAACCGCCTGACGGCGGCGCCTTCGGCGAGAGTATTTTTGCAAAGATGAAGCCGCGCGTTAAGGTTGGTTTTGCTGTCGTATGAGAGCTGTTGATGCAGCATCCTGGATATTTTTCGTCAGCTCTTTCAATGGCTTGGCTGTGATGCGACTGATCTGCCAGTAGAGCGGGGTCTCAAGTGCGACGCCTTCAATGACTTCGATCAGTTGCCCCTCATCCAAGAGGCCGCGGACCAACGGCTCGGGGTTCATGCCCCAGCCAAGGCCCAGCAGAGATGCGGTTACAAAGCCTACCGTGCTTGGCAGCAGGTTGGTCGCAAGTGGCACACGTTTGCCAAGCTGGCGGGCAACCCAGTCTTGTTGCAGGCGGTCGCGACGGGAATAGGTCAGCGCGGGGGCGGCTCGCAGGGTTGTTTCGGTCACACCATCTGCGAAATAGCGCGCCATGAAGGCCGGGCTGGCCGTGGCGCGGTAGCGCAGCGCGCCCAGCGGGACACTGTCGCAGCCTTGAATCGGGTCGGCGCGACTTGTGATTGCCGCAGCCACATCGCCTTGACGAAGCCAACGCGCGGAATGGTCCTGATCATCGACGACGAGATCGAAAAGCAGCCCTTCGCATTTGGCAAGCGCTGGCAGAACCCATGTGTCCAGACTGTCGGCATTCACAGCGATACGTACCGGCGCGCTTTGGGTCTGTGTAAGCGCCATGTCTCTGGCAAGCTGCTGTTCCAGAAGAGAAACTTCGTCCGCATGGCGGATCAGCCGTGCGCCCGCGGCGGTGGGCAGGCTGGGCGTTCCGCGCTCAATCAGGACGGTGCCGACGCGATCTTCCAGCGTTTTGATCCGTTGCGAGACCGCCGATTGCGTGATGGACAGTTGTGCCGCCGCCAGATCGAAGCTACCGCATCGGGCAACCGTGCTGAGCGTGGCGAGAAGTGTTGGATCATACATAAGCGTAGCTTATACAATATTAGAAACATTCACTAGATGAATGTAATTCTAACATGTAGGCCCTATGAAAACGAGGAGTTTTCATGAGCACTGCCTATTTCGCCGGTTTCTTCCTGGGATTATCGCTGATCCTTGCCATTGGCGCTCAAAACGCGTTCTTGCTGCGACAAGGGCTGCGGCGAGAGCATGTTTTGCCGTTGGTTCTGACCTGCGCCTTAAGCGATGCCGTGCTGATTGCCGTCGGCGTCAGTAGTTTTGGTGCATTGTCCGAAGCCGCCCCCTGGATCGGAACGGTGTTTCTTTACGGCGGCGTCGCGTTCCTGCTGGTCTATGGCGCGATGAGCTTTGCGCGAGCGCGCAAGGGGGGCGAAGCGCTGAAACCCAGCTCTGAGAGCGCGGGCTCGGTTTGGGCAGCCGTCGGCACCTGTCTGGCGATCACGTGGCTCAACCCGCATGTCTATCTGGACACGGTGGTGATGCTCGGCTCGATCTCGGCGCAATATGATAGCCGGTTGGGCTTTGCCTTGGGGGGCATGTCGGCGTCATTCGTTTTCTTCTTTGCGCTGGGGTATGGCGCGCGGCTTCTGGCACCTGTTTTTGCGAACCCACGCGCGTGGCAAGTGCTTGAAATCGTTATCGGTTGCGTGATGTGGGCGATTGCTGCGAAGCTGTTGCTCAGCTAGGGCTTGCGCGGCCACGCGCTTTGCGGTCAGGTCAGCGCATGGAGCCAAGCACACACCGCCCTGCGGCGGGAATTTTCTGGCAGATCATGACAGGGCTGAACTTTGTCGCCGTGACTGCCATCGTCAAGCATGTGGGCAGCGATGTACCAGCCGCTCAGGCAGCATTCTTGCGGTATTTGCTGGGGCTTGTCTTCGTCATCCCGATGATCCGCCCGATCCTGCAAGCGCATCTGACCCGTCGTCAGATGACCCTGTTTGGCGTCCGGGGCGTGCTCCATACGGGTGCAGTCATCCTATGGTTCTACGCGATGACGCAGATCACCATCGCTGAGGTGACAGCGATGAACTACCTCTCGCCGATCTACGTGACCATCGGAGCGGCTGTGCTTCTGGGCGAAAAGATCGCGATCCGCAGGATCATTGCGATTGTTGCCGCGCTTGTCGGCGCGTTGATCATCCTGCGGCCCGGTTTTCGAGAGCTGTCGCCCGGCCATATCGCGATGCTCGGCACAGCGCTGATGTTTGCGGGCGGCTATCTAATCATGAAAGTGATGAGCACAGAGGTGAACGCAGCGGTTGTCGTCGGCATGCTGTCGCTCTTCGTGACGCTGGGGCTGGCGCCATTTGCCTACGCGGTCTGGGTGCCGGTTACCATTGAACAACTGGGCTGGCTGTTTCTTGTCGCCTGCTTTGCCACGGCGGGGCATTACACGATGACGCTGGCCTTCGTGGCGGCCCCGCTTGCCGTCACGCAACCGGTCACATTCCTGCAATTGATCTGGTCAGTGATCTTGGGCGCCGCATTTTTCAACGAGGCAATTGATGCGTGGGTCGTGCTGGGTGGCGCGCTGATCATGGCCGCCGTCAGCTTTATCGCCTGGCGCGAGCATGTGGCGAAAAAGCAGGCTCTGGCAGGGACTTAGAGCTGCTCCAGCACCTCGTCTGAGGCCTCGAAATTCGCCGTCACGCGCTGAATATCGTCGTCATCCTCAAGCGCGTCGATCAGCTTCATCAGCTTTTGCATGCCGTCCAGATCAAGCTCGGTCGTGGTGGTGGGTTTCCAGATCAGCTTGGTCGACTCGGATTCGCCCAACTCAGCTTCCAAAGCACTGGAAACCGCGCCCAGATCGGTGTCAGCGCAATAGATCGTATGGCCCTCGTCCGAGCTTTCGACATCCTCGGCCCCCGCTTCAATCGCGGCCATCATGACAGTGTCGGCATCACCCGCCTCGGCGGTGTAAGTCACTTCGCCCTTGCGCTCGAACATGAATGAGACCGACCCCGTCTCTCCCAGATTACCGCCGTTCTTGGTGAAGGTGGAGCGCACGGTAGAGGCCGTGCGGTTCTTGTTGTCGGTCATCGCTTCCACGATCACGGCAACGCCATTCGGCCCGTAGCCCTCATAGCGGATTTCGTCGTAATTTTCGGCATCACCACCTTGGGATTTCTTGATCGCGCGGTCGATCACGTCCTTCGGCACCGATTGCGACTTGGCTTCCTTTACGGCAAGCCGCAGGCGCGGATTGTTGTCCGGGTCGGGGTCGCCCATCTTCGCGGCCACGGTGATTTCCTTGGCCAGCTTCGAGAAAAGCTTAGAGCGCAGCTTGTCCTGACGTCCCTTACGGTGCTGGATGTTTGCCCATTTTGAATGGCCTGCCATGTGCCTTACGTCCTATCATATCTCGCGTTGCCAGACCTATAAAGGAAAGCGTCAGGCGGGTGCAATCCTGTCTGGCGGCTCGGTTGCGGGTTGCGGCAAGCGCATTGTTGCGACGAGGCCTGCCAGCGCGATAACGGTTGGCAGCCAAGACGGAATGGCCGCCAGCACAGCGAGGGTGATCCAGACCAGCGGCGCGACCGGCCCCGCTATGCGCAAAGTGCGGCCAGCGGCGAGCGCTGCGATCGAGAGCGTGAAGCCAATGCCAGAGGCCAGCGCGAGGGCGATTTGTTCGGGCCCGCCGTTCAAAAGCATACCCGGATAGGCGATAAAGAGCATCGGGATCGCATAGGCGGTGCCGCCCAACCGAAGCGTGTCGCGGGCAACCGTCAGCCATGGAGCCTTGGCGATGGTTGCCGCCACAAAAACGGCAACGCAGACAGGCGGCGTGATCACCGAAAGTGCCGCGTAATAGAGCACGAAGAGATGCACCATCAGCGGGTCCAGGCCTTGTTGGATCAGCACAGGCGCGAAGACGGCCGCGACCAGAACGTATGCGGCTGAGGTCGGCAGACCCATACCTGCGATCAAGCAAACGATGGCCATGATGCCTGCGATCAGCCAGATGTTATCGCCTGCAAAGCTCAGGATCTGCGAGGTCACGGCAACCCCCACGCCGGTCAGGTTGACCATCGACACAAAGACCTGTGCCGCCACCAGCAATATACCGACAATCACCACGCCTTTGCCGCCGTCTTGCAGTGCGCGGATCAAGGTCAGGACCACCTCTTTGACGCTGCCGCCACCTGTCAGTGTGGCGAACGTATAGGCCACAATGATGCCGATCATGCCGAAGCATGCGGTCAATTGGATCGAGTTGCCGTTCCATATGCCGTAGGCGAGCCCGATGATCCCGGCAAGGATTGGGGCCATGCGCCGCCAGTTCAAAGCCGCGCGCCAATCGGGCAAATCTTGCGCATCGACGGCACCCAGATTGCGCTTGCGGGCAATCATGTGGACCGTCGCGAAGACGCCCAGATAAAACAGAAAGGCAGGCATGATGGCGACAGCAGCGATCGTCCAATAGTTTACGCCGACCAGTTCGGCCATCACGAAAGCCGCGGTCCCCATGATCGGGGGCGCAAGTTGCCCGCCGGTAGAGGCAACAGCCTCGACCCCGCCTGCGAAGGGCGCGGGGTATTTCAGGCGCTTCATCAGCGGGATCGTGAAATTGCCCGTGGTCGCAATATTCGCAACCGACGAGCCAGAGATCGACCCGAAGAGACCCGACGCGATGGTCGATATTTTAGCCGCTCCGCCGGGGCTTTTGCCCCCGGCCCGCGCACTGAGATCGAAAAAGGTCTGACCCGCGCCGGTGTGAAGCAGCAAAGCGCCGAACAGGATGAAGGCCGCCAGCGTGGTGGAGGCGATCGACACCAGCATGCCCCACAAGCCGCGGTCAGACAGGAAGATCACCTCGGTAATGTAGCCCGCGCCAAACCCGCGATGGCCGAACGCGCCGGGGATGGCATCGCCAAAGAAAGCATATGCCACCATGCCGCCAACGATGATCGGAAAAATCAGACTGGCAGAGCGGCGGGCAAGCTCTAGGATTATGAGAAGCGTGCCAAATCCCAGCACCATGTCGAGCGTTTCCGCGAAGGGCAGCTCGACCATGATCCGTTCAAAGTTCGAGATGATGTAAGCAACCGATCCAAGCACAAAGAGCGCCATCGCGCCATCAAGCGCGGCCCCAAGCGGGCGCCACCGCCTGCCCTCCCCGAGCGGGAACAGCAGCACGCCCATGATTGTAATCATTCCCACGAAGATCGCGCGTTGGATCAGGGTTTCGAATGCGCCGAAAAAGGATGTGTAAAAGACAAAAAGACCGATCACCAGGCTGAAAAACGCAATCGCACGGGTGCGCAGCGTGTCCGGCAGCGGAGGCTCGGTTCCGGGGGCGGGATCGGTCTGCATCGCGTGAGCTTTCTTTCGTCAAAAAGCCGCCGCGCCCCGTGCAGGGCGCGGCCGTTTTGTCATGTAGCCAACGGTTTAGCGCAGGTTGTCGGGAACGGTCAGGCCGATTTCCTCAAAATAGCGGATCGCGCCGGGGTGCAGCGGCGAGGTCGCGTATTGCAGGGTCAGCTCGGCCAGGTTTGCGCCTTCGACTGCGGGAAACGCCGTTGCTTGCTCGACCTCATCCTCCATGACGGCCTTGACGATGTTATAGGCGACATCTTCAGGCAGATCGGGACGCGCGGACACGCCGATCATGAAGCCCCAGGTCGTGTAGGGACCTGAGTTCTCCATCTCACCACCAGGCATGTCGACGATGGACAGTTCGGGCAATTGCTCCCGGATCATGGTGGTTTGCTCTTCGCTGAGGCCCAGCACCTGAACCGGCGTGAACGTCGCGATATCGGTGGTCAGCGCGTCAAAAGACGTGCCCACTGCGGATTTGATAAAGCCGGTCGCACGATTGTCTTTGATCGCTGCGGCCAGTTCGCCATTGGACCCGCGCACCCAATCAGGCTCGATGCCAAATACGCCCATGACGTCCTGCGATGTGGCTTCGGTCGAAGAACCACGTTGGCCGGGGCCAAACCGCGCGCCGTTAAGATCTTCAAAGCTGGTGATCCCGCTATCCTGACGAACAACGACGTTCTGCGGAGCGAGCGAATAGGCCCAAAGCAACTTGGATTCGATGGGTTCCCCGTCGAATGTCTTGATCCCGTTATTGGCGTGATAAAGCGCCGATGTGGTTATGAGCCCCAGATCAAGCTGGCCGCGCTCCATGCGCTTGAGGTTGTCCACGGTCGCCCCGGTTTCGACGACAGAGGCTTGATAGTCAGGGTTGGCCTCGTTCACGACTTTCGCGAGTGCCGCAAAATACGCGTAATGCGCCGACTGCGCGTTGGTCGCACCAAACGCCAAACGCGTCTCGGCAGAGGCGATGGTCGTTGTCATCGCAATTGCGGCCGCACCGGCCAGCAAGGTTTTCAAGGATGTTGTGAGCATAAGATGTCTCCTCCCAAAGACAGGTTACGTTGGGTCACAAGGATAAGTTAATGCATACCTATGCATGTGCAAGGGTGTTTTCACTCCTTGCGCGCCGGATTGGTCTGGTTAGGGTGTGGACACCCTGAAAGGCAGCACGCATGACCAGTGACCAGATTATCCTGTTTTCCCTTTTTGGCGGTGTCTTCGGAATGCTGCTCTGGGGCAAATTTCGCTATGATATCGTTGCCTTATCGGCATTGTTGATCGGCGTGGTGCTGGGCGTTGTGCCCGAGGACGACGCGTTCTCGGGCTTCGGACATCCGGCAACCTTGGTGGTTGCATTGGTGCTGGTGGTCTCGGCGGGGCTGGTGCGTTCGGGCGCTGTTTTCCTGATAACGCGCACATTGGTGGACAGCAGCCGCGGTCTGGGTGCGCATATTGCGCTGATGGGTGGGATCGGCGGTGTCCTGTCGGCATTCATGAACAATGTCGCGGCCCTGGCGCTGCTGATGCCGGTGGACATTCAGACCGCCCGCAAAGCCGGGCGCGCGCCGTCGCTGTCGCTGATGCCGCTGAGCTTTGCAACGATCCTTGGCGGCATGGTCACGCTGATCGGCACGCCGCCCAATATCATCATCGCGACAATCCGTGAGGACACGCTGGGCGAGCCGTTTCGGATGTTTGACTTCGCGCCCGTAGGCGGGATCACGGCGATTGCCGGCATGGCGTTTGTCGCCCTGATCGGCTGGCGCTTCATTCCGCAGCGGACCGGCACGCATCAGGCCGGCGACCCGATGGAGGACTACGCCGAGTATATCGCCGAGCTGACAATCCCTGAGGACAGCAAGCTGATCGACCAACGCCTGCGCGATCTTTACGAGGTCGCCGAAAAGAATGACGTCGCCATTCTGGGCCTCGTGCGCGGGGGCAAGCGGCGTTACGGCACGGCGGGCAGCACCCGCCTGCAAGCCGGGGATGCGCTTGTGCTAGAAGCCACCCCAGATGCGCTGGATGAATACCGCGCGGCAGAGAGCCTCGATTTTGCGGATGCCAAGCGCGAGGAATTATTGCGCGCCGAGGGCCAAGGGCTTGCGGTGATCGAGGTCGTCGTCACGGAACAATCCCGGCTGACCGGGCGCACGGCGCAGTCTATCGGGTTGGCGTGGCGGCAGCGCACGGTGTTGATGGGGATTTCACGGCAGGGTAAATCCATCCGCCAGCAGATCCGCAAAACGCCTATTCGCACGGGCGATATCCTGCTTTTGCTGGTCCCACAGGACAGCGCCAATGACGTGACCGAATGGCTGGGCTGTCTGCCCTTGGCCGATCGCGGCCTGGCGGTCACCGAAGACAAGAAGGTCTGGTGGGCCATCGGCATGTTCGGCGCGGCGGTGATCGCGGCTTCTCTGGGGCTGGTCTATCTGCCTGTCGCATTAGGTATCGTGGTTGTGGCTTTCGTGCTGTCGAAAATCGTGCCGCTGTCCGAGCTTTACAGCCATATCGAATGGCCCGTGGTGGTCTTGCTGGGCTCGATGATCCCGCTCGGTGCGGCGCTGGAAACCTCTGGTGGGACCGAGTTGATTGCAGGTGCCTTGGTCGACCTGACCCAAGGGTTGCCTGCCTGGATGATCCTGACGGTTCTGATGGTTGTGACGATGACGCTGTCGGATGTGCTGAACAACACGGCGACGACCATCGTCGCCGCACCTGTCGGCATTCAGATGGCGACGTCATTGGGCGTGAACCCGGACCCGTTTCTCATGGCGGTCGCGGTCGCCGCAAGCTGCGCGTTCCTGACCCCGATTGGCCATAAGAACAACACGTTGATCCTGGGCCCCGGAGGCTACGGCTTTGGCGATTACTGGCGCATGGGATTGCCGCTGGAAATCCTTGTGGTCTGCGTTTCGATCCCCGCCATTCTGGTGTTCTGGCCGCTTTGAAAACGCCCGTTTGACGGGTTTTTCACGAGCAGCGAAAACTTCAAACGTGTGCTTGGGCAAGGTGCTAACCTTGCCTTATGACAGACTTTCTTGAACCACCCGACCCGCGCCCGAGAACTCTGACAGACGTTCTGCAGCGCGCTGTGCGGGACCGTCCGGATGGTCCACCCCGCCCCTTTGGCGCCGCCGGACCCACAAACCGGCGGCTCACGCGCGGTCCGTTTGGTGAGTTTGCCTATGATCTTGAGGGGCCAGAACCCAGCCTTGCCCTGCCTGATAGCATGTCAGGTGTGCTGGGCGATCCGGACCCGTTCAACAGGCTTTTCGGCACCGAACTTGGTAACCGCGCCGCCAGCGAGATCGGCAACGAAGGGCTGACACTGGAACGCACGCGCCTTCTCGCGGTCGAGATCTTGGCGGATGCGTTGCAGTATCTGGCCGAGGGCGCGCGCTTTGTTCTGACACCGGGCGATTACGATCTGCCGCCCACGCTCTTTATCATGAGCCCAAGCCTTGAGGATGTCTCGGGCAGTCGGCTGATCACTGGCGATATCGCGATCCCAAACGCTGATTTGCTGGAAGCCGCACACAGGCTGGAAGATATTGTCGATCCGCAAGCTCGCATGGCCCTTGGCATCTACCTTTCCGGTGGCGTGACCGGCATTGCGCAGCTCTTCGCTATTGCGCGCCCTGAAATTACCTATACCCGCTTGCCAGAGATGGAGCGGCTCGCGCTGCCCGACCCGTGCTTGTCGGTTGCTGCCCCCGCTCTGTCGACAGCGGGTTTGTTATGCCGCGATGCCAGTGGCACTTTGGGGGTCACAGCGGCGCTGCATGGCACCGGGCCAACCGGTGCGACCGTCGATCTGGGGGGGCATTCGGCCAAGGTTGCGGCCCATAACCCTGTCCACGATATGGCTTTCGTTCCGCTGCCAGACAGCCTGGCGCCCCCGGCGCGCAAAGCCCGGATCGCTGATGCCTATGGGCCGCCGCCACATGTCCCGGTGGAGTTTGACGGGGCCACAACCGGCTTTGCGACGACACATATCCAGTCGCAAGACCCATCGCTGGCACAAAGACGCCCCAACACCCAACAGCGCGTGCAAACGACCCTCGCGGCCAGCCCGGGTGACAGCGGCTGCGCGCTGCGGCTCGGCGATGAGGTGTTGGCCTTCGCCTTCGAGAACTCCGCCCCCGGAGATATGCCGGAATTTACCGACTGGATCTGGGCCGCCAATGCCCTGCACGCGATGGATTTGACCCCCGAAACCCTCCCCTGAACTACTGATGAGAGGACCCCTGCCATGGGATTTCTGAACCGTCTTTTCACGCGCATCAAAGGCGCGCCTCCGACAGATTATCTGCTGGTGCGCAACCTGCCCGACCCTCTCGGAAAGATCGCCGGGCAGCCGATGCCCCCTGATGAGGTTTATGTCGAGGTCTTCGTGGAATCCCTGCGTCTCAAAGCGGCGCGCAAGTTCACGACACGGTTTCACGGGATGATCTACAGCTTCATCACGCTGGCCCGCGATGGGGAACCCAACGCCGAACTGGCCGCGATCACAAAGCCCGGAAATCTGGCTGATCTCGATCCCAAGAACCTTGATCGGGTCATCACGGTGGAACGCCAATTGCTAGGCGCTGTGCCATGGCGTGGCGGGACGCTCAGCCTGGAGCTGGGACTATTTTCGGTGAAATCCGGCAACCTGCTCAGCCCGGTTCTGGACTATGTCACCCACGTCTCCGATCAGGCGGGGATCAGTTTCGTCGGCAGCGTAAAGCCGTTTCTGCCGCTGATCACGGAAGGGCTTGATTTGATCGCAGGCCAGTCGGCAGATGTCGAGATCGAGGTGGCGCTGGATACCGACATGACGCTCAGCCGCAGCGAACTGATGGCGCTTGTGGCGGTGCCGAAAGACAAGATCACCGTCGCCGATCTGAGCGTTGATCCCACCGACCGCAAGCTTTTGTGGAAGGGCAAACCGCTGCAGGAAGCCTATTGCGTGCTGTCCTTGCGGCGCACAGATCACAAAGCCGATTTCGGCGAAATCCCCGAGCTTTCAGAAGGATATAAGCACTTCCGCGATGCGTTGAAGACGCGCCGCCGCACCCTGTCTGAAGAGGCCAAGGGCGCACTTGTCTCCGCAATCTATCTGTCTCCGGACCTGATTGAGCGCGACAAAACGCGGTTGGTCAAACTGGTCGAGGACGAGTTCAAGCGCATCGTCACGGGCGGCGGCATCTCGACCGGAGCGACCGCCACCGAACCGCTGGGGGCGCTGGCCGATCTGCCGCTTTATCCCGATCAGTAGGGCATCGGATGGGCGCGATGTGCCGTGTTGATCGCGTCCAGAACCTCTTCCGATAACGTGACCTCGACCGAGCCCAGCGCGCGGTCGAGTTGCTCCATCGTGGTGGCCCCGAAGATCGCTGACGTCATGAAGGGCCGCGTGCGACACCAGGCCAGTGACATCTGCACCGGATCAAGCCCAAAGACATCCGCGATATCCAGATAGGCCTGCACGGCAGCAAAAGCCCGATCGGTCTTGCGCCCACCCAGATCCCCGTTCAGATCCATCCGGCTGCCTTTTGGCACAGCGCCGTTCTGATATTTACCCGTCAGCAAACCCGCCGCGAGAGGCGAGAACGCCAAAAGCCCCACATCTTCATTGAGGCTCATCTCGGCCAGGTCGGTGTCATACATCCGGCAGAGCAGCGAATATTCATTCTGGATCGACGCCACGCGCGGCCCATGACCTTCATCGGATTTAAGCAGCCATTGCGTTGTGCCCCACGCGCTTTCATTCGACAGCCCGAAAGCGCGAATTTTGCCCGCATCTACAAGGCCTTGCAGCGCGCCGAGCGCGTCTTGCATATGCGCCATCGTGGTGGCTTTGTCCTGCGCGCTCGGATCAAACATCCAGTTCTGGCGGAACATGTAACCGCCCCGGTTGGGCCAATGAAACTGGTAAAGGTCGATATAATCGGTCTTGAGCCGCTTCAGGCTACCCTCAACCGTTTCTGCAATTGTGGCCGAGGAAATCGGCGCACCGTCACGAACATAGCCCAGACCTGCGCCTGAATGCTTCGTCGCAAGGATCATCCGGTCGCGCGCGCCGCCCTTGGCAAACCACTCCCCAATGATCTGCTCGGAATGGCCAATGGTTTCGGCACGCACCGGGTTCACCGGATACATCTCGGCGGTGTCGACAAAATTGATGCCCGCCTCCAACGCGCGATCAATCTGCGCGTGACCCTCAGCCTCGGTATTCTGGCTGCCCCAGGTCATCGAGCCGAGGCACAGCTCGCTCACCATCAGGCCAGTGCGGCCCAGCGGGTTCATCTTCATGTCGGGAATCCTTCGTATCAGCGTGGCTTCTTATCTAGGCGGTGATGTTGCCAGAGCAAACCCGAAGTCACCGCCCGCGCAAAAGACCACAAACGACGCGAGGCGTCGCAGCAAGGCTTGCACCTTTGCGAAATCGGATCATGGTGCGCGATATGCGCCTTGCGATCTCATTTGCTGCTCTCTTTCTGTCTGTCGCTTTGCTGCAACTTAGCTCAGGCGGAGTTGGTCCGCTGGATGCACTTTCGGGACTGGCGTTCAACTTCTCGACCGCGCAGGTGGGCTTGCTGGGGTCCGCGCATTTCGTGGGCTTCTTCATCGGCTGCTGGTGGGCACCGCGCTTACTGGGAAGTGTCGGTCACAGCCGCGCCTTTGCCGCGTTCACCGCCCTTGGCGCCATCGGGATGCTGGGCCACACGCTTAGCCAGAACCCGACAGTCTGGGCGCTGCTGAGGGTCGCGTCCGGCATGACGATTGCAGGCTGCTACACGATCATCGAAGGGTGGCTGCAAGCCAAGGTCACGAACGAAACACGCGGTCGGGCGATGGGCATCTACCGCATCGTCGATCTGGGCGCATCACTCGGCGCGCAACTCATGATCGGCGTGCTGGCTGGCCTGCCAACCTACATGGCCTATAATATCCTGACGCTGCTCTGCTGCGCCTCTCTGCTGCCACTGACGCTGACGACGGTCAAACAACCCGAAATCCCGCAGAACCCGCGGATGCGCCCCGCCCTCGCATGGAGCCGCTCTCCCCTCGCGGCGGCAGCCGTCGTGATCGCGGGTCTGACCGCATCGAGCTTTCGCATGGTCGGCCCGATCTACGGGCAAGAGATCGGGCTGAGCGCTAGTGATATCGGCTACTTCCTTGCGGCTTTCGTGGCAGGCGGCGCTTTGGCGCAATATCCGGCGGGTTGGCTTGCGGATCGCTACGACCGGCGCTGGGTGCTGATCGCTTTTTCCGCCGTGTCGTTGATCGGCTGTGCATTGATCGTCTACAGCGCCGATCTGGGCCGAGCGTTGGTGATGTCCGCCTCTGCCCTCTTTGGCTTTCTGACCTTCCCGATCTATTCGGTCGCCGCAGCCCACGCCCATGACTTCGCCAAATCCGAAGAACGGGTCGAGCTCTCCGCCGCATTGCTCTTCTACTACGCGGTCGGGGCCATCTCGGCCCCCTATCTGACCTCGGTTCTGATCGCGACCTACGGTCCACCTGCGCTTTTCACCTTCATCGCGGTGGGCCATCTGGGGCTGGTGATCTTCGGGCTGATCCGGATGCGCGTGCGCGGCACCAACCCGGACCGCACGGCCTATGTCTACGCGCCGCGCACTTCGCCGCTGATCGGTCGACTGTTGCGCCGGTCGCGCGAAAGGCGTTAAACCGCGCGGACGGTATGACTGCCAATCAACAGGACGCTGCCCATGGCCCGCCACCTCATCACTTCCGCTATCCCCTATATCAATGGGATCAAGCATTTGGGAAACCTCATCGGCAGCCAGTTGCCCGCCGATCTTTACGCGCGCTACCAGCGCGGGCGCGGCCATGAGGTGATGTTTCTCTGCGCCACGGATGAGCATGGCACTCCCGCTGAACTGGCCGCAGCAAAGGCCGGGAAACCCGTTGCTGAATATTGCGCTGAAATGCACGGTATTCAGGCTGAGATTGCCAAGGGCTTCCGCCTGTCTTTTGATCATTTCGGGCGCTCTTCCAGCCCGCAGAACCACGCGCTGACCCAGCATTTCGCGGGCCGTCTGCATGACGCCGGTCTGATCGAGGAAGTGTCTGAGCGTCAGGTCTATTCCAACGCCGATGGCCGCTTTCTGCCGGACCGTTATATCGAAGGCACCTGCCCCAATTGCGGCTATGAGAAAGCCCGTGGCGATCAATGCGAAAACTGTACCAAACAGCTGGAACCGACCGACCTGATCAACCCGCGCTCTGCCATTTCAGGCTCCACCGATCTGGAGGTGCGCGAGACAAAGCATCTGTATCTCAAGCAAAGCCAGATGAAGGGCAAACTTGACGATTGGATCAACAGCAAGACCGACTGGCCGGTGCTGACCACGTCTATTGCCAAGAAATGGCTGCATGATGGTGATGGCCTGCAAGACCGCGGTATCACCCGCGATCTGGATTGGGGCATCCCTGTCAAAAATGGCGATGCCGATTGGCCCGGCATGGAAGGCAAGGTCTTCTACGTCTGGTTCGACGCGCCCATCGAATACATCGCCTGCGCAGGCGAATGGGCCGAGGCGAATGGCGGCGATTGGGAACGCTGGTGGCGCACCGATAAGGGCGCGGAGGATGTCCGCTACACCCAGTTCATGGGCAAGGATAACGTGCCCTTCCACACGCTCAGCTTCCCCGCCACGATCATGGGGTCCGGCGAGCCGTGGAAGCTGGTCGATTACATCAAATCGTTCAACTACCTGAACTATGACGGCGGGCAGTTCTCCACCTCGCAGGGGCGTGGTGTGTTCATGGACCAAGCGCTTGAAATCCTGCCAGCCGATTACTGGCGCTGGTGGCTGCTTTCCCACGCGCCCGAAAGCTCCGACAGCGAATTCACGTGGGAGAACTTCCAGGCCTCGGTCAACAAGGATCTGGCCGACGTGCTGGGCAACTTCGTCTCCCGCGTCACGAAATTCTGCCGCTCGAAATTCGGCGAAGAGGTTCCCGCGGGCGGCGCATATACCGACGCCGAGACCGCCCTGATCGCCGACCTGACCACCCGCATCCGCGCCTATGAGGGCCATATGGATGCGATGGAGGTTCGCAAATCCGCGAACGAGTTGCGCGCCATCTGGGTCGCCGGGAACGAATACCTGCAAGCCGCCGCCCCTTGGTCGACATTCAAGGAAGACCCGGACCAAGCCGCGACGCAAATCCGCCTCGCGCTGAATCTGATCCGGCTCTACGCGGTCCTCTCCAAGCCGTTTATCCCCGACGCTTCTGCCACGCTGATGACCGCAATGCAGACACAGGACGAGGCTTGGCCCGACGATGTCGCCGCCGCTTTGGAACTGCTCCAACCTGGCCACGCCTTCACCGTGCCGGATGTCACCTTCCGCAAAATCACCGATGATGAACGCGCGGATTGGCAAGAGCGGTTCTCGGGCACCCGCGACTGACCGCCCCCTGACTTTTGCCGGGCGCGGGTTATCTCGCTCGGTATGAGACTTGAACTGAATGACGACAAACGCGCGCTCCGCATTGCGCTGATCTATGGGTTGGTCTGCCACGGCATTTTCGCCTTGGCAGGCCTTGCGATGCTGGTCGGGCTGTTCTTCGGGATGAGCCTTGGTTTTGGCAACGTGGCATGGCCATGGGCGTTTCTCACAAACGCCCTGCTGCTGTTGCAGTTCCCGTTAGGCCACTCGTTCCTGCTGTCTGACCGCGGGCGGCCTTTGCTGGAAAAGCTGGCCCCAAAGCCACACGGCAAGACCCTTTCCACAACGGTCTACGCAACCATCGCCTCGATCCAGTTGCTGCTTCTTTTCACCCTCTGGACGCCGTCGGGCATCATCCTGTGGCGCGCTGAAGGGGTCACATTTGGGCTGATCACACTGGCCTATCTGACAAGCTGGGCGCTGCTGACCAAGGCGTCCTTCGACGCAGGCCCCGAGGTGCAAAGCGGCGCGCTGGGATGGATGTCGCTGGCGCGCGGCAAGAAGGTCGTCTTTCCCGACATGCCTGAAACGGGCCTCTTCAAATACGTGCGCCAGCCGATCTATGTGTCCTTCGCGTTGGTGCTGTGGACGGTGCCGGTCTGGACGCCGGACCAACTGGTTCTTGCCAGCGCCTACACCGCCTATTGCCTCCTTGCCCCGCGCCTCAAAGAGCGGCGGTTTACCAAGATCTACAAGGATCGCTTTCGCGCCTATCAAGCGCGCGTTCCCTATTGGATCCCGCGCCTGCCGCCGAAAGCACCTGCAAGTCAAAGCCGGTCCGAGCATTGAACGCCGCCTGATCATGCCCACATGAAAAAGACGTCAAGAGGAAGCCAAAATGCCCAAATCAGATTTCGATGATCTTGTCCGCAAAGACGAACGCGCCGATCTCGATGCGCCGCGCTGGTCGCTGTTTATGCTGGGATTCTTCTGCTGCCTGATCGGAGCCTCGTCCATCGCAACGCCCTGGATCGTGCCATTTCCAGCGTCGCTGATCCTTGGGGTCGTACTCTTGGCTCTTGGCATCACATTGGTCGTGAAATTCTACAAGGCGAAGCGCGGCTTATAACGCCTGCGCTCAAAGATGGTACCCGCGGCCGGACTCGAACCGGCACGGCCTTTCGGCCTAGAGATTTTAAGTCTCCTATGTCTACCATTCCATCACGCGGGCCGCCGCCAAATCGGGCTAGGCCGCGCGACAATACAAGTCAGCCAAGCGGTGTAAAGCTAAAGCTCTTCGCCCGGCGGCTCGACCAGAAGGGCGCGTTCTGACAGCCAGGGATGCAGATCAACCGCCTCGCGCAACGCCTTTTGCGCAGCCGCCGCCCGCCCCATCCCAATCAGCGTCAGACCCTTGCCAGACAGCGCACCGATATGCTCTGGCAGGATCGCAAGAGCACGGTCAAGATCGGCCAGTGCTGGGGCAAAATCTTGTTTGAGATAATAGGCAAAGGCGCGTTGATTATAGCCCTCGGCATAGTCAGGGCAGTAAGAGACGAGTTCGTCCAATTGCGTGATCGCCCGATCCAGATCCCCCAGACGCATCCGTTCGACCGCGCCGTCCAGAAGATCTTGGGCCTTGTCATCAGGCGCCATCAGCCAGATTTCCCATAACTGCGCATTCAGCACCTGCGCCGCTCCGGGATCGGGGGCCACTTTCAACTGCGACAGCAGCGCCGCGCGCTCTGTACTGGTATCGGCAACGGGGGGGCACTCGGCCCAAGCGGGACCAGCCAAAAGGAGGGGGATCAAAAAATATCTCATCCTGCACACCTGCCGCGCGACGCGTAAAAATCAAGTCGCGCTTGACCCCGCCCCACTTTGCGCCAACCTTGCGGACATGCTTCCAATCCGCGATCACAACCCGTCCGAGCGCACGCCTTTCGTGACCTATGCCCTGATCGCCGCAAATATCGCGGTTTTCATCAGCTATTGGCCACTTTTCGAGAACCCGCGCGCGTTGAACGCTTTCTACGACACTTGGGCGCTGATGCCCGCAAGGGTCAGCGCGGGCACCGAGTTTGGCGGGCTTTTTACGTCGATGTTCCTGCACGGCGGCATCATGCACCTTGCAGGCAACATGCTGTTTTTGTGGATTTTCGGGGACAATCTGGAAGAAGAGTTCGGCCATTGGGGCTTTTTGATCTTCTACCTGCTCAGCGGACTGGGCGCGGGGCTGGTGCATGTGCTGGCCGAGCCTGGCTCCACCATTCCGACCGTTGGCGCATCTGGCGCGATTGCGGGCGTGATGGGCGGATACCTGTTGCTTTTCCCGAAGGCCCGCGTCGATATCCTGCTGATCCTCGTCGTTTACTTCCGCATCTTTCCCGTGCCCGCATGGCTGATGCTGGGCGTCTGGTTCGGCCTGCAATTGTTCAACGGAGTGGCTGCCAATCAAGCGGGCGGCGGGGTTGCCTACTGGGCCCATGCGGGCGGTTTTATTATTGGTTTTGCTCTGGTCATTCCGATTTGGCTGCGGCGCGGCGGACCAGCCTATTGGAACCGCACCGACGGGCATCCGCCCCATCCCGAGGCGAAGTACAAATTCGCCCGCAGTTCCATTCCAAACGTGCCGAGAAACCGCTGATGCGCGGCACCTGTCATTGCGGCGCTGTTGTGCTGGAGGTGACGCTCAGCGATGGGTTGAACACCGCAAGGCGCTGCGATTGCAGCTTTTGCCGCCGCCGCGGGGCGATTGCGGTGTCGGCGCCGCTTAGCGGAATCAAAGTGCTGAAAGGCGCTGAAAACCTGACGCTCTATACGTGGGGCACCCACACGGCGAAGCATTATTTCTGCAAGACCTGCGGAATTTACACACATCACCAACGGCGCTCGAACCCCGATGAGTACGGGGTCAACGTCGCCATTCTCGACGGGATCAACCCGCGCGACCTGGGCGAGGTGGGCTGGGCCGACGGGATCAATCACCCCGCTGACCGATAGACGTTACTTGATCGTGTAGCTGGCCACAGCTGCCGTCGACATCTCGGTCGAGACCTTCTTGGTCAATTCCATCGAGCTGTCCCCCACAAGGTTAAGGACAGCGATGCTCAAAGCGACGACACCAGCGGTGACCATGACCCAGTCGACAGTCACGGCGCCATCTTCATCGGTCCAGAAGCGATTAAGGCGGGGTTTGAGAGCAGATCTAAACATATCTTCGTGATCTGCCCCAACCGTGTCAGAAACAGGGCAAGGGTCCGACAAGGTCGCGGCAACAGTCGCTTAAGGCGAAACAGTGCGTTGCGCAGAAACCTGCAATTGCGACATCAGCTATTGCGGATCACTTTGGCAAAGGTCTCAAAGATCGGCTCGTTCGCGGCGATAATCTCGCCATCTTCAACGATATTCTTGCCAGGGGTCAGCGGCTCTACCAGGCCACCGGCTTCGCGGACGATCAGGCTACCGGCCGCCAGATCCCAGCTTTGCAGGCGACGCTCCCAGAAACCATCGTAGCGGCCTGCGGCGACATAGGCCAAATCGAGCGAGGCCGCCCCGAAACGCCGCACACCAGCGGTCGCGGGCAGAAGACGCGCCAGTTCCTGCAGGGTTTCGGGCAGATCGGCGCGGCCAGCAAACGGCAGACCGGTGGCAAAAATGCTTTCGATCAGTTTATGGCGGCCCGACACCCGCAACCGGCTTTCGTTCATCCACGCGCCTTGGCCCTTTTCAGCCCAGAACAGCTCATCCTTGGACGGATCATAGACCACGCCCGAGATGATTTCGCCCTTATGCTCCAGCGCGATGGACACGGCCCAATGGGGCAGACCGTGCAGATAATTCGTCGTGCCATCCAGCGGATCAACAATCCAGCGACGGGTGGGGTCTTTGCCTTCGATCTCGCCACCTTCTTCGGCCATCCAGCCATAGGTGGGGCGTGCTTCCATCAGATCGGTCTTGATGATCTCTTCGGCGGCCAGATCAGCACGGCTGACAAAGTCGCCAGCCCCTTTCATCGAGACCTGCAGATTCTCGACCTCGCGGAAGTCCTTGGCCAGCGACCGCCCCGCTTTGCGCGCGGCTTTCATCATCACGTTCAGATTGGCACTGCCCTGCATTGGCTCGGCTCCGGTTGGTCTGGGATCAGGGCGTGCCTATACGCCCCACATCCCCGGTTGCCAAGGGGCGTCAGGCACGCATCCGCTCTGACTTGGGATCATACATCGGCTTGAGCGAGGCTTCCGCCGCAACACGCGCGCCCGCCACCTCAATCTCATAGCCGCTGGCCAGCACCTCCGACGGGCTTTCGCCCTTGCAGGGCACATAGCCAAGACCCATCGCGCCGCCCAGCGTGTGACCATAAGCGCCCGAGGTCAGATGGCCCACAACCTCCCCATCCCGCAGGATCGGCTCATTGTGATACAAAAGCGGTTCCGGGTCTGTGAGCCGGAACTGCAGCATCCGCGCGTTCACGCCCTCGTCTTTCTTGCGCAGCACCGCGTCGCGCCCGATGAAGCTGGGTTTGGCCGTCTTCACTGCAAAGGCAAGCCCCGCCTCAACCACATGATCCTCGCAGGTGATGTCATGGCCGAAATGGCGAAACCCTTTTTCGATGCGGCAGCTGTCCATCATATGCAGACCACACAGCTTCAACCCGTGATCCTGACCGGCCTCGTGCAGCGTCTCAAACACATGGCCCGCCATGTCAGAGCTGATGTAAATCTCATAGCCCAACTCACCGACGTAAGAGACGCGGTGCGCGCGGGCCAAGCCCATCCCCAGCTCAATCTCATGGGCCATCCCAAACGGATGCGCGTCATTGCTGAAGTCATGGGGCGACACCGTTTGCATCAGCGCGCGCGCGTTCGGACCCATGATGGCAAGAACGGCTTCTCCGGGCGTCATATCGCTGAGAACCACATTGAAATCTCCCTTGTGACGACGCATCCACGTCTGATCCGCAAGGCGCGTCGCTGCCGGGGTGACAACAAGGTAGGCGTCATCGCTTAGACGGGTCACAGTGACGTCCGCCTCAATCCCGCCATACTGATTAAGGAACTGTGTATAAACGATTTTTCCGTTAACCACAGCCATATCTGCACCACAGATATGGTTAAGGAAAGCTTCTGCATCCTTGCCTTCCACCCGGATTTTCCCGAACGAGGACATATCATAAAGCCCCACGGCTTCGCGGATCGCGGCATGTTCACGGGCGGAGTTTTCAAACCAGTTCTGGCGCTTCCAGCTATACTCGTATTCCGGCGTCTGACCTTCATCGGCAAACCAGTTGGCGCGCTCCCATCCGGCAAACTCGCCGAAGACAGCCCCCTGCGCCTTCAAATGTTCATGGAGCGGAGACCGCCTGACCCCACGCGCCGTCGCCTTTTGCCGGTAAGGGAAATGGTCTGCATACAGCAGCCCCAACGTCTCGGTAGCCCGCTTGGCCAGATAGGTTTTGTTACCCTGAAAAGGCTGCATCCGGCTGATATCCACGTCGCCCAGATCAAACGGTTTTTCACCCCTCTCCATCCATTGCGCCAGCGCCATGCCAGCGCCGCCTGCCGATTGGATACCAATCGAGTTAAAGCCTGCAGCCACCCAGAAATTGTCCAACTCTGGCGCAAGTCCCAGATGATAAGCGTCATCCGGCGTGAAGCTTTCGGGACCATTGAAGAAGGTATGAATCCCTGCCTCTGCCAACATCGGCATACGGTTCACAGCCGCCTCAAGGATCGGCTCGAAATGATCGAAATCTTCGGGTAACTGATCAAACTCGAAGTCTTTCGGGATTCCGTCCATTGCCCAAGGCTTGGCGACAGGCTCAAACGCGCCCAGCAGCATTTTGCCTGCATCTTCTTTATAATAAGCGCACTCGTCAGGAACGCGCAGAACTGGCAACTGTTGAAGCCCTTCAATGGCTTCTGTGACGATATAGAAATGCTCGCACGCTTGCAGCGGCACGTTCACCCCTGCCAAGCGGCCCACGTCATGGCCCCACATTCCACCGCAATTCACGACCATGTCAGCGGTGATATGACCGCTCTCTTCACCGCTTTGCCAATCAACGCCGGTGACCCGAATCCCTTCGCGTTTGATGCCGGTCACAGACACGCGCTCAAGCACTTTGGCACCCTTCTGCCGCGCGCCCTTCGCAAGCGCCAAAGCGATGTTCGCCGGATCGCCCTGGCCGTCCTTGTCCAGATAAACCGCACCCACGATATCATCGGTGTTAAGATGTGGATAACGCGTCGCCACATCAGTCGGAGAGATCTGTTCCACTTCGACCCCGAACGCCCGCGCCATGGACGCTTGGCGCAAGATCTCCTCTTGGCGATGTTCCGTCAAAGCGACGGTGATTGAGCCATTGCGCTTGAACCCGGTCGACACGCCTGTCTCGGCCTCAAGCTCGCCATACAGCTCTTGGCTATACTTGGCCAAACGCGTCATGTTGATCGACGCCCGCAGTTGCGCGATCAGGCCGGCCGCATGCCAAGTTGTGCCGCTGGTCAGTTGCTTGCGCTCCAGCAGAACCACATCCGACCAGCCTTGTTTGGCCAGATGATACGCAACCGAGCAGCCGATCACGCCACCCCCGATAATCACAACACGCGCGTGGCTTGGAACAGTCATTCTTTGAACTCCGAAACCGGCAGGCGTTTTGGGGCGCGCTACCATATTTTGTAGGTTAACGGCATCCCGACACTTCGATCCGACTACCGCCTTAAAATCAAAGGAAAAGCTGCGCGATCAGGCGCGCAGCCGTTCGTTCTTGGGATCCCAGAGACAGGGAACATCGCTGATATTTGCAGGAAATTTCTGTCCGAAAATCTCGACCTCAAGCGTGTCATTCACAGCGTCTGGCGCAATCATCGCCAAGGCGATTGAAGCATCGACACGGTAGCCGTAGCCCCCGCTTAGAACCTCGCCCACAACGCGATCACCAGACCAGATATTTGCCATATAGGGTGCGTCCCAATCGCCCGCCTCCACCGTCATCGTCACAGATGTCCTGCGCGGCGGCGTATTGGCTTGAAGCGCTTGCTTGCCAGGAAAGTCATGCTCTTTGTCGAGTTTGACAAAGCGGCCCAGACCGGATTCCAGCGCCGTATAGTCCGACGAAAGATCGACTTTCCAAGCCTTGTAGCCCTTCTCAAGCCGCATCGTATTCAGCGCGAACATGCCAAACGGCACTGCCCCCGCATCCAAAACCGCGTCGTAAATCGCGGGCATATCCGCCATTTTGGCATGGATTTCCCAACCCAACTCTCCGGCAAAAGACACCCGTGCAAGGAACACGTCCTGCCCGGCAATCTTGCCCGTCTGATGGCTTAGCCACGGCAGTGACAGGTCGGCCTCTGCGATCTTTTCAAACAGCGCGCGCGCCTTGGGACCCGTCACAATCAGGGTCGAAAATTCCGCTGTGTGATCGGTCAGGCTCAGCCCAGCAGGCAGGTCTTTCGACAACCATTCAAAATCATGCCACTGCGCAAGCGCTGCAGTGATCAGTGTAAACTCATCGTCTGCGTGACGGATAATCGACATTTCGGTCACGACCCGCCCACGCGTGTCGGTGAAGTAGCCCAAGGTTAGGCAACCGACCTTTGGCAGAAGGCCGGTGATCTTGCCCAAAAGCCAGTCCGCCGCGCCGTTACCATACAGCTTGAACCGCGAGAAACCCGGCAGATCAAGCACGCCAACACCGTCGCGAACGGCTTCCACCTCTTCGCGCACGCGCGGCTCCCACGGACCTGCGCGGTCCCAGGTTTCCGTCGCCTCCTCGGACGTATCATCGCCGTCTTTGGCAAACCAATTGGCACGTTCCCAGCCGTTATAGGCGCCCATCTGGCCGCCCATTTCGACGACTTTCGCATGAACCGGAGACACATTTTTGTCCCGCGCGGCAGGCCATTCGTGATGCGGGAAATGCATCGCGTATTCGTGGCCGTAAACCTCCATCGCCTTCTTGGTCGAATAGTCCTGATCCGCGTAAGCCATGAAGCGGCGCGGGTCGAGGCCCCAGCAATCCCACTCGGTCTGGCCTTCGGTGATCCAGTCGCAGAGGATCTTGCCAGCGCCGCCCCCTTGGGCAATTCCAAAGGTGAAAACACAGGCTTCAAATGCGTTGGGAACGCCCGGCATCGGGCCGATCAATGGGTTGCCGTCCGGCGTGTAGGGAATAGGGCCGTTAATCACTTTGTTAATGCCTGCTTGACCCAAAAGCGGCACCCGCGCCATCGCGTCTTCGATGTAGAACTCAAGCCGCTCCAGATCGTCGGGGTAAAGCTGGAAGCTGAAATCCTCGGGCATCGGATCGTCCGGCGTCTGCCAATGCGCCTTGCACTTGCGCTCATACGGGCCAAGGTTCAGACCAGTCTTTTCCTGACGCAGATAATAGCTGATATCGGGGTCCCGCAGCAGTGGCAGCTTGCTGCCTTTTTCCTTGGTGTAAGCCTCGATTTCAGGGATCTCATCGGTGAGCAGATACTGGTGGCTCATGACCGCCATGGGCATCGTGCGCCCGCCATACGGCTTGAACCATTCCGACACGCGTTGCGCGTAATAGCCGGCGGCGTTAACCACAAACTCACAGCGGATGTCGCCCTTTTCGGTTTGCACAACCCATTCATCACCATCCCGACTGATGCCCGTGGCCGGCGTGAAGCGAAGGATCCTGGCCCCCTTGTCGCGCGCGCCTTTCGCAAAGGCTTGCGTGATCTGTGCCGGGTCCATGTCGCCATCATAGCGGTCATAAAGCCCCCCTTCGAGGTCATGGGTCTCCATGAACGGGTAGGCTTCTTTGAGGTCGGCGCTCGACATCATTTCCATCGGCAAGCCTTGGGCAGCAGCCATGCCACGGACGCGCTCAAACTCCATCATCCGCTCTTTGGAATGGGCCAAACGGACCGATCCCGTGACGTTGTAGTTGATCGGGTAATCGACCTTTTCCGCAATTTCGCGATAGAGCGTCGTCGAATAGCGCTGCATGTTCATTACGGCCCAACTTACTGAGAAGTTTGGGATATTGCCGGCCGCATGCCATGTTGAACCGGCAGTCAGCTCGTTTTTCTCCAGCAAAACACAGTCGGACCATCCGGCTTCGGCAAGGTGATACAGGCACGATGCGCCGACGACGCCACCACCGATAACCACCACGCGGGCCGTTGTTGGAAAATCGCTCATCAGGGGACCTTTCAATAGACAGGCGGCGCGATGATCCAGATCGCGACCGCGGGTGTTTCGTAAGGGTTGGCCCAGCGAAACCGCTGGCCGCGCATCCGAAAGCTGTCGCCTTGGGACAGCGTAAATCTCTCGCCATCAAGCCAGACGTCGAGCTGCCCCGACACGATATAGGCAAGTTCCTGAGTGCCGCGCCGCACGCTGTCCTCGCGCGCGGCACCGGGCGCAAAGATCGAATGAATGGCTTGAAAGTCGTCTGTCAGATCGGGGGACAAAAGGTGCTCTGTTAACCCTGAAACGCGGTTGCCAATGGGCCGCCGTGCCTCTGCGCGCACCACGACGCCATCTTCGCCCGGACGGGTTGTCAGCAAATCCTTGGACACATCCAATGCGTCTGCCATGGCCTCCAGATCGGTCTGATCGGGCGTCGACAGATCCCGTTCAATCTGGCTGAGCCAACCAACAGATTTGCCCAGATCGTCTGCCAATGACTGAAGCGTCATCCGCCGCGATTTACGCAACGCACGAAGATCAGCACCGAGGGAGGTTGTCGTCATCTTGGCTTCCATGAAAAATCTTGCGAAATTTTCACACGATTTTTCATCCGCGAGTCAAGAGATTTGTGTCACATGACGCTCAACTGCGCTGCATCTTCATTGGAATCGTCCGGGCAAGCCGCATGAGATGCGCCATGTAGGGCTTCATCGTATCGTCACTGCGCGTCGCCGCATAAAGCCGCCGCGTTAACCCTGTTTTGGTGATCGGACGGGTCACATAGTCGGAATTATACTTCACCTCGCGCACCACCCAGTCGGGCAGCACCGACACCCCACGGTTCGACGCAACCAGCAGCAGGATCACAGCAGTCAGTTCGACCTGCCGCACCGATGCTGGCTCGACCTTCGACGGCGTCAGCAACTGGCTGAAAATATCCAACCGCGCGCGGTCGACCGGATATATGATCAGCGTTTCACCGCGAAAATCCTCCGCCTCGATGAAGTCTTTTTGCGCCAACGGGTGCTTTGAGGACGCCACAAAGACCGGATCATAGTCAAAAAGCGGGGTGAAATCGACATTCGGCAAGCTCTCTGGATCAGAGGAAACGACCAGATCGACGGCCTCCTTCTGCAACGCGGGAAGAGCATCGAACGCAAGGCCGGGGCGGATATCGACATCCACATCAGGCCAGCCTTTGCGGAACTCCTCCAGCACCGGGAACAGCCATTCAAAGCAGGCGTGGCACTCAATCGCGATATGCAATCGCCCCGCCTTCCCGTCCTGCACACCTTCGAAATCTTGTTCCAAAGCAGCGACTTGCGGCAAAACGGTTTCGGCCAAAGCCAGAAGTTTCATGCCCGCCGCCGACAGTTTCAGCGGTTTGGAGCGCCGAATGAACAGCACTACCCCGGTCTGATCTTCAAGCCCTTTGATCTGATGGCTCAGCGCCGATTGGGTGATGTTCAAAACATCCGCCGCCCGCGCCAAACCTCCGGCTTCATGGATGGCCTTGACCGTGCGGAGATGACGAAATTCGATATTCATGTGAACAAAGCTCATGATCGTGTTGAGAGTTATGAAATTGTTTCACTTCAGGCGATGTGAGACAACCTCAAAAGCCCGACAATAGAAAGCTTGCGCCATGACAACGCCGACCGTGTCCTTTGAATTCTTCCCTCCGAAGTCGCTGGAAGCCTCGTTCCGGCTTTGGGACACGGTACAGACCTTGGCGCCTCTTGATCCGAGCTTTGTGTCGGTCACCTATGGCGCGGGCGGCACGACGCGGACATTGACCCATGAAGCGGTCGCGACGATCCACAAGACCAGCGGTCTGAACGTGGCCGCGCATTTGACATGCGTGGACGCGACAAAGGCAGAAACCCTTGAAATCGCGGATCAATATGCCGCGGCAGGCGTAACCGAGATCGTGGCGCTGCGCGGCGATGCCCCCAAGGGCAAGGATGGGTTCACGCCCCACCCCGAAGGTTTCAACGACAGCTGCGAGCTGATCGAAGCGCTGGCGGACACTGGCAAATTCACCTTGCGGGTCGGCGCATATCCCGAAGCGCATCCAGAGGCGACAAGCGCCAAAGCTGATATCGACTGGTTGAAACGCAAGCTCGATGCAGGCGCGCATTCCGCCATCACACAGTTTTTCTTTGAAGCAGAGACGTTTTTCCGCTTCCGCGACGCCTGTGAAAAGGCAGGCATTACCGCCCCGATCATCCCTGGCATTCTGCCCATTGAGAACTGGTCCGGCGTGCGCAAATTCGCCACTGCCTGCGGCACAGACATTCCCGTTTGGCTGGACGACGCGTTTGTTGCGGCGAAACGCGATGGCCGCGAAGACCTGCTGGCAACCGCGCTCTGCAGCGAGTTGTGCACCGAATTGTTGGAGGGTGGCGTGTCGGATCTGCATTTCTATACGCTCAACAAGCCCGAGCTGACCCGCGATGTTTGCCACGCCCTAGGGGTCACACCCCGTGTGCAGTTGCAGAACGTCGCTTAACCACTTTTCAAGCCCCGTCTTGCCCGCTAGCGTCCCCAAAAGGAGACGCTGATGCTGATCGCCAAGACCCAAGACGACCTCCCCACGCGCGAGCAATTGCTGTCGATGTCCGGGCTGGAGTTCATGCAGCGCATCCGCGACGGGCTGCTGCCACGTCCGCCAATCTCAGTCGTTTTGAACTACACGATTGATGCGGTTTCCGACGGGCATGTCGTCTTTCACGGAACGCCAAAATTCGATCACACCAATCCGATGGGTGGTGTGCATGGCGGCTGGTATGGCACTCTTCTGGATAGCTGCATGGCCTGCGCCGTCATGACGAAAGTGCCGAAGGGCAGTTTCTATACAACCTTGGAATATAAGATAAATATTACGCGCGCGATCCCGGTGGGCACGTCGATCAAAGCCGTCGGACAGATAGATCATGCAGGGAGATCGACCGCTGTGGCCCATGGCGAAATTCGCGGTTTGCAGGATGATCGGCTCTATGCGACCGGGACAACGACCTGCCTGATCATGACACCGTAAGATCTGGCTCTAGCCCACCATGCCCCGGCGGAACCGAACCATGGATCGCTTCGGACCGGCAGGCGCCAACCGCGCGACGACGACGGGACAAGAACAGTTTTCCCATACCCCGCCAATTGCCCACCGAAGGGGCCTCGGCGTCTTGCGGAAACCGCGCGCGCCATCCTTGCGGCAGAGGTGCGCCGCACATTTCGACCTGCTCCATTAACCATGTGAACGGGATGTTTGCCAAAGGCCGCGCGGCGGTGAAACCGTTCAACTGACCACCGACATCGCCATGGGAACCTCGGAACCACATCTGCTCCATCCGGCCGGGCCAGTCGGCGGGGCATTCCCACATCACGGGCTCGTATGCGAGCCAGTTCTCATCCAAGGCAAGGGCATGAAACCCGTTACGGATCGAGACGCCCAGTGCGTGATTGTGAAACGAATGACGCACATCCGCCCAGCGCCACACCACCGGCAGCCGCAGGCCAAGCGCCTTGACCGTATCCCAAACGGCGACCGCTTCGATCTCGACTGATGGGTGACAGAAGGCTTCCGCAAAAATCTGCGCGCCGGCGCTTTCGGGCGTATCCTGATAGTGGCGATAGGCCTGTCGGATGTTACGGACGGTCGCGTGCTCCGGGGTCAGCAATCCGATCCGGTCAATGATCCCGGCAAGCGAGCGCACAGCATAAGCCCCGCGTGAATAGCCCATCAGGATGATCTTGTCACCAGACCGGTAGCGAGAGGCAAGAAACCCATAAGCCCTTCTGATCTGGCGATTAATTCCACGCCCCGTCATCACATTGACCGAGGCTTTCCAGTCCGACCACTGGATGCCCGCCTCATAGAACAGGGACACCTCCGCCGGGCTTGCCGCCTCTTGAAAGAGCTTCAGCGCCAAGCCTGCATTCGTCTCGAACCCCGGCTCAAGCGACGACATCGTGCCGTCCAGAATGATAATATGGACCAGTGGGCCGCGCACCGGGGCCGCCGGTGAGTGCGTCCGTCGCCCGACCCGCCCGATCAGCGCGCCAAGGCGGGAAAAGAGGCGTTCACTCAGCCGCAAGTGGCCTCTCTTGCAGATGTGCCCAGACCCGTTGCGGGGTGAACGGCATATCTATCTTGTGGATGCCTTCGTCCCAGACCGCGTCCAGAACGGCGTTGGCCACGGCGGCCAGCGCGCCGATCGTCCCGGCCTCGCCACAGCCTTTCATACCCATCGGATTGTTGGTGGACGGCACAGGCTCGGAATAGAACGCAATCATGGGACAATCATCCGCGCGCGGCATGCCGTAGTCCATGAAACTTGCCGTGAGCAATTGTCCGTCCTCATCATAAACCACGCGTTCGGTGATCGCTTGGCCGATCCCTTGGACGACCCCGCCATGCACCTGACCTTCTGCTAGCATGGGATTGATAAGATTTCCGAAATCATCCGTGACGGTATACTTAACGATCTCCACCACGCCCGTGTCCGGATCAATCTCGATCTCGGCGACATGGGCACCATTGGGAAAGCTGCGCGCCTCTAGCGTGGCGCGGGCTTCATGCGTCAGCAGATCGGCGCGCCCCGCGGCGCGAGCCATCTCGGCAACTTCCAAAACCGTCGGCGTGACGTTGGAGCCCTCGATGCGGAACGTCTCGTGATCAAAGCTGATCTGGTCGGCGCTCACGTCCATTTCGTCCGCCAGAAAAGGGGTAAAGGCCGCGATCATGACGTCCACGGTGGCCAGCGTTGCAGTGTTCTGCACCGTAACCGAGCGCGAGCCACCCGTGCCGCCACCCTGCTTAATCAGATCGCTATCCCCCTGAATAACCGTAATTTTCTCAGCCGGAATGCCGGTCTGATCGCTTAAAAACTGCGCATACACCGTCTCATGCCCCTGCCCGTTTGACTGGGTGCCAACATAGATATCCGCCGTGCCATCCTCATTAAAGACAACCTTGGCTCCCTCAGACGGATCGCCCAGAATGCTCTCAATATAATAACAAAGCCCCTGCCCGCGCAGTTTGCCTTGCGCTTTCGACGCGGCCTTGCGCGCCGAAAACCCAGCGCGATCCGCTTCCGCTTCGACCCGCGCCAAAACCTTGGCAAAATCGCCCACGTCGTAGGTCACGTCCGTCGGGCTGGTATAGGGCATCTGCGCGGCGCGGATGAAGTTCTTGCGCCGAAGCTCCCAAGCATCGACCCCCAGTTTGCGCGCTGCATAGTCCATCGCGCGCTCCAACGCAAAAATCGCCTCGGGACGGCCCGCGCCGCGATAGGCATCGACCTGCGTGGTGTTGGTGTAGATACCCTTAACACCCAGCCAAGCGACCGGAATGTCATAGCACCCCGTCAGCACTTTCGAGAAAAGCTCCGTCTGGATCGGCTGCGCGAATTGCGAGTTGTAGGCGCCAAGATTACACACAGACTCAACGCGGTAGCCGATGATCCGGTGATCCGCATCAAACGCCAGACCCACGGTCGTCACCAGATCGCGGCCCGCATTATCGCTCAGCATCGCCTCCGTCCGCTCCGACATCCAGCGGCAGGCGCGGCCCAGAACACGGGTCGCATGGGCGGTGACGAAATACTCCGGATAGCTCATCGCCTTCATGCCGAAACCGCCACCCACATCGGGGTTCGTGACGCGCACGTTTTCCTCATCCAGACCCAGCATCGCCACGAGCTGCCGCTTCTGCCCCCAGACACCCTGCCCGTTCACGCAGAAATGCAGCCGCTCGCCCTCCATCTCGGCAAAGCAGCCACGCGGCTCCATCGAGTTGCAGATGATCCGGTTGTCGTCGATCTCCACCTCGACCACGTTGGCCGCCGCCTCGAACGCGGCCTTGGTCGCGGCCTCGTCCCCGATGCCCCAGTCGAAGGCGATATTTTCCGGCGCTTCGGGGTGGATCACCGGGCCGCCCGGCGCAGGTGTGACATGCACATCCAGATCGTCGATATCCAGCTCGACCAGCTCTGCTGCATCTTTGGCCTGCGCGAGTGTTTCGGCAAAAATCATCGCGATGGGCTCACCGACAAAGCGCACGCGCCCTTTGGCCAGAAGGGGCCGCATCGGGGCCGCTGCTTTGCTGCCATCGCGGTTTGTCAAAACGGTCGCGCCCATCGCCAAGGTGACGCCCGCAGCTTCCAGATCGTCCGCCGTCACAACCAGATGCACCCCGTCCGAGGCCTGCGCCGCGCCCACATCCAGCGTCACAATCTCACCATGCGCCACGGACGAACGCAGCACATAGCCGTGCAACGCGCCTGCGGGCGCGATGTCGTCGACATACCGACCAGCACCGGTCAAAAACCGAACGTCTTCGACCCGTTTGACCGGCTGACTTTTCCCGAACTTTTCCATCGCGCGCCCCTTTGCTGGCTTTGATCGGAGACTAGCTGCCGCGCGCGCGCCGTCCACCCCTTTCCCTTCGCGCGGCTTCCCGTTATCTGACGTTGAACTCAGATCAACAGGATCAGACCGATGGCGATGGAAAAGAACTTCAATGCAGCCGAAGCCGAAGCGCGCCTGAACGCCGCGTGGGACGAGGCGGGCTGCTTCAAGGCAGGCGCGAATGCGTCGCGCACGGAAACCTTCTGCATCATGATCCCGCCGCCCAACGTGAACGGACGGCTTCATATCGGTCACGCGTTCAACAATACCCTTCAGGATATTCTTGTCCGCTGGCACCGCATGCGCGGTTTCGATACGCTCTGGCAGCCCGGTCAGGACCACGCGGGCATCGCCTTGCAGCTCGCTGTCGAAAAGGAACTGGCAGAAACCAACCGTCGGCGCACCGATATGTCGCGCGACGAATTCCTTGAGATCGCCTGGGATTACAAAGAACGCACCGCCGACGGCATTGTCAGCCAGTTGAAACGTCTTGGCGCCTCATGCGATTGGTCGCGCAACGCCTTTACGATGGCCGGCGCGCCGGGTGACACCCGCGTGGGTCATGAAAACTCGCCCAACTTCCACGACGCCGTCGTGAAGGTCTTTGTCGAGATGTATAACAAAGGCCTGATCTATCGCGGCAAACGTCTGGTGAACTGGGACCCTTACTTTGAAACCGCGATTTCCGATCTTGAGGTCGAGAATATCGAAGTCGCCGGTCATATGTGGCACTTCAAATACCCGCTCGCGGGGGGTGAGACCTATACCTATGTCGAGAAAGACGAGGATGGGAACATCACGCTTGAGGAAGAGCGCGATTACATTTCCATCGCAACGACGCGTCCCGAAACGATGCTGGGCGACGGGGCCGTTGCGGTGCATCCGGATGACGAGCGTTACGCCCCCATCGTTGGCAAGCTCTGCGAGATCCCCGTCGGCCCGAAAGAGCATCGCCGCCTGATCCCGATCATCACCGATGAGTACCCCGATCCCGATTTCGGCTCCGGTGCCGTCAAGATCACCGGCGCCCATGATTTCAACGACTACGAGGTCGCCAAGCGCGGCAACATCCCAATGTATTCGCTGATGGACACCAAAGGCGCGATGCGCTCCGACGGCAAACCTTACGCCGAAGAAGCCGCCGTCGCCCAGGCGATTGCCAATGGTGAACAGGAGTTCGACGAGGCGATGATCGCCGCGATGAACCTTGTCCCCGACGCCTATCGCGGTCTGGACCGGTTCGAGGCCCGCAAAGCCGTTGTCGCCGATATCACCGCCGAAGGTCTGGCCGTTATGGTTGAGGGCGAACCTGCCTCCGGTGATCAGGAAGATACGACCGGTGCCCCCGAAATGGTGCCTTACGTCGAGAACAAGCCGATCATGCAGCCCTTTGGTGATCGCTCAAAGGTCGTGATCGAGCCGATGCTGACCGATCAGTGGTTCGTCGACACCCAGCAAATCGTTGGCCCTGCCATCGATGCCGTCCGGTCGGGCGAGACGCAAATTCTGCCGGAACAGCACAAGAAGGTTTATTTCAACTGGCTCGAGAATATTGAGCCTTGGTGCATCTCACGCCAACTGTGGTGGGGCCATCAGATCCCCGTTTGGTACGGCTTTGATCTGTCCGGCGCAGGCTTCACCGATGACGAAGGCGACGGTGCCTTGGACGAGGTTGAGCTCACGACGCTTCTGTCCCAACAGCGCCTGCTGACCGGAACCGAGCGCGCCCATTGCGCCCCCGATTTCGATGCCGTCTCAAGCCAGTTTGGCGATGTCCTTGCCGATCTGCCCACACCTTTGCACCACGCCCGCGTGGTCGAGGTCGCAGACCGCAACGCCGCCATTCACATGATCGCCGAAAGCCTTGCGCAATACTCAATGGATCAGGACCCGACCAAGCTGGTTTACCCCGTCTGGCGTGACCCCGATGTTCTGGATACGTGGTTCTCCTCTGGTCTGTGGCCCATCGGCACACTTGGCTGGCCCGAGCAGACGCCCGAGTTGGAAAAGTATTTTCCCACCGACGTCCTGATCACCGGTTTCGACATCATCTTCTTCTGGGTTGCGCGCATGATGATGATGCAGTTCGCAGTCGTAGATCAGAAACCTTTCCATACGGTTTACGTCCACGCGCTGGTGCGCGACGAGAAGGGCAAGAAAATGTCGAAAAGTCTCGGCAATGTTCTCGACCCGCTCGAACTGATCGACGAATACGGCGCAGATGCGGTGCGCTTCACGCTGACTGCAATGGCTGCCATGGGACGTGATCTGAAGCTGTCGACCCAGCGCATCGCGGGCTATCGCAACTTCGGCACCAAGCTCTGGAACGCCGCGCGTTTTGCCGAGATGAATGACGTTTTTTGTACAGACGCGAGCCATACGAAAGCCATACCCGAACCATACCCGAACCATACCGTAAATCGCTGGATTATCGGCGAGACCGCGAAGGTCCGTGAAGAGGTCGACGCGGCTCTCGAAAACTACCGTTTCAACGACGCCGCTAACGCGCTGTATGCGTTTGTCTGGGGCAAGGTATGCGACTGGTATGTCGAGCTCTCCAAGCCGCTTCTGCAAGGCGATGACGCCACCGCAAAGGCCGAGACTCAAGCCGTCATGCGGTGGGTTCTGGACCAGTGCTTCATCCTGCTCCACCCCATCATGCCCTATGTCACGGAAGAGCTGTGGGGCACCTCCGGCACGCGCGAAAAGATGCTGGTGCATGCTGATTGGCCCACCTACCAAGCCGCTGATCTCGTTGATGAAAAAGCCGATACGGAGATGAATTGGGTGATCTCGCTCATTGAGGCTGTCCGCTCGGCTCGTGGTGAAATGCACGTCCCCGTCGGGCTGAAAGTGCAGATGCTGCACACCGGCCTGACCCCCGATGCGACAGCCGCGTGGGAGCGCAACGAGGCGATGATCAAACGCCTTGCCCGGATCGAAGCTCTGGAAGAAGTTGCGACTTTGCCCAAGGGCTGCGTCAGCCTCGCGGTGGAAGGCGGCACCTTCGCCCTGCCGCTGGCAGACATCATTGACGTGGCCGAAGAAAAGGCGCGTCTTGAGAAAGTGCTGGGCAAACTCGCCAAGGAGATCGGCGGCCTCCGCGGACGGGTCAACAACCCGAAATTTGCGGCCTCTGCTCCGGCGGAAGTCGTTGAAGAAGCTAAGGAAAACCTTGCTGCGCGGGAAGCCGAGGAAGCCAAGATCAACGCCGCTTTGGCGCGTTTGGCCGAGTTGGGCTAGCCGCTCACGGCACCGCCTTGTCGATCAAACGCATCGCGCCCAGCGCTTTGTCATAAACCAATGTCACGACCCGACGCGCAGACCCGCGTGTCAGGGTCGGAACGGCACGGATCGTCGCTGCGGCGGCCATTGCGGCGATGAATTGGCGACGGTTCATGGCGCTTCTCCAAGTTGCGAATGAGCCTCAAATGAGCCATTGTTAACTCTGTTTCAAGCTTCGAAGCCTTGCGCCGCCCCCTGGCGCTGGCTTAGCTGCGCCCATGAAAAGCCCGTATCTGACATCGCTTGCCCAATCCCTTCCCGCTTCGGTTCCCTTCGTCGGACCTGAAACGCAAGAACGCGCGCGAGGTACGGAATTCACGGCCCGTCTTGGCGCGAACGAGTCCGTCTTCGGCCCCTCCCCGAAGGCGCTGGAAGCCATGGCGCAAGCCGCGCAAAACGCATGGATGTATGCAGATCCTGAGGCCTATGACCTCAAGCAAGCTCTTGCAAAACATCATGAAATCTCGCCTGACCATATCATGATAGGCGAAGGTATCGACGGCCTTTTGGGCTATCTTGTGCGCCTGACGGTCGCAGAAGGTGACGCGGTTGTGACCTCTGACGGCGCCTACCCGACCTTCAACTATCACGTTAACGGCTATGGCGGCGCCCTGCACAAGGTGCCTTACCGCGACGACCATGAAGACCCCGCAGCACTGTTCAAGAAAGCGGCCCAGGTAGGTGCGAAATTGGTCTATCTCGCCAATCCTGATAACCCGATGGGGACGTGGCTCAAAGGCACTGCGTTAACCAAGTCTCTGGAGCATTTGCCCCAGGGATGCCTGCTGGTCCTTGATGAGGCCTATATCGACACAGCCCCCAGCGATGCCATTCCAAATATCGCCATCGACGATCCGCGCGTCATCCGTATGCGCACCTTTTCAAAGGCTTACGGGTTGGCGGGCGCGCGCGTTGGCTATGCCCTGGGCGCACCCGATCTGATCGCGGCGTTCCACAAAGTGCGCAACCATTTCGGGATGGGTAGGATCAGCCTCGCAGGGGCGCATGCTGCACTTGAGGATCAGGCCTACCTTTCTGAAACAGTTGAAAAAATCACGGATTCACGCAACAAGATCGCATCTATCGCCCAGTCGAACGGGCTGACCCCAATCCCGTCGGCTACCAACTTCGTCACGCTTGACTGCGGGCAGGATGGTGCCTTCGCAAAGGCCGTCCTCGCCGCCTTGATCGCGGAAGGTATCTTCGTGCGTATGCCCTTCGTCGCGCCACAAGACCGTTGCATCCGTGTCAGTTGCGGCACGCAGACCGATCTCGACGCGTTCGCGGCGGCCCTGCCCAAAGCGCTGCGCGCCGCACGCGCCTGAGCACGCATTTTTTACCTTCACTTCACAAATCTCATGCTAGTTTTCGGGCATGAGCAAGCGCGCACCCCTTTCAGAACAGCGCCCTCTGGGCCGCGTCGAAGACTACACGAACGCCTTTTTGGCCTCGTCAGGTCTGCTGGCATTCATGCTACTTTTCATGCTGGCAGCAGCTTTCGGTTGGATCGTGGCCATCGCTGTCGCCTTGTTGGCGGATCGGGCTCTCTTGACTGTTTCCGAGTTCAAGAAACGTCGCTAAGCCTTTGAGATCACAGCCGCAGCGGCGCTCAAACCCTCAGCACTGTAAGGAATGTCCAAGGCGGCTAATCCGGCCTGTATCGTGCCAAGCACACCCATCATCATCTGTGCATTCACATGGCCCATGTGACCGACGCGAAAGAACCCATCGCCGCCGGGATCGGCATCTGACGCCATGCCAAGACCGATGCCAAGCGTCACACCCGCATGCTCGGTCAGCCAAGTGCGCAACTCCGTTCCCAAAGGTGCCGTCACACGCACAGCTGTCACCGCATGGCTACGCTTTGCAGGGTCCGCGATGTTCAACTCAACCGGACCGGACGCGCCCCATGTCTCGAACGCCGCCCAAAGGGCTTGCGCAAGGGTGGTATGGCGGGCCCAGACAGCCTCTAGACCCTCCTCGAAGATCATGTCGAGCGCTTCGCGCAAGCCATAAAGATGATGCGTCGGCGCCGTGCCATCGAAGTATTTGTAGAACTCTTCAGGGTTAACGCGTGGCCGCCAATCCCAGTAATGGGTCACCAGATCAGCCGTCTCGCGCGCCGCATCTGCTTTCTCGCTGAAATAGACAAAAGCCATGCCCGGAGGCGTCATCAGCCCTTTCTGGCAACCGGCGACCATGACATCGACGCCCCATTCGTCCATCTCAAACCGGTCGCAGCCAAGGCACGCGATACAGTCCACCATCAGCAGGCCCGGATGCCCAGCGGCATTCATCACGCCGCGCAACCCTTTGATATCGTTCAAGACAGAGGTCGAGGTATCGACCTGCACAGCCAAAACTGCCTTGTAAGCGTGGCCTTTATCCGCGCGCAGCGCCTCTTCAACCTGCGCCAAGTCAATGTCGGAGCGTTTGCCAAAATCAAGCGTCTCAACTTCGACGCCCATCTTGGCGGCCATCTCGCCCCAGCCGACGCAAAAGCGACCCGTGGCCAGCACCAGCACCTTGTCGCCGCGCGACAGCACATTCACCAAAGCGGCCTCCCACGCACCGTGACCGTTGGCGATATACATCGCCACATTCTGCTCGGTCCGCGCGACACGCTTGAGGTCAGCGACAATCGTGTGGGTCATCTCGACCAGCGGCCCGGTATAGATGTTGGGCGCAGGGCGGTGCATCGCGCGCAACACGCGATCCGGCATCACGGATGGGCCAGGAATAGCAAGGGAATGACGGCCATTTGCAAGCGACATAAGGGGGGACCTTTCAGGACGTAACCCGCCAGACCTATTTCGAGACTCCACGTCCGTCAATCGCCCAGCATCTTGCCGTTGCGCCCCGGCTCGCATACATCCCCGGCTGAGGATCAGACGAACAGGCCAAAACCCCATGGGCGGCATTGCCGAAACCTTCAAGAAGATCGAGCGCAGGATGCGCAAAGCCGTGCGCGGCGACCTGCAGTCTGCCTCGGGGCGGCGCAAAGCGCGGTTGCAGTATCACGTCTTCGACCATGCGTTCCTGCGTGTCTTCTGGACAAACTTCGATCAAGTCGCTGACGGGGTTTACCGCTCTAACCAGCCCACATTCGCGCGATTTGCGCGCTATAAGAAACTTGGCGTGAAGTCGGTTCTGAACCTGCGCGGTGCCAGCGTCGAAAGCCCTTATCAGTTTGAACGGGAAACTTGTGAAAAGCTTGGGCTGAAGCTGGTAAATGCCAAGATCTACGCCCGCAAAGCAGCCGGTCGGGATGAGCTGCTCCACCTGATCGAGTGCTTTCGCACCATCGAGAAACCCTTCCTGATGCACTGCAAATCCGGTGCGGACCGGGCCGGGTTCGCCTCTGTGCTTTATCTGATGGTGATCGAGGGTAAAACTCTGGATGAGGCGCGCAAGCATCTGTCGGCCCGCTATATCCATTTCAAATGGACCAAGACCGGAATCGTCGATCATATCTTTGATATGTACGAGGAATTTAACGCCCACACGCCGATGCCCATCGAAGACTGGATCGCGACCGTATATGATAAAGGCGAGGCCAACCGCTCTTTCGCGAAACTGCGCGGAGCGGCCTAGCGGCGGCGATAGGCTTGGGCCAGCACCTCTGGATCGGCCCCCAGAAGATAGCGCACCAGGGTCACAAGATTGCGCCAACCCCGGCGCACCCATCCGCCTTGCAGATACCGCTCTGCTCCGGTTTGCGCGATAAATCCAAGGGGCGACAATTGCCCTCTGAGCGCCCGCGCCAAGGCCACATCTTCCATCAATGGGATGTCAGGATAGCCCCCCGCTGCACCATAGGCTGCGCGGCTGACCAGCAATCCCTGATCGCCGTAAGGCAAGCCCAAGACCCGTGACCGCAAGTTTGCCCATCCGGCCACAAATCGCGGCGCAAACCCGTCCGCGCGAAAGCGCAGTGTGCCATAACCTGCACGCGCCTGCGCCATCGCCTCTTGCACAACGTCGCACCAGCCCGGCTCCAGAACCGTGTCAGCGTGCAGCACCAGTAGCCAATCGCCACCGCTTGCGGTCACACCGCGCCGAAGCTGCCCCCCGCGTCCTGGCGCGCCTGTCACCACAACCGCGCCTGCCGCATCCGCCACACGCAGCGTTCCATCGGTGGAACCTCCATCCGACACGACAACCTCCCGGATGATCCCCGCGCGCAGCCCTTCCGTCAGGCTCGCCAATGTTTCCGGCAAGCCGGCTTCTGCATTCAGCGTTGGGATGATGATCGACAGCGGCGCCCGCATAACAGCCTTTCTCATTGAGCCTCCCCTCCCTATATGTCACCTCAAGCGGAAAGGGGATGGGCCAATGATCACAGATCGTAGCATTTTCAGCGTGACCGGCAGCGACCGCGCGACCTTCCTTCAAGGGATGGTCACCAATGATGTCGACAAGCTGAAAGACGGGATCGTCTACACCGCCTTGCTGACCCCGCAAGGCAAATATCTGGCCGATTTCTTCTTGATCCCGGCAGACGATGCGATCCTGATCGACATCAAGACCGAGATCGCAGCCCCCACCCTGCAACGCCTGACGATGTATAAATTGCGCGCGGATGTGCAAATCGCTGAAAGCCCGCTCAAAGTCGGTCGTGGCACTGGCCCGATGCCAGAGGGCGCCTTCCCCGACCCCCGCCATGATGCACTTGGCTGGCGGCACTACGCAGAAACCCCGCATAGCGACGAAACCGACTGGACCGCCCTGCGCGTCACGCACCAAATTCCGGAAACCGGCGTTGAGCTCACACCAGACACCTACATCCTTGAGGTCGGGTTTGAGAATTTGAACGGCGTAGACTTCCGTAAAGGCTGCTATGTCGGTCAAGAGGTGACCGCACGCATGAAGCATAAAACCGAGCTGCGCAAAGGCTTGGCGCAAGTTGCCGTCTCCGGCGACGCTGCAACCGGGGCGCAAATCACCAAAGATGGCAAAGCCGTCGGCACCCTGCTCAGCCGTGCCGGGGATAAAGCGCTGGCCTATCTGCGCTTTGATCGCGCCGACGGACCTCTTGAGGCAGACGGGGCCACCCTACACCGCCTCTGACTTTCGCTTTTTCGAAATATCCATCCCCGGCCGGACGCAATCACGTCGTCTCAAAGCCAAGGGCAGCCTGACCCAATCGCGCCAAATGACAGATAAAATGCGCGCGCAAGCGCGCTCCGCTGGGTTATGCCCGCTCGGAATATTCCATCGTCTCGGTGTTGACGACGATATCCTCGTCCTGCCCCACGAATGGCGGCACCATGACCTTTACCCCGTTGTCCAGCACCGCCGGCTTGAAACTATTGGCCGCCGTCTGGCCCTTTACGACCGGCTCGGTCTCGACAACCTTACAGGTCACCTTTTGCGGCAGCGTGGCATTCAAGGCCTCCGCCTCGTAATACTCGATCGTGATCGTCATGCCGTCCTGCAAGAAAGGCCGCCGATCGCCAAGAATTTCTGAAGGCAACTCGATCTGCTCATAGGTTTCATTATCCATGAATACGAGCATGCCGTCATTCTCATACAGAAACTGCTGATCTTTCTGCTCAAGGCGCACGCGTTCGACCTTATCGGCAGAGCGGAACCGTTCATTCAGCTTGGAACCATTGCGCAGGTTGCGGAGTTCTACCTGAGCAAATGCGCCGCCTTTTCCGGGCTTTACGTGATCAACCTTAACAGCGCCCCAAAGGCCGCCATTATGTTCAAGCACATTTCCAATGCGAATTTCGTTTCCGTTGATTTTGGGCATGACACAAACCTGGCAAAAGGTTGAAGAGAAGATGACCGAGCCTATATCTTGTGTGGTTAACGCCCGCAAGGGAGCGGATACAGGGGGTTTTTCAGAGGTAGCCATGCAGTTTTTGCATAGATGGTATGCATAAAACGGCTACCCGAATCGCTGAAATTCGGTCATAACGACCGCTACGCCCAAATCGCAAGAGCAACAATAAGGATACGGAATGAAAGATTTCGTCGACGGCACCGCCTTCAATAACGAACAGGGCAATCGCGCTCGTAAATTGTTCGCAGCTGTTGTGCTGGCCGCTTTGGATGATGCCATTGCGGATGACAAGAAGTATGGCAACGGGCCTGAGCAGATCGCTCGCTGGGCGCGCTCGCGCGACGGACGCGAAGTTCTGTCTTGCGCTGGCATCGACCCCAACGAACGCGTCGTAGAAGGCCTGATGGAGTTTGTCTCCAAAGGTGTCCGCACCTCCGTGGCTCTGAGCCGCGAAGAGAGCGAACGCCGCAGTCAGCAGGCCGAAGCTGCCTAGTCTGTTGCAGACGCTGCCAAATTAAAAAACGCGGTCCGGGGGGCCGCGTTTTTTTATGCGCCAAGCATCAGTGACCACATGACGACCGGGGCTGCCTGTGCCACCATGAGGGCCGTGATACCAATGCGCGGCCACAGGTCTGGAAACCGCCGCCACAGCACGACGCTTAGCGCGAGGCAGGCCGCGATCTCGATCACGCTCACCAATCCGCCATATTGGTTCGGGTCCCAATAGCTGACAGGGCTTTCAAAAACCCAGTCGCTCACCGGCCAGAAATGGGCGCGCCCATCGTCATGGTGCAGCGGAAAATCGAAAGCCAAATGCAGCAAGGCCGCGCCGGTCAGCGCGACACCCCAAGCCGATCTGCGCCATAGCGCCACCGCCAGAAGCGCGCCCCAGATCAGAAAACTGTTGTCGATCTGAAAGATCGTCTGCCATGTCGGCGAATAATACAGATCGCGAAACACCGTTTCGGGCTCGATCCCCAGCACGAAAATCGCACTGCCCGCGAGCAGGTAAAGCGACAGGTCTGGCAAAAGCGAACCCATCAGCGCTGCCGCTGTCACGGCGCCTTTCCCGCGCTTGGAAAACGCGGCCAATCCGAAGATCAGATGTGCAGGCGTGTTCATGACTTCCCCTTGCCGCGTTCCTTCGCTACCCCAGACCCTGTAAGAGAGGGCGTTCGATGGCAAAGGCAATCATGATCCAGGGGGCAGGCTCGAATGTGGGTAAATCCATGGTCGTGGCCGGCTTGGCGCGGGCCTATGTCAGGCGCGGCCTCACCGTCGCCCCTTTCAAGCCCCAGAACATGTCCAACAATGCCGCTGTTACCGTAGATGGCGGCGAGATCGGGCGCGCTCAGGCGCTTCAAGCGCGGGCAGCGGGCCTCGACCCTGTCGTCGATATGAACCCGGTTCTTCTAAAGCCGGAAAGCGATGTTGGCGCACAGGTGATCCTGCAAGGCCAGCGCTGGGGAACCCTCAAGGCGCGCGATTACGCCAAAGTAAAGCACCAGTTGCTTGGCCCCGCTGTCGAGAGCTTTCGCCGTCTTTCGGACGGCCGCGATCTGGTGATTGTCGAAGGGGCTGGCAGCCCCGCAGAGGTCAATCTGCGCAAAGGCGACATCGCAAATATGGGCTTTGCCGAGGCCGCGAACGTCCCCGTGGTGTTGGTCGGTGATATTGACCGTGGCGGTGTGATCGCGCAGATCGTCGGCACTCAAGTCATCCTGCCCAAAGAAGACCGCGCGCGCATCTGCGCCTTCGCCATCAACAAGTTTCGGGGTGACCCAAGCCTCTTTGATGACGGCTTGCAAGCAATTGTGGAGGCGACCGGCTGGCCCTCCCTCGGGGTGATCCCGTGGTTCTCCGACGCGTGGCGCCTGCCCGCTGAAGACGTCATGGACATCGCCTCCACCCGCGGCGGGCGCGTCAAGATCGCCGTGCCGCGTCTATCGCGGATTGCCAATTTCGACGATCTGGACCCGTTGGCGGCTGAGCCAGATGTCTCTGTCGAGATCATCGAACAGGGTCGCCCTTTGCCTGGCGATGCTGATCTGATCCTGATCCCCGGTACGAAAAGCACCATCGCCGATCTCGCGTTTTTCCGCGCACAAGGCTGGGATGTGGACCTAGAGGCCCATATCCGACGCGGCGGGCATGTGTTGGGTGTGTGCGGCGGCTATCAGATGCTGGGCCACGAGATTGACGACCCGGACGGGATCGAAGGCCCACCTGCGCGGGTCGCTGGGCTTGGGCATCTTGATATTGCGACCCGTATGAAGCCTGAAAAGCGGCTGGCCCTCAGTCAGGCAACCTATATGCCCAGCGGGGATGACGTCACTGGATATGAGATCCATATCGGCGAAACGCAGGGCCGCGATTGCGAGAACGCGTGGCTTGATCTGGATGGACGGCGCGAAGGTGCAGCCGCACGCGGCGGGCAGATCAAGGGGTGCTACTTGCATGGGCTGTTTAGCTCGGATGGCTTTCGGCGCGCGTATCTGGCAGGAATCGGTGCGCCGATCGCCGCGACGTCTTATGAGGCGACGGTCGAGACGACGCTTGATAGGCTTGCCGATCATCTGGAGGCGCATCTTGATCTGGACTTGCTCTGGACCCTCGCGAGCGATGTTTAGCGAGAAAAACTCTTTAGAAGGGTTTGGGGAAACGTTTTCTGAAAACTTTTCAGCCTTGGGCACTGCCAAGCCCCCGCCCCGGACCTGATCCGGGGCCTCATGGGGTTGGGGTTGTGCAACAATGGCAGCGGGGTCCCGGATCAGGTCCGGGACGGGGGGAGCCTTGCTCACACCGCCGTTACCAAAATCACGCAATACCCCGTCACGGACCCGTGATGTGCGTTCGCGCACATACGCCAAGATCACCGTGCGCGTTTTCAGGTCCACTGCGGAATGCCATTTGTCTGTCATCGGAAGCGCAAACTTCCAAACACACACAACGCAAACACAACACACACAAAGGACTAAACAAATGAAATTCGCTCTTATCTCCGCACTCGTCGTCGCTGCCGCTCCGGCTTTCGCTGACATCACCTCACCTGCTGAAGCCAATGCACAGCACGGGTTTGAGACCTCGTTCGTGGCCTCCAACGATCTGGGCAAAACCTCCCCCGCTGAGATCGCTGGTGAAGGCACCGTCGGCAATGACGTGATCTCCACCCAAAACGTCGACACCCTCGCCAAGCTGGGCGTCACATCGGCTGCTGAGCTGGCAGCCCGCTAAGACCACTTTCGCGCCGCTGCCTCTCCCTCGGTGGTGCCGATAGGCGGACCAACTACAAAGTGATGCAAAAAAAACCGGTTCCCGTTTGCAAACGCGGGGGCCGGTTTTTGCGTGGAAAGGAAGGATCAGTCGAAGTCTTTGCTGTCCATGATCCGGTGGATTTCCCGGCGCACCAGCTTGCGTACGTTGCGCGTGATCCGAGCGCCCAGTGCGCCTTGGAGTTCTTGACGGACCAGTTCCGACACCATTTCGCGCAGCGCCTCTTCATCCAGCCTTGCGTCGTCTTCGGTCGCGAAGGCGTCAAAGGCGTCTTCAGAAGCCTCTGCAGCATCGTCTTCGGCTTCTTCTTCAGCCTCGAGCACCGGCTCTTGCGCAGGGGTCGAGACCGGGATTTCCTCAGGCTCGACCGTTTCCCAGATATCGGACACGCTGGAGGATAGCGCCGATGGCGTATTCTCGTCGCTGTCGTCCAATCCGTCGGGGTCCCAGCTTTCCTCCTGCTGCGCCACGGCCGCTTCCAGCTCGGCAATACGCGATTCGAGTGGGTCAGAGGGGGCGGTCGCACTGATCTCGACAATTTCTGCCTGCAGAGCGTCTTCGGGAACATCCTCGAACATCGGGGCGTCAGACACGTCTTCATCGACGGTATCCTCAGCCGACAGGTCCGAAATCTCCTCGATCTCGGAGGCGCCATCTGCCGCTTCAAAGAGGCTGGCTGCGTCGTCGTCGGACACGGGATCTACATCGAAATCGGTCAAATCATCTTCTGACACTGTATACTCGTCAGAGGATACAGCCTCCGACGACTCGGTCTCGGCGCTTTCGTCTTCTGTCTCTTGCACCCGGAAATCGGGTGTCAAAACCAGCCGTTCCGGCGGCGCTTTGGCGTCGGAAGAGCCTTTTTCAGAAGGGCGCGGATCATCCGATACCAGTTTCCTGATCGACGACAGCACGTCTTCGATTTCGACATTCGTTACCGGATCGGACATTGTTTATCCTGCTTTGGCCTCGGCTCAACTTTAGCCGCAGCGGCACGCTCAGACAACCGGTGATGAAAATTGTGCAGAGTTTTCCGCACCGCCCCCTTAGTCGCGATTGAGGGCGCGCAGCACCTTGTCCAACTGCTGACCCTGACGGCTGGTATAAGTCGGCGCATTTTTCACTGCATTGTAATATGCAGCAGGATCATAGACTTGCACGTTAAGGTTGAGATGATCCGCGGTCAGCAGCCCCATCGAAGACAGCACCGCATAGGCTGCAACCGTTTCTTGCGTGGCCGCACTGACAGCGCTGGCGCGGGCGTCCAGAAGCTCTTGCTCGGCGTTGAGCACATCAAGCGTCGTTCGCGCACCTAATGTGGCTTCTTCGCGCACGCCTTCAAACGCAACCTGCGCGGCACGGATCTGACGCGCGACAGCCTGCCGGTTTGCCGTCGCAGACCGCAACTGGGCAAACGCATTACCGACGCCCTGACTGATCTGATCGCTCACGATATGGACATTCGCACGTGCAGCAACAGCACGCTGTTGAGCCTGACGGATCAGCGAGCTCAGTTCGCCCCCGCGATAAAGTGGGCCACCAAAATTGAGCGTGAGCGTTTCGGTGCCGAGATATTCCTCATCGTCCCATGTAGCGGTGCCCTGGGCGCTTAGCGTCGGCTTGATCGCGGCCTTTGCGGCACCGACATTCAGATCAGCCGCTGCCACTTCGTGCTGGGCCTGCTGCAAATCAGGATGCCCGGTCAGCGCGATCCGCTTGGCTTCCTCCTCGGAATTGGCGGTCTGCGGCAAACGACGGGGCGCCACCAAGCGGCCCGGAAGGCGGCCGACCACATTGAGATACTCCTCGCGCGCGATGTCGAGGTTCCCGCGCGCCAAAGCCAGCTCTGCCCGGGCCGAGGCCAAACGGGCTTCGGCTTGTGCAACATCGGTGCGGGTGACTTCCCCAACTTCAAACCGGTCGCGCGCCGCCCGCAACTCCTGCGTGATCAATCGAACGTTGTTTTGACGCAGCGCCAAAATCTCGGAGTCGCGCCGCACGGACATGAATGCCTCGACCGCACGAGCCAGGATTGATTGTTCTGCAGAGACAAGTCCCTGGCGGGTTGCCAAAACAAGCTCCTTGCGCGACTCAACCCCAAATTGGCGTCGCCCGAAATCCCACAAGACGAGATCAGCGGTCAGTTGCAGCGAGCCATTGATGCTGTCCTGACCTAGGGGTTGCGGATTTGTGTAGCGGTTTGAGTAGACCCAACTGATAATCGGGCGCAGGGCAGACACGGCTTGCGCGACGTCCTCGTCGGTGGCCCGTAGCAGCGCGCGCTGCTGATCCAGCAATCCGCTTGTTTCATATGCGCCAACCAGCGCATCCGCGAGCGTCTCGGCTTTGGCGACAGCCCCTGTGCCGATCCCGGCCACAATCGCAGCGCCCATCACAGCCGACCTGATTACTTTGCGCAGCATATTCTGTCCTTGTCCTGTTGAGCCGCCTTGGTGAGCGCGCTCTGAATTCCACGGAACAGCTCAAGCGTTCCGCTATACTTGCTCAAGCATAGCATAAATTATTCCCATCATTTTACTAGAACGATCAGTTCAAAAAATTCACTATAAAACCAGTGTGTTTTGACAGGCTAAAATTCGAATGCGGAGGCGCGCTGAAAGCCTTCCAGAACCGGCGCGCCCGCATTGAATTCATCGCGCCAGCTGATCTGCCCGTCAACCTTATAGCCAACCCGCACGACACCCAGCGCCCCTTGCGCGAAAAGCGCACAGATCCGGCCATTTTCCTTCAGCTGATCGCTGAGTGTTTCGGGCAATATCTCGACGGCCCCTTGCAGGATGATAACGTCGTAAGGCCCATGCTCGGCCGCGCCGTCTTTCAGCGCGCCGACCTGCACCATCGCATTATCCACGTCATGATCGCTCAAGGTCGCCTGAGCGTCTTCGGCCATGCTCTCGTCGCTTTCCAGTCCAATCACAGCCTGCGCCATCCGCGCAATCACCGCCGTCGAATAGCCCAGCCCACAACCGATATCGAGCACCAGCTCGTCATTGGCGATATCCAGCGCATCCAGCATCTTGGCAAGCGTCCGCGGCTCCAGGATAACGCGATTTTCAGCCAAAGGCAGGTTTTCCCCAATATAAGCCGTATCGCGCAATTGTCGTGGCACATAGGCCTCACGCGGGACGGCAAGCATCGCATCGATGATCGGGAATTTCGTGACATCCGATGGTCGGACCTGGGTGTCGACCATCATCGTGCGGCGGGTGGTATTGTCGGACATGCGGCGTTCCATTCAGACAAAACGGGGCTGAGTGATCCCTTGCCACACCTGACCGCGCCGGGCAACGCCCAAGCGCCGATAACCAGCTTGCGCGACCCTTTGCCTTGCGCTAGGTGAAGCGCACCATTGCGGCGAGTTGGCGGAGTGGTGACGCAGCGGATTGCAAATCCGTGTACACCGGTTCGATTCCGGTACTCGCCTCCAATTATTCTTCTTGACCATAATTGCCCAATGATATCAACATACCTCATGATTTACATGGGGTTATGATATTGTTCTGCGGGCAGAGATGTGTGAACCACTGTGTGAATCCCTGTGAGGTGGTGGTGTGAAATACCTAAGCCCAAGAGGTGGCAGCTACCAGTTCGAACGCAGTGTCCCAAAGGACCTGAGGGAAATACTAGGCATCAGTAAGTGGCGTGAGAGCCTGCGAACGGACAGCCGCAGCGAAGCCGAACATCGTTGCCGGAAGAAAACACTTGAAACAGATGCAGTGATAAAACAGGCCCGCAACGGCACCCTTCGGCACTACTCAGACCAGGAACTCGAAGACCTAGCTGCATCATGGAGCATAAGGTTCCAGCTGGACTTTGAAGCTATCATCGCAAATGAACTGCATCCTCAACACATCAGTGAGGGTCGGCCAGTTCATGCAAGAGGAACGTCGAAGATATTCACATCTCGGCGAATGCTTGAGGATGATGTTCGCAAATGGTTGCAAACCTTAGAAGAAACACCCGATATTGCGGGTCCGGATTGGAGCAGACTAATCGATGGGTGCCTCGACGAGTATCTTGTGGCAAACCCTAGCCTCCAAGGAGACTGGCAAAGCGTTCTCGTCGATCAAGGTCTAGACGCGGCAATGTTGAACCAGCTTGAGACCAAGGTCGTCGCTCGGAAACAGTCGGTGCCCACGTCCCACCTTTTATCCAACATCTTTGAAGAGTTTGTGAGGGAAGTTGGAACGATTGATGAAGGAACGCTCAATGAATATCGCATTGGTGTCCGGCGTTTCATTGAACTTCACGGCAACCTTGATGCAACTAAGATAACGAGACACCATGCAAAGAGCTTCCGAGATGCCATTCGGATGCTACCTAGCCGCCCACCCAACGCTGTTAGGAGCCAGAGTCTTGCGAAACAAGTTGATTGGGCGTTGCTTCAAAATGCAAAAACTGTGGGCCAATCTGCTATCAACAAGAACCTACTGGGCGTTAAGCGCACCCTAGACTATGCCTTTCTTGAGACTGCTATCTTCAACAACCGCGATTGGCGTAACCCCTTCGACGGGTTCTCTAGGAAACCAGGCAAACCCAAGAACCCGATCAAGCCGTTTACTCCTAACCAGCTAACCCGAGTTTTTTCAAGCGAGGTCTACCGGACTAAAACTGTAGAAAAGTTTTGGATACCTCTTGTTCTTTTTTACACTGGTGCACGGTTAGACGAAATCAGCCAACTCCATGTGGATGACATCAAGATGGAGCCGCTACCGCATATACTCGCTGAAAATCTTGAAGACGAGGATCAAGAGATCGCAAAGAAGCTGAAGACCGAGTCTTCCCATAGAACGATTCCGATTCATCATAAACTAATCACAACAGGCTTCTTGAACTATGTTGCTGCCATTAGAAGCACCGGAGCACGTCATTTGTTTCCCGGCCTCCCGCATAAGAAGGGCCGTGGTAGCGGCGACTTAGTATCGAGGGACTTCATCACCAGGTTCCGTAATGTCGGAGAACGAGACAAAACCACCGGCCTGAACACACGGTCCCTCGTCACACATAGCCTTCGGCATTCTTTCAGAACGTTTGCGCTCTACTTGCCTGACCAAATGTTCGTGCAGATTGCGATGGGCCACTATGTGTCGGGAGAATCAATCCAGACTTATGGGCGTCAAGCCTACCTCATGCCGGACCTCTTACATCAAAAGGTATTCAAGGACATCGACCTTCCACCTATTGACGATACCTTCATCCAGCAAGAAGCCGAGCGTTACTTATCAGCGATTACAATAACTTAGGGCTGATGAAGGTAACATCAATGACGCCGCTGTGCACTTTCATAAACGGCCTTTAGCACCGCATCTCGGACCATCGCCCAAGCGTCAGCATTTCCGAGCAGCTTTGCCAACACTTCTGGGTTCCGCTCGTTCCGCTCAAACGCCTTTTCCATTACCGCATCTGCATTTGCCATTGTGAAGTTTTCATAACTGTTGGTTCTCGCCTGAGCTACTACGCCCTCGTCTGCCATCATATCTGCTGCCCACTGGTCCACCGCCAACTTGTCCGCGTCGGAGAAGTCGAAATTGAACCGTTGGTTGACGCTGCCCAAAATTTCGGACAACTGCGCCATTTCCGGCTCTCCGGCAGCACTGGTTCCGACGCTTGTAGTGCCTGACAGCGGGACGACATCACCCTGGGTCAGCGAAGCATCTCCTTCAGATGTCTTCTTGAGGCGGTAGTATTCGAGCCCAACGTCCCCATCGATTGCGAGAGCCCCACCACCCTCCCGCTTTGGCAATCTCGCCCGGAGCAGGCGGCCAAAAGTGTAGAGCTTCTCCAGGTCAGTGTCTTCGATCCTCACCATTTGGGTAATCGCCGCATAGAGGCGCAAAAACTGCGTCAGGGTCTTCCTGAATTCTTCTTGTCGATCTTCGTCGGGTTCTTCGGTGAAACGGCCTATGGCCGGGTCAGTGGCCGCATACAGCTTACCCTGATCCTGAGGCCTCCGCTTTGGATCGTAGAACGCTTCGGCAAATGTCTGCACTTCTTGGGCCCAGAAATATTGGAAGCCTTCGAGGTCAGAGTGCAGACGGTAGATCATATTTGGGTCGGTCGGCTCATCAATTTCGGCGGTCTCGAAGTATGGCTTGAACGCCTCTTTGATGTCGTCAGCTTCATTCACGAAATCCAGAACAAACGTATCATCTTTGCCAGATGTCGTTCGGTTTAGCCTGGACAAGGTTTGCACCGCAGCCAAGTCTTGCAACCGCTTGTCCACATACATCGTATGAAGCAGTGGCTGATCGAACCCCGTCTGGTATTTCTCTGCAACGATAAGAAAGTGCTGGTCATCCTGGCCAAACTTCTCTGGAAGCTCGGATTCCTTGATCCCATTCATACCAGTTTCGGTATATTCCTCCCCCGGCATGTCAGGATCAGGCACAGAGCCTGAGAACGCCACCAGAACACCAAGGTCGTATCCTTTGGCATCTATGTATGTTTGGAACGCTTGTTGGTATCGAACGGCGTGTAAGCGGCTAGAGGTCACGACCATTGCCTTAGCCCTGCCTCCCAGACGCTGACGGACATGGGTTCGGTAGTGCTCCACCATTACCTCAGTCTTCTGGGCAAGGTTGTGCGGATGAAGGGACATGAACCGGGCGATTGCCTTCTGGGCCTTCTTCTTCTCCAGTTCTGGGTCGTCCTCAATGGTTTTCTCTAGGCGGTAGAACGCCTTGTATGTGGTATAGCCCTTGAGAACATCGTGAATGAACTTTTCCTCGATTGCCTGCCGCATCGAATAGACGTGAAACGGCTGTGGTTCATTCGATCCTGGCAGGTAATGTCCAAACGTTTCAACAGTCCGCTTCTTGGGGGTGGCAGTGAAGGCAAAGAAGCTGAGGTTGGGTTGCTTGCCCTTCTGCCGGATCGCATTGACGATCAGCGGGTCAATGTCGCCATCGGCGATCTCGATGGCTTCCTTGCCTTCAGCGCCAAGCACCTTGCGAACGTCCTCGGCGGCTGTGCCGTGTTGGCTGCCGTGGGCTTCGTCTACGATCACGGCGAACCGTTTGCCTGATTGGTCCAGCACAGTGTGGGCTTCGCTGCCCCAGACCGCTGAGAAGCTTTGAAGTGTGCAGACGATGATCTGCTTACCATCGTTCAATGCTTTGGCCAGTTGTGGTGACTTTGATCCTTTTGTTGGGTCGATACGTTCGACGATCCCCGACTTGTGATCAATCCCGAACACCGTTTCCTGCAACTGAGCGTCCAGCACACGGCGATCCGTGATGATGATCACACTATCGAAGACACGCTGGTCCTCGGCGCTGTGCAGGCCCGCCAGGCGGTGTGACAGCCATGCGATGGAGTTAGACTTACCAGACCCCGCAGAGTGCTGGATGAGGTAGTTATTGCCCGCCCCTGTGGCCTTGGCATCCGCGATCAGTGCCGTGACCACATCTAACTGATGATACCTGGGAAAGATCAGCGTTTCTTTGATCTTCACCTTCCCTTTGTCGTCCTTGTCTTCCTTGCGGTCGAGGAACATGAACCGTTGGATGATGTCGAGCCACCGATCCTTGGCCCAGACATCCTCCCAAAGATACGCAGTGCGATGGCCAGACGGGTGGTCAGGGTTGCCTGCACCGCCATCCCGGCCCCGGTTGAACGGAAGGAAGAACGTGGCTTTCCCGGCCAGCTTGGTGGCCATGTAGACCTCGGAACCATCAACGGCAAAGTGAACCAGCGCACCGGACTTGAAGGCCAGCACAGCGTCTTTGGGGGACCGGTCGAACTTGTATTGCTTGACCGCGTTGGCGACTGTCTGGCCGGTGAAGCTGTTCTTCAACTCTGCCGTAGCAACGGGGATACCGTTCAGTGATAGCACCAGGTCCAGCCTATCCTTGGGGGTGCGCAGGGAATGGTGCACTTCATCCGTCACTTCGAGGATGTTGGCGGCATAGCGGGCGGCGGTGTCGGGGTTCAGGCCCGTGTTGGGCTGGAAATAGGCCAGCCGCACCTGACCCACTGTGATGTCGCGAAAGCCTTGGTGCAGCAGATGCAGCGTCCCGTCTTTGGCCTTAGTCTCCATGATCCGCTCTAGGATACGGGTTTCGGCCTTGGGGCCATATGCCTTTTGCAGGGCGTCCCACGTGTCTGGCTGGGTGGTCTGGATGAAACGGAAGATCGACGACGGGAACAGACCGCGTTCGGCGTCGAAGGTGGTTCTGTCCCCTTGGGTATAGCCGCCAGCCGCGCAGAGGGTGGCCTTGATAATGTCCTGAAAAGTGCGTTCTGTGTGAATGTTCATGCCGCGTCCTTCTCAGTCATATCGGCGAGAGGGATTTGGCCTGTAACGGCGGCGGAGATCAGGGCGGAGCGGCGTTCTTTAAGGGTGACCAACGCGCTCTCAGCAGACCCAGAAAGAACACCGAACTCTTCATCAGTATCAATAAGGCGCTGCTCAATGGCCTTTTGTTCACTTTTAGGAGCCACCGGTATCCTTATTGGCGCAATATGCTTATTGTTGATTTGAGGGACCGTAGATACATCCGCCAATTTTTCCAAAGATAAGAACTGAACGATCTTTGCGAGGATGTCCGTGGATATTCTGCTGCTTGGTGAAATACCCATGATGTTGGTATCCACCAGAGCTGGTTTTGCGAGGATACGAACCTTATTCGTGAATATTGCACCACCTCTTTTTGGGAAGATGATAGTTCCCGCTGGCAGTAGACTAGTTGGGTCACACGTAACCCTTTCGGCAGACACATCAATCATGGAACCGGACGGTCCGTTATTCAGGTCACCGACTTTGATGTAAGGATACTTGTTGTCACTCCCCAATGTAAGACCATCGGGGGCCAAGCCGGACTTAAACGTGAAAAGGTGGCTGCCTTTCCAAACCTCCCAATGCGCCGGAACCTCGCCGAGCCAGTCTATGCCGCTGTCTTTCATGGGGGCGTCGGGGTTGAGGCCCTTGGTGACGGCGTGGGAGATGACGGCCTGACGCTTTTCGGTCAGCAGCGCAATGAGCCGCTCCAGCCGCTCCACCAACGCATCAATCCGCCCCGTCTCCCGATCCAAATACCCGGCGATGATCTGTTGTTCTTCGAGGGGTGGAATGGCGACTTTGATGTTGCGGAACTCATCAAACGGTAGGTCCCATTGGTTGGGCCGTATTCCCTTGGATCGGGCGCGGTATTCTTCGATCATTCCTTTGTGACGAAGCAAGTGATGTAGGAACCGGCGATCATGGTCCCCGAACACTGAGCAGACATAGTAGGCGGGGCTTACGATGCCTCGATGATCGGAAACAGCAATGGAGCCCTGCCACGTCTTCATCTTGTTTAGAACGAGGTCCCCTTGCTCGACAAACTGATACGCTGACAGGTCTTCCGATGCCTTATTGTGATTGTCATCCCGACTTGCTTTGGGAACGACACCCCAATCGCGATAGACCGAAAGAAGCTGCTCTTCTGGCCGGTTCTTTTCGACCTTCCGGCGGGTGAACGCCCATATTGGTAGCCGTTCCCAGGTTGAGTTGGATTGAACATTCATCCGGCCAACTCCTTGATGATCTCAACCACCCGCCACAGGTCGCGACCGTCATAGGACATCAGCCGTCCGTCCTGCATCGCTGGGAGCTTCAGGATGTGGGACGCCGGGGCCATCGCTGCCCGTGCCGGATCATCTGCCAACGGGTTCATGCCCTCACCAACATAGGCATCTTCATGCATGTCGATGGACCGCATCCATAGCCCACCACGACGTGGGGCAGTATGATGCACCAAGGGCTTTCCTTTGCCGCATTCGTAGAACTTGATGGACGAGGTATCCAAGCCACCCTCTTCGGGCATCAGGTCATGTGTGTTCCACGGTGTGATGTTTTCATGGTGCAGGATCAGTTGCGTAACCGCCATATGGAAGTCCTCGTTGAAGGTATCTTTCGTCACATCACACCTCCAACAGCCGGTCAGGTGACCAGCAGTGATTGGCCAGGGCGGTGTAAAGCTCTTGCCGCTGATCCAGATCGGCCTTGGTAAATCCTGCCTTGGCCGCGAAGGGCAGCCCTGTCGCGGCCATGAACTGTTTGAACCCTGGCTTGTTCTGGTAGGCAATAGGGTGCAGCGATTGGGCCAGCAGGTTCTGTTTGGCGTAGTGGTCTAGCTTCTCCGCATAGGTCATATCGCTGTAGCTGGCATTGTCCGGCCCTGGTAGCAGCAGCAACCCGCCTACGCGGTTACGATAGGCACGGAAGTCTTCGGGGTGGCCAAACTCGTCCTCAAAGCGGTCCGGGTGGTTGGCCCAGATGTGTTCGATCTGGTAGCCACCCTTGCGTGAAGATCGTTTGGCATATTCGGGGTAGCGGGCGTGGCCACCGGACTGCACTTCAGCGTATTCGGTCAACCGTGCCAGCAAGCGGTGCACCTGCGGCCCGTTGTTGCCATGCAGCCGGAATACCTCTTGCGTGTCAAAGTCGATGTATTCGTCGTTCTGGCCCGCCCCTTCCGGTGACAGACGGTGCAGCAGATCATCGCGCAAGGCCTCGACTTCCAGTCCCCGAATGCCCGTCATGATCAGAAAGCCGCGATACTGCATGGTGGAGTGGTCAATCGCTTTGAAGTTCCAAATCCGGCGGGCCAGCATGATCTCAAGATAGGTGGCGACAAGGCGCATCTTGCGGGTGACGGTTTCGTCGTCATCGCTCAGTCGCAGCGGGGCCAGCATCAGTGGGTATTGCAGGGTAAAGCTGTTCTGGGCGTTGAAAAACACTGATGTCAGCCCATCCGTGTAGTGATCTGCCGCCTTGCGGGCCTTGGTGTAGGCACGGGCGTAGAAACGGAAATCGTTCGTGACGAATGAGGTGTAATCGGCACTGGTGGCCAGCCCGATGCGGGCCCGGTTGTCCCGCACCCAGCGGTGGAACTGTGTCCCGATCTTGTCATAGTCTTCCGGTTTGGCGTTTTTCTTCCGGGCTCTGATGTCGTCAGCATACTGGCTGCGCAGCCAAGACCGGATAAAGTCAGCGTCCACGGCCTTGGCGTTCTCATCGTCCTCCGACAGGCTTCGCAGCCCTTCGATCAGCTTCTTCCAAGCTGTTCCGGCCTGAACCCGCTCTGCGTCCGAGGTGATATTGGCGAGAAGGAAGCCCTTTAGCATGTCCGTCGGCGTCAGCGACAAGCCACGGTCGTTCATCGTTTCGAAGATTGTGTAGGCATCGTCGTCGGAGAAGGCAGTGATCTCGACCAGCATCACGTTCTCGGTCAGCCAGTCGAGGAAATAGGGCAATGCATCGCCACTGAGGTCTTCGGGAAACAGATCGGCGATATCTTGATAGCGATTAATGAGGTTCTGAACCGATGGAGGCTGGTCTGTGGGATCGACCTGATCCCCGTCGATAAGGCTCTGAAGGCATGGGTTGCGCTCCTCGACATCGAGGTTAAAGGACTTGGTGCCATATTGGGTCGAATAGACCAGATTGGCGATTTCGACCTTCTGGTCGGGGTCGTTGTTTTGCTGAAGCGCATCCAGATAGATCAGAAGGAGTGTCAGTGATGTCAGCCGCTGCTGTCCGTCAACGATGAACCGCTCACCATCCTTGTTCGAGATGATGACCGAACCCAGGAAATATTGACCGTATCCGGCAACGGCTTTCCGTTCATGGTCTTCCTGGAAGTCGAGGCGAAAGCGGCTAGTCAAATCCTCGACGAGTTCGCGTATCTGTTTGGTCTCCCACTTGTAGTCGCGCTGATAGTAATCGATGCGGAACTTCTGACCCAAAAGGGATTTGACCGACCTGTCTTCGCCTCGAATTTTTGTCATGATTGATACTCGTTCGCTTAGGTAATTACAGTGTTCAAAAGGTCTTGAATTTCCCGTCCGAGCACCTGCAAGTCGGCGTCGATCTCGGCTAGTGGGCGGGGTGGTTCGTAGCGGTAGAAGTGACGATTGAATGGGATTTCATATCCAACCTTCGTCTTGGAATGGTCGATCCAGGCGTCGGGGACATGGGGGAGCACTTCACGTTCAAAATAGTCGGCGATGTCTTCTTTCAGCGGCACGTTTTCATTGTCCCGCAGATCGGCATCTGGTTCGGCGTTGCCCTTCTTGTCTCGGCAGATGTCAGCCTCTGGGTCGCGCTCACTCAGGGCCATCAGCACGGCTTTGAAAGTGGTAGAGGCGAGGGTTACACCCGTGGCCTTGAACGCGGCCTTGAGGTGGGCTGTGAACGCCTCCCTGTTGGTCCAGACCTCTTCACCTTCCATGCCACGCAGGGTGGACAAGATGTCGGCCTGAAGACGTTGGCCGTCTCCGATCTCCTGCTGCTTGGCCGCACCCTTCTTTTTGGACGAGGCGAGGTTCTGAAACGGCTTAGCGGCCTCCACCAGAGCGATGCGATCCGGTGTGATGGCGAAGTTCAGACGTAGCGGGCGTTCGACTGTGATCCGGTGGTAACCAAAGTCAGTGTTGTCGAAGACCTTGGAGATGTCAGACACGTCCATGTCGCCAAAGATTTGCGCGATGCGGTGGATGTCCGGCTCTGCGATCTCTTTACGCTTCTCGCCCAATGACCGACGCATCTTGGTCCACACTGCGGAGGCGTCGATCAGTTGGACCTTGCCCTTACGACGTTTAGGTTTGCGGTTAGTCACAACCCATACGTATGTGCTGATGCCCGTGTTGTAGAAAAGGTTGTCAGGCATGGCGACGATGGCTTCCAGCCAGTCCTGCTCGATGACCCAGCGACGAATTTCAGACTCGCCCGAGCCCGCCCCGCCTGTGAATAATGGGGAGCCGTTGAGCACGATAGCCAGCTTGGAAGGTGCATCATCATGGAACTTGTTGATCATGTGCTGGAGGAACAGCAGGGACCCATCGCTGACCCGTGGCAGTCCCGCCCCAAACCTGCCGGAGAAGCCGAGGGCTGCTTCATCACGAATGGTTTTCTCGACCTTCTTCCATTCCACCCCGAACGGTGGGTTGGACAGCATGTAATCAAAGGTGCGGTGTGCATGTGCGTCGGTCGTAAATGTGTTCCCCTGGGCGATGTTCTCGGCCCGCTGACCTTTGATCAGCATGTCTGACTTACAAGTGGCATAAGACTCGCCGTTCAGTTCCTGACCAAACACGATCAGCTTTGCGTCCGGAGCCATGTCGCGCAGGTAGTCCTCGGCCACCGACATCATGCCGCCCGTGCCACATGCTGGATCGTAAAGCGTCTTGATCACTCCTGGTTTGGTAAGGGCATCCCCGTCTTCGGTGAACAGGAGATCGACCATGAGGCGGATGACTTCACGGGGGGTGAAGTGTTCCCCTGCCGTCTCGTTCGATTGTTCGGAGAAGCGGCGGATCAGTTCCTCAAAGACATAACCCATCTGCATGTTGCTGACGCGGGCCGGATCAAGATCGAGATTGGAAAACCGTTCCACGACGCGGAACAGCAGATCGGCATCTTCCAAACGCTGCACCTGATCAAAGAACTTGAAATGAACGCCGACGGTCTCACGGATGTCGGTGGAGAAGGCGTTCACGTAAGCCTTCAGGTTGTCGGCGAGGTCGTAGGGATCATCGAGCAGCTTGCCAAAGTCATAGGGCGAAGTGTTGTAGAACCCGTGGCCAGACGCAGACTTCAATGCCTGCTCCCGCATCTCTGGGGCTGCTGTGTCGGGCAACATCTTGGCCCTGGCCAACACCTGATCCTTGCTGGTGGCCTGGATGCAGTCCAGACGACGTAGGACCGTGAATGGTAGAACCACACGCCCATACTCAGACTGCTTGTAGTCACCCCGCAGCAGGTCCGCGATGGACCAGATAAACGCCGTTTTTTCCTGATGATTCACCACGGTAGAAACTCACATTCTTGGTCTTGGGATGCTTTCACATCCGGTTGTTCTGCTTGATTCATTTTTTGAACATGGCCTCGATGATCCCGATATGCCGATGCGCATCAAAATCGGCTTTGGGATTATTGACGATGTGTTCGATTTCCAGTCGGTAGAGTTCCGCAACCGCCATTGCCATCTTCTCCGGTGAAGGTCTGACACGATAGCTGTTGATGACCGTCTGAACGGCCTGGACGATGGCCTGAAGCCTTTCGAGGTCAACTGTAGATGGCCGCATTACGATGCTGCCTTCCACCAACGCCGAGGCTGAAACTCCGTAGAGTTCGGCCAACATCTCCAGCCTATCTGTATTGACCTTGGAGAGCCCGTTTTCCATTCGACTGAACGATGCGCCAGATATACCAATACACTCGGCAGCTTGCTCCAAGGTGAGCCCCGCCTGTTCTCTCGATTGCCGAAGAATGTTGTGGATCGCCAAGGATCTAAACCCATTTGAAAATTACCTTATGATTTACATTAAACGTAAAGCGTAGAAGTTCCTACCCGCCACTTTAGGGTAGCGAATCATTTACGTTTATCGTAAAATGGAAATCATGACATTGACAGACTTCCTATCGAAACATGCGATCCCAATGGCGACCTTCGCCGCCACCGTGGACACCACCACAGCTACGGTAAGTCGGATAGCGGATGGTATCGTCGTTCCCCGTAGAGCCCTGATGCGCCGCATCTATGCGGCCACCGGAGGTGCTGTGACGCCAAACGACTTGGTGGGCCTGTATTGTGTGCAGCCCTGTTTGAGGGTGAAGGAGAAGAGCAATGATTGAGGTTTTGTTCGTCTCCTTTATAGGACCTCAGATCATCGTTTTGCTGATCGTGACCGTTCTTAGTGGCTTGGCAATTGGCGTGATGGCGTATTCTTTATCGGAGATTGTCATCGGGGTGGGCGTCGTGATGTTCATCCAGTTCGTTCTGTTTTGGACATCTTCGCATCTCGACACGGTTCTCTACGGTTTCGAGTCCGGCATCCTCAACTTCAGTCCTGGCGGATACATCGCGTTGCATCATAGCGTTCAACTCGCCGTGCTCTGGGTCAGCTTCTCTCTAGGCCGCGCATATGCGTTCAGAAATGGCGGATGAGTTGCGGTAAAAAAGCAGACCCAATCATCGACGGAACCTCTGGACGGCAAGTGAACCAACGACAAGCCATTCTGGAGCGGTTGTGGGTGCGCAATGCGATCCGGCGGGAACTGGAGCTCATACCGCTCGACATCGCCGAGCTATACCACCGGAAAACTGAATTTTTGCGTGGTCGGTCTGATCGGGCCCCAGGCATGGTTCTTCAACAATGAAACACGACCGCCGACATCCGTAAATACCAGTGCAAACAAAAGCACAGAGGTGGTGGTAGCATGGCAAAGTTGAAACAGGCCGAACTGGAACAGGACTCAACTCAAGATGCAGTCGATTTTTTCGATCAGATGGGCACGGATGAAGTTGGTCGGTTCCTCAGGACTTTGCCAGTTATTGCGACTAACGATGGTGAACCGTTTAGCATGCAGGACCTTACATATGAGGCCCTACTTCAGCCCTATATCCTTCACGCTTGGAAAGCGATCAGCGGCAGTCCTGGTATACCGGGCAGGATCAAGCAACTAACGGATGTCTACAAAGCCGCTGAGGCCGCCCTGGAGCGTGACACGGGCCGTAAGCGGCGTGTGTCTAGGGTAATTGATCTGCCTCGCTTCATGGACGCCTATGCCAGCCGTGGGCTTCCGCTTTGATACAGGCAAGGGACTAGCTCTAGCCTTGCAGCACATCCGGCATTTTTGAAACTTGAAGTGCTACAGTAATCCGCATCATCATAAGTAACGGGAAGTCCTGTAGCTGCCCAAAGGCTCTTTCTGTGTGGCAACCCCGCTGGTGGGTCTGTGTCCCGGCCCCCTCACCCATGCAAAAGCCTTCGAAGCGACGGGAATGTCGGTGTTTCCACTGACCGCAAGCAGGTCCGTATAAGCTTGGGCCACAGGGCCGTTCCAAAGCGTTTTTCAAAAATGGGAAGCAGAGTTCGGATGGTTCTCGATGAAAAGTTGCATTTCATGGTCTTGCGTTTGGCGCATCTGTTATGCGCTGTTCGGGTCCAACAGGGAGTGAAGGCATCGCTCCCACCTCGATGAAAAGCGTCAGGCGGCAACCGGTTCTTCCAGTTCGACATCATGCCCTTCCGCCTCATATTCGCTCCACAGAGCCTCCACAGCGTCGTCTAGCAAGCTCCCATAGGTCAGACGGGTATGGTGACGCAAAGCATCGAGACGCGCCCTTGTTACCTCGGAGATCGAGCGGATCGTGATGTCTTGTTTGGTGCAGGCCATGGTTTTTCCTCCTGCTCATATTTAGCATTTTAAGGTTAGTCGGACACACGTTGGCCAAACCAGCGGGTCACAGATGTTGAGCAACTGCCAATGGCCGAAGAAAATTTCACTATATAGTCGGGGAAGCCTGTCAAACAGCGGCTCTGCAATTGTGGAACCGATGCGGTGCTTCAGCACGAATGGAGCGACTAGTGGCCACCAAAGTCGAACAGATGCACTCTTATGACCGGAGCAGTGGGGAAAACCACTGCCCGACCAATCCAGCGCGGCCATTGCAATACAACCTCAAGAACATGGCTGTTGGACGCCTTGAATTGGGCAGTGAAGAGTGGTGGAAGTCGATGTGTGACGGCCTTCACCAATGGCATTATCCAGAGCTTCAATCTGTCTTCAAAGGAAGACGGCTCCCACAGTTCGTTTCTGATCGACTGACCACTGGCCACAAAACCTGGATCAAGAGCGCCCAGACCCATCCTGACCAGAAGCGGGTAGGTTCGCCGCCCAAGCATAACCTGAAAGCTAGGCGGGCTATGGAAATTCTTAGGGGCGCACCGCTGAGCCGGACCGGCTTTATCACTGTTGTTGCATCGTTCGAGGGCAGCGAAGAACAGGCGATCCTCGCGGCAGAGAAAGAAGCGAAACGTCTTGATGCATTTCTGCGGAGGCGCTTTGACCATCCGGTTTGCTTGCTGTTCCCCGAGATCGACCAGAAAGTCGTAGAAGAAGTTGACGGGGCACTTATCCCCAAGACCAATTGGAAATTTGAGTATGATGAAAAGCAGCGTGTTTTCAAAGTCCACTTTCACGGGGTGATCTACGTGCCAGGCTTCCGTCCTAATGAGATCGAACAGGCGTTCAGGCGCAACCGTAATGGCAAACGCAACAAGTTGTATTCCGGTGCCAACCAAGTGCGAGTCATCCCGGTTCGGGAAGCTCCAGGGTTTAATGATGGAACACCGGACATCGAAGGGTGCTGCGGATACTCGACAAAGTATCATTATAACCCACCAGTCAAGGAAAGGATGCTTGAAGGGTTCGTAAGCTGGCTGATCGTCACTGATGCAATTATTCAGAATCCCAAAAGCATCGTTTGTGTCGGCATCCAATCAGGGATTCAGAAATTCTGTAAGGTTTGTGAAACATATCATCAGATCGACTCGTGGTGTGCTTGTGAACCGATCATGCAGCAAGACCAAACGTTCTATTCAGATAGCCCTAGTCCGTCACGCCACGTGCATGATGACGAAGGTTCCTGTTGTGAGCAGGCCCAATTTACTTCCTGTGGCTGCCCCAATGCCCCCCCTAGGACAGGCTCTATTCTTAACTCCTTGTCGCTAAGCGACTGGAAAAGATATGCGAAATGGGCACAGAAAAAGACTTTGGCCTTTATCGATCAGGCATCATGGATTGGACCAGCAGTGGCCCATTTCTTCCGTAAGCCGCAGGGTCCGTAGGCCAGAACCGTCGGGCAGCAATGCCGATCCCTCGTATTTTGTGGGCAGACAGCGACACCTTATTCAGAAGGCTCTCCAGTGATGGTTCGACGAAACCGCTTAGTTGCAGGACCTAAGCCGCCTAACACGATCATGTCTCGGTAGGGTAAGCCTTGACGGAACAGCTAGGTGAGACGTTACCTACCACTCACGGCGTATCTTTAGGGTTATATTTGATTTATGAGACGAATCCCTGTAGTGGTCTAGAACTATTCGAGACATACAGGAGGACTGATGCGCGTAGCCTATCGCAGAGTGAGCACCACCGACCAGAACCTTGACCGCCAACTGGTGGACATGCCGGACATCGAGAAGGTGTTTGAGGACAAGCTGACCGGAGCATCTAGGGATCGAGCTGGGCTCACAGACATGATGTCGTTCTGCCGTGAAGGTGACTGCGTTGTGGTGCACTCACTGGATCGCCTAGGCCGTGACATCCGCGACCTATTGAACATCGTCGAGGAACTGAATGCCAAGGGTGTGACGGTTGAGTTCGTGTCTGAACGGCTGAAGTTCTCCAACGACGAAGATGATCCCCTCGCACGGTTGCAACTGCATATGCTTGCTGCGTTTGCGCAGTGGGAGAGAAACATCGCAAAGACACGACAGGCGGAGGGCATCGCCAGGGCCAAGGCACTGCACCCTGAGAAGTATCGTGGGAGACCTGCGACCATTGATGCTGATGCTATCGCAGCCTTAGAGGCCGAGGGCATGGGACCAACTGCTATTGCCAAGAAGCTTCGGATAGGCAGAGCCACTGTGTATCGATACCGCAAGCCCGTCAGGGTGGATGTTCAAGCTCCGCGACAGGCACCCGAATAATCTTTCGGATGGATCAAGTTCCCTCTTGAACCGCGTGACTTTTGTTCGACATTCAGTTCTACCCCGACCCAGCAGATGGCTCGTCACCACGCTGCTCCGAACTTGTCGTGTGTTTCGTAGAGCGCCTGGGTCGGGGGCATCAAATTTTCATCGAGGTTGTGATTGGTCTGATCCCAAAGACAGAAACTGACTTACGGTTTCAGTGAAGTAATATCTGCTGAACCGCCTCATTCGCACATACAAAGGCAGCGCCAAGAACACGACGACCATGGCTGACAGTTTCCATCCGTTCTCGTCGCCGAAAAACAGAAGCACACCAGCAGATATCGCGGCACCCGCGACCATCCCACGGCATAGACCATATGTTCTATTAAACATATCTATCCGCTCTGTTCTTCCGTCGGCTGAGAGTCGGGCATAGACTTCCCTCCGAAGACCTGGCCACGTCTTACTGGTGATCCCCGCAGGACCACTGATGCTTGCTTCAGCAAGGTGATTGCAGAACCTGTGCCATTGCTCTGAGTGAACCGGTCTGCGTTCTTCACGGACGGCCATATCAATGGCACCGAAAGTTACGAAAGCTTCGATCTGCTCGATCACATTTCCCACGAGTTGCACTACATGACCAACAACAAAAGACACGATCAAAAAAATGCCGAATGACCCAAGATCGACGCCGTTGGCCATGATTACTGCTGCGACTTCCGGCACAAGCAAGGATACCGTCAGGGTCGGCAACGCCCCAGGGATGGCAACTGCAATGAACTCGTAGGGATCAAACTTCACAGGTCGTCTCCTCCTAGGATTAGGTTCGTTTCACCCGCCCCAACGATCAGCATAACAATTGGCCGTTGTTGTCCAAGCATTGCGCTCCGCAGGCCCTCAAGCTGATCGTTGTCAACGGGACTCGGGTCAACACGTGCCCCGTCGGGGTGAGTATGCCACTCCCCGATGTAAACGATTTGGTCCATCGTCTTTTGCCGCGCTTGATCAATCACTTCACGTAAATCATGGACTCCACGCTCGAATGAATTTGGTGTTCCGGTGCTATCTGGAGCAGCAGGCAGGCCCACAACGACCTCTATGCTCCTTCTGCCATGATCTACGATGCCCAGTAACACACCACCAGTCTCGTTCGGGCTTGCAGTAGTCCTGCACATACGCAGTTTGTCGATCACATCGATTGATACCCGCGCGGTCCAATCGCCGAACACCTCAACGATTGGGGAACCTTTGGGCGATAACTGGATCGACGACATCGACCCGTTTTTGCCAATATGGTTGATGAGGACGGAAGCTTCGTCTTGCGCAGCAGTTGAGCCGATATGTTTCGATGCAACTCCTGATAGGATTGCGGCATCTGATGAAGCCATCCGGTTAGTAGTCGCCCTGCATTGTCCGCCACCAATCATCGCGATGTTCGGGACCTGCAAGTGATCTTCCAAACGCTCGTCATCTACGATCATGCCGTAGTAGATTGCTTCAAGTGCGCTTAAATCATGGTCCCTGGCCTTATCTTCGGCCAACACGACAACCGCGTTCCCCATGGGGTTAAAGAATGCACTGATCGCTCGACCACGGCTTTCATGATCAGAAAGGCTCCGGCTGGCCCCCACCGAAGCGGTTAAGTCCAAAACTAGTTCTGCCTCGGCAAATTCACTAATCAAGTCATCTTGTTCGGTGTTCTGTCCGAACTTTCCGTGGAGGGCGCGGCATTGAAGATCAGGTCGAATAGCGACCAATTGCTCTGCCACACTGGATGACTTTGAGCGTCCAACCTCTGACGAAAGAAGTGTGTGTCGGACCAAGTTGTGCGGGGCAAGATGATCATCATCCACGAGAACGAGTTCTGTGAATGCACCTTCCCGAACGAGGTTGGTAATGACTTGGCTACCAATCGATCCAACACCCAAAACAAGACACGGCAACGCCAGCGGGTCATCATGACTGCAGTCGCGGCCTGACAGAAAGGTCGCTGCGGCAGTGTCAAATGACCTGACATGGTTTGCCTGAAGCAGGTGAATGCCATCAAGTCTTTCTTGATCGATGTCGCCTGACGGAAGTCGTCTCGTATAGCTGGCATTGATGTCTGTGTTGGGTGGGTAAAGCAAGCCGAGGCCCACGCCGACCTCACCAATGGTGCGGTCGGTCAGCAAAAAGAAGCTCTCCATACGTTCTGCTGTGAGGTTGGCCAGGTTCACCTCTATAATGAGTTGGGATTCGTATAAACGTAGAAGTTCACTATTCGCTTTTTCGACCATTTCAGAAATTCGCTTCTGAACGTCTGAGATGAGATCAAACCCTGGGCCAGCTATGCTTTGTCGCAAGTGCCCAAGCAATGTTGGTGCCCGCCACATTGCACCAGCATTCTCCACCTTTGCTTCAAGACTGATCCCGACATAGGTGACCCATTCCATGCCATCACCCGGTGAATCCGCAATTGCCTCTGGCGGCAATGCTTCGAAGAATTTCTCTGCGGTGTCCGTTGCTCGAAGTGAAACGAAGTATGGTGGGCACCCTGACTGAGTTAAGTGCCTACGGATTTCATCCGAGATCATAACCGTGACGTGAGACGGCAAAAACGCAAGGTCCGGCGCTTGCAATGCGTCGTTGATTTCACCTGTAGCAGTGCGATCCAGCCAGCGGTGAATCCGGTAGATGATTTCTGGGCCGCTATAGTCGCCACAAGCGTCATCCCAAGGCCGATCATCAATGCAAAGTGACATCTCCGCAGATGTCTTCATCTCGACGGGCAAGCCATACGAGTGTGGTGACGGAGGGAAGTCCCGCCTTAGAGGCACCACAATTGGCGGGTGCTCAGGGTAGAAAAAAACCGCCAGTGGCTCAGAGGGCAGTATTGGGTATGCAGGGTGTTGCGGGGCCGAAGTGGTGAGCGTAATTGTGACAGCCTCAACCCCTTCATCGACGCTATATACGGCATTAACTTTCGCATCACGACCACCGTGCCCATCAACGAAATCGAAGAGAGAAACCGCTAAAGGGTGCATCAACTGGCTAGGCTCAATCAGGACTCCGTGAACCAGATGCGGTTCGCCTTGTTGCTGATGGTCTATCATCCCGGGGATGTCACTTGCTACCAGATCGAGCAGGCGAAGCGGCTGCTTGACCACCTGCGACGGCAGGTGCCGCCAAAGCTGCTGGGAGATACCTTGCACCAGACGAGGTGAACTCCACGGTCGTTGGTTTGCCAGCTTCTTCCATGGTCACTAAGAAACGACCACTCCGGTTTGACTGAAGCGGCTTATAATAATTGGCAGCTTTCCGGTGAGGTGGTTGATCATTGTCTTCCGCAGAGCCCTTGGCAGGGATCAGTCTACTCGAAGATATGATGATCGATCCCTGCTGGCCCTGATCCTCCATGAGCCATTTGACATCTGGGACTGGTTTGGTCGGGTCGTCTTCTTTGCCATCCTTATTCAATGCCTTGTATGAACAGTGGTGGAAGAGCTTCAGAACATCCCATTCAAGTCTGTCTTCATTCTTATGGCGCTTGGTTGACTTGACTATCTCGGACAATGTGTCCGAGTTCACGTCGGAGCCCAGCAGGATGCGGTTGTCTTTGCCCCCCACACGAACAGTTACGTGCAGAACAATAGAGTCCTCATTGCGAACCACGTCGTCGTTTTCGTCTTGTTTCCAACTAAGCGGGCAGTGAACGAAGAACTCACTGCCGCCAGTATCGTGCTTGTCATAACCAGGCACGAGTTCACCAGCGTTGACGATACAATTCTGACGACCTTCCAGTGTCAGTCCCTCACTCTTCAACCAATCCTCAAGCCCCTTGGGCGACGAAAATACTTTGACTCCCTTGCCGTCACGAAGCCTCTGACGCGCTTCTTTCTGGACGATCTTTGCATCAGGGTGGGTCAAGCCTGTCTCAACAATGGCAGCCGCAGGCACCCACAATTCATCAAACTTGATCCGGTCGTCCGACTGCAAAGCGGTCGAGTGCGAGAACCAGAATACGTCCTTGGAATGGGAGCAGTGATCACCGTCCAGATGCGTGTAGCACAGCACCGATAAGCTTGCCCGCTTGCCCAATCGCAGGTCATCGCGCACCTCTTTCTCAAGGTCGAACGAAATGTCTGACCCGGAGGATTTACCCATATCAGCAAAGTCAAAGAGCAACCTCCGACCGTCATTCAACCGAAGACGTGTGGAGTCGGCGTTTCCAAGCGGGAAAGATGCAAGTCTTGCGGTCATCGGGCTGCTCATCGATTTGTTGTTGGGGCAGCTTAGGTATGGACAAAGAGTGAACAATTCAAGGCAATATTAACACAATTTATCCATTTGTTACCGAACCAAGAGTGGCAGACGGGTAGTCGATAATTCGCCAATCTCCCATAAGGTGTTTGCCCGCCTATCACATGAGGTGTCACAGATACCGGCAGTAAACGCTGATGTTGGAACGGAAGTAACACAGGACCACCGCTTCTTGCAGATCATCGACCTATCTGAGCGGGCTTACAGTGCGGGCAAAATCGAATGCTTTCCGTGCATAAACAGCGGTCAAAGTGTGTGAATTTCTGTGTGAAAACTCTACAGTAGAAATCGGCATAAATACTTGTTAATAAACAAATATTTATAATTTATTGCATAGTCCGGTACTCGCCTCCAATTTTTTCGAAATCATGCACTTAGGTCGCCGCCCGCTTGGGGCGCTCTGACCGAGAATAGTATAAGCACAGTTTTTGCGCTCGGGATCGACTGGACACTGTAATTCCTCGTCCAGCGGTGAGGTGCGCCTCCGGCGCCTTCTCCGAGGTGGTGCCGCTCATCTGGTGCAACCCAGCGTTCAGCGAACAGGACATTCATGGACGGTGCAGAAGTTCCACTCTTTGAGGCCCAGTATACGGGACAAACCGAACTTGTGCAGGTGCGGCTCGACATCCAGCGCATTGTAGACAAACCACAAATTGGGACTTGGAAAGCTGTGATGAGATAGAAATCCCTCGTCGCATTTTCGGTGCAGTTAGCATCATCACTCATTCATGGGTGTGATCCGCTCCAAGTGAGTTAAAGCACCATCACCCGTATTAGCATTGCCACGGTTCCCAAGGTCACGACACCCGCGATCCACAAACCAATGAACCACAACCATTTGCGAAGCAGAGTACGGGTCATGAGTGATACCCCTCTGATGGGTCCATTTTCCCGCGAAACACCCAGTACGCGTATGCTGTGTAGGCCACGATGATCGGGATCAGGATCACCGCACCGACCAAAGCGAATGCAAGGCTGCTGTCAGGTGCTGCGGCCTGCCAGATCGTCAAGGAAGGTGGCACCATCATTGGGAAAAAGCTGATCCCGATGCCGATGAAGCTGACGACAAAGAAGCCAAGCGCGGACAGGAATGGTCTTAGATCGCTTTGATCATTGAGGCCTGTGAAAAAAGACCACGCAAGGAAAACCATCAACACCGGCACGATCATTGACCAGAGGCTTCCAGGCAGATTGAACCAGCGTTCGAAGTAGATCGGATCCTGAAATGGAGTGAGGATGCTGACAATGCCGATTACGACAAGCGTTGCGGCCCCAAGCCACCAGGCATGGCCGCGCATTGCCATCCGCAGATCGCCTTCCGTTTTCAGCACCAGCCACGTTGCACCGAGAAGTGCATAACCTACGACAACAGCGAGACCGGTGAGCACCGAGAACGGCGTGAGCCAGTCAAACCAACCGCCTGCATAGGCCCGGCCGTCGATCTCAATGCCCTGTACCAACGCGCCGAGGGCAACCCCCTGACAAAACGCAGCGACGAAAGATCCGCCGAAGAACGTGACATCCCACAGTCCTTTCCTCTCGGTCCGCCAACGATATTCAAAGGACACGCCCCGAAACACCAAGGCCAGCAGCATCAGGGTTATCGGCATGTAAAGCGCGGGCATCACGATGGCATAGGCCAAAGGGAAGACGGCAAAAAGGCCACCACCGCCAAGAACAAGCCAGGTTTCATTTCCGTCCCAAACAGGGGCGACGGAGTTCATCATCAGATCCCTGTCTCGTTCGGATTTTCCGAACGGGAACAGGATGCCGATACCCAGATCGAAGCCATCGAGCACCACATAGGTCAGGACGGCAAAGGCGATCAACCCGGCCCAGATAAATGCGAGATCAAAAACCATGAGGAATGCTCCTTATTCGCCAGGGATCAAGTCAGGATCAACTTGCGGTGCAGGCGTTATCCCTGCAGTCCGGATCGGGCCATCGCGCAGACCAAGCTTAGGTGTCGCTGGCGGTTTGTTCATCATGCGCAGGATATAGACTGTGCCTGCCCCAAAGACGGCAAAGTACACGATGATAAAGGCCAAAAGAGATGCCGCGACAGCGGGCGCATCAACAGGTGCGAGGCTGTCTGAGGTGCGCAAGAAGCCATATACTGTGTATGGCTGACGCCCGACCTCGGTTGTGATCCACCCCGCCAGAACAGCCACAAACCCTGTCGGCCCCATTAGAATGCTGGCCCGGTGCAACCAAGGCGCATCGTACAAGGAACCGCGCCAACGCGCCCAAGCCGACCATACGCCCAGACCCAGCATTGCGAACCCAAGCCCCACCATGATCCGGAACGACCAGAAAACAATGCCTACGGGCGGCTGTTCATCGTCTGGAATCGTGTCGAGACCCATCACTGGCGTATCAAGAGGTTTTTCAAAGATGAGGTTGCCGAGACCGGGAATCCCAAGGGCGTAGTCGAGCTGTTGCTCCGCATCGTGTGGAACTCCGAAAAGATAGAGCGGTGCCCAGCCCTCTGTATGGCTTTCGTAGTGGCCTTCCATTGCCATGATTTTGACCGGTTGGTGTTCGAAAGTATTGAGCCCGTGTTCATGCCCGGCAAAAATTTGAATCGGGGTGACGATCACAGCCATCCACATAGCCATCGAGAACATGCGCCGCGCTTCCTTATCAGTTTTGTCGCGCAACAGATGCACAGCACCAACAGCACCCACGACCAGCGCGGTGGTCAGGAACGCTGCAAGCACCATGTGGGCAAGGCGATGGGGGAAGGACGGGTTAAAGACAATCTGCCACCAGTCTTCCGGTACAAACTGGCCAACATCGTTGATCGAAAAACCCGCAGGCGTCTGCATCCAGCTGTTCACCGACAAAATCCATGTGGCAGACATCAGGGTGCCGAAAGCCACCATCGCTGTGGCGAACATATGTAGCTTCTCGCCCACCCGTTCGCGGCCAAACAGCATAATACCAAGGAACCCAGCTTCGAGAAAGAACGCAGACAGAACCTCATAGGCCATAAGCGGGCCAACCACTGGCCCCGCCCGATCCGAAAAGACCGACCAATTGGTGCCGAACTGATAGGACATCACGATGCCCGAAACGACGCCCATGCCAAAGGCCACAGCGAAGATCTTTTTCCAGTAGTTGAAAAGCGTCAGATAGGTTTCGTCCCGCGTCCGCATCCACAATCCGTTCAGCACAGCAAGGTAGCTGGCCAACCCGATGGAAAAAGCGGGAAAGATGATATGGAACGACACCGTAAGCGCGAATTGGATACGCGCGAGCATCTCGGCGCTGAAGCCGTCAAGCATGGTAAATTCCCAATCCTGTAAGGTGAGCAGCTATGGCAGTGTCCCGCCATAGCCTGCGTCTCTCAAAATGTTCAGAACGACATAACCCGTGTGTTGGGTGCCAGCAGGCGCGCGGCCATCTCAGGCGGAGCGGCAGCTGAGATCCCATCCAAAAGCGCTGTCGGTTCAACGCCCTTGTTCGGCAGGTAGATGGCACAGACTTCGACCGTTGCCCCGCTTTGCATGATGGTCTGCATGAGTCCCTGTGGGCTCATATCTCGCGGGGCTTGCGGTGCCGTGGCGGAAGCAGGTGCTTCTTTCAGCGCAAGATCACCAGCTGGTCCGCACAGTAGGATATGTGCGCTCGATCCCTGCTGAATGGATTGCATGGTAAGCACCATGCTCATCAATTGCGTTTGCGGCTCACCAGAGGCAAGGATCGTAACAAGGTTCGGGGTATCCTCTGCCTGTGCCACAGAGCCAAGGCCAAGCGCGGTGGTCAATGCGAGTAGAAACGTCTTCATGGGTATTCTCTCCGATATAGGTGAAATGTTGAGGGCCTAAACGGCTTAGGCTCAGGCCTCGGCATTCAGGTCCACAGTGCGCAGGTACGGGCGGATTTCCTCGAACCCTTGCGGAAACTTCGTGGTTGCATCTGCATTCGACACTGACGGCGGAATGATCGCGCGGTCGCCGGGCCGCCAATCGGCAGGAAGGGCGACACCGTTCGCATCGCTGGTCTGCAGCGCATCTATTACGCGCAGGATTTCATCAAAGTTGCGCCCCACACTCATCGGATAGGTCATCGACAAACGTAGTTTTTTGTCGGGATCGATGATGAAGACGGACCGAACCGCAGCAGTTTCCGATTCACCGGGATGAAGCATCTCATAGAGCTTTGCGATTTCACAATCCGGGTCTGCAACGATAGGGAAGCGCAATGTTGTGTTCTGCGTATCGTTTACGTCATCGATCCACTTGAAGTGCTCCTCGATAGTGTCCGTGCTGAGACCAATCGGCTTTACACCGCGTTTGGCGAAGTCTTCGGCCAATTGCGCCGTGCGCCCCATTTCTGTGGTGCACACAGGTGTGAAATCCGCTGGGTGGCTGAAAAAGAAAGCCCAGTCGTCTCCAATCCAGTCGTGAAACGAAATTGGTCCGGTTGTGGTATCTGCAGTGAAGTCAGGAACAATGTCACCAAGCAGCAGTGTCATCTTGCTCTCCTTTGGTTGCTTGAGCCTGAGTTAGGATCGAACGCGCCGGAGTTCAGTGATAATGTCACCCATCTTGCAAAAAGATATAATCAAAATATAGGTTATGGACGAGGAGACACCATGAAACTGACATCCTACACCAATTTTGCCCTGCGCTCTTTACAACTGGCGGCACTCAAGGCCCCCGAATTAATCCGGGTTGATGACGTTGTACGCGTGCATGGGCTAGCCCGACCGCACATCGTAAAGATCGTGCACGAACTGGGCCTTGCGGGATATGTGGTGACGCAGCGGGGGCGCAATGGCGGGTTTCGTCTAGGCAAACCTGCAAAAGAGATTGTGATTGGCGACGTCGTGCGTTTGACTGAAGGTCCGCTCAATCTTGTTGAGTGCTTCAATCCCGCAAAAAATACTTGTCCCCTGATTGGAGTGTGCAAGCTGTCACGCGCTCTTCAAAAGGCAACGCAGGCGTTCATGGACGTGCTGGACGATCTGACACTGGCCGATATTGCCGCCAACCGAGGCGATCTTCTGGCTCGTATCGCCCCACTTGAAGAGGGCATCGTGGCACCGATGCGCAAAGCACGTTGATCAAAGATTGGACAGAGCGGTTTCAGGGCACTGCAGCGCTGCCGCGCGCAGTGCGGGACCGGTTGCTGAAAGTGGTGCGTACACTCAAAATACCCGCTGGCGCACAGGTTTTCGGGCCTACAAACATACCAGATAGCCTTCTCTTCCTATACGATGGCCGCATCCGTGTTGTGCAAAGCTCAGACACGGGCCGGGAAATTGTGCTCTACCGTGTGGATGCAGGCGAGAGCTGCGTTTTGACGACCGCTTGTATGCTTGCGGAAGAGGCCTACAACGCAGAAGGCATCGCCGAAACTGACATCACCGCCATTGTTCTGCCCAAGTCGGCCTTTGATAGACTGGTGGCTGAGGAAGAGACGTTTCGAAAGTTCGTCTTTGCTGCCTATTCGCGGCGGCTAATTGACTTGCTCCGCGTTGTGGATGACGTCGCTTTTGGGCATATGGATGTGCGCTTGGCGGAACGGCTCTTGGCTTTGGCAGGTGACTTAAAGGAAATTGCGGCCACCCATCAGCAACTTGCCAGTGAATTGGGCACAGCGCGCGAAGTGATCAGTCGCATCCTGCAGGATTTTCAGAAGCGTGAGATGATTGGTCAATCGCGTGGCCGCATTGCATTACTGGATAAACCTGCCCTTCGGGTGCTTGCAGCATCGGCGTAATATTCAGCTTTCTGCATGTTAAGTGACAATGTCACTGAAGCTCCCAAATCAAAGTTATAACTGTTCTCCAAGTTATCAGCATGGAGAACACCATGACCACCAATGTCGGAACTATCGACCGCATCCTTCGCGCCGCACTTGGCGCGGGACTGCTCTACCTCGCTTTTTTCAGCGGCCTGCCTGCATTTGACAGTACCGTCCTTAAATATGGCGCGGCCATTGTCGGGGCAGTGATGCTGATTGTAGCCGCCACGCGCGTCTGCCCGATCTATTCGATCTTCGGTTTCAAGACTTGCCGGCCCTAAGAGGATGGAAACGGCATTCACACCTTTGATGTCTTTTGGCGGCGGCATGCTCATCGGCTTGGGGGCCGTCATGCTGATGTTGGGCCTCGGACGGATCTTTGGTGCAACTGGTATCTTGTCTGGCGCAGTATTTGCGGAAAACCGGGACGAGATGACATGGCGCTTAGCCTTGATCCTCGGCATGATCTTGGCCCCCGGCCTGATCTTCGCTGTCACAGGCGCGATGCCTGCGCTGACGGTCCACGCTAGCCCGGCGATGATTGTTATTGGCGGTGTAATCGTGGGGCTGGGCGCAAGCCTAGGGTCAGGATGCACATCCGGTCACGGTGTCTGTGGTTTGTCGCGTCTCTCAGTCCGATCGCTCGTAGCTGTGCCGACCTTCATGGCGACAGCTGCCATCACCGTCTTCTTGATCCGTCACGTCTTTGGAGGCTGAGATGAAATATCTTTTTGCGCTTCTGACCGGCCTTGTCTTTGGCACCGGTATTGCAATTTCGGGCATGATGGACCCGGCAAAGGTTCTGAATTTCTTTGATATTGCCGGGACATGGGACCTCAGCCTGATGTTTGTCATGGGCGGCGCATTGGTCGTGACATTTATCGGTTATCGACTGGTTTGGCGACGTACGCAGCCGCTTTTTGAACAGCGATTTCAAGTGCCGACCTCACCGCTGATCGACAGCAGACTTATCGGCGGCTCGGCACTGTTTGGCATTGGCTGGGGCATCGCGGGTTTCTGCCCCGGTGCGGCAATCCCCGCACTGGGCACTGGCCGTTGGGAGGTCGCCCTGTTCCTTATCTCCGTGACAGGCGGCTTTTTCATCCGTCGCTGGGTTAGCCCCACACCAAAACAAGCAACCACCTAGCCCTAAGAATTGCTTTTGGAGGATACATCATGACTTACCCCGTCAACATGGACATCGAACCGGAGGTTCAGGCCTTCTTTGACGAAGCGACAAACACGATCAGCTACATCGTGAAAGACCCGTCATCCAACTCTTGTGCAATCGTCGATAGCGTCATGGACATCGACTATGCGGCTGGGCGGATCACCTATGATCATGCAGATGAACTGATCCACCAGATCGAGGCGCAAGGCTTGAAGCTGGAGTGGATAATCGAAACCCACGTTCACGCCGATCATCTGAGTGCCGCGCCCTACATTCAGGAGAAGCTAGGCGGCAAGATCGGCATCGGCGCCAAAATCATGATCGTGCAGAACGTGTTCGGAAAGCTCTTTAACGAAGGCACCGAATTCCAACGTGACGGCAGTCAGTTTGATGCGCTGTTTGAGGATGGCGACACTTATATGATCGGCAACATGCAGGCCTTTGCCATGTACACCCCAGGTCACACACCAGCTTGCATGGTTCATGTGATGGGCGATGCCGCCTTTGTTGGCGATACGCTGTTCATGCCCGATAGCGGCTCGGCTCGCTGTGATTTCCCAGGTGGAAGCGCCGAAGAGCTCTATAAAAGCATCATGAAGGTGCTGGCTCTGCCGGATGCCACACGACTATTCATGTGCCATGACTATGGCCCCAACGGCCGCGACATCGCGTGGGAAACCACAGTAGCCGACGAAAAAGAGCACAACATTCACGTTGGTCGCGGCAAGACGAAAGAAGACTTCATCAAATTTCGCACTGAGCGTGACGCGCAACTCGCCATGCCCAAGCTGATCATCCCGTCGCTGCAAGTGAACATGCGCGCAGGGCAAGTGCCCACGGATGAGGATGGGAACCCCATGCTCAAGGTGCCCGTGAACGGGCTGTAAGTCTCGGGGAGGAGAAAAACATGGAAATCAAAGAGATCTCGGAGAGGTTCAGTGTCAGCCCTCAGATCACTGCAGCGGACATTGCAGCGCTGAAGGCGGCAGGGTTCAAAGCAATCATCTGTAACCGACCGGACGGCGAAGGCGCTGACCAACCCACATTTGCCGAAATCGAAAAGGAAGCACAAAAGGCTGGCATCGAGGCGCGCTATGTCCCGGTTGTTGCGGGCAAGGTTAGCGATGACGATGCAGCCGCTTTTGGTGCCGCGTTGAAGGACATACCGCGCCCCGTGCTGGCCTATTGCCGGACAGGAACACGGTCCGCGACGTTGTGGTCTTTCAATGAAGCGAAGAAAAGACCAATGCCCGAAATCCTCGCGGCGACCAAGGCCGCCGGGTACGATATGAACGGCGTGGCGCGCCGCATTGCAAACGGAGGCAAGACCCCAACTGACACGGGTGATGCCAAGTACGACATCGTGATCGTTGGGGCAGGCGCAGGCGGCGTTTCCGTTGCCGCCAGCCTGCAATCGCGCAAGTCGAATTTGTCCATCGCAGTGATCGACCCTGCTGATATCCACTATTACCAACCCGGTTGGACGATGGTGGGTGGCGGCATCTTTGATGCTCAAGAAACAGCAAAGACCATGGGATCGCTGATCCCGCGTGGCATCAAATGGATCAAAGCAGCCGTTGCCGCGTTTGAGCCGGAAAACAATGCTGTCATCCTCGATGGGTGCCGCGTTGTGAAATATGACCGGCTGGTCGTATGCCCTGGTCTGAAGCTTGATTGGGGTCAGATTGACGGGCTTGAGGAGACCTTGGGTCGCAACGGAGTGACGTCAAATTACAGATACGATCTGGCCCCCTACACCTGGCAATTGGTCCAAGAAATGAAAGAAGGGCGGGCAATCTTCACCCAACCGCCGATGCCAATCAAATGCGCGGGCGCACCGCAAAAGGCCATGTATCTTTCCGGGGACGCGTGGTTCCGCAACGGCGCACTGAAAAACATCGATATCCAGTTCATGAACGCTGGTGGCGTACTTTTCGGTGTCAAAGACTATGTTCCAGCACTCATGAAATACGTTGAGAAATACGACGCAACGCTCAACTTTTTCAACAATCTGATTGCTGTAGACGGGCCAGCAAAAAAGGCGACCTTCAAGGTCGCAAAACCTGACACGGACCCAACCGAGGTCATCGTGGACTTCGACATGATGCATGTCTGTCCGCCGCAGGTCGCACCGGACTTCATCCGGGTTTCCCCCTTGGCCGACGCGGCAGGCTGGGTCGACGTGGATCAGGCAACATTGCGCCATAGCAGCTTCGACAATATCTGGTCGCTGGGTGACGTCATGAATGCACCCAACGCCAAGACAGCAGCGGCCGCCCGGAAACAGGCACCGACAGTGGCAGAAAACATCTTGGCTGACATCAATGGCCGTTCGGCTGTCGCGCAATACGATGGCTATGGCTCCTGCCCGTTAACTGTTGAGCGCGGCAAGATCGTTCTGGCCGAGTTTGGCTATGGCGGCGTGCTCAAACCCAGCTTCCCAGCCGTCTTGCTGGACGGGACCAAACCGACGCGTGCCGCTTGGTTCCTGAAGGAAAAAATGCTGCCGCCAATTTACTGGAAGGCCATGCTGCGTGGCAAAGAGTGGATGGCTAAACCAGAGCCTTTGAAGGTCGCCGCTGAATAACGCGCCCCATGCCGTGGCGGGAAAATTTGTCCGTGGCCTAATCATCCGGTTGGCATCTCCCTATTCAACCGCAAACTGGACGGTCAGTTCGACCCGATCGGCTGACCGTCCCTGTTCTGAACGATTGCACCGATGAAACTCCACCAATACTTGCCCATTCTTGATTGGGGGCGGACCTACAGCCGCACAGCTTTTTCGAACGACATGATCGCTGCGGTGATCGTGACAATCATGCTGATCCCGCAATCGCTGGCTTATGCCTTGCTTGCCGGATTGCCGCCTGAGGCGGGCATCTATGCATCGATCGCTCCTATCATTCTTTATGCCATTTTCGGCACCAGCCGCGCGCTGGCTGTGGGGCCCGTTGCCGTGGTCTCGCTCTTGACTGCGTCCGCCTTGGGGCAAGTGGCTGAACAAGGAACCGCAGGCTATGCAGTCGCGGCCTTGACCCTCGCCTTTCTCTCCGGCGGCTTTCTTGTGCTCCTCGGTGTGCTGCGGCTGGGGTTCCTGGCGAACTTCCTAAGTCACCCCGTGATCGCGGGGTTTATCACGGCTTCAGGCATCTTGATCGCGACAAGCCAGCTGAAACACATCCTTGGGATTAGCGCCCATGGCCACACGTTGCCAGAAATGCTGGCCTCACTCTTCGCGCATCTTGGCGACATCAACTGGATCACTGTCGCGTTGGGCGCGATGGCCACGGCCTTCCTTTTTTGGGTCCGCAAGGGGCTGAAACCTTTGATGAACCGGCTCGGCGTATCAGCAAAGATTGCCGATTTCGCAACAAAGGCCGGACCAGTCGCAGCCGTCATCGTGACGACTGTTTCGGTATGGTTCTTCGAGCTAGACGCTCAAGGCGTCAGGATTGTCGGAGACGTGCCGCAAAGCCTGCCGCCCCTGACACTGCCTGGCTTCTCTCCAGACTTGATCCAGTCGCTTTTGATGCCCGCTATCCTGATCTCGGTCATCGGGTTCGTTGAGTCGGTGTCTGTTGCCCAAACACTCGCCGCCAAGAAGCGGCAGCGCGTCGATCCAAACCAAGAGCTGATCGGGTTGGGTGCTGCGAATATTGGTGCCTCTTTCACCGGCGGTTACCCGGTGACAGGTGGGTTCTCTCGCTCTGTCGTAAACTATGATGCAGGGGCTGAAACGCCTGCAGCGGGGGCATACACTGCCATGGGTTTGGCTATTGCGGCAATGGCCTTGACCCCGCTTGTCTACTTCCTGCCCAATGCCACGCTGGCCGCAACGATCATTGTCGCCGTACTGAGCCTGGTCGATGTCTCGATCCTCAAGAAGACCTGGGGCTATTCCAAGTCAGACTTTACCGCAGTCGCTGCAACCATCCTGCTCACGCTCGGACTGGGCGTGGAAGTGGGCGTCGCATCCGGCGTGATCATCTCGGTGCTCTTGCATCTTTTCAAGACATCGCGGCCTCATGTCGCCGAAGTCGGGTTGGTGCCGGATACTCAGCATTTCCGTAACATCCATCGTCACACGGTCGAAACCGACCCGAAAATCGTGACCCTACGGGTGGACGAAAGCCTTTACTTTATCAACGCGCGGTTCCTTCAAGAAATGATTCTGTCCCGTGTAACGGACGGGTGTGACATCGAACACGTCATCTTGATGTTCTCCGCCGTGAACGAGGTCGATTATTCCGCGCTGGAAAGCCTAGAGGCCATAAATCTGCGTTTGACGGATATGGGTATTGGATTGCATCTATCCGAGATTAAAGGACCGGTTATGGACAGGTTGAAACGCTCGCACCTCATTCGGGACTTAAACGGCCAGATATTTCTGTCACAAAACGATGCGTGGACGGTGCTGACTGATCGTGTGTGCGCCGCAGCAGAGTAAGCGGCATCTTTGCCGCGGCGACTACCCAAAGTCGACCCAGCCATGCTTGGCGGTGCTGAGGTGTGCCCATTGAACCGGCAATTCGCTGTGACCGCTTGAGGGCGCAATCAAAAGACATGAAACCTGCTATTTTTCTAGGTGCGCAGACGCTCTACGTCGCCACATTTTCTCACGAAATGCTGTTCGAGGATCTTACCGAACGCATGGGCCGATTGCTCTGTCGTTTGTTGCGCTGCCACAAAGTAACCGAACGCAATGGTCAGCTCTTGCTCCCATGGGACAAGGACAATTCCGTCAGCGAGTTCGGGATCAAGCGAGATGGGATCGGCAAAAGCAAAGCCAAGACCGCGATGCACAAGCCGATAGGCCGCCGTGCCGACAGAGACCTCGTAGACCGGTTTGTCCAGACCCGCGACGTGGCGGTCAATCAGGCGGCGCACCACGGTTGACTCGTCAAGCGCGATGTAGGGGACGCCGCGCATATCTTGTGGCCCAAGGCTGCAGCGGGATGCGAGGGAATGCCCACGTGGCAGTGCAATGCAAAGTGTGGTCGCCCCAAGGGGGATCGGGTCCAACTTTTCAGCGGGCAGCGGCAAAGCGGATACGCATAGATCAAACTGCCGATGCATAATCCGTCGCCCCAAATCGCGCCGCAGCATGATTTCTAAATTGATCGGTTGTTCGGGGTATTGGGCCGCAAATTCCGCGATGGCGGGCACCACAAGGCCGTTGGCAATCCGGGTTTGCGAGATGATGCGTAAGGGACTGCGGATATCCTCTTTCATCTGGCCAAACACCGTTGGCAGATCGTCGATCTGGGCCAAAAGGCTAAGGGCTTCGGGATAGAACGTTTCGGCCTGCGGCGTCGGGATCAGCCGTTTCTGGTCACGGCTGAAAAGTGTCACATCAAATTCTTCCTCCAGCAAGCCAAGCTGACGGCTTGCGGCGGATTGGCTGAGATGCATCCGCTCTGCGGCGCGTGCTAACGTGCCTTCTTCCATCACATATACGAAAATTCGTAACGAGCGTATATTCATTGTTCTATTTATTCGATTTATGAATGCGTTAATTGCGTTTTTTATATGTTACTTCTTTTGCTAACGTCCAGAAAATTTATATGCCGCGCGATCGAAATCGGCGCCGCTGTCTATGGGAGGACATCATGAAAAGACGCGAATTTATCAAAACAGGCCTGTCAGCCTCTGTCTTGGTCGCAGCGAGCCCGGCGCTTGCCGAGTGGGTGCCACGCCGCCCGATCAATGCGATCTTGCCTTACTCTGCCGGCGGCGGCACGGATGCACTTGCACGGGCCGCGGCCGCCTCTGCCGAAGGGATCCTGCCGGTTCCGTTGGTGATTGTGAACAAGCCTGGGTCGTCTGGCATCACCGGCGCGACCGAAGCTGCCGCGGCACGGCCCGATGGCACCACAGTCATGGTCACGTCATCGGGATCATTCCTGCTGACCTCCATGCTGCGCGACACGGATGTAAACCCTTTTGACAGCTTTGAAATCATTGCGCAGATCGGCAACTTGACACCCGCCGTTATCGTGCCCGCAAACAGCCCGTTCCAAAGTGTCCAGGATTTGGTGGATGCGGCAAAAGCCGACCCCGGATCGCTGCGATGGGCGCATAATGGACGCGGCGGGTTTCACCATGTCGCGGGTCAGAGTTTCCTGAACCGCAATGATCTTGAGGCACAGGATGTGCCGTTTAAAGGCGGGGGACCGACACGCGCCGCCGTGATTGGCGAACAAGTCGATTTTGCCTTTGTCGGCATCCAGCAAGCCGCAGGGTTCGAAAACGAGTTGCGCGTTTTGGCCCTCGCCGCCCCAGAGCGGGACGCGATCCGCAATGATGTCCCGACGCTGGCCGAACTCGGCTTTGACTATGTCGCTGTTTCATCGCCCATCGTGTTCTTTGCGCCAAAAGGGACCGACGCAGAGATCATCAGTGGCATGGAGGCCGCGTTAAAGGCCATCACCGAAACCCAACAGTTCGCAGACTTGATGCGCGAACGTGGCAATGTGCCCGCGTTCCTGAACGGCGCTGACACGGCTGCAAGATTGCGCCAAATGCAAGAAGAAACCCAACCGGTCATTGATGCGCTACAGTCGCAAGGATAGCCCGATGTCCGCAGTGCCTGCTCCCGTATCGCGGACCGTCGGCGTGGCGCTGATCCTGATCGGGATTGGCGCCACCTTTGTCAGTATGGGTATTGGTCTTGATCAATATGGCCGTTGGGGTGCGCGGTATTTTCCCCTTGGCGGATCCTTAGCGCTTTTGATTTTGGGCGTCGCAGAACTGTGGAGCGCAAAACCGTCACCCAAAACAGATCGCCAACACCTTCCGGCCATTGGCGCGTTGTTGCTGCTGTCAGTGGTCTATATCTGGGCGATATCTGCCTTCGGATATCTGCTGAGCACCGCTTTGGCCGCACCGCTTGCACTTTACATATTCGGGGTGCGCAACCTGATTGGCCTTTGCGCCGCAGCGGTGCTGTGTCCGGCCATCTACCATAGTATTTTCTTCGTTGTTTTGGGTGTGTTTCCCCCGCTGGGTGCGTGGTTCGATTTGCTCGATGTGATCGGGGGCTATTGAGGCATGGATATCTTTACCGCGCTTGCCACCGTGCTGGGCGATCCGATTTTACTGGGCTGGGTCTTTCTAGCGGCCATCGTCGGCATGATCGTGGGCGCCATTCCAGGCCTGACAGCATCGGCAGCGATTGCGATGCTGCTGCCGCTGACCTTCTATATGGAGCCCCTGCCCGCGCTGGCGTTTCTCTATGTCATCGGCAAGTCGGGCCGCTACGGTGGGTCCATCGCCGCGATCTTGTTCAATACACCGGGCACGGCAGCATCGGCTGCGACCCAGTTGGACGGCTACCCCCTTGCGCGCCAAGGCAAAGCCGGCAAAGCGATGAAGGTCGCGACCATTTCATCTGTTATCGGTGATTTCACGGGCGAGATACTGTTGATCATCGGCGTGGCATGGATTGCCTCCATTGCACTGAAACTTGGACCTCCTGAGCTGTTTGCCGTGTATTTTGCCGCCTTCATCGTGATTGGGTCGGTCATTGGCAAGTCAGTGACGCGGGGGCTGGCCTCTGCGGCCCTTGGCGTCCTGGTGGCGATGATCGGCCTGGACCCGATCAGTTCAACAGAGCGTTTCACGTTTGGCAATTTCGATCTGACCAACGGGATTTCGCTTGTTCCATTGATGATTGGGATATTCGTGCTGGGCGAGGTTTTTACCCAGCTCGAGGAACGTGGGGCCAAGACCGAACTTGTACCAAACAGCGACAATGATGCGGAGCGCAACGGGCTAAGCTGGGCCGAATATAAACCCTGCATCCCGCATGTCATTCGATCCTCGTTCATCGGGTCATTCATCGGCATGCTGCCAGGGCTGGGCTCTGCCATTGCGGCGTTTGTGGCTTACGGTGAAGGCAAACGGCGCGCGCGCAATCCAGAGGAATGGGGCAAAGGTGCGCTCGAAGGGGTCGCCGCGCCGGAGGCCGCAAACAATGCCGTAAGCGGACCGTCGATGGCTCCGCTGCTGACGCTTGGTATACCCGGATCAACGATCGGTGCGATCCTGATCGGGGTCTTCCTGATCCATGGCATCCAGATCGGCCCAACGATGTTTCTAACCAGCCGCGATTTGGTGTTTGCATTGTTTGCCTGCGGGTTGATCGGCATCGTGATGTACGGGGTAATCGGATATTTCGGAGCGGCCTTTATCGGGAAATTCATCACCCGTATTTCCCCGCAGGTTCTGTATCCGCTGATCTTTCTGACATCCTTTGTCGCCGCCTATACATCGCGCGGCAACCTGTTTGACGTCTACGTGATGGTCGCCGCCGGATTTGCCGGATGGGGGATGCGCAAGTTGCAGTTCAATCCAGCGGCTTTGGTGATCTCGTTTGTGCTGGCGAGCGGCGCAGAAGAGACGTTTCGCCAAGCTCTTTTACTCAGCGACAATGGCTTGATGATTTTCGTGACGCGCCCGATTGCATTGGCGTTCCTTCTGATCGGCGTTGCAGCAATGATTGCGCGTGTGCGCAGCCTTAACAAACAATCGCGTGCAGCCCGTCTGGGGGACACATGATGAATGCGCCCCTCGCCGGGATAAAGGTCATTGACTGGACGCATGTTTTAGCAGGGCCAGCCTGCGCATACTATCTGGGACAACTCGGGGCAGAAGTCATCAAGGTTGAACGGCCCGGACGTGGGGACGCCATGCGCCACCGCGGTGGCAGTGATCAAGCTCAAGCGTCAGCGGGAATAAGCACCGCGTTTCAGACGCAAGGGGCCGGTAAGCGCTACCTTGCTGTCGATGTCGCTGACCCCGATGGCCATGAGGTGTTCACGCGGCTCTTGTGCACAGCGGATGTGCTTGTTGAAAATCATCGGCCCGCGACGCTGGAGCGGTTGAACCTGACAGAGCGCCACACGCGTGCAACGAACCCGCGCCTGATCCATTGCGCGATGACGGGCTATGGGCGGGATAATCCAATGTCGAACGCGCCAGCCTATGACGTCAATATCCAGGCGATTAGCGGATTAATGGCGTTGACCGGGACATCGGACACCGGACCCATCCGCACAGGTGCGCCGATCATTGATTATGCGACAGGCTTGACGGGGGCCTTGGGCGTGATGTCTGCGTTGATGGCTCGTAGCCAAAACGGTGAGGGCAGTTTTGTCGACGTTTCGATGTTAGAAACAGCTTTCACGCTGATGTCGTCTACGATCACCGATTTTCGCCTGACTGGAACACCACCACAGCCACGCGGGAATGCCGCAAACAGCCGATCACCCTCTGCTGGAACGTTCCCCTGTTGGGAAGGATATATCAGCCTTGGCGTGAACGAAGACGCGCAGTTTCACGCGCTCGCCCATGCGATTGGCCAGGCCGCATGGCTTCGCAATCCGCAATTTGCGACGCCACAGTCCCGCGATGCCCACCGCGAAGCACTTGTGGAAAAGCTATCGGCAATTTTGTTAACAAAATCTGCCGCTGACTGGGAGGACATCTTGCTTTCCGCCGGTGTTCCCTGCGCGCGCGTGCGAACCCTTGCCGACGCGCTTGATTTACCGCCTGCTGTTGATCGCGGTTTTGCAACACGCGGTCCGGCGGGTTTTACAGGTCTCCCTTTCAACGTAGACACAGCTGTTTCCAATCGAGGGCCTAGTGATATGGGAACGGATAGTCGATCGGTTCTAAACGAGCTGGGCTATGATGAAGCAGACATCTCTAAATTGATGAAAAAGCGTATCGTAGGGTAAGCTGATTGTACCTGCCTAGAGTCTTGAAAAGACCTAAAGCGAACATTGATGCGCAATGCAGAATTCGGGGCTTTGGGTTCGCAGTCGGCCCAAAGCGACCGTTAGGCACGGTGCCTTGATGCCACGATTGCAACCCGCTCACCTGCCATTCGCTGCAAGCGCGAAATCATATCCGAGGCAAACAAACAGTCTGCGGACGGAGCGGCCTTTTGCAGCTGCGGCTATTGCTGACGCAGCATCCATTTGCTCTTGCGGCACGACTGTTGCTGCAATGCAGGAGCCATCCACAGAGGTCATTGGAAAATAGACTAAACAGTCAAATCGATTGTGTTGAAAAACTCTTGCTTGATCGAAGTGGTAATCGCTGATTCAATTCCTTTATTGATTGGGGGATTTGGCGATGATGGGACCAAAGCAGGAGGCACAAGCGGCGCTGTTTTACGAATTCT
>NZ_JAHTBL010000011.1 GCF_020177595.1 Cognatishimia sp. MH4019 | reverse complement strand
GCAGGATGCGAGCTGAAGGCAAAGTGCTGCCCCAACGCCGAAACGCGTTCTGTTCATCGCGACAAATATGAGATCGTCAGAGACTTTGCCCGTCGATGCACCACCTCAGACTTCAATCCCAAGGCTCTAGCGCGACGAAAAAAGGTCGAGATGCTCTTCGCCCACCTCAAACGCATCCTCGGCCTGGGACGGCTCCGATTACGAGGCCCATGCGGCGTCCAAGACGAATTTACCCTCGCCGCCACCGCCCAAAACCTCCGTAAAATGGCAAAGCTCAAGCCGATGGCACCCGCCGCAAGTTGAAGCGGCGGCTACGCTTTAGACAACTGCAGGAAATCAAACCGATACCTCAAACAGACGCCCCAATATCAGCGACTTTTTCAACAAAATCGGCTCAAACCCGACCTTAGCTGCACTGCGCTGAACCCGGAAAAAAGACTGCGCTGCCGCAGCGGGGCCTATACCCCCGCCCCGAACTCATCGACCAGCGACTGCACCACTGCTTTCAAAGCCTCATCGTTCGATGCCCCTGCCTCGCGCGTCTCGTGATAGGTCCTCATCTGGCGCTTGGCGCTGGTGCCGTCCTCTAGCATCATGGGCGCGTGTTGCACCTCAGCGAGGCAGCCCAACGCGGCGGCATGTGGCGTGACGAGTTCGACCAGCTCGTCAATCAGTTGCGCACACGGCACCACCGCCCCGGCACCAAAGTCGATCAGGCCTCCGGTCAGGCCATAGCGTTGCGCGCGCCAGCGATTTTCCTCGACCAGAAAGCGGTCATACTGACGCCAGCGCTTGTTCTCGCGGCGTAGAACGTAAAGCATCCGCATCAGGCTTTGGGTCAGGGCCGCGATTGTGATCGTCTCGTCGATCTTGGGGGACACATCGCAGATGCGCGATTCCAGCGTAGGGAAGCGGGCAGACGGGCGCAGATCCCACCAGATCTTGGTGGCATCTTCGACAATGCCGGCATCGATGATGGTGTTGATCGAACGCTCATATTCCGAAAAGCTGGAAAACTGCGGCGGCAGGCCAGTGCGCGGCAGATTGTCAAAGACGGTCAAGCGGTAAGAGTGCAGTCCGGTCTCGCGCCCCTCCCAGAACGGCGAGGACGTGGACAGCGCCAGAAGATGCGGCAGGAAATACGAAAACTGGTTGAGCAGGTCGATGCGCAGATCGGGGTCATCAATGCCCACATGCACGTGCATTCCGCAAATCAGCATCCGCCGCGCGACGCCTGCAAGATCTTTTTCCAGATCGCGATACCGTTCCTTGTCGGTATGGTCCTGATCCTGCCAATTGGCGAAAGGATGCGTTGCGGCGGCAATCGGGGCAAGCCCGTGGGCCGCACAACACTTTTGGATCGTGCGGCGCAGATGGGCCAGATCGGCGCGTGCATCGGCGATTGTGGCGCAGACGCCGGTGCCCACCTCGATCTGGCATTTCAGAAACTCCGGACTGACTTGATCGCCCAGCTCTGCCACGCATGCGTCCATCACCTCTTTCGGGGCTTCCACCAGATCGAGCGTGGTTTCATCGACGACGAGGTATTCCTCTTCGATGCCAAGGGTAAATGATGGGTCTTCGGTGCTCACAAAAACAGCTCCTCGCGATATCAAAGTCCTGCGTTGGCGCGCTACGTCTTGCGCAGGCTGTAGACGCCCTCTGGCAAATCAAGGGCTGCGGCCAGATCGCGCGCCTGGGCGAGCGACAGGGTGATGACCGACACTCTGTCCGTGCGAGGGTCATATTGCTCGACCCGGATCACGTCCTCAAAGGCCTGCACGGACACATCTTCTTGCAGCGGTCCGGCCCCCTCATCAACGAGGGTGACAACGGTCGCGTCGAAATCATGCTCAATGGAAAACATGTCAGCAGGGTGGGCGATGTGCGCTGACCATGCAAGCCCTAGCTGCGCGATTGGCGTCTGCGGTGCATCGCGTAAAGCAGCGGTGCCAGGACGTAATCGTAAAGCCGCCGGGCCAAGGGGCGCACCAAAGGGCGGCGTGTCAGCCGCGCGAGCCATGCAAAACGGGGCATGTCGGCCCACAGGACCTGAAAGGCCTCTAGCCCGTCATAGACCTTGCCGTCCTTGAGAACATGGAGCCGCTTGGCCGCGTCTTCGGGCGTCACGCCCCAACGCGCCAGATCGCTGTCTTGCAACGCCTCGAACCGCAAAGGCAACGCCGCGCCTTTCGCGTAGCGGGCATAGCTGTCGATCTCGCGCGAGCAGATGGGGCATTCGCCGTTATAAAGCACTTCTGTATCTGACATGACCCGACAGATAGGTCGCGACGGGCGCGCGCCAATCCCACAGCTGCGTGATCGCTCTGGAACGTTTTGTGTATCTTGCTAGTTTAAGAGGCAGACAACCCGGAGTGCTCCTCATGCGCCTTGCTGCGATACTTCTGTTTCCTCTGCTGATCTCCGCGTGCACGGTGACGACGACGCAAACCGCGCCGCCCTCGACACCTGCACCGCAACAGGAGGCGCCACAAAAGCGTGAAGCTCCGCAGCAGATCACACAAGCGGATGCAAGGCGACTGGCCCGGAATTTCACCAGCGTCGTGAGGCGGATCGAACCTGTGGCAGAGCGTGAATGTCGCGCGCGCACACCCCAACAGGATTGTGATTTCAAGATTGTTGTGGATGACCGACCCAATCAGCCGCCCAATGCCTATCAAACGGTCGACAATACGGGCCGTCCGATCCTGGCGATGACAGTGGCGCTTATTGCAGATGCGCGGAACACTGATGAATTGGCATTTGTTTTGGGTCATGAAGCTGCGCATCACATCGCCGAACATCTGGGTCGTCAGCGCCAGAATGCGACAGCCGGCGCGCTGGTTTTTGGCAGTCTTGCGCAGATCACTGGCGGTGGAAGCTCGGCGGTAGAGACGGCGACCCGGATTGGCGCAACCGTCGGTGCGCGCAGCTATTCTAAGGAGTTTGAGCTTGAGGCGGATGCGCTGGGCACTGTCATTGCCCATAAGGCCGGGTACGATCCAGTGCGCGGGGCAGAGTTCTTCAACCGCATCCCCGATCCGGGCAACCGGTTCCTTGGCACGCACCCGCCCAATGCGGACCGGATCAAAACCGTCCGCCGGGTTGCCGCGACATTGAAGTAATCAGCGGCCTGAGGAGTTCTGCGGCACGCGCTCGCGCAGCCGCAGGATCATACCACCGGTCGAGATCACGACCCAGAAGATCTGGATCAGGGCCGAGGCCAGATTGAACGCGACCAACAAGCCCAGCAGCACCATCGCGGCGGCCAGGAAATTCAGCGCGTAATAGGTAAACGCCTTGGAGGAGATCATCTCGAAGGTCAGCGCGAAATAGAGCGTTACGTAGATTGCAACGCCGATCAGCCCTGCATTGTGAAACCACCCGGCATGGGTGTCGATAAATACCTGCACTTGGAAACCGCCCATAAGTCTTTTTTGTTATGTGGAATCATGTGCTTGGAAGTAGGAGCCATGTCAAGCGTCGCATGATTTGATCGACGTCAATGCAGCGGTAACAATTTCGAGGCAGACTGCGCTCGGTGTTTTGCATGCCTATGATCGGAGATTGATAATGGCCCCCCTTGGTAACCCCCGCACGCATTTCTGGCTGACCCTTGGAATGGCCAAGGCCACGGGCGTGGATTTGAATTCGGCTTTCTACGAGGCGAAGATCACGCGGTCAGATTATAGCGGGTTGATCAACCGATGCCGCGGGTGCACCCAAGCCGACACATGTGGCGCGATATTGGGGGGCTGCATGGGGCGGCTGGAAAACGCGCCCGAGTTTTGCCTGAACCGCACAACATTTGAGGCACTTGCTGCCTGATCCGGCACGAAAAATCTGGTCTTTGATGGCGTCTTTGCCCTAGTTTGCGGGTCAGACAATCAAAGGCAACGCACATTATGCTGCAAGAGCAATGGACCCGGTTTCGCAACCGCTGCGTCTGGTCATGGGAAGGTTGGGTTCATGCGTGGCAGCACGAGCCGTCGTTGCGCCAATGGATCGTGGCCAACCTGATCTCTGGCGCTTTGGCACTGTGGTTGCCGCTAGAGCCAGCGGAACGCGCCCTGATTCTGGGCGGCGGCGTACTGGTTCTGGCGGTTGAGATGCTGAATTCGGCGATTGAACGCGCGGTTGATTATACATCCAAGGAAACCCACCCGCTGGCCAAACAGGCCAAGGATATGGCCAGTGCCGCCGTCGCAATCAGCGCGATTGCGGTTGGTGTGATGTGGCTTGTGCTGCTCTACGACCTTGCTGCAGCTTGAAGGCATCATCAATGATCGCGGCTCGAAATACGCGGTCTCGGGCGGTGTGGTGTGCAGTCGCGCAGATGTGGATGCCTTCCTCAAGCAACTCAAACGCAAGAAGAAATACGCCAAGGCGACCCATAACACATGGGCGGTTTTGCTGCCGGATGCTCCGCTCAAGGCCGATGATGGCGAGGCGGGTGCAGGCATGGTGATCTTGCGCATGCTCGAACGCGAGGGCCTGGAAAACCACATCATCGTCGTGACGCGCTGGTATGGCGGCACGAAGCTGGGTGGCGACCGGTTTCGCCACGTGCAGGACGCCGTGCGGGCCTATCTGGCGGAAGTTTGACGTGGATCAAGGGCAGTTCGCCCCGCCCATGAGACCTTTCTTGCGGAGACAACGCGAGATTGGGACCTGTTATGCAAACGTCGACCTTGAAACGACACGCGGATCTGATGGACCGCATGGCCACGACACTTGGCCTTGATCTGGAAGAAAAAGCGCTGCGGGGCGAGTTGCCCTTCGACGAGATTTCCGAGGCTGTTCTGCGCTGCACCGGCTGCACGGGTGCGGGCGACTGCGATCACTGGCTTGAGGCCCATCAAGACGGGGCAGAGCAAACACCAGGCTATTGCCGCAACAGCGATCTGTTCAAAACGCTGCGCTAAGCACCTCAGAAAATAAGATAATTTTCTGTCCAAGGCTTTTAGATAAAAGTCTTCTGCGCGGAGCGTTGCTGATGGTGCTTTCGCTCTCAACCTAGTTCGGCCTATCCTTTTGGTATCACGCCGCTGCCACATGAAGGAGTGCTGCCATGCTTCGCTTTTCCCTGATCACATCTCTCAGCGTCGCATTGGCGCTGCCGCTCGTTGCACAAGAGGCCGCTGATGCGGTCGCCCCTGAAGCCGCCACGGCCCTTGAGGCGAAAGCCGCAGGTGCGCCTGTTACGTCCGACAATTGGATGGTGGCCGCAGCCAATCCATTGGCCGTGCAAGCGGGCGCCCGCGTGTTGCGCGAGGGCGGATCAGCCGCCGATGCGATGGTTGCCGTGCAAGCCGTTCTGGGTCTGGTCGAGCCGCAAAGCTCTGGCTTGGGCGGGGGGGCGTTTCTGGTCTGGTATGACGCGGAAACCGGTGAACTCACCACGCTTGATGGTCGTGAAACAGCGCCTATGGCCGCCACGCCCACGCTCTTTCAGGACGAGAACGGCGAGCCTTTGAAGTTCTTTGATGCCGTCGTCGGCGGCCTGTCCGTCGGCACCCCCGGCACGCCTGCCTTGATGGAAGCGGCCCACGAGCGCTGGGGCACATCTGACTGGGCGGGTCTTTTTGACGAGGCCATTGCGCTTGCCTCGGACGGTTTCGCCGTCTCTCCGCGTTTGGCCGGGCTGGTGGCCCGCGATGCAGAGCGGTTGGGCCGTTTCCCCGCCACAGCCGCCTATTTCTTGCCCGAGGGTGTGCCCATTGCCGAAGGCGCAACCTTGGTCAACGCGCCTTATGCAGAGACCTTGCGCGCCTTGGCCTCCAACGGCGCGGGCGTTTTTTATGAAGGGGCCATCGCAGAGGGCATTGTCGAGGCGGTGCAAAGCGCTGAAGGCAATCCCGGCGTTCTGGCGCTGAATGATCTTAGCAACTACACGGTTAAAGAACGCGCGCCGGTCTGCGTAACCTATCGCGCCCATGACGTGTGTGGCATGGGCCCGCCCTCATCCGGCGCGCTGACGGTGGGTCAGATTCTCGGGATGCTCGAGGGTTATGACCTTGCAGAGCTTGGTGCAGAGAACCCTGAAAGCTGGCGTTTGATTGGGGATGCCTCGCGCCTCGCCTTCGCAGATCGGGGCCGTTACATGGCCGACAGTGATTTCGTGCCGATGCCCACCGAAGGGCTGGTCGACCCCGATTACCTTGCCAATCGCGGCGCGCTTCTGAGCGGCGATGACGCTTTGCCAGAGGTCAGCCCAGGCTCCCCCGCGTTTGATCACGCGCTTCTCTTTGCCGATGACATTTCGCTCGAACTGCCCTCCACCAGCCACATCTCCATCGTGGACGCGCAGGGCAACGCGCTGTCGATGACGACGACCATTGAAAACGGCTTCGGCTCGCGTCTGATGGCTCCCGGTGGGTTCCTGCTGAACAACGAGCTGACGGATTTCTCGTTCCGCACCCATACCGATGGCGTGCCGATTGCCAACCGCGTTGAGCCGGGCAAGCGCCCGCGCTCCTCCATGTCGCCCACCATCGTGATGCAGGACGGCGCGCCGGTGATGGTCGTGGGCTCGCCGGGGGGCAGCCGGATCATTGGCTACGTTGCCAAAACGATCATCGCGCATCTCGATTGGGGGATGGACGTGCAGGCCGCCGTGTCGATGCCCCATCTGGTCAACCGCTTTGGCACTTATGATGTCGAGGAAGGCACCTCTGCCGAGGCATTGGCCGAACCGTTGACTGCCTTGGGCTATGAAGTGAACGCGCGGGCGCTGACCTCTGGCTTGCACGCGATTGCGATTGGCGCGGATGGTCTGGAAGGGGGCGCTGACCCGCGCCGTGAAGGCATCGCGATTGGCGAATAGGCGCTAGACCAGCTTTCCCCACAGGTCATATTCGCTGGCCTCATCGACCTCGACGGTGACGATATCGCCGGGGGAGAGGTGTTCAAATCCCTCGTCAATAAACAGGTTGCCGTCGATCTCCGGCGCGTCAGCTTTCGTGCGACAGGTGGCTGCGTCCTCTTCCACCAGATCGACGATGACTTCTTGGCGTGTGCCGACTTTCGCGGCGAGCTTTGCTTCCGAAATGGCTTGCGATTTCTCCATGAAGCGGTCCCAGCGCTCTTGCTTGACCTCGGGCGCGACGTGATCCGGCAGCGCGTTCGACCGCGCCCCATCCACGTTTTCGTATTGAAAACAGCCCACGCGATCCAATTGCGCTTCGTCCAGCCAATCGAGCAGGGTCTGGAACTCGGCCTCCGTCTCGCCCGGATAGCCGACAATGAAGGTCGAGCGCAGCGTGATCTCGGGACACACCTCGCGCCATGCTGCAATCTCGTCCAGCGTCTTCGCCCCCGCCGCGGGCCGCGCCATCCGGCGCAGCACATCTGGGTGCGCGTGCTGGAACGGGATGTCCAGATAAGGCAACACCAGCCCCTCCGCCATCAACGGGATCAGGTCGCGCACATGCGGGTAGGGGTAGACGTAATGCAGCCGCACCCACGCACCCAATAACCCAAGATCGCGTGCCAGATCGGTGATATGCGCCCGCGCGGTGCCGTCTTTCCACGGGGTTTCGTCATACTTGCGATCCAAGCCGTAAGCCGAGGTATCCTGCGAGATCACCAGCAGTTCGCGCACGCCCGCATCCACCAGCTTTTCCGCCTCGCGCAGCACCGCGTTGGCGGGGCGCGAGGCCAGCTTGCCGCGCATATCGGGGATGATGCAGAACTTGCACTTGTGATTACAGCCCTCGGCTATCTTCAGATAACTGTAGTGCCGCGGGGTCAGGGACACGCCACTGGCTGGTAGCAGGTCAATGAAGGGATCGGGCGCAGGGGGCACAGCATCGTGCACCGCATCCAGCACCTGCTCATACTGATGCGGTCCGGTGACAGCGAGGACCGATGGATGGTGCCCTTCGATATATTCCGGCTCCGCGCCCAAACAGCCAGTGACGATCACGCGACCGTTCTCGGCCAGCGCTTCACCAATCGCCTCAAGGCTTTCCGCCTTGGCGCTGTCCAGAAATCCGCAGGTGTTCACGATCACAGCGTCCGCGCCGGAATAATCAGGCGAAATCCCATACCCCTCCGCGCGCAGCCGCGTGAGGATGCGTTCGCTGTCCACCAGCGCCTTGGGGCAACCCAGGCTGACCATCCCAATGGTCGGCTGCCCCTCGCGCTGCGTCTCGGTGATGCGCGCGCGGGCAAGGTCAGGGCGAAGATCAGGCGGGTTCTGGGTCATGCGGGCCATATAGCGGGGTGCGGCAGGGATGGGTAGGGGGTTGAGTGCAGTGGGGTGCACGGTAGGGTTGTGGTGGGCTATTTGAAAAGTGATTGAGCAATGAGCGACCTAAAACCCGCGAACGAGAACCCCTGGTACGTGCTGATGACGCTTTATGGGGAGCAGAAGGGGGAGGTGGACCTTGAACTCCATAAGAAAAACCAAGCTGCTTGGAATGCTTGGGCGGGTCAGACTCTGTCGGATGAAGAGGCAAAGAGATTTGCTGAAAGTTCGAACATTGTCGATGGGCAACTGTCCTCTTGGGCTAAAAGAGGATCGGAGATTGAAAAACTATATGAACGAGTTTGGAAAGAAAGAAATCCTGATCTTGCCTATCCAGGCATGCCAAGTACTGATGACCCGATCGATTTTTATAAATTTCACTTCACAAACCCAGTCCTTTTTCAAAGGTTTATCTTTCCGCAGCCACTATGGCTGAACAGTGTTCTTTTCGAATGTAGTGTTTCCTTCTTCTACTCATCGTGGCGAGTGAACTTCCAAGCCTCCTACGCAACCTTCATGGATAACGTGAACTTTTCAAGGGTGTTCTGTAGTAAGTCTTTTTTCCTTGCTGGTAACTTTTTGCAAGGTGCAAATTTTAATCGATCGCGCTTTTGCTACCCAGCTGATTTTAGGCTGTCGGATTTTCACGGAAACGTAGGATTCTCTGTCGCTTCTTTTCAGAGGGTTGCTCGTTTTAAAGATGTCGTATTTCGAAAGTGGGCGGATTTCAGGGGGGCGCGATTTGAGGATCAGGTGGACTTCGGAGGTTCAAGATTCCTTGATGAATGTGATTTCCGCGAAACGCGTTTTGATCGTCATGCTAACTTTTCGCTTACGTTTTTTGAGTCTGTCGCGGATTTTGGGGCAGCCCGATTTAGTGGGATTTGCCATTTCGTCGAGGCGCGGTTCGGTAGTTTGCAGACATTACAAAGAGGTGGCCCCGTATTCACTGATTGCCAGTTCGGCAAACCCACATCATTCCGCAATGCTCGATTCTCCAACCATACGCCAAATTTCGAAGGCGCTGTTTTGCATGACAAAACGACCTTTACGGCCGAAGATAAGGACGGAGACGGCCCCTTCTGGCCCGTGATCCGCTCCGGCCTTCCCATCGAACCACGCTTCTGGACGCCCCGCTCATCGCAATTCCCGAAAGACGCGCGGGACAGCTATGCCGTGATCCGACACGCGGTCGCCAAACAAGGCCTGCCCGAAGACGAACACTTCTTCTACCGGCGGGAGATGTTCTATGCGGGCCGCTATGGGCCTTGGTTCACGCAGGCGCTCTATCGAAGTTTCGGGCTGATCTCTGCCTACGGACACTCGGTGGAGCGGCCTTTGGCTGCTCTCGCCGCATTGCTCGCCGTGTTCTGCTATTACTTCGATGGCAAGCTGCCGGACCCTTGCCCCTCTGCCCTCGGGCTTTCCACAGCGAACACGCTGCCGTTTTTCGGGTCGAGCTTCTTGCGTACCTATTACCGCGACTGCGGGGCGACATTGGGGGATACGGGTAACCTCATCATCGCTTCCGGCCTCCAAACCGCGCTGTCCTTCATCCTCCTCTTTTTCCTCGGCCTTGGCCTCCGCCAACGGTTCCGGTTGCGCTAAAACTACCCGTGACCTTGGCTTGTGCGGATACCACGCTCCGCTTACCTTCAAAGAAAAGAGGATGAGCATATGCGTTGGATTTTCCGCCTGATCGGGTTTGTTGTGGTTTTGGCTGTGGTGGCTGTTACCTCGATCCTGCTATTGCCGTCCGAGCGGATTGCCCGGATCGCGGCGGATCAGATCACGCAATATACTGGGCGGGATGTGCAGATCACCGGGGATGTCAGTGCCACTTTCTGGCCGACTTTGGGCGTCACAACGGGTGCTGTCGAGATTGGCAATGCCGAGTGGTCGGATAATGGGCCGATGCTGCGGGCCGAGAGCCTTGAGATTGGCGTGGACGCCGCAGCCCTCTGGAATCGCGATATAAAAATCCGCACATTGCGCGCGGTCTCCCCCGAAGTCCTGCTGGAAGTCGCCGCCGATGGGCGCAACAACTGGACATTCAGGAGCAGCACCGAGGGGAGCACTGGGACCAGTTCGGGCGCATTGCCGACATTGACGCTGGATCGCGCGGAGGTCGAGAACGGATCGTTCCGCTATCTGGATGCGCAGGCAGGGTCCGACACGCGGTTTGACGATTTTGATCTGGCACTGGAATGGCCTGTCGCGAATGGCCCCGTCACTCTCGATCTGGCAGCAGAGCCTTTTGGCAGCCGCATCACCGTAGATGCCGAGATCGCTAATGTAGCTGCGGTGATCGCGTCGCAAACAACGCCTGTCACCGCGCAGATTGCAGCGCCGGGCGGTGCGCTGTCGTTCAATGGCGCGGTTGGCACGACGCCCGAGGCCGCCGGGCGTATTGATGCAGATCTGAGTGATACGGGCCGGTTTCTGGCAGCGATGGGGGTCAGCGGCGTCGACGTGCCGAAAGGCTTCGGGCAGGCTTTGAACATTGACGGGTTGGTCAGCTTCAAGGGCAACCAGGTCAGCCTGCGAGAGGGCGTGATCGTGGCCGATGGCACACGGCTGGATGGTTCTGCCGATGTGGTGCTGGCCGCCACGCCGCAGATCACCGCAAATTTCGCGGCAGGCGATCTTGATCTGGCGTTTCTGGCCGAAGGCGGCAGCAGTGGCGGAGGCTCTGGCTGGTCGAAAGACCGCATTGATGCCAGCGGCTTGGCAGCGTTCAACGGCTCTATCGGGATGACGGCGCAGAGCCTTGATCTGGGCACATTGCGCTTTGGCAGCACGCGGCTGAAAGTCACTAATGATCGATCCCGCGCGGTGGTGCGCTTTGACGAATTGCGCGGCTATGACGGCAATATCACAGGCCAGTTCGTGGCCAATAACCGCAATGGCCTGTCCGTGGGCGGCGATCTGAGCGCAACGGGTGTGCAGGTGCAATCCTTGCTGGCGGACATGGCCGATCTCGACCGAATGTCTGGCCTTGCAAATATGCAGCTGGCGTTTCTGGGCGTTGGTCAATCCGTTGATGCGATCATGAAAAGCCTGTCAGGCGATGGGTCGATCACGATGGCAGGCGGACAGATCAGCGGAATTGATCTGGACAAGCTGATCCGCTCGGGCGCGACGGGGCCGGGAACCACGGTCTTTGACGATTTTAGGGCCAGCTACAGGATAAATGATGGTGTTTTGCGCAATAACGATCTTGTGATGACCCTGCCCAATGTCGAGACGCGGGGCGAGGGCAAGGTCGATCTGGGGGATCGCGAAATCGACTATCTGGTGACGCCCATCGCGCTGCAGGCGCGCGATGATCAAGGCCTTGCGATCCCGTTCCGGATCAAAGGGCCGTGGTCCTCTCCTCAGTTCTTGCCGGATATGGGCGCGGCGATTGATCTGAACCTTGAGGCGGAAAAAAAGAAGCTGGAAGAACAGCTTGAACTTGAAAGAGCCAAGCTGGAAGAACGCGCTCGCGAGGAGGCCGAGAAAGCCCGTATCCGCGCAGAAGAGCAGCTACGCCGCGAGGCTGAAAAAGCGCTCGGCGTCGAAACGCAAGAGGGCGAAAGCATCGAGGATGCCTTGCGCAAAAAGCTGGAAGAAGAGGCAGGCAATGCCCTGCGCAACTTGCTGGGCGGTAATTAAGTGACATGACGTTTGATTTGCAAACCGGCGGGTGCTCTCGTTATCGTAAGGCCTGTGCCTGCTGCAATTTGGGGAATCTGTAGTGCCGAAATATACCGCGTCGTTGTGCAAACGCTTTTGTATCGCGTCTGTGATTGCTTCTCTTGCGGCTGTTACCGCCACGCCGTCTTTGGCGGACTCCAATCGGATGATGTTCCGAATGGAGAAAGGCATGTCGCTGGGCCAATACTACACCCGCGTGCAGGACAGTTTGATCAATGCAGGCCTGCTCCGTCAGGACCGGACCTTGAAAGGCACCCCATCGACCCCACACCGTCTGGCCCGTGACTTTGCCGAGATTGCGCTGCGTTCCGAATATGGCGGGTCGCTGGGCGCGTCGGGATCGGGCAGCCGCAAGCCGGTGATGCGTTGGGAAGTTCCGGTGCGCATGAATGTCGTGTTCGGGGCCTCCGTGCCGACTGAGCAGCGTTTGAAGGACAATCGCGCCATCGGAGCCTATATGAAAAGGCTGTCGAAAATCACCGGGCATCCGGTCACGCAGACCAACAAAGGGTCGAATTTTCATGTGCTTGTCGTGAATGACGCCGAGCGGAAATCGCTGGCGACAACGTTGCGCAAGATGGTGCCGAACCTTGGCAATGCGTCGATCCGCGCGGTCGAGCGGATGAAGCCCAATCACTTCTGCATGGTAATTGCGTCGCCCTACCCGGATCGCAGAAACGGCTATCAGTCGGTCGTGGCCATCGTGCGGGCTGAACATCCCGACATGATGCGCACCGCCTGCATTCAAGAGGAACTGGCCCAAGGCATGGGCCTGCCCAATGACTGCAATTATGCGCGCCCCTCAATCTTCAATGACGATCAAGAGTTTGGCCTGCTGACCCAGCATGACGAGCGTTTGCTGCAAATGCTCTACCATCCGGCGCTGACCTCGGGCATGCCGCGCAAGCAGGCTGAACCGCTGCTCAAGCGGATTGCGGCGCAGGTTGTGGCGCGGGGCTAGGTCCCGGCGACCAGACCGGGTTACGGCCCTTGGGCTCAGCTTCGTTGCCTTGGCAATTGTCTGGGCGCTTCTGACGCTCGGTGCGCCGCCTGAAGATATCTCTATAATTGAAGGCCGGGTGACCCATGTCAGGGACGGCGACACAATTGAAATCGGTGTTGTCGTTATCCGTTTGGCCGCGCTGGATTGTGCAGAGCTGGGTACGCAAGAAGGGGCGCGGGCAAAAGGTGCCATGCGTGCCTTGGTGGCTGGTCAGACCCTGCGCTGCACGGATCTTGGACCGGATCGGTATGGGCGCAGGTTAGGGCAGTGCCAGCGCGGCACCGATCCCATGACAGTATCAGAACACATGGTCGAGGGTAGGTATTGCACCTATTACGGCGTCTCGTTCTGAGCAGCAGAAAACTCTCATGAAGAGTTTTGACAAAAGTTTTCTGAAAACTTTTACCCGCTCAACGGCGGCGGTCGCGGCGTGAGGACATCGGCTGGAACGCCACGCCCACATGCGCCTCGCAATAGGGCTTACCCGCTTTGACCGGAAGGCCGCAGAACCAGAAATCCTCGGTCGCGGGATCGCCCACGGGCCATTTGCAGGTCCGCTCCGTCAGTTCCATCAGTGACAGCTTCTTGGCTTTCTTCTCGACCTCGTTGACCTTGGCCAAGGCCTCGGGGCTGATCTCGTTGGCAGAGGGCTGCGGGGGCAGGGGTTGGCCTGCCGGAATGATCTGCTTGCGCGCGGGGATCGCAGATTTCTGCTCAATCGCGGGTTCGGTTTTCAAATCAGGCTTCGGCGCGGGTTTCGGAGCCGCCGCTGCCTTGGGTTTGGGCGCAGCTTTTTCCTTGGCCGCAGGCTTTGAGCCACCGCCGCCCGCCCGGTTCGACAGGCCCAGACGGTGCACTTTGCCGATCACGGCATTGCGGGTCACACCGCCCAACTCCTTGGCGATCTGGCTGGCCGACTGGCCCTCGCCCCACATCTTTTTCAGAACTTCTACGCGCTCGTCAGTCCAGGACATGCGAATTCCTTTATCAGAAAAGCGGCCCCTCGTTTCTCGCAGGGCCGCCTTGGAAAAATCTCTTACCTGCTATTTTAGCCACTGCGTGCATCGGTTACAAGCGCGAGGCGTGAAGCGAGGGGGCGCAATGTCAGAGAAACTGGAAATGGGCACACGGCGGTTCGGTCGCTGGAACTGGCTCGGCACGAAAACCCTGGCCGAGCGCGAGATCCGCCGCTTTCTGAACGTCTGGGCCCAGACGCTGGCCGCACCCTTGGTCACCGCCGGTCTGTTCTTGCTGATCTTTGCGCTCGCCGTTGGTCCCCAGCGCGGAGACGTGATGGGCGTGCCATTCGTCACCTTCGTCGCGCCGGGTCTGTTGATGATGACCGTGATACAAAATGCCTTTGCCAACACCTCGAGCTCTATCGTGAGCGCCAAGGTGCAGGGGAATATTGTCGACACGCTGATGCCGCCGCTCTCCCCGCTGGAACTGGTGATGGGTTATGTCACAGGCGGGATCGCACGCGGTCTTTTCGTGGCCGTATCAATTGCGCTCGGCATGCTGCTCTTTCTGGGTATCTCGGTTGCGCACCCGATCTGGCTTTTGGTCTTTGCGATCGTCGGCTCTGCCGTCATGGCCGGTCTCGGCATCATCGCCGCTGTCTTTGCGCGCAAGTTCGATCAGATGGCCGCGATCACCAATTTCATCATTACGCCGCTGGCGTTCCTGTCGGGCACGTTCTATTCGCTTGAGACGATCCCGCCCGTGCTGGCGACGCTTATCCATTGGAACCCGATGTTCTACATGATCGACGGGGCACGTTACGGGGTGCTGGGCGTGTCAGACAGCGATCCGCGCCTCGGTCTGGTGATCTGTCTTGTGACCGCCGCTTTCGTGCTGTCGGTCTGTTGGCGCTGGTTCAAATCCGGCTACCGGATCAAAAGCTAGGCCTCTTTCAGCCGCGCCTCGCGCCAGGCCAGCAAGCCCGCGCCGCACAGGATCGTGGCCATGCCGAGCAGGGCAATCGCGTCCGGCACCACCCGGAAGAACGCAAAATCGTAGAGCCCTGCCACGACCAGCGTGGCATAGCTGAACGGCACGACAAAGCTCGCCTCCGCCCGTTTCATTGCGTTCACAAAGCAGGTCTGTGCCGCGGCCATCATCGTACCGAGCGCTGCCAGCAGCCCCCATTGCGCCGCCGTCGGTGTTTGCCAGACGGCCAGCACAACGATGGTCGAGATCACAACCCCGATGCAATTGTTCACCAGCAAGATCTGAAAAGGGCTTTCGACCCCGCTGAGCCGCTTGATGAAGATCACCTCCAGCCCCAGGATCACCGCAGCGCCCAAGGCCAGCAAGGCGGCAGGCTCAAAGTCGCCGGGCAGGGGGCGCAGCAGCAAAAGCATGCCCGTGAAGGCAATCGCCGCTGCCGACCAACGCACGCGGCCCACTTTCTCGCCCAGCAGGAAAATCGCGAAAATCATCGCAAAGACCGGGTTGAGAAAGCTGATCGCGGTGGCGGCCGCCAACGGGATGAACGCGACCGAGGCAAACATCAGCGTTACACCGCCCGCCCCGCAGGTCGTCCGCATAAGATGCAGTCGCCAGTGGATTTTGCCGAATTTTGGCCGAAGCACCAGCGCGGCCGATCCCAATGCCAAAAGCGCAAAGATGAACCGACCATGGGTGATCTGCAAAGGGTGCAATGGCGCGCCGAAATCCGCGCCGCCCAGCATCTTGGCGATCAGCGTCGTGGCGGCGATGAACACGGCCGCCAACAGCATCAGTGCAATCGCCAAGGGCCGGTTCTGGGGGATCACGTGGTCCATGACCCGCGCATACGCCCGAAATAAACCCTTGGCAAACGCCCATCACGCCCGCTATGACGCGCTCATGATCAAACGCACAGATATCGTGACCCGACGCCGACGCTAACGCGCCGCCCGTCTTTCGTTTGATCCCCGCGCACCCTGCGCATCCCCTCAAAATCGTTGACTTGGCCTTGCCCCTGCGGCACCAACAGGCCTTCTTATTGATAAGGACTTCTCAGATGATCCCGTCCGTTCTGCCGACCTACAACCGCGCCCCTTTGTCATTCGTCAAAGGCGAAGGCTCCTGGCTGTTTGAGGCGGACGGGCGACGTTTTCTGGATCTGGGGGCAGGCATTGCGGTGAACGCGCTGGGCCACGCCCATCCCGCGCTGGTTGACGCGATCAACACGCAGGCCAGCCAGCTTTGGCATGTCTCCAACCTCTATCAGATCCCTCAGCAGCAAGAGCTGGCGGACACGCTGGTCGACAGCACCTTTGCCGACACGGCGTTCTTTACCAATTCGGGCACGGAAAGCTGCGAGTTGGCCGTCAAGATGGCCCGCAAATACTGGCATGACAAAGGCCAACCCGAGCGGACCGAAATCGTGACGTTCGAAGGCTCTTTCCACGGTCGGTCTTCCGCAGGCATCGCCGCCGCCGGGTCCGAGAAGATGACCAATGGTTTCGGCCCGCTTCTGCCCGGTTTCACCCATCTGGCCTTTGGCGATCATGATGCCGTGCGCGCGGCGATCACGGATAAAACCGCCGCTGTCCTCATTGAGCCGATCCAGGGCGAAGGCGGCATCCGCCCGGTGCCCGATCAATGCCTCAAGGGCTTGCGTGATCTGTGCGACGAGACCGGTACGCTTTTGATTTTTGACGAGGTGCAATGCGGCGTGGGCCGGACTGGCAAGCTCTTTGCCCATGAATGGGCCGGGATCACGCCGGATATCATGATGGTCGCCAAGGGCATCGGCGGTGGCTTCCCCTTGGGCGCGGTGCTGGCCACCGAAGACGCAGCCAGCGGCATGACAGCAGGCACCCATGGCTCGACCTATGGCGGCAACCCGCTGGGATGTGCTGTGGGCAACGCGGTCCTCAAGATCGTCAAGGATCCTGCCTTTCTGGACGATGTGAACCGCAAGGCGGGTTTGCTGCGTCAAAAGCTCGAGGGGCTGATTGCTGCGCATCCAGATGTCTTTGACAGCGTGCGCGGCCAGGGCCTGATGCTGGGCCTCAAATGCAAGGCAACAAATGTGGATGTCGTGCAAGCGGGCTATGCCGAGGGTCTCCTCACCGTGCCGGCCGCCGATAACGTCATCCGCCTGTTGCCCGCGCTGACCATCACCGAGGACGAGATTGCCGAGGCGACACACCGTCTGGACAAAGCCGCAACCTCCCTTTCCCAAAAAGCCGCCTGAGTTTCATCTTTGCGAAAATATTCCGGGGGTCCGGGGGCAGCGCCCCCGGCCTTCGTCCTTCAAAGCGACGTTCAAAAAATGACCCACTTCCTCGACATCCACAAAACCGACCCCGCCGACTTGCGACATATGATTGATCACGCAGGGGCTATGAAGACCGCGCGTCAGGGGCGTCCCAAAGGCGCGCCCGATGATGAGCAGCCGCTCGCAGGCCACATGGTTGCGCTGATCTTTGAAAAGCCCTCCACCCGCACCCGTGTGTCCTTTGATGTCGGCGTGCGCCAGATGGGCGGGCAAACGATGGTGCTGTCTGGCTCCGACATGCAGCTTGGCCATGGTGAAAACATCGCTGACACCGCGCGGGTGCTCTCGCGCTATGTCGATCTGATCATGATCCGCACCTTTGACGAAGACGTCCTTCTGGAGCTTGCCGAATACGCGTCCGTGCCCGTCATCAACGGCCTGACCGACCGCACCCACCCGTGCCAGATCATGGCCGATATCCTTACGTTTGAAGAACATCGCGGCCCGATCAAGGGCAAGAAGGTTGTCTGGACGGGCGACGGCAACAATGTCTGCGCCAGCTTTCTGCATGCCGCCGGTCAATTCGGGTTCGACCTGACCTTCACAGGCCCCTCGCAACTGGACCCCGAGGAGGTCTTCATGAACGAGGCTCGCGCGAAAGGCTCGAAGATCATCATCGAACGGGACGCGTTCAAGGCCGTTGAAGGCGCGGATCTTGTGGTCGCCGACACGTGGGTCTCCATGCATGACGCGCAATCGGCCAAGGAACGTCGCCACAACATGCTGCGCCCCTATCAGGTCAATGAAGAGCTGATGAGCCACGCCAAACCGGACGCCCTTTTCATGCACTGCCTGCCTGCGCATCGCGAGGAAGAGGCGACGAGTGCTGTGATGGACGGTCCTAATTCGGTGATCTTTGACGAGGCTGAAAACCGTCTGCATGCGCAAAAGGCCGTCATGCGCTGGTGCTTGGGCGTCTAACGCCGCCGCTTGGCCCGCAGTGTCGGATCGGCTTGCGTCGGGTCCTCGGGCCAAGGATGTTTCGGGTATCGCCCGCGCATATCCTTGCGCACATCGGCGTAGCTTGAGGCCCAGAAGCCCGGAACATCCATGGTCGTCTGCAAGGGTCGCCCCGCTGGCGACAACAGCGTGACCCTGAGCGGTTGCCGCCCGACCATCGGGTGCGCGGTCACGCCAAACATCTCTTGCAGGCGCAGGGAAATCTCTGGTGCTTCGCCGCTGTAATCAATCGGCACGTTGCGCCCCAGCGGTGTCTCAAACGCCGCGGGAGCCGCCTGATCCAGCCGCTGCATCTGCCCCCAATCCAGCATCGCCCGCAGCGCAGGAAGGATATCGAACCCCCGCCACTGCGCGTCCGTTTTCACGCCAGAGAGGTGCGGCAGAAGCCAGTCCTCCAACGTTTCCATCAAAGCGTCATCCGACAGGTCTGGCACATCCTCCAACAAGGCCACCCGCGCTTGAAACCGCCGTGCCGCATCGGTCCAGACCAATCCCAGATCGCGCACGCCCTCTAGCATCGCCTGGGCAACATCCTCTTCCGGCGCGTCTTTCCAAAGCTGATCACTCAACGCGATGGCTCCCAGCTTTTCCTGCACCCGCGAGACAACGCGACGCTCGCGTTTCGACCAGTGGCAGAGCTTCTCAACCGTCAGGCGAGACGCAAAGAGGGCGCGCACCGCGCTTTCCGAAATGGCGACAGCTTGCCTGATCCGCGCCTCTCGCGCATCGCCGTCCAGATCGGTCGCCACGATCAGCCGTTGCCCAGCCAGTGGATCGGCACCCTCGAAAAACGCGCCTTTGCCGCCCGACAGCAGATAGCGCGGGGCTTCGCCCCTGCGGCGCAACCCGATGCGGTCCGGGTAAGCCAGTGCCGCCATTTCGGCCACGTCCAGCCCCGCGCTGTCAGGGGCCATCCGCGCCAGCCGTTTCGCCTCTGCGCGCACCCGCTCGATCACGCCACGATTGGCGTCGGCGGGCGGGGAGGCCACCGCTTTCACCCGCGCCATGAGATCCGAGGATCGCGACCTGAGCGGATCACGTTCCGCTAAAAGAGCCGCCAAGACAGCCGCCTCCTTGCCCGCAACCGTCAGCATATGGCCCAAGCGCGGATGCAGCGGGAGGGCTGCCAACGCGCGGCCATGTTCGGTGATCCGGTTCGCCGCGTCCAGCGCGCCCAGCATCCGAAGCAAGTCTTGCGCTTCTTCAAAGGCCCGCGCGGGCGGTGCGGTCAGAAACGCCAGATCGCCGGGTGCTGCGCCCCAAAGCGCCAGTTCCAAGACAAGCCCCGTCAGGTCTGCCGCCTCAATCTCGGCAGGGGGGAAGGCCAGCAAGCCGCCATCTTCGCCCTTGGTCCACAGCTTGTAGCACACCCCGTCCGCCACGCGCCCTGCACGCCCTGCGCGTTGCACGGCTTCGGCTTTCGTCACGCGTTCTGTCACCAGCCGCGACATGCCCGAGTTTGGATCAAATCGCGCTCGCCTCGCGCGGCCTGCGTCCACGACCACGCGGATGTCTGGAATGGTCAGCGAGGTCTCCGCAATCGACGTGGCCAGCACCACTTTGCGCCGTTCTGACGGCCCAATCGCCGCGCGTTGCGCTTTGAAATCCATCGCCCCGAATAACGGTCGTACATCGCAGCCCGGCAGCTTTAGCGCCCCTTCAACCCGCCGAATCTCGCCTTCCCCAGGCAGAAACACCAAGACCCCCCCTTCGGTCTCGGCTACCGCCTGCTCGATAAGCGCCGCGACGGCTGCCTCGAAACGAACACTCTTGCCCACAGGCCGTTCCAGCCAGCGCATCTCAACCGGAAAGCTGCGCCCTTCGGATGTCACGACCGGCGCGTCCATCATCTCCGCGACGGGTTCTGCGTCCAGTGTGGCGGACATGACCAGAACGATCAAATCCTCGCGCAGCGCGCCGCGAACCTCCCAAACCAATGCGAGTCCGAGATCGGCGTTCAAAGAGCGTTCGTGAAATTCGTCAAAGATTACTGCGTCGATGCCGTCCAGCGACGGATCGCTCTGGATCATCCGGGTTAGGATGCCCTCAGTGACAACCTCGATCCGTGTCGATTTGGACACCTTCGCCTCGCCGCGCATCCGGTAGCCCACCGTTTCGCCAACACGCTCGCCCAGAGTTTGCGCCATGCGTTCCGCAGCGGCCCGCGCGGCCAAGCGGCGTGGCTCCAGCATCAGAATACGGCCATCGCATAGCTCTGCGTCCAGCAACGCCAGCGGGACCCGCGTCGTCTTGCCCGCGCCCGGTGGGGCTTGCAGCACAGCGCAGCGCGACCGCTGCAAAACGGCGATCAGATCGGGCAGGGCGTCTTCGATGGGCAGCGCGGTCATGGGGCTGTTTATGGGCACAAACCCTGCGCCAGACCATGCGTTTTTTGCCTAAGCGCTGGACGGCGCAGCCTGTGCGGTGCAGAAAACACCCATGGAAACCAAGACCCTCGCAGATGGCGTCCTTGCCGCCGACCGCCGCGCGCTGGCCCGCGCAATCACGTTGATCGAAAGCGGACGTGCGGACCACCGGACGCAGGCTGATGCCTTGGTGGCGGAGGTCAGCAAAGCGGGCAAGCAAGCCCTGCGGATCGGTCTGTCCGGAACGCCCGGCGTTGGTAAATCCACGTTCATCGAAGCGTTCGGCATGATGCTGACCGCAGCAGGGCTGCGCGTTGCGGTCCTCGCGGTCGATCCAAGCTCTGCGCGCTCTGGCGGCTCAATCCTGGGCGACAAAACCCGGATGGAGCGCCTGTCGCGTGATCCCAACGCTTTCATTCGTCCGTCTCCAAGCCAGACGCATCTGGGCGGCGTCGCGCGGCGCACCCGCGAAGCGGTCAGCCTATGCGAGGCTGCCGGATTTGACGTGGTGCTGATTGAAACGGTCGGTGTTGGTCAGTCCGAGACGGTTGTGGCGCAGATGTCGGATCTGTTCGTGCTGCTGCTGGCCCCCGCAGGCGGGGATGAGCTTCAAGGCGTCAAGCGCGGCATCATGGAGATGGCCGATCTGATCCTGATCAACAAGGCCGATGGCGATCTGAAACCCGCCGCGACCCGCACCTGCGCTGATTATACCGGTGCTTTGCGTTTGCTCAGAAAGCGTCCGCAAGACCCCGAGGATTTCCCCAAGGCGATGATGGTCTCTGCCTTGCACGAAGACGGGCTGGCAACGGTCTGGGACGAGATGCAGACCCTTGCCAATTGGCGCCGCGAAACCGGCCATTGGGACGCCGCGCGCGCTGGCCAAGCGGTCTATTGGTTTGAAGAAGCAGTGCGCAACGGGTTGCTTGCGCAACTCACCGAGAATGCAGAGCTTGCGGGAAGCATGGCCACGCTGCGCGAGAAAGTCGCCACCGGGCACACCACCGTCGGCACCGCCGTGCGCGATATTCTGAGCAAACTAAACCTCTGACATGGCCGAATTGGTTTTTGCGGATGATCGCTTGCGGGCCACACTTCACGCGCTGGACGCGCGCAGACTGGTCGTCACCTTCGACAATCGCAAACTGGGCAAAGCCGATTTCGAACCCCGCGACCCGGCGCGCAACTTCCTGAACGCGGGCTTTGCGCAATTGCATATTGAGACGAAGGCGAATGACTGGTTCATCAACGCCTCGACACCCGCTTTGGAAGTGGCCTTAGCCAAGTTGAGAGGACGCTTTCATCAGGTTAAAGCGATTGGCTTTTCGATGGGCGGCTACGGCGCGCTGCGCCTCTCGGGCGCGTTGGGCATTGATGAAGTCGCCTTGATCTCGGCCCAGATCAGCATCGACCGGGCTGTGGTTCCGTTTGAGACCCGTTATAAGCGCGAAGCGAAACGGTTTAGCGCCGAAACCGGTGCATTAGACAGTGCCAACCCAAACCTAGGTGGAGTGATCTGCTACGATCCGTTCCACAGGCTTGATAGCGCCCATGCGGCGCTGATCGCCGCGGCGTTCCCCAAGATCAAACGCGTTCCGATGGCTTTGGGGCAGCACCCGGCGACGAATATTCTGCGTGAGCAACGCGCGATTGGCAAAGTCCAAAAACAGGTGGTTCAAGGCTTTGATGCCGTCGCATTGAAGGCGGATCACCGCGCCGCCTGCCGGATTACCGCGCTCTATTGGGAACGGCTTGCGGAAAAAGCTGCCCCGCGTCATCCTGATTGGGCGCGCCAAGCACAGCAACGCGCCAAGCAAATACACGCGGAAAACCCGTAAAGCAGACAGATGAATCGCTTGACGGGCGCTGGAAATGGTTTTAGGTCAACCGGACTGAATTCGGGGCCTTGCCAACGCAGGGCTCATTTTGTTTGAGAGTGCCGCGGATGCAAGGGGTATCCGAGAGGCCCAAAGAGATCGAGGAAGTGCTATGTCGCGCCGTTGTGAACTGACCGGAAAAGGCCCGATGACTGGCAACAATGTCAGCCACGCCAAGAACCGCACCCGTCGCCGGTTCCTGCCCAACCTGAACGACACCACGCTTCAGTCCGAAGTTCTGGGCCGCGCGTTCAAACTGCGCATCTCGGCTGCTGCGCTGCGTACGGTCGATCACCGCGGTGGTCTGGATCGCTTCATGGCGAAAGCCAAGGATGAAGAGCTGTCCCCGAACGCGCTGAAGATCAAGAAAGAGATTGCGAAGGCGAAAGCAGCTGGCGAAACTGCCCTCTGATTTTTCGACTTTTTCTACAATAGAGAGGCTCCGTCTAAACAGACGGGGCCTTTTGCTTTTGGCGTGTCGTTTTGGCGCTTGGATTACGTCAAAGACGCGCCTAAATATCGCATCATGAGGACGTTCCCCCGCCTTTTGATCCCACTCATGGTTGCGCTGATGGTGCTGACCTCGGCCAGCTTGGCTGTGGCGCGCGCCGCACCCGATGCGGCAGGTCAGATGGTGCTCTGCACCGGTTCTGGGCCGGTCGTGATGCATTTCGATGAAAACGGTGATCCGGTTGGTGCGCCGCATTACTGCCCGGACTGTGCCATGACACTGTTGGCCGCCGTGTCAGGCCACGCGCCGGTTGTTGAGGACCTCTGCGCGGTCCAGTCGATCCGCTTCGATGCTGCAGACACGTTGGCCCGCAAAGCACAACCGCGCAAAGCTCAAGCGCGCGATCCCCCTTTGGTTTGAAATCTACCTAACACGTTGAAATTTCAAACTAAGGAGACGGATATGTCTTTGAAAACCACTCTTCTGGCGGCCATTGCCGCAACCGCGTTCGCCCTGCCTGCTGCTGCAGATATGGCCAAGATCATGGTGGATGATCCCTATGCCCGCTCCGCCACGTCGATGGCTAAATCCGGCGCGGCCTTCATGGGGATCATGAACCATTCGGACGAAGATGACCGCCTGATTTCGGCAACCTCGGACGTGGCGCAGCGCGTCGAATTGCACACCCATCTTGAGGATGCAAACGGCGTCATGCGCATGGTCGAAGTCGAGGAAGGCTTCGAGATCGCAGCAGGCGAGACGATCATGCTCAAGCGCGGCGGCAAGCACGTCATGTTCATGGGGCTTAACGAGCCGTTTGAGCAGGGCGAGATGATCGACGTCACGCTGACCTTCGAGAAGGCCGGTGATGTGCAAGTTCAGATCCCCGTCGATCTGGAGCGTCAGCCGAAAGACGGCGCTCATGGCGGACACGGCGATCACAGCCACGGCAGCCACGACCACTAAGAGCGTCCTTCTTCGAGCGGGCTAAACCCCGCCGCTCATGCGAACGGGGGCCGGGCCTTTCAGGGTCCGGCCTTCGCTTATTTTCCCGACAGCTCTTTGACCCAGGCTGGCACGGTTTGCGTCGCGGGGCCAAAGCGCGTCTGGGCAAAATGCGACACGGTTGAGGAGGGCGCGAGGTTCAGCTCGATTGTATCCGCGCCGCTCGCATTGGCGTGCTGCACGAAGCCCGCAGCAGGGTAAACCTCCCCACTGGTGCCGATGGCTGCAAACAGATCACACTCCCCCAGATGGGCGTAAATTTCGTCCATCTGATAGGGCATTTCGCCAAACCAGACGATATCAGGCCGCGTCGCGGGACGGGCGCAATTGGGGCAGGGGTCTTCGGGCCGGGTTTCAAGCGGTGAGGGCCAACGATGCCCGCAGGCCGCGCAAAGCGATCCGGCCAAAGAGCCGTGCATATGCATCGTTTCCGCCCCGCCACGCTCATGCAGATCATCGACGTTCTGCGTGACCAGGATCACCTCGCCCGCAAAGGATTTCTGCAGCTCGGCCAAGGCGGTATGCGCCGCATTTGGCGATGCTTTTTCGCTTTCGGCGCGGCGCATATTGTAGAAGTCATGCACCAGCTTGGGGTTGGCATCAAAGCCCTCAGGCGTCGCCACATCCTCGATCCGGTGCTGCGCCCAAAGCCCGTTTTCGTCGCGAAACGTGCCAAGCCCGCTTTCGGCAGAAATGCCTGCTCCGGTGAGAATCACGATCTTGTCCATGGTTGCCCTTTCGCGGATATTGATTGCATGACCCAGCGTATCCTCTTTGTGTGCCTTGGCAATATCTGCCGCTCGCCTGCGGCCGAAGGGGTCGTGCGTGCGCAGATGCCCGAGGTTGCTACCGACAGCGCAGGCACATCGGGCTGGCATGTGGGTGATCCGCCGTATGGGCCTATGCAGAAGGCTGCGATCCGGCGCGGGGTCAATCTGTCAGATTTGCGCGCCCGCGCCTTTGTGGCGCAGGATTTCCACGATTTTGATCTGATCATCGCTATGGATGCCGAGAACATTGCCAATATCGAAGCGCTTCGCCCTGCAGACAACACCACGCCCGTCCAACTCTTCACCCATTATGCAGACGGGCCGGAGACCGAAGTCCCCGACCCGTATTACACGCGCGATTTTGAAGGTGCGTTGGATCTGATTGAACGCTGTGCCGCTGGGCTGAAAGATCAGCTGCGGCGGCAGTAAGTTTCAGCCGTTGAGCCGAAGGCCCGGTATTTCTTCCAGAACACCTCATGGCTGCGGCGATCCGATTGGCGGATTTCCTGCGCCTTGTGCGGATCTTTGAAGAAACTCGCCGCCAAGCGCTGATCTCCGCGCGACAGATGCGTATTCGCAGCCTTCTGAATGCAGTTGCACAAGCTGCGCGAGGCCGCCTTGCGGTCGGACTGCAAACAGGCCCGCGTTATGGGGCCTGCCTCGGCAAATGTGGCGAATACGGGGGTGGAGAGCGCGACAAGCACGGTGAGAATAGTCAAATATTTCATGTTTCTGCCTCGATCAAAGGGGCCGCCCGGATTGATCCGGTGTCTTGCCCAAAATCACTTCTGAGCAAGACTATGCCTCAAACGAGGGGCTGTTTCAATTCCGTAGATCGCCGCTGGCTTTGAAAAACCGCACCGCTCAGGCGGCGGCTTCGGGGGTGTCCAAGACCGACAGATCAAGCCGATCCGTTTGAACACTGAGGGCATCCGGAACCGCATGATCGCGCGTGTTCTTGCCCATGAACGCAATGGGCCGCAAGCCAGCGGCAACAGCAGCGGCCACGCCATCGGCGTTATCCTCGATGACAGCGATCTCATTGGCGGGCAGGCCAAGTTCAGCCATCACTTGAGTGTAGCATTCCGGGTTTGGCTTGGGCGCAGAGACATCGGCGCGGCTCGTGATCCGGTCAAAGATCTCGACAACGCCGGAACTGGCGGCGGCCTCAAGCACGGCATCGACATTGGCGCGCGACGTGGTGGTTATAAAGCCCAGCATCACGCCGCTTTCCCGCGCGTGTCGAAGCGCTTCCGGCACGCCGGGGCGCAAGGGCAGACGACCATGGATCAGTGCGGTTTGAAAGATACGCGACTTGGCTTGATGGATGCGTCCCGCATCAACCTGTTCGCCCCGCGCGTCGGCATAGCGCATCACCCGGTCCGCGCCGCCTGCATCCTTGAGCATCTTGCGATACGCGTCGCGGTCCCAATGCCACTCCAGACCATGCGCCGCAAAGGCCATATTGAACGCGTGGCGTTGAAGCTCGGAGGTTTCGATCAACGTCCCGATTGATCCGAATAGAAGTGCTTTCATGGGTGTGGTCCTTCATACAAGCAGCGCCCGAAAACGATCGGTGCAGAAGGACAAGCCCCGAGCGAGGGTTTGGTTCCCGCTCGGGTGCTCTTTTTTGCGACATTCTGGCGCAGCGATCCCGCCACCCAGAACATCGAGGTGGCTCAGTCCAGACCCATGCAGCTTGCGTAATAGCTGACGGTCGCAGGCCAATCGCTGAAAATGCCAGCAACACCAACGTCTTGGGCCAGCACGTCGATCAGCTCATACATCACGCCGTCGCTGCTGGTGACCTCTTCGATGGTCTGGTAATACCAGCCGCCACCTGTGGTCAGCGGGCCAGAGCGTTCGATGGTCCAGGTGATGATATTCAGCCCAGCCGCTTGCGCCTGCTTGGCCCATTCCGACGGCACGATTTCGCCATTCTCGACCGCGACAAGGATCCATGTGGGCGGCGCGATGAAGTTCACACCCAGCTCGGCATACTCCGCCAGGGGGCGCGGCCAGCTTGCCGGGTCTTGCGGATCGAAACCCTCTTCATTGTAGTGATCCACAAGATAGACCGCCTGCGCGCCAAACTCCGGCTCGTTCTCGATCCAGTAGAGCACATCTTCCAAGTTGAACGACTGCGCCCAGACATCCGAGGCGGGGATACCGGCAGCCTCATATTCATCAATCAGCTTTTGCGCGTAGTCCTGCTGCGAGAAGCCATCGAACGGCATCTCGACCGAAGGCGTCTTCAGTTCAGGCGTGAACTTGGCGCCCAGCGATTTGAAAAGCTCGATCGACTCTGCATGGGTCATCAGCGTGCCTTTTTCGGCGGAGTAAAGATCGGTGCGCCAGCCTGCGGTGCCGTCCATATACTCTTCAACCGTGGTGCCTTTGCTGTTGGCGGCATCCATCTTGCCGTTCAGCGTGCGGTATTCGGCCAGCGTGATCTCGGATGTGCGGCACTCGGCTGCAGCGTCGGTGTCACCCGAGGCAGGCGAGAACGGCGTCACGCATGTGTTTGCCAAGGGAGAGGCGAGGATGTTCGTCGTTGTGTGCAGATCGTTCTGCGCGTGGCGGCAAACCAATTCTTTGTCTTTGGTAAAGGTCACGTCGCATTCCAGAATGCCCGCGCCCATCCGTGCGGCGGCGACATTGCTTTCCACGGTATGCTCGGGGAACTGCATCGGCGCGCCGCGATGCCCGATTGAAAAATCGGTGCGCACCACATCCTGCCCCATGCAGGACATCAGCTTGTCCTTCAGCGGACCGGCTTCCATACGGTCGATCAGGTAGTAGGGGCGGGGGCCCATCTCGATCACATCGGCCATCGCGACCGCGCCGCCCATCACAAATGCACTCGCACAAAACAGGGTTTTCAAAGTCGTCATCAGACATCCTCCAGGTTCGTCTGCGACCCGTCGTGCAGAGCCTCAATGACGTTCTGATGACGCTTTCATGACGCCTTTTCAAAATTTGGTAGGGATCCTTTTGCCCTCTCGTGCATTAAACGATAACGGGCTGGATCGTGCCGGCTCCTGTGTAACGCCGGAAATGAGCCGATACATTGCCGAAACCATCCGCTAAGATGATGCGTATATGCTGCTGAGATTTCTGGGGACCTCTCTTTTGTTATTCCGAATTTACCTTGTGCATCTGGTCTTCGCATGCGTGCTGGCCAGTGGCGCTGCCGCGCTGGATGTTGATCTTCGCACACCCGGCATAGACGATGATTTGGCCGAAAAGCTGCGCAACGCCTCTTTGTTGGTGCAGACCGCGCAGGAAGAAGACCCCGCAGCGCCCATCGAAGTTCTGGCCAATGCGCAGGCCGATTATGCGCGGCTCGTCACGGTGCTCTATGAGGCAGGCCGGTTTGGCCCTGCGATCACCATCTCGCTGGATGGGCGCGAAGCGGCGAGCATCCCACCGATTGCAGCCCCCGCGCGGATCAACCGCGCCGTTATCACCGTGACGCCGGGGCCGGTCTTCGCCCTTGGTCAGACCCGCATCTCGCCTTTGGCCCGTCGCACCGAACTGCCCGAAAGTTTCGCCTCTGGTCAGACCGCATCGGTCTCCGCGCTGCAAGACGGTGTTGCCGCTGCTATCGAAGGTTGGCGCCAGATCGGGCACGCCAAGGCCGCCGTTGATCAACAACAGATCACAGCGCGTCACTCTGACCGTGCGCTTGATGTGGATGTGCGCTTGGACCCCGGTCCGCGCTTGCGTTTCGGGCGGCTGGATATCTCTTCTGAAAGCGCCGTCCGCCCGGACCGGATTCGCGAAATCGCGGGCCTGCCGACTGGCGACGTCTTTGATCCTGACGCGGTCGCCAAATCCCAGACGCGCTTGCGCCGCACAGGCACGTTCCGCGTTGCCGCGCTGACCGAGGCGGAAACAGCCAATCCCGACGGGACACTTGATATCGAAGCGCAGATCACAGATCAGCCGCCGCGTCGCCTCAGCTTCGGAGCCGAGATTTCGTCGCTGGACGGGCTTGGCGTGTCTGCCTCCTGGCTGCACCGCAACTTCTTCGGCGGCGCAGAGCGGTTCGTGGCAGAGGCCGAGGTCGGCGGTATCGGGGCGGGTGAGGAAGGCCCTGACTATCGCCTGTTCGCCCGGCTGTCGCGCCCGGCGACCTATCTGCCTGACCTTGAAGCCTACGCGCTTGTCCGTCTTGAGCAGATCGACGATCCAAACCTCTTTTCCCGCCGCTTCGCTCTCGAAGGGGGAGCCACCTATTTTGCCGGAGAATCCCGCGAGTTCAGCGTCGGCATCGGTTACCAGGCTGCCGAGATCGAAGATGATCTGGGCGAACGCGATTACACGATCCTGACATTCCCCGCCGTCGGCACCTTTGACGAGCGGAATGACCGCCTCAACGCCACTGCCGGGTTTTACGGCCAACTCGCACTGACCCCTTTCGTGGGGCTGTCGGGCACCGAAAGTGGTTTGCGCACCTCTCTCGACCTGCGCACCTATCGCAGTTTCGGCGTAGATGATCGCGTGACCTTCGCGGTGCGTGGCCAGCTTGGCTCTGTTGCTGGGCCGGATATCGAAGAAGCCCCCGCTGACTTTCTGTTCTTCTCAGGAGGTGGCGGGACAGTCCGCGGGCATGAATATCAGTCGCTCGGTGTCGATCTGGAAGATGACGTTACCATCGGGGGACGCTCCTTTCTGGGGCTGTCCACCGAGTTGCGCGTCAAAACCGGCGACAACCTATCCGTCGTAGGGTTCTACGATATGGGCTATATCGGCGCTGAGGAATTCCCCGACGGCACGTCCGGCGAATGGCATGCGGGGGCGGGCGCCGGGGTGCGGTACGACACTGGCATCGGACCCATCCGGCTTGATCTGGCGGTGCCTGTCAGTGGTCCGGATGATACTGACGGCTTTGAAATTTACATCGGAATTGGGCAGGCGTTTTGATGCGGTTCCTCGTTTTTCTTTTTTGTCTGATGCTTCCCCTCGCGGCCTTTGCACAAGAAGAGGCCGAGGATCGCGGCTACCTTGCGGGCGTGCTTGAAGACGCGCTGGGCGGCGAGGGTCGCGACGTGCGTATCGAAGGGTTTGAAGGGGCGTTCAGCAGTGCGGCCTCCATCGCGCGGATCACGATTTCCGATCGCGACGGGGTGTGGCTGACATTGACAGATGTGGTGGTGGACTGGAACCGCTCTGCCTTGCTGCGCGGGCGGATCGAGGTGAACGAGCTGTCGGCGGCATCCATTGATCTGCCGCGTGCGCCGTTGCCTCCGGAAACAAATGTGCCCGATCCCGAAGCGACCCCGTTTGCGCTGCCTGATTTGCCAGTCTCCATCCGCATCGGCACTCTGGACATCGACGAAATCTCTCTTGGTGCCCCGATCCTGGGGGAGGCCGCGACCCTCTCGCTCGAAGGAAATGCGCAATTGGCGGATGGCTCCGGTTCGGCGCAACTCAACGCCACGCGTATTGATGACAAAACTGGCGAGCTGACGCTGGACGCTGCCTTCACTGCGGGGGACCGCGCGCTCAAGATTGATCTGCTGCTTAGCGAAGGGGCTGATGGTATCGCGGCCCGTCTGATGGGGCTGCCTAACACGCCCAGCCTTGATCTGCGCGTTGTTGGCGACGGAACTTTGTCGGACTTCACAGCCGATATCGGCCTTGCCACGGATGGCGCGGATCGCTTGACGGGCACGCTGACCCTTGTGGACGGCACACCCGAGGCCGAAGGTGCGCCTGCGCCATTGGGTTTCGATGCCGCGCTGAACGGCGATGTCACCGCACTGTTCCTGCCGCAATATCGTGACTTCTTTGGCGATGATATCCGCTTGGTCGTGCGTGGTGAACGCGCACCGGATGGGGCGCTTGCACTAGATGATCTGTCGTTGCAGACCCGCGCGCTCAGCTTGCAAGGTCAAGCCGCTCTTAACGCGGATGCGTGGCCGACCTTGCTGGTCCTCGACGGTGAAATTGCCAATCAAGACGGCACGCCGGTGCTGCTGCCCATCTCGGGCGGTGAGACACGGATCGACAGCGCCAACCTGCGCTTACGCTTCGATGCGGCGCAGGGCGATGCCTTCCGGGGCGGGATCCAGCTGCGCGCGCTCAACCGCGCCGATGTGCAGGTCGAGACGATCAGCCTTGGTGCGCGTGGCACGTTGCAAGGTGATGTGAATGCCATCGGGCAAGTGATTGCAGCCCTTCGGTTTTCCGCCAATGAGATCGACTTTGCCGACCCCGATGTGGCCCGTGCGGTGGGGCGCGATGTGACCGGCGCAGTTGATCTGAGCTATCTCGAAGGTCGCCCGCTCGAGCTGTCCGATCTGTCCACGGAAGGGGCGACGTGGTCGCTCACCGGGGAGGCGGCAATCAACGCGCTCGCCAGCGGTTTTGAGACCATCTTTGACGCAGATATTACCGCGCAAGACCTCAGCGCATTTGCCCCGCTTGTGGGCCAGCCTCTCAGCGGCTCGGCAACGCTCGCGGCTGAGGGCAGTGCTGCGTTGGGCGGCTTTTTCGACGTGACACTGACTGGGCAGGCGCGCGATCTGAGCGTTGGGATCGCGCAAGCAGATACGCTTTTGCGCGGCACGACCCAGCTTGATATTGCCGCCAAGCGTGACGAAGCGGGACTGCAAATCAGCCGTCTGGAGATTGAAAACCCGCAACTTGGTGCCACTGCCTCGGCCACATTGGCGACAGATACCGGGCAGGTTCAGTTCGACACGCGACTGGCCAACGCCAACCTGCTTGCCCCCGGGATCAACGGTCCTCTAACCGTGACGGGCACCGCGCGTCAGGCCGAAGGTCGCTGGACATTCGAGACCCAAGGCACCGGCCCCTACGGCACAACCGCCACCGTCAATGGCACAGCGTCCGACGACGCCGGGATTGACCTGCGCTACACCGCTCGCATCCCCGACTTTTCGCCCCTCGTCGTCGAACTGCCCGGCCCCCTTCGCATCGACGGGACGGCCCGTCAGCAGGGTGAGCTATGGGCAATAGAGACGGCCCTTGATGGCCCGTCCGGCACCAGTTCGACTGTCTCCGGAACCATCGCGCCGAGCGGCCGTTTGAACCTTTCGGTCAACGGAACAGCGCCGCTGGGGCTGGCCAATCCGGCCCTGCGTCCGAACAATCTGCAAGGCACGGCGCAGTTTGATTTGGCCGTGAATGGTGCCCCGGCATTGAACGCCGTGTCCGGCACGATCACGACCTCGAACGCGCGCTTCGTGGCCCCCGCCTTACGCATCGGATTTGGCGATATCGACGCTCAGATCGGGCTCAGTGGCGGGGTCGCGAACCTGCAGGCAAATGCCGATGTGCTTGAGGGCGGCAACGTGAGCGTCACCGGGCCGATCACGCTGTCCGGCGCGTTCCCTGCTGATCTGAGCATCGCCTTGAACGGGATGAAAGTTGTCGATCCGACGCTTTATGAGACGACTTTGAATGGCGCGCTTAGCATCAACGGCGGTCTGCGCGGTGGTGCGCGCATCGCGGGACAGATCGACGTGGGCGAGACGATCGTCCAAGTGCCTGCCTCTGGCATTTCGACCTTCGGTGCCCTGCCAGAGATCACCCACCAAAACGCACCACGTCCCGTGATGCGCACGCTTGACCGCGCCGGTCTGCTGCCCGAAGACACGGGCGAGACAGCCGGTGGCCCCGCCTTTCCGCTCGACATTCTGGTCCGCGCGCCCTCTCGTATTTTTGTGCGCGGCCGTGGTCTGGACGCCGAGCTTGGCGGCTCCCTGCGCCTGACCGGCACCAGCGCTGATATCATCTCCACCGGTCGGTTTGAGCTGATCCGGGGCCGCCTTGATGTGCTCTCCAAACGTTTTGAGTTGGACGAAGGCGCGATCCAGCTGCAAGGCCGCTTCGAGCCGTTCCTGCGCTTCGTCGCGATCACCGAGACTGCCACCGGCACGGCCAGCGTGATCCTTGACGGCCCCGCCGCCGAGCCGACGGTCCGCTTTGAAGCCACGCCCGACGCGCCCCAGGATGAGGTGCTCGCCCAGGTTTTCTTTGGTCGCGACGCCTCGCAACTCTCGGCGTTTCAGGCGCTTCAATTGGCCAACGCCGTCGCCACGCTTGCGGGCAATGGCGGGGCCGGGATCATCTCAAACCTGCGCCAGTCCTTTGATCTTGATGATCTCGACGTGACCACGGATGAGGACGGCAACGCAGCGGTGCGAGCTGGTAAGTATCTGTCGGACAACATTTATACGGACGTCACTGTCGGTGGCGCGGGCGGCGCTGCGATCTCGCTCAACATTGATCTGACGCCGAATATCACCGCGAAAGGCTCGGTCGAGGCGGATAGCAACACGTCCCTTGGTATCTTTTTCGAGCGGGATTACTGATCGCTGTCTTCGCGCTTGACGCGGTTCAATCATTTCCATAAATCGTGATATATGGATAAGAATACAGCCGCCGCCGCATTCGCGGCTCTCAGCCAGCCCACTCGTCTGGATGTCTTTCGCCTGCTCATCAAAGCCGGTCAAGACGGCCTGCGCGCGGGCGAGATCAGCGATCAACTGGACGTGCGCCAGAATACAATGTCGGCAAACCTGACCGTGCTCGTGCAGGCCGGTCTGATCCGCAACCGCCGCGAAGGGCGCACCATTCGCTATTACGCCGATCTTGACGGGATGCGCGGCTTGCTCGCCTTCCTGATGGAGGATTGCTGCGGCGGCAATCCCGCCTTGTGCAAACCCATTCTTGATGAACTGGCCTGCTGAATGACCTTCACTCTCTCGCGCCGTTTGACGGCTGAATTTCTGGGCACCGCCTTTCTTGTGGGCACCGTTGTCGGCTCGGGCATCATGGCCGACGCGCTGACCGAAGACGTGGCACTTGCCTTGCTGGGCAATACGCTGCCTACGGGCGCGATCCTTGTGGTGCTGATCACGATCCTCGGCCCAATCTCTGGTGCGCATTTCAACCCTGCGGTCTCGCTCGCCTTCGTCATCAACAAAACCATGCCCGTGGCCGAGCTTGCGCCTTATGTGATCGCTCAGATCGCAGGCGGCATTGTCGGCAGCCTTGTGGCCCATGCGATGTTCGATCTGACGATCTTTCAGATGTCCACCACCGTGCGCAGCGGCACGGGTCAGTGGATCGCCGAAATTGTCGCGACCTTCGGTCTGGTCGGCACGATCCTCGCGGGCATTCGCTTTCGCGGCGACGCGGTGCCATGGCTGGTAGGGCTTTACATCACCGCGGCCTATTGGTTCACCGCATCCACCTCTTTCGCCAACCCCGCCGTCGCCATTGCGCGTGGGTTCTCGGACACGTTCGCGGGCATCCGCATGATGGATGTGCCAGCCTTTATCCTCGCGCAGATCGTCGGCTCGGTCCTTGCTGTAATCGTGCTGACATGGCTTTTGCGCGACACGAAAGACGCCCAATGACCGACACGCCCCAGCTCTCCGAAGCGCATTTCACGCCGGTCGATAAAGACGCTCTGCTGCGCCCCGCGCGGGACACCCACGCGCCGCGTATTCTGTTGCTTTATGGCTCTCTGCGTGCAACATCCTATAGCCGTCTGATGACGGAAGAGGCCGCCCGCATCCTGCAGCGCTTGGGCGCTGAGACGAAAACCTTCAACCCGTCCGGCCTCCCACTACCCGACGATGCAGAGGCCGATCACCCCAAAGTCGCCGAGCTGCGCGAGCTGGCGACATGGTCCGAAGGTATGGTCTGGTCGTCGCCCGAACGCCACGGCGCGATGACGGGCATCATGAAAGCCCAGATCGACTGGATCCCGCTGTCACTGGGCGGTGTGCGCCCGACCCAGGGCAAAACGCTTGCGCTGATGCAGGTCTGTGGCGGCTCGCAGAGCTTCAACACCGTCAACCAGTTGCGCATTCTGGGCCGTTGGATGCGGATGCTGACGATCCCGAACCAAAGCTCGGTGCCCAAAGCGTTTCTGGAGTTTGAAGACGGGCGCATGAAGCCGTCGCCTTTCTATGATCGGATGGTCGACGTGATGGAGGAGCTGGTGAAATTCACCCTGCTCACCCGCGACCGCAACGATGTGCTGATCGACCGCTATAGCGAGCGCAAGGAAAGCGCGGCAGAGCTGTCGAAACGCGTGAACCAGAAGGCGATCTGACCCACGTGGGTCTAGCGTAACCCGTCGCGCGCAATTGTCTCTGACAGCTGCAAAAGTGCTGCTGCGCGCGCAGCCCCGATGGCCGCAATCCCGCCGTCTGGGTCGTAAGGGATCAAGATCTGGAAATAATCAGACCGGTCGCCGCGCCCGCGCGAGGGGGCCACGAAATACTGACCCGTCAAGCGAAACGCACCGCTTTCCATCGCCAGCATATCCTCGATCCGCACTTCAACGCGTGCGTCCGGAAAGCCGTCAAAGGGCCAAGGTTCATTGGCAACGCGGGCGTTGGTCAACGCCGCCAGATTTCGGCTCAGCGCCAGAGACACTTCCCGCTCAGGCGCGTCGGCCCACAACGCATCGGCAGAGCTGACCAAAGCGCCGTCTGCGCGTTGGATCTGAATTTCCTCTGCGGCGGCGTAGCTTGGCAACGACACGTCGCGCACCTCGACCGTGCTGTAACGGATCGACACCGTCTCAGTGATCTCAGGCACCGGAACGGGATAGCGCAGCGCAGTGCCCGAACAGGCCGCGAGGATCAGGAAAAGGGGAAGAAACCGCAGCATAGTCATCGTCCTAACAGCAGGGAATTGGGGTTGCGCTCAATCGCGCGCGCAAGGCTCGAGACGGCATCCGCCGCCTTGCTCAGATCACGCAGCGCCTCGCGGGCCGAGCGGTTGAGTTGCGAGCTTTCGTCATAGCTTTGCAGCGTTGTGCTGGCTTGCGACAGCACCGTGTTCATCCGCTCCAGCACCCGTGGCAGGTCTTGCGCCGACAGCGCCACTTGGTCCGCTGCCTGCCGGGCTGACGACATGGCTGCGTTCACATTGGCCACCGCACCGCCCTCGCGCAATTCGGTCAGGGTCGCTTGCAACTCGGCCAGTGCTGCCGACAGATCGCCGGGCAGGGCGCGCGCGTCTTCGGTGTCGATCACATCCTCGGCAGCGTCCACCAAATCGGTCAATTCGGTGATCAGCGTTTCCAATGGCAATTCAGCAGCCGTTGCGGCCAGTGTGTTCAGCTCTGCCACAAGTTCTGGCACGCCGCTTGCGGCCTCGGCCGTTGCGTCCACCGCCTCCAGAAGCCGCGCGACGGCGCGGTCCTCTTCAAGCTGGCGCCCGACGGCTTCGATCCGCTGCAGCGCCGCTTCCAGCAACACCGGCACGTTCTGCGCCGCGTCCGAGCCGACCAATCCACGCATATCGCCGATCAATGCCTGAATTTCCTCGGGCGTGTCCTGCAACGCCTGATCGGCCACCAAGGCAGTGCCGGCGTTCAAAAAGTCGATGGCAGAGTTCAACAACTCCTCGACCGGCAGCGCGCTGATCCGCTCTAGCGCGCCTTCGGCACTCACCGTCACATCGCTGATTTCGCTGCCTGTGACCGGCATCACCGGGAAGGGCGTGGTGGAACGGTCCAACAAGCTCAGCTCTGCGTCTTCGACAACCACAAACTCGATCTTCAGTCCCCCGGTCAGCAGCCCAGCCGAGGCAAGCCGCGCCCGCAGCCCGTTGACAACGCTTGCGGTCAGAAAATCCAGGGCGTTCTGGGCGGTCGGCTCGCTTTGCAGCCCCAGCCGCGCTGGCTGGATCGACAAAGTGACGATCAAACGCACCCGCGCATCGCCAAATCGCGCACGATCCACCAGACCGTTCACATTGCTGACCTCGCCGATGCGCAGACCGTTGAGCTCGACAGGCGCGCCCACGGCCAACCCGGCTACGTTTTCCTCGAAGATGACGTTGATGTTGAGCGGCTCCACATCCGAGGCGTTGAACACGCTGGCCCGCGCCATGGTCTGTTCGGAAAAGACGTCGAATACGTCGCCATCTTGTGCCGGCGCGCCGCCTGAAATGAACGTATCAAACGTCACACCCCCGCCGACCAGCGATGCGAGAGAGGTGAAATCCAGTTCCGCCCCCGCAGGCCCAAGAGAGAACGTGAACCCCGAACTGTCCCAGAACCGCGTGGCATCCGAAATCAGGCGGTCGTAAGGCTCATAGATGATCGCCTCGGCAATGGTGAACCCGCCATCGCGCGAGATACGCGCCGTGCCCATGCGCCCCACTTCGACGCCTCGGAAAAAGATCGGCGTGTCGCCGTTCAGCACCGTGTCGCCAACAGCACGCAGGCCCAGCTCCAATCCCGGCTGACCCGGCCGGATCAGCGGCGGATCGGTAAGGCCCACAAAACTGCGCCGTTCGTCCCCGGCGACCGTGTCCCAAGAGCCTTCGATGTAGACACCGTTCAGCACCGTATCGAGGCCGCTGACCCCTTGCGTGGTAACCTCCGGGCGCACCACCCAAAACCGGGCGGAACTGTCGATAAACGGTGCCACATCCTTGTCCACCCGCACCACCGCGATCACCGCGCTCAGATCGTCCGTAAAGCGAACCTCTTCGACCAACCCGACGACCACGTCGCGGTAATGCAGCTCTGTCTGGCTGGCCTTCACACCCGCTGCCGTGTCGAACGTGATCTCGATCAACGGGCCGCGATCCGCGTAACTGCTATAGGCCACACCAAGTGCGATCAGAAGCGCAATGATCGGCACAACCCACACGACCGAGACACGCTCCACCCAAGAGCGCCGCGCAGGCTCGATCTGCACCGGAGGGGGCGTTTCGCTCATGACCGTTCCGCATCCCAGATCAAGCGCGCGTCGAAACTTTGCGCCGACAGCATGGTGAAGATAACCGACAGCCCGAAGAACAGCGCCGCCGGGCCGGGGTTCACTGCAGCCAGCGCGTTCAGCTGAACCAGGGACGACAGGATCGCCACCACAAACACATCAATCATCGACCACCGTCCGATATATTCCACGATCTCATAAAGCCCCATGCGCTGGCTTGACGGGCTCGTCGTGCCTCTCTGCGCGGCCAGCGCCAGAAAAGCAATGGCCAGAAACTTGCCCACCGGGATCATGACCGATGCCAGAAAGATCACCAACGCAATTCCATAAGAGCCGTGGTTGATCAGCGTCACGACCCCTCCCACGATTGTGTCCTGCTGCACCGACACCAGCGTGCGGGTCTGCAACATCGGGTACAGATTGGCCGGGATGTAGCAGAGCAGCCCAACAATCCACCACGCCCAGACCCGCTGCAACGCCTTGTGATCGCGCGAGACAATCGTCGCTCCGCAGCGCGTGCAACGCTTCGTGCCCAGCGGCCACACTTTCGTGCAGCGCTGGCACCCCACGACGCCGATCTCGCGGGCGGTGACTACTTTGCCGTTTCGAGGGATTTCCAAACCGACCACCTGCATAAAAAGCTGTCTTGAACGACCACAAGCACCGTCAGGACGCAAAACATCCAGAACGCCGGCCCAAAAGCGATCTGCGCCAGATCGGCCACTTTGATCAGTGCCACCGCGCAGCCGATGGCGAAAATCTCGGCCATGGACCAGGGCCGCAAGGCCTCGGACAAGCTGAACGCCCAGGCCGCGTGTTTCGCCGGAGGCCGGTCCGCGACCACCGGAAACAGCACGTAGATCACCAACAACACGCGCAAAAGCGGGATGAAAAGGATCATCGCGACCGTTCCAAGCGAGACCAGAACCAAAGGCCCTCCACTGAAAATCAGTGCCGCATCCAGCACCGAGACCGAGTTCCGCGCCCCCCCAGCTTCAATCGACAAAAACGGCGTGACCGCAGCGGCCAGCACAAGAATGAACACGGCGAGCGCCACCGCAATGATCTGCGCCCCCGCGCGACGGCGGGGGGCAATCAGCACCGTATGACAGCGCTGACACACCGCCCGTTCCCCGAATTTCGGCTCTGCGACGTGATAAATAGCGTCGCAGTTTGGGCAGACGATGAGGTCTTTGAGGGGCGGGGTGGTGGACATAATGGGAGAGTAAGGGAGGGGGGCAGGGAAGGGAAGGCGGCTCCACTAAGTGGGCGCGCATTTGGAGAGACCAAATCCGACGTTAGAACTTCCCGTATCGAATTTTCACCCCACTTTTGAGAGACGCCCGACACATTAAAGAATTTTTGCGACAGCCGGGTGATCTACCTCAAGATCAACTCCGTTTTGCTCAGCGCGAAGTCGCACATATCCCCGTATCATTGTCTCAGAGAATTCATACCAACCCGCTCTCGTTCCAGTCAGAATGCTTCCATGACTGTCTCTCTTGAGAGCGTTGATGCGTTGATTGAATTTTGCTCGATCCAACCGCTCTTGCGGCCTAGCGGTCGCTATCCGTTCGTAGGACGAAAAGATGTCACTACTTCTCCGTCTCAGTTCATGTCCATCTGCGGCAGCCCATAGAACGGTTTCATAGTCGTTTTGGTACTTTTGTGTAGCATCCTCATAGGGCTTTCGTAACTTCATATCCATCGCCTCTGCTGCGTCGTTCATTGCCTTTTCAAATAGCTCAGGTGTTACGACACCGCCGTTGCGGGCTTCAAATACCCGCCAAAAGAGCTTCTCAGAGATGAAGTGAACGTAGTGAGGAAACCCATCACTTATGCGAGCAATTCGTATGACTGTATTTTCATCAATCTCGATGCCGAGCGCTGACGCAGCATTTTCTACAATTTCGTAACGTGCCTCCCACGGCAGCTGTTTTAGCCCAACAGTGTGAAAATAGCGGTCAGCACTTCCGTGGGCATCCATCAGGACCTCAACACTCTCACCGATCCCGCAGACGATAAAGCGTGCCTTAACGTGTTGATCGGAAACCTGTTTCAAGAAGTTAGTGAACAAGATTTGCTCGTTCCTATTTTCGATCAGATCGAACTCATCTACGACCACAACTAAATCGCGCTCTAGGCTCTCAGTAATGAACCTAATCAGTCTGACTGCTTCATTTATTGAATTCGGACTAGACGAACGACCTTCCTCAGTTGTTACCCGCCCATCCGCAGAAATTCCGAACCTTCCGAAACTAAGGCCTTTTTCAGTGATCCTCTTCTCTAGAGTTGGACTACGACCGTTCACTTGGTCAAAAACTTCTCTGATTATTGAAGAAAAAGTGCTCTGCCCATCACACGCAATCAAAACAGCATCTTCGCTGTCTGCCAATGAATATGCGCAAGTCTGCGCTAGTGACGACTTGCCAACACCTCGCAGACCATGGATTAGTGCGTGCCGTCCAGGTTGTAAAAGTGATCGCTTGATTGCATTCAGCTGCTCAGCACGTCCTCTCAAAAACTCAACAGATTGCAAAGGTCGTGCAGGAGACAAAACTCTAGACATGAGCTTACCGAAGTCATTTTCGGGTTGGGTCAAGACAGCGCGAAGTCCCTCTAAGTCACTCATTACAAGTCCCCTCTTGATTGTGCTCCAATAGATAAGCTGTGCGCTATAGAATTGAAGTGCAGCATGATTTGATAGTGTGAAACAGGCAAAGCACCCTCACCATCCCCCATTGACCAACCCCCATTTCCGCCGCATATCCACTTCCATGACCGATCTCGCAAAAATCCGGAATTTCTCCATCGTGGCGCATATCGACCACGGCAAATCCACGCTCGCGGACCGCCTCATCCAAGAGACGGGCACGGTGCAGGATCGCGACATGAAGGAACAGCTTCTCGACGCGATGGATATCGAGCGAGAACGCGGCATCACCATCAAGGCCAACACCGTCCGCATCGACTACACTGCCGATGACGGGCAGGCCTACGTCCTCAACCTGATCGACACCCCCGGCCACGTCGATTTCGCCTATGAGGTCAGCCGCTCCATGCGCGCCGTCGAAGGCTCCCTTCTGGTCGTGGACAGCACCCAAGGGGTCGAGGCGCAGACGCTCGCCAATGTCTACCAAGCCATTGATGCCGATCACGAAATCGTCCCCGTTCTGAATAAGATCGACCTGCCCGCATCCGACTGCGACCGCGTGGCCGAACAGATCGAGGACGTGATCGGCATAGACGCCACCGACGCCATTCAGGTCTCCGCCAAGACGGGCGTCGGCATCCACGAAACCCTCGAAGCCATCGTCACCAAACTGCCTAGCCCCAGCGGTGACCCCGACGCGCCGCTGAAAGCGATGCTGGTCGACAGCTGGTACGACGCCTATCTCGGCGTGATCGTCCTTGTCCGCATCATCGACGGGCACCTCAAGAAGGGCGACAAGATCAAGATGCTGTCGAACGGCTCGGTCCACCATGTCGACCGCATCGGCGTCTTCCGCCCCGCGATGGAGACCATCGACACGCTCGGCCCCGGCGAAATCGGCTTCCTGACCGCCTCCATCAAGCAGGTGCGCGACACCCGCGTGGGTGACACGATCACCCATGAAAAACACGGCACGACCGACGCGCTGCCCGGCTTCAAGCCGTCCCAGCCGGTCGTCTTCTGCGGCCTCTTCCCCGTCGATAACGCCCAGTTCGAAGACCTCCGCGACGCCATCGAAAAGCTCGCCCTGAACGACGCCTCGTTCAGCTTCGAGATGGAAACCTCCGCCGCCCTCGGCTTCGGCTTCCGCTGCGGCTTTCTGGGCCTGCTACACCTCGAAGTGATCCGCGACCGGATCGAGCGCGAATATGATATCGAACTCATCACCACCGCGCCGTCGGTGATCTACCACGTCTACCTGCGCGACGGCGAGATGATCGAGCTGCACAACCCCGCCGACATGCCCGACCTGTCCCTCGTCGACCGCATCGAAGAGCCGCGCATCAAGGCCACGATCCTTGTGCCCGACGACTATCTGGGCGACGTGCTGAAACTGTGTCAGGACCGCCGCGGCATCCAGCAGGACCTTACCTATGCCGGCACCCGCGCGATGGTCGTCTATGACCTGCCGCTCAACGAGGTAGTGTTCGATTTCTACGATAGGCTGAAATCCGTAACGAAAGGTTACGCCAGTTTCGATTACCAGATGATCGGCTACCGGCAGGATTTCCTTGTCAAAATGCAGGTGCTGGTGAACGAGGAACCGGTCGACGCGCTCTCCACCATGGTCCACCGCGACCGCGCCGAAATGCGGGGCCGTGCGATGTGCGAAAAGCTCAAAGACCTGATCCCGCGCCACATGTTCAAAATCCCGATCCAGGCCGCCATCGGAGGCCGCGTCATCGCCCGCGAAACCCTCGCCGCCCTGCGCAAGGACGTGACCGCCAAATGCTACGGCGGAGACGCCACCCGCAAGAAGAAACTGCTGGAGAAGCAGAAGGCCGGTAAGAAGAAGATGCGCCAGTTCGGGAAGGTTGATATCCCACAGGAGGCGTTTATTTCGGCACTTAAGATGGACTCTTAGTCCATCTTAAGTGCCGGGTGGGCTGAAGCAATTCGCGCAGCGAAATGCGTGCCCACACCTGTGAATTGTGAAGCGAGATCAATAGACTGCTGGTAAACTATTCGGCAGGCCATCCATCATGAACTTCTCTGAATGTGCAGTTTTGGTTGGCGAAGAGGAAGGTCCCTTTGCACATTGCTGCAGTGATGCGCTGTAGGTCGCGGTAGTGGGCGTTCAGATCAAAATGATAAATTGGCTCATGATGCGCGATGCGATTGCGTAATCGTCGAGATCGGTCGCATATCTCCCAAGCAGCTTGCCGGTCGAGTGAGAAATCGTTTGGAAATATCGCTCCGACGCCGTTGGCCCAGCGATAGTGTGCTTCGTAGTCTACCGATAGTTGCGAGACCCAAAAACCTGCTGAGAGATCTGCTACTACCACATCAGCTTTCAGGCGTGTGCTGTTACGCTCTCGTTTCTGGCGGGAAACAGTGGTGTCTAGAGACCTACGATCATGTTTTTTGAAATTTCGGATGGCTCCCTGGTTCTCGAACCACCGATCACCATACTTAGTCCTTAAGAATTCATCGATCTTGTTCCTAAGGCAGATTTCCCAAGCTTGTGTGTAAATGTACAACGATTGGCACAGACGAGAATTATGTTGATAGAGTGACAATGCTTTGCCATCATTTCCATCAGAATCTGCGAGATATCGTTGAAAACGGGAAGCGCTTAACGACTTCTTCATTGAGTTCACGATTACGGGGTCGTGTGACAAAAGAACTTGCATTTCTAGTACTATTACCCCATGTTTAATGAGTGAACTCTTAGACTTGGTCACTACGCTAGCGTATACCCCTAGGAGGCGAGTTAACAACTCTTTGGGGTAAGCTGGTAACAGCTTGCCCCATTTTATTTTATGAGACTTCGCATTTTCTGGCCTTTCGCCCAAAGGCCAAAGTTTCGTTCTAGCTCTTGTTTTTTTTCCATTCGATACAACGTCTTACGAAGTGTGGTCTCGTTGACCTCGGTTCCTGCTATAGCACCAACGGCGTCGCGTAGTTGACCGAACTTTGCAGCACCTAGGTTGCCTGTTTGAAAGACCGCACGCACCAAGTCCTCGACTCTACCCTTTGGTTGTCTTTCTCGATCTTTTTCTTCAATTTTGTGGGCGGCGCCAGAAAACTGCTGTTCATAATAGTAGCTATACTTTGCACAGGCATCACGGAACTCATGAAGCGCATCATCAAGTCTCCGCTTGGATGCCAGCATCTCGGCATTCGCTACTTCCAATTCGCTAAGTGTCCTCATGGGTCACAACATACAGTGCTTTGCCGGTGCGCCAACACAAATTTTGTCAAAAACGGTGCAAAAATTCTTATCGGGCAAAAAAACTTACAATATTGGTGCTATCAAAAATCCACCACACAAACCCCCTCAACACCCCCTTCACAAATCCCAACCAACCGCCCCCCGGCCTCAACATGCGCCGGGTGCACCAAATACCCCTCCAGCGCCGCCCTATCCTCGAAATCCATCGTGAACCCGTGGTTATAGCCGCGCCCGATGCCCTCGGGGCTGACATCGGCGCCGAAATGGCTCCCCAGAAGCCCCGGCACCACGCCTTCCAGCGCGGCCAAACCCGCCCAGACCGCCGCGACTTCCGCCGGGTCCGCCTCTGCAGACACCTTGCACAACACGATATGCCGGATCATCGCTTTAACCTTTCGTTCACTTCGATCATGTTGCCGTCTGGATCCTCCACATACAGATGCCGCATCCCCGGAATGGCGAACTCGCCCGTCAGGGAATAGCGGATGCCCGCCGCCCGCAACCGCGCAATCACAGCCTCCAGATCGTCCACCTCGAACGCCACATGCCCGCCGACTGACGGGTTGTGGGTCAGGTCGTTCTTCGCTGCGAACGCCTCATCCGGCGCGATCAGGTGCAGCCCGGAATGGCTGTCGCGCCCATCGCCAAACAGCGCCAGTTTGTCCGGATCGCCCGGCAGATATCCGCGGGACGCAGGGAACGCCCAGGCGTGCTCCTCCATCCCCAGCATCGCGGCGTAGAAGCCGGCTGTTTTGCGCAAATCGCGCGCCTCTAGGTTCACATGATGGATTGACCAGCTCATCCGTTTCCTCCCGGTTTTGCGCCGCGCAGTGTCCATACAGGAGCCATACGCAAGCCATACCGAAACCATACCCGAACCAGACAGTTTGTCCTGCATCAAAGACAGTTCCGGGGTGCGCGATATCATGCGCGCAGATCAGCTAAGGTGGCTCCCATGATCCGTCTCGCGCTCACCCTTTACACCATGGCCGCACCGACCTTTGCCGGGGTCGGCGTGGTGATTGCATTGGTGTCGGGCTATGGCACGCTTGCGCCAATTCTGGCCGCTGCGGGTGTTGGATTTATTATCGCGATTCCAGCGGCTTACCTGCTGGCCAAGCAGCTTTACACATAATCCAGAAAAGCCCGGACTGCCGCTTCGAACGCGCGTGGATTCTCAGCGTGGAGCCAATGCCCCGCGCCGGGAATTTTTGCGAATTTGGCTGCCGGGAACAACGGTTTGATGACCTCGCGATGGGCGGTCTGGACGTAATCTGACGCGGCCCCCGACAGAAACAGCGTCGAGCCTTCAAACGATCCCGTAAGCTGCGGGAATCCAATGATTTTATCCATCTCGGCGGACAGCACATCAAGGTTCAGCCGCCAGCGTTTCTCGGCCACATCCAGAGATTGCAGCAAGAACGCCCGAACCCCTTGATCCTCAACGTGTTTTGCCAGTTCGGCATCGGCATCCGAGCGCTTTTCGACGTCGCTCAGATCAACGGCGCGCATCGCATCAATCATGTCTTGCTGCGTATGCGCATAGGCCACCGGCGCGATGTCCGCGACAACCAATTTGCGCACCAGATCTGGCCGCATCAGCGCCAGCACCATCGCGGCCTTGCCGCCCATGGAATGGCCCAGCACGTCCGCAGGTTCGCCAATGCTTTCAAGGGTTTCCGCCAGATCACTGGCCATATCCGCGTAGCTATGGCTGGGCCGCCAATCGCTGGTCCCGTGGTTGCGCATATCCACCGCAATCACCCGCCCGCGATCCGACAGCCGCTTGGCGATCACCCCCCAATTGCGGGCAGATCCGTAAAGCCCGTGGGCGATCAGCAGCGGTGTGCCCTCAGGACCATCGTGAAGAATTTGGCTTAACATATCCGGGCTTTAGCGGTCATTGCGACGACGGGCAAGCCGCGCTAGGGTCGCGCCATGGGGGATGTCGGGGCCAAAGCGGACGAACTAAGCGCGCTGCTGCAAGAGCGGCTGAGTTTTCGTGCGCGCGATCTGCATCATGCTTTGCGCAAAGCCGGCCGCCGCGTGCCGCGCCGCTTGCGGGTCGAGGGCGAGTATATCGCGCTGGCCCAGCATATGGAGCTGACCCCCAAGCTCGCCAAGCAGATTGACGCCGCTCGCATCGAGGCAGGGCATCGCGACCTGAAACGCTTTCTCGAAGAGATCAATCCAAGGGACCGCGTTATTGACGGCGCTTTAGGTGTCCTCGGGCCGCTGGCCTTCGGGCTGATCGTGCTGTTCGCGGTGTCGATTGTCGTCTTGCGCTGGCGCGGGTTGATCTAGCGCCGCGCAAACGCAAAACGGCCCGCGCAAGGCAGGCCGTTTTCCATGATATCACAGATACTTAGAGGTTTGGATAGATCGGGAAAGCGCCGCAGAGTTTGGCGACCTTCGCCTTCACGGCCTCTTCCACCGCGCTGTTACCATCTTCGCCATTCGCGGCCAGACCATCGACGACTTCGACGATCAGTTCACCAATCTCACGGAACTCAGGCTCGCCGAACCCGCGCGTTGTGCCCGCCGGGGAGCCAAGGCGAATGCCGCTCGTGATCATCGGCTTTTCGGTATCAAACGGAATGCCGTTCTTGTTGCAAGTGATGTGCGCGCGACCCAAAGCTTTCTCGGTCGCGTTGCCTTTCACGCCTTTGGGGCGCAGGTCGACCAGCAGAACATGCGTGTCGGTGCCGCCGGTCACCAGGTTCAGACCACCGGCCATCAGCGCATCACCCATGGCTTGGGCGTTCTTGATGACCTGCGCTTGATAGCTTTTGAACTCCGGGCGCAGCGCTTCGCCAAAGGCAACGGCTTTACCGGCGATGACATGCATCAGAGGGCCGCCCTGTATGCCGGGGAAGATGGCAGAGTTGAACTTCTTGGCCAGCGCCTCGTCATCGGTCAGGATCATGCCGCCGCGCGGGCCGCGCAGGGTCTTGTGCGTGGTTGTCGTGGCGGCATGGGCATGCGGGAAGGGCGAGGGATAGTGACCCGTCGCGACAAGCCCCGCAAAATGCGCCATATCCACCAGCAGGTAAGCACCCACGCTGTCAGCCACTTCGCGGAATTTGGCAAAGTCGATCTGGCGCGGAATGGCAGAGCCACCGGCGATAATCATCTGCGGTTTATGCTCGGCGGCCAAGGCAGCCAACTGGTCGTAATCAATGTCCAGCGTGTCTTCGCGCACACCGTATTGCACCGCGTTGAACCACTTGCCCGATTGGTTGGGCTTGGCACCATGGGTCAGGTGACCACCGGCATCAAGGCTCATGCCCAGAATGGTATCGCCGGGCTGGAGCAGCGCCTGAAACACACCCTGGTTGGCTTGAGAGCCCGAGTTCGGCTGCACATTTGCAAAACCGCAATTGAACAGTTGCTTGGCGCGATCAATCGCCAGTTCTTCGGCGACGTCCACATATTGGCAACCGCCATAATAGCGACGGCCCGGATAGCCTTCGGCGTATTTGTTGGTCATCACGCCGCCCTGAGCTTCCATAACAGCCGCCGAGACGATGTTCTCCGACGCGATCAACTCGATCTCGTCGCGTTGGCGGCCCAGCTCTTGCTGCATGGCTTTGTGCAAAGCCGGGTCGCGGGTGGCGAGTGTTTCGGTGAAAAATCCGTCGTCACGATGGGGGGCGTTCATAGGGCGTGCTCCTGAGCAAAAAGGGCAGTCATCAGTCTTTGGGGCGCGTTTATCGCATTCCCTAACGGCAAAAAAGCCTCTTTCTGGCTTTACTGCGCGCTGCAGGCGACCCAACGGTGCCGATACGCGACTTGTGTTTCCTGGGCAGTCGGGTGATGTTCCCCAAAGACATCAAAGGCTTCGCCCCATGCCCAGCATCCCGCACCCGCCCAAGATCGCGTTTCATGCGAGCGAAGCGAAAATCGCCGTGGCGGCGCAAAAGGCGCTGACCGAGCGGTATGGCGACATCTCTGCGGAAGACGCCGATGTGATCGTGGCCCTCGGGGGCGACGGATTTATGCTGCAGACACTGCACGGCACGCAGGCGCTGGACGTGCCTGTTTACGGCATGAATTGCGGCACGGTTGGGTTCTTGATGAATGAATACGGCGAGGGCGCTTTATTGGAGCGTATCTCTGCCGCCGAAGAAGAGGTCATCAACCCGCTGGTCATGAAGGCTGTCACAGCGGATGGCACGATACATGACGGGTTGGCGATCAATGAAGTGTCGCTTCTGCGCGCAGGGCCGCAAGCCGCCAAGCTGCGGATTTCCGTCGACGGGCAAGTGCGTATGGACGAGTTGGTGTGCGATGGGGCGCTGGTCAGCACGCCCGCAGGCTCTACCGCGTATAACTATTCGGCCCACGGACCGATCCTGCCCATTGGGGCGGATGTGCTGGCATTGACCGCGATGTCAGCATTTCGGCCCCGGCGTTGGCGCGGAGCGCTGTTGCCCAAGACCGCCCATGTGCGGTTCGATGTGATCCAACCCAAAAAACGCCCGGTGATGGCAGAAGCCGACAGTCGGGCTGTGAAAAACGTGCTGTCCGTTGAGATCAGAAGCGAGCCGCAAATCGCCCACCGTATCTTGTTCGATCCCGGCCACGGGCTGGAAGAACGGCTCATTCAAGAGCAATTCGTCTAAGCGTCCGCGTCCCAGGTCTCGCGCTTGCGATAAAGCGTCGAGGGCGAAACACCCAGCGATTTCGCCGCTTTCGGCACAGAGCCATCATATTGCCGTATCGTTTGTTCAATCACCATGCGCTCGATATCGGCCAGGGTCTGCCCCATCAAAACGGGCGCCTCGGCCTCTGATGAAGGTTGCGTCGTCTCACGCAGATCGCGGATCATCTGGGCGGTGATCTGTGGTCCTGATTGCAAGACAACAATCTGGCGCAACAGATTGATAAGTTCAGGAATATTGCCGGGCCAATTGTGGCGCAACAACTCTGTCGCGGCCTCTGGTGTCAGGCTCATCGGACCGCGGTTCTCGACCGCGCAAAGCTCGGGCAAAGCGGCATCCGCGATCTGACACAGATCGGTCTGACGCTGCGCAAGGGTGGGTAAGTTCAGTGGCAGCGCGTTCAGCCGATGGATCAAATCAACCGGGTAGGCCGTGCGCTCCAGCGCGCCCATGACCGATCCTTCGAGGGTCGAGATGATGGCATGAACGGGCAGGGGGCCGGTTTTGATCCGGTCCAGAAAATACTGCGCTGTCGCGACGGGCAGGCGGTCCACCTCATGCAGCAAAAGGGATTCTGTCGGTTTCATCTGCGCCAATAGGGCCGAAAGGCTTTCCGGTGTTGCCGTGCGGCAGATCACGTCGTGAAGCGCGCCTCGCGTGGCCGTGCTGCGCTGGGCGTGTAGATGCTGTGCGCAGTCGGATTTACCTGTGCCTTCAGCACCGGTCACCATCACAGGGGCGGTCGATTGGGCAAAGGCATCAAGCCGCTCGCGCAGCTTTGTGATCGCGGGGCTGCTGCCGATCAGCGACAAAGGCAGCCTGTGATGGCTCTCGCTGCTTTTGGCAAGCCGCGCGCGCAGAATTTCGGTGCGCGCATCGGCGACGGCGGCCAGCAGGCGAATGTCGTTGAAGGGTTTGACCAGAATGTCGAACACCCCTTGCTTGACCTGATCAGGGCGGTGGCGCAGCATGGTTTGCGGCAAAGTCATCAGCACTTTGGTGCCGGGATGGGCCGAGTGCAGATGGCGCAGAACGGCCTCGTGATCAGCGCCTTCCAGCATGCCATCCAGAATAACGACGCATGGCGGCGCCGTATGGTAGCAGGACAGCCCTTCAGCCCGCGACGTCGCGCAGGTGACCGTGTTGCCCGCCCGCTCAAGAATAGAGCGGTAGACCATCCGCAAACTGGCGGTGCCTTCAATCAGGAGGATCGGTGTCGTCATTCCGCCGGGCGCATGTTTGCCGCTGGAGACAGATCAGACAACAACGCGATCAACTCCGCCAGATCGGTGCTGAGCATCTCGGCCACGATACCGCATTTGCGGGTGTCATGTTGATCGACACCATCCAGCAAGTCTTGCGCCAGACGGGCGGCCCGTTGCGCGCCGATGGCCTCGGCCACGGACATGGCGGTGCACGCGGCTGTGCGTTTGTCAGCCGTGAGACTGCCGGGATGCAGGTCGTCGCGTGCGCTGCTCAGATCAATGGCCAACTGGTTGAGAAGGTGGTCGCGCTGAGAGGCGCCTGCCATCACCAGCAAGGCCTCCAGTTGACCAAGGTCGATCAAGGCGGGCTGGCTGGTGCGGCGCACGCCGCCGCCACGCGTCGCAGAGCTTTGGATGTTCAGCATATCGCTGGTGATCGCTGCGGCCAGATCAAGCGCTGCGGTGCGAACACGTTCCAGTTGCATCTTGCAATGTGGGTCATCGGCCTGAGCAACCAAGTGACGCGCATAGCCTTCCAATTGCGCAAAAGCGGCCTCCAGCGGGAAGCCGAAATTGGGCGTGGGACTTCCCGCAAATGGCTGTGGAGCGGTCGGAGCCCCCGTGGTTACGGTATCTATGTCACTATCTAAGTCACTTTGGGTCCCAGCTATCTGGCGCATTCTATCCTCGGCTATCAGGTCTTGAACCACACGTATGGGTTGAACCCCCCGGTGATAGCCTACGAGGCATAGTCCCGCCAACCTGTCTAAAAGTCACCCTTTGCCGAGCGCTATTTTGCGTAACCCATCTTTTGCAACGCCACGCGAATCTCATCCAGGATCGCGGGGTCGTCGATGGTTGCGGGCATTTTGAAGTCTTCACTATCCGCAATTTTCACCATCGTACCGCGCAGGATCTTGCCCGAGCGTGTTTTGGGCAAACGGTCTACCACGCAAGCAAGCTTGAACGCCGCAACGGGGCCAATCTTGCCGCGCACCATTTTCACGACATCGGCGACAACTTCGTCATGGGGTTTGTCGGACCCGCTGTTGAGGCACAGAAAGCCCATAGGCAACTGTCCTTTCAACTGGTCGGTCACGCCAATAACGGCGCATTCGGCGACATCGGGGTGGGCGGCCAGCACCTCTTCCATGGCGCCGGTCGAAAGACGGTGACCTGCCACGTTAATCACGTCATCGGTGCGCGCCATGATGTAAAGATAGCCATCCTCGTCGATCATGCCCGCATCGCCGGTTTCATAATATCCGGGGAATTGCTGCAAATAGCTTTTCTTGAAACGCTCCTCGGCATTCCAAAGTGTCGGCAGCGTGCCGGGAGGCAAGGGCAGCTTGATCGCAATCGCGCCCAGTTCGTTCGGCCCCATCTTGTGACCCGCCTCATCCAGGATTTGCACGTCAAAGCCCGGCATCGGCACCGCGGGGGAGCCCAGCTTGATCGGCAATGCCTCGATCCCCAGCGGGTTGGCGGCGATGGCATAGCCCGTCTCGGTCTGCCACCAGTGGTCGATCACCGGAACACCCAGTTGGTCCTGCGCCCATTCGATGGTGTCAGGGTCGGCGCGTTCACCGGCCAGATAGACCTGCTCAAGACAAGACAGATCGTATTTCTTGACGAACTCGCCCTTTGGGTCCTCGCGCTTCACCGCGCGGAAAGCGGTGGGCGCTGTGAAGAACGATTTGACCTTATGTTCGGAAATGACGCGCCAGAAGGTGCCAGCATCGGGCGTGCCGACGGGCTTGCCTTCAAAGACGATCGTGGTGTTGCCAGTGATCAGCGGTGCGTAGCAGATATAGGAATGCCCCACGACCCAGCCCACATCGGAGGCAGCCCAGAACACATCGCCGGGATCGACATTGTAGATGTTTTTCATCGTCCAGTTCAGCGCGACCAGATGGCCTGCGGTCGGACGCACCACGCCTTTCGGCGCACCCGTCGTGCCGGAGGTGTAGAGGATATAGGCGGGGTGATTGCCCTCAACCGGCACACATTCGGCAGGGTCAACGCCATATTGGAAGCCGTGCCAATCAAAGTCGCGCCCCTCTTCGAGCTTGGCAACCTCTTGTTCGCGCTGGAAAATCACGCAGAAGTCAACCTTATGCGTGGATTGCTCCATCGCGCCGTCCAGCAGGGGTTTGTAATGCACGACGCGGCCCGGTTCCAAACCGCAGGAGGCCGCAATGATGCATTTGGGCTGCGCATCGTCGATCCGCACGGCCAACTCGTTTGCCGCAAAACCACCGAAAACCACGGAATGCACAGCACCAATGCGCGCGCAGGCCAGCATCGCCTCCAACGCCTCAGGCACCATCGGCATGTAGATCAGAACGCGGTCGCCTTTTTCGACGCCCTTGGCGCGCAGCGCACCGGCCAGCGAGGCGACGCGGGTTTGCAATTCAGCGTAAGTGATCTCGTGCTTGGTGTGGGTGATCGGGCTGTCATAGATGATTGCCGTCTGATCACCGCGCCCGGCTTCTACATGACGGTCTACGGCGTTCCAGCAGGTGTTCACCTTGCCGTCCACATACCATTCATAAAGCGGTGCGTTCTCATCAAACAGCGCTTTGGAGGGTTTCTGCGTCCAGTCAATCGCCTCCGCCGCGTGCATCCAGAAGGCTTCAGGGTCGTCTTTCCAGCTCTGGTAAACGTCAGCGTAAGTCATAGCGATGGTCTCCTCCAAGTCCGGCGCATTTAGGAGGGTGGGACCCGTCCGGGCAAGACAGTTACCGGTAGCAGCGACCGATTGGCGCGGAAAATTTGCAGTTTTGCGCAGATCACCAGTGCAAACTTTTGCAAACCCACCGATTTATTGGCTTTTTCTGAATAGTCGTGTGGAGTTTGCAAAGTTTACGCGTTTTCGCACCGACTCACCCGTATTGCGCCACCGGTGTGCCTGCGAGCGCTGTCATGTTCAGCAAACCCCGCGCTGTGATCGACGGCGTCACGATATGCGCGCGGTTGCCCATTCCCATCAGCACCGGCCCCACCTCAAGCCCGCCTGCACGCATCTTCAGGATGTTGCGCACGGCAGAAGCCGCGTCTGCGTTGGCAAAGATCAGCACATTCGCAGCACCTTCCATGCGCGAGCAGGGCAGGATGCGCGCCCGCAATTCTGGGTCCAGCGCGGAATCGGTGTGCATCTCGCCTTCATAGATGAAGTCGCGCGGTTCGCTATCGAGGATCGCCAGCGCATCGCGCATGCGGCGGCCTGTGTCGCAATCCAGATTGCCGAATTGTGAGTGCGAGCAGAGCGCGATGTTGGGCTCCAGACCGAAGCGGCGCACATGGCGGGCCGCGCCGATGACGGCTTCTGCGATCTGCGCAGGGGTGGGTTCTGGATGCACATGGGTGTCCGCGATAAACAGCGGGCCGTCCTCAAGGATCATCAGGCTCAGCGCGCCGACCGGGTGCAATTGAGACGTGCCCAGCACCTGCTGGATATAGTTCAAATGCCAGAGAAACTGCCCGAACGTGCCGCAAATCAGGCTGTCGGCGTCGCCTTGATGCACCATCACCGCGCCAATCGCCGTTGTGTTGGTGCGCATAATCGCGCGGGCCAGGTCGGGCGTGCCGCCTTTGCGGGCCATCAGCTTGTGATAGGTCTCCCAATATTGGCGGTAGCGGGGATCATTTTCGGGGTTCACCACCTCGAAATCATCGCCCACATGGATCGACAGGCCCAGCTTTTCGCAGCGCGCGGCGATCACATCCGGACGTCCGATGAGGATCGGCAGATCGGTGGTTTCCTCAAGAATTGCCTGCGAGGCCCGCAGGACCCGCTCGTCCTCGCCTTCGGCAAAAACGATCTTGCGTTTCGCGGTGCGGGCGGCTTGGAAAATCGGGCGCATGAGCAGCGCTGATTTGAAGACCGACCCATCGAGTGCGGCTTTATACGCCACCAAATCCTCAACAGGCCTTGCGGCAACACCGCTTTCGCCCGCGGCCTTTGCCACTGCCGTGGCGACAACGCCCATCAAGCGCGGATCGAACGGTTTCGGGATCAGATAATCGGCGCCAAAGGTCAGTTCTTCGCCCTTATAAGCAGCGGCGGCCTCGGCACTTGTGGTGGCGCGGGCCAGTTCGGCAATCCCTTCGATGCAGGCCAACTGCATCGCATCGTTGATTTCGGACGCTCCCACATCCAACGCACCCCGGAAGATAAACGGGAAACACAGCACGTTGTTGACTTGATTGGGAAAATCGCTGCGCCCGGTGGCAATGATCGCATCCGGAGCGGCTTTGCGCGCGTCATCTGGCGTGATCTCAGGGTTGGGGTTGGCGAGCGCAAAGATGATCGGACGCTCGCCCATTTTCGCGACCATTTCGGGCTTGAGCACATTGGGACCAGATAGTCCGAGGAATAAATCCGCGCCCTCAATCACATCGGTCAGTGTGGCAGCGCTGTCACCTTGCGCGTATTCTGCTTTTTGCGGGGTCATCTCGGTCTCGCGACCCTTGTAGACCAGCCCGTCGATATCACAGAGCCAGACGTTCTCGCGCTTCACGCCCAGCTTCAGAAGCATGTTCAGACACGCGATGCCTGCCGCGCCGCCACCGGTTGAGACGATCTTGATGTCTTCAAACTTCTTGCCCGCGATCCGAAGCGCGTTCGTCGCCGCAGCGCCCACCACAATCGCAGTTCCGTGCTGGTCATCATGAAAGACCGGGATATTCATCCGTTCGCGGCAAATCTTTTCGACGATGAAACAGTCGGGCGCTTTGATGTCCTCAAGGTTGATGGCCCCGAATGTCGGTTCCAGCGCGCAGACAATATCAGCAAGGCGTTCGGGATCGGCCTCGTTCACCTCGATATCAAAACAGTCGATATTGGCGAATTTCTTGAAAAGAACCGCCTTGCCTTCCATCACCGGTTTGGAGGCCAGCGCGCCGATATTGCCCAGACCCAGCACGGCGGTGCCGTTGGTCACGACCGCCACTTGGTTGCCGCGTGCGGTGAATTTTGATGCGGTGGAAGGGTCGGCCTTGATCTCCAGACAGGCCTCGGCCACGCCGGGCGAATAGGCGCGCGCCAGATCGCGTCCATTGGCCAAAGGCTTTGTGGCGCGGATCTCTAGTTTCCCCGGCTTGGGAAATTCGTGATAATCCAGAGCGGCTTGTCGGAAGCTGTCCTTGGCCGAATCCGTCATCTTATGTCCTCCTCCCAGATATAGTTTAGCGTTAAACTATTTTTCTAACCCAAGGGAAAGCATCAATTTCGACCAACAGGGTCACAAATCGTCGCAAGTGGTTCGGGCTGCGTCAAGGCTTGCAACCCAGCGTCGCACCCCGCAAAGTCGGGCAAAGACGACAGGATGCCCATGACCCTTCTTGATGACGCCAAAGCCGTGCGTAAAAACGCCTACGCGCCCTATTCCAACTTCAAGGTGGGGGCGGCGATCCGGGCCAGTTCGGGCGCGGTCTATGTGGGGTGCAACGTGGAAAACGTCGCCTATCCCGAAGGCACCTGCGCCGAAGCGGGCGCGATAGCCGCTATGATTGCCGCAGGCGACACGACCATCGCAGAGGTCGCCGTGATCGCTGACAGTCCCAGCCCCGTCCCCCCTTGTGGCGGCTGTCGTCAGAAGCTGGCCGAGTTCGGGGCCGCTGATGTCTTTGTCACGATGGCCACGACGGATGGCGCATCCGAAACGGTGCGCATCGCTGATTTGCTGCCCGGCGCGTTTGGCGCGGGGCATATGGGCTAGCACCATGGATCCGCGCAGCGTCATCAGATTGGTCCGCGAAGGCCAATCCGTATCAGAAGCCGAAATCGCCCGCTTTTGCGAAGGCTTGGCCGATGGCAGTGTAAGTGATGCCCAAGGAGCTGCCTTTGCAATGGCCGTTTGCATGGGCGGCCTTTCCGAGCATGAGCGTATCGCGTTAACCACGTCGATGCGCGACAGCGGGCAGGTGATGCGGTGGCAATTGGACGGGCCAGTGCTGGATAAACACTCCACCGGCGGCGTGGGTGATTGCGTATCGCTTTTGCTGGCCCCGGCGCTGGCGGCTTGCGGGGCCTATGTCCCGATGATTTCGGGTCGGGGTCTGGGACATACGGGCGGAACGCTCGACAAGCTCGAAGCGATTCCGGGTTTGAAAACCGAAATTCCGCAAGACCAGTTTCGTCGGGTCGTGGGGCAGGTCGGATGCGCCATCGTCAGCGCCACCGCCGATATCGCCCCCGCCGACAAGCGTCTCTACGCAATTCGTGACATGACCGCGACCGTGAACAGCCCAGAGCTGATCACCGCCTCGATCCTGTCGAAAAAGCTTGCGGCTGGCCTTGATGGATTGGTGCTGGACGTCAAACTTGGCTCGGGCGCCTTCATGAAATCCATGGGCGCGGCCTCTGATCTGGCCGAAATGCTGGTCGAGACGGCCAATGGCGCGGGCTGCCCGACCCGCGCTTTCATCACCGATATGAACCAACCACTGGCCAAATCGCTGGGCAATGCGCTGGAAGTGATGGAGGTCATGCAAGCCCTCACAGGCGATGAGGTGAACCCTGATCTGCCCGATCTTGCCGCGACGTTGGGCGGCGAATTGCTGGTCATGGCAGGGCTGGCGGATACCGCCGAAGACGGTGCCGTGCAGATTGCCGACAGCTTGCATGACGGCTCTGCCGCCGAGCGGTTTCAGGCGATGGTTGCGGCGATGGGCGGACCCCATGATTTCGTGGATCGTTGGCACGATCGCTTGCCCGCCGCCCCCATTGTGCAAGAGGTCCACGCCCGCGATGCCGGTCACGTCACCGCGCTAGATAGCGAGGCGCTGGGCCGTGTTGTGGTGCAATTGGGCGGTGGGCGCGTGACGGCAGACGACCGGATCGACCCCGCCGTGGGTCTGTCTGAGCTTTGCGAGTTGGGCGATTTCGTGGATGACGCTGTCCCCGTGGCTTTGATCCATGCGCGCGATCAGGCTTCGGCCGACCGGGCGGCGCAGGCAATTCGTAGCGCCGTCACTGTCAGCGATACCGCGCCAGACGTGCCGCCGACAGTCTACCGGATGGTCAGCTGATGACGCGCGCTTTTCTTATCGTGATGGACTCTGTGGGTTGCGGCGGCGCACCGGATGCGGCGGATTTTGGGGATGAAGGGGCCAATACCCTGGGCCATATCGCACAGGCTTGTGCGGCCGGTCAGGCAGAGGAAGGCCGCAGCGGACCGCTTCATCTGCCGCATCTTGATGCGCTTGGATTAGGGGCCGCGGTCCGGCTCGCCTCGGGTGCCGAAACACCAGGATTAACGGCCACGCCGACCGGAATATGGGGCGCGGCGACCGAGGTCTCGAAAGGCAAGGACACGCCCTCGGGCCATTGGGAACTTGCGGGCGTCCCTGTGCCGTGGGACTGGCATTATTTCCCCGACACCGATCCGTGCTTCCCCGAACCGGTCGTCACGCAGGTTTGCCTCGCCGCAGGCACGGGCGGGCTGTTGGGCAATCGTCACGCCCCCGGCACCGCGATCATCGAGGAAGAAGGCGCGCGCCATCTGCAGACCGGCTGGCCGATCTGTTACACCTCTGCCGATAGCGTGTTTCAGATTGCCGCCCATGAAGAGGCGTTCGGGCTTGATCGACTCTATCAGCTGTGCCGCGATCTGACGCCGATGCTGCACGCGATGAAGGTTGGCCGCGTCATTGCACGCCCTTTCATCGGCTCGCCTGAAGCCGGATTTACCCGTACCACCAATCGCAAGGATTTTGCGATCCCGTTGCCGTCACCGTCGCTTTGCGATTGGGTGCAAGGGGCAGGCGGAACTGTGCAAGCCATTGGCAAGATTGGAGATATCTTCTCCATGCAGGGGATCGACACGGTCGTGAAAGGCGACGATGCGGCGTTGATGGAGCATCTGGTGAACGCGGTTCAGACGGCGCCCGACAATGCGTTTGTCTTCGCCAACTTTGTCGAGTTCGACAGCCTCTATGGCCACCGCCGCGATGTTGCGGGCTATGCCCGCGCGCTGGAATGGTTCGATGCGCAACTGCCCCGCGTTATGGATGGGCTACGCGCCGATGATCTGATGATTTTCACTGCGGATCATGGCAATGACCCAACCTGGCGCGGCACGGATCACACACGCGAACGCGTTCCGGTCGTCGGAAAAGGGCCGGATGTTAACCAAATCGGGCAGGTGGGGTTCGCCGATGTTGCAGCCTCAATCGCGGCGCATCTCGGTGTCCCCGCCCAAGGCCCCGGACGGAGCTTTCTATGACGACGCATCTGCCAAAGGTTGAGCTTCACCTACATCTTGAAGGCGCGGCACCGCCTGCGTTCATTCGCGGCTTGGCGCAGGAGAAGTCTGTTAATCTCGACGGGATTTTCGATGAGGCTGGCAATTACAGCTACAGCGATTTCAACGATTTTCTGCGGGTCTATGAGGCGGCGACAAGCGTGCTGACCTCGCCCGAGGATTACGCCCGTCTGACCACCGCCGTGCTGGAGCAATGCGCGGCCAATGATGTGATCTATGCCGAGACGTTCCTGTCCCCCGATTTCTGCGGTGGGCGTGATGTGGGCGCATGGCGCGAATACCTTCACGCGATGCAAGAGGCCGCGACCAAGGCTGAGGCCCAAGACGGCATTATCCTGCGGGGCATCGTGACATGTATCCGTCATTTCGGCCCGGAAAAGGCAAAGGAAACAGCGCTTTGTGCCGCTGAGACGGCAGGTGACTGGATTGTCGGTTACGGCATTGCGGGTGACGAAATGGCCGGCAAGCCAAGCGACTTTGCCTACAGTTTCGACATGGCCCGCGAGGCCGGATTGCGCCTGACCGCCCATGCGGGCGAGTGGGGCGGGGCGGCCTCTGTCCGCGACGCGTGGCGCGATTTGCGGGTCGAACGGATTGGGCATGGCGTCCACGCTATTCAGGACCCCGCTTTGGTCGATGAGCTGGCAGAAGCCGGAGTTGTGCTCGAAGTCTGCCCAGGGTCCAACGTGGCCCTTGGGGTTGCCAAGCGCTGGGCCGATCACCCGATCGAAAAACTGCGCGCAGCGGGTGTCAAAGTCACCGTGTCCACGGACGATCCGCCGTTCTTTCACACGACTATGCGGGCCGAGTATGATCGCCTTGCCGATACGTTTGGCTGGGACGATGAAATCTTCGGCCAGATCGCGAAAACATCCGCAGAAGCCGCTTTTTGCGACGCCGAGACCCGCACAACCTTGTTAACCAAATTGGAGACCCCATGAGCGATCTGTTAACCGTTGTCGATCACCCTTTGGTGCAACACAAGCTGACGCTGATGCGGCGGGTTGAGACCTCCACCGGTCAGTTTCGCACCCTGCTGCGCGAGATCAGCCACCTGTTGGCATATGAGGTGACGCGCGATCTGCCCGTTGTCGAGGTCCCGACCGAGACGCCAATGGGGCCAATGCAGGCCCCGCAGCTGGACGGCAAAAAGCTGGCCCTTGTGTCGATCCTGCGTGCGGGCAATGGCTTGCTGGACGGTGTGCTTGACCTGATCCCCTCCGCGCGTGTGGGCTTTGTCGGGCTCTACCGGGACGAGGAAACGCTTCAGCCTGTGCAGTATTATTGCAAGCTGCCCGACGCGCTGGAAGAACGCCTTGTGATCGCGGTTGATCCGATGCTGGCGACGGGCAACTCATCCGCCGCAGCGGTTGATTTGCTGAAGGAAGCAGGGGCGAGAAACATCCGCTTCTTGTGCCTTTTGGCCGCTCCCGAGGGCATTGCCCGCATGCAGGAGGCCCATCCGGACGTGCCGATCATCACCGCATCTGTAGACGAGAAGCTGAACGAGCAGGGGTATATTGTCCCCGGACTAGGAGATGCGGGAGACCGCATGTTTGGAACTAAATAAGCCAAATCGGACGGATTGTTTCTTTACTCGTTATGGTTTTTGACGCATTGTTCCACCATATTTTGTGGGGGCACATATGCGTTTTCGGCAGGTACGTTCGGTTTTAGCGGTAATCTTGAGCATGACAGCGGGGGGAGCTGCAGCGCAGGGCGATATCCCCGCAGAGTTTCCGCCAGCGTCTTTCACCGCCAAGCAATATGTTGACAGCCGCGGCTGTGTTTATGTGCGCGCAGGCATCAGCGGCAACACCACTTGGGTGCCGCGCGTCACGCGTAGCCGCAAGCAAATCTGCGGTATGCAGCCCTCTCTCGGTAGTCGTGCCCGTGTGGCGGAAGCCCCTGCGGCTGCACCCGCCGCGCCAGAGATTATCGAGCCGCGCCAAACGGCGCAGGCCACACCGCGCCGTCCCGCCGCCCCGCGTATTTTCCAGCGCCAGCCGGGTCGCCCGATTGATACGGTCGCGTCAGCCCGGCCCGCGCCTAAGGCTGTCGTGCGAACCCAGCAAGCGCCGCGCAGCGTGGTGCGCGCACCGGCTGCTCAGCCGCGTGTTGTTGTGCGCCGTCCGGTCGCCGCAGCTCCGGCACCCCAAGCCACGCGCCGTCAGGCTGCATGCCAAGGGGCGTCTGCCCTGTCCAGCCGGTACATCAACTCGGGCGGCAAGGCCGCTGTGCGCTGCGGTCCCCAAGCAGAATCCCCGGTCACCGTCCTGCGCGGGTCTAACGGCCAACGCGTCGTAGCCACCGCGCCAGCGCGCCGCGAGGTCATCACGCCGCCTCCCGGCTACCGTCGCGTCTGGGAAGACGATCGCCTGAACCCAAACAGGGGTCCACGCACGGCCCAAGGGGATGCGCAGATGGCCCGCGTCTGGACGGACACGCTGCCCCGCGAGGGTAAAACCCGTGTGCGCAGTGCGTCGTCTGGATGTCAGGGCGCTTCTGCGCTGTCGAGCCGCTATATCAACTCGGGCGAAAAGGCCGCTGTGCGCTGTGGTCCTCAAGCCGAGGCCCCTGTGACCTATGTCACGCGTCAGGCAGCGCCCACCAAACGGATCAAGGCGCCCAAAAAGCAGACCCGCGTGGTGCGCAAAGAGCGTCTATCGGCCATGAACGCCCCTGCACCGCGTCAACAGGCGCGTGCAGCCAGCCACCGGTTCGTGCAGGTCGGCACATTTGGTGTCCCGCAGAACGCAACCAACACAGCGCGGCGCTTGCAGGCGAGCGGTTTGCCCGTGCGTCTGAGCAAATACTCCAAAGGTGGCAAAAACTATACAATCGTATTGGCAGGGCCTTTCGGCACGCAATCGCAGCTCAATGCAGGGCTGAACCGGGCACGTCAGGCCGGGTTCAGGGATGCATTCCTGCGCAAGTAAGCGCGTCAGAAAAAGGCGAAAAAGAAGGGGCGGGATGCGAAGAGGCATCGCGCCCCTTTTCATTTATGCGGGGCGTTATTCGCCGCAAATCCCTTGCAGGCTGACCCAATCCTGATCGCTGAGCGAAATCTTCTCGGAGCCTGCGGGAAACGGATCGGCCTCGATCAGATCAAGGGTTGTCTCGCCTGACGGATCGACCGCATAGGCAAAGCTGGTTGAGCGCAGGCCCGCCTCTTTAAACCTTGTGAGCAAGGCTGTGCTGTCGGGCAGCGCCGGGGTCTGGGCCAGTAGATGCTCGGCATAGCCTGTCAGGGTCGCCTCTGGCACTTCGCCTTGGGTCAATAACCGGAAGCTGGTCAGCGGACCGGCATAGGCAAGCATTTGTTCCAGCGCAGGCTCGGCAGCGATGCGGGCCTGTTCGGCCAGCAGATAGCCTGCGAGCACGTCCGGATCCTCGTGATCCTCGACCACGCGGGCATTGATCAGAATGTCGCCTCCGGGCAGGCCAATCGTGTCGGGCAGCGTCGCACGCACCACGCGCAGATCACCGGGCAGGCCCAGCCGCACGGCGATACGGCGTAACGCGCGGTCGCCCAAAGCGGTGGAGCACGCGCGCCCTGTGATCCGGGTCAGATGCCGTGTGAGATCCCGCCCGATCTGGTCGCGCTTCACCTCTGGCACAACGGTGTTGGCATGGGCCACCAGCGCACCGGGCAACCAGAACAGCCCCAACCAGCCGATAAAGACGATGCTGCCACCAAAGATTGCAAACCGCAGGCGGCCGGGCTGTGGGCGGCGTTTCAGGATCGTCTTGCGCACTGTCTCCAGCGCGTCAATCATCGTGTCATCTGCGACTTCAAGCGTTTCGCTTTGTTCGGTGTCGGGCGCAAAAAGGGCAGGGCGTTCGCCCGGATTGATCCGTTCAATCGCGGGCAGCGACCAATGGGTCAGCGCACGCCCAGCCTTGTCTGACACCACAAGCGTGGCATTGCCAAACGACAGCACGACATCCTGCCTTTGGGCATCCGCTGTCGCGCGCCAAAGGCCGGGGCTTTCGAGCCGGTCATATTTGTTCAGAGCTGTCACGGGTTTGGCTGCTCTACCGCTTTTATATTTGCGGACACTCTAGACCAGCGAAGGTCCGCTCACAACGCCAAGTCAAAGGGATTTGGCAATCGTGCGCAGCTCGAACTTCTGGATTTTCCCGGTGGAGGTCTTGGGCAGCTCCTGAAAGATCACCCGCTTGGGTGTCTTGAAGCCCGCCAGACGCTCGCGCGAGAAGGCGATGATCTCGGCCTCGTCTGCGGTCGCGCCGTCTTTCAGCTCGACAAAGGCGCATGGCACCTCGCCCCATTTGTCGTCTGGCTTGGCCACCACAGCGGCCAGCAGGATTGCCGGGTGGTGCATCAACGCGCCTTCCACCTCGACCGAACTGATGTTCTCGCCGCCCGAAATGATGATGTCCTTGGCGCGATCCGCGATCTGCACGTGGCCGTCAGGGTGCTGCACCGCGATGTCGCCCGAGTGGAAATGCCCGCCCGCAAAGCTCTCGCGCGTGGCTTTCTCGTTCTTGAGATAGCCCTTCATCACCGAATTGCCTCGCAGCACGATCTCACCTTGGGTCGTGCCGTCCATGGCGATCTGCTGGTTGTTTTCGTCGACGACGCCGAGATGCTCCATCATCGGGAAGGCCACACCCTGACGCGCCTTGATCGCCGCTTGTTCGGATTGGGGCAGCCCGTCCCACGCGTCGGCATTCCACAGACATTCGGTGACATGGCCATAGGTCTCGGTCAGCCCGTAGACCTGCATGACATTGAAGCCCAGCTTTTCAATCGCGGCCAGCGTTGCGGCAGCGGGCGGCGCACCAGCGGTAAAGACCTGCACCTCGTGATCGAAAGAGCGGCGCTCGCTGTCCTTGGCGTTGACGATCATGTTCAGCACGATGGGCGCGCCGCCGAAATGCGTGACCCCTTCATCGGCCAGCGCGTCATAGATCGCACCTGCGCTGATATCGCGGCAGCACACAATCGTGCCGCCCAGCATCGGCATCATCCACGTGTGGTTCCAGCCATTGCAATGAAAGAGCGGCACAATCGTCAGATAGCGTGGGTAAAGCTGCATCTGCCAGCTCACGACCGTGCCCATCGTCATCAGATACGCGCCTCTGTGATGGTAGACGACACCCTTGGGCCGCCCGGTTGTGCCGGAGGTGTAGTTGATCGCGAGGCTCTCCCATTCATCCTCGGGCATGATCCAGGCGAAATCGGCATCGCCTGTGGCCAGAAAATCCTCGTAGTCAATCTGCTCGCCCATATGGTGCACGCCTGCGGCGTCATCAGGCACTTCAATGATCTGCGGGGCGGGGCCTTCCATCAGGCCGATGGCATCCATCGCAATGGGCAGGAACTGGCTGTCGACCAGCACGGCTTTGGCCTCAGCGTGATCGAAAATATAGGCAATCGTGTCGGCCTCAAGCCGGATGTTGATCGTGTTCAGGACCGCGCCGCAGGCTGGCACGCCGAAATGCGCCTCTGCCTGAGCCGGGACATTGGGCAAGAGCGTCGCCACCACATCGCCCGGTTTGATCCCGATCTTTACCAGCGCCGAGGCCAGCTGCGACACCCGCGCGTGATACTCTCGATAGGTCTTGCGGTGATCGCCATAGATCACGGCCTCACGATCCGGGAACACCTGCTCCGCCCTGTGCAAATGCGACAGCGGCGTAAGGGGCACGTAGTTTGCTGCGTTTTTCTCCAGACCGCTTTCGTCAGCCAGCCATCCCATCGCGCTCTCCTCAACCGCGTTTTCAAATGTCCGACAATTATGGCGCTTGCCAACGCGCTTGGAAAGCGCAATCTGTGGCGCGATGACGCAGGACGCTCCCACTCAACCGCGCAAAGCTGCGCTTTGCATCCTTGGAGCGATGGCGATGCTGGGGTGCATCGACAATTTCGTGTTTCGCATCAGTGCCGAAATCGGGCTTTGGCAGATGCATGCCGTCCGCTCGGTGATGGCGCTGATACTGATCGCGGGCCTGTCCGCGTTGGGATTTGGCAGCCTGCGCCCCAGGCGCTTCGGCCCGGTCGTGATCCGCAGTGCGTTGGTCGCCACGTCTATGCTGCTTTACTTCGGATCACTTGCCTTTCTGCCGATCGCACAATCACTCGCGGGGCTGTTCACCTCGCCGATTTGGGTGCTTGTCGTCTCGGCGCTTGCGCTGGGCCAACCCATCGGCCCGGTGCGCATCGCCGCTGTCGCTTTGGGGTTCACGGGCACCCTACTGGTCTTGCAGCCTGACCCGGCCAACCTGTCGCTGGTCACCCTGATGCCGGTGGGGGCGGGATTGCTCTACGCGCTGGGGGCGCTGGCCACGCGCCGCTGGTGCTTGCAGGAATCCACGCTTTGCCTGTTGGCAGGTTTCATGGCCATTCTGGGCCTTTGGGGCGTGATTGGTCTCGGTGTATTGACGCTTTTTCCGCAAGCAGTGCCGGACGGGCCTGACGGGTTTCTGATCCGGGGGTGGGTTCCGATCTCTCCGCTGATCTGGGGTCTGATCGCGATACAGGCGGTCGGTTCTGTGATCGGTGTGGGCCTTATCATCAAAGCCTATCAGCTGGGCGAAACGTCCACCGTCGCCGTGCTTGAATACGCCGTTATTTTGTTCGCCTCTTTCTTCGCGTGGCTTTTCTTCAGCCAGCTTTTGAATCCGCTGGGTTTTTTTGGCGTCGCCCTCGTGATCACCGCAGGATCGCTGATTGCGATCCGCACGGCGCGCGCGGTAGCGTGAGCCTATGATTATCTCGCAGGGCAGGCGCTATATCTTCATCCATATCCCCAAGACCGGCGGCACCTCGATGGCGCTGGCGCTGGAGGCGCGCGCGATGAAAGACGACATCATGCTGGGCGACACACCGAAAGCGCGCAACCGGCGCCATAAGGTCAAAGACACGCCTGCATCAGGACGCCTCTGGAAGCATTCGCGCATTCGCGACATTTACGGGCTGGTCGATCAGGATCAAATCGACGCATCTTTCTGTTTCACGCTGGTGCGGAACCCCTATGACCGCGTGCTGAGCTATTACCACTGGCTGCGCGGGCAGAGCTTTGCCCACCCGGCGGTGACCCTCGCAAAGGCCTCCAGCTTTGGCGCGTTTCTGGACGATCCGCATACCGAAGCCACTCTGCGCAACAACCCGGCGTCCAGCTATATGACCGATGCCACGGGGCGCGATGCGTGCACGGCCTATATTCGGCTCGAGCATCTCGCCACGGATCTCGCTCCGCTTGAAGCGCATCTGGGTTTTGCGTTGGACCTGCCCCATGTGAATGCCAGCCCAACGGCTGAGCGTGCACAGTATACCGATCAGCAGCGCGCCCGAGTCGCAGCGCTCTGCGCTGAAGACTTCGCGCGATTCGGGTATTCGGTTTAACGCAGCGAATCCTGTCTAAAAGGCCAGGCGATTGTCCCGGGATCAGGATCAATGCAGGAAATATGGATAAAACTTGTCTGAAATTGGAACCATTGCCCGAAACTTGCCACTTTTAAGGCCAAACTCCGACTTGGGAATCACTGCTTTTTGGGGTGCTGCAAATGACGTTCCATGCTGCCGCGTTGGACGTCTCACCAAAAGCGGGGAGTGACATGTTTGGATTGCGCAAGGGGCTCTTCGGGGGGACCAGACAGACGATCGAAACCACCGGCGCTTGGGACGGACTGCCCGGTGTGGCGTCCGGGCTGGTCTCAGGCACACGGGTTGCGACTCGCATGGGCTGGCGCCCGGTCGAGGCGATTACAGAGGGTGACGAAGTTCTCACCTTCGATCACGGGCTGCAAACAGTTATAGAAGTGCGCCGCGAGGTGGTCTGGAGTGCCACCACCGATTGCCCGGAGCATCTATGGCCGTTACATGTCCCCGCCGATGCGCTGGGCAACCTGCAAGAAACCCACCTGCTGCCCGAACAACATGTGCTTGTCGAAAGCGATGCGGCCGAGGATTTCCTGGGTGATCCCTTCGCCATGCTGCCTGCAGAGGCACTGGTTGGCTTTCGCGGCATCACCCGGCAGATGCCGACCGAAGTGATTGAAGTCGTGACCTTGCATTTCCGCCGGGACGAGATTGTCTTTGCCAATATCGGCGCGCTTTTCTATCAGCCCAAATCGACCTGCCTTGTAGGGGATCTGGCCGATACGGTCGCGCAGGATTACACCGCGCTGCCGATCTGCACTGCACGCGAATTGGTCGAGATGATGGTGCTGGACGATCAGCCCGTTTACCCCGCCGAAGTTGACGAAGCGTTGCTGGAAGTCGCTGTCGCTTAAACTGGCAGCTCGAACTGCGTCAGGGCATCGAAATCGGGGATCACAGTGACCCTCGTTTCTGCTCCAAGCTCGGCCACTTGCGCGCGGATCTTCGGCATCAGGTTTTCATGGATGTGCCACGTGAACTCGAACAGTGCGCGCGTGTCCGGGCGCTCTGCCACGCCCGCAGGCGCACCTTCGAAATTGCCTTGAGCCATCGTCGATTGCCGCTCGGCCAGCAGCCAGTAATTCTGCCAGATTGGGAAGTCGCACAAGATCACATGGGTGGCGCGTTTCATGCGGACGCCCAAGCTGGCGCTATAGCCCATCCCGTCCATAATCCATGCTTCTTCAGCCATCGCGGCCTCGTGGGCGATGTCATATTCGGCCTCTGGCACCATCTGCCAGCCGGGCCGCCAAAGCAGCTGATCCACCTCGACCAAGGGCATATCAAACTGCGCGGCCAGTTTTCGTGACAGCGTGGATTTTCCGCTGCCTGCATTTCCAAATATCGCGATGCGCATGTTCGTCTCTCAAAGCAAAAAGGGCGGCCCCTTGGACCGCCCCCGCTCTTATGCGGCTTGCGCTGATTTGCCAAACCGTCCGTAGAAGCTTTGGCCTTTTGCCGCCATCTCGCGCAGCAGATCGGGCGTTTTGAAGCGGTCCCCGTAGCTTGCGGTCAACTGGTCGCACCGCTCGGCCGCATAGGGCGTGCCGATGATATCGAGCCAGCTGAACGGCCCGCCCGACCAAGGCGCAAAGCCCCAGCCCAGGATCGCGCCGACATCGCCTTCACGGATGTCTTCCAGCACGCCGTCCTCCAGCGCACGCACGCCTTCCAGTACTTGCGCGAACAACAAACGATGCTGGACTTCGACCAAAGACGGCTGCTCGTCGGCCACAGGATACTTCGCTTCAAGCCCCTCCCAAAGCAGCCCGCGCTTGCCCTTCTCGTCGTACTCGTAAAAGCCCGCGTTCGACTTGCGCCCCAAACGGCCCTCATCGGCCATCCAGAACAAAACCTCGTCCACTTCGCCGTCGGGATAGGCATCGCCCATCGCCGCGCGCGTCGCCTTGGCGATCTTCACGCCCAGATCGACCGAGGTCTCATCGACCAATTGCAGCGGCCCCAAAGGCATCCCAACCAGCTTGGCGGCATTCTCGATCAAGGCAGGCTCCACACCTTCCTTCACCATGCGGATGCCTTCGTTGATGTAGGGAATGATGCAGCGGTTGGCATAGAAGAACCGCGCGTCGTTCACCACGATCGGCGTCTTGCGGATCTGGCGCACAAAATCGAGCGCCTTGGCCACCGCCACATCGCCGGTTTTCTGCCCCTTGATGATCTCCACCAGCAGCATCTTGTCGACGGGGGAGAAGAAGTGGATGCCGATGAACTGCTCAGGCCGCGCACTCGCCTTGGCCAATTCGCTGATCGGAAGGGTGGAGGTGTTGGTCGCAAAGATGCAGTCCTCACCCACGACGGCCTCAACCTTCTTGGTCACCTCCGCCTTCACGCCCATATCCTCGAACACCGCTTCCACGATCAGATCGCAGCCTTTCAGCGCGTCATAATCGGTGGTCGCGTTGATAAGGCCCAAGACGGCCTCTTTCTTCTCGGGCGTCACTTTCTTGCGCGCGATGCCCTTGTCGAGATGCGCTTCCGTGTAGGCCTTGCCCTTGTCAGCCGCCTCCTGAGCGCTGTCGATCAGCACAACCTTGATCCCTGCAAGGGCCGAGACCAGCGCGATACCAGCGCCCATCATGCCCGCGCCGATCACGCCGACCTGTTTGACCTTCTGATCGTCCACAGCCGGACGGTTCGCACCTTTCTCAAGCGCTTCCTTGTTGATGAACAAGGACCGGATCATCGCCGACGACGACGGGTTCATCAGCACATTCGTGAACCACCGTGCCTCGATCTTCAGCGCAGTATCAAACGGCACCAACGCGCCTTCATAGACCGCGCTCAACAGTGCTTTCGCCGCCGGATACACACCCTGCGTCTTGCCATTCACCATGGCCGAGGCACCCACGAACGTCATGAACCCCGCCGGATGATACGGCGCACCGCCGGGCATCTTGTAGCCCTTCGCGTCCCACGGCTTGACGATATCCGCGTCGGTCGCGTTCAGAACCCACTCTTTCGCGCGGTCCAGCAATTCATCTGCTGGCACAACCTCGTCCACGACACCCGCCATCTTGGCTTTCTTTGGGTCGTTCAGCTTGCCTTCCAAGAGCAGTGGAGACGCCTGCATCGCGCCCAGTTTCCGCGACAGCCGCATCGTGCCGCCCGCGCCGGGGAAGATACCGACCATAATCTCGGGCAGACCGATCTTGGCCTTGGGATTATCCGCCGCAAAAATCCGGTGACAGGCCAGCGGGATTTCCAGGCCGATCCCCAACGCCGTGCCGGGCAGGGCAGCCGCCACAGGCTTGCCGCCTTTGTTCGTCTTCGGGTCCATCCCCGCGCGCTCGATCCGGCGCAATACGCCATGCATTTCCATCACGCCTTCAAACAGGCCCTTGGCCGGGTCATCGCCTGCGCTTTCCTTCATCTTGGCGATGATGTTCAGGTCCATCCCGCCAGCAAAGCTGTCTTTACCGGACGTGATCACGATCCCCTTCACAGCCTCATCGGCCAGCGCATCCTGCACATGGGCATCAAGGTCTTCGAACCCTTGCTCGTTCATCACGTTCATGGACTTGCCTTGCACGTCCCAAGTGATCACCGCGACGCCGTCTGCGCCTTTTTCCATCGTGAAATCAGTCATTTGCTTGTCTCCTGTCGCGCTTAGACGCGCTCGATGATCGTGGCCGCACCCATGCCGGATGCGATGCAAAGCGTGGCAAGGCCGACCTCCTTGTCGGAGCGCTCCATCTCATCCAGCAGCGTGCCGATGATGATCGCGCCGGTGGCCCCCAACGGATGCCCCATCGCAATCGAGCCGCCATTGACGTTGACCTTGCTGTCGTCGACATCAAACGCCTGCATGAAGCGCAGCACGACCGATGCAAACGCCTCGTTCACCTCGAACAGATCAATGTCGCTGATGGCCATGCCGTTATCGGCGAGGATCTTATGGGTCACAGGCACGGGGCCCGTCAGCATGATCGTCGGATCGGTGCCGATCTTGGCCGTCGCGCGGATGCGTGCGCGAGGCTTGAGGCCGAATTTCTCCCCAAATTCTTTGGAGCCGATCAGAACCCCAGCCGCCCCGTCCACGATGCCCGAGGAATTGCCGGCGTGGTGAATATGGTTAATCCGCTCCAGATGCGGATATTTCATCAAGGCGACCTTGTCGAAGCCCGGCATCACCTCGCCCATGTCCTTGAACGACGCTTTGAGCGCGCCAAGGCTCTGCATATCTGTGCCGGGGCGCATGTATTCGTCATGATCCAGGATCGCGAGACCATTCTGGTCGCGCACGGTGATGATCGACTTGTCAAAGCGGTTGTCATCCCAAGCCGCCTTCGCGCGGTTTTGCGATTGCACCGCCAGCGCATCTGCGTCATCGCGGCTAAAGCCATATTCTGTTGCGATAATGTCCGCCGAAATGCCCTGCGGCACGAAATACGTGTCCATCGCAATCGACGGATCCACGGCAATCGCCGCCCCGTCGCTGCCCATGGCCACACGGCCCATCATCTCGACCCCGCCCGCGATATAGGCTTCGCCTGCGCCGCCTTTGACTTGGTTCGCCGCAAGGTTCACAGCTTCCATGCCGCTCGCACAAAAGCGGTTAATGGCCAGGCCGGGGATCGACTGATCCAGTTCTGATGCCAGCACCGCCGTGCGCGCCAGACAGCCGCCTTGCTCGCCGACTTGCGTGACGTTGCCCCAGATCACGTCTTCAACCGCGTGACCTTCCAGATTGTTACGGTCTTTGACCGCGTTCAGCACCTGCGCAGAGAGCCGCGCGCTCGTTACCTCATGCAGGCTGCCGTCCTTGCGGCCCTTGCCCCGCGGCGTGCGCACAGCGTCGTAAATATAGGCTTCGGTCATGGTTTTGCCTTTCGGTTATTGCGCGTCCGCAGCGGAACGCGGCATCAGATCATAGGGGTGTTTCCAGCCGGGCGTGCCCTCAATCCGGGTCAGCCAGGCGTCAATATGGGGCCATTCGGCCCGGTCGAACCCAAAGGGCTCGGGGTAAAACAGGTATCCACAGCACGAGATATCGGCGACGGTGAGCGCGTCGCCCACGATCCAGTCGCGGCCTTCAAGATGGGCGTCCAGCACCTGATAGGCGGCCTTCAAACGGCCCTGAGTAAAAGCGATCACCTCCGCCGGACGTTTTTCTTCCGGCAGGAAATTCATCAAGAACCGCGCCATTCCGGCCTGCGAGCTGAGCTTGTGATTGTCCCACAAAACCCAACGCAGCACCTCGCGCCGCTCTTCTGGCGTGGCCCCCGTCAGCTTGCTCGACAGATGCACGACATAGTCCTGAATCGCGCCGGACTGCGTGAGCGTGTAGTCGTGATCCGTATCGACCAAGACAGGCACTTCGCCCATCGGATTGATTGCACGGAAGGCGTCCGAGCGGCTTTCGCCACCGAAGAAGTCGACAAACACCGGCTCCCAATCAAGGCCGGATAACTCCAGTGTCAGCGCCGCCTTATAAGCGTTGCCGCTTTCCCCGAAGCAATAGAGTTTTAACATCTTGCGTCCCGCCTCCCATCGGTCCCAAGCGCCTTTTGGCTTCCGTAAGATCTAGGTATTTTTGGACAAAAGAAGGCGGCAGCCGCATTAACCTTAATGGCTTCTTTTGTCCCCAAATACCTTCCCGCCGAAGGCGTCCTTGGCTATTTCTTCCGCGCCTCCAGCTCGGAATTGAAGATCCGAAGCCGGTGGCCAAACGTGTCTTCATCCAGAATGCTGTCGAAGTTCTCGAAGAGGAACGAGAGCGCCTCGCCTTCGTCCAGACCCGCTTCACGCGCGAACCGCTTGAGCCTGCGATAGCCGTCTTCCGTCATTGCAATCGGAAAGCGGCGGGTCAGGCGAAGACGTTTCGGCATGGGCGGGTCCTTCTCAAAGTGCTCCCCAGCAACCTAGAAGTTTGCGGCCTCCAGTTCCATGACCGTATCGGCACCGGCTTCAACACGGGCCAGATGGGTCGACGTGGCGGGCAGTTGACGCGCCATGTAGTAGCGCCCCGTGGCCAGTTTGGTCTGGTGGAATTCCGCGTCCGAGGTGCCGTTTTCCAGCGCCTCATACGAGGCTTTCGCCATCTGCGCCCACATGAAGCCCACGCAGACATGCCCCATCAGGTGCATGAAGTCATAAGAGCCCGACAGCGCGTTGTTGGGGTTCTTCATGCCGTTCTGCATGAAATACATCGCGGCCTGTTGCAGGTCCTTGGAGGCTTTCTTGAGCGGCTTAAGGAACTCGGCATTCAGGGCCTCATGGCCTGCGTTTTCCTTGATGTAGCCTTTGATCATTTCAAAGAACCCCATCACGGTCTTGCCGCCATTCAGGCCCAGTTTGCGGCCCACCAGATCAAGCGACTGGATGCCGTTGGTGCCTTCATAGATCATCGTGATGCGCGCATCGCGGACGAACTGCTCAAGACCCCATTCCTGCGTAAAGCCCGACCCGCCGAGGGTCTGCTGCGCCAGAACGGTCGTCTCGAAGCCCTTGTCCGTCAGGAAGCCCTTAAGGACAGGCGTCATCAGCGAGATCAGGTCATCGGCTTCCTTGTCCCCATTGCGATGCGCACGATCGATCAGGGACGCACCCCAGAAGGTAAATGCGCGCGCGCCTTCGATAAAGCTCTTTTGATGCAAGAGGTTACGGCGCACGTCGGGATGCACGATGATCGGATCAGCGGGCTTGTCTGCCGCTTCCGTTCCGGTGACGGCACGGCCCTGCAAACGATCCTGCGCGAAGGCCAAGGCGTTCTGATAGGCGACCACACCTTGCGCGTAGCCTTGCAGACCAACGCCCAGACGCGCTTCGTTCATCATGGTGAACATCGCACGCATGCCTTTATGCATCTCACCGATCAGGTAGCCCGTGGCCCCGTCATAGTTCATGACGCAGGTTGCGTTGCCGTGGATGCCCATCTTCTTTTCCAGACCGCCACAGGACAGCGAATTGCGCTCGCCCAGCGATCCGTCCTCGCTCACCAAGAACTTCGGCACGATGAACAGCGAAATCCCTTTCACGCCCTCGGGGCCACCGGGGATTTTCGCCAGAACGAGGTGAATGATGTTGTCGGTCAGGTCATGCTCGCCTGCCGAGATCCAGATCTTCTGACCGGAAATCTTGTAGGTGCCGTCGTCCTGCGGCTCCGCTTTCGTGCGGATCAGGCCCAGATCGGTGCCGCATTGCGGCTCGGTCAGGTTCATGGTGCCGGACCAAGACCCTTCGACCATCTTCGGCAGGTAAGTCGCTTTCTGGTCTTCGGACCCGTGCGCGTGGATCGCGGCATAGGCGCCGTGGGTCAGGCCCTGATACATGTTGAACGCCATGTTGGACGACACGAACATCTCGCCCACTGCGGAATGCAGCAGATAGGGCATGCCCTGACCGCCATAGTCAGGGTCCGCATCCAGACCCATCCAGCCGCCTGCGCGCATCTGGTCATAGGCGTCCTTGAAGCCTTCGGGCGTGCGCACCACACCGTTTTCCAGCGTGCAGCCCTGTTCATCACCCACAGGGTTCAGCGGGGCAAGCACCTCGACCGACAGTTTGCCGGCCTCTTCCAGAACGGCACTTGTGAAGTCGCGGTCCAGTTCGTCATAGCCCGGAATATCTGCATCCGAGATTTTCAGAACGTCATGCAGAAGATACTGCATATCCTTGGTGGGGGCGGTGTAATGCGGCATGTCTTACTCCCTTTTAAGACCTGTCTTAACTGGCGGCTTTCTGCTGGAGTTGCGCGATCATCTCGGCCCCCCAGTTGAGTTGTTCTTTTAGATCGGCAATCGCCTCATCCAGTTCGGCGCGCTGGCTTTCCATGTCAGCAAGGCGCTGGCGGGCGATATCATAGGTCTGTGTCAGCTGTGTGAGTTGCTGATCTCCGCGATCATACAAATCCAGAAGCTGGCGGATTTCTTCCAGGCTGAACCCAAAACGCTTGCCGCGCAGGATCAGCTTGAGCCGCGCACGGTCGCGGCGGGTGAACAGGCGCTTTTGGCCTTCGCGGATCGGAAACAGAAGTTCCTTGGCCTCGTAGAACCGCAAGGTGCGGGGGGTGACGTCATACGCGTCACACATCTGGCGGATCGTCATGATCTTGTCGGTCATCTCAACACTCCGGTGGCTGCATGAAGTGAGCCGGATGTTTGCGTTTCGAAGTGAACTTACAAGTTTAGTTGACGTTGACGTAAGCGTAACGCCGCGTCACTTCCAGATTGACGAAAGGTTAAGTGCGTTTCCCTAGGGTCAGGCGCAACAATATGAGGCGCTCAAAGCGCTTTGGGCTGCTTCAAAAGAGCGTTTTCACAATGCCCGACTCATCATACCCAGTGGCAGATGACCTGTTTGCGACTGTCTGACCGGATTAATTAAGCTCGGCTTTCACGCCATCGCGGAGGCGTTCCAGCTCGGTGATGGTCTCATCAAGTTGTTTGCGCTGATCGGCAAGTTCTGCCAATTGCCCATCCGCCAATTCGATCCAGGCGCGCATCTGGGCTTCGGTGCCTTCATGCTCGTAGATCAAAAGCCACTGCCGGATATCCTCCAGCGAGAAGCCAAATCTGCGACCGCGCAAAATCAGCGTCATGCGCGCACATTCGCGCGGGCCGTAGAACCGCGAGCGGCCTTCGCGTTCGGGCTGCAACAGCTCGATATACTCGTAATAGCGCAGTGTTCGCGGCGTCACGTCGAACTTCGCGCACATCTCTTTGAATGAAATGCGGGTGTCTGACATGTCGCTCCTCCTTGATCAAAGGCTACTTTGCCGCGCTCTTAGGCACAAGTCTTAGGACGTTCGAAGGTTCCAGTTTGCGCTTGTGCCGGGCGCGGCGCGGGGCAAATATGGCCGAAGCGAAAGACAAGGCATCCCCCCATGGTCGATAAAGCCACCATCGCCCGCCACTTCATCGAGGCGATCCCCCATTCCAAAGCATTGGGCATGGTCCTGACCGAAATCGGTGATGGCATCGCCGAGATCATGATGGATTATAACCCCGCAATGATCGGTGATCCGCAAACCGGTGTGATCCATGGTGGTGCGGTGTCAGCCCTGATGGATACTTGCGGGGGGGCTGCGGTGATGAGCCACCCGGACGCCCCTGCGGGGACAGCAACGATTGATCTGCGGATTGATTACATGCGCGGCGCGACCCCCGGTCAGGCGATCCGTGCCCGCGCGGAATGCTATCATATCACCCGTTCGGTTGCCTTCGTGCGCGCCACCGCCTTTGACGAGGATGCGGACAAACCTGTCGCTACAGCGTCCGGCGCTTTCACAGTGGAGCGCGCGAAATGAACCGTCGTCCTCCCGAACCCGTACAGATCGTCAAGCAGCGCCGGGATGCGGCCTTGGCCGCTTTGGTTGGCGGCGTGCCTTACATGCAATTCATGGGCATCGGCGTGCAGCGGCGCGGCGATGAACTGACCGCGACGATGACCTATGATGAAAAGCTGATCGGTAACCCGCTCTTGCCTGCGCTGCATGGCGGTGCGACGGCGGCCTTTCTGGAGGTTACCGCGATGATCGAAATCAGCTGGGCCATGCTCTGGAGCGATATCGAAAGCGGTGCCATCGACGTAGAAACGCTCGTTGCTGGTGATCTGCCACGCTTGCCCAAGACAATCGATTTCACCGTGGACTATCTGCGCTCGGGCCTGCCGCGCGACGCCTATGCCCGCGCCAAAGTCACCCGCTCCGGGCGGCGCTATGCGTCGGTGCAGGTCGAAGCCTGGCAGGACAACCGCGACAAGCTCTTTGCACAGGCCACGTGCCATTTCCTGATGCCCACGCGCAATGACGGCTGAGGTCGCGGAGCCGCTGACCCACCGCCGGGTTCTCAAGATCGCTGTTCCAATCGTTTTTTCGAACGCCACTGTGCCGATCCTTGGTGCGGTCGATACCGGTGTCGTAGGCCAGTTGGGCGATCCCGTGCCCATCGGGGCCGTCGGCATCGGCGCGATCATCATGACCGGGATCTACTGGATTTTCGGCTTCCTGCGCATGGGTACGGCCGGTCTGGCCGCCCAAGCCCGCGGGGCCGAGGATGAAGACGAAGTTGCGGCCTTGCTGTCGCGTGCGCTTATCATCGCGTTCTCTGCGGGGACGGTGCTGATCGTCTTTCAAACGCTTATCTTTGCAGGTGCCTTCGCCCTCTCGCCCGCCACGCCCGAGGTCGAGGCACTGGCCCGCGAGTACATGCAAATCCGCGTCTTCTCGGCCCCGGCTGCTATTGCGCTTTATGGTATCACTGGCTGGCTTGTCGCGCAGGAACGCACGGGCGCAGTGTTGATCCTTCAGCTCTGGATGAACGGGCTCAACATCCTGCTCAGCATCTGGTTCGTCCTGGGCCTTGGCTGGGGCGTCGAAGGTGTCGCGCTGGCCACGTTCCTCGCCGAATGGAGCGCGCTCGCCCTTGGCCTCTGGCTTTGCCGCGATGCCTTTGCGGGAGCCGCCTGGCGGGCCACCCAAAAGGTCTTCAACCGGGTGCGGCTGATCCGCATGGCCAAGGTCAATAGCGACATCCTGATCCGCTCGGTCATCCTGCAGGGGGTCTTTGTATCGTTTCTGTTCATGGGGTCCGATTTTGGCAATGTTGAACTGGCCGCGAACCAGATCCTGCTGCAATTTCTCTATATCACCGCCTATGCGATGGATGGATTTGCCTTCGCGGCAGAAGCCTTGGTGGGCAGCGCGATGGGGGCGAAAGCGCCTGCGCGGGTCCGGCGTGCATCACTGCTCAGTTCTGCCTGGGGGGTGATCGTCTGTGGCGTGCTGGGGCTGAGTTTTGCGCTCTTCGGCGGGACCGTGATCGACATCATGACCACTGCGCCAGAGGTGCGCGACGCCGCCCGCACCTACCTGATCTATATGGTGCTCGCCCCGTTTCTCGGGGTTGCAGCCTGGATGCTGGACGGCATTTTCATCGGCGCGACCCGGACGGATGATATGCGCAACATGATGATCCTGTCTGCCATCGTCTATCTTATCGCCTTGCTGACATTGGTCCCGGCTTTTGGAAATCACGGGCTTTGGATGGCGCTGCTGATCAGCTTCGTGGCGCGGGGTATCACATTGGCAGTGCGTTACCCGGCATTGGAACGCGCTGCGGCCTGATGTTCCCCGCGGGGAACCATTTCTAAACAAAGGCTTAACAGGTGCTTCCGATTTGGCGGTGTCGACATGAGTATTTACCGCAAAGGTGAAGAGAAGACCCACCGCCCGTTAACCTTAGGGGTGTATCCCCTCAGCATACGTTTATCCTTGATTCACTTTAAGCGTGTAGGGTGCGATAAGGAATCATGGCGACCATTGACCTCAGAAACTTCCAAAACTCGGATGGGTTTGTGCTTCATTTTGGCGGTAGGCCTAATGAAGTTGATACATACACGTTCGCAAATGCGCTTGTGGCATTTTCCGACGCGTTCAGGGAAATCAATAGTCAGGTCAACACAAGTCAAACTATTGAACTCCGGCTGGAAGCGCTTGGACCGGGAAGCTTTCGCGGCAAGGTAAAGGGTGTTCCAAAGTCCATCGTTGACGCCTTAAAATTTGCTGGCAACGTGGCGATCCTGCCCCTCTTGATGTCGTTTATCTATGACCACTACATTGATGACGACACCTTCGAGATTGAAGTTAACGATGAGTATGTGATCATCACGCAGGGCGGTGACCGCACGATAATTCCGAGAGATGCGTATGAGGCTAGCCAAAACCTACCTTCGCCGGAACGGGTCCATGAGCAGATGAACCGCGCGATTGACGCTGTGGAGGACGCCCCCAGCGTTCAGAGTTTTGGCATTGCAATAAACCTCAATGATGACGAGCCCGTCATAGACTTGGGCGAGCAGGAATGGGCCAATATACGAAGTAACCGCACAGCAGCGGTAAGCGACCCAAAGCAGAGGGTTGAGCAAGAAGAGGTCACACTCTCAATTATAAAAGTGATTTTCTCCAAAACACGGCGAAAATGGGAGTTTGTTTGGCGAGGCGTTAAGGTCTCTGCCTACGTGGACGACCCAGTGTTTTTGGCGGATCTAATGTCTGGTCAGCAAAAGGTCGGCAACGGAGATGCGGTCCGGGCCGTATTGGATATTGGTCAAGAGTGGGATGAAAATGACAAGGTCTGGCTCAACACTTCCTACGCTATCTCAAAAGTGATTGAGTATATCCCTATGGAACAAAGGCGCCTGTTTGATGAAGAACCTTAAAGACGCGAGAAAAAAGGGCCTTGAAGAATTCATTAAAGAACACGAGGCCGATCCTGACGGCGACCTGGACAAGCTGGACGCCGTGATTAAGCGTCCAACTCAGGAAAACGAGAAAGCAACTCGTCCAGCATCACCTCAGGCGTCGTCCGGCGATTGAAGCGATACTCAAATTCCTTGGCGTAGCGTTCCAGATACTTCGGAGACACGCTGATATGGGTGCCTTCGATTGAGCATTTCAGGTGACGCCAGAAGTTCTCAATCGCGTTGACAGTCTCGCCGTTCGGGCCAACGTATTTGCCAGACTTGCGCTTATTGATCGTCTTGACATCATAACCAGCCTCAGGAAGCCCGCCATAGCCATCGTGACCGTCTGTGTGAATTTCAGTGCCATCGGCCACCGACGCCTCAATAATCGGCTGTAGGGTGCGCTTTTGGGTATTGGGAACCTGCTTAATGACAATCTCACCGCCACCGCCACCGCCACCGCCACCGCGCTGCACCATGCCAAGCAAGATACCTTTTCCAGCAGCACCGCGGCCACGAACGCCTTTGCGATGTCCGCCAACGTAAGCCTCGTCAATCTCGACAACTTCACCTTGACCGCCAATCGGAGCATCACCATCAATCGCCGCCATATGTTCGCGGATCAATTTACCCATGCGGTATGCGGTCTTGTAGGTCACGCCCAGCTGACGCTGCAATTCTTTGGCGCTGACGCCATGGCGCGACGTGGTGAACAGAAAGATCGCATAGAACCAAAGCTGCAAAGGTGTGCGGCTCTTTTCAAAGATACTGCCAACCATTGGGTGAATGTGATGGCCGCACCACTGACAGGAATAGGCCTTTTCCGACTTAAGCGGATACCACTTCGCAGACCGTTCGCATTTGGGGCATTCGTGGCCCTGACCGAAGCGCACGTTGAACAAATGCTCAAGGCAAGCCTCGTCGGTGGGGAACTGCTGAAAGAACTGGCGAACGTTTGTCTGTTTCATACAGTGTAGATGGGGATTGCCCTACCGTATGTCAAGGGGATACACCCCTAACCTTAACGCGCGCTTTACCCTTCGCCTTTTAGAGCCACTACCGGACGCCGCTTCGCTTTTTCGGGTCATTATCGGAAGCCGCTTCGCTTTTTCCAAATATCCCCGCCGGAGGCTCCTGTCAGAGGATCTCGAACACCCGTTCGGGCGGTCGGGCGATGATAGCGTGGTCATTGGCAAACACGACCGGGCGCTCGATCAGGACCGGATGCGCGGCCATCATGTTCAGCAGCGCCTCATCAGGCGCGGTATTGCTGATCTCAAGCTCTTTGAACAGCTTCTCGCCCGTGCGCATCATCTCGATGGCGCGCAGGCCCAGCGTGTCACGGGTCAGGGTCAGCTCGGTCACCGAAGGCGCGTCGTCCAGGTATTTGCGCACGGTCACGTCCTCGCCGCGCTCTTGCAGAAGCGCCAAGGCCTGTCGCGATTTGGAGCAGCGCGGGTTGTGCCAGATTGTGATCATGTCCAACGGTCCTTTTCGATGCCGACGGCCTCTGCCACCGTCGCAATGCCATCACGTTCCAGCAGCCTGTCCAACCCGCGCGCAATATCGCCTGCAAGGCTGATGCCGTGATACACCATTGCCGTGTAAAGCTGCACCGCCGACGCGCCTGCTTTGATCTTGGTATAGGCGTCCTCGGCCGAGGCGATCCCGCCAACACCAATCAAAGGCAGGTCGGTCAGCGTGGCCAGCCGCGCCAGCACGCGGGTGGATTTCTCAAACAGCGGCGCGCCGGAAAGGCCGCCTTTTTCGTCTTTATGTGCACTTCTCAAAACCTCGCGCGACAGGGTCGTGTTCGTCGCGATAATCGCATCGATCTTGGCCTCGGTGGCGACCTCGGCAATTTCGGTCAGTTCCGTGTGGGTTAGATCAGGGGCGATTTTCAGAAAGACCGGGCAGGGGCTGTCGCCACGGGCTTGCATGACGCCGTCCAACAACGCAGCAAGCGCCGCCTTGCCCTGCAAATCGCGCAGCTTCTCGGTGTTGGGCGAGGAGACGTTGACGGTCGCAAACGCGATATGCGGGGCGCAATGCGCAAGCACTTGTGCAAAATCTGCCGCGCGGTCGGCGCTGTCCTTATTGGCACCCAGATTGAGACCGATCACGGCGTCTTTGGGACCCGCTGCAAGGCGCGCGCAGATCGCGTCCATCCCGTCATTGTTGAAACCAAAGCGATTGATCGCGGCGCTATCCTCGCTCAGCCGAAAGAGGCGTGGCTTGGGATTGCCCGGTTGCGGGCGCGGGGTCGCGGCACCGACTTCAAGAAAGCCAAACCCGGCGCGCGAGAGCGGCCCCAGCGCTTCGGCATTCTTGTCGAAGCCAGCGGCAAGGCCCACCGGGTTGGGCAGATCAAGACCGGCAAATGTCGTCCTCAGGCGCGCGCTGGTTACTGGGCCTGCCTTGGGGCCAAGCCCCGCGTTCAAGGCTTTGAGCGCCATACCGTGCGCCGCTTCAGGGTCTATGCGGCGCAGGGCGCGCAAGCCGATTTGTTCGAGCAGGCTCATGGGACGAGATCAGGGAAGACGTGCGTGTCGCCCTCCAGCGGCAGTGGGGCGGTCCACAGGATATCTGCCGTTGTCAGCTCCCGGTAGAGATGCGGGAACAGCGCGCCACCGCGCGAGGGTTCCCATTTCAACGGCTCCAGCAGATCGGCCTCAAGGGCGGCCAGCACCAGATCGCCTTCGCCTGCAAAATGCTTGGCGGCGGTCTCGCGCGCCTGTTCGGCGGTCGAGAAATGGATGTAGCCATCGGCCACATCAATCGGCGCGCCGGTCGTGGTGCCGTTCGCCTCGAGAGCGGCCCATTCGGCAGGACGGAAAATCTTGTAAATCAGCATGACGTGGGGATGCCTTGGCGCGCAGGCAAGGTCAAGGTTTCACCGCGTTTGTAAGCTGCGTATACACGCGGGATGTGCGGAAGATTTGTGACGACAAGACCGACCGACGAGATCGCTCAGATGTTTGATGCTGGTCCGGCCAATGACATGCCGGACGTGCCGGATTACAATGTCTGCCCGACCGATCCGGTGGCGGTTGTGGTGGCAGGGCGCAAACTCGTCTCGATGCGCTGGGGGTTTATCCCGAGCTGGTATAAAACACCCACAGACGGCCCTTTATTGATCAACGCGCGGGCCGAGACCATTGCCGAGAAACCCGCCTTTCGAGAGGCCTGCCGCGCGCGCCGCTGCTTGATCCCGGCGACGGGCTTTTACGAATGGACCAAGGATGCCGACGGCAATCGGCTGCCATGGTATATCGCGCCTGAAGACGGCCCTTTGACTTTTGCTGGCGTTTGGCAGGTCTGGGAACGCGGCGACGCGCGGCATGTCACCTGCGCCATTGTCACCACGGCGGCCAATCAGGCGATGTCAGCGATCCATCACCGCATGCCGGTAACGCTTTCCCCCGATCAATGGGCGCTTTGGCTGGGCGAAGAGGGCAAGGGGGCCGCGCGCCTGATGACTGCCGCGCCAGAAGACCGGTTCGCGTTTCACAGGGTCAGCCCGGCTGTCAATTCCAACCGTGCGCTCGGCGCGGGCTTGATCGAACCGCTGTAACGGGCCAGTTATAGGCAGACCCGGCGCAAAACCGGGCAGATGCAGGAGGCGAGAGCAATGGGTGCAGGCGGGACACAAGGCGGCACAGGGCAGTTTCTGATCGCGGTGGCGATGATGATCGGTGGTGGCTATCTGCTGCTGGAAAACATAGTGGTGCAGCCGGTTTTCGGCTTTGGCATGGTCGCGTTTTCGGTTGGTGGGATTGGCGTGACCACAGGGATGGTGCTGATCCCCTTCATGTTTGGCATCGGCATGATCTTTTACAACGCGCGCAACTGGCTGGGCTGGTTGCTGGCAGGTGGCGCGCTTCTTGCGATGATCTTCGGTGTGATCTCAAACATCACGCTGCAATTCGCGCGGATCAGCGCGTTTGACCTGATCGTCATTCTGGTGCTGCTGGTGGGCGGTATCGGGCTGTTCCTGCGGTCAATCAAAGCGCAAGGATAACGCGGCTCAGGCGCTTTCAACGTCCCGATACCACCGCAGTTTCGAACGGAACGCGTCGTGGCGCTGGGGGAACAGGGCCGCGTGCTGGGCCAGAAGGTTCGGGGCCAGATCGACCCGGTCAAGGCGCTTGGTCAGCCAGATCAAACGCTCAAGCACCCAAAAGCGCTGGGGGGCGCGGGCAAAAACCTCGGACAGGGCATCGAACACGCCCTCAAAATCCTCAATCTCTTCGCAGCATGAGGCCCACGCGGCCCAGATATCCGGGTCAAGCGCGAAACGGTGCTGGTTGGGCTCAAGCAGTACCCGCAACGCGCGCCGTTCCTTAAGATCGCTCAGCATTTTCGTGGTCGCCAGAAGCTCTGCATCAGACATCGGCAAGGCGTTCTTTGCCGTCAGCAATTCCACATAGCGCGCCATGCGCATCACGCCGTCCAGCGACAGGGCCACGGGCACCAGACCTTCGGTCAGTATACTGGGCACGACATCGGGCGTGTCGGTGTTGAAATCGGCGAAGAAATTGCGATAGGCGCAGCCCGAAACAAGCGCATGGGGCATGAAATCGCCCCAACGGTGCAACGCAGATTGCAGGTTGCCGACCTCGATACAGTGGGTCTGGGGGCCAGCAAACAGCATATTGGCAAAACCGGCGCCATGATAGGACATCATGATTTCGGCATTGGCCATGATCGCCACTTGTTCAAGCGGCTTCAGGTGCTCGAAATAGATGACCTGAAACCCGTGCGGGCGGAGCGCTTCGATCAGCTTGTCCTCGTTGCGCATCTCGCGGTTGCGGTTGCCAGTCGCGGCGCGCGCCACCCAAAAGCGCTTGGGCAGGTGGTCTGTCTGCATATCCCTGATCTTGTCCAGCGCACGCGCCCGCAGCCGGGTCAGCATCACGTCGCAGGAGTTCATCGCCAACATGGCTTGACTGTTGCGATCCGCCTCGCGCCGCCGCCAGACCCAGCCACGCGGAGCGAGCGCATCCAGCGAGGGCATCATCTGCTCGGAGGTCTGGTGATAGAAATGGCGCATGTTGAACGCGCTTAAAACGCGCTCATAGCGCTTGGGGCTGCGACGGAATTTGATCCGACCCTTATATTCCGGAAAGAGCGCCTTGACCCAGTCCTTGATAAAGTCACGCACGCCCTTGCTGGGCGAATGGATCAGGATATCGCCCCTGAAATCGAGATCATCCAGCAAACAAAGCTGGCACAGGGTTTCTGTCAGGAAGTGATAGAAATTGAACGTATTGCGGCAATCAATGGCGAAATCGAGATCGCGGATATCCTTGTCAAACACCGGAAGGGGAGCCTTCGTGCGGTCGTCTTCATGAAGCGCTTTGAGATGCGCGATCACATCGTCATCGACCTGAGGATTGGTGTCCTTATTCTTCCAGACGTAGCGGTTGCGCAGCCGCGTGCCTGATGCGCCATTCAGAAACCACTTCCCGCCGATCGCGGTGAACGAATGGGAAAATCGCACATCATCGGCGATGATCGGCACCGTATTAAACATCACGGGCGCGCGGAATTTACGCAGCCGGTCATGGTTACGGATATGGGTCGCGATCATCTCGTTGAGATGGTCATAGGCGCTGATCGGATATCCCACGATATTGCCCTGCGGCATCTCGCGCCATGTCCAGTCTGGTGTTTTTTTGACGTAAAAACCTGGGTCTACACCCGGTGCGAAAAAGAACGCCTCAGGCGTCTTTTCATAGTTAATGCTCATTACCTACCCGTCATCTTAGCGTGACATCTTTGGGCGCCAATCTAGGGGCGAACGCGTCACGAGGCAACGAAAACCAAAACAAAACGGCAGAATTATGAAGGCTTGCGCGGTGTCCTGTCTTGACGCCCCGAAGGCGATGTCATACCTCGCTGATCTGACGAGCGGGTATGGTGAAATGGTATCATAAGAGCCTTCCAAGCTTAAGGTGCGGGTTCGATTCCCGCTACCCGCTCCAATAAGCAGACCGCGTCAGTGCGTCCCTTGACCCCCGACCGCGAAAGCCGACATTTTCGGCGGACCAACGAAACAGGGATGATCCGTGGCGAAACAACCAAAGACCGACAGCGAAGAGCGCGCAAGTTCGAAGAAAGTCGGTATTCTCAAGAACCTGCTGCCCTTTTTCACGCCGTATCGCAGATATCTGGTCCTTGCGGTCATGGCGCTGCTTCTGACAGCGGGTGTGTCCCTTGTCCTGCCCATTGCCGCGCGCCGCGTTGTGGACGGGTTTGGCGCGGGCGACGTTGAAATCCTCGATACGTATTTTCTGGGTGCGATTGGCATTGCTGCTGTCTTCGCCCTTGGGACAGCCCTGCGGTACTACATCGTCACCCGGCTGGGCGAACGGGTTGTGGCAGACATCCGAAAGGCGGTCTTTGACCGGATGATCGCGATGAGCCCGGCCTATTACGAACGTCTGATGACGGGCGAGGTGCTCTCGCGCATTACCACGGATACCACGCTGATCCTCACGGTTGTGTCGTCCTCGGTCTCGTGGTTCCTGCGCAATATCCTTTTGTTCTTTGGCGGTCTGGCCTTGATGTTGTGGACGTCGGCCAAGCTGACCGGTCTGGTGCTGCTGATCGTGCCGGTGATCATTCTGCCGATCCTGTTCTTGGGCCGTCGCTTGCGCGTGTTGAGCCGCGAAAACCAGGACCTGGTCGCAAACTCGTCGGCCAACGCCTCCGAGGCGCTGCAGGCGGTGCAAACCGTACAGGCCTTTACCCATGAAAGCCCCAGCCGCGCGCAATTCGCACAGATCACCGAAGACAGCTATTCATCCGCCAAAAAACGCATCTCGGTGCGCGCGCTGATCACGATGATCATCATCTTCGTGGTGTTTTCCGGTATTCTGGGCGTGTTGTGGATCGGCGCGCGCGACGTGCGCAGCGATGCAATGACCGCCGGTGAATTGGTGCAATTCCTGTTCTATGCAGGCATCGTCGCCAGCTCGACCGCGGCCTTGTCCGAACTGTGGTCCGAACTGCAGCGCGCTGCCGGCGCAACCGAACGGTTGATGGAGTTGCTGGCCGCCGTGGATTCCGTGCAAGACCCCGCGACGCCCAAATCGCTGCCGCGCGAAGCGGCGACCGAGATCGTCTTTGATGATGTGACGTTCAGCTACCCGGCACGGCCTGAACAAGCGGCTCTGGATCACGTGTCTTTCACGGTTGCAGCAGGTGAAACCGTGGCCTTGGTTGGCCCCTCTGGCGCGGGCAAATCGACGGTCACGCAATTGCTGCTGCGCTTTTTTGATCCGCAATCGGGCAAGATCACTCTGGGGGGGCTTGATCTGAAAGACCTCGCCCGGACCGAGTTCCGACAGTCCATCGCGCTGGTGCCGCAAGAGCCGATCATCTTCGGCGATACAGCCCGCGCCAACATCCGTTTTGGCCGACCCGATGCAACAGATGCCGAGATTGAAGAGGCTGCCAAGGCCGCTGCCGCCCATGATTTCCTTACCGCGCTGCCCGATGGCTATGACACGTTTGTCGGCGAGCGCGGGGTGATGTTGTCGGGTGGGCAAAAACAGCGCATCGCGATCGCCCGTGCGATCCTGCGCGACGCCCCGGTGCTGCTGTTGGACGAGGCGACAAGCGCGTTGGATGCCGAAAGCGAAGCCGCTGTGCAAGCCGCGGTCGAACGGTTGTCGCAAGACCGCACGACGCTGGTTGTGGCGCATCGTCTGGCCACTGTGAAAACCGCAGACCGCATTATTGTCTTTGATGACGGGCGCATTGTGGCCACTGGCACGCATGATGAATTGGTCGCACAAGGCGGGCTTTATGCGCGCCTGGCCCGGTTGCAGTTCACCGAAGGTATGGCTGCCGAATAAGCGATCTCGCTTTCTGCTGGGGCCGGGTTTTCAGGTATTTAAAGACAAAAGAAAGGGGCCGCGGCGCGTTAACCTTAATTCGGTCCTTTACGCGAGGATCGCTTCTTTTGTCTTCAAATACCTTTTCCCCGGCGTCCTTTTTCGCAGCGTCACGGGTTGCGCGCGCGGGCTTCAACCTGCACCTTCTGACCAACAAGGCCCGAAAAGGGCATAGGGAGGAGAATTGGGATGTTTACATCGCGCGAGGACCTGAACGCGATTGAAGCTGAAATGCCGTGGGAGGCACGCGATGTGCCCGCCACGATGTATCAGTTCATGACCGCCACCAAGGACGCCCATGGTGCGCGTCCGGCCGTCACATTCCAGCTGATGTCGGGTGCCTCTGACCCGGCAGAGACCCTGACATGGACCGAGTTTCACGCGCGATCCGTGCAATGCGCCAACCTCTTTCGCAGTCTCGGCGTGGGTGAGGGCGATACGGTGGCCTACCTTTTGCCAAACGCGAATGAAACCGTCTGCACCCTGATCGGGGGCATGATTGCGGGGATCGTAAATCCGATCAATCCGCTGCTGGAGGCTGAGCAGATCGGCTCCATCCTGCGGGAAACCAAGGCGAAGGTCCTGGTGACGCTCAAGGCGTTTCCCAAGACGGACGTAGCACAGAAAGCGGCCAAGGCCGTCGCGCTTGCGCCCGATGTCGAGCATGTGATCGAGGTGGATCTGCTGCGCTATCTCACCGGGTTGAAGAAGTTCATCGTGCCGCTTATCCGGCCCAAGAACCCCGTGACACATAAGGCCAAAGTGCATGATTTCACCAAGGCGGTGGACCGGCAAAGCAAGACACTTGATTTTGCAGATAGCGCCGGGGACCGGGTTGCTGCATATTTCCATACCGGCGGCACCACGGGCATGCCCAAGGTTGCGCAGCACAAGTATTCCGGCATGATCTATAACGGCTGGATCGGGCATAGGCTGCTTTTTACCGAGAAGGACGTGGTGCTTTGCCCGCTGCCGCTATTTCACGTGTTTGCCTGCCATCCCATCCTGATGAGCATGATCGCTTCGGGGGGGCATGTCGTCTTCCCAACCCCTGCAGGCTATCGCGGGGATGGTGTGTTCGACAATTTCTGGAAGCTGATCGAGCGTTGGCAGGTTACGTTCATGATCACCGTGCCGACCGCAATGGCTGCTTTGATGCAGCGCCCGGTCGATGCAAATGTAGACAGCCTTCAAACAGCGTTTTCCGGCTCGGCCCCGCTGCCGCTTGAGCTTTTCCGGCGTTTTGAAGAGGCAACAGGTGTCAGCGTTGTCGAAGGGTACGGGCTGACCGAGGCGACGTGTCTGGTGTCGTGCAACCCGCCGTCGGGCGACAAGAAGATCGGCTCTGTCGGCTTTGCCTTTCCCCATACCACTGTCAAAATCCTGAACGACACGCCTGATGGCCCTGTCGAATGCGGCGTTGATGAAATTGGCGAGATTTGTATCGACAATCCGGGGGTCTACGAAGGCTCGACCTATACCGAAGCGGCCAAGAACAAGGATCTCTTTCACAAAGGCGTCTTCCTGCGCACAGGCGATCTGGGGCGCATTGATGCGGATGGCTATATCTTCATCACCGGTCGCGCCAAGGATCTGATCATTCGCGGGGGCCACAATATTGATCCTGCCGAGATCGAAGAGGCGCTGGCCGGGCATGACGCTGTCGCCATGGTCGGTGCCATCGGTCAGCCGGATGCCTATGCAGGCGAAATCCCATGTGCTTACGTTGAACTGGTGGCCGGGGCGTCGGTCACGCCGGCCGATTTAAAGGCCTATGCCGAAGACCATATCCACGAACGCGCCGCCTTGCCGCGCCATATCGAAGTTCTGGATGAATTGCCGAAAACGGCCGTTGGCAAGGTCTTCAAACCCGATCTGCGCAAACGTGCCATTACCCGCGTCTATGATGCGACGCTGGCTGATGCGGGTTTGAACGCGCGTGTCTCGCAAGTGATCGAAGACAAGAAACGCGGGTTGGTAGCCTATCTGGAGAAGACAGGCGACGTGGATGACGCCGCTGTGGGTGACGCGCTGGGCAGCTTTACACGGCCTTGGGACTGGGCTGCATAGCCGCATCATTTGCAATGGTCGGATGGGCCGTCGCGCACTAAGTGACATCCCATGAGACAGCCCTATTCCTTCCTCGACGACCCGTCTGTGCCGGACTTTGACTGGCGCGCCCCGCTGGCTGTGATGGATGGGGATTGCGCGCTATGTGCCTTTGGCGCGCGGATGATCGACCGGTTGGACCATGCCAAAGAGATCCGGATCGCAACGATCGAGACAGCGCTGGGACGCGCGTTGCTTGCGCATTACGGGCTCCGTGCGACTGCACCTGACAGTTGGCTTTTTATCGAGGATGGGGTGGCCCATGACGGCTTTGATGCGATGATCCGCTTGGGACGGCGCACTGGCGGAATAGGCCATGCGCTGCGCCTCCTGCAGGTGTTGCCGCGGCCCTTGCGTTCCGGGCTTTACAGTTGGATCGCGCGCAATCGCTACCGGCTCTTTGGACGTAGACGGATGTGTGATCTGCCAAGCGACAGTTTGCGCGCGCGGTTGGTCGGATGACGCCGCTTTTCGCGCAGGTTCTGGGGGCATCCTACGTCACTCTGCCCACGTCAGTGCGCGCGGCACATGATCTGCGGGACGTGCACCGCTATCGCGGATATGCACGGATTACGCGCGGAACTCGGCTAACGGCGCGCTTGATCGCGCGGCTGTTTCGCTTTCCCAAAGCCAATGACAACGCACCAGTGCAGGTGACGATGCGCCGGGTCGGCGCGACAGAAGAATGGGAACGTATCTTCGATGGCGCGGCGTTCCGGTCCACCTTGCGCATCAAGGACGGTCAGATGACCGAGCGGTTTGGCTGGATCACGTTTCGCATTGGCCTTTTCATCCGCAAGGATGCGCTGCATTTCCCCGTGACGGGCGCGCGGCTGGGCTGGCTGCCCTTGCCTGCGGCGTTCCTGCCGCGCTCCATCGCGTTGGAAACTGAACGTGACGGACGTTTTGTTTTTGACGTGCGCATCGAAGCTCCGGTGACAGGCGCGCTGATCGTGCATTACCAAGGCTGGCTTGAGCCGGAGGGCTGAAGACTTTTGGGCCATGGGGAGGAGGATGGTGCTGTGAGCGAGGATTGAACTCTCGACTCAGAGGCTTGGCGCAGCCAAACGCGACAGTCGAGACCGAACGCCAGCCGAGGAGCTACAGCAAAGCTGGAAGAGGAAGGGATGGTGCTGTGAGAGAGGATTGAACTCTCGACCTCACCCTTACCAAGGGTGTGCTCTACCACTGAGCTACCACAGCGCCGTGGGCGGCTGATTAGCGTCTTCGCGCAATTGGTGCAAGCGCAATCTGGACCCCGATTGAGCCTTGCGATAAAGACCCTTCATGGAGCGGAAATCCGACAAGTCTACACCTAAGAAACCCGCCGAAACCCGCGAAGACAGGCTCAAAGCGGCGCTCAAGGCGAATATGGCGCGACGCAAAGCGCAGGCGCGGGCCAGGGCAGCTTCGGATAAAGACGAGACAGGCGAAAAGGGCAGCTAGATGGATTCGATTGTGGTGACGGGAAATGGCCCGCTGAACGGGGATATTCCCATCGCGGGGGCCAAGAATGCCTGTCTGACGCTGATGCCTGCGACCTTGCTGAGCGAAGAGCCGTTGACGCTGACGAATGCGCCACGGCTCAGCGATATCAAGACCATGACGGCCTTGTTGCAGTCGCTTGGGGCGGAAGTGACCTCGATGCAGGACGGGCAGGTTCTGGCGATGTCCTCGCACAATATCGACAACCACACTGCCGATTATGACATCGTGCGCAAGATGCGCGCGTCGATCCTCGTGCTGGGGCCGATGCTGGCGCGGGACGGGCATGCGATTGTGTCGCTGCCCGGTGGCTGCGCAATTGGCGCGCGGCCTGTGGATTTGCACCTCAAGGCGCTGGAAGCCATGGGGGCCAAGCTAGAGCTGAAAGACGGCTATGTGCATGCCAAGGCGCAGGGCGGTCTGAAAGGGGGCGTGGTGGAGTTCCCGTTTGTTACCGTGGGCGCGACTGAGAACGCGTTGATGGCGGCGACACTGGCCAAAGGCACGACGGTTCTGAAGAACGCCGCACGGGAGCCTGAGATTGTCGATCTGGCACAGTGCTTGCGCAAGATGGGCGCTCAGATCGAGGGCGAGGGCACCTCTGAGATCACCATTCAGGGCGTTGACCGCCTGCATGGCGCGACCCATCCGGTTGTAACCGACCGGATCGAGCTGGGCACCTACATGCTTGCGCCTGCGATTTGCGGCGGTGAAGTCACGTGTCTGGGCGGCAAGATCAACCTGCTTGGCGCGTTTTGCGAAAAGCTCGATGCAGCAGGCATTTCCGTTGAGGAAACCGCGAAAGGCCTGAAGGTGTCGCAAAAGAACGGCCGCGTGCGCGCGGTAGATGTCACGACCGAACCGTTCCCCGGCTTTCCGACCGACCTGCAAGCGCAGATGATGGCGCTGCTCTGCACGGCGGAGGGCACATCGGTGCTGGAGGAAAAGATCTTCGAGAACCGTTTCATGCATGCACCCGAACTGATCCGCATGGGCGCGCAGATTGACGTGCAAGGCGGCACGGCCACGGTGACCGGTGTCGACCGCCTCAAAGGCGCGCCGGTGATGGCAACTGACCTGCGAGCCTCGGTCTCGCTGATCCTTGCAGGGCTTGCAGCAGAAGGGGAGACGGTTGTGAACCGCGTTTACCATCTGGATCGCGGCTACGAGCGGGTTGAGGAAAAACTGGGTGCCTGCGGTGCTCAAATCGAACGGATCAAGGGACAATGACCCAAGACGCAACCTTTGAAGAGGGCGGTGAACGCCCGCTGCGGCTCATGGCGGCGGATGTGGAAGACCTGCAGGTCATCTCGTCCTTGGCGCAAGACGCGGTGTTTCCCGCGTCCGAGATCAAATGGCTCGCCGCAGATCGCCGCTTTGCCATTCTGCTGAACCGGTTTCGCTGGGAAGACGTGCCGCAAGCCGAACGGCGCGGGCGCGACTTTGAGCGTGTCCAAGCGGTGCTGCTGATCGAGGACGTGGCGAAGGTGCAAAGCCAAGGCGTCACCAAGGGCGATGCCGACACGATCCTGTCGATCCTCGCGCTGACCTTCACGCCCGGCGATGACGGCACCGGGCGGCTGGAACTGACCCTCGCAGGCGACGGGGCCATCGGGCTTGAGGTCGAAAGCCTCAACGTGGTCTTGAAAGATGTCACACGGCCTTATGTGGCGCCCTCTAAGCAGGCTCCGGGCCACCCCGACGCCTGACCTGACAGACTGACCGGAGGGGCCATGCCCGTATTTCTCAACAGCTCGGACGCCGATTTCGAGACCGCCTTCGCGGCGCTTCTGACCGCCAAGCGCGAAGACAGCCCCGACGTGGACGACACCGTCGCCGCGATCATTGCAGATGTGCGCGCGCGCGGCGATGCGGCAGTGCTGGAGCTGACAGCGCGGTTTGATCGGCTAAAGATCACGGCACCGGAGTTGCACTTTACGGCAGAGGAAATTGACGCCGAATGCGCGCGCGTCGATGCGCAGGATCGCGCGGCGCTGGAACTGGCGGCAGAGCGTATCCGCGCCTATCACGCGCGCCAGAAGCCCAGCGATGAAAGCTGGGAAGACGACACCGGCGCGACTTTGGGCTGGCGCTGGACGCCTGTGTCTGCCGCAGGGCTCTACGTGCCGGGCGGGCTTGCGAGCTATCCGTCTTCGGTCCTGATGAACGCCATTCCGGCGAAAGTGGCCGGTGTCGAGCGTTTGGCGATTTGCGTGCCAACACCCGATGGCGTCGTGAACCCGCTGGTGCTTATGGCTGCGAAAATCGCAGGCGTGGACGAGATTTACCGCATCGGCGGCGCACAGGCGATCGCAGCACTGGCTTACGGCACCAAGACGATCGCGCCCGTCGACAAGATCACCGGGCCGGGTAACGCCTATGTCGCTGCTGCGAAACGCCGGGTCTTCGGCAAGGTGGGCATCGACATGATTGCCGGCCCGTCCGAGATCCTGGTGATCGCGGACAAGCACAATGACCCCGACTGGATCGCGACGGATCTGCTCAGCCAAGCCGAGCATGACGAAAGCGCGCAATCGTTGCTCATCACCGATGACGCCGCGTTCGGTCAAGCCGTTGCCGCGTCGGTCGAGGCACAGCTCGAAACATTGGAGCGCCGCAATATCGCAGGCCCCAGCTGGCGCGATTACGGCGCGGTGATCGTGGTGCAGGACCTTGATGAGGCCGCACAACTTTCCGACCGCATCGCGCCTGAACATCTGGAACTGTGCGTCGAAGACCCCGACGCGCTATCTGCCAAGATTACCCATGCAGGCGCTATTTTCCTTGGCGCGTGGACGCCCGAAGCCATTGGCGACTATATCGGCGGCCCCAACCACGTCCTGCCCACCGCCCGCTCTGCGCGCTTTTCCAGCGGGTTGTCAGTGCTTGATTTCATGAAACGCACGACGCTGGCAAAAATGACCCCTGCGTCCCTGCGCGCCATTGGTCCGGCGGCTGAACGTCTGGCATCCTCTGAAAGCCTTGAGGCGCACGGCCTGTCTGTCCGCGCCCGCCTTGATCGTCTGAACGAAAGTTAACGCCATGACCCGCATCGCCCATATCGAACTGGATGACGGCAATCTGCCCGCCCCCACGCCCGAGATTGAACAAGAGCGCAAAGTGGCGATGTTTGACCTGCTGGAGGATAACTCCTTCAAGCTGCCAGAGCGCGACGACCGCCCGGTGCCAGAAGGACCCTATCATGTCGGCCTGTCGATCCGCGAGAAGCGGCTGGTCTTTGATGTGACCACGGAAGGCCATGAGAAGGCCGCGGAATTTCATCTGTCCCTGGGGCCGTTCCGGCAGGTGGTTAAGGATTACTTCGCCATCTGCGAAAGCTATTTCGAGGCGGTCAAAACCATGCCCCCCAGCCAGATCGAGACGATTGATATGGCCCGCCGCGGCATCCACAACGAAGGCGCGCGCGTGCTGCAAGAGCGGCTGGAGGGCAAGGCAGAGGTCGATATCGACACGGCTCGTCGCCTCTTTACCCTGATCTGTGTGCTTCATTTCGGAGCCTGAGCGCAGTGTCTGACAGCCTCCCCCAATCGGTGCTGTTTTGTTGTGACCACAACGCCGTGCGCTCGCCTATGGCCGAGGGCATGATGAAGAAATTCTATGGCCACACGACCTATGTGCAGTCCGCAGGCGTGCGCGGCGAGATGGAGATTGATGGCTTTTCTGTCGCCGTCTGCGACGAGCTGGGGATCGAGCTGTCGCGTCACCGCACGCGATCTTTTGACGAGATGGAGGAGTGGGGCGATGACCTGTCCTCTTTTGATTTGATTGTCGCACTCTCCCCCGCCAGCCAGCGCCGCGCGTTGGAGCTGACCCGGCTTTATCATCTGGATGTGCAATATTGGCCGATCCTTGACCCGACCGGCCTTGGCGAAACCCGCGAGGCCAAACTGGACGCGTACCGGCAGGCCCGCGATCAGATCAAGGGCCACATTCTTGAGAAATGGGGCGCTCCAACTGCCAAATAGTGTGTTTGCAGCGGCGTCATCTCACGATTTCCCTTGAAAAACCAAGCCACCCACCGCATTTAGTGCGGCGTTGGCCCCGGTTGGGGCTGTTGTCATAATGGAGAGACCATGGCCAAGGAAGAACTGCTCGAATTTCCCGGTGTCGTTAAGGAACTCCTGCCGAACGCGACATTCCTGGTCGAGCTGGAGAACGGCCATACGATCATCGCGCACACGGCAGGCAAGATGCGCAAGAACCGCATCCGCGTTCTGGCAGGCGACAAAGTACAGGTCGAAATGACCCCTTACGACCTGTCCAAGGGTCGGATTAACTATCGTTTCAAGTAAACCGTGAAGCTGGTTTTAGGCTCAGGCAGCCCGCGCCGGTTGGAATTGCTGGCGCAGTTGGGGCTGGTGCCTGATGCCGTGCGCGCGCCCGATATAAATGAAGACCCGATGAAGGCTGAACTGCCGCGCCCCTATTGCGCGCGGATGGCCCGCGAGAAAGCGCAAGCCGTTGAGGCAGCCGCCGATGAGGTTGTGCTCTGCGCGGACACCACCGTTGCGTTGGGTCGGCGTATTCTGGGCAAGCCACGCGATATTGGCGAAGCTGCACAATTTTTAAGCAGTCTTGGCGGACGGCGGCACCGGGTCATTACCGCAATTGCCGTAAAATTAGGCGATCAGCTGTGGGAGCGGGACGTTGTTTCTGCGGTCAAAATGAAGCGGCTGAGTGACGTTGAACTGAACAGCTACCTGCAAAGCAATGACTGGCAAGGCAAGGCTGGTGGCTATGCCATCCAGGGCCCGGCTGGTGCGTTTATCCCTTGGATATCAGGCTCTTACAGCGCCATCATGGGGTTGCCCGTGGCTGAAACCGCCCAGCTTCTGACCGCCGCTGGCTACCCCGTTTATGGAGAGCGCCCATGAAAGGCCGCCTGATCGCCTTGGACCATATCGGTGACCGCGAAGCCGCGGCCTTGATGGTCGATGGCAAGCTGGAAGATCTGATCGTCGCACAGGCGTCCGGCCCTATCCCTGGCTCTATCTACCGCGCCGAAGTGGGCCGTCAGATGAAAGGGCAGGGCGGGGTGATCGTGTCTTTGGGCGATGGTCACAAGGGCTTCTTGCGTGGCGTCAATGGCGCCGCCCCCGGTGACACGCTCTTGGTGCAGGTCACCGGCCATGCCGAGGCGGGCAAAGCCACGCCCGTCACGCCAAAACTGCTGTTCAAAAGCCGCTACGCCATCGTCACGCCGGACGCTCCCGGCATCAATATCAGCCGGGCGATCCGCGATGACGACATCCGCGATGCGCTGCTGCTGACGGCCCATGAGGTGATGGATGCGGGCGGCTATGGCTTGATCGTGCGCTCTTCTGCCGCCGAAGCCGATGCCGACGCCATTGCCGAGGATATCGAGGCCATGCGCGCGCTGGCCGAAGACGTGTTGTCTCAAGCCAACGGAACGCCCGCCTTGATCCATGCAGGCGACGGCCCGCACCTGGTTGCGTGGCGCGAATGGACCGCGCCTGCGCAAATCGAAACCGATGCTGGTTGCTTTGAAGATCATGGGGTGTTGGATCACATTGACACGCTCGCACGGGCGCATGTGGGCCTGCCCGCCGGTTTCACCATGTTTATTGAGCCAACCCGCGCCTTGATCGCCGTGGACGTAAACACTGGCGGAGACACCTCTCCCGCCGCTGGTCTAAAGGCCAATATGGCCGCCGCCAAAGCCCTGCCCACGCAACTGCGCCTGCGCGGTTTGGGTGGCCAGATCACCATGGACCTCGCCCCCATGACCAAGCGCGACCGCAAACCGTTCGAGGTTGCCCTGCGCGCCGCCTTCAAGTCAGATGCCGTAGACACGACGCTTGTCGGCTGGACGCCGCTGGGCCATTTTGAGCTGCAACGCAAACGCGAACGCGTCCCGCTCAGCGAGGTTCTGACATGAGCTGCCCGATCTGCGATAAAGAGACCGATCCCAAGTATCGTCCCTTCTGCTCAAAACGCTGCGCTGATGTCGATTTGGCCAAGTGGCTATCGGGCAGCTACGCGATCCCGTCCGAGGACCCAGAAGACCTCGAAGAGGCCGCGCGCGAAGCCGAAAGCGCCCCCAAACGCCCGCACTGAAATTGCTGCGATTTCCCACTGGACACCCCCGTGACGCTGCCCTAAAACGCCCAAACCCGAAGGTGAAAACCTTCCCCGGTGCCTGGGTAGCTCAGGGGTAGAGCAGTGGATTGAAAATCCTCGTGTCGGTGGTTCGATTCCGCCCCCGGGCACCATTTAAATCAACAAGAACAATAGTTTAAATAATCTACTGTTTTTGTCATCTATCCGTTTAGCACAGTTTTACCCTAGCGCAGTGCTAGCACAGTCTCAAAATCATCAACTAGCACAATGCGTTGTGAGCGCCGCGCCGCGCACCTAGCACAGTTCTAGCACAGTCGGTTACCAACGCTCCTTGCCGTGCTTATGGTGCTTTGGGAGTGATGATGAGGGGTTAGGGCGTTGATTTAATTGGATGAAACCACGGCATGGTCGGCTTGTGACCTCGTGATGAAGACTCTCCGAAATGCCGCTTTTCAGCGGCGTTTCTTTGTTAAGACAGCAAAATCGGTTTCACCTGCCTTCATAGCAAGTTTAAACATATCCTTTTCGAAATCGGGAACATCAATGTATGACCGCGTGACCGAAACCAGCCGAGTGACATAGGCTATTGCTGCTAGAACAGTCTCACCTAGGAAGTTCAGAAATCTGGTGAGGTCTGGCGGGTAGTTCAGGTCTGTGTCTGACTCGAAGATTTTGTGGCCTGTTGCAGGATCGGCAAAGGTATTGATCGCTGTCTCGAATGCAAACCAGCTGACCACGCCCTGTTTGTCTTGCTCCTCACTGCCAAGCAAAACATTCGCTTGGGGCATCCACTCAAAGGTTTTCTCAGTCAAATCAGAGACGAAATGGCCTACGTACACATTTCTAAGGTACTTGAAGAACTCCAACGGCTTCCGGATTGGTCGGTGAAGCTCACCGAGATCGGGGTCAGCCTTATACAGGGCACCAGAACCTGTTGCTAAATCCGCAATATTCGCGATTTCAATCGTTAGATGCCTCATGAGTAACAGCCTCATGTTCAAGGATACAGGGCCCTCTTCAAGTGCTTGATGTGCGGTTACTAGGCCATGGTGAGCCACCATTCCTGCGGTGCAAATATGTCTGTGGTCCATCCGGTGAGATTGCCACTTTGGGCTATCGACGCCAACAGATATTGATAAGTTCTGTCCAGAGTGGAATTCTGTGCCGAGAAGTCAAAATGCACAAAGTCGGTGCAAGAAATATAACGATGCTAGCATGTCAAAATACCAATTTAGCGATGCGGAACGATATGCGGTTTATTCTGTACATGGACAAACATGTTATCTGTGTGGCCAACCAATCAGTTTGAACAGCATTCACGTTGACCACATCCTGCCAGAAAAGCTCCTCGATGCGCCGGAGGAACTATCTCAGGCGTTAAGTTCTCTTGGGTTAGGCTCTGAATTCTACCTAAATTCTTTCGAAAACTGGATGCCCGCGTGTTCATCATGCAATTTGAAAAAGCGGGCGGCCATCTTCGAACCAACCCCAATGATGCAACTCGTTCTTCAAAGGACAGTAAAACTCGCGGATCTTGCAAGGAGAAAGGCTGCCGAAGTTGTGACCGAACGTCAGCTCTCAAGGGCACTCAACACCATCATGCGCGCAAAGGATCTTCCTGAGATATCTGAAATTCAAAGGGATACGATTTTCAAAATCGCCGAACGCTTTGCTTCTGATGCCCAAGAAATCAAGAAGTTTAGGATTGAGAACCCGTCTTCTGATGATGATCGGATTTTCACAAAAACAGCACCTTCGTTCCACGCGACCCAGTTGCATACTGTTGTTTTTGAAAGTGGTGCCATGCGGATGGTAAAAGCGCCCCACGGGATTGGCTTTCAGCCTAGTGATCCGAACCCTCATTCAAGTTTTTATTGTGGTCATTGCGGGCAGCTTGGCCCATGGCAGGGAGCTAAGTGTATGACTTGCGGTTATTTAGATGATGGTGATTAGCGTTAGCACCTGACTGGCATGACGTAGTAGTCGCTCTTTGAATCAAAGTGCCATAACGCAGCTGGACCCAACCGTTTTAAGGTCCCAATGGCGTTACCCACAGCTTCAGATATAGCGCAGCTGAACGATGCGTTCCGCAAGGGCGATCCCAGCGTGCCAGGGCAACGATTTATCACTGCTGGGGTGGTCCACCTGTTGAAACAACTGGATATTCCCGTGGAGACGCTGATCCAGAGGGCGGCTCAGTTCGATGATTTCACCGAGCACAATGACCCGCATGGCGAGCATGATTTTGGCGTGCTTGAGTTTCATGGGCATCGACTGTTTTGGAAAATTGATGCCTATCACAACGACTACAACTTGGGTTCAGATGATCCCACCGACCTCAGCAAGACCCGTCGAGTACTGACGATCATGTTGGCTGAGGAATGGTGATCTGACCCCGTAAGAACTCATAGAAACTTTCGTGAGGAAAGTTTTGGCAAGAGAGTTCCTGGGAAATCATCGGTTTGGGTGGTGAAAAAACCTGATTTAATCAAGTTTTTTGCGGCGCTTTTTCGCTTTTCCGTTGCACCTAGGATAGTTCACGCATCCCAAGAAGGCTCCATAGCGGCCCTTTCGCTCAACGAGCCATCCATCAGCACAGCTTGGGCATGTAGGATACTCTGCGCCGCAAATACACTTGCTGATGCCTGCTTTGGCGTCAGTCACCGGCAGTCCGGTTCCACAAGCTTCACAGGCAACAAGTGAATGCCCGCAAAGAGAGGTGTGTTCGCAGCGGTACCGAACGCGTCCATCTTTCAAGGGAACGGCAACGAGGTTTCCGCCGCAATCACTGCATATTTGCTGGGGATTTTCACCCTGTTCCGCCCCAACGGTGTTGTAGGCTGGATCGTCCAATAGCTCGGTGGCGAAAGATGATGGCTTGGATGCGGAAACCATCATGGTGACGGTTTTGCGCGCACGTGTCATCGCCACATACATGACCCTGCGTTCTTCTGCATTTTCAAATGGCTCGGCCTCTGGTGAAACGAGGCTCAGCAATGGATCATCCACGATTTCCGAAGGAAACCCAGTTCGTCCCCTGAACATGTTCAAAATCACCACATGGTCGGCTTCCAAACCTTTCGAAGCGTGAATTGTTCGGTACGAGATATCCAAGTTGGGCAAGTCGCGCTTTAGCTGTGATAGGTTTGAAGGCGCAAGGTAGCGGTATCGCCCCAACAACAAGATTGAAGTTCGTTTGTCGGGGTCGCCGGAGCTGTTCAGAGGACGCAGCGCCTGCGCCAATTTGGTTTGTTCGTCTGATTTCAGTGTCTGGATGACTTTCAACGCAGGCTCTTCTGCCGATCCCGCTGGTATGACAGTTTTGTCCAATTGGGCTGGATTTTGCAGAACGAACCGCTTTGCTGCATGCGCGATTTGATCGATGGAACGGAACGTGCGGCCTAAATCTACGGTTTGGTGGACCCCTGTTTTGCCATCAAAGACGCCGCCAAACTCAGCACCAAAATTCCGCATGAGATTGATGTCAGAACCCGCAAACCGATAGATAGACTGCCAGTCGTCGCCAACACCGAAGACCCGAGCATCCCAGTGCTGGGCTTTCAGTGCTTTGACCAATCGACCTCGGCTGCGCGAGATGTCTTGGAATTCGTCCACCAGAATATGCTTGAAGGGGCTCCTGTACTCGCCGGTTTCCACGTATTTTGTTGCCCGCAGGATCATGTCTTCGAAGTCGATCCGGCCATCCAATCGTTGTTGATATTCCGTGTAAACCGGCTTGAAGATTGAAAGAAACGCTTGCGCTCGCTTGCCCAGCTTTAGCGCCTCACCTTTTGCCGCGCATTCTTCAAGTTGATAGCCACCGCCTTTGTAGTGGCGCAGGAATGTGCCGATCAGCTGAACGAAACTGTCCGCTTGGTTGAGCTCTACAATCCGATCAAACAGCACATCCGGCGATCTGGGTGAAACCGTCTCGTATGGTGCAATTTTTTCGGCAAGCGCATCCAACAATCGCCCCTCGGAGCGTTCATAGCTGAAAGTCTCAACCAGCGTGGTTTCATGTTCGGCATGGACGCCCCGTTTCCACTCCATGCTTTCCAAATATTCGCTACGGTCAATGAACGGCGCAGTGGTTAGGTTGCCTTCCTTGTCACGACGAACACCAAAATGTTCAATGTAGACGCCGCTTTTTGTCAGCCTGAAATCGGGGCAATAGTCACGGTATCCTCCCTCGGAAACCTTGTGTTCGTAGTCTGGCTCATACTCGTACTCGATACCGTTTTTATAGAGCCAATTGGCGATCATCAACTCTTCAAAGCTCTTGACCTGTTCCCCTTGAAGCGTGCGAAGGTCCAGCTTTTCCACGTATGTGTAGTAGGCGTGCTTCTTTTTGAAGTCCCATTCGCTTTTGTCCTCCAAGCGGGCATGGGAAAACCAACCAACGATGGATTTCGAAACCTCTGCGGCGGTGCGCACCAGTGCCACCAGGATTTCACGAATAAGCGCCAGGAAGGCCTTATCATCGGTTGCATGCGCTGCAAGAGCCGGTTTACTGCCTTCGACTGACCCTATGATTTCATAGGCCAAAGAGTGAAACGTGCGAGCCTCCAAAGGCGCTCCGCATTTTGCTTCTATGCGTTCGCTCATTTCTTGGGCGGCATCACGAGCAAAGGCCAGCAAGAGAACTTCTTCCGGCTTTCGAATACCCGATTTTAGCAGGTAACCAGCCTTTGCGGTGATCACGCTGGTTTTACCCGAACCCGCACCGGCTAGAACTAGGGTCGCGTCTTCATCGGTCACGATGGACAGGCGTTGTTCTGGCGTCAAAGGGTTGCTTTCAAACGTATCAAAGAACTCTGCCCATTCCGCCAGTTCATTCTGTTGAAATGCCTCGATAGCCTTCCCACGCACTTGTTTGGCGGCTTTCACAAACCCCTGAACTAACTCAATGTTTCGCAGATGTTGCTGCGCCATGGCGTCTTTTGGAAGCTTTGAAAGTAAAGTTGTGTCCAGTTTACGGGCTTGTGACAACAACGGTTCAATCAAGCAGGCAGCTGGATACGAGTTCGCTTGGTTCAGTGCTGTAATTCTCTGAATGATCGCTTCGATTTCGGCATGGCGCTCTTGCCACTGCGATTGATGAAACAACTCCCAGTCTTGCTGTATTCTCGATGAGAACTGCTCCGCCTCACTTGGCTGTCCGTCGTCAGGGATTTTGGGACAGATGGGCGCCTGAGCTAAGAGAGGATCTGGCTCATCTGGTTGGTTTGATTATGCGGCCGATTTGCGGTGAAGCAAGCGCCGTGTTTCGATGGTCTTTTGTT
>NZ_JAHTBL010000010.1 GCF_020177595.1 Cognatishimia sp. MH4019 | reverse complement strand
TTCGTAAAACAGCGCCGCTTGTGCCTCCTGCTTTGGTCCCATCATCGCCAAATCCCCCAATCAATAAAGGAATTGAATCAGCGATTACCACTTCGATCAAGCAAGAGTTTTTCAACACAATCAGCCCAAAACCGACGCCTGCCCGTGGGTTTCTGACACGCGGTCCTTTGCCGACCTAAAGCGAGGTTTTGGCAAGCCTCGGCCCAAAGGGCATAAATTTTCGCATCGTCATGGAACTGTTGCGGGATTTTGGTTTTTTACTCGTATGAAAGATCGTTTTGATCCCTTGATTGCGGACCGCGCCCCGTGGCTTTTCGCCGATAAACCGCATGCGCGTGTCGCACGAGAGGCGTTGACCGGGCTTTTGAGCTACGGACACACACTCGAACTGGCCGAACAGTTCGAGCATCAGACAACCCCGCACATCATGGCGGAAATGGGTCGCCAACTGGCGCAAGATGTCGAGGTCTCGGGGCTTGAGAACATTCCCCGCCACGGACCGGCCTTGATCGTGGCCAATCACCCGACCGGCATTGCAGACGGGATCATCCTGCATCACCTGATCGCCGGCGTCCGGCCTGATCTGTTCTTCTACGCCAATGGCGATATCCTCAAAGTATTACCGCAGATGGAGGATATGATCGTCCCGGTCGAGTGGAAGCCTGAGCGGCGGTCGCTGAAAAAGACCCGGCTGACGATGTCGCTGACCCGCACGGCGATTGAAGAGGATCGGCTGGGCGTGATCTTTCCGTCGGGACGGCTGGCCAAAAGACGAGGGCTGAAATTGCATGAGCGGCCCTGGATGCCCTCTGCCGCGATGATTGCGCGCAAGTTTGAATTGCCCGTTATCCCGATCAACATTCGCGCGCGCAACTCGGTGCTGTTCTATCTTTTCGATCTACTGCACCCGACCTTGCGCGATATCACCCTGTTCCATGAGACCCTGAACAAGGATCGTCAGCCCTTCCGCCTCACTGTCGGGGAGCCAATTTCCGGTGCCAGCCTACCGACACAATCCGAAGACGGCATCGACATCCTGCGCCGTGCGACGCTGGCTTTAGGCGGTGAACATGCGCCTGCTGTGTCCTTGGTCGACAGCAGCCGCAAGCCAGCTTGGGTCTAGGGCATCCGTTTTTAACTGGAAAATCCGCAAGCACCGCGCTAGGCCATCGCTCAAGCGTCCCCTTAGCTCAGCTGGATAGAGCAGCCGACTTCTAATCGGCAGGTCGAGGGTTCGAATCCTTCAGGGGACGCCAAAGTCAATTCGAGCAGCGAAATGACAGTGCCGATAGGTGTTTGGAACAAACACCGTAAGACCTTTAGTCAATTGCCCTAATGCGTCCACGTCCCACGCCGGTTCGTCGCGAAGTTATCGCCATACCCGCCGGGCCGGATGTTCACTTTGCGCTTTTTCGGCTCTTGAACAATCGCTTCGATATTATGCTCTTTGGCGTAATCCAGCGCGGCTTCCTTGCTGTCGAACTGCAAGCGCACTTGCGATTGCGTGTCATCAGACGACGTCCACCCCATCAACGGATCAACCTCCCGCTTGGACGCAGGGGCATATTCCAGAACCCAATGATGGGTCTTGGCCGTGCCAGACGACATGGCAGTTTTCGCAGGTTGGTAAATGCGTGCACGCATAGCAGGCTTCCTTTGCGGTTGGCATTGATAAACCACAGGCAATGCGTCTCTCGCAAGAGGACAAAAAGCACAATTTCCAGAGCGTTTTGCAAGAAGATTGGCTGCCGACCAGTCCACGAGGGAGCGAGGGGTGGGTGGGTGTGTGACCCGGTCGGCAACCAATTCTGCTGCTTGCCTTTATTTTGTAACAATTCGAGGTTTTTTCTGGCAATAAAAAAACAAGCCCGCTGATTCAACCCTGACAAGTTGACAGTCAACTTGGCCCTTAAGCCGCTGATAAATATATTTTATTTGGGCCGTCTGACACAGTGCGACAAATAGGTGGCAGCAATGGGACGCCATCCCGTGAACATGGCTTGAAGTAGAACAAAAACAGATCAAATTAGAGGGATCAGCAAAGGAATCGATATGAATACGCCCGTTCTGCAAAACCCTGCCCCCGATGTGCGCGACCGCCCCAAGCTGGAAGGCGGCATCGCATTTCGCATGCAGACAGAGTTTAGCGCCGCTGGCGACCAACCCACCGCAATCGCGGAGCTGACAGAAGGCGTGAACACGGGCGAGCGCGATCAGGTTCTTCTTGGCGCGACCGGCACCGGCAAGACATTTACGATGGCGAAAGTGATTGAGGAAACCCAACGCCCGGCGATCATCCTTGCCCCGAACAAAACGCTCGCCGCCCAGCTTTATGGCGAGTTCAAGGGCTTCTTCCCCGACAACGCAGTCGAGTATTTCGTCAGCTATTATGACTATTACCAGCCCGAGGCCTACGTCGCGCGCTCGGACACGTATATCGAGAAAGAGAGCCAGATTAACGAGCAGATCGACCGCATGCGCCACTCGGCCACCCGCGCGCTGCTGGAACGGGACGATGTGATTATCGTGGCCTCGGTCTCGTGCATCTATGGTATTGGCTCGGTCGAGACCTACGGCGCGATGACTCAGGATTTGGCGGCAGGCAAGATGTATGACCAGCGTCAGATCATGGCTGATCTGATCGCCCAGCAATATCGCCGCAACGATCAGGCGTTCCAGCGCGGCTCGTTCCGGGTGCGCGGCGACAGTCTTGAGATTTGGCCCGCCCACTTGGATGACCGCGCCTGGAAGCTGTCTTTCTTTGGGGAAGAACTGGAAGGGATTACTGAATTTGACCCTCTCACGGGGCAGAAAACCGACACGTTCGACAAGATCCGGATCTACGCCAATAGCCACTATGTGACGCCGAAACCGACGATGCAGCAGGCCGTGGTGAACATCAAAAAAGAGCTGAAAACGCGGCTGGATCAGCTGGTCAATGAAGGCAAACTGCTGGAAGCCCAGCGCCTTGAGCAGCGCACCAACTTCGATATCGAGATGCTGGAAGCCACCGGCGTCTGCAACGGCATCGAGAACTACTCGCGCTATCTGACGGGTCGCGCGCCGGGGGAGCCGCCCCCCACCCTGTTCGAATTCATCCCCGACCATGCCATTGTTTTCGCCGACGAATCCCACGTCTCGGTTCCGCAAATCGGCGGCATGTATAAGGGCGACTATCGGCGCAAGTTCACGCTGGCCGAACATGGCTTCCGCCTGCCCTCCTGCATGGATAACCGCCCCCTGAAATTCGAGGAATGGGACGCCATGCGCCCGCAATCGGTCTTCGTCTCCGCCACCCCCGCCGCGTGGGAGATCGAGCAATCCGGCGGCGTCTTCGTCGAACAGGTCATCCGCCCCACGGGTCTGCTGGACCCGGAGGTCGAGATCAGACCGGTCGAGACGCAAGTCGATGACCTACTGGACGAAATCCGCAAGGTGACCGCCGATGGCTACCGCACGCTTGTCACAACGCTGACCAAACGCATGGCCGAAGACCTGACCGAATACATGCACGAACAGGGCATCAAGGTCCGCTACATGCACTCCGATATCGACACAATCGAACGGATCGAGATTCTGCGCGACCTGCGGCTTGGTGCCTTCGATGTGCTGATCGGTATTAACCTTCTCCGCGAGGGGCTCGACATCCCCGAATGTGGCCTCGTCGCCATTCTGGACGCCGACAAGGAAGGCTTCCTTCGGTCCGAAACATCGCTCGTGCAAACCATCGGTCGTGCCGCGCGAAATGCCGAAGGCCGGGTCATCATGTATGCCGATAAGATCACCGGCAGCATGGAGCGCGCTTTGGGTGAAACCAACCGTCGCCGCGCCAAGCAGATCGCCTATAATGAGGAACACGGGATCACGCCGGAAACGGTGAAAAAGAACGTCGAAGACGTGTTGGCAGGTCTCTACAAAGGCGATGTGGACATGAACCGCGTCACCGCCAAGGTCGACAAACCAATGGCTGGGGCCAATCTGCAGGCCCATCTGGACGGGCTGCGCGACCAGATGCGCAAAGCCGCCGAGAACCTTGAGTTCGAAGAGGCCGCCCGCCTACGCGACGAGGTCAAGCGGTTGGAAACCGTTGACCTGACCGTCTCAGACGATCCGATGGCGCGCCAATACGCGGTCGAGAAAGCGGTGGATGACGCCCAGAAAGCCGCAGGTCGCTCAACCGCCGGTCGCCCGGGTCAGCGCGGCGGTGTGAAACGGCGCAAGAAGCGGGGCGGTTAAGCGCCCCGCCTGCCCGACCTCAGAAGTCGAAGATTTCGCCCAAAAGAGACCCCGGTCCCTTTTTCTTCTTGCGATACCCGCGGTCGTCCCGGCGATAATCGCGATCCCCACCTCGATAGTCGTCATCATAGCTTTGACGCCCGGCGGGCGGTGGCGGTGGTGTGGGCGCGGCAGAGCGTTCAATGATCTTGTCCAATTCGCCCCGATCCAGCCAGACACCTCGACATTGCGGACAATAGTCGATCTCGACCCCGCTGCGATCCGTCATCACCAGTTGCGTTCCGTCAATTGGACATTGCATCATGCGCTCCCTTGGGTTGTTGCCCTTTGGATATGGAGATTGTCCGTCACAAAACAAGCGAACACCTCGGAAAGCCGCCACTCCTTCAAACTCTTGCCGCAATTGCAAAGCAACCTCTGGGTGAATTGAATGGATCTGGGGACTGGAATGCGGATCAGGCTTCTATTGGCGGATGTCTTTGCGATTTTGTTGGGCTTGTTCGGTTTTGTCGCGACCTACAGCTTGATGGCCCTCGACTGCTCATGCAGTGCGATGAACTATATCGGCGCGATGATCCTCTTTGTTCCCGCAACGGTGTTTCTGTTGCCATCAGCGCATGAAACCGTCTTGCGGTGGTCCTTCTCATGGCTCACGCGTATACCTTTCTTCTTGGTCGCCGCAGGTTGGAGCTTCATGTGTGCGGCCATGCTTCTTATTCTGAAAGATACCCCAATTCCTTTTCCCGGATGGAGCTTTTTATCCAGCAATGCTGGCGTGATATGGCTGGTGATGATGGTGCTGCTGATCTTCAACCATCTGCTGCCCGGCGCATCATATGATCTGCTGCGCGAGAAAAAGGCGGTGATCGAAAACGGCGATCATGAATACCGCGCCACGCGTATTCCACCAACGGCCTCTTCAACAGAGCAACACCCGCCATCAGACTTGCTGAAAAGAGATGAAAAGCGCCGCTTTGCTCTCAATAAGAAGATACTGCCATACCTGCTTCTGCTTACGGCCCCGATAACGTTCTTGATGTTTGGCCATTTATATATGCCCACCATTCCATCAATCGTATATGCAGAAATTTACGCAGAGCGCGCATTTTATGCCTTTGTGGCAGGCTTCGTTCTTTCTCTGTGTGTCTTGGTCGAAATCCGCATTTTTGATGCGTCTGGCCAGCCAACCAAACTCCCCGCACGCTGGTATTTGATGCGTTCACCGCTCGCACTTCTCGGCGGAGTGGTGGTTTGGTTTGCAAGCTTCTCTGCAATCCCTGTCGCCGCCAATATCGTCTTGAGCGGCGAACAATACGAGGCGACCTATACGATCAAGGACATCAGCTACGATAACCGCTGCACTCATCAGACGGAGGTTTACGTCACCGACGTGAAGTCCCTGTGGGACAGCTACGAGTTCTGCCTAAAAGACCACGCGCTGGCCAAACGTCTGTCCACCGGCGATCAGATCAAGATCACCGGCAAAAAGACGTGGTTCGGCCAGTCCGTTGACAGGGTTGAGCACCACTCGGATTAACGGATCACATGCACGGCACATTGGGCGTGGCGCACAACCCGCGCCGCGGTGGAACCAAGGAAGTAGTCCTGCAGCCCCGGACGGTGCGATGCGATCACGATGCAATCGGCGTGTTTCTTTTCGGCCTGCTCCAGGATCGTGCGGCCCGAATGTCCGGTCACGACAAGCACCTGAACGTCATCAGCGCGCCCGACCGCATCCTTGAGGCTTTCCTCAATATCCAGATGCGCCTGCGCGATTTGGGTTTCCGTCAGATATTCGGTCGCATATTTCGGCAAAGCCTCGACAACATGCATTGCAGTGATCGTGCCGCCTTCGGCGCAGATCGCGCGGGCGATCTCCAGCGCTTGGCCCGTGTCGCGGTCATGATCGAATGCAACCGGCACGATGATGTTGGAATATAGCATGGACGTATGTCTCCCTTCGTGACTTGAGACCTTGGTGCCATGCCAGATTGCACACCGCTTTGATTTAAATCAGCGTTGCAAGCGTTAAGCATCCTTAACCGCCCGTTTACCATTTTCAGCGACATCTTGGTGAATGCGCCTGGCGATACTTCTCTTGCTGCTTGTGTGGCCGTCCCTCAGCGTCGCGGGCGCATGGCCGCGCGAAAAGGGCAGTGTGTTTCTGTCCTTTTCAACGACAACACGCCCCAGTCCGCAAACCCATGCGACCCAGATCGAAGAACTCGCGCACAGTGCCGAGAACAGCCTTTATGCGGAATACGGGCTCACCCCGCGTGTTACACTTGGCTTTGACGGCATGATGACCGACAGCGTCTCCTACGGGCAGGCGCTGATCTTTGCCCGCGTCGCCTTGGGCGATCAGGGCGCCCGGAACCGCTATGCTGCGAGCTTTGCCATTGGGCAGTTCATCGACACCATCATCGACACCGATCATCTGGAAGCCGAATACACGACGCTCACCCGCCTCGGGCTTCACTACGGGCGCGGTCTGGCACGCGGCTGGGTCGGGGCGGATGCCTTCGCCACGCAAGAGGCAGACGGCACCAGCCTCAAGCTCGATGTCACTTGGGGGCTCAAACCCTGGGACCGCTGGATGTTCATCGCGCAAATGCAGGCCGGACAACCCGCCGAGGGCGACAGCTACACAAACTTCGCCCCTAGTATCGTCTGGAAAATGACCGACCGCGTCAGCCTTGAAGTCGGTGTCATCCAGCCCCTGCAAGGAGAAGGAGAGCCGGCGCTGAAACTGGGCAGCTGGACCGAGTTCTGATCCCTCTTGTCTCCCGCCGCGGTCCCGCTAGCCTTTGGACCAACAAAAGGAGCATCTATGCCTGAGATCAATCCGATCCGCGAAACGACCGACGAGGCCCGCACGCTCGCACGCGGCCTCATCTCCAAAGCCAGGTTTGGCGCGATTGGCGTGATTGATCCGGACACCGCCATGCCGATGGTCAGTCGCATCGCTGTGGGTCAGGCCCCGAATGGCACACCGCTCACGCTGATCAGCGACCTGTCATCCCATACCAAGGCTCTGAAAGCCGATCCACATTGCTCGCTTCTGGTTGGAGAGCCAGAGGAAAAAGGCGACCCGTTGACCCATCCGCGCCTGACGCTGCAATGCAAAGCCCGTTTCATCGCCCATAGCGATGCCGCTTACAAAGAAATGCGCGGCCATTACCTGACCACGCATCCCAAGGCGAAGCTCTATATCGACTTCGCTGACTTTTCTTTCGCGCTGTTCGACGTGCAAGACGCGCATTTGAATGGGGGCTTCGGCAAAGCGTTCCGCCTGACCCCCGCCGATCTTGCCTAGACGGGCGTGTCACAGCGCACGGTGACGTGCACCTCACCGCGGCATGCGTTTTTCCAGGTCAGTTTGATCTGATCCTTGTTCACCCCCTGCTGCAAACGCGCATAGGGGAAGGACCATTCCGTCCCGCTCGCCCCGCTTTCGACCTTTCCATCAGGCACAACTCCCTGAATGCTCTTCACCCGCCCGCCAAAGGGCAGATATGGCGCGCAATCAATCACCCAGACAGATGCATCCGATCCTTCGCCGTGGCGGATCGTGACCGGATTATATGCCGCCTCGGAAATGCCATTGAACGTGTTGCCCGAGAAGGTGATGTTGCGGAAGCGGTTCTTGTCGAGATCGGCAAATGTCGTATCCACGCCTTCTGCCCGCTGAACGCTTCCTCCAACCGAACCGAACGTATTGCCGGTCACGCTAAGCCCGTGCAGGAAATGACCGGTTCCATAAGGCTTCACGACCAGCCACTTGAACCAATTGGCCGTGTTACTGGCCAAGAAGATGTTGCCGGTGATGGTCAACGCACTGAAGCCAAAGCCACTGGTGTAATCGGGTGTCGCATCATGCTCGTTCGTCCACTCAATGAAACAATTATCCACGTAATTGCCGATGATCGTCGTGCGCGCATGCGGGTTGGTCAGGACGATCCCCGCGCGGCGGATCCCATCCGTGGAGGATCCGCCCTGAAAGAAGTGATTGCCCGAAATCAAGTGGTTGAACCCGTTCATCACGGCGAAATGTCCGAACAGAACCACACGGTTGTTGCGCAGTTTGTTGTCGTTCGAGTTCGAGTTCAGCGCGACCGTCGTGCGGTCCTCCACCAGCGATCCCTGCTCGTTTGACAAGAATTGGCAATTGTCGATCAGCATGCCCTGATCGCCCCCGCCGGTCGACGTAATCCCGCGATCCTTCGGACGGTTGATCGTGCATTCATTCAGCCGAAAGATAGAGCCCTCGCGCGGCAGCATAATGCCCGAGCAGCGTCCACTGCATTGAAACTCGACACTTTCGAAGCCAAAGCGGCTTAGCGCCGAGAACCCGCTCATATCAAAGAGGTATTTGAACCGTTTGAATGTATAAGTCTGCACACCTTGCGCATCATAAAGCGGGTTGGAAAGCGTGACCGTCTGCGCGCCCACATCCACCGCGCGCACGTAAATCTCGCGGCCCACGCCTGTGCCTTCGACCAACGCACCTTGGGGGATATTGGCGACATTCACCACATTGGTCAGCCGGGTCGGGTTGCTGGCCGAATAGCTGGCTTGCGAGGTCACAACGTCGGTATCCCAAGCCGTCGTGTCAGCCGCTTCAAGCTGACCATTCCGCACATCGCGCCGGATATGATAGCTTGTCTTGTTGTCCACGACGTCGTGCAGATCAATCGGACCATCAACCGCAATCCGACGCCCGTTCAGATCAAAGCTTTCGTGTCCGGCAGAGTTCAGCAGCGCCTGGAGACCTTTTTTAAAGCCCAGCAGATCGTCGCCAAACGCGTCGCCATAGGTTGCCAGATCAAAGTCCTGGCGCAGTTGAAAGCGAATGTTCTTGGGCATCGTCACCGTGCCTTCAAACTTGATCTGGCTTTCGATGGTGACGTGATTGCCGATGTAATAAACGCCCGCCGGCACCAGCACACGCCGACCATCCGAGGCCGCATCCGCCGCCTCAAAAGCCGCGCTATCATCTGTCGTGCCGTCGCCTTTCGCGCCGTAATCACGCACATCAACCACGTCGATCATGTCACGCAGGAACGCACCTGTTATGTCTTCGATCTGGATGTCGTCAACGCGCACAATGCCGCCATTGGCGCCCGTCAGATCAATCCCGAAATGGCCGTAAATCGGGGCCGTGCCCCAGACCAGATCGACGCCATTGCGATCACCGGTGCCGACGATCGCCGAAATCTCATAGACCTCACCGTAGTCGGTCATCGTGGTGCTGACCGCGGTCTCTGGAACACCCGCGGCATGAGTTCCACCTGCCGCACCGGCCCAACCCGCAATCCGAACGGACGGAAGACTACCGCTGACGCATTTCACGCGTGCGGTGATGCGTAGATAGCATCCGGGCAGGATCGGTGTCTCGCCCATATAGCGGAGCTTGGTGACGGTTGTGGTTTTCTGAAGCTCCAGACACCCACCGAAATCCTGATCTGCCGGGACAAACGCCGCGTTGGCAGCACTCGCATAGGTGTTGGACCCCGGCGTGCCATCCTGGCTCGACCACACATCCAGACCGTTCTCAAATGCGGGCGGTGTCAGCACCAGCCCATCGGTAATCGCTTTGTTCATGAAGACCCCTTTCACCGCATTCGGTGGTTGCTCGACCCCGCGCATCCAAGCGATCCGCAGTCGGGCAAGAGGGGTATCAAGGGAAAGTTAAGCGGCTCTCAAACCACCGTGCGGTCAGGCGCCCAGATCAGGCTGCGGAAGCAATTGCACACCGTTGATCTGCCAATCCCCGTTCACTTGGATCATCTGGTACTCCAGCATGTGCAATGCGCCGCTCTGATCACGGATCATCACTTTCTGAAAAAGCCGTCCGCCCTTCTCGGCAAGCTCCAGATACCGCACATCATCGGGCCGCCAGACCATCGGATAACCACGCTGCACCATCACACCGAAATTCTCCGGTGTGCCGAACATCCCTTGGATCATCGGGCTCGCATAGGAGAACGCCGTATTGAAATCATCCGCGCGAAACGCGTCGATCTGATCTTGGATCGTGCTTTGAATAGCAGGCTCTCGGGCATCTTGCGCATGCCCCCATCCGGCCAGTCCAAAGGCGAAAATTGCGGAAAAAAGCAGTCGGTGCATGGCCGTCTCTCCCAATGGCTATGAGAGAGACGGTAGGCGACAAAGACGCTAGGTCAACTCGCCCGCCAGACCCTTTTCAATCAGCGCCACTGTCTCCTCGATCCCGTAAAGCGCGATGAACCCGCCAAAGCGCGGACCCTGCGAGGCGCCCAGCAGCACCTCGTAGAGCGCCTTGAACCAATCCCGCAGCGGGTCAAACCGCTCGCGACCACAGGCAAAAACAAGGCCTTGCAGCTCTTCGGCATCCGCTGGACCGTCCCAGTCCCGCAGACCTTGCGCCAACTCTTCCAGCGCCTCACGCTCCAGATCCGTCGGCGCACGATAAGTTTTCTCGGGCTTCACGAAATCATTGTAATAGCGCACCGCAAATCCGGCCGCTGCATCCAGATCAGGATGCGTCTCAGCACTCGCCTCAGGTGCGTAGCGCTGGATAAAGCCCCAAAGCTGCGCCTTTTCTTCCGCCCCCGCGACCGAGGCCAGGTTCAACAACATAGAAAACGGTACGACCATGTTCGAGGCGGGCACATTATGCCCGTGAATGTGAAACACCGGATTGCCCAGTTGCTGCTTCAACTCTTGGCCCGGATACCCGCGCAATTGCTGGTGATACTCGTCCACCGCCTTCGGGATCACGTCAAAATACAGCCGCTTGGCCGATTTCGGCTTCTGATACATGAAATACTGCAGGCTTTCTGGTGCCGCATAGGTCAGCCATTCCTCCATCGACAGACCATTGCCCTTCGATTTGGAAATCTTCTGCCCCTGCTCGTCATTGAACAGCTCATATGACAGGCTTTCCGGCGCAGGCTTGCCCAGCGCGCGGCAGATTTTGCTCGATTGCGTGACGCTATCAATCAGGTCCTTGCCCGACATCTCGTAATCCACGCCCAAGGCAGCCCAACGCATCGCCCAATCCGGCTTCCACTGCATCTTCACATTGCCGCCCGTCACCGGGATCTCGACACGCTCGCCATCGGGTTCCTCATAGACAATCGTGCCTTTCGCGACGTTGCGCTCCAGCGTAGGAACCTGCAGCACATGCCCTGTTTTCGGACTGATCGGCAGGAAACACGAATAGGTCGCGCGCCGCTCTTCCCCGAGGGTCGGCAGCATGATTTCCTGAATTTTATCAAAGCGCTCCAACGCGACCAGCAACATCTCATCAAAGCGACCGGACGTGTAATACTCGGTCGAGGATGCAAACTCATACTCAAACCCAAAGCTGTCCAGAAACTCGTTCAGCCGCGCATTGTTATGCTGCGCAAACCCTTCATAAAGCCCGAAAGGATCGCGCACTTTCGTCAGCGGCAAATGAAGGTCTTCCTTCAACTCTTCCTGCATCGGCACGTTGCCCGGCACTTTGCGGAAGCCGTCAAGATCGTCCGAAAAGCAGATCAGCTTGGTCGGGATATCCGACAGAATCTCGAAGGCGCGACGCACCATCGTAGTCCGCGCAACCTCCCCAAAGGTCCCGATATGCGGCAAGCCAGAAGGCCCGTACCCTGTCTGAAACAGCACATACCCCTTCTCGGGGTCCTTCTTGGCATAGCGTTTGAGAACCCGGCGCGCCTCTTCAAAGGGCCACGCCTTTGATTGCATTGCTTCATCGCGCAAATTCGACATCTCGGATCACTTTCGCTGACATGCGGCCCTTGCCGCCGTTTCTCGGCACTCTCCCTATTGCTGGCCTGCTCAGAGGTCAATAAAGTCCGATCAACCGCAACAGGAGTCCCCCTTGCCCGATCTACCGCATGCCCTCACTGCTCAGGATGGCCTTGCCGCCATCATGATCGCGATCTCAGCGTCCGATGAGAATATCCGAACATCCGAGCTTGTGAAAATTACAAATGCAGTCAACCACTTACCTATCTTCGCAGGGTACGACGCTGACCGGCTGCAGACCATCAGTCAAACGGTCTTTGACCTGTTCGAGCAGGAAGAAGGTCTAGACGCGCTCTTTGGCCTGATCCGCGATGTGCTTCCCGCGCAACTTTACGAAACGGCCTACGCACTGGCCTGTGATGTGGCCGTCGCCGACGGCACCCTTGCCGAGACAGAACTGCGCCTGCTTGAAGAAATCCGCTACGAGTTGAACATCGACCGTCTGCACGCCGCTGCGATCGAACGCGGCTCGCGTGCCCGGCACATGACGCTTTAAGCTCCGGAATTAAGCCCCGTAAAGCTGCCCCCACCGCCGCAGCAGCCGCTGTTGCAAGCGCTTCGCGCGCCCATTATAGGTGCGCGCCCCGCGGGGCCGGTCCCCGTTGGCATTTGCCGTCTTCTTGCGCAACGGAACGTCCGCACAGAAAATCGCAAAAGCCAGATCCGTGCCATCGGGCGCACGCTGATACCCGGCCAAAGAGGACACAAAGTGCAAAGTCCCGGTCTTGGCGCGCACTTTGTTCGGATCCCCTTTGATGACCTGATACTCTGCATTGCGCATCGGAATGTCTTTCATCAGGCTCGCAAGCCGCCCCTGCGGTCCCAGAGCGACCAGCGTCTTGACCATATCGGCCGCCGTGATGCGCGAGGCGTCCCCAAGGCCCGAATGATCCACCAGTTCGGCGCGCACTCCGAACCGGGACCGCGCCCAACGGTTCATCTCGGACGCTGACGCGCGCAGGCCGGACACTTGGCCTTTACGTTTTATCGTGGCCGTCATCCCCACAACCTCGGCGGTGATATTGGTCGAGTATTTCAGCATATCGCGCACGAGAATTCGCAAAGGCGGGCTGTCGCGTTGCACCAGAACCGTCCCGGACGGTTTGCGACTACCTGCTTGCGCCGCAGGCAGGACAATTCCATGACTCCGTGCCAATGTGCGAAACACATCCCCGATATAAAGCTCAGGCTTGCGCACTGGCAGCCAGCGCGCACCGCCATTACCCAGCGCCCGGCTTGCAACACGCCACCGGTCCACATTCCCGCCATCGCGGTAATCAAAGACCGGTGTCGAGCGCTCAGCAACGCTGATCTGCGCCATCGCCACCTGAGGCTGATACCGCCTGGCCCGCGCATCCATGGTCAGGTTCCAGGCCCCACCGGAGCGCTTCCACTGAAAATGCACCCGGTTGAAGTTCAACACCGCGCCGCTGATCGTCGGGTTATAACCAAAGTGGTCCTGTTGGGACTTGTCGATCTTGTCGACCCGCGGCAGCGCGCCGCCATAGACCAGAAACTTACCGCGCACTTCGCGGATGCCCCGCGCTTTCAGTTGTGCGGCCATTTCGCCCAGATGATCGGTATTCAAAACAGGATCACCGCCAGCGGCGAAGATCAAATCACCACTCAGAATGCCGCCCGAAACAGACCCACGCGCGAAAATACGCGTCTTGAATGTGAATTCCGATCCAAGCGTCTCCAGCGCGTAGGCACCTGTCATCGCCTTGGCGACGCTCGCGGGCGGCAAACTGGCTGACGCGCCCACGCTCTCCAGAACCAGCCCGGTCTTTGCGTCTGCCACGACGAAACCCACAGCGCCTGATAGCCCGGCCTCGGCCAAAATTCGTTCTGTGCTCTTGGGCCTGCGCGCAACAGACCCGCCGCCGGCCCCGCGCGGGCTTGGCCTGTCGGATCGTGCAGGTGCACCTGCAAAGGCGGGCGCTGCCACACCAGACAGCAAAGCGGCCACAAATCCGCGACGATTGAAACGCATCCCCATGGCCCCAGTTAAGCGCAGCACCGCGCGGCGCTCAACCGCCCATTTGCGCTTTCGCGCCGCAAATCCGCGTGATAGCGCCGCATTCATGTGGAAGCCCGTTGCCTTGATGTTTGTCGCAATGTCGTTCATCCCGATGGGGGACACGGCGGGCAAGCTGCTGGTTGCTCAAAACAGCGTCGCCCCGATTTATGTCGCCTGGACCCGGTTCGTGGTCGGCGCCGTGCTTGTGCTGCCTTTCATTCCCGCGGGCACATGGCCGCTTTTGAAAGACTGGCGCGTCTGGTTCCGGGCGCTATTGCTGACCGGCGGGATCACCTCGATCCTCACCGCCCTGCAAACAGAACCCATCGCCAATGTCTTCGGAGCCTTCTTCATCGGCCCGATCCTCAGCTTCTTCCTGTCCAGCTGGCTTTTGCGCGAACCGATCACGCGGACACAAACGCTGCTGCTTTTCCTCGGCTTCACAGGCGTCTTGTTGGTCGTTAAACCGGGCTTTGGCATGACGACAGGCCTCGCTTTCGCGGTCCTCGCCGGATGCTTCTACGGCGCGTTTCTCACAGCCTCAAAATGGCTCGCCCAGACAGCTCGCCCGCGATCGCTGCTCTTCACCCAGCTTGCCATCAGCGCGGTAGTCACCCTGCCTTTCGGCCTGCAAGCGCTGCCTCCAATCTCCGCTGAAATCGCAGCACTGACCTTCGCCTCCGGCCTCTGCTCAATGCTCGGCAATCTGCTTTTGATCGTCGCCTACCGCATGGCGCCCAGCACGAAACTGGCCCCGTTCGTCTACTTCCAGCTCATCGCAGCCACATCCTTGGGATGGCTCGTCTTTCAAGACCTGCCCGACACGCTGACCTTCGTGGGTCTCGCCTTGCTGATCGGGTCCGGCTTTGCCTCCCTGATCCGCAAAAGGACTTATCCCCAGTTCCCCTGAGCCCGGATCGCCGTAGACGACAAATCCACCATCGGCACGTTGATAAAGCACCACGCGGGCGCCTCTGCATAGGCAAGCAGTTGAGAGGCCCGCCCCGACAATCGCGCCCCCTCAAACACCTGCGCGGCTTTCGATGTACGCGCCACAAGCCGGTCTCCGGGCCGCGCCAGAACACCCACCGGCACCGTGCGCATGATCCAGCGCCACTGCTGCCAGCGATGAAACTGCGCAAGGTTATCGGCCCCCATCAGCCAGACGAACCGAACACCGGGATAGGCCAACCGCAACGCGACAATCGTCTCTGCCGTATACCGCGTCCCGGCACGCGCCTCGAAATCCGTAATGCGCACCCGTGGATGCTGCATCAGCCTTCGACAGGCCGCCAGCCGATCCTCCAAAGGCGCAGGTCCATGCGATTTCAACGGGTTGCCGGGTGACACCAACCACCACACCTGATCCAGACCGAAGCGCCGCAAAGCCTGTCGCGTGATATTCACATGCCCTGCATGCGGCGGATCGAACGATCCTCCCAGCAGCCCAACCGTCTGCCCTGCCCGCGCCATCGGCAAGCCTTCGCGCATCTCAATTCCCTTTCGCGCGACATCCCGCCAGTTACCTAAACGGTGTGCCTTTTGCTGCTGGGCAAGCCAAAAGCTGCCGCCTAGCGTAGGTATATGGTTTGGACGGTCCACTACCTGAACGCAAGAGCCGCGCTGGATCCCGTCCTGCCGCAGATTAATCGCACACTGGTCGCGACCGAAGAACGCTTGGCGAAGGTTGTGACCCTGCCGCGCCTCGATCTGGTCGTCCAAGCCACCCCGGGTTTTGGCATTCCACAGCTTGGACATGTTGGACATGCGCCGCGCGCGGGCGTCATCATCCTGAGTTTTGATCCGGAAAATCCCAACATGCGGCGCAATCTCGACGGGCCTTTGTCACGCATGATTGCGCACGAAATACACCACGCCTTGCGGTGGGACGCTGCCCATTATGGACGCACTTTAGGCGAAGCTCTGGTTAGCGAGGGCTTGGCGGGGCAGTTCGTTCGCGAAGTATACGGCACCGAACCCGAACCGTGGGAATGCGCCATCGACGACAGCCTAATCCCAACGCTTGCGGGTGCGGCCCTGCGCGAATGGGCAGACCCGGAATATGACCACGCCCGCTGGTTCTTTGGCTCGGGGCACTTGCCCAATTGGGCCGGTTATTCCCTTGGCTACGCAATGGCACATCTGTGGCTCGCAGGGACACAAGGCGCGCGTGCTTCTACCGCAGCCGACACACCAGCAGACGCACTTTTACCCGCGCTGACAGCGCTCGCGCGCGAAGAGCAAATGATGCGCCCTGTCTTCCGCCGCCGCTCCACCTGATTGCCCTTACCGGGACGCCCCGCTATCTAAGGCCGAACAGCGACACGCGAGCGGAGAATTTCCCATGGCAGCCTATCAATATGTCTACCACATGGACGGCGTCTCAAAGACCTATCCCGGTGGCAAAAAATGCTTTGAAAACATCCGCCTGAGCTTTCTGCCCGGCGTGAAAATCGGTGTGGTCGGCGTCAATGGCGCCGGTAAATCAACACTGCTGCGCATCATGGCTGGCATCGACAAGGATTTCTCGGGCGAGGCCTGGGCGGCAGAAGGCGCCAAAGTCGGCTACCTCCCGCAAGAGCCGGAACTGGACGCAAGCCTCGATGTGCGCGGCAATGTGATGCTTGGTGTGAAGGCCAAGAAAGACATCCTTGATCGCTACAACGAACTGGCCATGAACTACTCCGACGAGACCGCCGAGGAGATGGCCAAGCTGCAAGACGAGATCGACGCCCAGAACCTCTGGGACCTCGACGCGCAAATCGACGTCTCGATGGAGGCGCTGCGCTGCCCCGCCGACGATGCAGACGTCACGAAGCTGTCCGGTGGTGAAAAACGCCGGGTGGCGCTCTGCAAACTGCTGCTGGAACAGCCCGAAATGCTGCTCTTGGACGAGCCGACCAACCACCTCGATGCTGAAACCATCGCGTGGCTGCAACAGCATCTCATTGATTACAAAGGCACAATCCTGATCGTCACCCACGACCGCTATTTCCTGGATGACATCACCGGCTGGATTCTTGAGCTGGATCGCGGCTCCGGCGTGCCGTGGGAAGGTAACTATTCCTCGTGGCTGGAACAGAAGGCCAAGCGGCTTGAACAGGAAGCGCGCGAGGACAAATCCAAGCAGAAAACGCTGGAGCGCGAGCTTGAATGGATGCGCCAATCCCCAAAAGCGCGCCAAGCCAAATCCAAGGCCCGCATCAACGCCTATAACGATCTGGCCAACCAGTCCGAGCGCGAAAAGCTTGGTCGCGCCCAGATCATCATTCCCAACGGCCCCCGCCTTGGCGGCAAGGTGATTGAGGTAAACGGCCTCAAGAAAGCCATGGGTGATAAGCTGTTGGTCGAAGACCTGACCTTCGCCCTTCCCCCCGGCGGCATCGTCGGCGTGATCGGCCCCAACGGTGCCGGTAAAACCACGCTCTTCCGGATGATGACCGGCCAGGAACAGCCCGATGACGGCACGCTGGAATACGGCGATACCGTGCAGCTGTCCTATGTCGATCAAACCCGCGATGCGCTGCCCGAAGACAAAACCGTGTGGGAGGTGATCTCGGACGGCAATGACATCATCCAGCTTGGCGACGCCGAAATGAACTCCCGCGCCTATTGCTCGGCGTTCAACTTCAAAGGCGGCGATCAGCAAAAGAAAGTCGGCCTGCTATCGGGTGGTGAACGTAACCGCGTCCACATGGCCAAACTGCTGCGGTCTGGTGGCAACGTGCTGCTGCTCGACGAACCGACCAACGATCTCGACGTCGAAACCCTCCGCGCCCTCGAAGACGCGCTGGTCGATTTCGCCGGCTGCGCCGTCGTCATCTCCCACGACCGCTTTTTCCTGGATCGTATCTGCACCCATATTCTGGCCTTCGAGGGCGAGGCCCATGTGGAATGGTTTGAAGGCAACTTCGAGGATTACGAGGAAGACAAGAAACGGCGCTTGGGTGCGGATGCTTTGGAGCCGAAGCGGATCAAGCATAAGAAGTTCGTTCGTTGAGCGAAAAAACTTGGAAACCGATCAAAGGTGAAGATCAGTACAGGCAATTTAAGAAGCATCTTCGCCTTGTCGAAAAAAGGCTCTCCCTAGCTTCAGGCTTCATAGTCAACTCAATAAATGCCGGGGACGACTGGTCTCTGGCAATGAAGGCCGGTTCAGTAGTCGAAGGCGCAATAAACGCAGCGATTGATGGGTTTTGGTTTGAAGCAATTGGTAATGAAAAAATAGCTTCGAAAACAGCGCGTTGGCTAAAGCGGCATCCCGTGAACGGTGCGAATGGAAAACTGGCTCTTTCGAAAGACCTTGGGCTCTTCAGTAATGCGCAAATAAAATCCGCAAGACGGATATTTGCGATTCGAAATCAGTTTGCACATGACGCAGCATTGATGACCACATCTTTATTATCGGTTTACAATAGCCTTGATGCCGGACAGAAACTAGAAATCTTCGATGACTTTATAAGGGATGTTGAAGCGCTCAGCGAGTTTCCAGAAGAAGTTAGGTTCCGCTTGGCCTACGGGCTGGACCTAATGTTCTTCATCTCGAATGAGAGGATTATCGCAGACGTTTCGCAAACCTTGAGATAACAATCCGTGTCAGCGACCCAGCTAGATCTGAGTGTCGTCGGTTGGCGCCACGCGCAACTTTCATATTTATTTCACTTGCTTTTCAATGACCCACCCCCCATGTGAGGGTTGCGACCGTTACCGTTATTCGACCACCTGCTCCTATCCGGCCAGTCAGTTGAAACGCATGACCAAGCCGACCTGCCACATCCTGTGGGCAGTTAATTTAAGGAGACAGACGGATGGCCAATGGCACCGTTAAATGGTTCAACACCACAAAAGGCTACGGCTTTATCGCGCCCGATGATGGCGGCAAAGACGTTTTCGTTCACATTTCTGCGGTCGAGCGCGCTGGTCTGACCGGCCTTGCCGACAACCAGAAAGTGACGTTCGACGTCGAAGAAGGCCGCAATGGCCGCGAAGCTGCTGCGAACCTCGCACTGGCCTAAAGCATTCCGGGCGGCGCCGTGTTCGGGGCCGCCCAACCTCTTGATCGCGCTTAGTTAATCAGCGGATCAACCAAGGCCTGAACCTCAGGTCCAACAGCCTCAACAATCTTCGAAACCCCGTCCGCATTCGGATGAATGCCGTCCGGCTGCATGTATTGCACGAGGTCTGCGGGATCGTCGCTGTCGCGCATGAGGCCTGCAAAGAAGCTCTCAAGGTGTTGCGCGCCGAACTCTTGAGCCAACTCCGGATACATTGCATCGAACGCCTGCTTATACTCCGGACCGTAATTGCCAGGCGCTTCCATCCCGATCAGCAGAACCGGCACTTCGCGGGCCTGCGCAACCTCCAGGATGCCGCGCAAATTCGCCCGGCTGACCGCAGGATCAAGCCCGCGCAGCACGTCATTGCCACCCAAAGCCACGATCAATGCGCCGATATCCGGCGTCAACGTCCACTCGATGCGCGATAATCCGCCTTGTGTCGTATCCCCCGACACACCCGCATTCACGACCGTTGCCTCAACGCCGTTTTCGTTCAGCCAGCCTTGCAGCTGCGGCACGAAGCCGTCTTGCTCCATCAAGCCGTAGCCTTGGGTGAGACTGTCACCCAGCGCCGCGATGCGCAGCGGGTCAGCCATGGCCACACTTGCAAAAACCATGAAAAACAGCGCCATCAGGTTGCGCGTCCGAGCCCGCGCCCCATATCCCAAAGCAACCAACATCAGCAGGCGTCCTTTCATGTCCGAACCCGTCCTTTCCCTTAGAGATGCGCGCTTGTCGCTGGATGGCAATGCCGGACGGGTCGATATCCTGCACGGAATCACGCTAGACGTTCACAAAGAAGATACGCTGGGCCTTGTCGGCCCGTCCGGCTCGGGAAAATCTTCGCTTTTGATGCTGATGGGCGGGCTGGAGACGGCAACAGGCGGCAGCGTGACCGCTCTTGGCCGCGATCTGACCCAGATGAACGAAGACAAGCTCGCGCGGTTTCGGCGCGATCATATGGGCGTTGTGTTCCAGTCGTTTCACCTGATCCCCACGATGACAGCGCTCGAAAATGTCGCCGTCCCGCTTGAGCTTGCAGGGCATGCCGATGCGTTCGACAGGGCCGAAGAGGAACTGAACGCAGTCGGCCTGTCCCACCGGATTGACCACTATCCGAGCCAGATGTCGGGGGGCGAGCAACAGCGCGTCGCGCTCGCGCGCGCCTCCGCACCGCGTCCGGATATCCTGCTGGCCGATGAACCGACCGGCAATCTTGACGGCCCGAACGGGGCCGCGATCATCGACATGCTCTTTGGGCTGCGCGACCGCCACGGGGCCACCCTCGTTCTGGTCACCCACGCGCCTGAACTGGCCGCGCGCTGTGACCGAACCGTGCATCTGCGCGACGGCCGCGTGGACGAAGCCCCGGCACGGGACGCTGCCGAATGAGCCTTGCCATCGCCGCCCGTTTTGCACGCCGCGAGTTGCGCGGCGGCTTACGCGGCTTCCGCATTTTTCTCGCCTGCCTTGCACTAGGCGTCGCCGCTATCGCCGCTGTCGGCTCTGTTCGCACTTCCATCCAAGCGGGTTTGGAGCGCGAGGGTGCAGCCCTTCTCGGCGGCGATGCCGAAATGGAATTCACCTACCGCTTCGCGACCGACGAAGAACGCGCGTGGATGAACGCGCAGGCCATCGCGGTGTCGGAGGTGACTGATTTCCGCTCCATGGCCGTTGTGGACGGACCAACCGGAGCAGAGCGCGGCCTTACCCAGATCAAATCCGTCGATGCGGCCTACCCACTGGTCGGCGAGGTCGTGCTTGATCCGCCGATCCCCTTGCCCGACGCGCTTGCAGGCACAGACGCTTTGCCCGGTGCGGTTATGGAACGGGTGCTCAAAGATCGTCTGGGGTTGGAGACGGGCGACACCTTCCGCCTTGGCACGCAAGACTTCATTCTGTCAGCAACCCTTGTCACCGAGCCTGATAGCGCCGCAGGTGGCTTTGCCCTTGGCCCGCGCACAATTGTCCGGACCGAGGACCTTGCCAACTCAAGCCTGCTTGGCGCGGGCACGCTTTTCTCAACAAGATATCGCCTTGATCTGCCTGAAGCCGCCCCACTGGAAGCGCTCGAGGATGAGGCCGAGGACCTTTTTGAGGCCAGCGGCCTACGCTGGACCGACGCGCGAAACGGCGCGCCGGGCGTGCAACAATTTGTGGACCGCCTTGGCGCGTTTCTGGTGCTGGTCGGTCTCTCGGGCCTTGCCGTTGGCGGCGTTGGCGTCTCCGCTGCGGTGCGCGCTTATCTGTCCGGCAAAACCGGCGTGATCGCGACGCTGAAAACCCTTGGCGCGGACCGTCGCACGATCTTTCAGACGTATTTCCTGCAAATCGGCGCGCTCACGATTCTGGGTATCCTGTTGGGATTGGTTTTGGGCGCAGGTCTACCACTGCTCCTCTCTCCGATCATCGAGGCACGCTTGCCAATCCCCGCCGTTTTCGCGATCTACCCTGCTCCGCTTCTGGAAGCCGCGATCTACGGCGCGCTCGCCGCGCTCATCTTCACGCTTTGGCCGCTGGCCCGCACAGACGACATCCGCGCCGCGACCCTCTTTCGCGACGCATTGGGCAGTGGCAGTTTGCTACCAGCGTGGCCTTACCTGATCGCGATATCGGCCTTGCTTGCCGCGCTTATCTGGATCGCCATCTGGTTCTCTGACGCGATGACGCTGACCTTGGCGACCGCAGGCGGCATCGTCGGCGTGCTTCTTGTGCTGACCCTCGCTGCGATGGGCATCCGTGCGCTTGCCCGCCGCGCCACCAAGCTGCGCTCTACCCGGGGGCGTACTGCGCTGCGCCTCGCCCTCGGCTCTATTGGCGGCCCACGTGAAGAGGCAACCTCTGTCGTCCTTTCCCTTGGCCTTGGCCTGTCGGTCCTCGCCGCCGTCGGCCAGATCGACGGCAACCTGCGCAACGCCATCGCCGGAGAGCTTCCTGAGGTCGCACCCAGCTATTTCTTCGTCGACATCCAGAACGACCAACTGCCCGAGTTCCGCGAACGTCTGGATGCGAACGAGGCCGTGTCCCGCGTTGACAGCGCGCCCATGCTGCGCGGCATCATCACCCGCATCAATGACCGCCCGGCCCGTGATGTTGCGGGCGGGCACTGGGTTCTCGATGGGGATCGGGGCGTCACCTACACGGACGCGCAGCCTGAAAACACGACCCTCACCGCGGGCGAATGGTGGCCCGAGGACTACACCGGCCCGCCCCTCATCAGCTTCGCCGCCGAGGAAGCCGAAGAGATGGGCCTCGCCCTTGGCGACACCATGACGGTCAACATACTGGGCCGAGATATCACTGGCACGATTGCGTCTTTCCGAGAGGTCGATTTCTCGACCGCCGGGATCGGCTTTATCCTCTCGATGAACCCAAGCGCGCTGGTAGGCGCGCCCCATACCCATATCGCCACCGTCTATGCCGACGAGGATGCCGAAGCAGGCATCCTGCGCGAGCTGGCCAACCTCTTTCCCAACATTACCGCCGTGCGGGTGCGCGATGCCATCAACCGCGTCTCGGACGTGCTGGCGGGATTAGCCGCCGCCACCTCTTACGGGGCCTCAGCCACTTTGCTGACCGGGTTTCTGGTGCTGATCGGCGCCGCTGCCGCAGGCGAACGCGCGCGCACCTACGAGGCTGCCGTGCTCAAGACAATCGGTGCGTCCCGCGGGCGTATCCTGTCCAGCTTTGCGCTGCGTGCGGCGCTTTTGGGTGCTGGCGCGGGCCTCGTCGCCATCGCCGCAGGGATCACAGCGGGATGGGCCGTCACCACGTTTGTGATGGAGACGTCCTTCTCCGTAATCTGGCCGAATGCGCTGGTCATCGTGATCGGGGGTGTGCTGGCGACGCTCTTTGCCGGTCTGGCCTTCGCCTTGCGCCCACTCGCGGCCCGCCCTGCTCAGGTGCTGCGCGCGCGCGAATGATCCATCATCCGCATTTCTTCGGCTACGGATCCTTGGTCAACACCGCCACCCATAGCTTTCCCGGCGTGCAACACGCGACGCTGAAAGGCTGGCGGCGCGTTTGGCGTCATACGACCCATCGCACAGCGGCATTCCTCACCGTGCGCCCTGATCCCAATACGACACTTGAGGGTCTTATCGCAGCCGTCCCTGACGCCGACTGGCATGCATTAGACGCTCGTGAATATGCCTATGACCGCCACAATGTGACGCCGCTGATCACAGCCACCAATGCCCCCAGCGAAACAGCGGTCTACGCGATCCCCGACGACGCCCATGTCGCGCCGTCGGTCGAACATCCGATTCTGCTCAGCTATCTGGATGTGGTTGTGCAAGGCTATCTGCACCGGTTCGGAGAAGACGGCGTCGCCCGGTTCTTCGCGACCACAGACGGGTGGAACGCACCTATCCTGAACGACCGCGCAGCGCCCCGCTATCCCCGCGCTCAAACGCTGACGAACAGCGAAATCGCGCTGGTCGATCATTTCATCGCCGCAAGTTCAAAAGGCTAAGCAGCCGGGCCTGTCGGGCAAACGGATCACGATCAGACGGCGCGTGCCCGTCCCGGATCACCTTGCGCGCCAGAAAGAACGCGACCGTTCCGAAGACAACGCCGCCCAGCGCCTGTCCGATCAGCACGCCAGGTGCGCCAAACGCCCAAGCGCAAAGCGCCACCAGCGGCATCGTGCCAAGCGTGTGCCGCCCCCAGTTCACCCAAGTGGAATAGAACGGATGGCCCAGATTGTTGAACGCAGCATTTGAGACAAAAAGAACACCGTTGAAGAAAAACAAAAGCGCAAGCGGCCCGCAAAACAAGAAGACCAGGTCTCTCGTGACCCCTTCGGCATCAAACAGCGCTGCAATAGGTCCGCGTAATCCAAACAGCGCTAGCGAAATGCCGATTACCACCAGCCCGGTGAACGTCAGGCCTGCAAAGAAAGCCCCTTCAACCCGAGCACTGTTCTTAGCGCCGTAGTTCTGCCCAATGATCGGGCCAATCGCACCAGAAAGGGCGAAAATCACCGCAAAGGCCACAGGCATCAACCGTCCGACAATCGCCATGCCAGCGACCGCAGCCTCACCATATTCTGCCATCGCGCGGGTCACGTAAGCCTGCCCCACGGGCGTCGCCAGTTGAGTCAGGATCGCGGGGAACGCGATGGTGAGGGTCGGCGGCAAGTCCTCAATCAGGCAACCGAAAGTTGGTAGCTTCAATCCGCCATAGTACTTGAGAATTGGCAGCAAAGCCGTCGCGGCAAGCGCGATCCGCGCACAGACAGAGGCCAGCGCTGCGCCGGTGAGTTCTAGATCAAGCCCAAAGATCAAAATCGGATCGAGGATCGCGTTGACGACGCCTGCATAAATCGTGGCCATCATTGCGCGTTTGGCATCGCCATGGGCGCGCAGGATCGCCCCGCCCATCATCCCGATCATAAGCAAAGGCAAGGACGGCACGATGATCTGCAGGTAGTGCACGGTCAGATCCAGCGTATTTCCCGTCGCCCCCAAAAGCTCCGCAAAAAATCGCAGGTTCAGCCAGACAAGCGCTGCGAAGATGGCCGAAAAGACCACGCCATAGATCAGCGATGTCGATGTGCGGCGCGCGGCCAGAGCCTCGTCGCCCTCGCCCAAAGCGCGCGCCACCAAAGCCCCCGCGGCAATTGCCAGACCGATGCTGAACGAGGTCGTGAAAAACAGGATTGCGCCTGCATATCCCACGGCTGCAGCAAGCTCTGCCTTGCCCAGCATCGAGATGAAGACCATGTCGATAAAGTCGACCAGAAAGACCGCCATCAAGCCGACCGATGCGGTCAGCGACATCACCGATACATGCTTAAACAGGCTCCCCGTCAGAAACTTCGCCGGGGCCTGCGCCATAATCTCAGCCCTTCGCCCGCACACGCTGCAAAAGCGGCATGACCGAGGCCATATCTGGACCATTCCGGCGACCTGTCACCGCCAACCGCAGCGGCATGAAAAGCCCCTTGCCCTTGCGCCCCGTAGCTTCCTTGACGGCAGAGGTCCATTCGCTCCACGTCGTCTCCGTATACGGCCCATCGGGCAGCAGGGTCATGGCTTCGGCTACGAACGCCTCATCACCCTCTTCGATCAGCGGCTCAGCGCCATCGCGAAACAGCGTCCACCATTCGGCCAGATCGGCGCGGGTCGTGATGTTGTCTTTCGCGACCGCCCAGAATTGCCCCGCGATGTCATCCGGCACGCCCAGAGCCGCGATATCCGACGCGACTGCCTCAACAGGCAAGGTTTGCAGATGGTGCGCCGTCAGCGGGAACAGATCGTTCTCGTCAAACTTGGTCGGAGCAGAGCCAAACCGGCTGATATCAAACCCCTCAATCAACTCGTCCATGGAGCCTCGCAGCTCGACGGGATCGCTCGACCCGAGCCGCGCCATCAGCGACAGAAGCGCCATCGGTTCCACTCCGCGTGCGCGCAGATCGCGCAACGATAATGTGCCAAGGCGCTTGGACAGCGCCTCCCCCTGCGGACCGGTCAAAAGCGAATGATGCGCAAACTCGGGCACCGTGCCGCCAATCGCCTCGATCATCTGAATTTGCGTCGCAGTGTTGGTCACATGGTCGGATCCACGCACCACATGGGTCACGCCCATATCCGTGTCATCCACAATCGAGGCCAGCGTATAAAGAACCTGCCCGTCACCGCGAATAAGCACCGGGTCACTGACGCTGGCCGCATCAATCGAGATGTCGCCCAGAATGCCATCTGTCCACGCGATGCGTTCATGATCCAGTTTGTAGCGCCACACGCCACTGCCCCGCTCGGCACGCAACGCGTCCTTTTCCGCGTCAGACAACGCCAGAGCCGCGCGGTCATAGACGGGCGGCTTGCCCATGTTGAGCTGCTTCTTACGCTTCAGATCCAGCTCGGTCGGCGTTTCAAAGGCTTCATAGAACTTGCCCATCTCACGCAGTTTGTCTGCCGTCTCTGCATAGCGATCCAGCCGACCCGATTGCCGCTCAATCCGGTCCCAGGTCAGGCCAAGCCATTCCAGATCTTCCTTGATCGCGTCGACATATTCTTCCTTTGACCGCTCTGGGTCTGTGTCGTCGATCCGCAGAATGAACGTGCCGCCCGCCTTGCGCGCGATGAGGTAGTTGAACAGCGCCGTGCGCAGATTGCCGATGTGGATATAGCCGGTGGGCGACGGGGCGAAACGGGTGACGGTCATGCAAGCTCTCCTGTTGGCCCGTGGCTTCCCACAGCAGGGGCCTTTTGTCTAGCGTCCCGCGCGGGTCACATCTGCGTCAAACGCTGGGTTTTCGCCATGCGCGCTCTACTTTCTTGGTCAGGAAATGAGGGAGATTGCAGATGTTATTCACACGCCGCCAAGCCTTAACCGCAGCAGCCGCGTTGCCCGCGGCTACATTGGCCCCAACCCTTTTGCGCGCGGAGGGTCACAGCCCGGCCATGACCCTCGCGCACAGGTTCAATCTGGGCGAGTTCACGGTCGTCACGCTTCTGGATGGCTCCCGCGCCGCTGAAAACCCGCAGGAAACCTTCGGCATGAATGTCTCGGCTGAAGAGTTCCAATCGGTGTCTGAGGCCAACTTCATCCCTTCGGATATGGGCCAGTTCTTCTTCAACCCAACGCTGGTCGATACCGGGGCCGAGCGGATTCTTTTCGACACCGGCCTTGGTCAGGGCGGTTTGCAAAGTGCGCTCGCCCAAGCGGGCTACAGCCCTGCAGATATCTCCATCGTTGTCATCACTCATATGCACCCCGATCATATCGGTGGCATGATGAGCGATGGCGCAGCCACCTGCCCGAACGCCCGCTACATCACCGGCAGCGCAGAATATAACTTCTGGTCTGCGATGGAGGCCGGCAATCGCGTGGGCGATATGGTCGCCTCCAACGTGACGCCACTTGCCGAGCAGATGACCTTTCTGGATGATGGCGGCAGCGTCGCATCAGGCGTCACCGCAATGGCGGCCTTTGGTCATACGCCCGGACACATGGGCTACATGCTGGAAAGCGGCGGACGTCAGTTGTTCCTGATGGCAGACATGGCAAACCACTACGTCTGGTCGCTCGCCTATCCAGATTGGGAAGTGCGTTTTGATATGGATAAGGAAGCTGCCGCCGCCACGCGTCGCCGCGTGCTTGGAATGCTGGCCGCTGACAAAATCGCGACAATTGGCTATCACATGCCTTTCCCTGCCGCAGGCTTCGTGGACACGCGCGAGGACGGGTTCCGCTATGTGCCGGTGAGCTATCAGTTCATGGGCTGATTGCGCCGCACTTCGTGCGTCGCTCCGCGGGGGCTCTGCCCCCGCACCCCCGGGATACTTCACAAAAGCGAAGTTAGGACGGATCGCGCCAACGGTTCACAATCGGATAGCGCCGGTCCAGCCAGAAGGCGCGATGAGACAGGCGCGCGCCAGGGGCTGACTGAAAGCGCTTATACTCCGAGATGTAGATCAGATGCTCGATCTTCTTGACCGTCTCACGATCATAGCCAGCCGCCACACAATCCGCGACGGACCGATCTTCATCCACCAGCATCGTTAGAATACCGTCGAGCACGTCATAGGGCGGCAGGCTGTCTTCGTCCTTTTGATCCGGGCGCAGCTCTGCCGAGGGCGGTTTGTCGATGACACGCGGCGGGATGACCTCGCCTGCGGGAGCCATCATCCACGGACGATGATTGGCATTGCGCCAGCGGCAAATCTCGAACACACGTGTTTTGTAGAGGTCTTTGATCGGGTTGTAGCCGCCCGACATATCGCCATAGATCGTGGCGTAGCCCACGGCGACTTCCGATTTGTTACCGGTCGTCAAAAGCATCTCACCGAACTTGTTGGACAGCGCCATCAGCAATAGCCCGCGCAGGCGCGACTGAATGTTTTCTTCCGCAATATCCGGCGCGGTCCCGGTAAAAAACGGTGCCAGAGCCTCCGTCACCGCCGCACGCGGGCCGGAGATGGGCAGCGTGTCCAGTTGCGTGCCCAGTGCAGTCGCAACCGCCTCCGCATCGTCAAGGGAGCCCTTGGACGTATACTCCGACGGCAGCATCACGCAGCGCACATTCTCCGGGCCCAGCGCATCAGCGGCAATCGTCGCGACAATGGCGCTGTCGATCCCGCCGGACAGCCCCAGCAGGACCTTCCTGAACCCGGTTTTGCGCATGTAGTCGCGCAAGGTCTCGACCATGACGCGGTAATCCTGCTCGTAGAAATCAGGATGTGGCGCAAACTCTTGTGGCACCGCGCGCCAGCCAGCCTCCGTTTCCTCAAAATCGACCTGCACGATGGCCTCGTCAAAGACGGGCAACTGCACAGCCATTTCCCCACCGGGGTTCAGCACGAAAGAGCCGCCATCAAACATCTGATCATCCTGACCGCCCACCATATTCAGGTAGACCAGCGGTAGGCCAGTCTCGACAACCCGCGCGATCATCATGTTCAACCGGGTCTCATACTTGTTGCGGTAGTAAGGCGATCCGTTTGGCACAGCGAGCAATTGCGCCCCGCTTTCTGCCATCGCCTCGCTGACATCCTCGTGCCAGGCATCCTCGCAAATGGGTGATCCGATGCGCATCGGGCCAACGACATACGGTCCCGAGATGTCGCCGGGCTCATAAAGGCGCACCTCGTCAAAGACGGTCTCGTTCGGCAGCTCGTGCTTGCAGACAACCGCTTTACGCGCACCGCTTTCGTAAACGTAGTACGCGTTGTGCAGCGCCACCCCTTCGATGAAGGGCCCACCAATCGTCAGCACAGGGCCGTCCACACACTCGGCCCCTAAAGCATCCAGATGCGCCATCGCGTCCAGCGTGAAGGCAGGTTTCATAACCAGATCCTGCACCTGATACCCGGTGATGAACATCTCAGGCAGCATGACCATGTCGGCCCCTGCGGCCTTGCCAGCCTCCCACGCAGCCTTGGCTTTCGCGGCATTGCCTGCCAGATCCCCGACCGTGGGGTTCAACTGGGCCAGCGTCATGCGGAATTTCGCGCTCATCGGGGTCGTCCTTCGTCTGTCTCTCCGCGACTTAGCAGATTGCCGCGCAAGGGGAAGGCCCTGCGTCGGAATAGGTCGCCCGTCAAAGGAAAGCCGTTGCGGGCGAGCGGGGGCTCAATTACCCTCGCTTTGAAGGATTTTTCAAGGATCAGCCCACATGCGCCGCATCGCGATTGCCACCCTCACCAGCCTTGCCTTTGCCCTGCCAGCTGCTGCTCAGCAAGTGGAAACAAAGCAATACGAGGATGGCGGCGTCTATGTCGGCACGTTCAAGAACGGCAAGCAGGACGGTCAAGGCAGCTACACCTTGCCCAATGGCTATGTCTATGAAGGCGAATGGGTCGATGGAGAGATCAAAGGCCAGGGTCAGGCCAGCTACCCCAATGGCGCGGTCTACATTGGCAGTTTCGCACGTGGCAAGCCCGAGGGGTTCGGCACGATCACCTATGTCGATGGCTCCACCTATGAAGGCGAGTGGGTCGACGGCGAACGCACCGGAACCGGCGTTGCCACATACGCCAACGAGATGCGCTATGAAGGCAGCTTTCGCAACGCGCTCCACCACGGCATCGGCACGCTGTCCGGCCCCAACGGCTATGTCTACGAGGGTAATTGGGTCAACGGGGTCAAAGAAGGCCAAGGCACGATCACTTACCCCGATGGCGCGCGCTACGAGGGCATGATGGCCGCAGGTCAACGCTCTGGCACTGGTGCGCTCATCATGCCGGACGGGCTGCGCTATGAAGGCACTTGGAAAGCCGGTCAGATCGACGGCACAGGCGTGCTGACCCAAGCCAATGGCGACGTCTATGAAGGGGCGTTCAAGGCAGGCAAGCGCGAAGGCCAGGGCAAGGTGACCTACGCCAACGGCGACGTCTATGAAGGGGCGTTTCTGAACGATCAGCGCCATGGTCAAGGCAGCTTTATCGGCGCGGATGGCTACCTCTATCAGGGGGGCTGGCAGAACGGCATGATCCACGGCACGGGCGAGGTCACCTACCCTGACGGCTCCGTCTATACGGGTCAGTTTGTGGAGGACCTTGCAGAAGGCCAAGGCAAGATCGTCTACCCAGATGGCAATACCTATGAAGGCACTTGGGTCGCCGGTGTGATCGAAGGCCAAGGGATCGCCACCTATACCAGCGGGCTGACCTATGAAGGCGGCTTCAAGAACGCCAAGAACCACGGCCAAGGCACCATGCGCTATCCCGACGGCTATGTTTACGAAGGCAATTGGGTCGACGGCAAACGTCAGGGCGCGGGTAAGGCGACCTATGCGGATGGCTCTGTCTACGAGGGGAATTTCGAGGACGGCCAGCGCCACGGAACCGGCAAGATCACCATGGCCAAGGGCTTTGTCTACGAAGGCGAATGGCTTCGGGGCGAGATCAGCGGAAGCGGTGTCGCTACCTATGCCAGCGGCGATGTCTACGAAGGCATGTTCGTGCAAGGCAAACGCCAAGGCACCGGGACGATGCGCTACGCCAGCGGCGAAGAACGCTCGGGCGAATGGGAAAATGGCGCGCTGACTTCCGGCAACTGAGACCGCTTTACCATTCCCCCAATCCCCGGCACAGTTGATCCGACCACTGGGGAGTGAGGGCATATGAGCCGCATCTGGTTTGACACCGACAAAATCTGCATTGGCGGCGCGTGGCGCACAGCTGACGGCGCCGAGGTTTTGCCCGTAAAAGATCCCTCAACGGGCGAAACCTTCAGCCAAATCGCGCGCGGGACCGCCGCGGATATCGACACCGCCGTCGCCTCTGCCCGCACTGCATTACACAGCGATTGGGGCCGCATGACCGCGACCCAGCGCGGACGTATCCTGACAAAGATCGGCCAGCTTGTGCTGAAACGCGCCGACGATCTGGCGTGGATGGAGGCGCGCGATGTCGGCAAACCCCTGACCCAGGCTCGCAACGACGTCATCGCTTTGGCCCGCTACATGGAGTTTTACGGCGGAGCTGCCGACAAGCTCCATGGCACCACGATTCCCTATCTGGATGGCTACACGGTCTACACCCTGCGCGAGCCCCATGGCGTGACGGGTCATATCGTGCCGTGGAATTACCCGATGCAAATCATCGGCCGCTCGGTCGGAGCGGCTCTCGCCATGGGCAATGCTTGCGTTTTGAAGCCAGCGGAAGAGGCCAGCCTGACCGCGCTCGCCTTCACCCATCTTGCCTATGATGCGGGCCTTCCCGATGGCGCGCTCAACACCGTTCCGGGGCTCGGGACAGAGGCCGGAGCGGCGCTTTCCGGCCATCCCGATATTGACCATGTATCATTCACCGGCTCTGTCCCCGTCGGCGCTTTGGTCCAGCAAGCAGCGGGTCAAAACGTCGTGCCCGTCACGCTGGAGCTGGGCGGTAAATCCCCACAGCTTGTCTTTGCCGATGCCGATCTGGACGCCGCAACGCCGTTCCTCGTCAACGCCGCGATCCAGAATGCAGGCCAGACCTGTTCGGCCTCGTCACGCATCCTCGTGCACCGCTCCAAATTGGACGAAGTCACAACCCGCATGGCCGAGCGTTACAATGCTCTCCAAGTTGGCCCGGCGCTGGATGATCTACATGTCGGCCCGCTCGTCTCGGCCCGCCAAAGGGACATCGTCAGCGGTTTTCTGGACAAAGGTTATGACCTTGAAACAGCCGCCCAAGGCCAGATCATCGCAGACGCACCCACGGGTGGCAGCTACATCGCGCCAACGCTTTTCACAAATGTCGCGCCTGATCACACCCTCGCCAAAGACGAAATCTTCGGCCCCGTCCAGGTCATCATCCCCTTTGACGACGACGCCGAGGCCATCGCGATTGCCAACGGCACCGATTACGGCCTCGTCGCCAGCATCTGGACCCGCGACGGCGCGCGCCAAATGCGGCTGACCAAACAGATCAAAGCAGGACAGGTTTTCATCAACAATTACGGCGCAGGCGGCGGCGTGGAGCTGCCCTTCGGTGGGGTCGGAAAATCCGGTCATGGCCGCGAAAAGGGGTTCGAGGCGCTGTATGGTTTCTCGCAACTCAAAACCGTCGCCGCCCATCACGGATAGGAGAAAGCCATGAGATTGCGGGAAAAAACAGCGATAGTCACAGGTGCCGCCTCCGGCTTCGGCGCAGGCATCGCGCGCAAATTCGCAGCCGAGGGCGCCCGCGTCGTGGTCGCGGACCTGAACATGGATGCCGCGCGTGACATTGCCGAACGCATCGGTGGCGTCGCCTGCCATGTAGACGTGGCCGATGATACCTCGGTCGAGGCGATGACCCAAACCACACTGGACCAACTTGGCCATATCGACGTGCTTGTGAATAACGCAGGCATCACCCATCTGCCCGGCCCACTGGAAGACGTCACGGTTGAGGATTTCGACCGCGTTCTTGCCGTGAACGCCAAGTCCGTCTTTCTGACCGCCCGCCATATCGTGCCGCTGATGAAAGCGCGCAAAAGCGGGGCGATCCTGAACGTGGCCTCCACCGCCGGGGTCTCTCCACGTGCGCATCTCAATTGGTATAATGCATCGAAAGGCTGGATGATTACGGCCACGAAAACCATGGCGATTGAGCTTGCACCCGCTGGCATCCGCGTGAACGCGCTGAACCCGGTGGCAGGCGACACGCCGCTTCTGAAATCGTTTTTGGGCGATGACACACCTGAACGTCGCGCGCAGTTCCTCTCCACGATCCCCATCGGGCGTTTCTCCACACCCGAGGATATGGGCAACGCCGCCGCGTTTCTCTGCTCGGACGAGGCCAGCATGATTACCGGCGTCGCGATGGAGGTCGATGGAGGGCGCTGTATCTAGGCCGGTCTAGACGACCTCTTTGCCGAGCTTCTCCAAAAACGCATCGGCCTCAGCCAGCACAGTCTCGCGGCGCTCTTCATCCATGCGGTCAAACACGCGATACATCTGCGCCATGCGCGGGTTGTTATCGAACCGATCCCGGTGCCGGATCAGGAAATGCCAATAAAGAAGGTTGAACGGGCACGCCCCGTCGCCGGTTTTCTTACTGACGCTGTAATCGCAATTCTTGCAGTAATCCGACATCTTGTTGATGTAGCTGCCGCTAGATACATACGGCTTCGAGGCGATGATCCCACCATCGGCGAACTGGCTCATGCCCACGACGTTGGGCGCTTCCACCCACTCGTAGGCATCTGCGTAAACCGCCAGATACCACTCATGCACCTCGTTCGGGTTGATGCCCGCAAGCAGCGCGAAATTGCCCGTCACCATAAGCCGCTGAATGTGATGCGCGTAAGCATCCTCTTTCGTCTGGGCCACCGCCTTCGAGATGCAATTCATCTTCGTCTCAGCGCCCCAGTAGAAATCCGGCAGCCCGCGCTGATGGTTCAACCCGTTGCGGCGCGGGTAATCCGGCCCTTCCAAGAAATAGATACCACGCACATATTCCCGCCAGCCGATGATCTGGCGAATGAACCCTTCGACTGCGTTGATCGGGGCGTTTCCGTCGTCATAGGCTTTCGCCGCCGCCTCGCACACCTCAAGCGGGCTGAGCAAACCGGCGTTCATGTAGAATGACACAAGCCCATGATAGAGGAAGCGATTATCGTTCAGCATCGCATCCTGAAAGTCGCCAAACTTCGGCAGACCATGCTCGATGAAATGATTCAGCTGTTCCAGCGCCTGCCCGCGATCCGTTGCGAACCAAAACGGTCGCAGGTCGCCAAAGGAATTGTCGAACCGCGTCTCAACTAGGTCCAGCACATCTTCGACAATCTCATCGGGCTCAAATTTCAACGGTCCGTCAAACGTGACCTCATCCGGTGCAGGCTTGCGATTGTCGTGGTCAAAATTCCACTTCTCCCCAACCGGCTTATCGCCATCCATCAACAGCCCGGTCTTGCGCCGCATATCGCGATAGAAATACTCCATCCGAAGCGCCTTTCGGCCCTCGGCCCAGTCCTCGAACTCCTTATGCGAGGCGATGAACAGATCGTTCTGAAACTGATGCACCGGGATCGGCAGGTCTTCGAGATGCGAGATCAGCCGCCATTCCCCCGGCTCTGTCGCGATCACCTCACCCGCGTCATATTCTTCGGCGCGACGCAGTAGCTCTCCACCAATCGACCCGCTGTTCTCGTCGTCATCCAGCTTGGTATAGGCAACGGTCCAGCCATCCTGCTCCAGCGCTTTGGCGAATTTGCGCATCGCTGCAAAGATAAAGGCGATCTTTTTGGGGTGATGCTGCACATAGCTTGCCTCATCAGCGACCTCGGCCATCACGACCACATCGCTCACCTTATCGCCCTCGCGCAAAGATGCGATATCCATCGAAAGCTGGTCGCCCAGCACAAGCAGCAGTTTACTCACCACGGCACCTCTTTACCGGCCCAATCGAAAAACCCACCCGATTGGTCTGTTCCAAGTTCTGAGATGACACACAGCAAGTTTTGCGCCGCCTCGTCCGCAGGCACCGTCTTGTGACGCCCTGCGTATTTCTCGGTAAATTTCGTCGCCACCGTGCCTGGGTGCAGCGACACAATAATCGCCTCCTTGTGCGACCGCCCCACCTCAATCGCTGTCGAGTGCACGATCTGGTTCACCGCCGCCTTTGCGGTCCGATAAGAATACCACCCGCCCAAACCATTATCCCCAATCGAACCGACCCTTGCCGACAGCACCGCAATCACCGCGCGCCCGTCCGTCGGCAGCAACCGCAGCGCATGTTTCAGCACCATCGCAGGGCCAACCGTATTCAGCTTGAACTGCGCCAGCAACGCCTCCGGCTCCAGCGCCTTGATCGTCTTTTCCGGCTCATGCCCGTCGATCTCCAACGCGCCCGTGGCCACGAAAATCAGATCAAACGGTCCTTGCAACGCCCCCAGACAGGCCGCAACCGATGTCTCGGATGTTACGTCCAGCCCGTCGACCGACCGCGACAACCCGACCACCGTCACGCCTTGCGCTACCAAAGCCGCTTTCACAGCGCTGCCGATGCCGCCGCTGTCTCCGATAATCAATGCACGTTCCATGGCGGTGTCACATAAGAGGCCACCCTTCCTCGTCAAATCGACAAAGCACTTTTCATTCATCAAACCTGCGGTATAACAGGACGCATGATGACCAATGGCCATATCCAATTCGCAAGCAGCCTTTCGCTGCGCGCTGGCCTATTGCTTCTCCTTAGCCGCCTCTGAGCGTGCCTTTTGGCGCGACCGCTCAGGGGGGGATTTCGCGCCAAATGCTAAGGAAACAAAACTCAAGAGACATGATATGACCGATACATCGAAACAAGATCGCGTGTTGATCTTCGACACGACCCTGCGCGACGGCGAGCAAAGCCCCGGCGCCACGATGAGCCATGCCGAGAAACTGGAAATCGCCACCCTGCTCGACGAAATGGGCGTTGATATTATTGAAGCGGGCTTCCCGATTGCGTCCGATGGGGATTTCGCAGCCGTCAAAGAAATCGCCGAACGCTCTGTGAACTCCGTAATCTGCGGTCTGGCGCGCGCGAATTTTAAGGATATCGACCGCTGCTGGGAGGCCGTCAAACACGCCGGTAAGCCGCGCATCCATACGTTCATCGGCACCTCGCCGCTCCACCGCGATATCACTGCCCTCGACCCGGATCAGATGGCCGAGCGGATCCACGACACGGTGACCCACGCCCGTAACCTCTGCGACAATATCCAATGGTCGCCCATGGACGCCACGCGCACAGAAACCGATTACCTCTACCGCGTCGTGGAAATCGCAATCAAAGCCGGTGCCACCACGATAAACATTCCTGACACTGTGGGCTACACCGCCCCACGCGAAAGCGCACAGATCATCGAAGACCTTATCGCGAACGTGCCGGGCGCGGACGAGATTACCTTCGCAACGCATTGCCACAATGACCTCGGCATGGCGACGGCCAATGCGCTGGCTGCTGTCGATGCGGGTGCACGCCAAATTGAGTGCACGATCAACGGCTTGGGCGAACGCGCAGGCAACACAGCGCTTGAAGAGGTCGTGATGGCCCTGCGCGTGCGCAACGATATCATGCCGTTCCAAACGGGGATCGACACGACCAAAATCATGAACATCTCGCGCCGCGTTGCCACCGTGTCGGGCTTCCCTGTGCAGTTCAACAAGGCCATCGTCGGCAAGAACGCGTTTCTGCACGAAAGCGGCATCCATCAGGACGGCGTTCTGAAAAACGCGGAAACCTTCGAGATCATGAAGCCCGAGGACATCGGGTTGAACGATACCAATCTGGTGATGGGCAAACATTCGGGCCGCGCCGCGCTGCGCTCAAAACTCAAAGATCTGGGGTTTGAGTTGGCAGACAATCAGCTCAATGATGTGTTTGTGCGTTTCAAGGAACTGGCTGACCGCAAAAAGGAAATCTACGACGACGACTTGGTCGCGCTGATGTCCGATGCCCGCCCCGAGGACGAGCGTCTGAAAATCAAATTCCTGCGCGTGATCTGTGGCACCGAAGCCCCTCAATCAGCTGATCTGACGATGATCATCGACGGCGCGCAGCACCAGATCACCGCCGAGGGCGATGGCCCCGTGGACGCCACCTTCAACGCGGTTAAAGCGCTCTTCCCCCACGAGGCGCGTCTGCAGCTCTACCAAGTGCATGCCGTGACCGAAGGCACCGACGCGCAAGCGACGGTCTCTGTCCGGATGGAGGAAAACGGCATCATCGTGACCGGCCAGTCTGCTGATACCGATACTGTTGTCGCCTCTGCCAAGGCCTATGTCAGCGCGCTCAACCGTCTCTTGATGCGACGCGAGCAAGCGGGTCCGGGGGCTGACAAGCGCGTTGTGACCTACAAAGACGTGTCCTGAACCCGGCACCAGCGGCAAAAACGCGCTGATATGGCTGGATCAGGCCCTTTCGCAGCGCAGCATTGCTCCGTATAAGCACCCATGGCCCGCGGCTGAAAGAGTCGCGGGCCTTTGAGATATTGGGGTAAGGGACCGCGCAGATGTTTGGTTTAGGGGGCTTGTTTTCGTCGGATATGGCGATCGACCTTGGGACAGCGAACACGCTTGTCTATGTCAAAGGAAAAGGCGTGATCCTGTCGGAACCTTCCGTGGTGGCCTATCAGGTAAAAGACGGCAAAAAGACCGCTTTGGCCTTTGGCGAAGACGCCAAGCTGATGCTGGGCCGCACCCCCGGCTCGATTGAGGCGATCCGCCCGATGCGAGACGGCGTGATTGCCGACTTCGACGTTGCCGAGGAGATGATCAAGCACTTCATCCGCAAGGTGCACCGCCGCACGACGCTGTCCAAGCCGAAGATCATCGTCTGTGTCCCCCACGGCGCGACGCCTGTTGAGAAACGTGCAATCCGTCAGTCGGTTCTGTCCGCGGGCGCGCGCCGCGCGGGCCTGATCGCCGAACCCATCGCAGCCGCCATTGGCGCGGGCATGCCGATTACTGACCCGACCGGAAACATGGTCGTCGATATCGGTGGTGGCACGACCGAAGTTGCCGTTCTGTCGCTGGCCGACATCGTCTACGCCCGCTCGGTCCGCGTCGGCGGTGACCGCATGGACGAGGCGATCATCAGCTACCTGCGCCGCCAGCATAACCTGCTGATCGGGGAAACCACCGCGGAGCGGATCAAAACCACCATCGGCACCGCTCGGATGCCCGACGATGGCCGGGGGGCGGCGCTGCAAATCCGCGGACGCGACTTGCTGAACGGCGTGCCGAAAGAGACCGAGATCAACCAAGCGCAGGTCGCCGAAGCTCTTGCCGAACCCGTGCAACAGATCTGCGAAGCGGTGATGACCGCGCTAGAAGCCACACCCCCAGATCTGGCCGCCGATATCGTGGACCGGGGCGTCATGCTGACCGGTGGCGGCGCGCTGCTGGGCGAGCTTGATCTGGCCCTGCGCGAGCAGACCGGTCTGGCCATCTCGGTGGCTGACGAAAGCTTGAACTGCGTGGCGCTGGGAACGGGCCGCGCGCTTGAGTATGAACACAAGCTCAAGCATGTGATAGACTACGACACCTGATCCTTTTTGACCCGCAAAGGGGCGACCCTTGGCACGAGACACGTCCAGACGCGATGACTATGTGCGCCCGATCCGCCGCTTGCTGATCGGGCTGCTTGTCATTGTGCTTTTCGGTGTGTTCCTGCTCTGGCGCATCGACAGCCCCCGTGTCGAGCGATTGCGCGCCAACTTGGTTGACCAGATCGTGCCGAATTTCGAATGGGCGATGGCACCGGTGACAGCGACTGCGAATATCGTTGCTGACTTCCGCTCTTACCGCAAAATCTACGAGCAAAACCAGGAACTTCGACGTGAGCTGCGCCAGATGCAGGCGTGGAAAGAAGCCGCCCTTCAGCTTGAGCAGAAGAACGCGAAACTGCTCGATCTGAACAAGGTCCGTCTAGATCCGAAGCTCACCTTCGTGACCGGCGTTGTGCTGGCCGATAGCGGCTCGCCCTTCCGACAATCCGTGCTGCTGAACATCGGCGCGCGCGACGGTATTCAGGACGGCTGGGCGACAACTGATGGCCTTGGCCTTGTCGGGCGCATCTCCGGCGTCGGGGACCGCACCGCCCGCGTGATCCTGCTGACCGACAGCAATTCGCGCCTTCCCGTGACGATCCAGCCATCTGGCCAGCGTGCTATCCTCGCGGGTGATAACTCCCCCGCCCCACCGGTTGAGTTTCTCGAAGACCCCGACCTCGTACGCCCCGGCGACCGCGTCGTCTCTTCCGGTGACGGCGGCGTTTTCCCCGCGGGCCTGCTGATCGGCCAAGTCGCTCAAAGCCCCGACCGGCGCCTGCGCGTGCGCCTGTCTGCCGATTACGAGCGGCTGGAATTCTTGCGTGTCCTGCGCTCCCGTTCGATTGAGGTTATCGACGAGCCCGGCCACCTGATCGGCCCGCTTCCCGCACGCCCCACAGCCGAGGTTGCGCCAACGCAAGAGGCTACCGATGGCTGAGCAAACCGCAAACCGCCCCTTCGCCTTCTGGGCGCTTTATGCAGGTCTTGGCGTGTTGGTGATCTTCCTTCAACTCCTCCCGCTTGAGACAGAGCCGCGCCGCTGGGCCGCCCCTGATTACATGATGTGTCTGGCCTATGCTTGGGTATTGCGCCGCCCCGATGCTGTGCCCCCCCTACTGGTCGCCGCAGTGATCCTGCTAGCCGATTTCCTGTTCCAACGACCGCCAGGGCTCTGGGCGGCCTGCGTCATTATCGGTCTCGAAGTGCTCAGATCGCGCGCGATCTTCATGCGCGGCGGCACCTTCCTTCTGGAATGGTTCACGGTCATCGTTGTCACCGGCCTCGTGGTGGTCGCTCACCGGCTGATCCTGATGCTCTTTCTGGTCGAACCCGCGCCGCTGGCGCTTGACGCAAGCCTGTTCCTGTCCACCGCTTTCGCCTATCCTGTGATGGTTGCGGCCTCGCATTTCCTGTTCGGCGTGCGCAAGGCCGCCCCCGGCGAATACGACCCTGTCGAGGCGCGATAGATGCGAAAGTCACAACGCGAGATACAAGAAAGCAGCCGCAAGCTGGGCCGCCGCGCCCTGGTCCTGGGCGGCCTGCAACTTGTCTTTGTCGCCGGGCTCGGCCTGCGCATGCGGCATCTGCAAATTGAAAAATCCGATCAGTTCCGCCTTCTGGCCGAAGAAAACCGCATCAACCTGCGCCTCATCCCACCCGCGCGAGGCCTGATCTATGACCGCAACGGTATCGTGATTGCAGACAATGAGCAGAATTACCGCATCGTTATGGTGCGCGAGGATGCAGGCGATGTAGACGACACACTGGCGCGCCTATCCTCGATCGTGCCGCTCGATCCCACAGACCTTGACCGCGCGCGCAAAGAACTCAAACGGCGCAGCCCTTTTGTGCCCGTCACTGTCGCCGAACGCGTCGCTTGGGAGGATATTGCCAAGGTCGCCGTCAACGCCCCCGCCCTGCCCGGCATCAGCGGGGAGGTTGGCCTGTCCCGCGTCTATCCGATGCGACAAGACTACGCGCATATCCTCGGCTATGTTGGCCCGGTCAGCGATTTTGACCTCAGCCGCATTGATGACCAAGACCCACTTTTGCAAATTCCGCGGTTCCAGATCGGCAAAACTGGGGTCGAGGTCAAACACGAGCGCGACCTGCGCGGCAAAGCGGGCAACCGTCAGATCGAGGTGAACGCGCTGGGCCGCGTGATCCGCGAACTTGACCGCACCGAAGGCGTACCCGGCGATGATCTGCAACTGACGGTCGATACGGACCTGCAAAACTACGTGCAAGCGCGGCTGGAAGGCGAAGCCGCCTCTGCCGTTGTCATGGACACGCAGACGGGCGATCTGCTTGCCATCGGCTCTGCGCCCAGCTTTGATCCGAACCTCTTTGTGCGTGGCATTTCCAGCAACGCCTATAACGCGCTACGCGACAACAAATACCGCCCGTTCCGCTCCAAAGCCGTGCAAGACATTTATCCACCCGGCTCCACCTTCAAAATGGTCACGGCGCTGGCCGCCCTCGAGGACGGCGTCATCGGCGTGGATGAAACGGTGTATTGTCCGGGCCACACGACCGTTTCTGGCTTGCGCTTTCATTGCTGGAAACGTGCGGGCCATGGCAACATGAACCTGCATGACAGCCTCGTGCAAAGCTGTGACGTCTATTACTATGATATCGCCCAGCGCGTCGGCATCGAAAAGATCAGCGCAATGGCCAAACGCTTGGGCATTGGCGTCGATCATAACCTGCCGATGTCCGCCGTCGCCCAAGGGCTTGCTCCCACCAAGGAGTGGAAGCGCACTGTGCGCGATGCCGACTGGCGGATCGGCGACACAGTAAACGCCTCCATCGGTCAGGGCTATGTGCTGTCTTCCCCGCTACAATTGGCCGTGATGACCGCCCGCCTGGCAACCGGTCGGGCGATCAGCCCGCGTTTGATAAAATCCGTAAACGGCGTGGATGAGCCGATCCGCGACGAGGGCGAGTTGGGCTTGAACGCAAACCTGCTCAAGCGGGTGCAGGATGCGATGTTCGCTGTCTCGAACCACCGCCGTGGGACAGGATATCGCTCGCGCATCATCGAAGACGCGTTTCGCATGGCGGGCAAGACCGGCACTTCGCAGGTGCGCCGTATCACCGCTGAAGAACGGCGGCGCGGCGTGACCCGCAACGAAGACCTGCCTTGGGAGCGTCGTGATCATGCGCTTTGGGTCAACTATGCGCCCTACGAGAATCCGCGGATCGCCGTTGCCGTCGTTGTCGAGCATGGCGGCGGTGGCTCCAAAGCGGCGGCACCCATAGGGCGCGACATCACTTTGCGCGCGCTTTACGGTGAGGTTCCCCCGCTGGAGGCCTATCCAACAGCCGCGCGCGATCAAATCCAGCAAATGCACGAGAACATGGACCTACGCGAGCGCGACACAGATGACGGAACAGGCAGCGACCGCGCATGAGTTATCTTGAGTATAATCTGAAGACGGTCCCAAGCGGTCCAACGAAGATCTTCTACATCAATTGGGCGCTCTTACTGCTGATTTCAGCCGTCGCAGGGGTCGGCGTGCTGATGCTCTATTCCGTCGCAGGGGGCTCTTTCAGTCCTTGGGCGGGCCAACAGATGGAACGCTTTGCGATGGGCGTCGTGCTGATGTTTGTCGTCGCGATGATCCCCATCTGGTTTTGGCGCAACATCGCGGCTGTCGCCTTCGGCTTTTCACTTATCTTGCTGTTATACGTCGAGTTTTTCGGCGTCGTCGGGATGGGCGCCCAGCGCTGGATCAACCTTGGTTTCATGCGCCTTCAACCCTCCGAGCTCACTAAAATCACCCTCGTGATGTTGCTCGCCGCCTATTACGACTGGCTACCGCAAGATAAGGTCTCCCGCCCGCTTTGGGTGCTGATCCCGCTTCTGCTGATCCTCGCACCGGTCTTTCTGGTACTGACCCAGCCCGATCTGGGCACCTCCATCCTGCTGACCGCCGGTGGCGGCATCATGATGTTTCTGGCAGGCGTCCACTGGCTTTACTTTGCCGTGGTGATCCTGATTGGCGTCGCGTTGATCTACGCGGTTCTGGTCAGCCGCGGCACCGATTGGCAATTGCTCAACGACTACCAGTATCGCCGGATCGACACGTTCATCGACCCCTCAACCGACCCCTTGGGTGCGGGATATCATATCACCCAATCCAAGATCGCCCTTGGCTCAGGGGGCTGGACCGGACGGGGCTTTATGCAAGGCACGCAATCCCGGCTGAATTTCCTGCCCGAAAAACATACCGATTTCATCTTCACCACACTGGCCGAGGAATTCGGCTTTGTCGGCGCGTTCTCCCTATTGGTGCTCTACGCGCTCATCATCCTTTTCTGCATCATCTCGGCGATGCGGATGAAAGACCGCTTCTCGTCGCTTCTGACCCTTGGCATCGCGGCGACATTCTTTTTGTTCTTCGCCGTAAACATGTCGATGGTGATGGGTCTTGCCCCAGTCGTTGGCGTCCCGCTGCCACTGGTCAGCTATGGCGGTTCGGCGATGCTGGTGCTCATGGCCGCTTTCGGCCTTGTCCAAAGCGCCCATGTCCACAGAGCGCGCTAGACAATGACCAATGTCCTCTTTGCAGCGCTTGATGCGCGCTGGGAACAGTATGAAACGCCCCTGAAAACCGCCTTTACCGAGGCTGGCCTGACCGTCGATCTGCGCCGCGACTTCGCCCCGGACAAAGTCGATTACATCGTCTATGCCCCCAACAGCGACTTGCAGGATTTCACGCCCTACACGCGCTGCAAAGCCGTGCTGAACCTCTGGGCTGGAGTGGAGGCGATCACTGGTAACGAAACCCTCACCCAACCGCTGGCCCGCATGGTCGATGAAGGTCTGACCGATGGCATGATCGAGTGGGTCACCGGCCATGTGCTGCGCCACCATCTGGGCATGGACGCGCATATCCACGGGCTGGATGGCGACTGGCGCAATGTCGCGCCCCCGCTCGCGCGAGACCGCCAAATAACGATCCTCGGCCTCGGTGCCCTCGGCGCCGCCTGCGCCCAGATGCTTGCGCAGCTCAAATTCAACGTCACCGGGTGGAGCCGCCGACCCAAGCAGATCGACGGCATCACCTGCCTGTCAGGCGCGGACGGTTTGACCCAAGCGCTCAGCACCGCAGACATCCTTGTCCTGCTCCTTCCCCTGACCCCTCAGACCGAAAACATGCTGAATGCCGAGACGCTCGCCACTTTGCCGAAGGGTGCTGTCATCCTGAACCCCGGCCGTGGCGGCCTGATCGACGATGACGCGCTTCTCGCCGCGCTAAATAGCGGCCAGATCGGCCACGCGACGCTTGATGTGTTCCGGGTTGAGCCGCTGCCCAAAGACCATCCCTATTGGTCCCATCCGAACGTCACTGTCACGCCCCACATTGCATCAGAAACACGCGCATCCTCCGCCGCCCGCGTTATTGCCGAGAACATCCGGCGGGGCGAAAACGGACTGCCGTTTCTGCATCTTGTGGATCGCAGCGCGGGCTACTAACGCAGGATAGGCGGTGCATCCGGGTCACTGCCAGGCGCCGCCCGCTCCTCCGGTTCTTCGGGTTGCGGCAAGTCAAACCGCAAGCCGACCCGCGCAAGGCGCGCGGCCATCGGATCACTCGCTTTGAAAAACGCAACATCCAGCGCACCTGCTTCAATCCCGCTAAAGGTCAGCGCCTCGCTCACCGCTTTGGCCAGCGCATCCTCCGCCCCCGGGGCCGCGCCGATGAACGCCAGCATGTGAGATTTCGCGCCGCCCTCGTAAGCCACACCGACCAGATAGGCCATAGACGCCAATCCGACCGCCGTTGCCAGCTTGGTATCCAGCGCCGCAATCAGCGTGTCCGGCAAACCCGCAGGCGGCGTCACCTCAACCGGGCGCGCCTCCACCTCATCAGGTGTATGCGCCAAGGTCTCGGCCAACCACGTCACCGCCTCTGCGGGCAACAGCGTCGCTGACGGCGCGACATCCAGATTGATCCCCAAACCCACGCTTTGCCCCGCCAGCATCTGCGCGATCACACGCCCCGACAGCGCTGCATAGGGCACGATCCGCCCCGCAAATGAGGACAAGCGGTCTTCGCGATCAAAGACCAGCACATACTGCGCGTCGCCCAGATCGAACACCTCCGGCGTCAGTTGATCGCCCTCCGCCTCGCTTTGCAGAAGCAAAAACAACTCGCTATCGGCCACACGCTCAAAGAACGCGAGGCGCTTTGCATCGCTCTGCTCCATCTGCGCATGGGCGCGGTCCAGTGCGGTTTCAGTCATCCATCACCTCTTTGACGCGGGCTTGCAAAGCCGGAACGGTCTCGGCCTCAAACCAGGGGTTTTTCTTCAGCCATGCCGTATTGCGCCAGGACGGATGCGGCAAGCAAAAGACATCCGGCGCCAGATCGCGCCACGCGGCAACACGGGCTGTCACGCTCATGCGCCCGCCCAAATGCCACTGCTGGGCATAGCCGCCAATAAGAACGGTCAGACGAATATCCGAAAGCCCGGCAAGAACCTCTGCCCGCCACGTCTCGGCGCAAACCTTCGGCGGCGGCAGGTCCGCCCCCTTGGCATCATAACCCGGAAAGCAAAAAGCCATCGGCACAATCGCCACCCGGCTGCGATCATAGAACGCCGCGTCCTCTAGCCCCAACCACCGGCGCAGCCGAACGCCGGATTGATCCCAGAACGGCGTATTCGCCTCATGCACCCGCAGCCCCGGTGCCTGACTGGCAATCAACAAACGCGCACCGGGTCGAAACCAAACCACCGGATTGGGCCGGTGTTGCGTCTGAGTTGCCGCAAAACGCTCTGTGCAAATCGTGCAATTGCGCAACTCCTCCATCAGCGCTTTCATGCCAAATGCCTCTCGCCATTTGGAAATCCGCGATACAAGGTGACTTGTCCGAAGCCACAGCTTCGCCCACTATGGCATTCACAAGACCGGGAGAACGGCATGTATCGCGTCTGGAATTTCGTACTCAACTACTCGATCCTGCTGATTTTGGGCGCTTTGATCGCGCTGGTCTGGGCCAATATCGATATGGAGGGGTATCACCACTTCGCCGAAACCCCGCTTTGGTTCAATGATATTGTGGGCGCCAAATATGACCACTGGTTTCATGCCTATGGCCACGGGGCCGAAAAATACGACCACGGCGGGGCCGAGCGGGTTTTAAGTCTGCATTACCTCGTCAATGACCTGCTGATGGCGTTCTTCTTCGCCATCGCCGCCAAAGAGGTGTGGGAGGCGATCATCCTCAAAAACGGCGCTCTGCGTGGCAAGAAAGCCGCCACGCCTCTGTTTGCCACAGCGGGCGGCATGATCGGTCCCATCGCCATCTATCTGGGCCTTGCGTTTTTTCTGGGTAGCGATGTCTACGACGCGGTTGCGCGCGGCTGGGCGATCCCAACAGCCACCGATATCGCGTTCAGCTATCTGGTCGGTCGCATCGTCTTTGGCGCGGGCCATCCGGCGGTCCGGTTCCTGCTGTTGCTGGCCATTGCCGATGACGCTGCGGGCTTAATCATCCTCGCGATTTTCTACCCCGAGGGCGACTTGGCACCGATCTGGCTGCTCCTCTCGGTCTTCTCGGCGGTGGGCGTTTTTGTGCTGTTCAATTGGCTCCCACGCCGGATGGATCGCGGCAATCAGGTCCGCCCTAACTCCACCTGGGTGCGCAACAAGCTGTCGTTCTGGCCCTACCTCTTTGCAGGCGCGCTCAGCTGGTATGGCTTTCAGGAAAGCGGCCTGCACCCTGCCTTGGGCCTGCTGCCCATCGTTCCAACACTGCCCCACGCAGATCGCGCCTTTGGCATCTTTGCAGAGGCCGAGCAGTATTTGACAGACCTGCTGAACCACAGCGAACATCTACTCAAACACCCGGTTGAGGTGATCCTCTTTTTCTTCGGTTTGATGAACGCAGGTGTTGCGTTTTCCTCCATCAGTGAACCCACATGGCTTGTGCTGGCCGGTCTGCTGATCGGCAAGCCTCTGGGCGTGTTGGCAATGGGCTATCTGGCCGCCTACCCGCTGAAACTGGGCCTGCCAGTGGGCATGAAATCTTCAGACCTGTTCGTGATCGGCTGCGTCGCCGCGATTGGGTTCACCGTTTCGCTTTTCATCGCATCGGTCGCCTTCCCGGTCGGAGCCGTGCAAGATGCCGCAAAAATGGGGGCTTTGCTTTCGTTCTTTGCCGCCATCATGGCCATCGTCGCGGGCAAAATCTTGAAGGTCGAAAAGCAAGAGCTTTCATAAAAAGCGAGGCATATGCGCCCCTTGTCTCTTTCTCAGTTGCCCTGATGGGGCGCTATCCGACATAATATAGCCAGAAAGACGGTATAAACCGGTCAAAACGAAACAATCCGTCAAGGATGAACGGCCATCGAGGCAGTGCCGGAGTGCGAGTGAATGCTCGAGTTTGAAAATGTCAGCAAGTCCTTCTGGACGGGCAAACAGCGCAAGGTGATCCTTGAACGCGCCTCTTTCCGCGTGGAATTGGGAAATTCGCTGGGCATTCTGGCCCCAAACGGCACCGGCAAGACCACGCTGGTGAACATGATGGCCGGGCTGGAGAAACCAGATGAGGGCGAAATTCGCCGCGAATGCCGCGTCTCGTTTCCGCTGGGGTTCATGGGCGGGGTAGTAGGCCGCCAATCCGCGATGGAGAATTCGCGTTACATCGCAAGGCTTTACGGCCTTGATCCGGATTATGTCGAGGCGTTCTGCCGTTGGCTTTGCGGGATAGAGGAATATTTCGACATGCCTGTCGGCACTTACAGCCAGGGCATGCGCGCACGGTTTACGTTTGCGCTGCTGTTGGCGCTTGATTTCGACATCTACCTGATCGACGAAGGCATGCCCGGCACAACTGACGTAGAATTTAATCGCAAGGCCGGAGCGATCCTGAAAGAACGGTTGCGAACCACGACGGTGATTATCGTATCGCACCAACCCGCCACGCTTGAGAAATTTGCCCGCTCTGCCGCAGTTCTGCGCGACGGGCGGTTACATATGTTTGACACCTTGGAAGAAGCGAAACAGCTCTATGACTATGAAACCCAAGGCTAAAAAATTCCGCATTCGACGCACTGGCGCGCTTGGCTCTGCCGCGCGCGCCGAAGAGCCGATGCAGGATCCCGTCGAGGCCCCAACTGCACCGGCCCAGGCTGCACCTGTGCCGCCCGCCAGTCCACGCGCTGCTGAGCAGGCCCCGCAAACGCCCCCCGCGACGCCCCCGCGTGGCGACATCGCAAGCCCCGGTGATGTCGCGTCGGAGACGGATATCGACGCAGTGCGTCGCGAAGGGCTGACTGGACGGCAACTACGTATGGCCCGCCGGGTGGCCCAGAAACACGGGCTGGCCCCGACCTCGGACTTTGATGCGGTGCGCTTGCTGCGCGCCAAAGGCATTGATCCTTTCCAGCGTTCAAACATGCTGCAGCTTGTCGTGCCGAACGAGGGCGATGGCGGTGGCGGTGGGGAGCCACCGGTCCAATTGCCTCAGACCGTTCCATCGGGCGAGAATAATCTGCCGTCGACCGATCTACTGTCCGGCGCAAACGAACGCGCCAGCGAGATAATGAAGATTCAACGCGACATCGCCAAACGTCGCCGCCGCAAGATCGTCTTGCTGATCTCACGGCTGAGCTTTTTCATCTTCCTGCCGACGATCATGGCGGGGTATTACTTCTATATTATCGCGACACCGATGTATGCGACCAACTCTGAATTCATCATCCAGCAAGCCGAAAGCGCAAGCGCAGGCTCTCTGGGCAGCATGTTTGGCAGCTCGCAACTGGCCACCGTGCAGGATAGTATCGCCGTGCAAGGCTATCTGACTTCGCGCGAGGCCATGCAACGGCTCGACGAAGACCTTGGTTTCAAGGAACATTTCGCCCGAGACGAGATTGACGCGATCCAGCGCCTTGCCCCTGATGCGACTGACGAACAGGCTTATAAGCTTTTCAAACGGAACGTAAAAATCGGCTATGATCCCACCGAAGGCATCGTCAAGATGGAGGTGATCGCCGCCGATCCCCAAACCTCTGAACAGTGGGCGCGCACCTTGATTTCCTATGCAGAACAGCGGGTCGACAGCATCACCCAACGTGTTCGCGAAGACCAGATGAGAGGCGCGCGTGACAGCTTTGAAGAAGCGTTGGCGGAACGCGATGCGGCTCTTGACCGGCTCGTCGATATCCAGCGCAGCATCGAAACCATAGACCCGTTGTCCGAGGTTGCGACGATCAACAGCCAGATCGGCCAACGGCAAACCGAACTGCAGGAGAAGGAGCTTCAATTGCAGGCCCTGCTCGACAACGCCCAGCCCAACGCCGCCCGCGTTGAAGGCGTGCGCGCCGATATCCGGCGCCTGCAAGCGCTGATCGACAGCCTGCGCACCCGCCTGACCGTCGCCAGCACCGATGGTGTCTCTCTCGCCACCAAAAACGCCGAACTCCGCCGGGCCGAGATTGACCTGCAGACCCGTGACGGACTGCTACAAGGCGCGCTCCAGCAAATGGAGACCGCCCGGATCGAAGCCAATCGCCAGGTGCGTTACCTCTCGCTTGGTGTGACACCTACAGCGCCGGACGAAGCCGTGTACCCGCGCAAGTTCGAGAACACGATTTTGGCGTTCATCATTCTGGCGGGCATTTACTTGATGGTCTCGCTCACCGCATCCATCCTTCGCGAACAGGTAACATCCTAAATGAAAACCGTTGAAATCCGGGATCTGCGCGTCAGCAATGATGCACCCCTGACTGTGATCGCGGGTCCATGCCAGCTTGAAAGCGTGGATCACGCCCAGATGATCGCAGGCACCATGAAAGAGGTTTGCGCAAAGCATGGCGCGCACTTCATTTTCAAAGGCTCCTTTGACAAGGCCAACCGTACATCGCTTTCGGGCAAGCGTGGCCTTGGGATCGACGAAGGGCTTGGCGTCATGCAGGCTGTCAGCGCAGGGCTTGATGTGCCGACACTGACCGACATTCACACCGCCGATCAATGCGCCACTGTTGCCAAGGTCTGCGACGTGCTGCAGATCCCCGCCTTTCTGTGTCGCCAGACAGACCTACTGCTGGCCGCCGCCGAAACCGGCGCCGCCATCAACGTCAAAAAGGGTCAGTTTCTGGCGCCGTGGGACATGGACAATGTCGTCGCCAAGCTCGCCTCGACCGGAAATGAGCGCCTTTTGCTGACAGAGCGTGGAACATCCTTTGGCTACAACGCCCTGGTCGCAGACATGCGCGGTTTGCCGCGCATGATGCAGACCGGCTATCCGGTCGTGATGGACGCGACCCATTCCGTGCAACAACCCGGCGGACAAGGCGGTTCAACCGGCGGACAGCGTGAATTTGCGCCAGTTATGGCGCGTTCTGCCGTCGCTTTAGGCATCGCAGCGGTCTTCATCGAAACGCACGAGGCGCCCGATTCTGCGCCATCTGACGGGCCGAACATGATCCCGCTGCAGGATATGGACAGTTTGATTGCAACTCTGATGGCTTTCGATACGCTGGCGAAAGAGACCCCCATTCGCATCTAACGAAAGACTACTTCCCGTGACCAAACCTGCCACGACCGTCACCCCGAACACGTGGGCCTTCCTCCGCGATGCCATGATCACGCCAACCGGGTTCCGCGAATACGACGCCCGCTGGAAATACCCAGAAGAGATCAACCTCGCAGGCATCACGGCCTTGGGTCTTGGCCTCGGCACACAGATGCACAAACGCGGCATCAAACCTGAGATCGCCGTGGGCAATGATTATCGTGATTATTCGCTGTCGATCAAAAACGCGCTGATGCTCGGCCTGATGCAGGCAGGCATCGCGGTCAAAGATATTGGCCCCGCGCTGTCGCCCATGGCCTATTTCGCACAGTTCCATCTGGATCTGCCCGCGGTCGCCATGGTCACCGCCAGCCACAATCCCAACGGTTGGACCGGTGTGAAGATGGGCTTTGATCGCCCCCTCACCCACGGCCCAGACGAAATGGCAGAACTGCGTGATATCGTCCTGAACGGCGAAGGCGTAGCCCGCGAAGGCGGCTCTTACGAATTTGTGGACGGCGTGCGCGAGGCCTATCTGGATGATCTCGTGGGTGATTTCAAAATGACCCGTAAGCTCAAGGTTGTCTGCGCGACCGGCAACGGCACCGCCTCGGCTTTCGCGCCGGAGGTCTTTGAACGTCTGGGCGTCGAAGTTGTCCCTTCCCATAACGAACTTGACTACACCTTCCCCAACTACAACCCGAACCCCGAAGCCATGGAAATGCTGCATGATATGTCCGACAGCGTGAAAGCCTCGGGCGCGGATTTCGCGCTTGGGTTTGACGGCGATGGTGACCGCTGCGGTGTGGTCGATGACGAGGGGGAAGAGATTTTTGCCGATAAGGTCGGCGTCATCATGGCCCGTGATCTGGCCAAAATCTATCCCGGCTCCACCTTTGTGGCCGATGTGAAATCCACCGGCCTTTTCGCCTCGGACCCAGAGCTGCAAAAGCTCGACGTGAAAGCAGACTACTGGAAGACAGGCCATTCCCATATGAAACGCCGCGTGCGCGAGATCGGCGCGCTGGCAGGGTTCGAGAAATCTGGCCACTACTTCCTCGCCGAACCGATCGGGCGCGGTTATGATTGCGGCATGCGCGTCGCGGTCGAGATCTGCAAGCTGATGGACCGCAACCCCGAAATGTCGATGTCCGATCTGCGTAAAGCTCTGCCGCAGACCTTTGCGACGCCCACCATGTCACCCTATTGCGCCGATACCGAGAAATACGAAGTTCTGGAACGCCTCGTCGCCAAGCTTGTCGCCAAGCACGACGCGGGGGAGACCATCGCAGACCGCAAGATCGCGCAGGTCGTCACGGTCAACGGCGCTCGCGTGATCCTTGAGAATGGTGCATGGGGGCTTGTGCGCGCCTCGTCCAACACCCCCAATCTGGTGGTGGTCTGCGAAAGCCCCGAAAGCGACGCTGAGATGCGTGCGATTTTTGCGGATGTCGACGCGGTTATTCGCACCGAACCCTCCGTAGGCGATTACGATCAGACGATCTGACATTTACACACCGTCCCAAGTGCCTATTCTGAGCGCCGATTGATGCGGATTGATTTTATGCGCCTGTTTTTATCCCTTGTCTTGTGCCTGTTTCTGCCTTTTGCGGCTATGGCACAGGACACGACCGAGCAGCCCACCGGCACCATCGCGGTCGAAGACAGCGCCGCACAGGATGCCGCCATCGCCACCCGCATTCGCAGTATTCTGGGCGAGTTACAGGGCTTTGAGGACGTCACCGTCTCGGTCTCCAACGGCATCGTCACCCTGCGCGGCACCACGCTGGATGCGTTCACCGCCAATCGACTGAACGATCTGGCAGGCCGCGTTGAAGGCGTCGTTGCCATTGAGAACAATGTGATTGAGACCACGGATGTCGTTGAACGTCTCAACCCCGCGGTCGAGCGTTTTCAGGCGCGCCTGACACAGCTGATTGCCTTTATCCCGTTGGCCCTTGTCGCCCTTCTGGCGTTTCTGGTGGTCGTCGTCGTGGGTATACTGATCACGCGGATGCGACAGCCGTGGGACAGGCTTGCCCCCAACAAGTTCATCGCCAATATCTACCGCCAATTGGTCCGGCTTGCCTTTATGATCGGTGGCCTTGTGGTCGCACTCGACATCCTGAATGCCACCGCGCTGCTCTCTACCATCCTCGGGGCGGCCGGTATCGTTGGCCTGGCCATTGGTTTCGCCGTCCGCGACACGGTCGAGAACTTCATCGCCTCGATCATGCTGTCGATCCGCCAGCCCTTTCGACCCAATGATACAGTCGAAATCGAAGGCGATATTGGCAAGGTCATCCGCCTGACCAGCCGCGCAACCATCCTGCTCAGCTTTGACGGCAATCATATTCACATCCCGAATGCGACCGTCTTCAAAAGCCGCATCGTGAACTATACGCGCAACGATGAGCGGCGCTTTCTGTTTGATCTGGGCATCGCGCCGGATGCCGATCTGGCACAGGCCCGTGATATCGCGCAAGAAACCATCGAAGCCCTACCGTTTGTGCTGGATAAACCCGCGCCGGATTGCTGGATTGAGGCCATCGGCGACAGCACCATCACCTTGCGCGTGACCGGCTGGATCGCCCAGCACGAGACAAGCCTCGTTGCCGCGCGCGGCGAAGCCATCCGCCTTGTGATGGCTGCACTGACCGCCGACGGCATCGAAATGCCCGAGCCGACCTACCGCCTTATCACCGATATGGGCGAGACGGCTCAGGACACGCCGCGCATCAAGAAAAGCCCAGCCAAACCAGTCATCGCGGAGCCTAAAGAGGTCAGTGCGACCGCGGATAAGGAACTCTCCGAGATCATTGAGGATGAGCGCAATGCGCAGTCCGAGAGCGACCTGCTGGACCGCAATGCCGAGCGCGAATAGCCCCGTCTGCACTTTTTGCGAAAACGCACTTGATTACCCCCCGCAGCCTGCGTATTTAGCCGCCTACGTTGGGGTGTAGCCAAGCGGTAAGGCATCGGTTTTTGGTACCGTGTATCGTAGGTTCGAATCCTACCACCCCAGCCATTTCTCTGAAAAAGCCGCCGCTACTGGATGACGGCATTTACCCATTCATCCAGAAACGTCCTTTTCTTGAGCGCATCCAGATAAGTCATCAAGGCAGGCTCCAGCGTGATCGTGGGCTGCCCCGCTTTTGCGGCGTCCTGAAGCGGGGGCAAGGGAAACATATCCTCATTCGATTGCGCATCAATCAGATGGCGGATGAAGGCCGTCGCCAACTCAGGCTGGCCGGTTTGTGCTGACACAAGCGCCGTGCGCATCATCGTCGTCTGGAAATCCGCAGGCAGGATTACTTCAATCTGATCTGCCAGATCGGTGCGCGCGATCGCATAACTGCCCAGCACGTTATAGGCCACTGTAATGCGGCCTGCGGCCAGATCCTCGATCATATCACCCGAACAGCAATAAAGCCGGGTGCCAAGACTGCCCATCACCTCCATCAGCCGCCAATAGGTCTCTGACGTGCGGGCATCTTGCGTCGCAAAAAGATAGCCAACCCCGGATACCCTCACATCATAGGTGCCCAGCTTGTCCTCAAACGCCTCCGGCTGCGCGCGCAGCACCTGGATCAGGTCTTGCCGGGTCTCTGGCACGGATTGCCCTGCAAAAGCCGCGCGATTGATGACAATGGCCGCGGGTTCAGTCGTGAACGCGAACAGACTGCGGCGCCACGCGGCCCAGTTGGGGTAGTTCAGCCCCTCAATCTCAAGGGCCAAGCCGTCATTGGCCAATTTGATCTGCAAATCCATCGCGCTGGAGATGACGATATCGAACGCCGCGGGGCTGGCCCGGAAAACGGTGTCGATCTCGGCAGTGCTGGTTACCAGATAGCGAACCTGCACAGATGGATTGCGCGCGATAAACCCTTCGATAATAGACGCAAAAAAGGAGGTGTCGGTGCTGGACAGCACTGTCAGCACGCGCGCGGCCTGCTCTTCGGGAAAGACCTGCTCGTCTTCCCAATCCTGCGCCGTGCCGGACGCAGCCCAAAGGCTGAAGATCACAAGGAAAAGGTAACACATGCGCCGCCCTCCGGTCGGTTTGCCAGCGAGATATGCCCGCCATGGGCCAACGCGACATCCTGCGCGATGGTCAGACCAAGTCCTGATCCGATGATCCCGTCCGCGTTCGAGCCACGCGCAAATCGCGCCACCAGACCGCCGATTTGATCCGGTGGAAATCCCGGCCCCTCGTCGCAAATCTCGACCTGAATATGGGGCGCACTGCGCAGCCGGATCATAATCGTGCTGTCGCTAGGGGAGTATTTCAACGCATTGTCGATCAGGTTGCGGATCGCGTTTTGCAGCAGGATCGGATCAGCCGCCACGCGAATACCGGGCGCAGCATCAAGACGTAAATCGACGTCTTTCATGTCCGCAACCGGGGTCAGGCGAAGCACCAGTTCCTGCACCAGATCAACCAGATCAAGATCCTGCCGATCCAGATGATCGGCCCGAAAGGTGATCATCGCATGATCCAGCAACTGCCCCGCCGCGCGAGAGCTTTCGTCAATCGCGCGCACCATGGACCGCAGTGCTTGTCGGTTCTCTTCGCGGCCTACACGCTGCAGCGTGGCTTCGGCATGGGAGCGCACCGTCGCCAAGGGCGTCCGCACCCGGTGCGCGGCTTCGGCTATAAAGTCCTCCGATTGGCTCAGCGAATGATCAAGCCGCGACATCAGATGATTGAGCGAGCTGACCAGCGGCACCATCTCGGACGGCACCGGCTTGACCACCGGGCTCAAATCTTGCGGCCCACGCCGCGTCACCGAGGTTGTCAGACGTTTCAGCTGCCCAATGGTCGTGGACGTTGCCCAAAACGCAAGCAACGTCGCCAAGGCAAAGAACCCCGCGCCAAACAACGCGACATTGCGCGATATGCGGTTCAGCACCCCTGACAATGCGTCTTGCGTCTGTGCGACCGAGACCGAGATGCGCGTGCGTCTGTCTTCTCCGATCAGAACTCGCGACGCGGTCGCAACGCGCAGGGTCGTGCCCTGTATTGTAGCGCTGCGAAAGACTGTGCCTTCGCCAAAATCGGGCGCGACCAAGGGCAGGCTCTCATACCCGGAAAGCAGCGTATCATCCTGATAAATTGCATAAAACACGCGATCATCAGAGTCCGTGTTCAGCATCGAAAAGGACGCATAGGGAAAGTCGACCTCCACCGCGCCATCGCGAATGATCGCCGCCCCAAGGATCGACGTCACCGATGCGCCAAGAATATTGTCCTGACTTTGCTGCGCGATCTGCGCCGCGTAATTGCGCACAATGAAGAACAACAGCACCGCAAGGATCGCCGCTCCACCAATCAGGATCACCGTCAACCGGTTGCGCAACGAGCCTGAGACGCGCACCGCCTCAGACATTGTCCAACCTGTAGCCAAGCCCGCGATGGGTCGTTATCTTGAGCTCAGACGGTTCCAGATGCTTGCGCAAGCGCGCGATATAAACCTCTACCGCGTTTTCCGACACGTCCTCTTCATAAGAAAACAGTCGATCTACCAGCTTTTGCTTCGGAAAGATTTGCCCCGGCGCGTTGAACAGCAGCTCCAGCAGGCGCAGTTCGCGGTTGCGCAGATCAATCACCTCATCCTTGACGGTCAGCCGCCCTGCCACCGGGTCAAATCGCACATCGCCCATGCGCAGTTCGCTTTGCGCGGCCCCGGCCTTGCGCCGCAAAACAGCCCGGCACCGGGCCTGCAACTCTGCGTGATCGAAGGGCTTGGTGACATAGTCATCCGCCCCCAGATCCAGCACACCGATTCTGTCCGAGACCTGCGAGCGCGCGGTCAGCACGATCACCGGCGTATTGCGCCGCGCCGCACGATGCTGCTTGAGAAAGTCGCGCCCATCTCCATCAGGCAGCATGATATCGAGCAAGATAAGATCATACTCTCCGGTCTCTGAAAAAGCGATGGCGTCCTGAATTTTATCAGCGTGGTCAATGACATGGCCATCCAGCTGCATCCGCCCAATGACGGCCTCTGCCAATTCCTGATTGTCCTCCACCAAGAGAAACTTCATCGCTGGATGTCGCCTTTTTTGCGCGGCTTGACAGGTTTGTGTCAGGTTCTCATGCTTGATCGTCTCAACTGACCCGCGATGCGGACAGTTGTCAAATGGGAGGACTACATGACAAATTTTAAACTCGGCCGTCGGGCCGTGATTGCGGCTGCTGTGGCAATGCTGGGCTTTACCGCGCCCGCACATGCCGAGGGCCATCAGGTCGTCGACAGCATTCATTTCCTGATCCCCGGCGGTGCCGGTGGCGGCTGGGACGGCACAGCGCGCGGCACAGGCGAAGCCCTGACCGAAGCCGGTCTTGTCGGCACCGCATCCTACGAGAACATGTCGGGCGGCGGCGGCGGTAAAGCCATCGGCTATCTGATCGAAAACGCCGAAAGCAACCACGGCACGCTGATGGTCAACTCGACCCCCATCGTGATCCGCTCACTCACCGGTGTGTTCCCGCAAAGCTTCCGTGACCTCACGCTGATTGCAGGCACCATCGGTGACTACGCAGCCATCGTCGTGGGCAAGGATAGCCCCGTGAACTCGATGGAAGACCTGATCGCGGCCTATGACGCCGATCCGGACGCAACCGCCATCGGCGGCGGTTCGGTGCCCGGCGGCATGGACCACCTTGTGGCCGCGATGGTCATGGAAGCGGCCGGCAAGGACGCGCTTGGGGTGAAATACATCCCCTATGACGCAGGCGGCAAAGCCATGGCAGCCCTGCTGTCGGGCGAGATCGCAGCGCTCTCCACCGGTCTGTCGGAGGCCGTCGACCTGGCCAATGCTGGCGAAGTGAAGATCATCGGCATCACCTCGGACGAGCGTGTTGAAGCCGCAGGCGACGCCATGACAATGGCCGAGCAAGGCATCGACATGACCTTTGTGAACTGGCGTGGCTTCTTCGGCGCCCCCGGGCTCCCTGAAGAGCAGGTCACAGCTTATCAGGACGCCCTGATGAAGATGTATGACACGCCCGAATGGGAAGAAGTGCGCGCACGCAACGGTTGGGTGAACATCCACAACAGCGGTGACGACTTCAAAGCCTTCCTTGAAGATCAGGAGAAGGTCATCGGCGATCTGATGAAGAAGCTCGGCTTCCTCTAAGACAGTGTTGATCGGGGCGCGGCCAAGGCTGCGCCCCGCTTTTTTCCTTTCTCACTTTAGACCGGAGGGCATCATGGCGCTTGATCGCTGGATCGCACTTGTCTTGCTCGGCATCTGCCTGATTTACGGCTACACTGCCTGGTTCACGATGGATGACACCCTTGCCCCCTTCATGCGGCGCAATCCGATCTGGCCGTCGACCTTTCCCAAGGTGCTCTCAGTCCTCGCCATTATCGCAGCGCTCATCATTTTGCTCGGTATCGAGAAGGGCGAACCGAAGATTGGCGACATAGACTACCGCCGCCTCGGCGACTACAAAATCGGCCAAGCGCTGATGCTTCTTGGCCTCATGGTTGCCTATGCGCTGCTGCTGCGGCCTGCGGGTTTCCTGTTCTCGACCGTGGGTTTCCTTGCCGGCGGCTCCTTCATCCTGGGAGAGCGCCGCTGGATCATGATGTTGCTCGTATCCGGCATTGCCACAGGCATCGTCTGGTACCTGGTTCAGGTCGTTCTGGGCATCTTCCTGCGCCCGCTCCCCGGCTTTTTGGTAGGAGGCTGATATGCTCGAAGGACTTCTGATCGGCCTTCAAACCGCCCTATCCCTGCAGAACCTGCTGATGGTAATCGGCGGATGCCTGATCGGCACGTTCATCGGCATGCTGCCCGGCCTCGGCCCGATGTCGATCATTGCCATCATGATCCCGGTCGCCATCTCGATGGGCGACCCCTCCGCAGCCCTGATCTTGCTTGCTGGCGTCTATTACGGAGCAATCTTTGGCGGCTCGACCTCCTCGATCCTACTCAACGCGCCGGGCGTGGCAGGCACGGTTGCCTCCAGTTTCGACGGCTACCCGATGGCGCGACAAGGCAAGGCGGGTAAAGCGCTTACCATCGCCGCCATTGCCAGCTTTGCAGGCGGCACTATCGGCGCGCTACTGCTGATGGTCTTCGCACCCGCACTGTCCTCCGTCGCGCTCCTCTTCCACTCTGCCGAGTATTTCGCGCTGATGGTCGTCGGCCTCTCGGCCATTGCGGCCTTTGCTGGCACGGGGCAAGTCGCCAAAGCGATGCTGATGACTCTGCTTGGCCTGATCATGGCCACGGTCGGTGAGGGCGCGCTTTTCAATATGCCACGCTTCACGATGGGTCTGATGGACCTGCAATCGGGCTTTGGCTTCATCACGCTCGCCATGGCCATGTTTGCCCTGCCCGAAGCCTTGTTCCTGGTGCTGAAACCCAAAGATGCAGGCTCTGCCGATGGTGAAATCAAGGACCTGCGCATTTCCCGGGCCGAGGCGAAATCCATCGCGCCCGTCATTGGCCGACAATCGATCCAAGGCTTCTTCATCGGCGTCCTGCCCGGCGCAGGCGCAACCATCGCCTCCTTCCTCGGCTATGCAGTCGAACGCAATATCGCGCCGAAGAAAGAGCAGGAAGAGTTCGGCAAAGGCTCCATCAAAGGCCTCGCTGCACCGGAAACGGCAAACAACGCTGCCTGCACCGGTTCTTTCGTGCCGCTGCTCACGCTCGGTATCCCCGGCTCCGGCACCACGGCCATCCTTCTGGGCGCGCTGATCGCGCTGAACGTGACCCCAGGCCCGCGTCTGATGCTGGACGAACCGCAAGTCTTTTGGGCCGTTATCATGTCGATGTTCATCGGCAATCTGGTGCTGCTTGTCCTGAACCTGCCGCTGATCCCATACATCGCCAAGGTCCTGTCGGTTCCGCGCAACTATCTGATCCCGTTCATTTTGTTCTTCACCCTCATGGGTGCCTATATCGGCCAGAACAACGCGACCGAGCTTTTGCTACTCGTTGGCTTCGGTATCTTCGCAACGATCTTGCGCTTCGCAGATTACCCGCTCGCCCCCCTGTTGATCGGTTTCATTCTGGGCGGCATGCTTGAAGATAACTTCTCCCGCTCGATGCAGCTCTATGACGGGGTGTCCTTCATCTGGGAGCGCCCGATGACCCTTGGTCTACTGGTGATCGCTGTAATTTTGGTGATCCTGCCCAGCTACCGCGCCCGCCGCGCCAAGCTTCGCTCGCAAGGTGTTGCGGACGGTGATTGAGGTTTAGGCGGTTTCGACAACCCTGAGCGGCTGTCGAGCCGGTTGCACCGTCGATTTCGGCAAACGCAGGAAGATCATCGCAGAGTTGCGAATGTCGTTCTGACTTAGCGTCTCAGCCAGCTGGTCCGGGGCGCAGCGCAGAACCTTCTGGTTCGCCCGCTGCGCATCCGCCACGATCTCGACCTCGACCAATGCGCAATAAGGCGAGCGGCGCAGGTTCCGCGCGATCATCGGCGCGGCAGAGACCGCCATATACAGCGCAACGCACGCGCCCGGTTTCAGCTGCTCGAGCCAATCAGGCGCGCGCGGACCATCATCCAGATGGCCCGTCGTCAGGATCAACTGATCAATCTCGCCGCGCTGGGTCAGCATCTGACCAGACGCTGCAGCGGCCCCGCTTGCTGCTGTCACACCCGGCACGATTTCGACCGGGATCCCGACCTCGGTCAATGCGCTCAGCTCTTCGGCCCCGCGGGCAAAGATGCCTGGATCACCACATTTCAGACGCACAACGCGCTGGCCTTGCTTGGCCGCCGCCACGAGCATCTGAGTAATCTTTGACTGCGGCCACGCATGACAGCCGGGCTTTTTGCCCACATAAACCCGCTCCGCATCACGGCGGGCCAGCTCCAGAATTTTGGGATCGACCAACCGGTCATAGAAAATCACATCCGCTTCCTGCAACCGCTGAACACCTCGCAATGTGATCAGGTCCTTTGCGCCCGGACCTGCGCCAACCAACGCCACGCTGCCGTCTTTGTCTGCACGGAAATCGCCAGTTTGGATTGCGTCCTTGATCGCCCGCGCCGCCTCGCGTTCCGATCCACGCGCAAAGGCTTTTCGCGGCAGGTCGTTGAACACCCACCGCCACAAATCTCGGCGGTCGCGTGGGGCCAAGCGCGCCATCGCAGCCCCGCGCAAACGGCCCGCCAAAGCCGCCAACTCCCCCAATCGCGGCTCCAGCGCTTGCTCCATCTGCGTTTTGATCTGCCGCGCCAAAACGGGCGCAGTGCCTTCCGTGCCAATCGCGATCACGACCGGGTCGCGGTCGACAATCGACGGCGTAAGCGCGTCGCACAGCTCTGGCTGATCAACGACATTCACGGTCGCGCCGCCTGCTTTTGCCAAGGCGTGCATCGCCGCATCCGCCCCCGGACACCCGCTGGCAACAAAGCACAGCGCGGTGTCCGCGAAATGTGCAGGGGTCACACGTTCGGTGACATGTGTAACGCGCCCCGCCTCGGCCAGTGCTTGCAGCTCCTCTTCCAGCCCCTGTGCCAGGATTTCAATCCGCGCCTCGGTCTTCAGCATCAACCGCGTCTTCTGCGCCGCCTGCTCGCCCCCGCCCACAATCACAACGCGGCGGCCTTTCATCTGCAAAAACATCGGAAACGTCTTCATGCGATTTTCCTTTCAGGGGCGTGGCGCAACTGCCAGAGCCGTTCAGCCAAACGATCAGCTGCGGAAATGCTCAGCGCCGCATCAAGCGTCCAAAGCGCAAGAGCTGCAGTGCCAATTACGGTCGCTTCGGCAAATTCATCCGATAGATCGCCTGACCAAAAGCCCGCCAGATCAATCGCTTGATCCGGCTCATGCAACCGGCGCGTCTCGTCAATCAGGGATGAGGCGCGCTCTTCGATATGCGCACCATCCCGCAAGCCAAATACAGCGATGTCTTTCGCCGGATTGCGCTCAAACTCGCCACCACCACCTTTGATGACACTCAGGTTTGTCTGGCCCAACGCCTTGGCAGCGCGGGCTTGCAGGCCGCGATAAGACGGATGGAACACGCCTTGTACCGTGGCACTGGCCGCCGCCGGGTTCCACATCCGCAGCACCGTGTTAATGCACGAGCGCAGCCCGAACGTGTCGCGCAGATCAAGCAGGCTTTGCGCCACGGGGCTCAAAGTATCCAGCGGGTGATAGCTCAGCGTTTCGCTCAATATCCCGGTTTGGCTTAAGGCGTCACGCAGGTTATGCCGCGATCGATTGGACCCATGCAACATCACACGGTAACCCGCCTGCGACACCAGTTTCGCCGCCAGCAAGAACAGCGGTGCACCACGTGTTCGTCCAGCCGAATAACACGGCCAATCCAGATCAACGGGGGGCAAATCATTGCAAACAGAGGTGCGCAGCGCAGCGGTGAACCCCGCAATCTCCGCATCGGTCTCGCCACGCAGGCGCAACACCATCAACAAGGCACCAATCGCCTCAGGCTCGGCCTTGCCCGACAGGATCAGCGTCATCGCCTCTGTTGCCTCGTCTTGCGTCAGCGACCGCGCGCGCCCTTTGCCTTGGGCGACGATCCGTATGAACGGCGCCATGCTCATTCGGCGGCCATCGGCAAGTCTGTAGTGCTCAGCAATGCAGCCAGTTCTGGCTTGCAGGCCCCGCAATTTGTGCCCGCACAGGTCCTCGCGCCAATCGCCTCGACGCTGCCAGCACCTTCGCGGATCGCACCCCGGATGGTGTTGATCCCGACCGACATACACGCACAAACCGTGACACCCGGATCGGGCTGATCAATGCTCGCGCGCCCGGACAAAGCTTGCAACGCGCTCACCTGCGTGCCGATCAACGACACCGCATGGCTGCGCGACAAGGCAACGGGGCGTGTGCTGCTGAAAACCAGCGCCTGCAAAGACCCATCGCGGGTAATCGCGATACGAGTCTGCCCGCTGGGACAATCCTCCATCACCGCAACGTCGCCCGTCTGTTGGGTCAGCTCGCGCGCAAAATCAGACCAGTCCACAGGTGTTGTCAGCCCCGCAAACTCTGCCTGCCAACCCGTAGGGATACGCGCGACGGCGGCATAGTCCTGCGAGGGGGCCATCCTAGTCGTTGAGGCCGCAAATACATACCACGCCGCTTCAAACCGCTGCGCTGCCACCATGCCGCCCTTCAACGCTGGCTGGCCCGAGACCGGGTCAACAACCTGCGGCGTCACCGCATTCACAGCCGACGACGCACTGCGCTGACGCGTCCAATGCATCGGTGCAAAAAGCTGCCCCTTGGCCGTGCTGTCCGTGATCAGCGCCCGCAAGATCGCTTGCCCGTGTCCGTTCTTGATCTGCACCAGATCGCCTTCGGCCACCCCCAAGTCTGCCGCGTCATCGGGATGGATTTGCACATAAGGCTCCGCCAGATGCGCCCCAAGTTGAGGCGCTTTGCCTGTGCGCGTCATCGTATGCCACTGATCGCGATTGCGCCCGGTGTTTAGCTTGAAGCCTGTTGTTGCAGGCAAAGCGGGCGGCGTGACGGGCACCATCTTCGCTTTGCCATCCGGGTGATAGAAGCCACCTTTTGCAAAGAAGCGGTGATCGTTGGCGGGCCATTGGGTAGGCAGCAGATTGGCATAATCCGCATCAGCAAAGACGCTCAGATCAAGGTCTTTTCCGAAGTCGCGAGTTGCTGCGCCGAGACTCACATATTCCGCGAAGACATCCGCGGGGCCCTCATAGTCAAAGGAGGCACCCCAGCCCATGTAGGCCGCAACATCCGCGATGGTGCGCCAGTCTGGACGGGCCTCTCCGGGCGCGGGCAAAAACGCGCGCTGGCGAGAGATACGCCGCTCAGAATTGGTGACGGTGCCGTCTTTTTCGCCCCATGCCGTAGCGGGTAGCAACACGTCCGCCAGATCGCCCGTATCCGTGCGCGCCATCACGTCTGAAACAACGACAAACGGCACGTTGCGGATCGCCTCTGACACGCCATCCGCGTCCGGCATCGACACGGCGGGGTTCGTCGACATCACCCAAAGCGCCTTGATCTGGCCGTCGGCACAGGCCTGAAACAGATCGACCGCTTTCAGACCCGGCTGTGCGGCAATCGTCGGGCTGCCCCAAAAGCCTTGCACCGCCGCGCGATGCGCGGGGTTCTCGATATCCAGATGATTGACCAGCATGTTGGCCAAACCGCCCACCTCACGCCCCCCCATCGCATTGGGTTGACCTGTCAGCGAGAAAGGCCCGCATCCCGGAGTGCCGATGCGGCCCGTTGCAAGATGGCAATTCAGGATCGTGTTGACCTTATCAGTGCCGCAAGCCGATTGGTTCACCCCTTGCGAGTAAAGCGTCACGACCTTCTGCGTTTCAGCCCAAAGCTGGTAAAACGCTTGAATATCAGCCGCATCTGCGCCGCTGTCCATCGGATCAGAGCTGCGCGCCGCGTCTAAAGTGGCATCAAACCCGTTTACATGCTGCGCCACATAATCGGCATCCACGCAATCCGTTTCGGCCAGATGCGCCAGCAGCCCATTGAACAAGGCCGCATCCCCATCAGGCGTGATCCGCAGATGCAGATCGGCCAAATCACAGGTCGCTGTCCGGCGCGGGTCGACATTCACGACCCGCATTTCGGGGCGCTTGGCTTTGGCCTCTGCCACCCGCTGATGCAGCACCGGGTGGCACCACGCCAGATTCGAGCCGACCAGAACGATCAGGTCCGCCTCCTCCAAATCGGCGTAGATGCCAGGAACGGTATCCGTCCCAAACGCCCGCTTATGCCCAGCAACCGAAGACGCCATGCAAAGACGCGAGTTCGTGTCGATATTGGCCGAGCCGATAAAGCCCTTCATCAGCTTGTTGGCGAGGTAATAGTCCTCGGTCAGGATCTGGCCCGAGACATAAAACGCAACGCTATCAGGCCCGTAGTCGCGGATTGCGGCGCTGAACTTGTCTGCCGTCAGCCGCAACGCATCATCCCAGCTAGCCCCACTCCCGTCGATCTGCGGGGCCAAAAGCCGCCCCTCCAGATCAATCGTCTGACCCAAAGCCGCCCCTTTCGAGCAGAGCCGCCCGAAATTCGCCGGATGCTCCGGATCGCCCTTGATCGTGCCGTCAGCACCGGCCAAGACCCCGCAGCCCACGCCGCAATAGGGGCATGTGGTGCGGGTCACGCTCATGCGACCGCTCGCGCGCGCAGGAACGTGGCATCCAGCAGGATGCGCCCGCCTTCGACCCGTGCGGGATAGGTCGCGACCTGCCCCTCGTCCTCGCCCTGCACAAGGCCCGTCTCAAGCGAGATCACCCAGTTGTGCAGCGGGCACGTCACTGACGCACCATGCACGATACCCTCGGCCAAGGGTCCTTGCTTGTGCGGACACGTGTTATCAAGCGCGAAAACCTGATCCGCACCCGTGCGAAAAATCGCAACGCAGCCTTCGCGCGTCTTGACCACCCGCGCCCCGCGCTTGGGAACATCGTTCAGATCGGCAATATCAATCCAGTCGGTCATTCTGCGGCCTCCAAAGTCAAATTGGCCAGCGGCTGATAGCTTTCAGCTTTCTCCGCCGCATGCTCGGCCCAAGGGTCTTTGCGATAGATGGATTGGGACAGCTCGAAGCGTTCGATCAAAGCCACGCGTTCGTCCAAATCATCGACAACGCGCTCTTTCACCCAATCGAGGCCAAATTTCGCGATGAATTTATAGGGCCGATCCAGATACTTTGCGTGTTCGCGGTAGAGCTGGACAAAGGCAATCGTCAGATCAATCGCCTCCTGCTCGGTCGCGGCTTTCGCCAGCGCTTCGGTCTCTTTCAGGTCCATACCAGCCGCGCCACCGACGCTGACCTCATAGCCACTGTCCACGCAGATCACGCCGACATCCTTACAGGTCGCCTCCGCACAATTGCGCGGGCAACCAGACACGGCCAGCTTCACCTTATGAGGCGTCCACGAGCCCCAAAGCGCCTTCTCCAGCTTGATCCCCAAACCAGTGCTGTCTTGCGTGCCAAACCGGCAATGATCGGTGCCAACGCAGGTTTTCACTGTGCGCAGGCCTTTGGAATACGCATGGCCAGATACCATGCCCGCCGCGTTCAGATCGGCCCAGATCGCAGGCAAATCCTCGCCCTTGACGCCCAGCAAGTCGATGCGCTGACCGCCGGTGACCTTCACCGTCGGCACGTTGTATTTGTCCGCCGCATCGGCAATCGCGCGCAGCTCGTTGGCGTTGGTGATTCCACCCCACATGCGCGGCACAACGCTGAACGTGCCGTCTTTCTGAATGTTGGCGTGCTTACGTTCGTTGATGAAACGGCTTTGCGGATCGTCGCGATACTCCAAGGGCCAATCAGCCAGCAGATAGAAGTTCAGCGCCGGGCGACACACATGGCACCCGCACGGCGTCTTCCACCCGCATTCCTGCATGACCTCTGCCATCGACGTCAGCCTTTGCGATTTTATCATCCGGCGCACGTCTTCATGGGTCATATCGGTGCAGCCGCACATCGGTTGCGCGGTCGGCATGACAAACGCATCGCCCAGTGACACCGCCAGAACCTGCTCGACCAGACCGGTGCAGGTCCCGCAGGATGCAGACGCCTTTGTGGTGGCCTTGATCGCCCCTAAATCCGTCGAGCCTGCTGCGATGGCGTCTTCGATCTGACCTTTGGAAATGCCGTTACAGCCACAGATTTCCGCATCACGCGGTAAGGCTGCAACGGCTGAGAGAGGGTCCACAGTGTCGCCCACCAAATTCCCGAAAAAACCAATGAAATCAATGGGCTGGTGTCCCTCAGAATCTCAGAACAGCCCTAAGCATATCAATAGGTTAGCAGCAAGGTGTCCCGCAATTTTGGGCAGAGTTCACCCCGCGTTCTCGATTCCTTGATGCCCCCAGGTCACGACATCGAACAGAAACTGCGGCGACACGCGCTGTGGGTTGGGTAGATCAAGCGCAGCGGCACAAATCTCCGAACAGAACCAACGCGATTCATAGTGACGACCAAGAGCCAAAACCTGCGACAGCAGAATGCCCTTATAGTCATACTGCGCGCCAATGCGGTCGTGGATGAACTGGGCAGGATTGACAGGATCGATCCGCAGTTCGACCAGATCCCAGCTTTCCGGCTTCAGCAGGATGCGCTTGACGCGGACGCCGCCATCCCGGCCAGACGCCGATAGGCACTGAGTGGTGACACCATGCAGCGCAGTGCCAGCAATCAGTTCGACATGACTATACCGGCTGCGGGTCGCCAACCGGACAGATGCATCTTGAAACCGGTGCCAGCGCGTCTTCGCGCGACCTTTGTAGAAAGCAAGCGTGACGGCCATCGCTATTTGAACCGCGACACGCCAATCACGCCAAAGATGCTGATGATGATGCCGCCCGCCCAATCATCAAGCGGCGCCGGAAGGGCCGCAATGGACCAATCTTGAGGATAGGCGCACCCTTGGCACCAGAGAATGGAATACAGCACCACAGACCCGAACCAGAGCGCCAACGGCACCGCGAACAACAGCGACAGGACAAAGCCGCCAGAACGCATCCAGTCTGCCCGGTTGCGGTAGTGTTCTCGCACGATGTCACCCTTGATCCTTTCGCGGTCCGTTTCGGCGGCAATCTTGCGGTCGACCGTATCCAACGCCCGATCCAGAATGCCGCCGCCAAGGAAATTCAGAAGTGTCCGCAACATCAGCGCACCCCTTCCGCACAGTGTTTCAGGCGTTCACGGAACAAGACAATGCTCGCGATCAAGCGAAGGGTGCTCCCAACAAGTCGCCACCAGATCACTTCGCCCATCCTTTGCGATTGGCAAGCATATAGAAACCTTCAACAGCCATACCCAGAAGCGCCGCACCTGCGATCACAATGTCGGGGTCAGCTGCCAGGGCGTCACCCGCCGCTTGCGATCCCATGATAAGACCGCCAACAACGTAGCGAAGAATGATCCGCACAATAGGTCCGTAGTTCATGATTTCCTCCGAAAGATGCTGAGAATAGCCGCCAGAAGCACAGACCAACCGCCTGAGCGCTCCTCAGCGGGTTTGTGAGTGGTGGTGTCGGCAACAGGCGCAGGATCGCGCTCTGGAACCTGTGGGACGGCTGGGGCAGTGCGGGGCGCATATCCGGATTGCGTTAGAGCCAGATCAAAAGCGCGGGCCGCTGCAGCATATTTGTCGGCGTCAAGATTGCCGTTCCAAACTGCGTTCGCATTGAGATAATCGCGATGGCTTCCCTCAATAAATTCAGACAGCTTCAAACCAGTCGCCCAGCCTTCCAGCATCGGCACGACCAATGCTTTGACCGAAATTTTGAGATCCATAAGCAGATCAGGCTGCGAGATCAGAGGCAAGCCGAGACCTTGCGACCACTTTGTGTAATTGCGCCGCCCTGTAATCTGCCCAAGCCCGCGCCCGCGAAAGTCCCATCCATCATTGGGTTCTGTATTGCCGAGGTTTGCCCGGCCCCAGTGACCGCCATAGACCACGTTCGCCAGTTTCTTCGGGTTGCGCGCCAGCTTTGATGCGGGGATGCCTTGGCGGCGATGCTTGCCGAACACCTGCAACAGCCGCTTCTCGCTATACCACAGGCTTTCTTCGACTGGCTGCATTTTGCCACCTGTCTCGCCATAAGCGCGCGCACAGACATAAGCTGTCTGCCCCAGATCAGCGGCTTGCGACACGCACTCAGCAAGGATGGCCTCAATGCCGTCAACCTGTGCTTGTGAAAAAGACGTGCCAAATACCCCGCTATTGCGCTTGCGCAAAGCGGCGTAGAATTTCTGCTTATCCATAGAAATACCTCCAACCCCGCTGGCGGGGCATTGCTGTTAAGTTGTGTGCTGAAATCAGCTTCGGTGAAGTTCCTGAAGTACTCGGACCGTAATTAGGATCGTCTGCACTGTCTCATTGACGCGGCGAAGGTCATCTTGGCTTTTTCGGATGTCTTCGCGCTCTGCCATCTGGCCCGTTTGAAGCGCTGCGACACCTTCAGTAATCTGCTTCAAGAGGTGCAGAACCTCAGTGTTCGGCAGTGGCTCATCGACCGCCGACTTTGCGGTTTGCGCTTTACCCTTTACGGCCCTCTGACCAATCAACAGGCCGACCAAACCCGTGACAGCGACGATCCAAGCCGGATCGGCCACTAACTCTTTCCACATAACCTACCCCTGCTGTTTGGACGCAATGTTCAAAATGAACACGGCAGCCATGACAGCGTTCAAGGCCTCGGATGTCCAAGCCTGAACCCCTGCCCCTGTCGTCGTGACCGACCAGAACGCAACCATGAGGATAGCGAACATGGCGAATGAAAACAGCAAACATACCTTCCGCAATGTAGGTGAGTGATGCCAATTACCGTTGATCACAATACCGGCGATCTGGCCAAGCCCAACCACCAGAAATAGAAGTCCCCAGAAATGATGATCAGCCAGCGCCGTGAACGATCCGTATATCGGTGACGCCATATCAGCCCAACCCGTCAGCCACAAAAAGCCGCGCCGCATCATTTCAAGACCAAGCAAGAACTCAGCAGGTCGCCAATCCAGCGCCCAAAGCCAACGCAGAGCGCTCATCAGGCCAAAGCCGCCTTCAACTTTTGTGCTGTTTCTATCACCCAAACCGCGATTGTATCACGCGACTGTCCCTCCAGGCTTTTTTCAGCCTGTTCAACAAAGCCGCTAACGACTTCCACATACCCAGCCTGCGCCTTTTCGATCAGCTCGCTTTCAAAGCCCTCAACAAGCCCGTTCAGTTCACCAAGCGCTTCGGCGCGAGCAACGATAATCTGCGCTTGCTCTTCAACGCTACGCCCGCGAATTTGAGCCTCTGCGCCCAAAACACGCACATCAGCGTCCGAACCAGCGCCAGCAATGACGCGCGTGGCCCTCTCGACCTTGGCGTTCCAGCCCGCAATTTTGACATGGTCGGCACCTTCAGTCGCGATTGTTCGCACCGCGCTTGCAATCGCCTGAACGTCACGAACAACATCCTGCCGCTTTTCAGCATCCGTGCGCAGATCAGGCTCTTCGAACAACGCAACTTCAGGCGGAACGTCGCCATACGCCTCAATGACGTGATGACTGCCATCTGGCATCCAGTATTCCGTCCCGACATGGTCTTCGACAATGGTCCACGCACCGTCGCGGAAAATCGCCACACGGCCATCAGGCACCTGTGGTGGCCGAATTTTGGTCGCAAAGGCAGGAACAAGCCACGCACCGTCACGCGGCGACTTATCCGCCGCAGCCTCACCTGTATAGACTCCCGTTTCAGCGTCGAAATTGTAAATTTTCATGAGAGCGATCCTTCAAAGCAAATGCAGGGCAAAAGGGCCATGTTGCGGGGCCGGGTCTCAGAACCGGTTCGAGGCGCCCCTCCGCCCGCTGTGTCAGGGGGTGATGTAATGTTGGCGTTTGTTGACGCTGAACTATTCTCAATAGCACGAACATCTGCTTGGCCTGATTTCACACCAAACCGACCAGCCGAACCATACTGGCTCAAGCCAAGAAAGTGGTTGTGATCCTGCATTGCATCCTGCTGTGATGAACCAAAAACACGACCGCTATCAACACCCCGGCCATCATCCCAACCCCGCAAAAACTCGCCACGAAGGTCGGGCAAATTGAATGTGGTCGCACCATCGCCTACGCCAAAAGACGTGCCAATGATAGCGAACAATTCAGGGTAAGTGTCGCGGGCCAACTCAGCGCCATTTGCCTTTATCCAGCCCAATGGTGGCACACTCGCGGCAAAAAATGTTACGGCACCAACAAATTGACCCGCGGCATTCAGTCGAAAATTTCCTGCTGCAGTCCGCCACGTCGCAAACAGCCGTTCTTGTCCCCCGTCATGCAACACCAATTCAATGTCATCGCCATTCGGGCGGCTGCGAAACAGCCCCTTACCAACGCCTTCGGGCAGCTCATCGTCGAAATGCCCGCTCAGGCAGGCGGTGACAAAGGACTGGTAGACCTGAGACACGAACTGCACATCGGTGAAGTCCGGTCCATTGGGCGGCGGCACCATTGCCCCGTATCCATATTTGCTCATGATTAACTCCGTTGTTTAGGCCGACCCACGGCCATAGCCAGCTGCGGTGAAGTCGATCACCGCAGGAATGGGATTGTCGTTTGCATCAAAGAACTGCTGAAAGAAGCCGAACCGATCCGCATTGGTGCGCACAGACCGCGCACCTGTTGGCAGTTCCTGACCGTCCACCACGATGGCAGGTTTGGCCAGAAACGGCGGCGAGAACGTCACCTGAACACCTGCTGCGGGGCAGGCAATGTCATCCCCCCGTTCAATGCGGTCGGGCATGTCGACCTGCAGCGCCAGCTGTTCCAAAACCACACTGACGCGCGGTTCAAAGGCTTCGAACAGCACCCGGAAGCGATAGGATCGGGCAAGGTAATCGCCCACAATCAAAGGCGACCAGTCCGACCACACAATGGCAGGATCATCCTTAGCCGTCTGCGCCGTCGATACTTCCACAGACAACCGCCACAGCCCGTCCACACCCCCCCAAACACTCGCACCAGAAAAGATGCTTTGCCCGGAAAAGACGCTGTCATTCAGACGATAGCCATAGCCACGCAGATCCGCAGACAGCCGCGATGTGAACACGTCGCCCAAATCGACAATATCTTCCATCTGATAGTAGGCCGCAGCAGGCACCGCATCGCCCGCGAATATCCGCTGACCGGAATAAATGCTTTGCCCTGAAAAGATCGAATTACTGGCCAAGAGTGCCAGAACATCGCCAGACCGGACCAAACCAGCACCACGGCTTCCCTCGAACTGAGGTTCGGCAGACACCGCTTCGACCACGTTGAAATGCGCCAGATTGACTGTGTTGGACGTGACCATGACAGCATTAGCGCTTTTGCGGTCAAAGACAGAAACGGCCCTAATGAAGTATGCTCCCGACAGCGCAGGGACCATGGCATCACGCCCAATTGCATCAACCATAACATCTACTGCATTCGCCCAGCCCGATGCCGGATCGGCGGCATGGCGAATGTGATAGTGCGACACAACCGGCTCGCCCCGATCCCACGTCAGATGCGCCTGATCGCCCAGCACACGCATCCTGAAGCCCGTGACATCGCCCGGCGTGATGACGCCTTCGGGCACATAGAACGTCAGATCAGACCACTCTGACCACGTGAAAAGTGCATTTCGCACTCGGACATGGACTGTAAAGGGGCCAAAGCTGTCACCCGTCAGCGGCACATCAATCGACTGACCCGACTGTTCGCCCAACACTGTGCGGGTTTCCGCTTCATCGGTGAAATCAACCTGAAACGCAGCAACGGTCTCACCGGGGGCCACCTGCCAGCTGACCGATGCCACCAGCCCCGCTGGTTCCGCGCGATAGCTGACATCAACCGACAGCCCCACCACAGGGGAAGGTCGCTGGACACTGGGCAAAATATATGGGGCCGCGTCATCGACCGTGATGCCTTGTTCGATGCGGTCATACTTGTTCGGGTCATCTTCCAGCGCAATGATGCTGTAAAGGTGTTTTTCCGGTGTGTTGGACAGCACCCGGAACTGACGGGGCGCAAGGTTTGATGCCGTGACGATGAATACCGTGCCCGCGCTCACACCGTCTGGCACCGGCGCATCAAATAGCAGCACAGTTTGCGACCCATCCTGCCCGGCCTGCAAATCAGCTTCAACGAAGTCACCCACCGAGTCTGCCAACAGAAGCCTGTAGGTTTCTGAAGCCTGCAGCGCCACCGGATCATCTACTGTCAGCGACAGCCGATCTTCGGCAATCGACAAAACCCTACCACCCATGCGAAAGCCGACCCGGTGTTTGTCTGAAATCAGGATGCGGTCACCAGGCCGCAGCGCCGCGTGATCATATCCCGCCTGATAGTTCACCGTCTCGCGTTGCGTGGTGTCGGTATCGACCAGCCATTTCGCTGCCCGCAGCGCCTCCCCACGGGACGTGGTGAAGGGCAAGCTGATGTCGGACTGACGGCGATTGTAGCGCTGTATGGCGTCATGGTCCTCAAAGACCACACCCGCCTTCAGCTTATAGTGATCCGCCACATCCCGGAAACTTGCCACCACAGCGGTTTTGCGCGCGTTCAGCCCCGTGCCCGCGTAGTTGAACGCCCCATCGACCACATTGGCATTGGTCACCAGCTTCACTGGATCGGCGGGCGCATCCTGCACAGGCACTACCGCACCCGCTCCCCAATAGGTCACCCCCCGAAACACGGTCGAAAGCTGCGTGATGACCTGATAGGCCGCTTCGCGTGTATTCATGACGCCATTGATTGTGAAACGCGGCTCTGATCCACCCAATCCATCTGGAACCAGCTGATCGCAGTATTTTCCAATCTGATAGATCCGCCATTTGTCGACCAGTTCCGGCGCAATGCGTTCGCCTAGCCCCCAACGGTTTTCCAGAAAGATCGTGTAAAGGAAAAACGACGGATTGTTGGAATAGGCCAGCTTGAATGTGCCATCCCAGATCGCGCTTTCGTCATAGGTCCGCGCTTCCGGGTTGTAGTTTGTCGGCACCCAGCACTGCACACCTTTGATCCGATAAGATCGACGCGGCACCCTGCCACCAAAGGCTTGCGCAGGAATGGCAAGCGCGACATAGGCCGTGTCTGGATACTGCAGCTTGGCGTCGATGACTTCCGTGTAGGACACAAAAAACAAGTCATCTTGCACGTTGCTTTCATCGCGGTCTCGCGTCACCCGCTTTACGCGCAGCGAAACAGGCCGCACCGATGGAAGGTTGATACGATAATCGCGCTGATAACCCGATGTGGTCTTACCGCTCAGTCGCTTGCGGCTTCCAACGCGCCGCCACCCGCCATTGCTAACCTGCATTTCGATGTCGAATTCGACGCGCGCGCCTTTCAGATCACCGTTCTTTTTGTTCAGGGTCGACAGCTGATTGACGCCAACTTTAATCCGCACAGCATCAACGTCTTGTGACATAACTGCGCGGGCCACGGGCTGGCCATGCTCGACCAAAGCACCAACACCGATTTCATTTTCGACGGCGGCAAAACCCGGAACATGATCTTGCGACGGGGTGCCGGTGCGCAACCAGTATTTGACCCCTGAGAAGTTATAGGTGCCGTTTGCGTTCTGCAGTGGCGTATCATCAAAATAGATGCACTTGGCCGGGTAACGCTCATCCGCAAAGCCTTCAATCGGCCCCTCAGACAGCACGTCGATGACGTAGGCTGTCGATTCAACCAAAAGATTGTCAGGGTCTTCTTTGGGCGTGCGCTGCTTCGATCCGCCGCCCTTGCCACCGCCTTTGGCACCACGCAATGCACTTACCATCAGCCCAGATCCTCAACATGAATTGCGGCAGAAACAACGACGCTGCCAACCTCGCATTCACCCACAACAACCGGCACAGCAACACCGGGCGTCGACACATTCACAGCGCTGCCAAACAGTTCCGATTTTGGCCCCTCGCGGCTGTCATAGTCCGAAGTGCCGCTTGTCGGTTGCGGGGCGAGCATCTGGGACACCCCACCCAGAACCATCGCCACACCTGCCTGCGCCACAAGGCCGGAAACCGCCTTTCCAGCGATTGCCCAACCGCCGGGAATGACAAAGGATGCCGCGATCAGCACCGCACCCAACACAACTTTGCCGATACCCTGTCGCTTCGCCCCAATCGCGCGCGGGATGATGTGAAGTTCGGTTTCGTCATCCGCGAAGGCCACATGCAGTTCCTGCGGGGTCTGGTCCCGGCCATCGACTTCTGCCCCCCGAAACACCTGATAGTAGCGGTCACGCATATGCGCATCAAAGCCGCCGATCATCGTGCAAAGCGCGCGCACCGCCTCCGCCGGGCTGTCAATCGCCAAGCGGAATTCGCGACCAAAGGCTTCGCCCAAGGCCCCGTGAAGGTAAACGGTTCGGATCATTATTTATGCTCTTTTGTGCATTTTATATTGACCTTTCCATACACATACGTGTATAAAAAGACATGACTAAGAGACGCGACATCATTAAAGCACTGGAAGCCGCAGGCTTCATCAGCAAGGGCGGCACCAACCACGAAAAGTGGGCGCACAAGGATGGTCGCACCACCATTGTGGGACGCCACAAAGACATCCCGCTGCCAACAGCCCGACTGATCGCCAAGCAAGCGAAAGTCAAACTGCCAAAATAGGAACCACCATGCCCAAGACGATCCAAAAAGAAACCCGCCTCTACCCTGTTATCCTTCACCGCGAAGGTGACACTTGGGGGTATTTCAGCCCCGAATTCGGGGGTGGCGGCGCGCCGACCGAAACAGACGCCATTTATGAAGCGCAATATATGATCGAAGGCGCGCTGGCCGATCTGATCGAAGCCGAAGACGCCATTCCAGATCCCACTGCGCCCGAAGACATCGAGGCGGACGGCGGGAAGATTGTCTATGTCCCGATGATGCTCAGCAACGCTGCTGAACGCATCTTCCTGACACTGCCAAAATCGCTGATCGCCCGAATTGATGCCGCGACCAGCAATCGATCCGCATTCTTCGCGGAACTGGCAAGGGAACGCCTGAATCATTCCTAAACGCCCTTCGGTCGCAGCCAGTGGGTGATGTGCTTCAGCTTACGGGCAATCGGCTCCCGGTGAGATAGGTTGCCGTGCATGTGTTCCAGCAGCAGCCCGTCGCCCAGATAGATGCCGCCGTGATTGGGCACTTTTGAGCGAATTGACATCAGGTAAACGTCACCCGGACGCGCGATCGCGGCATACTCATGCGGCGCTGTTGAGATGACTTCAAAACCCCACTCCTCAAGATTATCGAGATACAGGCCACCTTCCGTTTTTGGATTGACCCACCATTCCCAATCGCGTGGGCAATCTTCCATCGGATGCCCTATAACCTCTGCGTAGTGATCACAAATTAACGAGAAACAGTCACTGACCCCGTGCAGGAACGCGCGCGGCACATGCAGGCCATCGTGGAACACGGGCGGGCGCGGCCCGCCCCAGTGGCAGGCCAATTCTGCGCCATCGTCACCCGGCACCAGAATGGCCCACGGGACGCGCGTTTCGATCTGGCCCACCATGTCAGTGCGCGACGGCCACCACGGCCCACCCGGATGCGAATGAATGACGCCTTCCAGATCCCCAGCCCTAAACGCCTTGCCGATTTCGACGGGCGCAATCTCGAACTCGACCGTTGGATCAGCGGCGACATTCTCACACGGCGAATAGCGGCCAGCCCGAACCAAACCGCAGGCTTCATTCGGGGCGGCACGGACGGCATGCGCTGCCGCGTCCAATAGCACCTCGCGCGAAAACACCCCGCCGGGCTGGCGGAAGAAATCAGGATGAAACATCACATCAACCTCTGAATTTACCTGCGCCGGGAAAACCGCCATAGGGCAGCTTGGCATTTTGACCGAACCGCAGTTTGCAATCGCGCAGCTGACGCCCACATCGGTCCTGATCTGGTGACCAAACCTGATTGCCGTTGGCATCGAACATCTTGCTGCCCGCATAGGGACAGGTCGCGTTCGAATAGTCGAAACTGCCATCCGGCAAGGCCCGTCGATAGGTCCACTGGCAATGGTTCAGCACCTGACGACGCGGCAGAAACACATCTTCCAAATCCAGCGCGGACTGCAGCTGAAATTCAATCATGTCAGGCGTCTGGTTGGTCTTGCGCGCAACGGTGTAGATTTCCACGCCCATATGCGCCTGCGGGTTAGGTTCCGACCCATCATCCAAGAACTTGCGCAGAGTTTGCAACCGATGCACCTGCGCGCCCAGCAGGTCATCATAGGCTTCAACCATCGACATCAGATAAGCCGCGACCGACACCTGATCGCCGTCTTCGCGCGCCATTATAAAGCGCACAGTGGGCTGCGGCAGGGTGCCACCAGCGGACCATTCCCAGCCTTCCGATTCAAACGGTATGACCGCGTAGGTTTGACCGCCGAAAACAGGTTGGGCCTGCGCAAAATCTGCGCCCGGCACAGGCGTGGGCGCAAAGCGGTAAACATCACCGCCGATCATGCGCGCATCCACCGTGAACAACTCCACCACATCATCGAGCGCGAAACCTTCCAACTCGCGGCGCATTGGGTCTTCAAAATTATCCATCAGACGATGTCGAATTCTTGCCGGAAGGTGGCACGGATGCGCCACATGGTTACGCCACGACTCTTGCCAATAGGGACGCTGCCCCAGGCATCGCATGTCCAAAGGGTTGTTCCGGCATCCCAGGGCAGCTGATAGCGAAACGCTTCTGCGCCGCCTCGATCAGACAGAAAGCCATCAATGTAGTCCTTCTGCGATTGCTCGACTTCCCAGGACAGCGACACTTCACGGCCAACAGAATTCGGCCCAGTTTTCGAACGCTGCGAATAGCCGCCCTCGAACTGTGCGCGGCGCACGTTTGGCACCTTGTCTTCGGCATAGCCTTCGAGCGTCGGCTCCCATGCAGGGTTGAACTCAAGCACCATTAGGCACCTGCCTTTTTCTGATAGGTGGAGTTGAGGATGCCGCCACCGCGCATCGCATCCCCCAGTTGCTTGCTGAACATCTGCACAAACATGGCGCGCATTTGGTCTGTGACCTCTTGGCCGACATCCTGCGGCTGATCGCTGTTCGACTGGATGACCATGTCACCGGTCCAACTGAAGGTCGAATTCGCCTGCATCGCTCCGGCCGGCATCGCCGGTGTCGTTGGCAGTTCTGCGACCACACCCAGCTTGCCATTCTTGCCACGGCTCAGCGGTAGAATGGCTTCGGGTCCGGCTTCGCCCATCACACCTTTTCGCTTGCCTGCGAAATTGAAGAATGTCGGCTTGTCGACCACACCACCACGAGCAAAAGGAACAACACCCGAACCATTGAAAGCGTTGCCATTGGCGCTTGCGGTAACCGGAAACAAAGCACTGGCAAAACTTCCCAGCAAGCCACCACCTGCACCACCGCCAGTAAGCATTGTCGCGAACTGTTGCGTAAGCATGTCAAAAACGGGATCTAAAGCAAGATCAAGTAGTCGATCACCAATTCGCCCGATGGCATCGCCAAGGTTCTCAGCTTGGCGAATGTCCGACATGATGCCTCGAGCAAATGCTTCTGCAGCCTCTTCACTCGCAGTTTTGACACGGCCAAGGCGCTCTTCCGTGCGCTGAAGTTCCGAATTTATGACGGCTTCCGCATCGGCCCGCGACAGGCCCATGTCGATTAGGGCGGGCAGCAATTCCAGCAAACGCTGACGTTCGGCATTCAACTCTTGTTCGATGTAGAGCGCCTTCTGGCCGTTCTCGACAAGAAGTTCGCGCGCTGCTGACAAATCACGCTCAGCATCACGCGCTTCTTTCGCTTCGGAGCGCGCGCGAGAACCATCAGATCGCGATTTGGGTCGCGCCGCTTCTTTTGCCGCAGCAGCCGCTACTTGGCGGCGCGTCTGAAGGACACGGTCCATAGCGCGATCCGCCTCGGTCTTTGGCAAATCCGCAGCGGCTTGCGGCGGGATAGACCCATCTGCGATGCCCGCTTGGACACGGCGCGCACTCACTGCGGGCGAAATATTCAAAGCAGACGCCAGATTTGACCATAATCGCCCCGCTTCGTCAGCTGCGCGCGAAATCTCAGAACTGACATCAGTCTGACCAAGAGCGGCGGCAGCATCTGCAGCGCCGTTCAAAGACATCTCAATTTGTTCGCCTTCTGCAGAAAGAGCTTCTGATTTCTGCCGTGCAGCCTCGACTTCAGCAGCGAGTTCTGCAGTGCTGGACATCGCCAAACGCATTTCATCAGTCAGATCAGACGTCGACCCACCAGCTTTGATGATTGCATCGGCAGCAGCTACTAGCTGCTTTCTAAATTGTTCCAATTGTTCATAGGTGGCATCAATCGCCCCTAGTTCCAGATCTCCGGTAGCCTGAGCATATGCCTGTCTTAGGTTCTCCAGCTGACCACGCTCTGCCGCCTCAAGCTGTTTTTCCAAATCGTTGAGACGCAGCCTTGCCTGAATTGCAAGTTCCTGTCGCAACAGGGCATTTGCCCGAATCCTGTCATTAATTGCCAAGACTTCTTTGCGAGCCGCATTAACGGCAATCTCACCACCTTCTTGAACCGCAGTCGACAGCCTGTCTTGCGACAGTTTCAATTGCTCAAGATCTGAGAGGATTGTGTCATTGACACCTTCCAAGCGACCCATCGTCGTGTTCAGGTCACCAATACTTGATTCAAGACGCTCTGTTGAAGTGCGGGCCGATGCCATCCCCAGGGCCAACGCGCCAATGGCAGTAATTGCCAAGCCTACCGGACCACCGAAAAACGCCATAACACCGCGCATCGTTCGGCCCAAAGCAATGCCTGCACGGTAAGCCATGTTTAATCGGTTCTGGGCCGCAACCAGACCGTTTTTAGCCGCAGTGGCCCGCGCGTGTGCGCCAGCCAGCGCCAGCGCGGCCCGCTCTTGCGCACGATCAGCAGCCGCAGCCGAGCGGCGCGCTGTCTTATGAGCGCGACCCGCAGCCAATCGGAATTGTAACTCTTGATTTGCCGCGCGTTGGCGCGCATTGGCCGCGTTCAATTCTTGACCTGCCTGAGCAACTAAAGCGCGGCTGGCAGCGACTTGGGCCTGTGATGCCGCAACATCTTGTCGACGCGCCGCAGTACCGGACTGAAGAGACGATTGGAGTGCGCCCAACCCTTTTCCGCCCGCAGCTGCCAATGCGACTGAGCCAACGATTTCAATGGCACGAGCCAGATCCGCACCACCACCAGAAGATTCAGCCATGATTTGGCCCAAACCTGCCATGGCACCGTTAATCGCTGCCGTAGCACCCAAAGCTTCATCAATACCACCGACATAGGCCGTAAGACCTGTCACCAGAACGTTAAAAGCTTCGTCACCAGACATGGCTAAAGCGCCAAACTTTTGGTCTGCCGTTGCAGCGAGGCCATCTAATGCTTGGAGCACCACGTCTGTCGTCAACTTTTGGTCTTCTGCCACCGCTTTCAGCTGTTTTCGTGTGACACCTGCGGCGCTTGCGAGCGCATCAAGGAACTCAATTGGTGCGTTCTCTCGAATGGTGCGGAATTCATCACCGGACAGAACACCGGACTGCAAGGCTTGACCCAGCTGCACGCCCAACGCTGTCCGCTCTGAACCCGTCGCACCCTGAACCGCCAATAGCTTCTGCAAAGTTTCGACGCGGCGCGTTGTGATCTCAATACCCGCCCCAGTAGACCGCTGAAACCTTTGCACGATGGTCGCTGTGCCGCCGACTGCGGACCTTGTGCGCAAGGCCAACTGAACAAGGTTCTTCTGACCCTCTGCCGAAACGACACCGATGCTCTGCAAACGGCGTTCGACATCTCGCCAGCCTTCGGCATAATTGCGCAATTCGCGCAGGGCCTGGGTGCCGACATACCCTGTCAAACCAACCAGTGCCGTCCGCGTATTCAGGATTGACCGGGTCGACCGTTCCCACCGTCGATCGATGCGGGACAGGCGGTCATTGGTCAGCCGTTCCTGACGCGCCAAGGTCTGGTCATAGACCCGTGCGCCACGGCGGAAGTTCCGCGTGTCAGCTGTATATTCTGTGACCAGACGTTCGGTTGTCATTTGGACTGTGCCTTGACTTTCTTCAGATGCATTTGCTGAGCGGGCCAAAACTCAAATGGCGTGGCCCGCCAGAAATCAGATGGGGGCCATTCGAGATGAACGACCGCAAAGGAAAATGTGGTTTCTAACCAGTCGCGTTCTGATCGAGGTCCGCCATCAGGAGTGGGGCCACCTCGTCTTCGAACTTTTTTTTTGCATCGAGCGGGGCGTAAAGGCAGTTCAGCAAAAACTGAGACAGCGATTTGCGCAAGGCAGGGCTGGTCAGCTTTTCTTCGAACAGCACATCGCCAACGGCTTCGATGCTATCGAAGCCTTCGCCTGCCGCCTGACAGGCAAACCAGATGACCAAAGCGGCCTCTTGGATTTTGAGACGCTGCGCGATCACCAATTCCAGCAGTTCGGTGATGGTGAAATCGGTGCGCGTCTCAATATCGCGCATGGACCCATAGGTGGGCTTCATATGGTATGAAGCCCCCCCAAGGGTGACCTGGACAACGCCACCCGCCATCAGGCGACGTTCCCGATGACCGGATCATCCACAAAGGCGATGGTCACGTTGGTCTTGATGACGCCTTCGACGCCGCTTTCCTCTTCACCCAGGGTGATGACGGCATTGCCGGAATAGGATTCACCGCCGGAATTGCTATCCTTGTATTCGACAGCGACAGCATCGCCGGTCTGTGACAGCGTGCGAAGGCGGGTATGAACCGCAAGCGCCGGGCGCTCTTTTTCGAACGAAAAGGTGATGGTCGCACCCTCTTCGGTCTGATACGGATGCTTGCCGTTTTTGGTGACCGAAATGTTGGACGATTTGCCCGGATTGTAGGTTGCGTCCCCCTGGTAGGGAACTTCCACCATGCCGCCCGGATCGCCGCCATCGTGGATGTGGATCAGAAGATCCTTGCCTTTCACTGCTGTGCCCATGTCACACTCCTATGTAGGTTGAGAACCGGCTGACCCCATGCTGGGTCAACGGGTCTTCGTCTGCGGCGCTGTTGCTGCTGATATGCGTGATCCCCGTCGCGCCAACTAACGGTGACCAATCTTCAAGCGCGGCAACCACGATGGGCTGAAGTCGCGCAATCTCTGCCGTGCCTGCGCCGGTATCGGTGCCGGTATTGTCATCGAAGACATGCACGGAAAAATCGTGACGTGCCCGGCGCCCATTCGAGGTCGAACCGGGAATGACGCCAAAGCCGTCGATGCGCACATGCAGCCGGGGCGGATTAGACGGGACGTGGTCATAGACCGGCACATCCGCACCATCGACGCCCTGACCGGCCAGCTGCGCGACCAACCGAGCATAAACGGCCTGCTGAAGCGGCCAGCGCTGTGCGACGGTCATTTGCGGCCCCGGATTGTAGAACCCAAAGCGCGGCGCATGCGGCGAACATATGCGCCTTCAGTCTGGGCCACAGCCAAATCATGAAACGGGCGCGCCGTCGCAAATTTGGTCCCGTCATGCACAAACCGCGCATAGAACGCGGCGCGTTGGGCAGATTTGGTGATGTAGCCAACCTTCCCGGTTTTCGTCTGCTTTCGCACGGCCTTGCGATAGCGCCGGCGCAAAAGGCCACTACGGCGCTTGACCATGCTGTCGATGTTCGCGCGGCCTGCCTGATGGACTTCATCGACCGTGTCGGAAATCGCGGCCACGGCTTTTTGATCGAGGATGTCAGGACGCTGACGGGCACGGGCACGGGCCTTTGTGACCCCTTTCAAACGGCTCATGTCGGCTGACCTTCCTGAATGATCATGGTGATGGTGCCGCGCGCACGGTCGGGGCGGGCAACAGATTTGATGGCAAAGGGCTGGCCATCGATCATGACGCGCCAGTCCGATTTCACAGTGCGGGTGCCGCGATCGGTGCGAACCGTCAGCTTGTAGTCTGGCGCATTGCCGACATGTGATGCGGTGGCCTCTTCGTCGGACTTATCCTGGGCAACCGGCCAGACCGCTGCCCACCGTTTACCCAAGTCCGCGCCCAGCATTTCCCGCCATTCAACGGTGTGACCGCCGCCGCCATTGGGCACTTTGACCTTTTCTTCGAAGGTCACGCGCGTGTCGAATTTTTCAGCGCGCATCAGACGAACACATGCACAAGCGGCTGGATCATCGACGCAACGGAGTTCGGCAACCCGCCAGGCGCAATGCTCCGCGCATTCCTGTCCGCTTCCGGGTCGAACCAATGCGCAACCAGAAGCCGCACCGCCTGTTTCAGATTTTCGGGCACATCGTCGGCAGCTGCCCATCCCGCCCAGCACGTCAGGTGCAGGCCGGTTTGATCGCTGGGCAGGTCCACCAGCAGCGCATAGTCTTCCAGCTGAGTTACAGTGACACCAGCCACTTGTGCCCAAGCACCCTGATCATCAAGCCGTTCGATGGCAAATTCTCGGCAATCAGGGAACGGCAGAAATACCGCTTGGGGATTGCCAACAAGCGGAAGCGCCCATTTCTGGCGCAGGATGCAACGGCCCAACCGACCAGTGTAGCCATCAAGGAAGTCAACCGCGGCCTGTTCATAGGCCTCGATCAAACTATCCTGTTCATCGGTATCCACACGAACCTGCTGTCGCAGTTCTTCAACGGGAACCAACACGCCCTGCGGCGCTTCCACTTGAAACGGGCGCATCAGTCTTTTGCTCCGCCCGCTTTGTTTTCTGGTGCTGCGCCTTGCGCTTTCTTCTCAGCAGCGGCCTTGTCAGCAGCGGCCTTGTCAGCAGCGGCCTTGTCAGCAGCGGCCTTGTCAGCAGCGGCCTTGTCAGCAGCGGCCTTGTCAGCAGCGGCCTTGTCAGCAGCGGCCTTGTCAGCAGCGGCGCTGGTTTGGTCTACGCCCAAACCAAGCGCCTCGCGGACTGTAACCGCATCTTCATCACTGAGGCACCCAAGTTCGAGCGCAGCTTTCGCCGCTTCCGAATCAGGGGCCAAATCATCATCCACAGTGAAAGTTTTGGGGTAAGCCGAACCGGCCACCACGGCCCGGAAGGGCAGGATAGGTTTGATCTTCATGTCATGTCCTTATGAAAAACCCTGCGAAGCGTGAACCTCGCGGGGTGATTGCGTTACTGTCCTGCAGGTCCGGCTTACGCGGCGACCTTCAGGAACTTGACGGCATCATCATTGGTGGGCGCGCCACCAAGACGCTGGCGGATGTGCCACTTGACGAAACCCGGTTTGGTGATTTCGTCGCGGGTCACGCGCAGGTCATGACGTTCGACCAGCGTGTAGGCCATACGGAAATCACCGAAGGCGATAGGTGTCGCATTGGCCGCGATGCCAGGCATGGCTTCGGCAGTGGACACTGCATAACCCAGCAAGGTTGCGGGCTGGCCAACTGCAAGACCATCGGCCCAGAGGAAACGACCGTCGCCGTCCTTCATGGTGCGCACCTTGGACGTGGTCAGCGAGTTCATCAGGAACCGGCCATTGGCGCGATACTGGGCCTTGGTCAGATAGACCAGTTCGACCAGCTTGTCCGCATCACCAATCGTGCCCGCATTGCCCGACGCCAGGAACTGGAACACCTTGTCCGCGCGCGCACCATCGGCATCAGCAACGGGCGCTGTGCCCAGCAGGCCAAGCGGCTTTTTGGTGCCGTCACCGGCGATCACCGCCACGTCGCGCGCATTGGCGAAGGACGTGCGGGCCGAGTCTACCAACCAGTTTTCGATGTCGAAGAACACATCGTCCAGCTGCTCTTCCTGCGCTTCGGGGTAGGCATAAACGGTGCCCATGGCCGGTTCGACCTCATAGACATCCGGCTTGCCGGTCGCCGCACGGGCATCACCCGCACCAACCCAACCGAAGCCCATACCGCCCTTGTCCACGATTTCCTTGTAATCGCTGGTGCCGACGCGAACGACCTTCACCAGACCAGCCATGACGCTGTCATCATTGGTCTTGGTTTGGATGTCTTGCGCGATCACGGTGGGCACGGCCACGCCAGAGCCAGAACCAGTGGCAGAACCAAGGGCTTTCTTCTCGGCTTCGTCGGCGGCGTGTTTCAGATCCGCAGTGCCATGACCACGGATGAAATCGACAAAGGCCGACTTGTGTGCGATCTGGTCTTCGTTCGGGCCTTCATCGGTCCCGGAACCCCGGCGACCCGCCTTTAGAGATGCCTCTTCGGCCAGTTCTTTGGCTTCCTTCAGTTCCGCCAGATATTCGGTTTCCATCTTCTGGCGCTTTTCGTCCAGATCGGTCACCAGTGCTTCCAACTTGGCGAAGCTGTCACGGTCGACCGCATCACCCTGAAGCTTTTTCACTTCGTCACGCAACGTCTGGGTGCCTTTGGCCTGATCCTCGATCGCTGCTTTCACTTCTGCAAGAGTTGCCATGATTTCCTCCTATGACAACGAGTTCATGAGACTGGATGCCTCCAGGGCTTCCAGCAGTTCGGAATAGTCCTCATCGCCCGAGTCACTCAGGGCCTGAACACCTTTGAAGCCGTCCCGCATCAAGGCGCTGACGACACTGCGCGACATCTTCGAATCCCTCAGAAGTTGACGCTCAAATTCCCGTTGCGACATGGCCGCGGCCTTCACCGAGTCGATGGTCGCTTCGGGGTTCATCGGGAAGGTCACCAGAGACACTTCCCAAAGTTCTGCTTTTTCGATCACGCGGACCCAACGGTCAGCGACCTTGGCTTCGCGGAATTCCAATGTGCGATAGCCGATCGACAGACCGTCAATGGCGCCAGCCTTGACCAAGGCCGTGGCTTCGCGGCCCTTTTCAACGTCACCAAGGACGCGACCTTTAACCCAAAGGCCCTTGTCATCCTCTTTGACTTCATCCCAGACACCAATCGGATTGTAGGGATCATGCTGCCAAAGCATCTTGACCTTGACGCCGCCCTTAAGGCTGTCAGCAAATGCGCCCGCCTCAACGATGTCATAGCCTTTGTCGATATTGCCGAAGATTGCACCATAGCCTTCCACGGTGCCATCCTTGGCCGCTTTGAATTCAGGGGTCACAAGACCCTCTGCCACCTCGACGGCCGACTTGCGTTCCATCGGGTGACAACGATCATTCGTCATCATCGTCGCCGTCCTTTTCTTCTTTCGGTTTGGGGTTGGTCAAAAGCGGGAATGCCGGGTCATCACTGACACCTTTGGTCGGCAGGTCTTCCAACTTGGCCACGGTCAGCGGCGACATCGCGCCAACTGTTCGCAATGCCATGTAAAGCTTGGCGCGCGAATCTGGATCGCCCTGCAGAAGTCCCTGAAGGGCGATGTCGCAATAGTAACCTTCAGAAACTCTGGCTTCGCCCAGCACATCCTTGTCGAAGGTCTGGCGAAAGCGCTTGGTCCAAGGCTGGATGCAAACCTCGACGTGCTGGCGGTTCGAACTGTAGAGGCTCGCGTTGTTGTGTTCGGTCAGGGCATGCATCAAATGCGCCGGCTGAACGCGGTAGGCACTGGCAATCTGGGTGACAACGCGGGAATAGGTCTTGTCTTGCTGCAGTTCCTCCGGCGTCATGCTCAGCCGAATATAGTGCAGCGCCCCCAGGTCGACAGGCATCAGGCCACCATCGCCGGACGGGCCGAAATAGTTCTTGATGCGGCTGACAAAGGTCTGGGCCTTGTCCTGCGAATTCAGGCTTTCCGAACTGATGATACCGTTGGCCCGGCCCGCTTTCTTGGCAAGGCTGGTCATCATCATGTCCAACCGCCGCGCCAGATCGATGGCCTGACGCGCGGTCTGGGTTACGTCCATGCCCAACTGCGGGCCGCGCAACACCATCAAATCAGCCCGGTCGACCTCTTCCCAACGGTCCTTGCGCCATTTGATGCGCCATTTCCCCCGCTCTTCGCACCAGCAACCGCGTTTGATGGGAACCACTTCGCGGACCTTACCGCCCACCCGGTTCAGATAGACCACGCCGCACCCACCAAGCGCTGCTGCTGCCACAACCGCTTCGATCCATTCCATGGCGGTGAAGCCGTCATCCTCTTCACTGGCGGGCTTCCCGATACGGCTCAAAACGATGTGTTCAGGCTCCGCCGTCGCGGTTTCGCTGCCGTCTTCGGTTTCGCGCTTCAGCTTCGCGGGCAGCTTGGCGACATCTTCCGAAATCACCCGCACTGCGGCAAAGACGGCCATGACACCCAAGGCCTGTTCTGCAGATACCTTGATGGCCGTCGCGCTACCCGGCACACCGCTGTCGATGGCTTCAAGGATGCGCGCTTCCACGGCTGATTTTCTCTGAAGAAAACGGAACATCAGACAAGCACCTCTTCCATGTCCAGCAGCATTGACCCGCGCCCGGCAGGCTCAGGGTTACGGGCCATCAGCTGGAAGGCGTTGAAACCTGCCGTCAGCGGATCAATCTTGGCTTTGCCCGCCGCAGATTTGCTGATGTAGATGTTGTTGCCGCGCAGTTCGGCTTTGGCGTTCCCCAAAACCCAGTTCATCATCGGTGCGCCGCCATGCAGCAGCGACCGGTCCTTCAGCTTGCGTTCCATGCCCCAGATGGCAGACGAAAGCTTGTAGCCCTGTGGCACCCCGACAAGCTGGTCTTCGGTCAGCCCAGCTTCCAGCAGCATGTCGACCAGATCAGCAACGCCGTAGGTGTCCAGCCCGACCGCGCCATGGGAAGGCAGCAGCCCCATATCGTTGATTTCCGAAATGATCTGGGTCACTTCGCGGAAGTCTCTTTGTGGGTCGCCTTCGGGACAGATGGTCAGGTCGCCATCATCCGAGAAATCGCGCAACCGCGCCGCGATTTCTTTGCGTTTCTGAAACACATCAGTTTGCGCCCAGGCATGCGCCCAGAACAGCCACTTGCGTGTTTCGCGGCAACGCCCGATCAGAACCAGCCCAGCAAGGTCATCGAGGCCACCACCGTCGAAGCCCGCCACGACAACATCGCAGCGGCGCAACAGTTCTGCTTTGGTCAGGCACGGTTCGGCACAGGACTGCCAATAATCAGCACCAATCCAGCGGTCAGTGTGAAGTGCAAGGCCCACTTCGACATTCAGGTGCTGGGTGGCCCAAGCTGCGATTTCGCCTGGGCCGTCATGTTTGGCGCGCTCGAACCCTTCGACAAGCCGGTCCAGATTGATGGACCGCCCCATATTGGGCGTGACCATGAACCAATTCTTCGGGTCCAGCCATTTCTGGTCTTCGCTGGTCTGGATGTCTTCGGGGAATTCATACAGCACCGGCAGAAGGCGCACGTTTTCCGTGATGCTGCCGTCCCGCACTCCGCGCGCATATTGCAGTTCCGATTTGAACACGCCCGCTGGCGGATGGTCGCTTTGCGTGGTGATCATCACCAACAGCGCCTCGGGGAATGGCAGCATGCCGCCCCGGATCTGGCGAATGACATCAGCGGCATGGGGGATTGACCCCAGAATGTGAACTTCATCGATCAAACAGAAGACTGGCTTCGCCCCAGTCAGAACGTCCATGCCAAAGGTTCGGATCATCAACCGCGCCTTGGTAACACGGCACATGATGGTTTTCTTGTGGTCCTGGACATGAAAGCGCTTCTGCAGATACCCTTCCGGGTCGCTGTCAATCATGCCCTTGGCCTGTTCAAAGGCCACATCCGAAATCTTCTGGGTCGGGCCGATGATCAGCATGTCCGCGTGACGGCGTTCATTCAGCAGCATGAACGTCAGCGCGATGGCGGCGGCACTGGTGGTCTTGGCGTTTTTCTTGGGAACAAGGATGAAGACTTCGCCAACCTGACGGGACGCCATCGCGTCGGCGGAAGTAGCCATCGATCCGAAGACGGCGCGGACAATTTCCCTCATCCATTCGCCAGCCGCATCGCCCAGAGAAGGATTGCCGGGAACATCCGGCAGGCGCAGATTGTTGAACACCCCGACCGCACGTTCCGCCGCCACATCATCCAGCGGCAGTTCAGGAATCGGCGTTTTGCCGGATTGAAGCTTTTCAATCCAGTCGGGGCAAGCGAAGTCAAAGGGCATCAGTTCACCGGTTTCCCGTCACCCAGCAGGTCGCCCCAGCCGGACGGCACTTCGGACGCGCCCTTTTCCAGCAAAGCCTTTTTGCCCAAAGGTTCGGGCTTTGGCTCAGCCGCCTGGGGCTTTTTCATGGGCGTGTTCTGCAGGCTGGCCATTTCCAGAACCTGTTTTGTCGCAGCCATGTTGCCGGTGCGCATTTTGCGCATCATCACGCGGATGGCTTCGGCCTGAACCAAAATCGCCCCCTCGTGAAGTTCGCGGGAATAATACTTGCGCAAGGTCTTTTCATCGCACCCCAGAACGGTGGCGATCTCCCCATGCGTCATGCCCCCGGCGCGCAGGTCCACGACAAGTTCCTGATTTGCCTTGCTTTTTGCATACGCCTTCCGACCGCGCGGGTCTTTCATCGGCAGCAAGGGATTTCCAAAGAGGTCTGTTTCCAGATCTGCAGTGGAATTTTCAGGTTTCACAGGAAAAAAATCTCCGAATTGGGGGGGCGCGGGTCTAGCCGTTTGGGGCCGTCAGACTTTTGACCGCCCCCCCCTTGATTGATTGTTGTGGTGATGGCTGGGCGCTCAGTGCCGCCCGCGCTTCTCGATGCTTTGCTTGACCTTGTCGTGGTATTCCTTCGACACAGCCTGCAGGTTGTCTTCATCCCAAAACAGGTCTGGGTTGCCGCGATGTGGTCGAACGTGGTCAACCACCGGGCTGTTGGGTGCCGGATGCTTGCCGACCAGCAGCGCGCCCGTAGCTTGGCAGGTGTAGCCGTCGCGCTGCAACACCTTCAGTCTCAGCCGCTGCCAGCGCGCGGTCTTGTACCAGCTGCGCCATCCTTGCGTCTGGTCACGATGACGGGACCGTTCGGCTTCGGACTTTGGCGCGCCACCCAAGCGGGATGACATGGAACCAAGACGCGGCTTGGCAGCGGACAGGCGACCCATGGTCAGACCGGGTCAGGCTCCGGGCCGACACCCACCATGATGGGCGGATGCGACTGGCCCAGCAATTGCACATAGATCGGTGCGCCGTTCATCAGCGCTTCCAGTTCATCCGGTGTCGGATGCCACGCCGTCACCATCGCTGGTGTGCCTTCGCCATTGACCGAACAGTCGATGGCAACATCACGGATGGGCAGGCCAAGGTAGCCCTGTGACTTCCCGATGACCCGCGTTGCGCCTTCAATATGTCCAATCTGCATGGCTACCTCCCAAACAAAAGCGCCCGTCAGGGGATACCTGCGGGCGCATTTCGTGATGATAGCTATTTAGAATCATCCGGTGGTCCTTATGTCAACAACATTTTGTATCCCTGCTATTCAGATGCCCTGCATACGCCCCAAAGCGGCGCATAGGGCGTCCCGAAGGGCTTTTCGGTTTTTTCCAGTCACAGACCAGCCATGCGCGTCCAGAACGTCGCTCAGGGCGCGTTCCTTGATACACACGTCATCCACCAACGTTCGCACAGTGATGATGCGCTTGTCGACTTGGGCAAGGATGTCATCTGTGATGATGACGCGCTGCGCTTTGTCGGGGCTGACCCGCTTCATATCCTTGGCAATCACGCTGCCGATTGCGTCGTGGAACATGGCCAGACGTTCGGCATCGCGCATATAGGCGGTCATGAAATCGGTATCGCCTTGGCCACCCATCTGGACATCGAAGGCCTTGGAACACTTGACGCCTGCAGACTGCACCCGCTCAAACAGCGCGCGATAGTCGCGGGCAGCACCAACCTGAGCCGCCGTAAATGGCGCATCACCGCCCCGCCGCGTTGCCTGGTCTGTCATGGTGTCGAAGATGTCACGGGCCTGACCGGGACAGCCTGACCGATAGGGAACGTGCCGCCATTCACCTTGGCCGTCTTTCTCATGCCAATAGCCTTCGCGGAACCGGGCAAGCGGGCCACGCGCAGGTGCCGTGATAATCTCAGCACTGCATCCGTCCGGTGCCGTTCCCACATCCATCAGCCACGCCCGTTCCTCTTGTGCCAACTCTTTGCGGCAATCCGGGCAGCACAGATGAAAGGCCAGTTTTGCCCCTGTTTCATCCACACAGCACGTCTTTTCGACCCTCTTTAGCTTCATGCCTGACCTCTACTTTCTAGATTTTGTTGTTTCGAATGAAAGGAAACCAAGATGTTGATTTCGAGTGATGAATGGCGGGGCAGACGGGGCAGAACGCAAAAGAACGGGGCAGAACCCCACAACAATCGCTAGACCGGCAACCCACTGAAAACATGAGCACAATCCGTCTGGCGGGGCGCGCGGGGCAGATAGGGCAGAAGAGCGCGACCTATACGCAAGACATCTCCCCCCCAGACCCCCCAGAATACGCGCGCGCACGTAACCCGGATTTTTCTGCCCCAAGCGCCCCAAACGCCCCGAAACAGTCACAAACCTCAGAAACAAAATGCTTTTTCCCAACAGATAGATTTGGGAATTGCGCCCCGATACGGGGCAGAAGTCGGAAAGCTGCCCCGATTTTCGAAGAATGTGGTTGTAGGGGTGCGGGGTGCGGGCGGCGGTGGCTTGCGTATGTGCCGCCCGGCGCGTCACAGCGGGTAGCCCTCGGAGTGCGGCGAAGAACCGCTACTTCCATCTTTTCGCAACATTGGCAGGCCTTTGGGGTCGCGTGGCGCATCTGCCAGTCGGTCGCGCATATCGTCTGTCAAACGAATGCCTGAATAACCCCAAGTCCCATTCCGCTTGTGGCGCGTGTAGGACTTGCCTGTGGCCGGATGCATATATTTGCCGTTGCGCTCTTTCAGCTTGCGCTGCAGATTGCCTGGTTGCCATGCGTGGGCGGTGTTCTCTAGCAGGTAGAGGTAACAGGCGTCGACAAGGTCACGGGCGGCAAGGAAATCCGTTCCGCCATCAATCTCACAGCCAGTGGCAAGGAAGTCGCCCACCGGGTCACTGTCCTTGCGATATTCTTCTGTTGCCTCAAGAACCTGTGCTGGCTCTTGCAGCCCGCCTTCCAGATAGTCCAGAAGACCTGCAATCATCCAATTCAGGATGCCCGACCGCTCTTCCTCGAAGAGTTTGTCGCCAAGCTTTTCATCCCGCTCATTTTCCGGGATCTGGACATCAAACGGAAACAACAGCGGACGCCGCCAGATACCGTCATCGGTGCCGCGTATTTCAAGCTTGTGGTTCCCGGTAAAGGTCAGCTTGAAATAGGGCGTGAAGGCGACAAAGTCGGAATGCAGGTTCCGCACCAGCATTTCGTCGCCACCGGTCATTTCCTTGACCTTCTGTTCCTGCAGGCGTTCGCCTTCTTCAGGTTCGTTGGTGATGGCCGCGCGCGCGCCAATCAAGCGCATCAGGTCCGGTGTGGCATCTGAGCCGGATTTGCGGTTCTTGCCCGTCAAGCTTTCGATGCGGACCATGGTGGCATAATCGCCCAACATGCGGCGCATCAAACCCGCCAACAGCGATTTGCCGTTGGCACCCATGCCATACATGTAGAGAAATTTCTGAATCGGTTCGCCGGTCATGCTCAGGCCAAACCAACGCTGAAGACAGGCCCGCATGGCCGGGTCGGGCTGCACCCGCTCTAAGAACGCATCAAACTTTGGGCATTTGGCGTCGGCGTCATACGCGGCTGGCATCATCTTGGTGATGTATTGTGGGCGATTCCTGCCCTCGATCGACACGACGCGCGTGTGCTCTTCAATCTCCACTTCAGCGAAACACTTCAGGCTTGATCCCGTCGCGCCCGCAACGCCAAAGTTTGGGTTATCCTTGCGAAGAAATCTCAGAATTCCAGTTTCAGTGTTCACTGTCAGCGGATCGGCATCGAGGTCTTCAACATCGCGGTGAAGGCTGGTCACAGCTTCCGCCAAAAGGTTCTTGATGGCGTTGCTGTTGCCAGCTGATCTGGCGAAGGCCTTGTGGCGCTGCCTGGTCGACCCGCGTCCCCAGAGTTCAGAGTTCAACTTATCCTTTTCCGCCACCAGATTCTGGCGCTTCTCGATGCGCTCTTCGTCGGATAAGTCGACAAATGTCTGGTCGAAATCTCGCAAGTCGACACGAATGGTTTCCAGGCGGTCGACCCGGCGCTGTTCAGCCGAATTCAGCTGAAGGTGGGGAATTTCCTTCTCGATGCGCTCATGAATCGTCTGCGCATGACGGCGCACGGCAATGCCGTCTGGGTCCAGCTTCCAGCGCTTGCCATCCCAGATGTGCCACCCGACACGGGGCACAAACATCGCATCATCGCCGCAATAGAGCGCGAAGCGCTGCCCATTGCCCGTATCATTCAGGGGCAGCTTGGCCCCATCCATTTCGGGCATCGGCAAGTCTGGGGTGCGGGGCGGCGGACCATCATCGCCGTAAGACGGCCCGTCGAAGCGGCCATCATCAGGCGGCGTCAGGCCATCGGCAGGGGTGACATCCTCTGCGGATTCGAACGCTGAACGAACTTCAGACAGCCCATCGGGTTGCGCTTTAGGTTCTTCAGGAAGGGTTCGCAGACCTTCTACCAGCACATTCAAAAGAATTTTGCCAGCCTCTTCCCCGGCAATATCTGTAATTTCTTGTCTGATGTTCAATGCAGCACGAATGTCGTCAGGGTTACGAACCTCACGTTTTCCAACATGATTGGACGCCGAAACTATGCCCAAAGCTTCCATGCGTTCGACAAGACCTGCAGCCCGATTGTAGCCTATTGCCAGTTTTCGCTGAACAAGTCTGGTCGAGCATTTGCCTTCGGCCCAGACAAGCATGACCGCTTGTCTAAATTGCTCTTCCTGATCGATGTTGCCTGTCATCCTCGCCCCGATCAGTTCCTATCGCCCGCCGCGACAGCGGCCTCGACACGGTCCAAGATCCACGCGACCACGGGCACGGCCATTGAATTGCCGTATGCTTTGTATTGGGGGCCGTCCGCTGCGGGCCGCCCCCGGTATGTGATTTGACAATGATTGTCTTCGAAGCCCTGCAGCCGGGCGCATTCTACCGGCGTCAGACGGCGAACAATCGGACCCGTTTGCACATAGCTGCGCGACGATCCGCCGGAAGCCGCGCGCAGGTTGGCCGTATCGTGCGGCCCTTCGGGCAATGCCCCCCCCCTCGCGGCCCCTCAGATCAAAGGCAATGACCGGGCCCTGGTCGCCCTTGTCCGCATCGGCGGTCAGGGGCGGGAAAACTTGTGACGGCGCGCCATCCTTGCCGCGCGTGTAGTGTGACGGCTTGAAGGCCACGGCCTGCGGCTGGGTGCGGGCTTCCAGCATGAAAGCTGTGTCATCATCCCGAACACCTTTGCCATCCGGCCCGGCATCGGGGTTTTCCGAAACGGCACGTTCCTGAATGGCCACAGCTGCATGACCGCCGCCATTTGTGTGCGATCCGGCATGTCCCATGGCGCGCAGCGGGGGCGCGACCGTGTCGTGCTGAACCTCAGAGCCTTTGCAGTCGAAGGCCAAGGGCGGCACTTCCGCTACGAAATTGAACCCATCTGCGCGGCTGTAGTCATTGCAGGTTGTTTCGAGGGTTGCGGCTGGGTCTTGGCTTGGAACAACCAAGGAATTTGGGTTCATTCCTGAGCCGCGGCGGCGACCAATGCCTGCATCAAGAGTTTGGGCAGGCTCTTCCCCCGTTTCTCGGCGCGGCGCAGAATTCCCCTGCAGGCCTTGGCGCTCAAATAATATTTGCGCGGGATCGACCCGGTTTCCAAAGTCGATGACAACGAACACACGGCGGCGTCGTTGGGCCACTCCGAAATATTGAGCGTCCCGAACGATCCACGCGGCCCTTGCCCGTGGTCCGCCAACCATACCTGCACTTGGCCAGCTTCCAGCGATAGTGATGGGCTGTTCAGCTCCGACAATCGCGCCCAGGAAACATCCGAAGGCGTTGGACTTGTCGCTGAGGACGCCGGGGACGTTTTCCCAGAGGACAACAAGCTGTCCATCATGTCTAGCTGCGACGATGTCATGCACGATCTCCACAAATTTCAGGGTGAGGTTGCCGCGGTCATCATCCAGCCCGCGCCGCATGCCAGCGACAGAAAAGGCCTGACACGGCGTTCCCGCCACGATCAGTTCGGGCAGCGGCAAGCCGTGGCTGCGCCAGAGGTCTGGCGTGACGGTCTGCATGTCACCCCACAGCAGCGGCTCACCTTGGTTCTGGGCGTCCGGGTCGCGGTAGCCGAACCGCTCTGCCAACACGGCGCGGGGGAACGGCTCAATCTCCGACGCAAAGCGCCAGTCGACCCAAGGGGCCGCAGCTTCAGGGGCACCGATGCCGGAACAGAAGGTCGCGCCGATCATGCCGTGCCCTCGGAATCAAAGAGTTCAATTTGTTGCAAAGGGGCTTGGAAGTTCATCCAAAGAACTTCAGTCCGTTCCCGCGCACCATCAGCCAGCGCTTTTCGGGTAACCCGCCGCCAAGTAGGCAAGGCGTGATCATAGCGTTCATCTGGATAACCAGACAAAATGACACGCCCCGAAAGGCCAGCTAAAAACTCAAGCAACTTGGCATGATCATCATCTGTGAGTTCATGCGCATAGTCCGTTCCTGCGATGTAGGGAGGGTCAACATAGTGCAGTGTGTCTGGCCCATCGTGAGCGGCCATAACTTCTTTTGCATCTCTGTTGAGAATAACAACACCGCGCAGCCGTTCAACGACCTCAGACAAACAATCAGGGTAATTTACCCAATCACGCGCGGGTGTCGTCCCACTGCGATTAGAATTTGACCGGAAGCCGGTCTTCTTGTGTACACCGTTTGAGCCAAACCCCATAAAGGCCCGAACAACCGTTCTTCGAGCGCGCTCAACTTCATCTTCATCAGATTCATAGGCAGAGAAAAATTCATCGGAAGCGAACGGTGTAAGACGCAACAGTTCGGTAAGTTCTAGCGCACGGTCCCCTCGAAGCACTCTGAAAAGGTTTACGACTTCATCATCAAGGTCGTTGTAGACCTCGGCATAACTTCTAGGCTTTCGCAAAAGAACTGAAGCCGCACCGCCAAATGGCTCGACGTAGACGCGATGAACTGGAAAGTGCGAAATGATCCACGGTGCAAGTATCCACTTACCACCATGCCAGCGAAGAACGGGGCGTTTAACCTCAACCATCTTCACCCCCTTCATCTTCAGGGGTTCCCTGACGGGCCGGGGCTTCGCCCGTCTCAGCCTCGGAACGTCCACTGGACGTTCCCTTTTCCGGCTTCGACCCCATCAGCACATCATTCAGGTCGACGCCTTTGCCAGCGTGAACGATTTTGCCTTCAAGGCCCGGATGCAGGGCCATGGCCCGGCGCAGCCCGCATTCCAGCTTGGCGCGGGTCATGGTCGGGTCGCTGTCGCCATCCATGATGAACACCAGTCGCTTCACCCAAGACGGCGGCACAAAGGCGTCGGAATCGCTCATGTCAGGCAGGCCGGAATATTTCTGGCCTTTCACCTTTTGCATACGGCCAGAAATGTTGCCCAAATCCACACCGGCCCAATAGGCAGCGTTCGGGAACGGGTCCGCGACCAGCGCCGTCAGCGTCGTTTCAATCCCTTCGCCTATCACCAGCGTGTCAGCGCCTTCAGGCGTATGCAGGCGGATGGCGCCGGATTTCTTCGACCCGCGCACCAGCTTGGCGGGCAGGCTTTCGCCCTCATGTGAAATCTTGGCCTTGCCGTGGGGCGGGTTGATGTCGACCCATGTCTGATGCACTGCGGTCAACTCACCCGCCATGTTCAGAATGCCCGCAATCATGCAGGGGCCGCGATGCGCGGTGACATATTCCCGGCCGATTTTCTTGACGTAGGGATGATCCACGATAAAGCGCAGCGCGACCGGGATTTCGGACAGCAGCGACGGGTTGATGCCGCGCGCTTCCAGATAGGCGGGCACAATGCCCAAATGGCCGGGCCGTGCGTTTTTCCAGATCACACGGGCGTCCGCGATGGCCTTGCGGCGGTAGCGCTCTTGCGCCTCTTGCTGCTTCCGGTCAGCCTCTGCCGCGCGTTTGCGCCGGCGGTCTATTTCCGCTTGATCCAGCTGCGCCGGTTTGTCACCGCAAAGCCATTGCAGCGCGCCTTTGAAATCCATGTTCAGGACGCCCATTGTCAACGCAATCTGGTCACCACCGCGCAGGTCGCACTTGCGACACAGGAAAGCCCCGGTGCGCAAATTGATACCGAACCGATCACGCCCACCACACAGGGGGCACGGGCCAATCAATTCATTAGCCATCGGCTTCAGCCGTGAGATGCCAAGGCGGTCGACCAGTTCCGTCATGGGAATGGCTTTTGCCTCGATCAGCCGTGGGTCATCTTGAAAACTCATTCGCAGCGCTCCACCAACCCTGCACGGCGACGGCGCTCTATTTCACGATCGATGTAGAACCGTGCCTTTTCCAAATCCTTGATGGCGTGGCCCTTCAGATCAGCGCGCCAGATGTATTTGACCGCGTTGCCCAGGCAAAAGCCCATATGCTCTACGATCTGGATGCACTCGATGCCGCTTGGGTGCGATGTGTAGTGCTTTGGGTGATTCACATTGTCTGCCATGCTCACGCGCCCCCAGACTTTGCTTGTTTCCACGCCTCAAACCGATGCGCCGCGGCCATGGCGAAATAGCGTTCCGTTTCCCAACGAAGCCGGGACATGGCGTTGTCCTGCGGTCTGCCGCGTTCGGCATGGGCCAGCACGTCAGCCGCGGCCTTCAGCTGCGCCATGGCCGATGCACAGCCCTCGCAATCCGGCAGCACGTCGCGGATGATGCTGACCCACATCGGGAAATTCTCATTGCGCACGGTCATCATGCTCAGGTGCGCACAGGCCGCGACCAGACAGCGTTCAGCAGAGGCGGTTCGATTGCTCATTGCAGGTCCGCCCGTTTCTGCCAGTCAAAGAGCGGCGCGCCGTCTGTGACCTCTTGCGCGTCTTGGCGCGGTATCTGGTTCACCCAGGTCGACACGAAATCCTGCAGGCCATGGCCTGCCGTCACCGGGTCGCGCTCACTCTGCACAAGGAAATCGGCTACTGCGGTGCAGGCCGCTTCATCGCGCGGCACCAAGCGAAGGGTGGCGATGGCCAGATCCATGCGGGATCGCAGCGATGTTTGCCCGCATTTCGCGCCCATTGCGGCGGCGGTGGCGCTCAACCCGAATGCAACGACAGGGTTCTGGGTCATGCCGCCCCCCCGTCAAACAATGGCGCTGGGGCCAGTTCGGTTTCGGCAATCGGATAGTCGCGGGCTTGTTCCAACCGGGTGCGACAAGGCGCAATCCAGTCAAAGGCGGTGCCGGTTGCCCCGTCCTTCAGCCAGACAATCCAGCAATAACTGGTGGCGGATGATGCTTCCTTGTCCAACCGGCCCTTCACCAGCGGCACACGTTCCACGAATTGCAGAACCAGCGCGGGCGGCGTGGGCGTGAACAGTGATCGATGACGTTCCTTGCCTTCCAGAAACGAGGTGCGGACAAAGACCGCGACACCGACCTGGGCGCGCATCAGGGCTGTGCGGATGAACTCTTCGCCCATGCGGAACGGCGGGTTGGTGATGATCCAATCCACGGCGTCTTGGTCGCCTGATGCGGGTGCTTGCGTGAATTGAAACGGGTGATCCCATGAACACAGGAAATCGCAGACATCATCCTGCGCCGGGAAGGCGTCGGTGTAATCATGCACATCGCTGGCGTAGACCCGGTCGAAATACTCACCAAGCGGGCGGGCCATATGGCCTTCGCCGCAGGCCGGTTCCCAGACATGCAGCAGGTGAAGCGGTGACACCGCCATAAGCCGTTCGCACAGCGCGCGCGTGGCCCATGGCGGTGTCGGGAAATAATCAAGGCTGTCATGGGGTTCATGACGGCGCTGCATCACAGCGGTGGAACGGTTCGCGCTCATGATGCCTCCCCCCGGACGGTCGGAAAAATGCGGGCGACACCAGCATGATGCCGCCCACAGTCCAACAGGGAGGATAAGGGGGCCACACGACGCGCAACCCGCCCCCTTGCTTTAGGTCCAAATGGGCCAGAATGGCCGCGCGTCAGAATACGATGGGGGGCTTTGCAGCACAGACCGTGCCCCCCTGTTACGGCGGCAATTCGAGCGAGTGCGGACGCCCGATATGCTGCAAATTCTTCAAAATGCGAGGTCGCGCGCAATGGCTGACATTCCCGCAACCGAACCCTATATTGCCGTGTAGTTCGCAAAACGGAGGGGTTCCGATGAAAAGACTGATTATTGCGCTGACCATGCTGCCTGGCGCGGCTATGGCAGACGGTCGCCAATGTGCAGCAATCAAATCGGATACTGACCGGCTGGCCTGTTACGATCAGGCTTTGGGTCACACCCCGACACGCACGGACAGCCCGTCTCAGAACTGGACGATCGAGTCCACAAAATCGGACTTCACCGACCAAACAGATGTCTACGTTTCGACCGCAGCCATTACGCCGATCACATGCGGTCGAAGCGAACCGCCTCGCCTTTTTGTTCGCTGCCTCGAAGGTGAAACGACAGCCTTCTTTTCGCATGGTTGCTATGCACCAGCGACAAATAGAGACACAGGAACGCTGGCGATAGATCTCCGACGCGACATGGAAAAATCGTCTCAGCAAATCAGCCGCGTTAGCACCGATGCGAAAGCATTCGGATGGTGGGAAACCGGAAAAGCAAGGGCCTTTGTCAGAAACAACCTGCTTGATCACGACACAATTGTCGTCCGATTTGAACCCTATCGCACTGTGCCGCAGATCATGCGTTTTGATATCAGCGGATTGCGAAAAGCAATCTCGACCACGAAGTCTAGTTGCAACTGGTCTGAAATGTTCCAAGCCGATTAAAGCGCGCGGAACACTTGTGCGGACATTTGTCCGAAATCGCGAAAAAAAAGAGCGCACTGCCATAGCCATCACTCCGCCGCAAACAGCATGCGCGGCGCAGCCACGGGATGTTCATTGACAGCAATCGCGACGTGACCGCCATTGGCGCCGGTTTCACCCTTCCACCATTTGCGGGCGGTGCGTTCAGACACGCCGAAGATCAGCTGCACATGGTTGAGGTTGCGATAGTTAGCCCGGATATATGCCTGCCATCGGTCAGGAAATTCCCGGTGAACTTGATGCGGATCATAAGCAGGCATCGACGCACCACGCCCCAAGATCTCGTTATGAGCGGCATGCGGGAACTTGTCGGACAATTGTGCGGACACATTTTCCAAACGGAAGGTTTGTGCGGACGAATGCTCGACCTTTTGACCGCCCAAAAGGCCTCTGTCAGAAAGCTGCTTAACCGTGTCTGCAGTCGGGTATGACGAACCATCGCTATAAACGACGACAATTTGAGGCTGATCGTTTGAATTGCTCATGCTGCACCCCGCTCAGGCGTAGCAGCGTGTGCAGCCACCATTTCATCAGACGAAACATCAAACCCGCGCGAAGCCGCACCTCTTATAAGAGCCTGCCAATACTTGGATGGAACCGATCCGCGCTGAAACCATCGATGCACGGCCACCATCTGCAATTTGTCATCCGCAACACGGGCATCATCGAACAAATCACGCCGAGTGGGCCATCTATCAAGAATATCTGTTACCAAATTGGTCATAACGCCTTCTTAATGACCAATTTGGTTATTCGTCAAGTCGCCAAATTGGAAATTGTAACCAAAATGGTCATGCCGCTAAGTGAAACGATGGGTCCGAGCCAAAAAATGTTGATTGATGCAAACCTCATGTTTGAAATGCGCCCAGAGCAAATCGGGCACAGACTGAAGCTTTTGCGAACAGCTTTGAAAATGTCACCGAGTGAAATCTCTGATCGACTGTCTATTCCCAGAACATATTGGTCGCGGTTTGAAGGCGGTAAAAGACCCATCACAGACCAGGTCGCAGCTCTTTTGGTTCAACGCTATGGCGTCACACTCGATTTCTTAATCTTGGGAAAATGGGACAAGCTGCCCGTCGATTTGGCCGAGCAAATGCGAACCGTCGAAGCTGAACTTTCGTCAAAGAACAATTCGTCTAGCGATTGACCGGTTGCGACAGCCTTCAAGGCTAACGACTGCAAATGCCTATTGTGTGACCAATACCAATCCATAAGAGAACAAAACACAAACAAATCTCTCAACGCAAGCAACTTAGCTGTGCGATAATTCGCTCCTCATGACCAATTCGGTCATAATTTTGATTGACAGTTACCATTTTGGTCATTTATGCCTTCTGAAAACAGGAGGCTGAAATGCAACTTTCCGAACTTCCCCGCGCAAATGCACCTCTCATCGCTTCTGACGGGACGGTGACAGTGACAGACGAACTTCTGCGCCACCTCGCCCGCGATTGCCCGGAGCGGCAAGCAGGCGACATCTCTAAGGGCGATCAGGCAATCCTTGCGCTCTACTTGTCTGACATGTGCGGTGAACTGCTCGCGCGCCGCGCCGCAGATCGGGGCACCGAACTACCACGCGTCGCACCGACAATCTGCGCGGATCAACGTCACGCGTTCCTGCGGGAAATCGAACTGGCATTTGAAGATGGAACCGATGTCGACATTGATGCCGTAATTGATCGCAATCCCGTCGCAACGCTTGAGCGTCGTCAGCATCCAACAGCGCCCTATCGCTTGTCCGCCTATGGCATCACCACACGTTGGCACGATCTGCCATGGAAGGCGGCGCGGCACTGGTCGACAATCGCGCGGAGGATCAGCTGATGTGTACATGCACCGATCTGGCCGAGACGCTGGCCACGCTTGAACTGCTCGAAACCGCGGGACGCGAACAGCTTCTTGAATTCGTGGCAGAGGACACCGGCGGCTACTTTAACCCTATTGATCCGGCCAATACCTGGGCCAGCCATCTGGTCGAGATCAAGGCCCATGGCGTGATTGGCAGCGGCCACGACAGCACCGAAGCGGTGCGCAACTGGATTAGCGCGGCGAAGTCGCAACACAACGGTCTGCGCCAGAAACAAGCCAACGACACGGCCCAGATGCTGGGCGCGGAGGTCGAGACATGAACCAGATTCCGCAAGACAAGCGCCCGTTGCGCGCCGCCCTCTGGCGCGAATGCATGATGCATCCGCAGTCCGGTGAATACAGCGCGCCTGAACTGATGGCGATGTGCGCGCGCGAAGCGATTGAGGCATTGGCTGAGGTCAGCCCCCAAGGCGCCAAGAACTTGGCACAGGCGTACGCTTTTGACGTTGAAACTGAGCGCGGGCGCAAGAGCCGCGACTTTTGGAACGGCGCTGCGGACACACGCATCAAACAAGACGTGGATCGCATCGTGCGCCCCGGCGCCGACCCAAAAGGGGCGGCGTGATGCGGCTGTTCTACTTCGAAACCCGTTGGACTGCGTCATCGGATTGGTGCGCCAATGTGTCTGAAACCGAACCGCAGGTCGAAAAGGGTCGCCAAATCAATTCAGGCGGGCTGGGTCCGCGCGTCCGCGCCGTTCAAGAGGTCAACGCCGATCACTATCGCTTCACGCTGAACGAACTGCGCGAGGTCTACTCGCCTGACGGGAGGCTGCGGAACACATGAACCTGACTGAATTCAAATGCCCAGCCTGTAACGGCCAAGGCAAGGTCGTCGCCGAGGTCACGTTGCTCGACCTGCTTAAGGCCTATGCCTCAGTTTGCGAACGGCAGGCCAGCAAATGACCCGCGACCGCTTCGACGAACTCGCCGAGATTGCACGCGAAAACGACCGCGCCGCTGTGTGGGGCGCAACGCTGCACCCTGCCCTCATTGAGCGGATCAACGTCGCGGGTCGCGCAAAGGTCTTTGAGTGTCCGCGTTGGCCCGACTGCGGCTGCCCTGACGGAACCATAGCGCCAGATTGCCCCGGCAAGACACGGGAGACCAAATGATGGACGGCCAGTTTGGAGAGTTTGAGACCGTGCCGCTCGGGACGCGTCAAGCGATTGAGGATCTGCTGCGGGCCGCTGACACGCTGCATGAGTTTGGCCGGTATCAATGCCAGCCCGCTGAATTATCGCAGCAGTATAAGTCTGCTGCAGCAAATCTTCAAAAACTAGTGACGATGCGCTGATGCTGCGGCTTGGTTTGCTCTCTTTTTTGAAACCGACACTGTCGAACTGCCTCAATAGTTCTGCCTGCAGTGTCGGGCAACCTGCCGGGGGCGTGGCAACCTGCCTTCCCGGATTTTTTGAAACAAGTTGCCGGGGGCTGTTGGGGACAGCCCGGATCGGGGCGCGCACGGCTGCCACCACTTACAAAAACAAAACACCGTGCGCGCCCATAGAGAATTTCCGAACCGTGCTTGGTCAGGGGCGCAAATGTAGCTTCGCTGACCCCATGCTGCATGAGTGCCACGCGGAAGGGGATGCTGTCTGCCGTCATAAACCGAAAGGTGTTGGCGGCAGACAGATCAACATCAGCCGCAGCCTGAAGGAATGGCGCGATGCCCAATAAGTTCTTACACGGCAACGGCTTCAATTGCCCTGCATGCCAGCTGCGCCGGGAAACCGCTCTGCTGGATTTTCGTTCGGGCGGCAGAGGGGTGCGGACATGACCTGCAACCTTTGCGACGGCACAGGCCGCATTGCCCGCGACACCGCTGACATCATCGCGGATGCCGTAGCCGACGCCGCCCGCTTTCACTGGAAAACCTCGATCAAGAAGGAAGACACATGCAACGCTTCATCGTGAAAGTCATCGTGTCAGGTGTTGGCCAGATCCAGCACGTCACAAGGGCCAAGTCCAAAAAAGACGCCGAAGCGCGCATCGCTCAGGCCTATCCAAACCGTGAACTGCAGTTCGTATCGGTGACCAGCTGACCATGCCTGCACCCACTGTCACCAAAGCCGCCATCCAGCGCGCCATCGAGGCCACGAAAGCCGCTGGGCTGACGCCAAGCGCGGTCACGGTCAGCAAAGATGGCACCGTGCGCGTGGAAACCGTCACTGAAAAAGCGGTGGACACGGCCAAACCTTCTGCGCAAGTGTTGCAACCCAAGAAATGGGCAAAACGGTGAATGGGGTGCGCGTCGACTTTCCGGGACTTTTAATAGAGCGAAATCGCAACGGTTCACCGCGATACCGTGTCCGCGTGGAAGGCGACAAACGCCGTCGCATCACCATCCCAGTCGGGCCAGACCATTCCGATTTTCCGCATCATTACTACGCCGCGCGCGCCGGCGAAATCTGGACACCGTCACGGTCCAAAGTGGCAGAACGGTCGCTGGACTGGCTCGTCGGACGCTACATGGAATTTCTGGAAAAGATGGTCGAAGCGGGTCAGATGTCACCGGCCACGCTCAAACAGCGACGCAGCGTTCTGTCGCGCCTGTGCGACTTTGAAGACCATGACGGCACCCGCTACGGCGATTGCGAAATGGATGCGCCCACGGCAGCATTCGTGGAAATCCGCGATGCCTGGGCAAACCGGCCCGGCGCAGCTGACAACCTGATTAAATCCGTCCGCGCGGTCTATGCCTGGGCGATCGAGCGTGACGAAATCGCCCACAACCCTGCGGCCGGCATTGCGCCTATCAATCGCAATCCGAAGGGCGGCGCGACACCTTGGACACCAGCAGACCTGAAGGCGTTCAAGAAGGCGCATCCGAAGGGCACAACGGCTTATCTTTGGCTGACCCTTCAGGCGTTCACGGCTTGCCGCATAGGCGATGCCATTTGGCTGGGCCGCGAACAGGAGGTGACTCACAACGGTCAGGTTTGGCTGGAATGGCAACCGCGCAAGAAAGGGTCGGCGCCGGTAACCATCCCCATGCTGCCCACGCTCTTTGAAGCGACACGCGCAGCCAAGGTCATCGGACCGGCCTATGTGCTGAACGAAAAGGGCAAGCCGTTCGCGTCAACCGAAGCGCTGCGCGTTCGCGTCCAGCGCTGGTGCAGCGCCGCCGGCCTATCTGGTCGCTCTTCTCACGGTGTCCGTAAAGCTGTGGCCGAACTGATGGCCGAGTCCGGTTGCAGTCAACACCAGATCATGGCGGTCATGGCACACACCGAAGCGCGCACATCTGAGGTCTATACGAAGGGAGTTCAGCGCCGCCTTTTGGCTGCTGATGGCATCCAGGCATTGGCCAGCCTTGATTGGTAGTCCGGTCCAATGGATAGCAAAGCCGATTTACTTGCCCGTTTTCCGGGGCTGACAATCGAAACCAACCGCAATGGCACAACGCGATATCGCGTTCGGATCGAAGGGCAGAAGACGAAGCGTATTTCGATGGATATCGGCCCCGAACACCCAATGTTCGCAGAAGCATACTACTGCGCCCGCATTGGCGAGAAAGTATGCTATGCTGGTGATTTTGTTTCTGTGGTCGCCGCAACCGGCGATCTCAGCACTCTAATTGCCAGCTTGCTAAAAGGCGCCAAGAGACGCGCTGAGACAGACAACGTGCGGTTTGACTTGGAGAAGGGGCACGTACTGCAAATGCTGGACGCGCAGTCAGGGAAATGTGCGATTTCAGGACTACCGTTTGACCTATCGCCAACAGAGACGCGGCGGCGCCCGTTCGCACCGAGCCTCGATCGCATCGAACAGGGTGGGCCATATATCGAGCCAAATGTCCGGCTTGCATGTGTGGCAGCGAACATCGCTAGAAGCGATTGGTCGGACGATGTTTTGAGGGCGTTAGCGCGCGGGATTTTGGACCATGGTGTCCCGCAGTCTTCAAAAGTGTCCCGCAGTAGGTCGTAAGTTGCTGTTTTTATTGAGGTGAAAAACCAAATGGTAGTGCAGGGTCGCCTCCCTGATAAGCCGATCCAAAGATCAGCGTCTCGCGCATCTCGGCGATATTGGTTCTGTCCTTGATAAGGCCAAAGAACCAGTTGCTGTCTGCGGTGTCGCCATACATCACCGCACCGACGACCGCGTCGTCTTCCAGAACCAACCGGCGGTAAACGCCACGTGCGGGATCGCGGAAAACGATGTCTTCGCGCCCCTCGCCATCGGCAAAATCGCCCGCGCTGAACAGATCACAGCCCGTGACTTTCAGCTTCGTCGCCAGTTCCTTCACGACGAACACGGCCGGCTCGTCCAGAAGATCATGCGCCAGCACCTTCGCTTGGTCATAAAGCGGTGCGACCAAACCGAAGAGATGCCCGTCAAACTCGACACACTCGCCCACGGCATAAATATCCGGGTCCGAGGTTTGCATCTGCGCGTTCACTTCGATGCCACGTGCCACGTCAAGCCCTGCATCCGTCGCAAGCCGCGTTTCGGGGCGAATACCGACGGCCATGACGACCAGATCGGCCTCAAGTCCGGTATTGTCCTCCAGCATCACGCCTTCGACCTTGTCCTCGCCCAGAATGGCTGCGGTCGAGGCCTGACAGATCACCTTGACGCCCTTGTCCTGCAAATCACGGCGCAGCAGGAAACCGGCGCTTTCATCAAGCTGACGCTCCATCAGGTGGCCCATCAGGTGCAACACCGTCACGTCCATGCCGCGCTCGGCGAGCCCTGCGGCAGCCTCCAACCCCAGCAGACCGCCACCAATCACGACGGCCTTACCGCCTCTGGCAGCCGCGTCGATCATGGCGTTGGTGTCATCAAGATCGCGGTAGGTAATCACCCCCGGCAGGTCTTTGCCCTGCACCGGAATGATGAACGGCGCAGACCCCGTCGCGATCAGCAGCTTGTCATAAGGAACATCCCCGTTCTGCCCATGCACAACTTTTGCATCGCGGTCGATGGCCGTGACATGCTCACCAAAGCGGCAGGTGATGTTGTTTTGCGCATACCAATCGTCGTCATGCGTGACGATATCCGCATAGCTTTTATCGCCCGACAAGACCGGGCTCAGCATGATGCGGTTATAGTTGCCCCGCGGTTCTGCGTTGAAAAGCGTGATGTTATAGGCGCTTGGATCGCCGTCGATCAGGTGCTCGATGACACGGCCCGACGCCATGCCTGCACCAATGATAACAAGGTTCTGGGTCATGGCGATTACTCCGCTGCGACCGCTTCAAGAGCGGGCTTTGGTTTGGGTTTCGCGCCATGCTCATATTCCTCAAGGAAATCGAGCACATCCTGGCGGTAGCTGTAGTAATCCGGATGCTCCAACAGCGCTTTACGCGTGCGTGGACGCGGCAGATCGACATCAACGATTTTGCCGATGGTCGCCTGCGGACCGTTGGTCATCATGACCACACGGTCAGCCAGCAGGATCGCCTCATCCACGTCATGGGTGACGCAAATCGCGGTCACCTTGGTGCGCGACCAGACCTCCATGAGGACCTCCTGAAGCTCCCAGCGCGTTAGGCTGTCGAGCATCCCGAAAGGCTCATCCAGAAGCAGTAGTTTCGGAGAAAGCGCAAAGGCCCGCGCAATACCCACACGCTGCTTCATCCCGTTCGAGAGCGACGCTGCCTGCTTGTCCATGCTGTCGGCCAGACCGACGCGCTCAAGATAATACTCAACCACGTCCTGACGCTCGGCCATGCTCGCCTTGGGATAAACCCGGTCCACCCCGATCGAGACATTCTCTTTCGCAGTCAGCCACGGAAAAAGATTGGGCGATTGGAACACAACGGCCCGCTCCGGGTCCGCGCCTTCCACATGGCGCCCGTCCAGCTTGATCGCCCCTTTGGAGATCTCGTTCAGCCCTGCAGCCATCGTCAGCACAGTGGATTTACCGCAGCCCGAATGGCCGATTAGGCTGATGAACTCGCCCTTATTGATCTTCAGGTCGAAATCCTCAACGACGGTCAGCGGGCCTTTCGGCGTCGGATACACCTTGTGAAGCTGCGAAAAGTCGAGGAACCGTTCGTCGATCATGCCTTCCTGAGCCTTGGCCACAGCCGTAGGCACCCCGTGGATCGGCGTCACATTCGGCAACAGGCGAGAGCCTTCAACCTTGGCGGCGACGCCCACGTCCATCAGGTATTTCGTGACCTGCGCCCGCAGGGCTTTGAACGTCTCGTCATGGTTCATCGCCCCCCGATCACGCGGACGAGGAATGTTGACCGCAACCGGATCAGCAAGCGTTCCATCCGGGTTCAGCGGAATAATCCGATCCGCCAGCAAGATCGCTTCATCGACGTCATTGGTAATCAGAATGCAGGTCTTCTTGTCCTGCTCCCAAATCTCCAGGATCTCATCCGCCAGATTGGCGCGCGTCAGTGCATCCAGCGCCGACAACGGCTCGTCCAGCAAAAGCATCTCCGGGTTCATCGCCAGCGCACGCGCCACGGCGACCCGCTGGCGCATCCCGCCCGACAGCTCAGCCGGACGACGTGAAACCGCGTGGCTCAGCCCCACCATGCCGACATAGTGGTCGATCTTGGCCTGACGCGCGCCTTTGGACAGCTTCGGGAACACCGCATCCACAGCCAGCCCGACATTGCCACCCACCGTCAGCCACGGCATCAGCGAGTAGCTTTGAAACACCAGCCCCCGCTCTGGCCCCGGCCCGGTGATCGGCGTGCCCTTAAAGGCAACCTCACCGCTATCGGGCGTCTCCAGCCCCGCGATCAGGTTCATCAGCGTGGACTTCCCAGTGCCGGAAAACCCAAGGATGGCAACAAACTCGCCTTCTTTAATCTCAAGGTTGATCCCCTTGAGCACTTCGGCGCGCGCAGCGCCCTCGCCGAAGCCCTTGTTGACGTTTGTAAAGCTCAGAATGCTCATATCGCTCACCGGTTCGCCGAGAAGGTGAACATCGACTGAAGCGCATACATCACACGGTCCAGCATGAAGCCGATAATGCCGATGGTCAGCACCGCGACCATGATACGCGCCAGCGATTGGCTGGATCCGTTCTGAAACTCGTCCCAGACGAACTTCCCAAGACCGGGGTTCTGAGCCAGCATTTCCGCAGCGATCAACACCATCCAGCCGACACCCAGTGACAACCGCAGGCCCGTGAAGATCAGCGGCAGCGCCGAGGGCAGCACCAGTTTGGTGATCTTGGAATACGTGCTCATTTTCAGGACTTTCGACACGCTCACCAGATCCTTGTCGATGGACGAAACACCCAGCGCGGTATTGATCAGCGTCGGCCAAAGCGAACACAGCGTCACCGTGATCGCCGACACCAAGAACGAGCGCGAGAACATGCCGTCATTCGTCGCATAAACGGCCGAGACGACCATGGTCACAATGGGCAACCATGCCAGCGGACTGACCGGTTTGAAGATTTGGATAAGCGGGTTGATCGCGGCATTTGCCGTCGCCGACAGACCCGCCAGAATTCCCAGTGGGATCGCGATGACCGAGGCGATCAGGAACCCGAAAAACACTGTTTTGATCGAGGTCCAGATTTGATCGTAATAGGTCGGCTTGCCAGTATAGATGCGCTGCCGGACGTCGTCTGCGCGACCATCGGCGATCAAGGCTGCGTTGCGCTCGTCCTGACGGGCATAAAACGCCGCTTCTTTGTCTTTCTCGCGCTGCGCATCAGCGTGCAGGTTTCCGACCTGCTCCCAGACCTGCGCCGGGCCAGGGATGGCCCCCAGCGAAGTCTGCACCCGCGGCGCGAGCGAACCCCATGCCATCAGGAAAATGAGGATAGCCAGAACAGGAACCCCCAAAAGGCGCCAGATCTCGCCCATCTGGGCGCGCGGGTTATCCCCGGCAGCAGCCTTCAGAACAGGGGTCATCCAGGACAGTCCCAGAACCTGAAACCAGCCATCGGCCTTGTTGATCAGGGTAAATCTGCGGGCTTTGCGGGCTTCTTGGTCGAGGGTATCGGGATCAATCGCAGTCATCTGCTTGGTCCTTCTTTTGCTGGCATATGGGGAAAAAGCAGGCGCCACGTCAGCGCCCACTCAAATCAGGCTGGCTTAGCCTTGGATCTCGCTTCCGACGATGATCTGGTCGCCTTTCAGGCCAATCGGCAGGCTTTCCAGGTAAGCGTTGGGGGTGCGGCCGTCATAGGCGATGCCGTCGATGATATCCTCAGCCGGGGTCGGCGCTTTGAAGCCGTCGGTTTCCCAGGGGAAGTCGGCCTCGTTGGCCATGCCTTCATCCACCAGCATGCGCGCAGCTTGCAGGTAGAGGTCGGGGCGGTAGACTTCCTTGGCCGTGTCGATGAACCACTCGTCAGACTTCGGCTCGGGGATCTGGCCCCAACGGCGCATCTGCGTCAGATACCAAATCGCATCAGAATAGAACGGGTAAGTCGCGTTGTAGCGGAAGAACACGTTGAAATCGGGAATGTCGCGCTTGTCGCCCTTCTCAAACTCGAACGTGCCGGTCATCGAGTTGGCAATCACCTCGGCATCCGCGCCCACATATTCCGAGCGTGCAAGGATCTCGACCGCTTCCGGACGGTTGGCGTTGTCGTTCTCGTCCAGCCAGATCGCCGCGCGGATCAGCGCCTTGGTCAGTGCGATGGTCGTGTTGGGGTTTTCCTCGGCAAACTCAGCCGTGATCCCGAACACTTTCTCAGGGTTGTTCTTCCAGATCTGGTAATCTGTGATGACCGGAACACCGATGCCTTTGAAGACAGCCTGCTGGTTCCACGGCTCACCCACGCAATAGCCAAAGATCGTGCCCGCTTCCATCGTGGCCGGCATTTGCGGCGGCGGCGTCACGGACAAAAGCACATCCGCACCGATCTGACCGGAGATATCCTCGGGCGAGTAGTAACCGGGCTCCAGACCACCCGCGGCCAGCCAGTAGCGCAGCTCGTAATTGTGGGTGGAGACCGGGAACACCATGCCCATGTTGAACGGAATGCCCTGATCCTGATAGCTCTCCACGACCGGCTTCATCGCGCTTGCGCTGATCGGGTGCTGTGGGCGGCCATCGTCCATCAACGGCACGTTCGGCTTCATCTGCTCCCAAATCTCGTTGGACACCGTGATGCCGTTACCGTTCAGATCCATCGAGAACGGCGTGATGATATGCGCCTGCGTGCCGTAGCCGATTGTGGCGGCCAGCGGCTGACCGGCCAGCATATGCGCGCCGTCCAGTTGGCCGTCGATCACGCCGTCCAGAAGCACTTTCCAGTTGGCTTGCGCTTCAAGGGTGACGAACAGACCTTCGTCTTCGAAATAGCCGTTCTCGTAGGCGATAGCCAAAGGGGCCATATCGGTCAGCTTGATAAAGCCAAAGGTCAGCTCGTCTTTTTCAAGGTCCAGCATCTCGGCCATCGCCGTGGTGGCCAGAAGTCCTGCTGTGATCGTGCAAGTGAGTAAAGTTTTCATCGCAGATGTCCTTTTTGTCTGCTCCGGAAGGGAGACCCGGAAAACGAAAAAAGCCGCTTGTAAGCTGCGCGGAGGGGAGGCTCCGTGCGACATACAAGCGGCTTTGCTTTTTGAGTGATTGGATGCCGCCATTGGCATCCGGAAACTTGGAGGGCATCTATGCCCGTATCGTTATCATTCAACTAGATCAGGAAGCGCTCAACGATTTTGACGCTGTAATCGCCACAAAAATGCTGCAATGCAGAAATTGCGTATTTTTTAATCAGTTTTTCAGGGCGAAATCGAAGGTTCTGCCGTCAAAAAAGGCATCCGGCCCTAGAATCATATGCCCACGGCTCGACGCAACAGCCGTCGCGTGGCGCATGGAACCTTCCACTTTCTCCGACGCGCCGGGCAGATCAGCGCCCGTTGGCCCCAGCACATCGCGGTAGATATCCGCGCGGAAACACTGTTTGGCCCGCGCAATCCCGTCTGGGCCTGCACCAAGACGCGCGGCGATCCACGCCGCCTGACTGCGCCACGGGAAATGTGCGGCATGCTTGTGAAACAGCAAAAACCGCTCGACCGAGACGGGCGACGCGCCCTGTACGGGCGTCAGCGCACCTGAAATGGCCGGGTCAATCAGCTCAGGCGCGATGTTCAGATGCTCGCTGCGGGCCAATATCTCGACCGCGAGGGGCTTGTTGCGCGATGCATCCAGCCAGCGCATTGCCTGATAAAGCGCGCGGATCAAACGACGGGCGTCGTCGCTGCGCGTCTCAACCCAGTCATGCCGCACGGCCAGCACCTTTTCAGGCGCAAAGCCCCAGACAGCCGTGCCGGGCAGCACCAATTCAGCCGCGCCGCGCGCGACAGCCGCACTGCCCCACGGCTCCCCAACCCAGAACGCGTCTATATGGCCATCGGCAACAGCATCGGCCATGCGCGGCGGCGGGATCGTGACGATATCAATCTCCAGCGCGGCCAGATCGCCCTGCCCTTGCAGCCAGTATTCCAGCAGCAGACGGTGCATGGAGTAATGAAACGGCACACCAATACGCAGCCGCGTGGTGCCCAAGGCTGCAATGTTTTGCAGCATATTTCCGGCATCGCCAAATGCGGGGCCGACGGACGACCCGCGCAGCCCGTCGGCAAGTTGCGTTGAAATTCCAAAAACGGTGCCATTGACCGACAGCACCATCAGCGCGTCGATCTCGCCGGGCAGGCCGCCGTAGCCCAAAGACATCGCAATCGGCATCGGGGACAGCATATGCGCCACGTCCAGATGGCCCAGCGCCAGCATATCGCGGGTCGCAGACCACGAGGGCTGCGCGACAAGGTTCAAGCTCAGCCCCTCTTCAGCGGCAAAGCCCAACTCCTTGGCCACAATCAAGGGGGCGCAATCCACCAAGGGGACATATCCGCAGTTCAGAACCGTTCGGGTCATGCCAAAAGGTCCGCCGCAGTCACCAAGGCCTGCGCCACGTCGATCACCTTGCGCCCCTGATCCATCGCAGTCTTGCGCAGCAACTGATAGGCCTCGTCCTCTGAAACGCCGCGCTGACGCATTAAGATACCCTTGGCGCGGTCCAGCGTCTTGCGATCTTCCAGCGCGCGCTTTGCGGCATCCAGTTCCGATTGCATCTGACGCAGCAATTGAAACCGCGCAATCGCTGTCTCCAACACCGATTTGATGCGGTTCATTTGAAGACCGTCGACCACATAGGCACTCACACCAGCAGCCAAGGCCGCTTGGGTCAAATCATCGTCGGTTTTGTCGACAAACATCGCCACGGCGCGGGATTTGCTGTCAGAGGCGAGACTGAGATGCTCCAACATATCCCGGTCCGGATTAGCGACATCAATTAAGACGATATCGGGTTGCCGTGCCTTGATTTCGCGTTCCAAACCAGCGGTTTGCGCTAAGGCATGGACGTCTGACCAACCAGCCTCCATCAGCGCGTCGATGATATCGCGTGCCTTCTGAGGGTCCGCTTCAACGACAAGAATGGAAAGGTCACGGCTCATGCGCTGCACGTATCGCGACACGGTCTGTCGGTCAGGCGCTTTCCCTCATTTTAGCCCTGCGACAGACGTGCGTTGCGGCGAAACCAAGCGCTTTCGTCACGAAGTGTCTAATTTTTAGGCACTCAAAGCACGGAAAATCCGAAGGCGCCGTAAGATCACACTACGCAGCTGCCCAGAATCCGGTCTAAAGTTTCTGAACTGAAAGTTGCGAGGGCGCATGCCGGACACAGACGTCATCATCATCGGAGCAGGCTTGGCCGGGCTCGTCGCCGCTGCCGAGCTGGCAGATCGCGGGAAATCGGTCATCATCGTGGATCAAGAGCCCGAACACACCCTGGGCGGTCAGGCCTTCTGGTCGCTGGGCGGCTTGATGATGATCGACACGCCAGAACAACGCCGCATGGGCATCCGCGACAGCCACGATCTGGCGCTCTCGGACTGGATGGGAACAGCACGCTTTGACCGCGAGGAAGATCACTGGCCCCGCAAATGGGCCGAGGCCTATGTCGATTTTGCAGCCGGTGAAATGCGCCCCTGGCTGCACGCCCAAGGGATGCGCTGGTTTCCTGTTGTGGGCTGGGCCGAGCGGGGCGGCTCTTTTGCCGATGGACACGGCAACTCCGTACCGCGTTTTCACCTGACCTGGGGCGTCGGCCCCGGCACGGTGGCGCCCTTCGAAGCCCGCGTTCAAACCCATGTGGACGCAGGACGCATCCAACTGAAGTTCCGCCATCAATGCGCACATATCCTTACCGAGAACGGCACCGCCTGTGGCATCAGCGGCCATATTCTGGCCCATGACCCCGGCGCGCGCGGTGAGGCCACAAACCGCGATATCGTTGATGACTTTGAGCTGCGCGCGCCCAGCATCGTCGTCGCCTCGGGCGGTATCGGCGGGAATTTCGATCTGGTCCGCAAAGCCTGGCCCCGTGATCGCCTGGGTGAACCGCCCAAACGGCTGATCTCTGGCGTGCCAGCGCATGTGGACGGCAAAATGCTCGCGATTACCGAGAAAGCTGGTGGCACGATCATCAATGGCGACCGGATGTGGCATTACACCGAAGGCGTGCAAAACTGGGACCCGATCTGGCCTGCCCATGGCATCCGCATCCTGCCCGGACCCTCGTCGATGTGGTTTGACGCAACTGGCAACCGCCTCCAGCCGCCTGCCTTGCCGGGGTTCGATACGCTTGGCACGCTCAAGGCGATCCTTGATACGGGCTATGAGTATTCGTGGTTCATCACGACGCAGAAGATCCTCAAAAAGGAGTTCGCGCTATCCGGGTCCGAGCAAAACCCGGACTTCGCAGAGAAGGATTGGAAAGCGGTCCTCAAGCAGCGCATCCTCAACAAAGCGGCGACCCCGCCGGTGGAGGCGTTCAAAGAACATGGCGCTGATTTCGTTGTCGCAAAAACCTTGCCCGAGCTGATCGACGGCATGAATGCGTTGGAAAACAATACGTTGCTGGAGCACGATAAGATCCAAGCGCAGATCGAGGCGCGTGACTTGCAGATCAACAATCCGTTTTCCAAGGACGCCCAAGTCATGGCGATCCATGCTGCACGTCACCATCGGGGCGACCGTATCCTGCGCACTGCAAAACCGCACAAGATCCTCGACCCGGCAAATGGCCCGCTGATCGGCGTGCGCCTAAATATCCTGACGCGCAAAAGCCTTGGCGGGCTACAGACCGACCTCAACGGTCAATTGATCGACGCGGATGGCAACCGCATCCCGGGCCTGTTTGCGGCGGGCGAAGTCGCGGGCTTCGGCGGGGGCGGCTATCATGGCTACAGCGCGCTGGAAGGCACTTTTCTGGGCGGTTGCATCTTTTCTGGCCGAAATGTCGGACGCGCGGACACAATCGCTTAACAAATATGACCATCTCAGAGTCGACATCTGATTAGTCTTTAGGCAACCATAGGCTATCTGCTTAATCAGGCAGCAGAACGCTTGATCCGATAGAACAAGAGCACGCTGCCTGCCCTCGGCTCTCCCCTTTCGCGGGCGGACGAGTCAGGTTGCGTTTGCTTTGTCTGCAAGGGAGCGACTTTTGATGACACTACACAAATCCATTCTGGCCATGGCCGCGACGCTGGTTGCGGCTCCCGCTATTGCCCAAACCGAGATGCCTTTCGCGCTCGATTGGAAATTCGAAGGCCCGTCGGCCCCCTATTTCCACGCGCTGGATGCGGGGTATTTCGAAGAAGAAGGGCTGACCGTCACCATTTCCGAAGGCTCCGGTTCGCTGGACGCGATCCCGAAAGTGGCCACCGGCGCGTTTCCGGTTGGCTTTGCCGATATCAACTCGCTGATGCGCTTTCTGGATCAGAACCCGGACGCGCCCGTCACAGCCGTCATGATGGTCTATGACAAGCCGCCTTTCTCGGTCGTAGGGCGCAAATCGCTGGGCGTGGAAGCCCCTGCCGATCTGGAAGGCAAAGTGCTGGGCGCGCCGCCCCCCGATGGGGCCTGGGCGCAGTTCCCGATCTTTGCCGCTGAAACCGGCATCGACAGTGATGCCATCACGGTGGAGCCAGTGGGCTTTCCGACCCGCGAGCCGATGCTGGCCGAAGGCAATGTCGCCGCGATCACGGGCTTTTCGTTCTCTTCCACGCTGAACCTCAAGCGTTTGGGCGTGCCGGAAGAGGACATCTCGGTCCTGTTGATGGCCGATTACGGCGTGGACCTTTATGGTAACGCGATCATCGTAAACACCGAGTTTGCGGCTGAAAACGGCGAGGCCGTCACTGGCTTCCTGCGCGCTGTCGCCAAAGGCTGGAAAGATGCGATTGCAGCACCGGACACCGCCATCGAGGCGCTGATGCAGCGCAACCCCGCAGCCGATGCAGCCCTTGAGACGGAGCGTCTTTTGCTGGCCGTCAACGACAATGTCCTGACTGACTACGTCAAGGAGAACGGGATGGGCGGCATTGATGAGGCGCGCTTTGCAAACGCTTTGGAGCAGACCAAATCGGTCTATGAATTCCAGACAGCCCCGGACGCCGCTGTGTTCTTCACCGGACAGTATCTGCCCGATGACGGCAGTTTGATGCTGCAATAAAAGACCAGACCGGGCGCGAGACATGCGCCCGGTCGCTTAAGGGGTGGGGACATGGAAAATCTGATTGATATCAAAGGCGTGACCCACGCCTATAAGACGGAGAGTGGACCACTTCCGGTTCTGGACGGCCTCGATGTGGCCGTGCCCGAAGGCACATTCGCCGCTGTCGTTGGCCCCTCTGGCTGCGGGAAATCCACGCTGACGCGGTTGGTCGCTGGCCTGATGAAGCCCGATGAGGGTGAGGTCTGGCTGCACGGCGAACGCGTTAAAGGCCCGCGCAAAACCGTGGGCATGGCCTTTCAGAACCCCGTCCTTCTGGAATGGCGCACGATTTTGCAGAATGTGATCTTGCCGCTGGAAATCGTAGCGCCGTCGATGTCCCAGAAAGACCGCGAAGCGCGGGCGCACGAGCTTTTGGATATGGTTGGGCTGACAGGCTTTGACGACAAGCGCCCGTCTGAGTTGTCGGGCGGTATGCGCCAGCGCGCATCGCTCTGCAGGTCACTGGTTCATAAGCCCGAGGTTCTGATTATGGACGAACCTTTCGGCGCGCTGGATGCGTTCACTCGCGAAGATCTGTGGCAAACCATGCGCGATCTGCGCGCGGCAGAGCCGTTTACCTGCGTCTTGATCACCCATGATCTGCGCGAAAGCGTGTTTCTGGGCGATCAGGTCATCGTGTTGTCGGGGCGCCCCGCACGCACGCAATACGTGATGCCGATTGATCTGCCCAAAGATCGCACGCTCGACGTCCTTTATACGCCTGAAGTGGCTGACATGCTTCATATCCTGCGTGACCAGATCAAGATCGCCCAAGGCCGCGAGCCGGAGGTTCACTGATGCTGCGTCAAATCGGAATTCCCGTCGCCTCTGTCCTTGTCTTTCTTGGCCTTTGGGAGCTGCTGGTCTGGGTCAATGGCTGGCCCAATTTCAAAATGGCATCGCCGTCGGACCTGCCCCCTGCCTACATCCGCTATTGGGAGCTGTTCCTTGTCATGGGCTGGCAGACGCTTTGGCGCACAGTCGCGGGGCTGGCGCTTGCGGTGCTGGTCGGGACGGCCATCGGCATGATCATTGGCTTTTCCCGCATCGCGCGGGATGCGCTCTATCCGCTTCTGGTGGGCTTCAACGCGATCCCGAAAGCGACGCTGGTGCCCGTTATCTCGCTGATTTTTATCGGCCAGCACGACTTCAACACAGTGCTTATGGCGTTCATGATCTCTTTCTTTCCCATCGCGGTGTCCGTGGGCATTGGCCTGTCCACGCTGGAGCCTGAATACCGCGATATCTTGCGGTCCCTCGGGGCGTCCCGCTTCACAATCTTCCGCAAAATCGCGCTGCCGAAAACCCTGCCAGAATTCTTCGGAGCGCTGAAAGTTTCGGTCACTCTGGCCTTTATCGGCACCAATCTGGTGGAGATCGTCAGCCCCCATGGCCGCGGCCTTGGGGCGCTTTTCAAGTCCGGCGAGACCAATGGCGACTATCCTTTGATGTTCGCCGTCCTCATCGCGCTCGCGTTTCTGGGGATCGTTCTCTACTACGCTGTGGTTTATCTGGAAAAAATCTTTGCCGGCTGGGCAGAGCGTCCGCAAAGCTAATCGAAGCGGCTCATTTCGTTAACCTTTTCGGACGCTACGTCAACTTAGGGTCGCACAACCTGAGCGATTGTTCAAAAAAACCCCGGTTGAATGAGCAAATGCGAGCCGTGCCAATTATGTCACGACTTGCCAAAGCGCGCTGATTCAGAAGGGTTTTTCCCCCTATCGCGACCGATTCGTTTTCTGTATACGGCGAGACACAGAAAAACGTGGCCGCAAAGAGCTGCGTCAGAGGCGGAGTAAAGAATTATGAGTGCGATTGAATTCGTCGTCCGCGATTCCGCGGGCAATCTTCGGCGCGGGGTCCTGGCCGAAACTGAAACTTCCACAGTCATTCCGATGGGCACAGGCGAAGATATTTCGCTGAACCTGCGGCTGTTTCAGGTCACAAATTATCAGCGCGAGGGCGAAAACCTGGTCATTACGACCATGGATGGCCGCACGATCACGCTCGAAAATTATTTCTTCGGCGGCCAGATGGACGCCAATGATTTATATCTCAGCGCCGATGGCCTTCTGACCCCGGTTGAATTGCAGCAGTTTGGCGACACACTCGAGCCGGTCTACCAGACGGCGGAACTCTTCGGAAAATGGAGCCCGAACGACGCACTCTTTTATACCGACGGTGCCGACTTGGATGCCGTGGTTGTCGCCGACGAGATGGTTGATGACGGTGTTGAATCCACCATGTTGGCCACGGGCCTTCTGGGCGGTCTTGGTGCTGCCGGTGGTGCGGCCGGTGTTGGCGGTGCAGCCCTTGCAGGGACTGCAGCCGTTGCAGCCCTTGGTGGCGGTGGCGACGATGATGATGACGATGATAAGCCCGGCAATGATCCTGATGGCCCCGGTGGACCCGGCCCCAGTGGCGGCCCCGGCCCTGATACAACACCCCCCACACTGAGCGTGGACGAAGGCGTTGTCGGCAGCAATGACGTGTTCAACCGCGTCGATCACGCCGATGGTGTGGAACTGTCCGGTCGAGGTGAGCCCGGATCAACTGTCGTCGTGGAAACCGAAGGCTATAACGGTCAGACCGTGTCTCAGACGACGACCGTTGATGCAAATGGCGATTGGGATGTTGTTTTTCCTGCCGCAGACATCCGCACGGGCGAGTATTTCAACGATGTGACCATCACCGCGACCGACGGGGCGGGCAACATCGCCACTGTCACCGATCAGATCCAGATCGACACCGAGACGGCTGTGACCATCACAATGGTCGATGGCGAGGCCGCCGGAGCTGGCAACGTCGTCAATGGGGCCGATCATGCAGACGGCATCACGCTGTCGGGCACTGGTGATCCCAATGGCACCGTTACGGTAACCGTGTCGGGCCAGCCCAATATCGTGGTCACCGCCCCGATTGACGCCAATGGCAACTGGTCCACGACCTTTGATAACTCGCAACTGCCGGGCGGCGAATACACTCGCAACGTGACGGTGGATATCACCGATCCTTATGGCAACACCTCGTCCAACACGGGCCAGATCGTGGTCGACACGATCACCAATGTCTCGATGGTGCCGGGTGCGGTGGCTGAAGGCACGATCATCAACGAGGCAGAGCGCGACTCCAACGGGGTCACCGTCACCGGCTCCACCCAGCCCAACAACCAGGTTGCGGTCACGATGACCGACAACAACGGCCAGCAATTCACCCGGAATGTGCAGGCGGATAATGCCGGCAACTGGTCAGCGACTTTTGCGGCAAACGAGATTGCCGATGGCGAATACGATGCCAATATCTCGGTTGTGGCGACGGATGCGGCTGGCAACTCGGCCACGACCTCGCAGACGCTGCGGATCGACACCGAGGTCGATGTGGACGTGAACACAGCCACGCTGGAAGGCAATGGGATCGTCAACTTCGCCGAGGCCGCAGACGGGATCACCCTGACCGGCACAGCGGACCCCAACGCCGAAGTCCGCGTGAATTTCAACGGGATCATCAAGACGGTGAATGCCGATCAGTTCGGGAATTGGTCCGCAGATTACCGTGCCAACGAGGTCCCGTCGGGCGAGCGTAACGTGCCTGTTTCAGTTTCCAGCACCGATCCCGCAGGCAATATCGCAACCGATAGCGGCACTGTTCAGATCGACACGATCGTGCGCAATCTGGGCATGAACAGCGCCACGGGCGACAATGTGCTGAATGCGGCTGAGGTCTCTAACGGTTTCACACTGACCGGCACGACAGAGCCTGGTGCACAATGGGTCGAGGTCACGTTCGGTGCCATGGCCCCGCAAATGGCGCAGGTCGATGCGAACGGCAACTGGTCGCTTGATTTCAACAATGGGGTCGGCAACACGGCCGACGGCAATGTGAATGTCACGGTCCGTACGATGGATGCCAACGACAATATCGACAGCATAACCGAGGTTGTGACCTTGGATACAACCGTTCCCGGCGCGCCTGAAATTATCTTCCGGATGCAAGGTCAGGACGACACGTTCGGTCTGGGCCTGACAACCGAGGATGGCGTTGAAAGCATCAGCTCGATCACCAATGCAGGCACGGTCACCGATCTGGGCATCACCAGCACGACGGGCAATGGCGGCGGGTCCGAGAACTTTACGTTCAACAATCCGGTTCCCGACGGCACGCATCTCATTGTGCAGGCCGAGGACGCAGCGGGCAACGAAGCCTCGACCCTGATCATTCAGGAAGACGGCTCGACCAACTCGTTCAGCTTGTCCAATACCGGGCTGGATGCGTTTGATATCGCCGCGATTGATCTGAGTTTTGCCGAGAATGGCAACCTGACGATCACCGAGGCGGACTTGCTGTCCCTGTCGCAATCCACGAACACGCTGATCGTGCATGGTGACGCAGCGGATGCCAACGGCAACCCAGCTGACGCGATCACGATCGACGCCAACAGTGTTCAGAACACCGGCCAGACCGAGAACGTCGGCGGCAAGGCTTACGACGTCTACTCTGTCGGCACCGAAGGCACGTTGCTTGTTGATCCGGATATCGACGTCAACACGATCTAAAATCGGTTACAGAATGATCGAAAAGGCCGCGCTGGGATTGCGCGGCCTTTTTTGTTTAGGACGCCCCTGCTAACAGGTCCGCATTGCCGCCCGCGGCTGTGGTGTCAACGCAGACATGCCGCTCTTTCAGCACCCAGCGCGCAAAATCTTCGGTTTGCAGGAAAAGTACCAAAGGCCCGTCTTTGGCTGCCAAGGCCTCCCGGTAAGGCTTCGGGTCGCTGCCGGAATAGATCACGGCGTCAACCTCCAGCGTCGCGGCCTCCTCGGGCGTGCACTCTGCGGCGACTGCCGCGCATCCCAATCCACGGGCAGCCTCTGCATGAGCCTCGGCCAACCCACCGATGCACAGGATGCGCCCACGGGGCAGAGTACTCCACCAGTTTGCCTCCCCGGTTGGACCGGGCAGATTGCGTGTTTCCAATGGGGTGCTGCGGATAGGCTGATCTACGAAGGCTTGCGCGATTTGCGTGGCCGTTTTTTGCGGCCCCTGCCCCTCTGCCGTCATTACCCCTTGCTTGGTGAAGCGGTGTAGATAGCGCGGCCCGCCTGCTTTCGGTCCGGTGCCGCTTAATCCTTCCCCTCCAAAGGGTTGCGAGCCTACGACCGCGCCAATCTGGTTGCGGTTCACATAGATATTGCCCGCCTCGACCGCTGCGACAACATCCGCCACGCGGTCATCAATCCGGCTGTGCATCCCAAAGGTCAGCCCATAGCCAGTGGCGTTGATGTCGGCCACAACCTGCATCAGATCGCTGGCCTTAAAGGTCGCGACATGCAGAACCGGGCCGAAGATTTCCTCGGCCAGATCCGCGATGTCTGCGATTTTCAGCACGGTTGGCGCTACGAACGTGCCTTGGGTTGGCGCCGCGATCTGTTTGAGCACCTGACCTTCGGCGATATGCGCCTCGATCTTGGTTTTGGCGGTGGCATCAATCACCGGTCCAACATCCGTGGCGAAATCCGCAGGATCGCCCACCACAAGCGCGTCCATCGCGCCGTAGAGCATCTTCAAGAAGCCTTCTGCGATGTCCTCTTGCAGATAGAGCACCCGTAACGCGCTGCAGCGTTGCCCTGCGGATTGGAACGCGGATGCGATGATGTCTCCTATCGCTTGTTCGGGCAGGGCCGTGCTGTCCACAATCATCGCGTTCAACCCGCCGGTTTCAGCGATCAGAGGCGCATGAGGGGCGAGGGCTTTCGCCATGTTGCGGTTGATCCGCTGCGCTGTCGCGGTCGAGCCTGTGAAGCAGACACCGCCCACTTTGGTATGCGACGTCAACACAGCGCCAACCTCTGCCCCGGTGCCGGGCAGCAGGATCAAAACGTCCTTCGGCACGCCCGCTTGGTGCAGCAGCCCGACCGCAAATTCCGCGATCAACGGGGTGCTTTCCGCCGGTTTCGCCAAGACGCCGTTGCCAACGGACAAGGCAGCAACGATCTGCCCCGTGAAGATCGCAAGCGGGAAATTCCATGGGGAGATGCAGCTGAAAATGCCGACCGGAGCAGCCTCCAGTTGCTCAGCTTCATTCGCATAATAACGTAGGAAATCAACGGCTTCGCGCAGCTCACCGATGCAATCGTTGAGCGTTTTACCAGCCTCACATGTCAGGCGCGCGAATATCTCATGAGCGTGGATTTCATACAGGTCGGCCGCCTTGCGCAAGACCTCAGCGCGTGCCTGCGCGGAGACGTCAGACCAGTCGCGCACCTTTTCGCAAGCCGCAGATGCCTGCTCGGCCGAGACGAACCGCGTGTGACCGACGACCGCCCCTGTCGCGGGGCTTGTGACAGCGATGTCGCCTGCGCCCCATGGGCCTGAATGCGCCGCAACTCCCGTTTCCAGATCATCCAGTGTTTGAGGGTCCTCAAGGTCCCACCCTGTCGAGTTCCGCCGCGCATCAAAGAGCGCGTCCGGCTTGCGCACGTTCGGATGGCCAATCGCCGGCAGAGCCTGCTCAACCGCGCGGAACGGGTCTGCCGCAACCTCGCTTGCAGGGACATCTTCATCGACGATCTGATTCACAAAAGAACTGTTTGCCCCGTTCTCCAGCAGTCGGCGCACCAAATAAGCCAGAAGGTCTTTATGGGCCCCAACAGGGGCGTAAATCCGGCAACGGGTGACATGTTTTTTCAACACAGTTTCATGCAAAGCCTCCCCCATTCCGTGCAGGCGCTGAAACTCGTAAAGACTTGGATCAGAGGCCATTTCCAGAATGGCAGCAACCGTGTGCGCGTTATGGGTGGCAAATTGCGGATAGATGCGATCCGTCATGCCCAGCAGCTTTTTGGCGCAGCAAATATAGCTGACATCGGTGGCCGCTTTGCGCGTGAAGACCGGGAAACCGGGATGCCCTTCGACCTGAGCATGCTTGATCTCGGTGTCCCAATACGCGCCTTTCACAAGGCGCACCATGATCTTGCGATCCAGCCGAGTGGCCAGCGCGTGCAGCCAATCCAGCACATGGGGCGCGCGCAGCCCATAGGCTTGCACGACGATGCCGAAACCGTCCCAGCCCTTCAGCGTCGGCTCGGACAAAAGCGTCTCGATCACGTCGAGCGAGAGGTCCAGCCGCCCGGCCTCTTCGGCATCAATGTTCAGCCCGATCCCCGCCGACTTCGCCAGAACGCAAAGCGCACGAGCGCGGGGCAACAGCTCTTCCATCACGCGCTCTTTTTGGAGCGTCTCATAACGCGGGTGCAGGGCGGAAAGCTTGATCGAGATGCCGGGATTGGCGCGGATATCATCCGAGGGCGCGTGTTTCGCCAGATGGCCAATCGCATCGGAGTAAGCCAGATGATAACGCCTTGCATCGGCGTCTGTGCGCGCAGCCTCGCCCAGCATATCATAAGAATAAGTGAAGCCTTGCGCCTCAAGCTCTTGCGCGCGTTTCACAGCCTTTTCAATGGTTTCGCCCAGAACGAACTGACGTCCTAGCTCTTTCATCACCCGGGTGACGGCTTGCCGGATCACCGGCTCGCCAAGCCGTTTCACGACCCCATGAAGCACGCGCACGATGTCGCTTTCATGGTCGTCCTCCAGCACTTTGCGTGTCATGAAAAGCGCCCAGGTAGAGGCGTTCACCAAGCTGCTATGGGACTTGCCCAGATGCGCATCCCAATGGCTGGGCGCGATTTTGTCTTCGATCAACGCGTCCATCGTGTCGCCGTCGGGCACCCGCAAAAGCGCCTCGGCCAGGCACATCAGCGCGACGCCTTCTTCGGTCGACAAACCGTATTCGCCAAGGAAAAGCTCCATCATGGAGGGCGTACTGCCGGTGCGGATCGCCTGCACCAGATCCACCGCACGCGCGTGGATCGCGTCGTGCACATCTGCCGGGATCGTCGCTTGTGCGATCAGATGCTCAAGCGCCTCGGCCTCAGGGCGGTAATGGGCCGCACGGATCGCCGCACGCGCATCGGCTGTGGATAGATCGAACATCTTGGTCTCCCTCATGGCATCCCTCTCTATCGCTGATTTGCGCTTTCCATGTGTCCTTGGTAACGTAGCCGAGTAGACGTAACGTCTTATTTTATCCCATTTGGCAGGCCATAATGATCTCTCAACGCGCACAAGACGGAACACTTGATAGCTTTGATCGCAAGATCATCGACGCGGTCTCTCAAGACGGGCGCATCACGATGACAGAGCTTGCGACACGCGTCGGCCTGTCGAAAACCCCCTGCCATGCGCGGCTGAAACGGCTTGAGGCCGAAGGCTATATCCTAGGTTACCGCGCGCTGCTGGACCCGATCAAGCTGGGTTTGGAACATGTGGCATTTGTCGAGGTAAAACTTTCCGACACCCGCGCGGCGGCTTTGGCGGCGTTCAATGCGGCGGTGCAAGCTCTGCCCGAGATCGAAGAATGCCACATGATCGCAGGCAATTTCGACTATCTGCTTAAAGTTCGCACAACAGGCATCACCGACTACCGCGCGTTCCTGGGCGAAGAGCTGAGCGCGCTGCCCCATGTGGCACAAACCTCCACCTATGTGGCGATGGAGGCCGTGAAGGGCAACGCAGTCCTCGATTAACCCGCGCGTTGCACCATCCCGAAGAGATCGCGTGTGTCGTCGGGGTCGGCGAGCATATCCAGCTCGACAAAATGGCCCGTCCGCTCAAGCTGGTCGCGGATGTAGCGCAGGGCGCTGAAGTCTTCGGTCGCAAAGCCAACCGAGTCGAACAGCGTGATCTGACGCGCATCGCGACGCCCTTCGGTCTTGCCAGCGATCACCTGCCACAGCTCTGTCACCGCATGATCGTCGTCCAATTGCTGAATCTCTCCTTCAATCCGGGTCTGCGGCGGGTATTCGACGAAAATATCGCTGCGCAGAAGGATGTCGCGGTGCAATTCGGTCTTGCCGGGACAATCCCCGCCGATGGCGTTCAGATGCACGCCCGCGCCGACCATATTATCGGTCAGAATCGTGGCATATTGCTTGTCCGCGGTGCAGGTCGTGATGATCTGTGCACCTGCAACGGCATCTTCGGCGGTCTTGCAAGGAACGACGGTCAAGCCATGCCCTTCGAGGTTCTTAGCGGCTTTGGCGGTTGCGGCCGGGTCAATGTCATAAAGCCTGACGGTCTCGATCCCCAGCACTTCGCGGAAGCCCAGCGCCTGAAACTCGCATTGCGCGCCGTTGCCGATCATCGCCATCGTCTTTGCGCCTTTCGGCGCCAGATATTTCGCCGCCACAACGGATGTCGCGGCTGTGCGCAGCGCGGTCAGGATCGTCATCTCGGACAGTAGCACCGGATAACCGTTGGCGACATTCGCCAGCACGCCGAACGCCGTTACGGTCTGAAAGCCGCGCGCCATGTTGGCGGGGTGGCCGTTGACGTATTTGAAACCGTAGGTTTCGCCGTCGCTGGTCGGCATCAACTCAATCACACCCTCGCGAGAATGCGAGGCGACGCGCGGCGTTTTGTCGAACTGCTCCCAGCGCAGAAAATCGGCTTCGATATAGGTCGCAATTTCGGCAATCATCCTGGCCGGGCCGATGGTATTCACGATTTTCATCATGTCATCGACACTGACGAACGGCACCAAGGCGAGTGTGGAAGGTGTTGGTTTCATTTTAAAAACTCCGTGTTGGGCGATCCAGAACCTTGCGGCCCAGAAGGGAGGCCGTCAGATCCACCATCAGCTGCGCAGTGCGCCCGCGTTCATCAAGAAAAGGGTTCAGCTCGACCAGATCGAGCGAGGTCACGAGGCCGCTGTCACAGAGCATTTCCATAACCAAATGCGCCTCTCGGAAGGTGGCACCGCCGGGAACCGTTGTGCCGACGGCGGGGGCGATGGCAGGTTCGAGAAAGTCGACATCGAGGCTGACATGCAGCGCGCCTTTGGCGACACTTACGCGTTCCAGAAAGGCGCGAAGGGGGCCGGCGATGCCGTGTTCGTCAATTGCCCGCATGTCGTGAACGGTCACGTTATGGGCGGCAAGGGCGGCGTTTTCAGCGGGGTCAACGGAACGGATGCCCATCATGCAGATATTGGCTGCAGGAACAGGCGTTTTAAGCGGCGGATACAGCCCCTCGAACCCCTCAAGCCCCATGAAATAAGCCACCGGCGTGCCATGTAGATTGCCGCTGCTGGTACTGTGCACAGTGTGGATATCCGGGTGCGCGTCGAGCCAGAGCACGAATTGAGGGCGGCCAAGATCGGCTGAATGGCGGGCGATGCCCGGCACGGTGCCGATAGAGAGCGAGTGATCGCCGCCCAGAAAAATCGGAAGGTCGACGCGCTGCGCCGCGTCATAGGCGGCGGCTTCCAGCGCGCGCGACCAGCCGACAGTTTCGCCTAAATCATGGGCAGCGCTGCCCGCGGGCGGCGTGATATCGTCGACGGTTGCAGACACGTTGCCTAGATCAGTCACGTCGTGGCCCAAAGCGCGCAAGGTGTCTGCCAGGCCCGCAGTTCGGTAGGCGTCTGGCCCCATCAGGCAACCGGGTCGGCTGGCGCCGCTCTGGACAGGGGCGCCGACAAGGGCGCATTTCAAATGTTGCATGAGAAACTCTCTGGCGTTGCGTTGCACAAAATATCAGCCCGACAGAGCACACAATTTACTGCAATAACTGCGCAGTTTATTGATTATTTCAATCATTTTGCTAAGCATTGCAGTCATTATGCAAAGCCTTGACCAAACTGACCGCCATTTGATCGCCGCGCTGAAACAGGATGGGCGCGCCTCGATCACGACATTGGCCCATACGCTTGGCGTGTCACGCAGCACGGTGCAAACCCGGCTGGACCGCCTGATTGCGACCGGCACGATCCAGCGCTTTACAGTCGAGCTGGATGCCATGGGCAGCGATGACCGGGTCCATGCGGTGATGATGATTGAGGTGGAAGGGCCCCGCGCGCGTAGTGTCACCCGCGCCCTTCGGCGCCTGCCCGAAATCACGGCGCTGCATACGACAAACGGCAAATGGGACCTGATTGGCTGGATCGAAACCGGCACCCTGGCCGAGTTTGACCGCGTCCTGCGTGAAGTGCGCGAAGTGCAGGGCGTGCTGAACTCCGAGACGTGCCTGCTGCTGGATGCCGCGAAAGCCTAGATGTCCTCGGGCACCTTATCTATCAGTTTGGAATTGCGCAGCGTGGCAGACGGATAGTCCGGATCGCGCAGCAAGGATGGTTTGAAATCCGGCTCTACCTGCATGAGCACCTTCAACCGCTCTAACGCCGCGTCCGGCACACCTTGCGACTCGTACAGCGCGTAAAGGTAACGCAAAGCAGGCCGATAGGTCGGCAGGTAGGCGCGCGCGGCCTCGCCGAAACGGATCGCATCATCGACCCGGTCCAGCGAAATCGCCGTCAGGCAGCACAGCATGTCCCACCAAAAGACAAACGGCGTCGCCCGCGCCAGATAACGCGCGCGGATGGCTGATGTATGCGCGTCCTCCATCTGACCGCTGCGGACCTGACAGATCGCAACGAACGCCCACGCGTAGGGATTGGCGCGGTTCAGATCAATTGCGCGCCGTGCAAGCGATAACGCACCCCCCGCATCGCGTTCGGCGGCCAGGCGGGCTTGAGCAGCCATCGCCAAGACCATGGAATTCGCCCCATCCATCACCAAAGATGTCGCAACGAAGTCATTGATTTCCTGAAAGGTTTTGTCCTTGTCGCGTGAACGATGCTCCAGCAGCAGGCTCACCCGCAAGAACGACCGCCAGCTGAGGTAAACCGCCCGCGGCTCCAGCTCGAACGCGCGTTGCAGGAGATCATCGGCCTGCTCCATCGCGTTCTTATCGAGCGAGAAAATCAGAGATTGCGCCCGAAAGAAGAGCCCCGCCGCACTGTCACCGTGGCGCTGCATGACCTCGTTCATCACGCGCGTTGCGGTCTTGCCAATCAGCACCTGCATTTCCAGGTCTTCGATGGGTGGCGCACCGTGCACCTCGATCTTGCGGGTGTCGGACCACAGGTATTGGTGGTCCGAGGCAAGCTCCATATGGACATGAGCGTGCCAGAAACGACCATTGCGATAGTGATCGGACTTCACGCGCAAAAGCTCTGCCCCGACAGGGACCTGACCCTCAGGCACCACTGAAATGGCGCCATATTCTTTAAGGTCGCGCGCTAGATGATCGTTGAAAATCTGGACAAAGAACTTCTCTTCCGCGCCTTCGGGGTCGTGCTGTGCAAGCACCACAACAGGCGTCTTAGGCGGCCCGTGCTGCATGGATTGCGCGCGCATCACCTCACGTGCGCGGTCAGCGCCCTGCATCAGTTTGGCGCGCTGATCGTCCAGCCATTCGCGGAACTTCGTGTCCTTGACGTCAAGGTCTTCGCACAGCTCTTGACCAGCCTCAAAGCGAGGATCCTGTTGCAAGACCGGGTCCACCCGGATGATGCCCACATCAAGGGCCACCACCCCGCCTTCGGTGATCAGACCGGTCTTGTAGGGCCCAAGATAGCGGCGCAATTCGGTCAGGCATTGGCGCATGCTTTGCTTGCCTTGATCAGGGGATCGATCGCTCCACAGGCGTTCTTGCAACCAGCCGCGTGGGCGACGGTGATCGGGGGCCAACGCGAGAAGCACCAGCATCCCACGCGCCTTCATGCTCTTGGGCCCATAGCTTACGCCATTTGCGTCCTCCAGACGCATCGGACCTACCAATGTCAATTCCAGTACCACGAAACACTCCTCACCCAACGTCAATCAACGATATCAAACTAGCTCGTTTTGACCAAATCCCGCCGAATAGCGTGAAAAAATCGTCAACCAAAGTAATGAGCGGAAGATGAAGCCGCGCCATTGTGCATCTTTAACAGAATTTTAACGGGAGATTATGAGATGCCATTCGCAAGCCTCGAGAATTGGGAAAACTGGGAAAATTGGGAGAACTGGGAGAATTGGGAAAACTGGGAAAATTGGGAGAACTGGGAAAACTGGGAAAATTGGGAAGGCGGCGGACGTAGGGGCGGCGGAGGTCTTCTGAGCGCCGCTTTGGCGGCGGCTGGTGAAGGCATCACCGGCCCGTTCAACCCCGCGCTTGTGCGTGACGTCGCGCTTGGCACCCACACGCCGACCGATCTTTTCACCGCAGCACCCAGCGCCCATTTGTCGTTGATGCTGACCCGCGCGTTGGGCGGCCCGGTTGCAACGGCCCATGACAATGGCGCGGCCGTCGTGTCTTCGGATGGGGAAATTATCGCCAGTATCGTTGCCCCAAACGACATTGAGCCCTTCAAGGCACAACTGAACCGCGTTCACCAGGACAGCGATTTGCGCAGAGATCGCAATGCGGAAATCCTTGTTCAAATCAATGACTTGATTTCGTTTTATGCAGCATCTGTGCGCCTTGATCCGCGCCGCCGCGCCTGGACGATCAAGCTGCTGCTGACCGCTTTGGAGGCCGCAACGCCGACCATCGTGCAGGTCAAGGCAATCTGCGCCGTACCGCGCCCGAACGATCTGTCGCCTCAGATCAACCCGATCATCAAGACGCCTGGTCACAGCGCCTATCCCAGCGGTCATGCGACGCAAGCCTTCCTGCTGGCCGAGATGCTCGCCGCGCTCGACCCCTCGGCCGCGCCGATCTACCGGCGTCAGGCTGCACGTATCGCGCAGAACCGCACGGTTGCAGGTGTGCACTACCCTGTCGACAGCCGCGTCGGTGCGCTTCTTGGTTCGGCTTTGGCACATCAATTCATGGGGCGGCTTGATCCGAAACGGATTGAAAGCGGCAAAAGCTGGACCGCTGTCAGCGTGCCAGCCCCCGATACGTCCGATGCCAATTACGACTTCAACTTGCTGACGCTCGACAGCCAGCATGGCGAAACTCTGGCGGCGTTGCGCAATGCAGACCCCGCCGGTCCGAAGGCCAACGACTATGACCGCGCGCTGCTTGACGAGCTTTGGAGCCGCGTGAAAGCCGAGTGGCCGGGGCTGGGGGCATGACCCTGAAATGGCAACGCGGCGTCCCCGTCGACGGATCAGTCTATAACGCGGCCTATGTCGATTTCGACTGGACCGCAGGGCTGCGCCGCCGCGGCATAGACGCCACCAACAACCCCATTCGCATCTCGCTGCGCGACACACGCGGTCCAGCCACCTATTCCGAGGCCAACCACCCGGAAACTACCGCGCCACAGAACGCATCCTCGCGCATCGACGGGCTGAAAGGCACCGCTCCGCTGGTGACAGATATGTACGCCGAAGCCCCCATCGGTGCCGCAGGCGACGGGGCCGAACGGCGGCCCCTGATCGAGCGGGAAAGCGGGGCGGACACGCCGCAGTCTTATCCCGAAGGCAGCGTTGTGATGGCGGTGATCGACAGTGGTATTGCCTTTGCGAACGGGCGGTTTTGCACACCGCCCGAGGAGGGCGGCGCGGTCCCGGTCTCTCGGTTTTCGCATCTGATGCTGCCCACGGGCACGGGCGCATTCCGTGTTCTCGGGCGCGCTGATATCGCAGAGTTGATGCAGGCCGGCCTGAACCCGGCCACGCGTCAGTTCCACGAGCTTAACGTCTACACCCAAGCCGCGCGGCGACAATCGGGCGGCCAGCGCAATGTGCGCCCTCTCAGCCAGCCTGCCCCGCATGGGACACAGGTTGCAGATCTGTTGGCGGGGGCGGAGATGGCCGACGGGGTCGCGACACGGCCCATGATCGGCGTCGATCTGCCGTCCTCTGCGATTATTGACACGTCTGGCTCTATCGCTGCAGCTTACATACCGGCTTTGGTAGATGAAATTCTGGCCTTGTCGGCCAAGATGACCGGGCCAAACGGCAAACCCTTGCCGCTGATCATCAATATCAGCCTCGGGTTTACCGCAGGCCCTTGCGACGGCACGCATCCGGTAGAACGCGCCATGTTCGACGCCGTTCAAAGCGCGCTGGCGGCGGGGCGCGAGGTGCATATGACCTTGCCTGCGGGCAATCACGCGCAATCGCGGCTCCATGCAGAACTGGACGCTGACGACTGGGACAAGGACGGTCTGGCCAGCCTGACCCTGCGCGTGCCAAGCGATGACGCCACGCCCAACTTTACCGAAATCTGGTTGCCCGAACGCCCGTTGCAGGACTTCTTCGAGGACCCACGCGAGACATCATTGGCGCTGACGTTACAGCTTCCCGATGGGCGGATCGCTGCATTGGACGAGGTTCCCCGGTTCGAGGAAACCTGGGAGTTGTGGGACGGCTCCCGCCACATCGCCAGCGCCTATTACCTGTTGCACGTCTATGGTGCCGGGCGGGTCAGGCCCCGGCTTATCCTCGCGCTGCGGCCCACGACGGCCTTCAGCAGCACCACCTACCGCACGCAGCCTGGCGACTACGCGATCCTTATGGAAGATCTGGCAGGTGCCAAACCTCAGGTCAGCATCCGCGTGCAGCGCGACGATAGCATCATCGGATACCGCCCGCGCGGACGACAGGCCCGACTGTTTGAGCCCGGCTATATCGAGCGCGATCCGACGGGTCGGCCTTTGCGCTATGATGTGGGCGACAGTCGCATCACGCGCGCGGGCACGTTATCCGCGATGGCCACGCTGAACCCCGACAAGCCGCTCGGCGAAGGGCGTTATGTGCGCGACCATATCCACGTGCTCGCTGCCGATGCGCTGGGTCCCAAAGGGCGCGCGCGCGCGATCTATAGCGGGCAGCGCTCGCAGGACAATCCGGTCAAGAAAAGCGCACTTGTGGGCGAAGGCTTGGCCCATGCGGGCGCTCTGGCCAGCGGCACCACAAGCAAAAGCGTCTTCGCCATGACAGGCACGAGTGCGGCTGCCCCGCTTTACGGGCGAATGTTGGCGGACACGTTGGGCTTGCCGACAGGCGCAACGCCTCGACCGCAACGACGCTCTGATCCGGCAGAAGACATCGTCGGGCTCGTCTAAGTCAGGCGTAGGACGCGCGGATCGCGCGGATGTTTTCACCGTAAGGGGCGGGATCGGTCACGGACCCGCCCTTGAACACGGCAGAGCCTGCAACCAGCACATCTGCGCCTGCATCTACAACCAACGGAGCCGTTTGCGGCGTCACACCGCCATCAATCTCGATATGAATCGGGCGATCTCCGATCATCTCGCGCAAGCGGCGTACCTTGGCGGTCATGTCGATGAACTTCTGCCCGCCAAAGCCGGGGTTCACCGTCATGACGCAAATCAGATCGACCATATCCAGAAGCTCGGCCACCGCGTCGGCGGGAGTGCCAGGATTCAGCGCAACGCCTGCCTTGGTCCCTGCCCCGCGAATGGCTTGCAATGTGCGGTGAATATGCGGACCCGCCTCGACATGCGCTGTGATGAAATCTGCCCCGGCTTCGGCGAAGCCTTCGATATAGGGATCAACCGGCGCGATCATCAGATGAACGTCCATTATCGTCTTGATATGGGGCCGGATCGCCGCGCAGGTGCTGGCGCCAAACGTGATGTTCGGCACAAAATGCCCATCCATCACATCCACATGAATCCAATCGGCCCCTTGGCCTTCCACCGCCTCAATCTCTGCGCCGAAATTAGCGAAATCAGCAGACAGAATGGACGGTGCGATCTTTACGGAACGATCAAAGCTCATGGCAGGCCCCCTTTTGGCGTATCTGCGGCTTAACGCCCGAATCGGCCCTTGTCACCCGCCTTCGCTACCGCAGCATTTCAGAACGTGCTAATTTGATGCGACTCCGCTGCTGCCAAGGTGCCTAAAGTTCTTATGAAACTCTCTCACAAAGAAATTTTGCCTGATGATGATGTCTTTCTCATAACTCGCGCCATGCCATCTGGGAAGCGCCCAAAGTTGGCACATACCCATGATTTTTATGAGCTATTCTGGATCGTTAACGGACGTGTCCGGCACCGCATCAACGGGGATGTCGAGGATTTGGAAGAAGGCGATATGGTTTTCATCCGTCCCTCCGACACCCATTCCGTGCAGGGCAAAGGGGCAGAGCCGCACCTTATTAACATTGCCCTGCACCCTAAGCTAATTGCTGCACTTGCAAAACGCGCACCCCAATTGAAGGGTCAGTTCTTCTGGTCCGACGCGGTGCAGCCCACCGTCGTGCATCGCGATATGAGCCAGCTTTCAGAGCTGTCGCAAGCCTTACGCGCTATCGACCCCGCCCCGCGTGACCCGTTGAGTGCCGAGGCGCTGCTACTTCCGCTTCTGGTTCAGTTGAGCGCACACCGAACCACTGTCGCGATGCCCGACTGGCTTGCAGCTGCTTGTCAGGCGGCCCACGCACCTGCGGTCTTCCAAGACGGCGCAGCGGGCTTTGTGCGATCCGCAGGCCGCACCCATGCCCATGTCAGCCGTGAAACGCGCAAACATCTTGGGGTTTCTCCCTCTGAATTGATCAACGATATTCGGATGGACTATGCCGCACGGCAATTGTCGGCCTCTACCGATACTCTGGCCGAGATTGCCGCCGATTGCGGCATTCCCAATCTCAGCCATTTCCACAGGCTCTTTCGCGACGCCTACAAATTGACCCCGAATGCCTACCGCAAGCGCCATCAACGCGACGTTATCCAGCCCGCCTGACTTGCCAATCGGAGCCTGATCTGAAACCGTTTGCCGGACCGGAGGCCCCATGACCACAGCAACCCAAACCCATCTTCCGCAAACCACGGAACCCCGCAATGACGGGATGGAACTGGACATGGACTGGGTGATGTCCGTGCAAGCCAACACCTCGGCCATAGAGCGGCGCGCGGCCACGTTGCCAGGCCGTCGCTCGGTCAAGAAGGACTACCAGGCCGCTTGGCTGGCCCGTGCGATCACCTGCATCGACCTAACGACACTTTCGGGCGATGACACGCCCGGGCGCGTTCGTCGTCTCTGCGCGAAGGCCCGTCAGCCCGTTCGCGCGGATATTCTGGAGCAGCTGGGCCTGCCCCATCTGCAAACCGGCGCTGTTTGCGTTTACCATGATATGATCGCCACCGCCGTCGACGCCTTGCAAGGCTCCGGCATTCCCATCGCCGCTGTTTCAACCGGTTTTCCCGCAGGTCTGTCGCCTTTCCACCTGCGCGTCGCCGAGATCGAAGAAAGCGTCAAAGCGGGTGCTGCCGAGATCGACATCGTGATCTCCCGTCGCCATGTCCTGACGGGAAATTGGCAAGCCCTTTACGATGAAATGCGCACGTTTCGTGCGGCCTGCGGGGACGCGCATGTCAAAGCCATCCTCGCCACCGGCGAGCTTGGAACCCTGCGCAATGTGGCCCGCGCGTCGCTGATCTGCATGATGGCAGGCGCCGATTTCATCAAGACCTCCACAGGCAAGGAAAGCGTGAACGCCACGCTCCCTGTCTCGCTCACGATGATCCGCGCGATCCGCGCTTACCATCAGCGCACCGGGCTGCGTGTTGGCTACAAACCGGCTGGCGGTATCTCCAAGGCCAAGGACGCGATTACCTATCTTGCCTTGATGAAGGACGAGCTGGGCAATCGCTGGCTTGAACCCGATTTGTTTCGCTTCGGTGCCTCCTCCCTGCTGGGCGATATCGAGCGCCAGCTAGAGCATCACCTGACCGGCGCTTACTCTGCCGCCCAACGCCATCCGATTGGATAAGCCATGACAGTCAAAGAGATTTTCGAAAGCATGGACTATGGTCCCGCACCCGAGGACGCCTCTGACGCGCTGGCGTGGCTGGTAGATCAGGGGGACCGGTTCGGACACTATATCAACAGGGCATTCACCGCCCCCGGCGACGGGTTTGAGGCCAAGAACCCCGCCACGGGCAACGTGCTGGCAACGCTCACGCAGGCCACCCAAGACGACGTCGATCAAGCCGTCAAGGCGGCCCGAACAGCGCAACCTAAGTGGGCCAAGCTGGGCGGCCACGCACGGGCCAAATACCTCTACGCCCTCGCACGACTGCTGCAAAAACACGCCCGTCTTTTCGCCGTTTTGGAGACCCTCGACAACGGCAAACCGATCCGCGAAGCGCGCGACATCGACGTGCCCTTGGCGATCCGCCATTTCTACTACCACGCAGGCATGGCACAGTTGATGGAGGCCGAACTGCCCGACCGCGCACCCGTAGGCGTTTGCGGCCAGATTGTCCCCTGGAACTTCCCGCTCCTGATGCTCGCCTGGAAGGTCGCCCCTGCCCTCGCCATGGGCAACACGGTCGTTCTGAAACCTGCCGAATACACCTCGCTGACAGCGTTGCTCTTCGCTGATATCTGTCAACAAGCAGGCCTGCCCAACGGCGTGCTGAACATCGTTACTGGCGACGGCGCTGTGGGCGAGATGTTAACCAATTCAGACGTCGACAAGATCGCCTTCACCGGCTCGACCGAGGTCGGCCGCCGCATCCGCGAGGCCACCGCAGGCACCGGCAAAGCCCTCACCCTCGAACTGGGCGGAAAGTCCCCCTACATCATCTTCGACGACGCCGATATCGACAGCGCTATCGAAGGCCTTGTCGACGCAATCTGGTTTAACCAAGGTCAGGTCTGCTGCGCCGGATCGCGCCTTCTGGTCGCCGAATCCATCGCCGAGGATGTCTACACCCGCCTCAAAGCCCGCATGTCTGGCCTCCGCATGGGCAACCCGCTTGATAAGTGCATCGATGTCGGCGCCATCGTGGATCCGATCCAACTGGCGTCCATCACAGCGAAAGTCGACGCCAACACCGAAGGCGAGACGTTCCAAACGAGCGCGCCAGAAGGCTGCTATTACCCGCCTACGCTCATCACCGGGCTGCATACGGCCTCGGACCTGATGCAGGACGAAATCTTTGGTCCCGTGCTCGTTTCGACGACCTTCCGCACCCCGTCCGAGGCGGTCGAGATTGCGAACAACACACGCTATGGTCTCGCCGCGACTGTCTGGACCGAAAACGTCAATCTAGCGCTTGATATTGCTCCCAAACTGGCCGCTGGCATCGTTTGGGTAAACGCCACGAACCTGATGGACGCCGCCGCAGGGTTTGGCGGCGTGCGTGAAAGCGGCTTCGGGCGTGAGGGCGGCTGGGAAGGCCTGCGCGCTTACACCAAGCCCGCCAAATCACCGAAACCGGCTGCGAACGTGACCGCCTTTACGGGCGACAAAGCCCCGACCGATCCCGTCGACCGAACGGCGAAGCTGTATATCGGCGGTAAGCAATCCCGCCCCGATGGCGGCTATTCCAAACCTGTCTGGGGAAAGAACGGCGTGCTACTGGGCCATGTGTCACTGGCCAACCGCAAAGATGTGCGCAATGCGATTGAGGCGAACGCCAGCGCCGCCGGTTGGTCAAAAACCACCGGCCACCTCCGCGCGCAAATCCTCTACTATATTGCCGAAAACCTCGCCGCCCGTGGTGATGAATTCGCCAACCGCCTTGACGCGATGCAAGGCGGCAAAAAAGGCCAGGCTGAGGTTGATGCGGCCATCGACACCCTTTTCACCTACGCTGCTTGGGCCGATAAATACGACGGTGCGGCCAAAGGTGTTCCGATCAGGGGCATTGCGCTTGCGATGAACGAACCCGTGGGCGCCATCGCAGCGCTCTGCCCCGACACCGACCCGCTTGCAGGCCTCGTGGGCCTGATCGCCCCCGCCATCGCAATGGGCAACAGGATCACCGCAGTTGCCAGCGCGCCCTTCCCGCTTGCCGCCACAGACTTCATCCAGATTTTGGAAACCTCAGACGTTCCTGCAGGCGTGGTGAACATCCTGACTGGCGACCCTACGGATCTTGCCCCCCACCTTGCCAGCCACATGAACGTGGACGCGATGTGGAGCCTGAACGGCCATGCGGCTCAAATCGAAGCGGCCTCTATCAGCAACCTCAAACGCACCTGGATCACCGACACGCCCGTCGCGCATATCAAGCCGCAAGACATGCTCGCCCACGCGACCGAGGTGAAAACCATCTGGGTGCCTTACGGCGAATAGCTTTCGCTTTTTTCAAATATCCCGGGGTCTGGGGCAGAGCCCCAGCCGGGCGACGCGCGCCGAAGGCGTGCGGCGCAACTCCTCTACCGCGACCGAAAGCTGTCTAGCCAGCGCCGAAATTTGCCACGCGTCTCGTCCACGCGCGCATCTGCGCGATCCCAGGCCTCTTCGGCATCCTCAAGCACCGGATCAATACGCGCCTGACGGAACCGCCGCCAACGCACCCAGATCGCCCAGAAAAACGCCGCAAGAATGGTGAGGAAGATAATGTTGAACCATGGGATCAACCTCACGTCTGGTCCCTCAACAGGCCGCAACGAAATACCGTTGGGATAGATCGTCAAAAACTCGCTGCGCCAGCCATAATGGGTCAGCGCATACCATTCCGGCGCTTGACGCGTCGATTGGGCATCCTGCGCCTGCGCTTGCAGGTTCGCGCTATCGAGCTTGAAGTAAGGCGGCCAGCCAAAGCCGGTATCCTCATTTCGGTAGACCATCTCGCGGCCGCCGGAGCGCACGGTATTAATCAAGCGCAGGTCTCGATTAACGACAGTGGCATCATTGCCGTGATCGCCTTGGGCATAAAAGATCCGGTTCGCGCCTGAGAAATCGGCGCGAATAATCTCGGTGCCGGTGATCCGAACGATATCTTTTTGCGGCAGCGTGTAGTGCAAAAAGCCCAGCAAAACCGTCCAGAAGGTCAGCCAAAATCCATATTTGATAAAGCGCATTCTGGCTCCTCACATCCAATTTTGAACGTAGATGATAATCGCGATCAGCGAAAACGGGATCACATAGACCCCTAATAACAGCTTCTTGCGAAGCGAGTCGTTATACTCTTTCAGGCCCGCCTTGATGAACGCATCCTTCTCGCCGGGCTGGCCCTCCTGGAACCACTCTTCCTCCAGCTTGTCCTTGCGCACAGCGCGCGAGTAAAGCGACAGGCAGATATACACCACCGTCAAGAAGATGAATAACATGCCAAACAGGCGGATAATAACCATCTAACCCCTCCTCACCGCGCCCCATGGGCCGACCAGATCAATAATGTCTTCTTTTGTCATCTGCGGCTCTTCCATCGGCGCATCATGGCCAAACAAGGCATCGCGTGCTGCATCTTTGTCTGCCAGATATTCACGCGCAAGAAAGTCTGCAACGTAGTCCTTTTTGGCATCCGTCCAGCCGCGATACGTCTCGTAGAAAAGTTCTTTGTGGCAGATGAAAAGCTGCCGGATATCAAGCGGTGCCAGTTGCGCCAAAAGCCGGTTCACCAGATCCGCATCATGATGCGGCTTGGCGCGCAAGGTGTAGAAATACGCCGGATGATCGGCGATGATCTTTGGCCAAGGCCCACCACTTTCTGCCCAGCGCGCAAGTGCCGCCAAGCCTTCAAATGCCTCGGGCAATTCACCCGCATGCGCCCGCGCCAAAGCTCGCAAATCACGCCGGGTCGCCCCTTTCAGGTCCTCACCCATCTGCGCGGCATGGGCCACAACGATGAAATCCATCTTCTGTTTCAGCACCGCGGCTGCATCAATACCACGGGCCTGCGCAATCGGTTCGACCAGCTCATTGAGTTGCAAAAAATAGGCAATCTTGTTGCGCTGGCTCAGGCGGAACGTAAACTCCATCGGCAGGTCCACACCCTCAGGCACAATCGCCGCAGGATGCTCTACATCCTGAAACACATAGCAGCCGCCGAAATGCGCCGTCCAAAAGTTCTTCTGGGTGAATTTTGTGGTCTTCAGCTTCACCGGGTTGCGGATTACATCCCCGGTTTTCTTTGCCAGATCAATCATTTCCGCAATCAACACATCGTCAAACCACGCGTCCGGCTCTTGCTTGAACATGTTGATCTTGCGGCCCAGATCGGCGGCATTCGCAACCGTTCCATCGGTCGTGTCAGCCTCCACCGTGATCTGGCGGATATCCAGCAGCCGCTTCGGTTCGGACACATCATAGACCGAGTTCACAAGCTCCCCCGCGACGGCATCGCGCGCTGTCAATGCAAACAACTGCGCCTCATTCGCCTCGATCCAATCCCGCAAAATACTGCGCGAGGTCGAGAACATCGCGTTGAGCAACGGCGCCGTCTTCTGCTCAGTCGTCAGCAAGATGAACTGCCGGTTCACCCCTGCGTGGTTGAGGTAATACTCATCCCCCAACTCTGCCCCGATCTCGGGCGAATAGCCCGACAGATCGACGTGGAAGTCGTCCAACGCGGTCGTCTTGCCCGTCAGATGCTGCAACGCACGACGATACCGTTCGACCAAAGCGGGGCTTTCGATGTGGATCAGATTGCCAAACATCAGCCCTTTCGAAATGAGCCGCTTCACCACGTGTTCTCCTTCCAGTGCCGATGCAGCCCTGCGATCCGCAGCACCATGATCGGTGCCCAGACAACCGACGACATCACGCCCAGCCGCGCGAAATGTACGACCGATTGCGCGGGTTCCACGCCCAACAGGTCAGCGACGCGCGTGTCCTGCTGGGTGTAGCTCCAATAGAAGTAAAGCGCTGCAACCACTAAAACGATCCCGTAAACGATCAGCCCATTCGCGACCAAACCAAGCGGTGTCTCCGGCATCACAGGCAACACCATCCGCGGCAGCAAAAGGGCAAGGATCGAAAACACGATCAGGGGGAGGGCCACGCCGCTTATCAAGATTTGCTCTCCAGATAACGGCGCTTGGCTTCCTCCATCCGGCCCATCTCACGGATGGCATTTTCAATCGCCACCTCGTCGGACTTGTCCGCATAGCGGAATTCGCTATCCGCGTAGCGGTTGATTTCCTGAATGACCATCTCGATGGTGATCGGCTGGCGCAGCTCTTCAATCATCGCCTTCTTGGTATCGTAATCCTTGAACATGAACAGCTCGGGCTGCTCCATCCATTCATCGGGCAGCTCAAAATCCATCGCGCGGACCTTCACCGCATCGGTGATGTTCTTGATCGCACGACCCGTGAACCGCTCGTCCGCTTCCTGAATACCCTTCAGATAGGTGCCCAATTTGGCAATCGTATCCAGCCCGCCAATGTCTTTTTCGACCCGCTCGAACACCCGCACCAAGCCCTCCTCATGGGGCTTTGAATGGCTCTCGAAACTCGCAGCAACCGCTTTCTTGATTTCTTGCGCGGCATGAACCTCGTGATCGCCCAGCGGGATGTCGTGGTTCTTGCCCATCAGCAGATAGAGGATGTCGATATAATCCTCCCGCGTCTGAGGCCCGTCGACCAGAAACCGTGCGCCGGCCCGTTGGCGCAGCGCGTCATCCACGTTCTCCGGATAGTTTGAGAACATGCCAAACGTACAATTCCCGCGCACAACCGTATTGGCGCCGGCAAAGCTCTCCATCAGCACCGCGGTAATCTCCAGCTGGCCCGCGCTGGATTGCCGATCACCGCGCTTGCCGGCCAGTTGGTCAATGTCGTCAATCGTGCCGAAGCCAATCACATTCGGGTCCAACACATTGTTGATAAACGCTTTTGCGTTCTGGCCTGACTTGCCCTGATAGCTGTCGATATTGTCCGTGCTCAGGTTCTGATAGCGGAACGCATAGCCTGCGTCCTGGCAATAGTCGTTAATCAGGCCCGCCATCATCTGGATCAGCGTCGTCTTGCCGGTGCCCGGTTTGCCATCCCCCATGAAGGTGAAGATAAATCCGCCAAGCTCTGCAAACGGGTTCAGCTTACGCTCGAAATCATAGGCCATCAGCATCTTGGCCAGCTTCATCGCCTGATACTTGGCGATGTGGTTGCCAACGACCTCATTCGGCTTCTTAAAGGTCATCGTCAGCGTGCTGGATTTCGCCCGATGCGCGGGCGTGAAGCCGTCAATCACCAAGCCATCGGCTTCGACCTTCCACGTCGTCGCCTCAAACGAGGCCAACCGCCCATGGTTGCCCGCCCGCAACGCGACCTTCTCCATCAGCGCTTCGCAGAACGCCAAAACCGTGGCGACCAGATGCGCGTCATCGGACGCTAGCCGCGCAATGTCCTGATCCAACTCCCAAAGTGCGCCGTGCAACGCCAGCTGCGCGTTGTCGGTCAAAATCTCTTCGACCTCGCCTACCTCGACTGTCACTTCGGTCGCTTGCGAGGCCAGCAAATATGCCGTCGCATTGCCAAACACATAGGACACCGCCAGCGCCTCGGCGCTCAGCAATTCCGCGAAATCCGTCTTCTTCGCACCCGCCAATGCGCCTTCGAGGTTGGCCCGTTTCAGATCTGCCAATCCGGTCGCTTCGGCGAACTGATCGCCCACGGCCAGCGCAATCGCCAGCGCGCGGCGCAGCGCATTCATGACCGACGCTTGCACTGGCGTGACCAGCGCACCGTCGCCCACAGCCTCGATCCGTTCGATAATCTGAACGCCCTCTTTCACCGCCGTCCGCTTTGTCACAAGCCCCGGTGTTGTCGTGCGAAACCGCCGCCGTGTGCCCACGCCCGAGGACCGTTCGGGTGCTGCCTCAATCGCAGCTTCGCCAATGCGCGGCGCATGATCGAAGCCGTCCAACATGCCCAAAGCGGCCGCATAGTGGCTGACAATATCGCTTTCGCGTAGTTCCATCTGATCTGAGGTTTTGCTCATCTATCTCACCTGTAACTCAACACGCGGCCCTGTTTGCTGACCACGAATTTGCGCACGCCGCGAAATCCCGGCGGCTGCATCTCTTCCAATGCCTGATAGGGCCGCTGCGGCAGGATCAGCGCGCGATCTGTTCGCGTCGCGCCTGTATCGGCCCCCTGCGCCGCCATCGGGTCCAGCGCGAAAATCTCGCGTTGCACGGACCCGAACCAACCCTTTTTCTCACGCTCTACACGCTCGCTTTCCAGCTCTTCCAACGTCCAGACCAGCGCCCAATCTTCACCCTCGGGGGCACGCGCTGTCTCAAGCACCTCGCGCAGAGGCCCCGATTGCCTCGTGAACGCATGACTATACATCGGCCCCAGATGCAGCCTACGCAGCCGCTTGGGGTGCAGATCGTCGAAATCCTCGTCAAACCCGCGCGCAATTGTCAGCAGTTTCAGACCACCCAAGGCCTGCGCCATCAGATGCGCCTGCGCTTCCGGCCAACGCCGTTGGTCCTTCGGCAGGGCGACCTTTCCAGTGTCCTCGACCTCCATCAGATAGACAGTCGGCAGGTTGATCTGGCTGTCATAGACCGCCCAATGGATCAGGAACCGGCGATGCCCGTCTTCGATATTGCCCTGCCAGAGCGCTTCGGGATCGTTGCGGGCCCAGAACAATTCACCCTTCAGCAATTCCTCATAATAAAGCCGTTGGCTGAGCGCGTATTGAAGCTTTGTCGGGATCTGCAGATCGCCGATGATCTTGCGGACCATGTCGTCCTTCATCGCCTCGACGGATGGCATGTTGCGCAAGTGCCGTTCGGCCTGCTGGGCGTCGTTGGCCATTTCCATCAACTCGGCAAAGACTGGAAACCCGCTGTCTTCGCGATCAAAGGACAATTGCCCTGCCCGCGGCATGCGCCCTGAAAAAAGATATTTGTGACTGAGCGCCCGGAACGTGAAGGTCAGCCCGGCCAGATACCGACCCAGCACCTGCACATCGGTCTTGGAAAGCGCCCCTTCGACCTGCAATGACGCAGCGACCCGACCCAGATGCCCAGTGATCTTGTCGAACTTGTCGAAATAGCGCCGCGCAACCCGCGTGTCATACAGCTTGGAATGGTCGTCAGAAGGGTTCGTCACGCCCGATTAGGCCCCATACGCGTTCTTGTCGTGCTTCTCGACGATCTTCTCAAACCGCCGCATGAACCGCTCGTCAGCTTTGGCTTTCTGCTCCAAAACCTCGCGGGCGAAGACCATATGATCCTCGTGCTTTTCCATCATCTCGGCCATGCGCGCGTTCGTGGCCGATCCAATCGCAGCCATTGCGGATTGCGCTTCCTGATCGGTCTGCACACCAATCTCGTTGATCTGGTGAGCAACATCCTGCTGCTGCGCGGTCTTTAAGGATTTCGACAGGGCGTCATAAAGAACGACACGCTGCTTGGTGTCTGTTTGGAGCTTGTTAATCAAAACCATCTGCGTCGCGGCCTGATTTTGCAGCGAGTCGACCCAGGTTTTGCCCTTTTCGATATACCGCTCCAGCGTTTGCGAACGGGCGATCAGCACCTGTTCCTGCTGTACCATCTCGTTATACTTGGTGTTCAGCTCGGCCAGCTCGGTCTCCAACTTGGTGCGCGCGGCCGCGTCCTGTTCGACGCTGATCTTGTTTTCAAGCTCGATGATTTTCGGGTCCATGCCCTGAATGTCGGCCTTCAGCTTTTCCAGATCACCGACAGTCATCTCACGCTCGTCCAGCGTCAGAACGAGGTTATCGTTCACCTTCTCCTTCTGCTCGTTCAGCAGATGCAACTGCCCGTCCAACAGCGCGACAATCGTGTCGGACTTGGAAATCAGGTCCTGCAACTTGTCATCAATCGAGGCCGTCCGCATCCGCTCCTGCCGCATCGATTCAGATTTGCCCTTCGAAAACACACCAACGAAGCTTTCCCAGCCTGTCTTGGTGCGCATCTCGTCAAAATCCTTGGAGAACGCAGCCGTCACATCGTCCAGCCCCATGATCAGCTCGGCGATATTGGCGTTCATCAACTCGGTATGCGCATGCACATCCTCAAGTGAGGCATTCTCGATATCAACGGCGATATCTTCGCCCGTTTTCAATTTTTCCCGCGCCGCCTCAATCCGGCTTGTCATCTCGGCTATCTTACCTTGCGCCTCTGCAACTTGGGTTTGAGACTCTTTAATCTGCGCATCAAAATCGGACATCTGTGCTCCTAATCCGTGAAATATCCATCTACATATAGGCAATGTTAAACGCTATTACATCACGCCCGCGTGATATTTTCGCGAAAACATGCGCCCTTTCCAAAACTTTAACGGGAAAAATGTGGTCAGACTAGGTTCGCAATAAGGGATCGCAATGTTGCAATGCCATCCCCCTTTTCCGAGCTTGTCAGAACAATCTCGGGAAAGGCTGCGGGGTGCTTTGAGAGCGCATCGCGCACCTGTGTCAGAACCTTCTCGCGGTCCTTTTCCTTGACCTTGTCGACCTTGGTTAACACGCATTGAAAGGTCACCGCCGCGCTGTCGAGCAGTGACAGAATTTCCTCATCAACCTTTTTGATACCGTGCCGCGCGTCGATCAGGACGAAAGCGCGCCGCAGGCTTTGGCGACCAGAGAGATATTTCTTAAGCAAGCGCTGCCATTTCTCAACCACAGGAAGCGGCGCATTGGCAAAGCCATATCCCGGCAGATCGACGAGGTAATGGCTGTCGCCGACGGTGAAATAGTTAATCTCCTGCGTGCGCCCCGGTGTGTTTGAGGCCCGCGCTAATCCCTTGCGCCCCGTCAACGCATTGATCAGCGTCGATTTTCCAACGTTTGAGCGTCCGGCAAAGCAAACCTCCATCCGGTCGTCGGGCGGCAGCCCATCCATGGCAACAACGCCTTTCAGGAACTCCGTCTCGCCCGCAAACATCTTGCGGCCCTTCTCGCGGGACAGTTCATCAGGTTCGTCGACCACTGGGAACGGCATTTGCATCACAGCAGCTCGACCGGATCGTCGCGCCGGATCACGCCTGACTGGGTCACTTCCGCATAAACGCCGAAATCAGTATGCCCCCAGCCGTCTTCCAACGCGCCCAATGTGTCTGCATCGCGCGCGCCTGTTTTCGGATTGGCGGTCGTCGCAAGGCAGCGACCGATCCGCTCGATCACGCGAAGCTCCGCCTCTCCGATGCGCAGGGTTTTGCCAATCCACTCGAACTCTTCCCAAGGGCCAAGACCATCGAGCCATAGATTGCCCCGAAATCGGCGCGGGTCCAAATCAGCGCCGACTTTCTGGCTAAGAGCACGCAAAGAACTGGTCGAATTCAGGCTGATCGACGGAAAATCTGTGTCCGTCATCCCGCGATCCGGCACCCGCACCACACGTGCGGATTGGGCGCGGTCCGTCGGCACAAGCGGTCCTGCCCAGGCGATCAGCGCCTCTGCCTCGGTCTCGGGGTCAATGGTCAGTTCACCCAATTCCGGATGGCGCAGGGTGATGCGCCCCGTGGTCTCATCCGTCTTCGCCGAAATTGCCATCAAAGCCGGAGCCTTCGCCCCGCGCGAGAAGTTGGCGCAAGGCGACCAAGCCGATGCATCGGCTTTTGCCGCTTCGTGCGCAACGGCCCAGCGGCGATCCCAAGGCATTGTTTGCCCTGCGATCAACTGCACTGCCTCCAATGCTTCGGCCCCATGCGACTTGATCGGATGTCGCCATATCTGGGCCAAAACCGCCATCAGTCTGTGCTGTCTTTCGGGGTCTTCTTGAACCCGGATTTGATGTTGCCAAACACGTCCGGTTTATACCCTTGCGAGCGCATAATCGCGTATTGCTGGCTGAACGTGATCAGGTTGTTCGCAATCCAGTAGATCACCAGACCGCTGGCAAAGCTGCCCAACATGAACATGAAGACCCAAGGCAGCCACGCAAAAATCATCGCCTGTGTGGGATCGGTGGGCGCGGGATTCAGTTTTTGCTGAAGCCACATCGAAATGCCGAGGATGATCGGCAGCACGCCCAAGGAGAAGATGAAGAAGATTGATCCGGGGTCCGGCGTATCCCATGGGAAAAGGCCAAAAAGGTTCAGGATCGACGAGGGATCGGGTGCCGAAAGGTCCTGAATCCAGCCGACCCACGGCGCGTGGCGCAATTCGATCGTGACGAAAATCACCTTGTAGAGCGAGAAGAAGATCGGGATCTGCATGAGGATTGGCAGGCAACCCGAGGCCGGGTTTACCTTATTATCCTTGTAGAGCTTCATCATCTCCATCTGCATTTTCTGCTTGTCGTCGCCCGCGCGCTCTTTGAGCTTCTCCATCTCGGGCTGAAGCTCTTTCATCTTCGCCATCGAGACGTAGGACTTGTAAGCCAGCGGCAGCAGGATCGCCTTGATGATCAGCGTCAGCCCGATGATCGCCCAGCCCATGTTTCCGATCAGCGCGTTCAGCCAATGCAGAACCGCGAAAATCGGTTTGGTCAGGAAGAAGAACCAACCCCAGTCGATACTATCCAGAAAACGCTCGATCCCGCCTTCGTTCTGATAGGCGCGGATAGTCTCCCATTCCTTGGCACCCGCGAAAAGCTGGGTGGTGGCGCTGATCGTGGCACCGGGCGCGACCGTTTGCGTGGCAAGCACAGCGTCGGTTTGGTAGATATCGCGCCGTGCGTCGTATTTCGCGATCGAGCGGAACGGTGTGCCAGGCGCAGGGATCAGCGTTGTCATCCAATAATGATCGGTGAACCCGACCCAGCCGCTTTCAGTCACTTCCTGAATTTCCGCGCGCGCGCCAAGACGTTCGGAGTACTCCAGATCGGGCATATCGTTGTAGTCGATTTCCTGAAGCTCGCCGTCGGATTTGCGCACGACACCTTCATGGATGATGAAGAAGCCCGACAAATCCTGCGGTTCGCCATGCCGCGCGATAATGCCGTAAGGTGCCATCGTGGCAGCGGCATCGCCGGTGTTGGTGACAGTCTGCGTGACCGTAAACATGTAATCACTGTCGACAGCGATCTCGCGGCGGAAAGTCAGGCCAGAACCGTTTTCCCAAACCAGCATAACCGGGCTGTCAGGGCCAAGCGTTTCGCCACTTTCGACTGCCCAAAGCGTATTGGGGCCTGGCACGTTTTCAGGGCTCACACCCGCGCCGGCGGCCCACCCATAAAGGGCGTAATACGCATTGTCGGACCCCACAGGCGACAGCAAAGTCACCAGATCGCTTTCGGGCTCAAGCGTCTCGCGGTAGTCGATCAGATCAAGCGTGTCGATCCGGCCACCCAACAGCGAAAGTGAGCCATTGTAACGGGGCGTTTCGATCGCGACACGCGGGGCATCCTCTTCCACCGGAGCGGCATTGGTTTGCGCTGCTGTTCCCGCGGGCGCCGGGGCCTGAGTGGGCGTTGAGGCGACACCGGTTGCCGGGGCTGCTGGCGCAACTTCTGTTGTCGGCGCGACCTCTGTTGGGGCAGGCGGCTCAGGCGGCGGAAAGAAATACATCCACACAAGCAGAACGATTAGGCTTAGTGCCGTCGCAAGAATGAGGTTCTTGTTGTTTTCGTCCATGAAAGAAGGCCTACCCATCGGCTTTTGAGATTGGGCAGGTTCAACAGAACACGCGCTGAAAGGTCAAGCGGTTTCGGGCGTTCTGCGGGGGAAAGGCGCAGGAGATCGACCTGATTTGCTTTTGTCGATTATCCGCGGCGCAGTCCGAGCTGCACCTGCGGGCCGATCTTCTCAAGATGGCTGTCCATCCATGGACCTGTCTTTTCAAAAGGCATCGGTCGGGCAAGGCCAAAGCCTTGAATGTGATCACAGCCCAATTGCGCAAGCATTGCGTGCTCTCCAATGGTCTCTACCCCTTCGGCCAGGGTCTCAAGACCAAGCCGGTCCGCCATCGACAGGATTGCGCCAATCATCTTTTGCTGCGCCTCGTCGCGATCCACCTGCATCACGAAAGAACGATCGATCTTGATGCGGCTCACATCAAATCGGCGGATGCTGGAGATGGACGCATGACCTGTGCCAAAATCATCCAGATCAATCCCACATCCCAGCTGCGCCAGTGCTGCAATGTTGCGGGTGACGACATCATCATCGGATTGCGTGACAACCGTTTCAAGGATTTCGACGCTCAGACGGGGCGGATCAATCTCGAACCGGTCCAGTTCCCATTTGATCTTGTCGATCAATTTCGGATTGCCCAGTTCATCTTGCGAAAAGTTCACGCCGATTGAGGGCACGGTGTAGCCGGCCTGATCCCAGCTTTGCAAAGCGGTGAGCGCCTGAAACAGCATCACTTCGCCCAGCCGCTCCAAAAGGCCAGCCTGCGCAATCGCTGGCAAAAACAGACCCGGCGCGATGATCCCGCGCTTAGGGTGATGCCAGCGGACCAAAACCTCAAAGCCCGACACATGCCCGGTGCTGGTGTTAATCTGTGGTTGAAACCACGCTGTGATCTGACCGTTTTCAAGCGCAGCCCCAACCTCATCGGCCAGTTCATGATGGTCGCGCAGCACCGCTTGCATATCGCTGGTGAATGCGCGGATTGCAGAAGGCCCGTGAAGCGCCGCATCCGCGCCCGCGCGCTCAGCGGCATCCAGAAACTCCTTGGCATTGCGGCGGGGCATGCGCGCCTCGGTACAAAAGCCGATGGAGGTGCTGACATAGACATAGCCCGCATCTACCGAAAACGGTTCTTCCAAGGCGGATTGCAAACGAACCGCAAACTGGATCGCCAATTCCAGATCAAAAACGCGTACCGGGCTTAGCGCGATTGCGCAGCGTGCCTCATCCAATGGCACCAGCATATCGTCGGCACGCAACGTGGCAGCCAACCGGTCCATGATGCGGCGCGAAAGATCTGCGCGACGCTCTGCACCCAAGCGGTCCGAGAGGGCGCGAAAATCATCGAAACACAGCACAAAAACAGCTGTCTGTTTGTTCGCGGCATCTGCCAGCATCTTGTCCAGAGCGCGTAAAAGACCTGCGCGCGATGAGCTGTCTTTTGCGGGATCATGCGATGCCGTCTCAGCAGCGGATGTCGGCCCGCGCAGGATCATCAAGACCAGCGGATAAAGCAACGCAGCCACAACAAGGGCCGTTTCACCGCCAAACCAGAAGGCGGCAAGCGTAAACGCAGGCACAAAAGCCAACATATGAACCCCAGAAAGGGCCCTTTTCAGCCGCTGCGCCGTGCCGCGCCCTGCACCATAACCATCCGACATCCTGTTCCTTTCCGCACCCATGAGCGCCTATTGCACACACGCTAGGAAAGGATCGTCAGTGAGCGGTTAACGCAGCTTGGGAATATCGCTCAAATTATCTTCAATTTCACCGGTATCCCGAGAAAGCCCCGCGAAATCAAAGAGCTTGGGGTCCAGCAGATGGGACGGTCGCGCGTTCATCAACGCGCGAAACATGACCTGACGGCGTCCGGGGCTGTTGGCTTCCCAGCCATCCAGAATCGCTTTGACCTGCTGACGCTGCAGACCATCTTGCGAGCCACACAGGTCACAGGGGATGATCGGATAGTTCATCGCGGTTGCAAATTTCTCGCAATCGGCCTCGGCCACATGGGCCAGCGGGCGATAGACAAACAGATCGCCTTCCTCGTTGACCAGTTTGGGCGGCATCGTCGCGAGACGCCCGCCGTGAAAGAGGTTCATAAAGAACGTCTCAAGAATATCGTCGCGGTGATGTCCCAGCACCACGGCCGAACACCCTTCCTCCCGCGCGATGCGATAAAGATTACCCCGCCGCAGCCGCGAACACAGTGCGCAATAGGTCCGCCCGGCAGGCACCTTGTCGACTACAATCGAATAGGTGTCCTGATATTCAATCCGGTGCGGCACGCCCATTTTCTCTAGAAATGCAGGCAGAACCGTCGCCGGGAACCCCGGCTGTCCCTGATCCAGATTGCAAGCCAGAAGATCAACGGGCAGCAATCCCCGCCATTTTAATTCATGCAGCACGGCCAGCAGCGTATAGCTGTCCTTGCCGCCCGAGAGGCATACAAGCCAGCGCGCATCGCGCTCGATCATGCCATACTGCTCTATCGCCTCGCGAGCATAGCGTACGATCCGCTTGCGCAGCTTCTTGAACTCGGTGGTTCGGGGCGCACCTGCAAAAAGCGGGTGAATATCGTCAGCGTCATCTAACATGGGCCGCGATATGCCATGACGCGCACGCCCTGCCTAGTCGTCTTTGTCAGGGACGGGATCATAGCCCATGCCGCCCCACGGATGACACCGCCCGATCCGGCGTAGTGTGAGCCATCCGCCTTTGAGCCCGCCATGCACTCGTAACGCTTCCAACGCATAGGCACTGCAGGTCGGCTGATACCGGCAATTGTGCCCCACAATCGGGGAGAAGACCGCGCGGTAGGCGCGAATGGGCAATGAGAACACCCATGCCAGAGGGGTCATCGGTCCTCTCCATGGACTTTACGGAGCGCGTAAATCAAATCGTTCTGCAGATCGATGAAATCGCGGGAGGCTGTCGCCTCGAACCGGCCAATCAGAACGTAATCCCAACCACAGCGCCCATGTTCTGGCAAAACCAGTCGCGCCACTTCGCGCAGCCGCCGCTTGGCGCGATTGCGCGCCACAGCGTTGCCGACCTTCTTGGAACAGGTGAAGCCGACGCGGATCCCCTCGCCCCCGCGCCGACGCCCCTGCACCATCATCCCCTTGGTGCCCTGACGCCGCGCTTTGGCGGCCAGCAGGAAGTCGGCGCGATTGCGCAAAACCTCCAGACAAACGGAAACCGCCGCGGGTGTTTCCACCCCGGCGGTGTCAGTCTTCATTATCTCAGGCGGTGACATCACCAGCCCGACCGCTTATGCGCTCAGCGACTTCCGGCCTTTGGCGCGGCGGGCGTTGAGGATTTTGCGGCCAGCTTTGGTTGCCATGCGCGCACGGAAGCCGTGGCGACGCTTGCGGACCAGATTGGACGGTTGAAAAGTGCGTTTCATCGCTCTTTCTCCAGTTAAGAAGGTGGCCCCTGCGGTCAGGATTCGGCTACCCCGTGAATTCGAAGCCCTGCGTATAGAAGGGGTCTATAGATATGTCAAAGGGGCTGAGACCGGTTTTTGCAACAAACCTGCGGCTCATTTGACCTCAAATGTTTCAGTTTGTGATCGAAACAGGGGGAAACCTGTAACAACTGCCCCAAAACATCAATGCGGCGTGAGGCCGGTAGCGCAAAACCCGCGCCGAGCGCATGTTCACTCCAACGCACAAACCCGGACCCTCCTCATGCCCCCCAAGGACCACAAACCCATGACCGACCAAGCCTCCAGCCCCCCCGCGAAGGGCGGCCTTGCTTCCAAGCTGCCGCTTATCATCATCGGTATCGTTGCCGTGCTCGGCGCGTATTTTCTACGTGATTACCTGACCTTCGAGACATTGCGCGAAAATCGCGAGGCACTCATTAGCTTCCGCGACAATAACTATCTGATCACCGTTCTGGCCTTCATCGCCGCCTATATCGTGATCGTCGCCTTCTCGCTGCCCGGCGCCACCATCGCCACGCTGACGGGCGGTTTTCTGTTTGCCACTTTTCCCGGCGCGCTCTTCAACGTCACCGGCGCCACGATCGGTGCCATCGCCATCTTCCTCGCTGCCCGCTGGGGTCTTGGAGAGAAACTGGCCGCCAAGATGGAAAGCTCGGAAGGCGCTGTGAAGAAGATCAAAGACGGAATCGACGAAAACCAGTGGTCGATGCTCTTCCTGATCCGCCTCGTCCCGGCTGTCCCCTTCTTCGTGGCAAACCTTGTGCCTGCCCTCGTCGGTGTGCCGCTGTCGCGCTTTGCCATCTCGACCTTCCTCGGGATTATCCCCGGCGCAGTCGTCTATACCTCGGTCGGCGCTGGCCTTGGCGAAGTGTTCGAGCGTGGTGAGACCCCGAACCTCGGCATCATCTTTGAACCCCATATCCTGTTCCCGATCATCGGCCTGTGTGTTCTTGCCGCTCTGCCCATCGCGATCAAAGCCATTCGCGGCAAGAAAGGCCTGTAACCCATGTCCCGTATCAAAACCGATATCTGCATCATCGGCGCAGGCTCCGGCGGATTGTCCGTCGCAGCCGGTGCCAGCCAGATGGGCGCTGACGTTGTCCTGCTGGAAGGCCACAAGATGGGCGGCGACTGCCTGAATTACGGTTGCGTCCCCTCCAAGGCCCTGATCGCAGCAGGCAAGCAAGCCCACGCCATGCGCCACCAGACCCCCTTTGGTGTGACGCCTGTGGACCCCGATGTGAACTATGCGCAAGCCAAAGACCACGTCCATAACGTGATCGCCACGATCGAACCCGTCGACAGCCAAGAGCGCTTCGAAGGCTTCGGCGTCAACGTGATCCGCGAGTTTGGCGCGTTCGTCTCGCCCACCGAAGTCAAAGCCGGCGACACCATCATCGAGGCCCGCCGCTTTGTCATCGCCACCGGGTCAGGCCCCTTCGTGCCGCCCATCCCCGGCATCGACAAGACCACGCATTATACCAACGAAAACTTCTTCGATCTGCGTGAACGCCCCGATCATTTGATCGTCATCGGCGGTGGCCCCATTGGCATGGAAATGGCCCAAGCCCACCGTCGCTTGGGATCGCAGGTCACTGTGATCGAAGGAGCGAAGGCCATGGGCAAAGACGACCCTGAAATGGCCGCTGTCGTGCTGGACCGCCTGCGCGAAGAAGGCATCGAGATTATCGAAGGCGAACAGGCCAGCGAAGTCTCGGAGAAGGACGGCAAGATCACCGTCACCACCTCGGGTGGCAGCTACACCGGCTCGCACCTGCTGATGGCCGTGGGCCGTAAGGTGAATATCGACAAGCTAAACCTTGAAGCCGCGGGCGTCGAGTATGACCGCACCGGCGTGAAGGTTGGGGCCGACCTCAAGTCCAGCAACAAAAAGATTTACGCAATCGGCGACGCCGCGGGGGGCCTGCAATTCACACATGTCGCGGGTTATCACGCGGGGATCGTCATCCGCTCGGCCCTGTTCGGCCTGCCCGCCAAGGCCAAGACAAGCCACATCCCGTGGGCCACCTACACGGACCCGGAACTGGCCCAAGTCGGCCTGACCGAGGCGCAAGCCAAGAAGGAACACGGCATCAACCTCGAAGTGGTCCGCTTCCCATACCACGAGAACGACCGCGCGATTGCCGAGGGCAAAACCACCGGCCTGATCAAGGTCATGGTCGTCAAAGGCAAACCCGTTGGTGCCTCCATCGCGGGCGCCATGGCGGGGGAACTCATCGGCATGTGGGCTATGGCCATTGCCAATGGCCTCAAGATGTCGGCGATTGCCAACACCGTTCTGCCCTACCCCACCATCGCAGAGATTAACAAACGCGCTGCGGGTGCCTATTTTAGCCCAAGGCTCTTTGAGAGTGATAAGGTAAAGAAGATCGTCGGGTTCGTGCAACGCATGCTGCCCTGACGCGGACGAGTAGGACAGCACGATGCTCAATTCCCTTTCAGGTCGTTTCCTGATCCTCACAGTGGTCTTCGTGATGCTGGCTGAGGTGTTGATCTTCGTGCCGTCCATCGCCCGCTTCCGCGAGGACTACCTGCTCGACCGGCTGGAGCGTGCACAGATCGCCTCTCTGGCGCTTTTGGCCGAGGACATGATCTCCGACGATCTGGAATACGAACTGCTCAAGAATGCAGAGGTCTTCAACGTCGTCCTACGCCGCGATGAAAGCCGCCAGTTGGTGCTGTCCTCGCCCATCCCTTCGCCAGTGGCCATGTCCGTCGACCTACGCGACCCGATGGCGACCCGGCTGATCGCAGACGCCATGCGCCGTCTCGTGACCCCTGAAAACGAAGTCATCCGCGTGATCGGAGAGCCCGTGCGCGAGGCGGGCCTGCTCATCGAAGTGACGATGGAAACGCAACCCCTGCGCATGGCGCTGATCGACTACGGCATCCGTATCCTGATCCTGTCTGCCGTCATCTCCATCTTCACCGCACTCCTGCTGTTCCTCACCGTCCGCCGCTTCCTTGTGAAACCCATCCGCGGCGTGGTCGGTCATATGCAGAACTACGCCTCTGCCCCCGAAGACGCGCGCCGCATTATCACCCCCAGCGCGGGCGTGACCGAGTTGCGCGAGGCCGAAGAGGCGTTGCAAAAGATGCAGACCCAGCTGACCAGCGCGCTCAAGCAGAAAGAGCGTCTGGCGCAATTGGGCGAAGCCGTCGCCAAGGTCTCGCATGATTTGCGCAACATCCTGACAAGTGCCCAGCTTTTCACCGACCGGATCGAGACCTCCGAGGACCCGACCGTCAAGCGCCTCGCCCCCAAGCTGGTGAATTCGATCACCCGCGCCGTGACGCTGTGCGAAAGCACCCTCGCCTTTGGCCGCGCCGAAGAGCCGGCACCTGCCCTCACGCGCATCCCGCTCTCCCCGATTGTCGAGGATGTCATCGAATCCGAACGCCTTGCTGCAGGCGACTATGACCTCTCCTTCGCCGAGGACGTCCCCCTGGGTCTGACCATCCGCGCCGATTCCGAACAGCTCTACCGCGTGATCGCCAATCTGGTGCGCAACGCCCGCCAAGCCATCATCGCGACTGGCAAGCCCGGTGAGATCGCAATCTCGGCCCATGAGGATGACACAGACTGGTGGATCACCGTTACAGACACCGGCCCCGGCCTGCCACCCAAAGCCAAAGAACATCTGTTTACGCCTTTCCAGGGCGGCGCGCGCAAAGGTGGCTCCGGCCTCGGCCTTGCCATCGCAGCCGAGCTGATCAAGGGCCATGGCGGCTCTGTCACGCTTGAGCGCACCGACGAGACAGGCACCTGTTTCGCGATCCGCTTGCCCAAATCCGAAATTGCGCTGGATGCCGCCGCAGAATAGCAGATTTCTTGCTTGCATCGACGGACGAGCCTATCTAAAGACCACCCTCACGCGCTGGTAGCTCAGTTGGATAGAGTACTTGACTACGAATCAAGGGGTCGGGGGTTCGAATCCTCCCCAGCGCGCCACTTCCCTCTTGTTGAACGTCAGATGACTTTGACCTTTGCGTCATAAATTGACCTGAACCCCATCCTTGACACATTTGGGTTGTTTCATTTGATCCCGTTTCCTAGCTGGAAAATCGGGGGCGATTTGAAGCTCAGACAGCGAAGCCGCCTGCTCCTGCAAATCTGCGGCGTGGCGAATGTGGGAGGGGGCGGAGGCTGCGCCTCCATCGTCGCGGCGAATGACCAGCATGAGCCGATTTTGTTGAAAAACTCTTCTTTTCTGACGCTTTGGTTTGCGTCATCGCGTTAATTTACTGGGATGTCCGAAGTAGGACCGCGCTCTTACTCAAAGGCTGGGTCCATCGGCTTGAGCTTT
>NZ_JAHTBL010000001.1 GCF_020177595.1 Cognatishimia sp. MH4019 | reverse complement strand
GAGAATTCGTAAAACAGCGCCGCTTGTGCCTCCTGCTTTGGTCCCATCATCGCCAAATCCCCCAATCAATAAAGGAATTGAATCAGCGATTACCACTTCGATCAAGCAAGAGTTTTTCAACACAATCGGCTCGAACCGGTGGTTCGCTATTGATTTCCTAGCCCGATGCGCGCCGAAGGCGCCGGGCATCGCCAGACCGCCCCACGGGCTGGCGATTTGATGAGGCTGGGTGCATCGCTCGTCTGGAAGATATATTTGGCTGCCATAAAGCGCTGCAGAAGGGCGTTTGGATCGCCATCCCTCGGTCTGGCGCTGCCCGGCTTGGGGTGTACTTTTGGGTCGCGACGTCCCGGGTCACGCCCGGTACGAGGTTAGGCCGAACAGCTGGCCCCGCCCAGCACGCAGAACTTAGCGCAGTGGGGGTGGTTGAGTTGCACGGCGCCTTCGGCCTCTTCCAAGGTCGTGCCAAGCTCGAACTCGGGCGCGTAGGGCAGCAGGGTGCAGGCCAGCACGGCGGGTTTATCGGCGCCTTTGCGTTTGACGACCATGCGGGAGGAGGAGCACATCACCGCATCAGGGGATTTGTTCAGAATGCCCCAGCAGGCAGTCGTGATCTCGGGGACTTCGACGGTCTCGTCCATCTCGGGAAAGAGGACGGTGACGCCGGGATTATGGGCGTCGATATCGAAATTATGTTCGGCATAAAGTGCGGCATACCCCGCACGGCTTTCTGCATCGGTTTCGCCCCAGACGGTGCGCCCGGCGACAGCCATGGTGAAGCCGTTGTCGCGGAGCCAGGTCATGCCTTCGATTGTGCGGGCGAAGGCGTCTTTGCCGCGTTCCTCGTCATGCAGCTTGGCCGACCAGTGATCGACGGAAATGCGCAGGGTGAGTTTGCCGGGGTAGGCGGCGTGCAGATCAAGCAGACCGGCTTTCACCGATTTGCGCATCATCGGGCGCATGGCGTTGGTCAGGATCAGCACCTCATAGCCGCGCGCCAGCGAGGCGCGGGTGATGTCGATCATGTCGGGGTTCATGAAGGGCTCGCCCCCCGTGAAGGCAATCTCGCGGACGTTCCAGTTGCGGGTCTCAAGCTGGTCGAGATATTCCTCGACCTCGGCGGTGGTGATATAGACGAGCCGATCGTTGCTGGGCGAGCTTTCGATATAGCAATTCACACATTCGATATTGCAGAGCGTTCCGGTGTTGAACCACAGCGTTTCGGGGTGTGTCAGGGCGACCGAGGCGCGCTCTTCACCCTTTGCGGTGGTGAACGGGTCTTGAAACTTGCCCGTGGGCGCGGCGTTTAAGTCTTTCATCGGAACCTCTTTTTACACCTTCGCGGTGTATCTGCTGCGGCGCAGTATGAAAAGCCTGTCCAGCGCGCCTGACACCATTGTGAAGCCGTGTCAGCCTGCTAGACTTTCGTGTGAGCCCACGCTAAACCCTACGCGCAAGTTAGCGCTAACAGAATTTGAACAGCAGGACATCCCATGGTTTCGCGCGTCATTCCAGTCGACAGCTTTGATCTGGTCATTTTCGGAGGTACGGGCGATCTGGCCCGGCGCAAGATTTTACCCGCTTTGTTCCGCCGCTTTGTCGCGGGGCAGATGCAGGAAGAAGCAAGAATCATCGGAGCCGCGCGGTCGGATCTGGACGATGCAGGCTATCAGGAGTTCGTGCGCGAGGCGCTGGCAGAGTTCGTACCGCGCGCCGAGCCGGCGCAGGTCGATGCCTTCGTGAGCCGTCTGGGCTATGTGCCGGTTGATGCCCGCGGAACCAATGGATGGGAGGATCTGGCAAAGCGCATGCGCACAGGCGTGATCCGCGCGTTTTATCTGTCGGTGGGGCCGGGGCTTTTCGGCGATCTGGCAGAGCGTCTGCATCAATACGGCATGGCCGATGAGGACAGCCGGATCGTGGTGGAAAAGCCGTTCGGACGTGATCTGGAAAGCGCAAAAGCCCTGAACGAAGTTCTGGTCGGCGCATTTGACGAAAGCCAGATCTACCGGATCGACCATTATCTGGGCAAGGAGACGGTGCAAAACCTGATGGCCGTTCGCTTTGGCAATGTTCTTTTTGAGCCGCTTTGGAACAGCCAATATGTCGATCACATCCAGATCACCGTGGCCGAGACCGTCGGCGTAGGTGGGCGTGGCGGCTATTACGACAAATCGGGCGCGATGCGCGATATGGTGCAGAACCACCTGATGCAATTGCTGTGTCTGATCGCGATGGAACCGCCCTCGAAATTCGACCCCGATGCGGTGCGCGACGAAAAACTGAAAGTGATCCGCGCGCTGGATTCGGTGGCGCATCATCACATCGTGCGGGGTCAGTACGCGGCGACGAAAGACACCGCCAGCTACCGCGAAGATGCGGAAAACCCGCGCAGTTTCACCGAAAGTTTTATCGCGATGAAGCTGCATATCTCGAACTGGCGATGGGCGGGAACGCCGTTTTATCTGCGCACAGGCAAACGGCTTCGCGCGCGCTCCTCTGAGATCGTGGTGGTCTTCAAGGATGCGCCCCATTCGATCTTTGGCGCCGATCAAGGCACCCATCGCAATGTGCTGACAATCCAGTTGCAGCCCAATGAAGGCATGACCTTGGATGTCACGATCAAGGAGCCGGGGCCGGGGGGGATGCGCCTTCTGGACGTGCCTTTGGACATGACCTTTGCCGAAGCCTTGGGGCCAGAGGCCGAAGAGGTGCCGGACGCCTATGAGCGGCTGATCATGGATGTGATCCGGGGCAATCAGACGCTCTTTATGCGCGGTGACGAGGTCGAAGCGGCCTGGGCCTGGACCGATCCGCTGATCGCCGGTTGGCAGGCTCGCAATGACGTGCCGGATCCGTATGATACGGGCAGCTCCGGGCCGGAGGATGCGCTGATGCTGATGCACCGCGATGGACGGCGTTGGCGCGACATTCGCGAATGAGGAGGGTGCGATGAACCTGATCGAATATCCCGACGCCGAGATGATGATGATTGATCTCGCCCAGACTTTGGTGGGCGAGTTGAACACCTGTCTGATGAAGCATGACTGGGCCTCTTTCGCGGTGCCGGGCGGAACAACGCCGGGGCCGATCTTTGACGTGATGTGCGCGGCTGATCTGGATTGGGAGCGGGTGCATGTCATGCTGACGGACGAGCGCTGGGTGCCGGAAGACGATGCGCGCTCGAACACGCGGTTGCTGCGCGAAAGGCTGCTGGTGGAGCGCGCGGCGAAGGCGCAATATGTGCCGCTTTACGCAGACGCCCCGCAGCCTGAAGACAAGCTGGAAGGGCTGACCAAGGCAATTGCGCCGGAGTTGCCGATCTCGGTCATGTTGCTGGGGATGGGGGCGGACATGCATACCGCGTCGCTCTTTCCGGGCGCGGATCGCTTGGCGGATGGGCTTGCAGAAGACGCGCCGATCTTGCTGCCCATGCGGGCTGACGGCGCGCCTGAGCCGCGCATCACGTTAACCATGCCGGTCCTGAAAGGCGCGATGTCGCGCCATCTGGTGATCACCGGCGCGGATAAGCGCGAAGCGTTGGAACGCGCGAAAGGCCTGTCGCCGTTGGAGGCGCCTGTCGCGGCGATCCTGCCCGGCACCACCGTGCATTGGGCGGAGAGTTAACCATGTTTGAGGCCCTCAAAAAGCATCGTGCCACGCAAGGAGATCTGTCGATCCTTGGTCTGTTTGACGAGGGACGGGCAGAGGGGTTCTCGCTACGCCATGACGGGCTGCTCTTTGACTATTCCAAGACGCAAATTGACGACGTTGCACGGGATTTACTTTTGGATCTTGCGCGTGGCGCTGATTTAACTTCACGCCGTAAGGCAATGTTTTCCGGCGAAAAGATCAATGACACCGAAGGGCGGGCGGTGCTTCACACAGCGTTGCGCAACCTTACTGGGGGCCCGGTTCTGGTGGACGGTGTCGATGTGGTGCCGCAGGTGCGCGCGATGCTGGACCGGATGGCGCGTTTTGCCGACGAGGTGCGCGTCAGCGCGGTCACGGATGTTGTGAATATCGGTATCGGTGGCTCTGATCTTGGGCCCGCCATGGCGACGCTCGCGCTGAGCCCTTATCACGACGGGCCGCGCTGTCATTTCGTCTCAAACGTGGATGGCGCGCATGTGGCGGACATCTTGCACGGGCTGGATGCGAAGACGACATTGGTCATCGTCGCCTCCAAGACGTTTACCACGATTGAAACGATGACAAACGCGCAGACCGCGCGCGATTGGATGCTGGCCGGTGGCGGCGATCCGGAGGCGCAGTTCGCCGCCGTCTCGACCGCCGAAGACAAGACGGCGGCTTTCGGCATTCCGCCCGAGCGGGTCTTTGGCTTCGAGGATTGGGTTGGCGGGCGCTATTCGATGTGGGGGCCGATCGGGCTGAGCCTTATGATCGCCATCGGCCCAGAGAATTTCCGCGATTTCCTGCGCGGCGCCGAAGCGATGGATCGGCATTTCTGCACGGCTGATCTGGTGGAGAACATGCCGGTGATGCTGGCGCTGGTGGGCCTGTGGCACAATCAGGTTTGCGACCACGCGACCCGCGCCGTTTTGCCCTATGATCAACGGCTTAGCCGGTTGCCCGCCTACCTGCAGCAGCTGGAAATGGAAAGCAACGGCAAGCGCGTGTCGATGGATGGCAGCGATTTGACAATGCATTCCGGCCCTGTTGTTTGGGGCGAACCCGGCACGAACGGGCAGCATGCGTTCTATCAGTTGATCCACCAGGGCACGCGGGTCATCCCGTGTGAGTTTATGATCGCAGCTGAAGGGCATGAGCCTGACCTGGCGCATCACCACCGCCTTCTGATGGCCAATTGCCTTGCACAATCAGAAGCGCTGATGTGCGGTCGGTCACTGGATGAGGCGCGCGCTTTGATGGAAGCCAAAGGCCTGAGCGGGGCGGAGCTCGAACGTCAAGTGCGCCACCGGGTCTTTCCCGGAAATCGCCCCTCGAGCACGCTCGCTTATGCCAAGCTGACGCCTTACGTGCTGGGCCAGATTGTGGCGCTTTACGAGCACCGCGTGTTCGTCGAAGGCGTAATCCTGGGGATCAATTCCTTCGATCAATGGGGCGTTGAGTTGGGTAAGGAACTGGCCACATCCCTGGCTCCGGTGATTGAAGGCAAGATCCCGGCAGAGACTAAGGACCCCTCGACCGCACAATTGATCCGGTTCCTCACGCCCTGATCTTCTTTTGTCTATAAATACCTAAATATCCAATGCGTTATCACGCGCTCTTAATGTCGATCTGACATCCTCGGGGATCGCCATTTTGCCGCTGCCATCGGGGTTCAGCAACACGATCACGGCAGAGGATGTGGTCCGCAAGGTGCCGCCCGCATATACCGCATACTCCATCACCCACGAGCTGCGCCGCATCTGGGAGGAGCGGCCGACGACGATGTAATCTTCGTTGAATTTCAGCTCGGCCAGATAATCCACCTGCACTTGACGGAGCACGAGAACAGGTGCTTCGGGGCCGTAATCCGAGATGCCATAGTCGCGCAGATAGCGGGTGCGAAACTGCTCGAACCAGCGCAGATAGGCGGTGTTGTTGACGTGGTTCAGCGCGTCGATTTCGCCGAAGCGGACGCGGTCTTTCATGCCGTAGCTCCATGGCTCGGGGATGCCTTCGGCGCGCAAGGTCTCGACGTCGAGCGGGGTCAAGTAGGGGGTCATGTCTCAACTCTCATAGCGGGTGCTGCCACGGCGATTTGTGTCCATCGGCAGCGACATATGCAAGGGCTGATGGGCGCGCTGGGAACAGGCCTGGCGCGGGCAGAGATGGCAGTTGATCCCGATGGGCGCAAAGAGGTTCGGCTGATCCATCCGAAACGCGTTGGCATAGCCGATCTTGCTGGCGTGAGAGCGCTCGCAGCCCAGCGTGATGACAAGCCGACGGTCTTGGGTTTGGCGCGAGAAGACGGGGCGGTCCGTGGTGCGTGAGAAGGTGAAGAACTGACCACCATCAGGCATTTCGACGAATTGCGGCACGATGATGCCGGGGTCGCGGAAGGCGCGGTGGATGTTCCAGACCGGGCAAGCACCGCCCTTTTCGGCCAGTTGGAATTCGGTCGCGTTGAAGCGTTTTGTGACGTTGCCTGCCTTGTCGATCCGCAGGAAAAACATCGGAACGCCGCGCGCGCCGTCACGTTGCAAGGTGGTCAGGCGATGACAGACTTGTTCGACGCTGACGCCGAAGGCCGCGGCAATGCGGTCCAGATCATACTGGGTCAGCTGGGCCAGATGCAGGATGTCGTCATAGGGCATCAGCAATGCGGCGGCGAAGTAATTGGCCAGCTCCACCCGGCACCGGGCGAGGGCGGCAGGGTCTTGCAGCGCGCTTTGGCTCAGCAAGTCATCCAGCGCAACGCTGCATTCCAGCAGGCCCAGAACGTGGCTGATCTGGAAGATGCGATTGGGATGATCGAGCGCTTCGGACAGCGTCAGATGGGTCTTGTCGGCATCGTAATCGCGCAACGTGTCGGGCATGTCCGTGATGCGCGCGATGGAGGTGGAGACGCCGTGTTTCTCCAGCAGGCGGGTCTTGAGGTCGGCATAGATATCATCGGCGGGGCGCGTCATCTCGCGGCGGATTTGATAGGCGGCTTGCTCCAGCACGTCGAAGTAATTGCCGTTGGAGCGGAAGAAATCGTGGATCGCCGTTTCGGGCGAGACGGTGATGAGGCTGGCCTCGCCATCCTGGGCGGTCAGCGACATGAAGCGATCCACCGCGGCGCGGTGGCTTTGATAGAGCCTCAGAAACCGGTCCACCAGCTTGGGGGCGTGGTCGATGGCCGCGCGCAACTCCTGCAGGTCCGGGCGATCCTCGGGAAACATCGGGTCGCGCACGGCGGCGCGCAGATCGGCAAGGCGGGTGACGTCGTTGTCGTTGATCAGATCCCGCCAATCGACCCCGTAGCCTTCGGTCAGCGCCATAAGAACCTGCACCGACAAGCTGCGCTGATTGTTCTCCAGAAGGTTAACGTAAGCCGGCGAGATATTCAGCTGGCTGGCCATCTCGGACTGGGTCTGGCCATGCTCGCGGCGCAGTTGGCGCAAGCGGGGGCCGACTAGGGTCTTTCGCATCGCGTATCCTTACAACATTACAGATTACATCTGTGTAAGGCTTACTTATTACACACAAACCCCATTTCTAGTGAAAAATCCCTCCGTCGCGTCATCTTACTGCACACAAGTTGCGCAGAAGGGTGGGAAAGCCGCTGCAACTTCGGTCATGCTAGGGAGGATACATCATGACAGTTTCATTCACACGCCGCGCCGCTTTGGGTCTGGCAAGCGCTGCAGCAATGGCGTTGGCAATGCCCGCAGTGGCAAGCGACTGGAAGCCGCAAAAGCCTGTTGAGATGGTCATCATGGCCGGGCAGGGTGGCGGTGCCGACCGTCTGGCGCGTCTCTTCCAGTCGATCATTCAGAAAGAGAACCTGTCGTCGATGCCGATCCTGCCTGTGAACAAAGGTGGCGGATCGGGCGCAGAGGCGCTGCGCTATCTCAAGGACAAGGAAGGCGATGCCCACACGATTATGGCGACGCTGAACAGCTATTACACGACGCCGCTGCGCACGGATATTGGCGTGGATATCGAAGACTACACGCCGATTGCGCGGATGGCTTTGGACACGTTTGTTCTGTGGGTCAATGCCGACAGCGATATCCAGACGCTGGATGATTACGTGGCCGCTGTGAAAGCCGCAGGTGGCGAGTGGAAGATGGGTGGCACGGGCACCGGTCAGGAAGACAGTCTTGTGACCGCGATGCTGGAGAAAGAGTTCGGCATCAAGCACACTTACGTGCCCTTCAAAGGCGGCGGCACGGTCGCCAAGAACCTTGTGGGCGGCCACATCGACAGCACCGTGAACAACCCGTCAGAGCAGATGGGCTTCTGGCAGGCAGGCAAATCGCGCCCTATCGCGGCCTTCACAGCCGACCGGATTGCTGTTTTCCCTGACGTGCCGACCATGACCGAGCTGGGCCACGAGATGGTCTATACGATGCAGCGGAGCTTTGTGGCCCCTCCGGGCACACCGCCCGAGGCTGTCGCTTATTACACCGCGATGTTCGAGAAACTGGCCGAGTCGGAAGAGTGGCAGACCTATGCTTCTGAAAAAGCCCTGCAAACCGATCTGCTGACGGGCGATGCGCTGCAGGCCTATTTCCTGGAAGAGCGTCAGCGTCACAATGATATTCTGACGTCCATGGGCGAGATCGCAGGCTCCTGACCGCTGACCTCTGACTGCTTGCACGAAGGCACGGCGGCTTGCCCCGCCGTGCCGAACTTCAATACCGATGTCGGGAGCGTTCCTCATGGTGACAGCCGACCGCGTGATTGCGGCCTCTTTGATGGTATTTTCCGCCTATCTGATGTGGCACGCGACTGTTTTGCCCATCGGGTGGGAGGGCAGCTCTGGCCCCGGCGGCGGCGCATTTCCATTCTGGCTATCCTTGGTGATGCTGCTGGCCTCAGCCGGCATTTTCCTTCGCAGTTTTGTCAGCCCCCCGAAAGACGACAAACCGTTCTTTGACCCGGAGATGATCCGATCGGTGGTGCTGGTTTGCGTGGCCCTGTTGGTGACGATCGGTGCGATGCAATATCTTGGCACCTATGTGGCGCTGATGGGCTTTCTGCTGTGGTATCTGCGGATTTTTGGCGGTCACAGCTGGACGTTGACTGCCTCCATCACGCTGATCACGCCGGTCTTTTTGTTCTTTTTCTTCGAAGTGACGCTGAAAATTCTGTTGCCGAAAGGCGTGACAGAGCCGTTTTTCCTGCCGCTTTACGCGATCTTCTTCTGAGGGAGTGGTCTGATGGATGTCTTCTCTCTTTTGATGGACGGCTTTGCGACGTCGCTGTCGCCGCTGAACCTGATGATCGTTTTGCTGGGCGTGACCGCGGGGCTTTTCATTGGCGCGATGCCGGGCTTGGGATCGGTCAACGGGGTGGCGATTGTGCTGCCGCTGACCTTCATCGTGCCGCCCAGCTCGGCCATCATCCTGCTTTGCGCGATTTACTATGGCGCGATGTATGGGGGGGCTGTCAGCTCGATCCTGTTGGGCATTCCGGGGGCGTCAACGGCGGTGGCCACCACGTTTGATGGACGGCCCATGGCGCAGCAGGGCAAGGCCGGGTTGGCGCTGATCGCGGCGGCGGTGGCATCGTTTATCGGCGGCACCATTTCGGTCGTTTTGTTCACGGTTTTCGCAGCGCCCCTGGCTGATCTTGCGTTAAAATTCGGCCCGGCGGAGGAGTTCGCATTGGTCCTACTGGCGTTTACCACCTTCGTGGGGCTTGGCGGTGACGACGTGTTAAAGACCATCGTGATGATCTGTCTGGGTTTGGTCCTGTCGACCGTGGGGCTCGATCTGATCTCGGGTCAACCGCGGCTGATCTTTGGCGACCTGCCGGGGTTCTATTCGGGCATCAGCTTTCTGGTGCTGGCGATTGGCGTCTACGGCATTGGTGAGGTGCTGCACACGATTGAGACATCGAAGACCGCGCCGCAAGTCACGCCCGCAAGGATCACGTTCAAAGAGCTGGGGGCAGGCTTTCGGGCGATGAACCGGCTGTGGCGGACGATGAGCGTCGGCTCGTTTCTGGGCTTCTTCGTGGGAATGTTGCCGGCGGCTGGGGCCACGCCTGCGTCGCTGATGGCCTATGGCATCGCGCGCTCGACCTCGAAAAAGCCCGATAGCTTCGGTAAGGGCAACATCGAAGGGGTCGCGGCCCCAGAGACAGCGAATAACGCCGCCTCGACCGGATCTCTCTTGCCCATGCTGACGCTTGGTATCCCCGGATCGCCCACCACGGCACTGCTGTTGGGGGGCATGGTGATGTGGGGACTGGTGCCCGGACCGATGCTGTTCATCGAGCAGCCGGATTTCGTGTGGGGGCTGATTTCATCGCTTTACACGGCGAACTTCGCGGCGGTCCTCATTAACCTCGCGCTGATCCCGCTTTTCGTCTGGGCGCTGCGGATGCCGTTTACGGTTTTGTGCGCCATCGTGCTGGTGTTGTGCATCGTCGGCGGGTTCGCCCCCAGCCAGAAGATGCATGACGTGTGGCTGATCGCTGGCTTCGGCATCGCAGGCTATCTGCTGCGCAAGGCGGATTATCCACTGGCCCCGCTTGTGCTGGCGCTGGTGCTGGGACCGCTGATGGAAAAGAGCTTTCGCCAGACGCTGATTGCCGAGCAAGGTAACGTGCTGGCCTTTGTCGAGCGCCCGCTGTCGGGGACATTCATCGCGCTGGCCGTGCTTTTCTTCTTGCTGCCGCTGGCTAAGTATCTGAGGAAATCACCTAAAGACGGGGTCGCGCCCGCCCAGTAGGGTGCGCAGGAAGGAACAGACGACATGACGACACTCAAAACCTTGCTTGCAGATCATCCGAAAGAGGCCCCCGCCATCGGGGCGCCGAACCGGGATTGGTTGACTTATGGTGCGTTACGTATCTTGGCCGAGGATGTGGCCGCGCAGTTGCACGGCTTTGGGATCGGGCGCGGGGACCGGGTGGCGATTGTGCTTCCCAATGGTCCCGAAATGGCGACTGCCTTTGTCACGATTGCCCAAGCAGCGACAACGGCTCCGTTGAACCCGGCTTACCGTCAGGACGAGTATGAATTTTACCTAGAAGATCTTGGCGCGAAAGCGATTGTTCTGGCAGAAGGCTATGACGGCCCCGCCTTGGCGGCGGCCAATGCCAAAGGTCTGGCCGTGCTGCGCGCGCAATCGGGGGCAAACGCGGCTGCGGGGCAGTTCACGTTGACCGCAGATGTGCCGGGGGGAGCAAGGGCTGCGACAGACGCGCCGACCGAGGAAGACGTCGCATTGATCCTGCACACATCGGGGACGACATCGCGCCCCAAGATCGTGCCGCTTTTGCAATCCAACATTGCAGCCTCCGCCGGGCATATCTGCGACTCGCTGGCGCTGAACGCGGATGATCGCTGCCTGAATGTGATGCCGCTCTTTCACATCCACGGGCTGCTGGCGGCGGTATCTGCGTCGCTCGCGGCAGGTGCGTCCATCTGGTGCGCCCCGGGATTTGACGCATTGCGCTTTTTCGGCTGGATGAAGGATGCAGAGCCGACATGGTACACCGCCGTGCCGACGATGCATCAAGCGATCCTCAGCCGCGCAAGTCGCAACGCGGATGTGATTGAGGCGACGAATCTGCGCTTCTTGCGCTCGTCCTCGGCCTCGCTGCCACCGCAAGTGATGACGGCCCTGCAAGAGACCTTTGGCGCGCCGGTCATCGAAGGCTACGGGATGACCGAAGCGGCCCATCAAATGGCCTCAAACCCGCTGCCACCGCGCGCGCAAAAGCCCGGATCGGTTGGGGTCGAGGCAGGGCCGATGGTGCGCACCGCCCATGAGACCGATGACCGTCTGGTCGACGGCGTGGGCGAAATCGTGATCTCTGGCCCGAACGTCACGCCCGGTTACGAGAACAATCCGGACGCCAACGCGAAATCGTTCTTTCAGGCTGACGGCCATCGCTGGTTCCGCACCGGCGACCAAGGCGCCTTTGACGAGGAAGGGTATCTGCGTCTGACGGGGCGCCTGAAAGAGATCATCAACCGTGGTGGCGAAAAGATCAGCCCGCTTGAGGTCGATGAGGTTCTGATGGATCACCCGGCAATTGCCCAATGCGTGACGTTCGCCTTGCCGCATCCGAAACTGGGCGAAGAGGTCGCAGCAGCGGTGGTGCTGCGGGATGGTCAGGCTGCGACAGAGAAAGACATTCGCGCTTTTGCTGCCGAACGTGTCGCGGACTTCAAAGTGCCGCGTAAGGTGCTGATTTTGGATGAAATCCCGAAAGGCGCAACTGGCAAGATGCAGCGGATTGGCATGGCTGAAAAACTTGGCCTTGTGCAGGCGGCATAAGGGCTGAGCGATGAAAATCTGTGTATTCGGCGCCGGGGCCATCGGCGGTTATATGGGCGTGAAACTGGCGGATGCAGGGGCGGATGTGTCGCTGGTCGCGCGCGGCCCGCATTTGGCAGCGATGCAAGCCAATGGGCTGCGGCTGATAGAAGAGAGCGGCGAGACCACGGTTCAGGTCACGGCTTCGGATGACCCGTCCGAGTTGGGACCGCAGGACTATATCATCGTGACGCTCAAGGCCCATTCGGTGCCGCCTGTCGTCGAAAAGATGCAGCCGCTGATCGGGCCGAATACGACCATTGTCAGCGGTGTGAACGGCGTGCCGTGGTGGTATTTTCACAAACTTGGCGGGGATCTGGAGGCCACACGTCTGGCCTCGGTCGATCCGGGCGATGCACAATGGAACGGCTTTGGCCCTGATAATGTGCTGGGCTGCGTCGTTTATCCGGCCGCCGAAGTGATCGAACCCGGTGTCATCAAACATATCGAAGGCAACCGCTTCTCATTGGGCGAGCCTGACGGCTCGAAATCCGAGCGCGCGATGGCGTTGTCCAAAGCGTTGTCGGCGGCGGGACTGAAAGCGCCGGTCCGCCCCCGTATCCGTGACGAGATCTGGGTAAAGCTGTGGGGGAACCTGTCGTTCAATCCGATCTCGGCACTGACCCATGCAACGCTTGATGTGCTTTGCACCGATCCAGGCACACGTGCGGTCGCCCGCGGCATGATGGTTGAGGCTCAGGAAATTGCCGAGACACTGGGCGTAAAGTTTCCCATCGATGTCGATCGCCGGATCGATGGGGGGGCCGCGGTTGGCGCACATCGCACGTCCATGTGGCAGGATCTGGACCAAGGTCGCCCGATGGAAATCGACGCGCTGGTGGCATCCGTGCAAGAACTTGGCCATCTGACAAATACGCCGACCCCGACAATTGATACGGTGCTTGCGTTGATCCAGCTTCGCGCCCGCTCAGCCGGACTATATTGAGCGCCTGCGGCGCATTCTTTTTGATTATTTTGCGCTCCGCGCGGGGATATTTTCAAAAAGCGAAGTCAGGGCGCGGCATTAACGCTTCGCTTTTCTCAAATATCCAAATCCAAGGGTGAAACTTTTGGAGCGGGTAACGGGAATCGAACCCGTAACTTAAGCTTGGGAAGCTCGCGTGATACCTTTTCACCATACCCGCGCCGGAATGTTTGACTAGACCGCCCGCGCGGGGCCGTCAAGCGCGTCTGCGGCGGCGGCGACCCCCAGCTTGATCGCCGGAATTGGTGTTGAAACTGACATCTGGCAGGGACGTGATCTTGGCCAGTTCCGGGAATGGATCGGTTGCATGAGGGATCGCGTTGGCAGCGACGAAATGCTCTTGGAATTTCGGCTCGATGGCGGTTTCGACCTTGTCGATCTGCTTGACCAGCGTTTCGATATGCGTGCGCGCGGACGTATTGCAAAGCGCGATGCGCGCCCCGGTGCCAGCGGCGTTGCCCGCACTTGAAACTTTGTCCAGCGGCGCGTCGGGGATCATGCCGAGGACCATCGCGTGCTTGCTGGAGATATGTGCGCCGAAGGCACCTGCAAGGACGATACGATCAACTGTGTCGACCTCCATCTCATCCATGAGCAGGCGTGCGCCTGCGTAAAGCGCTGATTTCGCGAGCTGAATTGCGCGAATATCGCCTTGGGTGACAGTGATCAGAGGGCCGCCATCAGTTGTGCCGTCATGGACGACATAGGCATGGGTTCGGCCCTCGGGGATCGAACGGGCAGTGCCGGTTTGATCGGGGCCACCGATCAGGCCGGACGGGTCGAGCAGGCCCGCCATGCGCATCTCGGCCACGGCGTCGATGATGCCGGAGCCGCAAATGCCGGTGATGCCGGTGGTCGCTGTGGCCTCGGTGAAGCCGTCTTCGGTGGACCATAGATCGCAACCAATGACTCTGAAGCGGGGGTCTTTGGTGACGGGGTCAATCTCGATTTTTTCAATGGCGCCGGGGGCGGCGCGCTGGCCGGAGGAGATCTGCGCGCCCTCAAACGCCGGGCCGGTGGGCGAGCTGCAAGCGAGAACCTTGTCGGTGTTGCCGAGCAGGATTTCAGCATTGGTACCAACATCAACTATGAGCACCAAGTCTTTGGAATTCTGAGGTTCTTCACTGAGAGCGACGGCTGCGGCATCAGCCCCTACATGGCCTGCGATGCACGGCATTATGAAGACGCGGGCGCGGTCGTTCATGGCGCTGAGGTCCAGTTCCTTGGCGTCCAGGCTGACAGAGGAGGACGTGGCGAGCGCGAAGGGGGCCTGGCCCAGCTCGACCGGGTCGATACCCAGCAGCAGGTGGTGCATGACCGGGTTGCAGACGAAGACCGTTTCAACGATGTGGGCCGCGTCGATCTGCGCTTCATCGGCGATGGCCATGGTCAGCTCGTTGATGGCGTCGCGCACGGCAGAGGTCATTTCGACATCGCCGCCGGGGTTCATCATGGCGTAGCTGACGCGGCTCATGAGGTCTTCGCCAAAGCGGATTTGCGGGTTCATGATGCCGCTGGACGCCTTCACGGTGCCGTCGGTTAGGTCACACAGATGAGCGGCAACGGTGGTGGAGCCGAGGTCAATCGCGAGACCGTAGAGCGGTCCTTCGAAGAAGCCGGGCCAGACATCTAGGACGCGATGTTTGTCGTCTTGGTGGCCTTTATGCAGCGCAACAGTGATAGCCCATTGGCCTTTGCGCAAGGCGGGTTGCAGCTTGCGCAACAGGGTCAGATCAGCGGTAATTCCGTCTATATCCCAATGAGTTGCAAGCGCATCTTGAAGTCGCTCGAAATCTCCGGTGGGGATATGCATGTCGGGTTCGGGCACCTCGACATAGTAGAGGCGCGTGGCGGGCTCCATCGTGATGGCGCGGGCAGTCGCGGCTTTGCGGACGACCTGTTTGTGCACCTGGCTTTCGGGTGGCACGTCGATGACGATATCGTTCTGGACAGTGGCCTGACAGCCAAGGCGGCGGCCCTTTTTCAGGCCGCGTTTGTCGTCATAGCGCTGCTCGACCGCGTTCCAGTCGGACAGCGCGTCCTCTTCAACAGTGACGCCGTGCTTTGGAAACTCGCCATAGGAGGGTGTGATCTGGCATTTGGAACAGATGCCACGACCACCGCAGACGCTATCAAGATCGACGCCCAACTGGCGCGCAGCGGTGAGGATCGGTGTGCCAACAGGAAAGTGACCCCGTTTGCCCGAAGGCGTGAAGATAACGAGAGGGTCAGCTTTCATTTTATCACCGTTTTACATGGCCTTCCAAAGCGTTCTTACTGTAGCTTACGCGCGGCGGCTTCTGCGCCCACCTTCACGACCACCCCGTCCACCGGCGGGTGCGCTGGTCTTGTTCAGTTTGATCCAGTTGCCGCCCGAGGGGTCGTGATCCAGCAGGAAATCGGCGGCGCGGATCGAGATAACCTCTTCGGAGGCGACGCCAACTTTGGGTGACAGACCCAAGAGCGGGGCGAGCTTGCCCAGCTCGACGCCCTCGGGGACAATGATGCCCAGATCGGAGAGGCGGGCAAGGCGCTCTGTCACGATATCTTGTGCGGGGGCCATGCCGAGGAGCGGTGCGATGGCGGTCATGTCGATATCATCCGGGGCCGTGGCCCCCAGCGCTTTAAGCTCGTCCAGCCGGTCGCTGACCATCTTCTTGGTCTTGGGCATCGCGACGGGGTTCATGATCGCAGAGGTCATGCCGGCCGCGGAAGCCATGGCGAGGAACGCGTTGTTGATGCCATGTCGATTGGGCAGGCCAAAGCTGATATTGGACGCGCCGCAGGTCGTGTTTACGCCCAGCTCTTCGCGGAGTTTGCGCACAAGTTCAAAGACTTGCACACCCGCCGTGCCCATCGCACCTACTGGCATGACAAGCGGATCGACGACGATATCATGGGCGGGGATGCCAAAATCGGCGGCACGTTCGACGATCTTCTTGGCAACGGCAAAGCGGACGTCGGGGTCTTCGGAAATGCCCGTGTCATCGTTGGAAATCGCGACGACGGGGACGTTGTACTTCTTTACAAGGGGCAGGATTTCTTCCAGCCGCTCTTCCTCGCCCGTGACCGAGTTCAGCAGGGGGCGGCCATTGGCCAGTTCCAGACCCTTCTCCAAAGCGCCGGGAACGGAGCTATCTATGCAAAGCGGGATATCGACGAGGCCCTGAACGAGATCGACGATCTTGCCCATCAAAGGCGGCTCGGTCTCGTTGGGGTTGGGGTTCGAGTTATAGACAACGCCCGCGTTGATATCGAGGACCTGCGCACCGCAGACGACCTGTTCCAGCGCGTCTTTCTCGACGGTCGAGAAATCGCCAGCCTCAAGCTGAGCGGCCAGCAATTTGCGGCCTGTCGGATTGATCCGTTCACCGATCACGCAGAACGGCTCATCAAAGCCGATGACAACGGTTTTCGATTTAGATTCCAGTACGGTGCGGGTCATTCTTAATCCTTAGACCTGAGAGGCGGGGACGGCGGAGGCGCCGCCATGTTCAATCGCCCAATTGGCATTCGTCTTGATCCCGCCCAGCGGGAAGAAATGCACATAGGTGATGTTGAAATCGGGGTTGGCGGCCTTGTGGGCGGCCAGATCAGCGATGAACTCGGTCGGCTCGAATGGCAGCACCAGCTTGGTCACATCCTTGGCGCGCTTCTGCAGGACGCGAAGGGAGGCACCGACACCGCAGGCGATGGAGAACTTGATGAGCGTTTGTAGCTTGGCGGGGCCAGCAACGCCGATATGAATCGGCAGGTCGATGCCTGCGTCGCGCAGGGCGTCGGCCCAGGCAATCACGGGCTTGGCTTCAAAGCAGAACTGGGTGGCGAGCGCCATTTCGGCATCCGTTGTCTCGGAAAATTTCTGCTTCCAACGCAGGGCGTCGTCCACGTTCTTCATGGAGCCGTCGGGGTCGATGTCCTTGTTGCCCTCGGGATGTCCGGCGACATGGAGGCGTTTGAAGCCTGCCTTGTCGAAAAGGCCGGTCTCAAGCAGCTGCATGGAGCTGTCGAAAGCGCCGTGGGGCTCTGCCACGCCACCGGCCAGCAGGAGCGCCTCATCGACGTTTGCCTCGCCTTGATAGCGTGCGATCCAGTCGGCCAGAACCGTCTGATCCTTGATGATGCGGGCCGGGAAGTGGGGCATCACCTTGTAGCCGTCTTTGGCCAGCCGCGCGGCGGTCGCGACCATGTCGTCAATCGGGGTGCCTTCGATATGGGCGATGTAAACGCGGGTGCCTTCGGGCAGCAGATCGCGGAAATTCTCGACCTTCTCGGCGGTGCGCGGCATCACCTCGATCGAGTAATCTTTCAGGAACGCCTCGACCTGTGGGTTCACGGTTTTGACGTCATCCTTGCGCTTGAAATTCAACAGACCCATCGCGGCCTCCCATAGATTTGTCAGCTTATGCCCAGCCATTATTTGCGATCAAAGCCTTGATCCGCTCTTGGTCATACTCGGTCTGCAGGCGAGCGACCTCTGCGTCCAGAACCGCCTCGGGGTCGCCGTCGACGGAATAGGGGGTCGCCTTACGCCATTCGGCCAGATAGTCGTCCGTGCCAGCCGCGCCGGTCTTCATGGCGGCGCGGTCAATGGCTTGCTCAAACCGCTCTTCAAGCGGCTTTTTCGCCCCACGGCGTCCTTTCCCGACGATAACCTGCGCCGGAATATCGCGCCAATAGACAACGGTGACGTCTGGCATTGCACTCTCCCTGTTGGAGCCTTTCTACGGGGTCGCGGACGATGGGCGCGGCTCAATTTCGACAAAGCGCGTCTTGTCAGCGACGCATTTGATGTAAGCCACTGCGCGACATCACGCCACCGGCCCGCATCGGAAATCGATTCATGGTCTTTATGAGCATCCTTGCGCGCATCACGGGGACGTCATAGGTTAAGGGCAACTCGAAATGGAGGGCGTGATGATGGCGCCCAAGCGTCCCTTAGGTGCGGGCGCTCTCCCGAAACCGGTTGAAGGCACCGCATCTTCTACGCCGGACAGGCCGCCGCTTTATGCAGCGCTTGATCTGGGCACAAATAGTTGCCGCATGTTGATCGCGCGTCCCGATGGCGAGCAGATCAAAGTGGTCGATAGTTTTTCAAAGACCGTCCAGTTGGGGGCGGGGCTTGAGGCGTCCGGGCGGTTGTCGCGGGCGTCCATGCAGCGCACGGTTCAGGCGCTGCGGATCTGTAAGCACAAGCTCAAGCAACACCGCGTCAGGAAGATGCGACTGGTGGCGACGGAGGCCTGTCGCCGGGCGATCAATGCGCGCGAGTTCATCGCGCAGGTGCGGCGCGAAACCGGGCTGGAGCTTGAGATAATCGCGCCCGAGGAAGAGGCGCGGTTGGCCGTGATTTCCTGCGCGCCACTTGTGTCGAAAAAGACCGAACAATTGCTGGTTGTGGACATCGGCGGGGGTTCGACGGAACTGGTCTGGATTGATCTGCGCCGGGTCAAGAAGAAGCACCGGGCGCAGGCAATCATGCAAGTCACCGAAGGGTTGCGGCGCGGTGATGCGGGTGATGGCAACGCATCAGTCGTGGACTGGATTTCTGTGCCCTTGGGCGTCGCCACCTTGCGCGATCAGTTCCATGATGTGGAAGATGACGCGGGCCGCTTTGCGCTGATGAGTTGTTTTTTCGAAGAAAACCTAGCCGATTTCGCGCCTTACGCGGAAGAGCAGGCGCGCGAGGGGTTTCAGATTATCGGCACCAGCGGGACGGTCACGACCGTGGCGGCATCACATCTGGGGCTCAAGCGCTATGACCGGTCCAAGGTGGATGGGTTGCGGATGGATTCGGATCAAATTCACCGAGTCATTCACGACTATCTGGCACTGGGGCCCGTTGGGCGCCGCAATGACCCGCGCATCGGGCGCGACCGGCAGGCGCTGATCATGTCGGGGGCGGCAATCCTGCAAGCGCTGTTGCGATCCTGGCCGACAGACCGGCTGTCGGTCGCGGATCGCGGTCTGCGCGAAGGGCTACTATATGCACAAATGAGCGCGGACGGCGTTTTGGAAGAAAGGCCGGGCTGATGGCAAAAAAGACAAGCGGGCGCGGGCAGCGCGATTTGCGCGTGAAGGTGAAATCAGCGCGGGGGCGCAAGCTAAGCTCGACCCTGTGGTTGGAACGGCAGTTGAACGACCCCTATGTCAAGCGCGCGCAGGCCGAAGGCTATCGCGGGCGGGCGGCGTTCAAGATATTGGAACTGGACGATAAATTCCGCTTTCTGGTGCCGGGGGCGCGGGTCGTCGATCTGGGCTGCGCACCGGGGGGCTGGTGTCAGGTGGCCGTCAAACGCGTGAACGCGTTGGGCGAGAAGTCAGGCAAGGCCGTTGGCACCGTGCTGGGCATCGACCTGCAAGAGGTCGAAGCCATCGCTGGCGCCGAACTGCATGTGCTGGACTTTCTGGAAGACGAGGCCGACGACAAGGTAAAAACCTGGCTGGGCGGGCAGGCGGATGTTGTGATGTCGGACATGGCGGCGGCCAGTTCCGGACATAAACAGACCGATCACCTGCGGATCATGGCCTTATGTGAGGCGGCGGCTTACTTTGCCTTCGACGTTCTGGATCCAGGCGGAACCTTTGTGGCCAAGGTGCTGGCCGGTGGGGCAGAGGGCGATTTACAGAAGCTCCTGAAACAGAAATTCACCAAAGTAGCTAATGTGAAACCACCAGCTTCGCGGTCCAACAGTTCCGAAAAGTTCGTAGTCGCGCAGGGTTTTCGAGGGTGACACTCAGGCTTGCGGGGCAAAGCGATAGTGTCGGTGTCGCTTTGGACACTGGCCATATCTGCGATCTGCGCTTGAATGGCCTTGCGCCCCTTCACCGCGCGCCGTGGCTTGATGAACCAGCCGTCCAATCAGATGAAACGATCCCCTTGGTCGAGCGGCGTTTGCAAGGCGATTTCTTTTGCGCGCCGTTTGGCAAGAGCGACCTGATAGAGGCACCGATCCACGGGCTGACGGCAAACAGCGCGTGGGAGGTGGTGCGCCACTCCGCAACAGAGGTTGTGATGCGTCTGAGCAAGACTGTTATGGGCGCGCAGGTGGACAAACGCGTGGCGCTCAACGGCGGCGCGCTGGTGCAAACACATCGCATCGTAGGCGGGAACGGGGCGCTGCCTGTCGCGCATCATCCCATGATCCACATGGACGATGGTGGTCGGCTCAGCTTTTCACCCAAGGCAGCGGCGATGACGCCGGACGCCCCGTTGGAGGCGGGTCGGAACTGGCTAAATTATCCTGCGCAGGGCAAGGATTTGCATCATTTTCCCGGCGCCACAGGACCGGTTGATTTGACACGCTATCCGACACAGGCGGCTAACGAAGACTTCATCACGCTGATCGAGGCTCCAGGCGCGGCGTTCGGTTGGACAGCGATTGCGCGACGGGCCGAACGTGACCTCATCGTCATCGTCAAAGACCCGCGCTGTCTGCCCGTCACGATGCTATGGTACTCCAATGGCGGCCGTGACTATGCCCCTTGGAATGGACGGCATCGGGGCGTTCTTGGGGTTGAAGATGGCTGCACTGCGGGTGCTGCGGGCCATCGCGCAGCATCGACTGACAACGCGATTTCGGCCCATGGAGTGCCAACTGCGCTGTCGCTTGCGGCAGGCCGCGTTCACGAAACACGCCACGCCATTTATGCGGTGTCCCTTACCGAAACAGAGGCTCGGGTTGAGCGCGTTTTTGTGCGCAACACCCATCTTGTTGCCTTGCTAAAAAGCGGCTCTGAAGTCCCTTTGGGCACTGCGACAAAATGGATGCGAAAAGTTTAGTGCCTAAAAACTAGTCAATCATCTGAGCAGAGATATTGCGCTTTTCAGACTAAGATCAGGTTTTTATCTGGTGGGCCTTGTCGGGTCTCGACCTGACAGTGCCCCGCCCAAAAACGGGGTCGAATATGAAACTCAAATTTTCAAGAAAATTACTTTTACTCTCCAGCGGATTTGTGGCTGCTGGCTTTATTCAAACAAATTCTGCGGCGGCGGCAAGTTATAACCTCTGCCTTGCAGCGGATATTCCAGGGCCGGTCATAAACCGGCTGCGCGCGCGGGACGACTTTCCCGACTTGCTGGCGAAGGTATTGGAGGTCTGCCCGCAACAGGCATTGATCCTGACCGACGCACCGACTGCCTCAATCGGGCAGACCGGGTCCGCGGATGACGGGAACGGCTTTCGAGAACCCGATGACAATCTCTCTTCCGGTGGTGTGCAAACCGCGGCAGGTCCCGAAGGGGGATCGGGCGGAACCGATGGTTCTCCAGGCGGCGGCTCAAGTGAGCCAGGTGGGACCGGTGGTTCAGGTGGCGAAGATGACGAACCTGATGGTGAGGACAGCCCTGATGATGAGGGCGAAGACACCGGCGGCGGTGAGGGCGGCGAAGGTGACGGCGGTTCCGACGGAGATGGCGGCGGCGAAGGCGAGTCCGGTGGTGACGGTGACGGCGGTTCCGACGGAGAAGGTGGTTCTGAGGGTGAGGGCGGCGACGGAGGCGACTCTGGCAGCGAAGGCGACGGCGGGGACCGTGGCTCTGATGGAGACGGCGGTGAAGGCGATGGCGGCTCCGGTGGCGAAGGCCGCGGCTCTGACGGCGAAGGTTCCGGCGATGGCAATGACGGGTCAAATGAGGAGGCAGAAGACTAAGCGCCTTAAAAGGCAGACCCAAGACAAGAGTGGGTAACCAAGTCTGACAGAGCAGGCGGCGTTAGCTTTGCGCGATGCCGCCGGCCAGAACAGCTTGCCACAGATGGGGGGCATCGGGGCTTTGCATTTTCAAAAACGTATATCCCGTCTCGCGCCACGGTTTGACGCGGTCTGTCAGGTTATCAAGCACATAGTCGCCCCCGGTTGTGCGCACCACAAGCACCGCGTGAGGCGCATGCGTGCGATCCAGCACCGTGGCGATCAGAAGCTGATTGGCGGGAAAGCCGCGCTCGATCAGGCGCTTTTTCTTCAGAAGGGCGAAGTCTTCGCAATCGCCGCCGCGTGCGGTGGGCAGCGTCCAGACCTCCGCCTGCCGGTATTGCGATTGATCAGAGATTTCGCGCACCTCTGCATTGACCTGAGCGTTGATTTGCGTCGCGATGCGCAGCCCGTCCGCGCCGATCTGACCTTGCACCTGTCCGATTGCGCAGGCCCAGCCATAGCGGGTGCAAAGCCCCGCCGATCCTTCCGGGGATGCTGTCATCATACGCGGGGTCAGGAATGTCTCCGCAGAGGCGATCTGCGGAACGCTCCAGATCATCGCAACAAGGGCGACACAAAACGCGCGAAAGAACGTGGGCATGACAGCTCCCGATAGCCAATGTCGTGCAGAGAGCGTCCTGAAGGTCTGTGGCATCATGAAGGCGAACCCATGGCTTTTACATGCCAGGGTGCGCTCTAAAGAGCCGAGGATATCCGGGACGCCTGTCAGGGCGATTGCGCGCCATGCCTCTCTGCTAGATGCGTTCAGTTTGGCTTACCTGTCTTAAAGCGAGGTTAAGCCACGTGGCCAACCGTTACCACAACTGCTGGTGGCGCGATAGGGTGCCGCTATATGCGGCAAGAAAATGCTGATCCCGAAAAGATCACGTCAAAAGCGTTGATGTATCAACGGCTTAGAGCCCGCGCTGTCTTGCGGTTATGCGTATGATAAGATGTAGAAATGACTGCGCTTTGCCGGGCCGGACGCCCACAAAGGCCCGTGGCGGAGAGACAGGGATTCGAACCCTGGGTGGGCTTGCACCCACAACGGTTTTCGAGACCGCCCCGTTCGACCACTCCGGCACCTCTCCGCGAAGGGTCTGTGGCGCGCCGTTTACTGCCCATGGCCGCGCGGCGCAACTGGTTTTTGCGCGCCGTCCTCGCGACGCTGTCACAGATTGGCGACCGCGCTGTTTGCGCATTGGCCCGGCGCGCAATCGGCGCTAGCTTTGCAAAGACACGAAGGAGAGCCCGATGACCCGCCTGATCCAGATATGCCTTGCCATGGTGCTGTTGCTGCCCGGAGCGGCACGCGCCGATATGGAGGCGCTTTATGACGCGATGGGTATGGAGCGCATCATCGAGATCATGCGCGAAGAGGGGCTGTCCTATGGGGCCGAGATGTCGACTGATTTCCTGAACGGGGCCGGGGGGCCGGATTGGGAACGGACCATCAACGACATTTATGACACCGACAAGATGAGCGAAACGCTCAAACGCGGTTTCAATGCGGCGATGGAGGGCACGGATACGGCCCCCCTGATCGCGTTCTTTGAATCCGAGACCGGGGCCGAAATCATCGCGCTGGAAATCAGCGCGCGGGAAGCGCTTTTGGATGAGAGCGTCGAGGAGGCCAGCATCACCCAGCTTGAGGCCGCCCAAGAGGCCGGTGATCCACGGCTTGATCTGATCCGCAGCTATATCGACACGAATGATCTTGTGGAATCAAATGTCGTGGGCGCGCTCAACTCGAACTATGCGTTCTATACCGGGTTGGCTGATGGCGGCGCGTTTCCCTTCGAGATGACGCAAGACCAGATCATCCGGGATGTCTGGAACCAAGAGCCCGAGATTCGCGACGAGACGGAGGAATGGATCCAATCCTATCTGCTGATGGCCTATCAGCCGCTGAGCGATGACCAGATCGAAGCCTACATCGCCTTGTCGGAAACCGACGAGGGCAGCGCGTTGAACCGCGCCTTGTTCGAGGGGTTCAACGAAATGTTCACCGAAATCAGCCGCGCGCTGGGTTTGGCGGCGTCAATCTATATGGGTGGGCAGGAGCTTTAAGAGCCGTAGACCATCAGCGTGACCACAAGCGCATCCGGGCTGGTGGCGTAAAGCCTGCGATCCCCGCGGAGATCGAGTTTCAGCGCTTCGCGAGACGCGGGCGGCACTTTCGCCATCGCCATCGCTTCGTCCAGATAGGGACCGCCGCCACGCTCAATCTCGGCCATGAGGCGCGGATGGTTGTCTTTGACAAAGAACTCCACCGCGCCGCGCCGCCGATTATAGACGGCATTCTGCGCTGAGGTTTGCAGCGCTTGCCCCGGCAAAAGCCGCGGATTTGGGACGTGGCGCGGCTCAAGAGAGCAGGCGGTCAGCGCGCAGATGCCTATCAAAGAAAGAAGGGGCCATTTCATGGGCGAAAGAGGCCTTCTTTGGGCTTGACTTACAACCGCGACGTGACGATAAGCGCGCATTCCGGCAGGCCTCCGCCTGTTCGGAACCTATTTTAATGACGCCCTCACGGGCGCGCTGTCCGAGGTGGGGCCTTAAGCCCCGAGAACGCCGCAAGGGGCCACAGGACGCGAGAGACGAAGGAAAGACGCGATGTTTGCGGTCCTCAAGACCGGTGGCAAGCAATACAAGGTGCAGGCGGGTGACGTTCTGCGTGTTGAGAAACTTGCAGCCGATGCTGGTGAAAAAGTCCAGTTCAACGAAATTCTGATGGTTGGTGGCACGATCGGCACGCCGATGGTCGACGATGCAGGCGTGCAGGCCGAAGTGATCGACCAGATCAAAGGCGACAAGGTCATCAACTTCGTCAAACGCCGCCGGAAGCACAGCTCCAAGCGCACCAAAGGTCACCGTCAGAAGCTGACGCTGATCCGCGTGACGGACATCCTTGAAAAGGGTGCGGGCAAGTCGGGCGTGAAAGCGGCTGTGGGTGGGGCTGGTTTTGTGGCCGCCGCTGCGGTTGCGGAAAAGCCTGCCAAGAAGGCGGCTCCGAAGAAAGAGGCCGCGCCGAAGGCTGAAGCCAAGAAGGCCGCGCCCAAGAAAGCGGCTGCAAAGGCTGAAGGTGGCGACGATCTCAAGCAATTGTCCGGTGTCGGGCCCGCGCTTGAGAAGAAGCTGCACGCAGCGGGTGTGACGACATTTGCGCAGATCGCTGCGTGGAATGACGAAGACGTCGCAGCCATGGACGAGAAACTGTCGTTCAAGGGCCGGATCGAGCGTGAAGGCTGGATCGAACAGGCCAAAGAGCTGGCAAAAGGCTAAGGAGAGAGACGAATGGCACATAAAAAAGCAGGTGGTTCATCCCGCAACGGCCGCGACTCTGCCGGTCGTCGCCTTGGTGTGAAGAAATTCGGTGGCGAATCTGTCGTTCCCGGCAACATCATCATGCGTCAGCGTGGCACGAAAATGTGGCCGGGCGAAGGCGTTGGCATGGGCAAGGATCACACGATCTTCGCGACTGTCGATGGCGCTGTGAAGTTCCACAAAGGCCTCAAGGGCCGCACCTTTATTTCGGTTCTCCCAGTGGCGGAGGCCGCTGAATAAGCCGAACCGTATAGAGCTAAAAATTCTGGGGGATCGGTGCAAACCGGTCCCCTTTTTCGTTTTCAGGAGCGATCATGAGCGTCGCCGTCGCCAGCTTTTTGACCTTTGCCGCCTCTCAGGTGGGCACGCCCGGTCCGGCCAACATGGCCTTGCTGGCCACAGGCGCGCGGTTTGGCTTTCGGGCCGCTTTGCCCTTCGTGGCAGGGGTGGCGTTGGGCAAGCAATTGATTATTTGGCCCATCGGCTTTGGCCTGATGGAACTGGCCGAGGCGGTGCCTTGGCTGTTTGAGGCGCTCAAATGGGCTTCTGCCGCTTACATCATCTGGCTCGCGTGGCGCGTTGCCAACATGCGGCTTGAAACCGGGGCGGGACCAGACAATGCGCCGGGCTTTGCCGCAGGGCTGATCGTGCATCCGCTCAACCCCAAGGCTTGGGCGATGATCACGGCGGGCTTTACCAGCTTCACGGCCCCTAGCACGCCGCCCTTGGAAGCCACGGCGATCATCGCCATCTGTCTTCTGGCCTGTCAGGTCGTGCTGCACCCGATCTGGAGCTTTGCAGGCGACCGGATCGCGCGCACCGTCGCCGGCACGTCGGCCGAGCGGGGCTTGATGATTTCACTGGCGGTTCTGACCGTCGCAAGCGTTTTATTCGTGCTGTTCGGAGGAGGGACACCATGAACATGGAAAAGATCGACACAACGGGGATCATCGCATCCGATCGGTTTGTGCTGCGCCCGTTGCGGCGCAGCGATCAAGGTCTGATCGAGATGTATGCAAGCGACGAACGCGTTGCGCGGATGACCACGACGATCCCGCACCCGCTTCCCCCCGGTGCGACGGAACAGTTTATCGCAGCATCGTTGACGGACGAGCGCGACGAGGACGTCTGGGTCATGGATGGTGCGGCGCAAGGCTCTGCCGAGGTGCTGGGACTGATCGGTCTGAAGCCGATGGACCGCAACCAGTCGGAGATTGGCTATTGGGTGGCGCCTGCGTTCTGGAACACGGGGCTGGCCTCGGACGCTGTCCGCGCGATGGTGGAGGCGAACCCGCAGGGCGTCGACACCATGTTCGGGTCGGTCTTTCAGGACAACCCCGGTTCTGCCCGTGTGCTGACCAATTGCGGGTTCGAATATCTGGGCGATGCGGAAGCGTTTAGTGTGGCCCGACAGGCCAAGGTCGATACCTGGACTTACTTGAAGAAGATGAAATAAGGATCTGGAAAGATGCAGGATTTCGCCATTTTAAAAACAGATCGGCTGCTCCTGCGTCTTCCTCGGGAAAGCGACGCGGAAGCAATCGCCGAGGCTCTCGGTGACTGGGAGGTCACCCGGTGGCTGGGCCGTGCGCCGTGGCCTTATGGCTTGTCTGACGCGGAAGAGTTCATTGACCGCAACAAGAACAACGTCGGGCTCGTCTGGATGATCGAAATGGACGGCAACGTCGTGGGCATGTGTGCCTGCAAGGGTGAGCTGGGCTATTGGGTGGCGCGCAAGGCCTGGGGGCAAGGGATCGCGAGCGAAGCCTCGCGCGCCGTCATTGACCGCTATTTTGCGGCCCCTGATGTCGATGTGCTGCCGTCCGGCCACGCGCCCGAGAATGCCCGCTCAGGCCGCGTGCTGGGTAAACTCGGCTTTCGCTATACGCAGGACGAGTTGCGGCCCTCGGCATCGCACGGAAAAGACGTCGTCATCCGTGCAATGGAACTGACGCGCTCCGATTGGATGGCGCAGCGCGCCCTCCTGCTGCCGCATCTGGAGACAGAGCGTCTGATCCTGCGCCCGATGTCTGCCGACGATGCCCCGCGCGTTGCCGAAATCGGTGGCCATCCGGACGTGGCCCGCATGATCTTTCGCGCCACGGTGCCGTGGCCTGTCGATGTGGTGGAGCGCTTTCTGCACGATTGGCGCTGGCAAGGGCAGCTTGGCTTTCGGCTGGGCGTCTGTCGCAAAGACACCGGCGCGCTGATCGGCACGATTGGCGTTGGTCGCCCTGACTACGGCCACGTCAAAGGCCAGCCGGATATCTTCTATTTTTTCGATCTGGCCGAAGGCGGGCAGGGCTTTGCAAGCGAGGCGGTGCAGGCGTTTGTTGAAGCGGTTTTTCAGCGGTTTGAGCCAACATCTTTGGGTGCGGATGTGTTTCACGACAACCCGGCCTCGATGCGGGTGCTCACCAAGGTGGGCTTTGAGAAGACCGGCGAGGGCAGTGCGACCTCTGCCGCACGGCTTGAGCCCGCACCGGTTTCCGTTTATCGCCTCGCTAATCCTAATTTGAAGGCCACGACATGAAGTTTCTCGATCTCTGCAAGGTCTATATCCGCTCTGGGGGCGGTGGTGGCGGCTGCGTGTCCTTCCGGCGCGAGAAATACATCGAATATGGCGGCCCAAACGGCGGCGATGGTGGCCGTGGTGGTGATGTGTGGGCCGAAGCGGTCGAAGGTCTGAACACGCTGATCGACTTCCGGTACCAACAGCATTTCTTCGCCAAGAACGGCCAGCCCGGCATGGGCAACCAGCGCACGGGCAAGGATGGCGACGACAAGGTGTTGCGCGTGCCGGTCGGCACCGAAATCCTCGACGAGGACCAGGATACGGTGATCGCTGATCTGACCGAAGTGGGTCAGCGTGTGTTGCTTGCCAAGGGCGGCAATGGCGGCTTCGGCAATCTGCATTTCAAAAGCTCCACCAATCAAGCGCCGCGGCGCGCCAATCCGGGGCTTGAAGGGGTCGAACGCACGCTCTGGCTGCGCCTGAAACTGATCGCGGATGTGGGCCTTCTGGGATTGCCCAATGCAGGCAAGTCCACCTTTCTGGCCGCCACATCAAATGCCCGCCCAAAAATCGCGGATTATCCATTTACCACACTGCATCCCAACCTTGGGATCGTCGGTGTGGACGAGGTGGAGTTCGTCATTGCCGACATTCCCGGCCTGATCGCAGGCGCGTCCGAAGGGCGCGGCCTTGGCGATCGCTTTCTTGGACATGTGGAAAGATGTGCTGTCTTGCTGCATCTGGTTGATGGGACGTCCGAGACGATTGCCGAGGATTACCACATCATCATTGGGGAACTGGAAGCCTATGGCGGCGATCTGGCTGACAAACCGCGTGTGACGGTGCTCAACAAGATCGACGCGCTGGACGAAGATGAACGGCTTGAGGCGAAAGAGGCGTTGGAAGCTGCAGTTGGGAAACGGGTGCTCTTGATGTCCGGCGTCGCCCGTGAAGGCACCACGGATGTGCTGCGCGCGTTGCGCTCTCAGATTGACAGTGACCGCCTGCGGCGACGGGCCGAAGAGGGCGGGGAGCCGGAACCGTGGCAACCCTGAGCGACGCAAAACGACTGGTCATCAAGATCGGTTCGGCCTTGCTGGTCGACCGCGATAGCGGTGCCTTGCGCGCCGAATGGCTCCATGCCTTGGCGCTGGATGTCGAGGCGATCAAGGCGCGCGGCACGGATGTTGTGATCGTGTCATCCGGCTCAATCGCGCTGGGACGTGGGGTGCTTGAATTGCCCGCAGATACACTTGCCCTGGAACAATCGCAGGCTGCTGCCGCCGTCGGGCAAATCCGCCTCGCACGCGCCTATGAAGAGGCGTTGGCCCCCCATGATCTGACCACGGCGCAGGTGTTGGTGACGCTTGAGGATTCGGCCAACCGCCGCCGCTATCTCAACTCCCGCGCGACGTTGGAACAGTTGTTAACCCTTGGCGTCGTCCCCATCGTGAACGAGAACGACACCATCGCCACCGACGAAATCCGCTATGGCGACAATGACCGGCTGGCCGCTCAGGTCGCCGTCACAATCGGTGCGGATCAGTTGATTTTGCTCTCTGATGTGGACGGGTTTTACTCCGCAAACCCGGTAGAAGACGCGGCCGCAAAGCGCTACGACACCATTGCCGAGATCACGCCAGAGATTGAAGCGATGGCGGGCGATGCAGGCTCGGGCCTGTCCAAGGGCGGCATGAAAACCAAGCTTCTGGCGGCCAAGATGGCCACTCAAGCGGGCTGCGCGATGGCGATCACGGATGGCTTCGTGATGCGGCCCTTAAAGGCACTTGAAAAAGGCGCAGCGGCCACATGGTTCACCGCGAAAGATGACCCGGCGCAGGCGCGCAAGCACTGGATTGCGGCAATGAAGCCCAAGGGTCGGATCACGCTGGATGCAGGCGCCGTGACCGCCTTGAGCGGGGGCAAAAGCCTTTTGCCCGCCGGGGTCAGCGCTGTTGACGGGGCCTTTGGCCGCGGCGACCCTGTAGCGATCTTGACCCCCGATGGCGCGCCTTTGGGGCAAGGACTAAGCCGCTATACCTCCGAAGAGGCGGCTTTGATCAAAGGGCGGCACACAAGTGACTTTGAGGCCATTCTGGGCTATTCAGGTCGCGCTGTTCTGATCCACCGCGATGATATGGTTTTGGGCTGAAGCGAAAGGCTGAGCGATGAAAGATATGGATAATGTCGCCAACATGATGGCTGATCTGGGCGCGCGCGCGAAAGCGGCCTCCGCAGAGCTGGCCTTTGCCCCAGCCGCGCAGAAAGCGGCCGCTTTGACTGCCGCCGCCGATGCGGTCTGGGCGCAGCGGGATGCGATCATCGAAGCCAATGCCAAGGACATGGATTACGGGCGCGAAAAAGGGCTGACAGCGGCCATGCTTGATCGGCTTCTGCTGGACGAGGCGCGCATTCAGGGCATCGTCGACAGTTTGCGCGCTGTGGCTGCGCAAGACGATCCTGTGGGCGAAACCATGACCGAATGGGACCGACCCACGGGGCTGCACATCAAACGCGTCCGCACCCCCCTTGGCGTGATCGGCGTGATTTATGAGAGCCGTCCGAATGTCACCGCTGATGCAGGTGCGCTTTGTCTGAAAGCGGGGAACGCCGTCATTCTGCGCGGCGGATCGGAGAGCTTTCACAGCTCTGGCGCGATCCATGCTTGCCTTGTTGAAGGTTTGCGCGATGCGGGTCTTCCCGAAGATGCGGTGCTGCGTGTGCCGACACGCGACCGGGAGGCCGTGGCCGAGATGCTGCGGATGACGGACTATATCGACGTGATTGTCCCGCGGGGCGGCAAGGGGCTTGTGGGCCTCGTGCAGCGCGAAGCGCGGGTGCCGGTTTTTGCGCATCTCGAAGGCATTTGCCATATCTTCGTGGATGCGAAGGCTGACCCTGAAAAGGCGCGCAAGGTTGTGCTGAACGCCAAAACCCGGCGCACCGGGATTTGTGGCTCTGCCGAGTGTCTGCTGATCCATCGCGATGTTGCGGACACGCTTGGTCAACAGATTGTCGAGGACCTGAAAGAGGCGGGCGTTGAAGTGCGCGCGGAAGGGCTGAACGGCTCGATCCCCGCGACCGAAGACGATTGGGGGACGGAATATCTCGATATGAAGATCGCCGCAAAAGTCGTTGATAATGTTGACGAAGCGATTGCGCATATCCGCAATTATGGCTCGAGCCACACCGATTGTGTGCTGACCGAGGATGACGCGGTGGCAGAGCGGTTCTTTACCCGCCTCGACAGCGCGATCCTGATGCGCAACGCGTCCACACAGTTCGCCGATGGGGGTGAGTTCGGCATGGGCGCAGAGATCGGGATCGCCACCGGCAAGATGCATGCGCGCGGACCCGTCGGGGCCGAGCAACTGACAAGCTTCAAATATATCGTTGTCGGTGACGGAACGGTGCGCGCTTAAAAGCGCACGCTGATCTCGTCGGGCTTGCGGGTCACCTCAAGCCTGCGCTCCAGCTCCTGCGCCACAAGTGGCGCAAGCGCGAAATGCAGATCAGCGGCTTTCAGGTCGCTTAGATCTTCGCTCTTGTGCTCGGCCAGCGCCCAGAGATGGGGTTCTTCGCGGAACCGGTCAGACGCACCGATCACGCTCCATCCACCGGGATGGTTGATGATGCGGACGGTGCCGCCAAACGGCATTACCGTCTCGAAACATTGCATAATCAGAAACGCCAAACGCGCCTCGCAGCGCGGGACATCCCCCTCGACCGTCCAGTCGAATGTGACCCGCGCGCCCTTCGAAATATCGTCGATCACCGAAAGAACATCGCGCCGCGACAGAAACTGGCCGGGCTGGGCTGCCCCAAAAGCGATCCGAAAAAAGCGGATGCGGGCATTTGCATTGCGCACACTGTCTTCGATCAGCGCTGTTTCAGGACCCGTACTGGCCCCCGACATTGCCAAAAGCTCGATTCCGTTTCCGATTGCGCCCAAAGGGCTGATAAGGTCATGACAGATACGAGAGCCAAGCAATCCCAGCAAAGCCAGAGTGTCAGTGGTCTGCGAAACAGGAGAAGTCGTCATGTCGGACATGAGCAGCCTATTGGAACCGGGCATGTTGGTGAAGCATCCTGAAAAGCCTGAATGGGGTCTTGGTCAGGTACAGTCCAACATAGATGGTAAAGTTACGGTTAACTTCCGCGAGGAAGGGAAGGTCGTGATTGACGCCACGGTTGTCGACCTTGAGATGGTGTTTACCGGATAGACCGCCAAAATTCAACCTAAACGTGTGTTTTCTTTTCGTTAACATGGCGGTGGGGTCTCGGGATTGCCAAGCCTCCACCCGCACCATAGAACCCGGTCACGGTTTGTCGGAATGGTCTGGATGCGTGCTCATACCCCGGAATTTCAGGTGCGTCTGGCGGCCAGTGAGGCCGATCTGCGCCATGCCCAACGCTTACGCTATCGGGTTTTCGTGGAAGAACTGGGCGGCGACGGGGCGCTGGTTGATCACGACGCGGGTCTTGAGAGAGATCGCTTCGATCCGTTCTACGACCATCTTTTGCTGATTGATCGCGCCGCACCGGATGAAGGCGGTGTGGTGGGCGTCTACCGGCTTTTGAGGGCCGATCAGGCCACGGCGGCAGGGCAATTCTACTCCGAGGATGAGTATGATTTGTCGGTGCTCAAAGCCTCTGGTCGCAATCTGTTGGAACTGGGCCGATCCTGCCTTGCGGAACCCTATCGTGGCAGTATGGCGATGATGCATCTTTGGGGCGGTTTGGCCGATTATGTGGACCGCCACCGGATCGACGTTCTTTTCGGAGTGGCGTCGTTTCATGGCACGGATATCGCACCTCTCAAGCAAGCGCTGGCCTTCCTGCATCACCGTCATCTGGCACCACCCGAGCTGCGCGTGCGCGCCCAGCCTGCGCATTTCCAAAACATGGACCTGATCCCGGAAAGCGATATCGACCGGCGCGCGGCCATGGTGCAGACGCCTGCGCTGATCAAAGCCTATCTGCGGCTGGGGGGCTTTGTGGGCGAGGGGGCGTTTGTGGACCATGCGTTCAATACGACCGATGTGTGCCTTGTGATGGACACGGCGCGCATGAATGCCAAACAAGCGCGCATCTCGACCGGGCGGCGCGCATGACACCCACTTGGCAAGGTGAGACGGAGCCCCCTCCGTTTGAGCCAACGATAGGGGATTGGCTGCGCATCATCGCACGCGGTTTACCTTTGGCCATTGTGACATTCGGCTGTCTGGCGCTGCTGCTGCTGATCCGCCTGATAGAGCGTCCTATCTTTGGCCTAAAGCGCCCGGTGACGCCCTATATCACCCAGTTTGTCTGCCGCAGTGCCTTTATCATCATGGGGATGCAGCACCGCGTGCAGGGCGAGATCATGCAGCAGCGCGGGGCGATTGTGGCCAACCATGGCTCGTGGCTGGACATCTTTGCGCTGAACGCGCCCAAAAGAATTTACTTTGTCGCCAAGGCCGAAGTGGCGGGATGGATCGGCATCGGTTGGCTGGCCCGCGCGACCGGCACTGTCTTTATTCGCCGCGAAAGACAGGATGCAGCGCGCCAAAAGCTGATCTTTGCCGCACGGCTCCGCGCCGGGCACAAACTGCTGTTCTTCCCCGAGGGCACCTCCAGCGACGGGCAGCGCGTGCTGCAGTTCAAGCCCACGCTCTTTGCTGCATTCTTTGATGATGGCTTGCGCGAGGCTATGCATATCCAGCCGGTAACGGTGAATTACACGGCCCCCGATGGCGCGCGTGCGGATTTCTACGGCTGGTGGGGCGATATGGGGTTCGCGCCGCATTTGCTGAAAACGCTCGCCGCAAAACGGCCCGGCGCGGTGGAGATTATCTATCACGCACCTGTGGCCGTCGCGGCATTTGACGACCGAAAGGCCTTGGCCCGCGCAATGGAGGACGCCGTGCGGGGTGGCTTGGCGCAAATCTCTTCTCAAGAGGTTTGAAAAGAGTTTTCTGAAACCTCTTTCCTGCTTAACCCATCTCGGTCGCAAAGGCTTTGAGGGCGGCGGCTGGATCGTCGTGGCGCCAGATCTCTTCCCCGATCCCGAAGAAATCCGTGAAAGGTGCCACGGTGCGGATCAACCCGTCGGTCAATGCGCCTTCGGCCACCACCGGCACTTCAATCATCTCGGACCACCACTGGAAGAGATCAGGCTCTGCTACGGTGCCGTCCCCCAAAGGCGTTGTGCCAACCGGGCCAAACGCAACATAATCGGCCCCGGCTTCGCCTGCGCTCATCCCGTCATGACGCGACGCGCCACAGAAACTACCAATGATCGCATCCGCACCCAGATCCTTGCGCGTCTTGCGAACTGAGCGCGCCCCATCGGTCAGATGCACACCGTCCAGCCCCAACCGCTCCACCAGCAGCACATGACTGTCGATCACCAATGCGACGTCGCGGGCATGGGCCACCTCACGCAGCGCATCAGCGGCACGCGCGATCCGGTCCTCGTCCCGGCTGGCCATGGCAAGGCGCAAGCAGGCGACGGGCACCGTATCCAGACAGCGCGCCAGCTGGTTGGGGAAATCCGACAGCTCGAACTCTGGTGGCGTGATGAGGTAAATCTGGGGGATGTCTTCACTGCTCATGCGCGTCTTTCCGGGTCTTGCTGTTGGATCAGGCTCTTACCCCGCGCGCCGTGCCACCACAAGAGAGGCGTCGCGCAAAGGATTGTGCTTTGCGCGGCGGCGGCTTAGACCGCCGCCATGAGTGAGAATGATCCTTTCAAACCGCAACCCGCTTTTGTGTTGGTACGCCCACAGATGGGCGAGAATATCGGCGGCGCGGCGCGTGCGATGTGGAATTTCGGGCTAGACCGGATGCGGGTCGTGGCCCCGCGTGACGGCTGGCCGAACAGCAAAGCCGTGGCGATGGCGTCGGGGGCAGGGCGTCTTCTGGACGAGGCAGGGCTCTTTGCGGATACCGCAGGCGCGGTCGCCGATTGTTCCTACGTTTTTGCCACGACCGCACGGCAACGCGGCATGACCAAGCCCGTCTTCAGCCCCGAGCGCGCGATGGAGCTGGCCGCCGAAAAGATCGCCAGTGGCGAGAAGGTTGCGGTGCTCTTTGGCCCGGAACGCGCAGGGCTGGAGAATGAAGATATCGCCAAAGCGAATGCCATCATTTCGGTGCCGGTGAACCCCGATTTCCCGTCTCTGAACCTGGCGCAATGCGTGTTGCTGACGGGCTATGAGTGGCGTCGTCAGACCGAAGCCGTCACCCATGAGACCGTCGAGATGGGCAAGGCCGATTGGGCCGAACAGATCGAGGTCGAAAAACTGGCGGAGCATTACGAAAAGGCCCTCGACCGCGCGGGCTTCTTTTTTCCCGAGATCAAGGCCGACGGCATGAAGCGCAACCTGCGCAATCTGTGGTCCCGCATGGCGCTGACACGCGCGGATGTTCAGATGCTCCACGGGGTGATGCGTCAAATGGTGCGCTGGAAGGAGCGGGGTGATTGACTTGAACGGACCCGCACGATCTCTACGTAGCTAAGTAAAGGCATATGAGGCGTTTATGAGCAAAAAGCGCAATATTTTCGAAGAGGTGGGCGAGGCGCAAACAGCCCCTGCCGCCCCCGTGACAGGCGTCATTGACCGCGCCCATAAAGGCGCGCGCGGGGCGATCCGCATCTGGCTGATGGTGCTTTTCGCGCTGGTCGTCGTGATGATCGCCGTGGGCGGTCTGACCCGGCTGACGGATTCAGGGCTGTCCATCACCGAATGGAAACCGCTGACCGGGGCGCTACCCCCCATGAACGCCGCTGACTGGCAGGCAGAGTTCGAGCTTTACCGCGCGATCCCCGAATATCAGTTGCAAAACGCCGGTATGTCCCTGTCCGAGTTCAAGGTGATCTATTGGTGGGAATGGGGTCATCGCCAATTGGGCCGCTTCATCGGCCTTGTCTGGGCGCTGCCCTTCCTCTTTTTCTGGCTCACCAAACGCATCCCAACTGGTTGGACCGGCAAGCTCCTGCTTTTGGGCGGTCTGGGCGGGCTACAAGGGGCCATCGGCTGGTGGATGGTTTCCAGCGGGCTGCGCGAAGGGATGCTGGATGTCGCCTCCTATCGTCTGGCCACCCATCTCGGTCTGGCCTTCGTCATCCTCGGATTTCTCGCGTGGTATGTGTTCCAACTGGGCCGGACCGAAGCCGACCTGATGCAGGCCCGGCGCGGCAAGGAAGCGAAACTTTTCTCGCTCTCAACCGGGCTCATGCATTTCACCTTTGTCCAAATACTCATCGGCGCGCTTGTCGCTGGCATCGACGCGGGCCGCGCCTACCCGGATTGGCCGCTGATGGCCGGTGGCTTCCTGCCGCCGGAGCCGTTTGAGTTGCAGCCCCTGTGGCGCAACTTCTTCGAGGATGATGGCCTTGTGCAATTCATGCACCGGATGGCGGGGTATCTGCTGTTTGTCTTCGGGATCATCGTCTGGCTGCGCGGGCGCAAATCCGCCAATGCCGGGACGCGCTTTGCCTTCAATGCTGTCTTCGCCATGCTGATCGTGCAAATGGTGATCGGCATCGTGACGGTGATCTATTCCGCGCCCTGGCAGATCGCGATTGTCCACCAATTCGGCGCGGTTGTGCTGTGGGTGCTGATCCTGCGCGCGCGGTTCCTGTCCCATTACCCACTGGCCCAATCCGTGAGAGGACCCGTCTGAAATGACTGCATATGATACCCTGATGGCCTTCCAACGCGAAACAGAAGCGCTGGGGCAAATCGCTGGCCGTTTGGGCTGGGATCAGGAAACGATGATGCCCCGCGGGGCGGCCCATCAACGCGGCGAAGAAATGGCCGCATTGGAAGCTGTGCTTCACGCGCGCCGCACGGATCCGCAGATCGGCGACTGGCTGGGTGCGATTGATACGGGCAAACTCGATCCCGTGGCCGCCGCACAGATCCGCGAGATCACCCGGAGTTTTAAGCGCAACGCCAAGGTTCCCGCAAAGCTCGCGGCCGAAATTGCCCGTGTCACCTCAAGATCCCAAGGCGAATGGGCGGAAGCGCGCAAGAACGAGGATTTCAAAGCCTTCGTCCCGACGCTCGAACGCGTTGTTGCCCTGCGCCAGGAAGAAGGGGCCGCGCTGGCCGATGGCGGCGATGCCTATGACGCGCTTTTGCAGGATTACGAGCCCGGCACGACCGCCGCCGAGCTTGACCAGATGTTCGGCGCGTTGCGCCCGCGTCTGACCGCCTTGCGCGCAGCGATCCTCGACAAACCCGCGCCTGCGCCGGTGCAGGGCGAATTTGACGAGGCCGCACAGCTTGCGATCTCTCAGCAGTTGGCGCTCGATTTCGGCTATGATTTGGCGACGGGCCGCATCGACAAGGCGGTGCATCCCTTCTCAAGCGGCTCGGGGCAGGATGTGCGGATTACCACGCGCACCAACCCGTTGGACCCGTTCAATTGCTTTTATTCCACGATTCACGAGGTTGGCCACGCGGCCTATGAGCAAGGCGTGGATGATGCCTATGCGCTGACCCCGATCGGGCAGGGCGCATCGATGGGTGTGCATGAAAGCCAAAGCCGTATTTACGAGAACCAGTTGGGCCGTAGCCGTGCGTTCACCGGATATCTTTACAATAAAATGCGCGACGCTTTCGGTGATTTCGGCATCAAGGATGAGGAGGCTTTCTATGCCGCCGTCAACCGCATCCATGCGGGCTATATCCGGACCGAAGCGGATGAGGTGCAATATAACCTGCACGTCCTGCTGCGCTTCGATCTGGAGCGTCAACTGATCTCGGGAGATCTAAAAATCCCTGATCTCGAAGAGGCGTGGAATACCCGTTTCAGAACCGACTTTGGTTACGCGGTCGACAAGCCTTCCAACGGCTGTCTGCAGGATGTGCATTGGTCTGTCGGCCTCTTTGGGTATTTCGCGACCTACACCTTGGGCAATGTCTATGCGGGCTGTCTCTATGAAAGCCTTCGGACCGCTGTGCCGACGCTTGATGCCGATCTGGCGCGAGGCGATACATCCACCGCCACCGCTTGGCTGCGCGAGAACCTGCAACAGCATGGCGGTCTGCGCACCCCGCGCGAGACGATTGCCCATGCGACAGGCAGCGCGCCGTCGGAAGATCCGCTGCTCAGCTATCTCGACGCGAAGTTCGGCGCGCTTTATCAGCTCTGATCCCAGTTCGGAGCGCGTTTGGCGATAAAGGCTTCGATCCCCTCGGCGGTGTCCTCATCGGCGAGGTTTTCAACCATCACATCGCGGGTGAACGCATAGGCCTGATCTATCGGCATCTGCAGCTGATCGTAAAACGCGCGCTTGCCGATGCGGACAGCCACCCCCAGCTTGCCTGCGATCTGGTCGGCCAACCCCTCGGCCTCAAGCGCCAGAGTATCATGGGGCACGGCGCGGTTGATCAGCCCCAAATCAACCGCGCGCGCGGCATTGATGAAATCGCCCGTGGTCAGCATCTCGAACGCCTGTTTGCGCGGGATGTTGCGCGACAGCGCCACCATCGGCGTTGAACAAAACAGCCCGATATTGACCCCGTTGACCCCAAAGCGCGTATCTTCCGCCGCCACGGCCAGATCACACGCCGCCACCAACTGACACCCCGCCGCCGCAGCAATACCGTGCACCTGCGCAATCACCGGCTGCGGCATGCGCTGAATGCGCAGCATCATCGCGGAACACCGGTCGAAAAGATCACCGAACGCCGCGGCTCCTTTATCCTCGGCTTGTCGCGCTGCCGACATCTCCCGCAGGTTATGGCCCGCGCAGAACGCCTTGCCCGCGCCTGACAATGTCACAGCACGAATAGTTCTGTCGCCCTCAAGCGCCTCAAATGCGCTGTCGAGGGCTGAAATCATATCATCCGATAGCGCGTTCAGCGTTTCAGGCGTGTTCATCAACAGATGCGCCACCGCCCCGCGGTCCTCGCGTTCCAAAATCGCCATCTTGTCCTCCCCAGCGTTTCGCGCCAATCCTAGGCGGCAAAACGCGGGGAGGGAAGAGATGGGCGTGAAGATGGACAAAGCCGCGCTGGACGCATTTCTGATCGAGGCCTTTCCACAGGTCTCTGGCGACTTCGCGATAGAGGAGGTTGCCGAGAACACCATCACGGTGCGCCTTGTCACAGCCGAGCGTCACTTGCGCCCGGGCGGCACGGTCTCTGGCCCTTCGATGTTTGCGTTGGCCGATGTCAGCGCGTATCTGGCCATCCTCGCGATGATCGGTCCTAAAGCCCTGGCGGTGACGACAAACTGTGCGATTGATTTCATGCGCAAGCCAGAAGCGGGCGTGGACCTGATCGCCAAAGCCGAGCTGCTGAAATTGGGCCGTGCCTTGGCTGTCACCGATGTACGAATTTACAGCGAAGGCAGCGATAACCTGGTGGCGCGCGCGTCGCTCACCTATTCGATCCCGCCAGAGCGTTAGGACGCTTGCAGATCGGCGCGTGCAAAGGTCAGCCAGAACCCGGACCAGAGGCCATATCCTGTCAGTTTGCTCAAATCCTCAACCAACACAATCGACCGACCTGAACCGCCATCCATGTCGATCACCATTGAGATCACAAGCGCCACGCCAGCCAGCACAAGAGGGATCTGCTCGCGTGCGAACAGGCTTTTGCGGAACTGAAAGGCGATGGTCAGCGCGAAGATGGCATAGACCAGCATCACAACCTCTTCCGAAGTCCCCAAAAGCCACGGGCCCACGCGTTCGTGGAACAGATACATATCGTCAAAGGCCAGCAGCAGCGACAGGATCGCCACCGCCGCCAATCGCTTGGCATGCGCCGGGCGCAGGCTTGACGCAAACCCCGTTGCCGCAGAGGCCGCGATCAACACAAAGACCCCCAGATGCGACACGAAGCCCGCGAAGATCGGGTATTTGTAGGCCGTCGCCGGATCTTTAAGCACCCGCGTGCCGTTGGTGCCCACATTTTCAGCCAGCGCGAGCGCCAGAAACGCCAGCCCAATCACCAGAGCCGCAACAACAAGAGCTGGCCAGATGGCGCGTTTCGATTTGGGGGGGAGGGGTATTTCAGTCATAAAAAGAATTATTTGGAATGCGGTGTTACGTGGCTGTTACAGTACAGCCAAACGCATCTCAACACGGCTTGAGCAGCTGGTTGTTCAAAAAAGCAGCACTTTTTGAAACATATCGTGTCGAATAAATAGTCAGAAGGCGCGCATTAATGCGATCCGCAGAGCACAAAAAAGGCCGGGGTTGCCCCCGGCCAGGAAGAGGTTCTGGCGGCCTCAGGGATCAATGGCGCCAGAACGGAAGACCTGCTTCATGAATAGCGGCCTCCCGCTTCAGGCCGATATCGGCCAGAAGGTGGTCGTCCAGTTGGCTCAGTGCAATGCGCGAACGGCGGCGCTCTTCCCATTTCACCAAGACAACGGCAATCGCGAGCGCAAACTGCGCAGGGGCAGGGAGCGGCTTGTCGGCCAGATAGGCCAGACGGGCATTCAGGTGCGGCGTTGTCAGATGTGTCATGGGAAGTCTCCTCGAATTGTATTGACACAATATTAGCACAATTGCTATGATGTATGGATACAAAGAGTCTTTGTGTCAGTCTATGGATATATTGTAATGGATACAATTTCGATAAGCAGCCCGGATCTTGCTGAATTGCCGAAGTATAAAGCGGTGGCAGAAGCGCTCCGGTCGCAGATCTCAGATGGCACGCTGGAAACCGGGGCAAAACTGCCACCCGTCCGCGATCTGGCATGGGATCTCAAGATCACACCGGGCACCGTTGCGCGCGCCTATACGATGCTGACCGATGAAGGCCTGCTGCAGGCTGTCGTAGGCCGCGGCACCTTCGTGGCCGATCAAGTTGTGGCACACGAGGCCGACCAGAACTGGGCGCGGCAAGTACAACCCCAGCAGAACGACGGCACCTATACCCTGTTCTCTCCCAGACTGCCCGATATGGGGCAGGTGGGTCTGATCCGCGAACATCTGCACCGCGCCACCGAGATCGACGCAAACGCCCTACTGAACTATCCGCGACGCGAAGACTTCGAGCCTGCGCGCAGGGCGCTCTTGAACTGGTTTGACCCCATGCAGGTCGGCCCCGTGCACCACGAGGATATCGTCTGGAGCCACGGCGGCCAAAACGCCATCGGCATGGTCATGCAATGCGTGCTGCGCGGCCCGCGCCCTGTGATTCTGGTCGAGGATATCTCTTACGCGGGGTTCCGGCGCGCGGCAGAACTTCTGCGCGCCGAGGTCGTGGGCGTCCCGATGGATGAGCACGGCCTGCGCCCGGACGCGCTGCGCGACGCGATCCGCCAGCATGATGCGCAACTTCTGTGCACGACGCTTGAAGTGCATAATCCCACCGGCATCACCACCCCGATTGAACGGCGCCATGAGCTGGCCGCCGTCATTCGCGAAACCGGCATCGATGTGCTGGAGGACGATTGCTACCGGCTGGGCGCGGCCACAGGGCCGGGCTATCGCGCGCTATTGCCCGATCAGGGCTGGTATATCTCGTCGATCTCGAAAACCATGACACCCGCCTTGCGGATCGGCTATGCGATTGCCCCGAAGACCCGCAATCTCGATCTGCGCCGGGTGGGCAATTACGGCTTCTTTTCCCTCGCGCGGCCCATGGCTGAGGCGATGCACTCCCTTCTGGAGGATCCGCGCACCCGTTCCGTAACCGAAGCGATCCGCGAAGAGCTTGGCCGCTATGTCAAACGCGCGATCAATCATCTGGGCCGGTTCAATGTCGTCTGGCACGCGGATGTGCCGTTTTTATGGCTGACCTTGCCGCCCGGTTGGCGCGCGCCTGCCTTCCTACGTGCTGCTGAGGCTCAAGGTGTCTTGATCCGGGCCGCAGATGAGTTTGCCATGCGCGATACAGCCGCCCCACACGCGGTACGCATTTCCGTGAACGCGCAAATGCCCATAGAACGCTTTGACGAGGCGATGGCGATCCTGCGCCGCTTGCTCGATAATCCGACGGACCAGATCACAGTATAAAACTGGGGTATTTATATACCTTATTTATAACACACTGTTTTTGCTAATATAAAAACAGGAACCGCCGCTTGACTGCACATCCAGCCCCTATATAACCGCGCAATCGAATTTGCGGGGCGCAGCGTTTGCGCCTCCTCACACCCAACTCAGGTGAACCAAATGAAAACCTTTTCTGCAACTCCGGCAGATATCGACAAGAAATGGATCCTGATCGACGCTGAAGGCATCGTTCTGGGCCGTCTCGCCTCGATTATCGCCATGCGCTTGCGTGGCAAGCACAAAGCCTCGTTCACGCCCAACATGGACATGGGCGACAACGTGATTGTCATCAATGCTGACAAGATCCAGCTGACTGGCAAGAAACGTTCCGAAAAAACCTACTGGCGTCATACCGGCCACCCCGGCGGTATCAAGTCCCGCACGGCCGAGCAGATCCTTGAAGGCGATCACCCCGAGCGCGTGGTGATGAAGGCCGTTCAGCGCATGCTGCCCGGCAACCGTCTAAGCCGCCAGCTCATGACCAACCTGCGCGTCTATGCCGGTGCCGAGCACCCGCATGAAGCCCAGTCCCCTGAAACCGTGGACGTCAAATCCATGAACAAGAAAAACACCCGGAGCGCATGATGGCTGACGAAATCAAATCGCTGGACGAGCTGAACGCCGTCGCCGAAGGGACCGAAGCCCCCGTGGCAGAGGTTTCCATCAACCGTGAGCCCGTCCGTGACGACCTGGGCCGCTCTTACGCCACTGGCAAGCGGAAGGATGCGGTCGCCCGTGTCTGGATCAAGCCAGGCTCTGGCAAGGTCACTGTGAACGGCAAAGAGATGAAGGTCTATTTTGCACGTCCCGTGCTGCAGATGATCCTGCGCCAGCCCTTCACCGTCGCCGGTGTCGAGGACCAGTTCGACGTGATGGCCACCGTCAAAGGCGGCGGTCTGTCCGGTCAGGCCGGTGCGGTCAAGCACGGAATCTCCAAAGCGCTGCAACTGTACGATCCCAGCTTGCGTGGCGCTCTGAAAGCCGCCGGCTTCCTGACCCGCGACAGCCGTGTGGTCGAGCGGAAGAAATACGGTAAGGCGAAAGCCCGTAAGAGCTTCCAGTTCTCCAAGCGTTAAGCTGGCGACATGCGAATTTGGAAAGGGCCGCACTTTCGGGTGCGGCCTTTTTCTTTGGCAGGGGGATGTTTTTTGCGCCGCTCCGGTGCGGTCTCTCTTGAGATTGCCCCCGCTTTTGCCCCATGCTGGCGTGATTGTTGGGGATGGGCGCGCCGTTGGCGATACTGAATACCGAAAACAAAAAGGGACTGGCGCTGATTAGCGCACCTTTGGGCTATGTCATCGCGATGCTCGCCGTCCCCTTGGCCGCGATCCTTCTGATCAGCTTTTGGACGCAGGACTTCCAGACCTTCGACACAACGCCAACCCTGAACAATTACCGCGAGGCGGTGACAGATCCGCTTTACCGCGAGCTTCTGTTTCGCTCGATCCGCATCGCGGGGCTGGTGACGCTTGTCACCGTCCTGCTGGCGTTCCCGATCGCCTATTTCATCTCGTTCCATGTCGCGCCATCGCGCAAGTCGCTGTGGCTGTTTCTCATCACGATCCCGTTCTGGACCAGCTACCTGATCCGCGTGTTCCTGTGGAAGGTGATCCTGGGCTTCAACGGCGTGTTGAACTCCGGCCTGCAAACCGTTGGAATCATTGACGAACCGCTCACTTTCATCCTCTACAATGCCAATGCCGTCGTTATCACGCTGGCCCACGCCTTCGCCCCGTTCGCGATCCTGCCAATCTTTGTCGCATTGGAAAAAATCGACCGCTCGCTGCTAGAGGCCTCGCAAGACCTTGGCGAAAGCAAGCTCTCCACCTTCTTCCGCGTGACCTTGCCACTCGCTATGCCCGGCGTCGTCGCCGCCGTCCTGATCGTCTTCATCCCGACCATCGGGGACTACGTGACGCCCCGCCTTGTGGGCGGCCCCGACGGGCTGATGATCGCCAACATGATCCAAGTGCAGTTCCTGCGCCTGAACAACGCGCCGATGGGGGCGACGCTGGCGGTCATCGCCATGCTCTCAGTCTCGCTCATCGCGCTTCTCTTCGTCGCCCTGAACCGCCGCTATCTGCGAGGGTCGCGATGAAATCCCTGCGCACATACGCGATCCTGTATTTGATCTTTCTTTACGCCCCGATCGCGCTACTGCCGATCTTCGCGTTCAACGACGCCACGATCATCGCGTTTCCGCTGACCGGTTTCACGACCCAGTGGTTCACCGAATTGCCTCAAATCCCGGCATTAATCGACAGCGTGAAGAACAGCCTCTACATCGCTGTTATCACAGCCATTCTGTCGACACTGCTTGGCATCTGTGCCGCCCGCGCCGCCGCCAAATACAGCTTCCGCTTCAAGCGCCCGATCATGGGCTTCATCATGGTGCCGCTGGTCCTGCCCGAGATTATCGTCGCCGTCTCACTCCTCGTCATCTTGCTGCAACTGGGTCTGAGCCTTGGCGCTTGGACAGTCATCATGGGCCACGTCCTGATCTGCACGCCGTTCTGCATCGCAATCCTAAATTCCGCCTTCCAGAACCTTGATCCCGCAATGGAAGAAGCCGCGATTGACCTTGGCGAGACCCCATGGAGCACGTTCCGCCTCGTCACGCTCCCGCTGGTCAGCCCCGCGATCATCTCAGCCCTGCTGATCTCCTTCACCATCTCGCTGGACGAGTTCATCATCGCCTTCTTCCTCACCGGGACTGAGCCCACGCTGCCGGTCTATCTATGGAGTCAGCTGCGTTTTCCCGCCCGCATCCCCGTGGTCATGGCCCTTGGAACCATCCTCGTCGCAGGCTCGATCCTGCTGCTGATCCTCGCCGAAATGATGCGCCGACGGGGTCTGCGCCGCGCAGGCCTGCAAGACAAAGGAGGGTTCCTGTGACCGCTCTGATCGACCTAAAAAACGTCAACAAATACTATGGCGACTACCACGCGCTGCGGGGCATCAACCTGGAGATTGCCCAGGGCGAGTTCTTCTCACTCCTGGGGCCCTCCGGCTGCGGCAAGACCACGCTCTTGCGCACCATTGCGGGGTTTGAAGCCCCCTCAGACGGCACGCTTCATATCGCAGGTGCCGATATGAACGGTGTGCCCGCCAACGCGCGCCCCACGAATATGGTGTTTCAAAGCTACGCGATCTTCCCGCATCTGAGTGTGGCTGAAAACGTCGGCTTCGGTCTCCGCAAGGCGCAAATGTCGAAACAAGAGAAGATGAAGAGCGTCGAAGAAGCACTTGATATGGTTGGCTTAAAAGGCTTTAGGGGCAGGGCGGCCCACGCGCTTTCCGGCGGACAGCGCCAGCGCGTCGCTTTGGCCCGCGCGCTGATCCTCAAACCCAAAGTTTTGTTGCTGGATGAGCCGCTCTCCGCCCTCGACAAGAAACTGCGCGAGCAGATGCAATCGGAACTGCGCCGCCTGCAGCGGCAGGTCGGCATCACCTTCATCCTCGTCACCCACGATCAGGAAGAAGCGCTGATCATGTCGGACCGCGTCGCTGTGATGTTTGAAGGCGAAATCGCCCAACTGGCCGACCCGCAAACGCTCTACAAGCGCCCCGTCACCCGCAAAGTAGGCGACTTCATCGGTGTGATGAACTTCCTGCCAGCCACGGTAAAGGATGCCGCAGCAATTGATCTGGACGTCGCCGGGCTTGGCGCAGTGACAATCGCCGAGGATCAGGCCCCGTCCGGCATCACGCCCGGTGCGGCCGAGGTCGGCATCCGCCCCGAAATGATGTCGATCCTGTTCGAGGGCGAGCCGGATCGCGGCCAGATCACGCAAGCCACGATCAAAGACCGCGCCTATTACGGGGACATGACCTATTACGATGTCGACATTGAAGACGCGCCGAAACCCATTACAATTTCTATGAAAAACATGATCGGACGCCCCGTTCTAGAGGTCGGGGATACCGCCCGCGTCAGCTGGGACGCCCGCTCCTTGGTGCTATTCTCTGCCTGAGTTTCACTTTGGTCTAGATACCCAAATCACTTGTCCGGCGGCACCAATCCCAAGCCGCGCAAATAGACCCCGATTCCGCTTTCCAGCAAATCCTCTGGCGGAAACGGCGCTTTTGTCCCCGGCGATCCGCGCGCGAACAGTTCAACCACGCCGTGGCTCAACGCCCAGATATGGGCCGAGAACATCTGTGGTGGGGGGCGCTTTTCCGGCGGGATATGCATGGACAATTCTGTCGCCGCTTTTTCCAGCACCGCCCGCGCGCGTGTCGCCACCGCGTTCAACTCAGGCGTCCGCTGGATCGAAATGCCGCTCTCAAACATCGCCACGTAATGGCCCGGATACTTCTTCGCAAAAGCCAGATAGGCCCGCCCAGTCGCCTCAAAGGATGCCAGGGCCGAGGGCTGGCCTTTCTCATAGGCATACTCCATCAGGTCCGCGAAAATCTCATAGCCTTGCCGCGCGGCCTCGGCGATCAGGTCTTCGCGGCCTTCAAAGTGCCGGTAGACTGCCGCAGGGGTCACGCCCGCGCGCTTGGCGGCCTCTGACAAGGTAAAACCCGTGGGGCCTTTTTCCTCGATCAGCAGCAGCGCTGCCTCGACCAGAGCTTCCCGCAGGTTGCCGTGATGGTAGCCGCGCTTAGGCATCCCAGATATCGGGGCCACCGGCAATTTTCGGATCGGGGTCGCCAAGCGCTTTTGCGTTCTTGCCCGCATAGTCGATCTGGCACAGCACCGACTGGATCGCGGCCAGCCGCGCGCGGCGTTTGTCGTCAGAGCGGATGATCGTCCAAGGGCCCGCATCGCTATGGGTGCGGGTGAAGGTCTCGACAATAGCCGAGGAATACGCGTCCCACTTTTTAAGCCCTTCCACGTCGATCCAGCTCAGCTTCCACTGCTTCAACGGATCGCTCTCGCGGTCCAGAAACCGGCGCAGTTGCTCTGCGCGACCCACGTTGAGCCAGAGCTTGAAGACAAGAATGCCTTCATGGGCCAGCATCTCTTCGAAGGGGATCACCTGACGAAAAAAAGCCTCGCGCTGAGGGTCTGTGCAAAAGCCAAACACCTTCTCGACGACCCCGCGATTATACCAAGAGCGGTCGTAGAAAACGATTTCACCGCCCGCGGGCAGGTGATCGATATAACGCTGAAAATACCATTGCGTGGCCTCGCGGTCGGTGGGCTTTGACAGCGCCACAACGCGCGCGCCGCGCGGGTTCAGATGCTCGCGGAACCGCTTGATCATGCCGCCTTTGCCCGCAGCGTCCCGGCCTTCAAAAACAATCGCGATCCGCGCACCAGTGTCGCGCGCCCAGCGTTGCAGCTTGACGAGCTCGATCTGGAGCGCGTCCAGATGATCCTCGTAGGCGTCCTTGTCCATGCGCTGGCCATAAGGGAAGTCCGGGTTCAGGATCTTGTCCTTCTTGCGGGTTTCAATCGCCTCGCGCACGTCATCCGGCGCGGTATCGCGATAAAAACTGCTGATGGCCCCGTCGAATGGAAGCTCCATAGGCTCCTCCCTTTTCCTATATATGGAGGGTGCGGGCGCTTAGCGCAATCCGGCACGGGCTGCCGCGCGGTCAATCGCTGCAATGGTTTCAGCGGCGGCGACGTGCTGGGGCATATGGCCGATCCCGTCAAGCCGGGTCAGCACAGCGCCTGGTATCTGCTGCGAAAGCGGCTCTGAGTGGATCTTCAGAGGCACAATCGTGTCGGCGGTGCCATGCACAATCTCTGTGGGCACTGCGATCTCGTTATAGCGCTTCGACATCTCGACAATATGGGGACGCAAGGAGTTCACCTGCTGCGCATTGGCCCTAAGGGACTCGCGCCGCAAGGTCAGGCCAGCCCCCACATATTCGGCATAGCCTTCGGGCGCGGTCTGCGGCTCGAAAATGCTGGTCAGCACATCGTCAATCCGTGACGTCGGCACAAAGGCCGAGATGAGCGGAACCACCGTTGCCCCGCCCACACGAGAGGAGTTGATGCCGTAAAGCGCGCCCAGATCACCAGGCCACGGGTTGGATGCCGCGCCCAGCAACACAAGCCCGGCAGGGTGATCAGGATAGTCCATCGCCCAGGCCAGCGTGACAGCCCCGCCGAATGAGTGACCGACGATGATCGGATTTTCCACGTCCAGCTGATCGGCGGCAGCTTTCAGCAAAGCAGCCTGCTCAGACGGGCTCTCTGCCTTGGTGTTGGTCGCGCCTTCAAAGCCGGGCAGGCGTTCGGTCCACCCCAGACCGGGGCGATCAAAGGCGATGACGCGGTAGCGATCCTTGACGCGGTCCACAAACTCAAACGTCCAGTCGCGGGTGTTGCCGCTGGCGCCGTGGATCAGGATCAAATCGGGGCCGGTGCCTTCAACATGGGCGTGCACGGTGGTGCCGTTCACGTCCAGAAGCTGACCAGTGGGCGGGTAGGCCGCCTCTGCCTGCGCGGCACGCGTCTCCGCCCGGTTGCCGACGATGGCACCGCAGCCCGCCAGAACAGCCGTGACAGCGGCGAGGGTCAGAAGGTTAGTGGCCAATTTTCGAAAGGTCATAGTTGGTCGTCTGGTAAATCTCGTTGATCCAGTTGCCATATAGAAGATGCGCGTGACTTCTCCAGCGGTTCTGGGGACTGCGCGCGGGATCGTTGTCCGGATAGTAGTTCAGCGGTACGTTGATCGGTGTGCCGTCGGCCACGTCGCGGTCATATTCCTGCTTGAGCGTGTCGCTGTCATACTCAAAATGGTTGAAGATATAGAGCGCGCGATGGGCGGGGTCTTCCACCAGCGCGGGGCCCACCTCGTCACTGCTGAGCAGCGTTTTCAAACCGTCGGCTGCGTCAATCTCGTCCTGCTTCATCTCGGTCCAGCGGCTCACCGGGATCACGCAATCATCCGAGAACCCACGCAGATAAGGCGAGGCAGGATCAATATTGCGGTGCCGGAAGCAACCAAACGCCTTGGCGTCCAGCATGTGCTTCTTCACACCGTGGAAATGGTTAATCATCGCCATGCCTCCCCAGCAGACGCCGAAGGTGGAATGCACGTTGCTTTGAGTCCAGGCGAAAACCTCCCGCAGCTCTTCCCAATAGGTGACCTTGTCAAAGTCGAGATGCTCAATGGGCGCACCTGTGATGATGAGCCCGTCGAATTTCTGGTCCTTCACCTCCTGAAAGGGGCGGTAGAACTCGGCCATATGCTCGGCGGCGGTGGTCTTCGTCTGATGCTCAGACATGCGGATCAGCGTCAGTTCGATCTGCAAAGGCGTGGCCCCAATCAGACGGGCAAACTGGTTCTCCGTCTGGATTTTCTTGGGCATCAGGTTCAAGAGCCCGATACGCAAAGGCCGGATATCCTGCCGGCCCGCGGCATCCTCGTCCATCACCATCACACCTTCGCGCGTCAGCACGTCATAGGCGGGTAGGGTGGCGGGCAGTTTGATGGGCATGGGATCAGGTCCGGTTGCTTGCGGGAGGCTTTAGATAGGCCGCGGATCAGCGCGCCTCAAGGGCGGCGGCGATCATGGCGTCAAAGGCCTCGGGCGTTGTGGCTTTCGCGACATCCTCGGCCGTGACGGTGACACCCCATTCTGCCATCGCCGCATAGCGCGGCTGGCGGTGCGCGATCACTTCGGCATAGGTGTGGCGGATGAAGGCATCAGGATCAACTTCGCCTTCTACCAGATTGTTATCGCTGAGATATGCGTTCCATATCTCGTCCAGAAACTCGGGCCGGTAATAGATCGGCTTGGGCGCTTTGTCAAAGCGGCGCACCAATTCGGCGCGATGATCTTCTGTGCCTTTGATCCAGACCAGCAGCAAATTTTCTGACAGCGCTTTTAGGATAGGGTCGTTCGGATTGCTCGGATCAACCACCTCGCAGATCGACCCGCTCGTGTCACACACGAAATTCCCATAGCCATAAAGATCCTCGGCACGGTCAATGAACCGCACCGTGTCCATCATCGCGGCGCGCTCTGCCTCCAGATGCTGGGCCTGGCGGCGCGTGTATTCGGCAAAGCTCAGCCCGCCTTTGGCCGGATCACCCGGCTTGCCCAGATAGGTCGACAGCGGTGCAAGATTATCGAAGGTAATGTTGGAGGCGATATAAAGGCTGTCGCTCATCAAGAGCTCGCGCAGAAGCGGCTGACGCATCGCTTCGCGCTTGAAGTTATCGACGATGTATTCGCCCATGTAGCGCGTGCCGATCCGATAATCGACCGAGTAGTGAAACCAATCACCGCTGTCGCGCAACATATTGGAAACATGGGTTTTCCCAAGGCCGGACATTGCGAAAAGAAGCACCTTCTTTCGCTTGGCCGATTGCCAGTCCTGAGCCGTCTCGTAAATCATCGCGCTGTCTTTCACCGTCCTGTTCAGACGGGTTTAGCGCGCAGACCCATCAAGAGGTAGGGGTTTGTTGAAAAGCCAGCGCCACAGTCGCCCGTCAAGCACACTCAGCCCCAGCGCGAGGATCGCAAACCCGATGTACGCATTCCCCGGCAACGCCTCATGGCGCACCACCGCGCCAAGAGTGATCGCGAACGGCACAATCAGCAGCGTGCACAGCATCAGATTGCCGCTGCCCGCCATTGCCAGCACGCGGTAATAGAGCAGATAAGCGCCCGCTGTCGCGAAGATCGCATAATACCCGATCGCGCCCCACGTCCGCAGCTCAAGATCAAAGCGGATCGGCCCTTCGATCCACATGGCTGCCGGGATCATTATCACAGCAGAGCCCGTCAACATCCCCGCCGCCGCCAATTGTGGTGGCAGATGCGAAAGCCGTTTGCGCGCCCAGACACCCGCCAAGGCATAGGATATAGTTCCCGCAATAACAGCCAGTTGCGCGACGGACCTAATGTCGAAATTGGTGAATGAGTTCAGCCCGATCGCCGTCGCCACACCGAAAAACCCAAGCATGACGCCCATCATGCGCCGACGGGTCAGCCGTTCATCCGCAAAGAAGATCGCCGCGGCCAGAACTCCGAAAATCGCTGTCCCCGCGTTGAAGATCGAGGTCAGCCCGGTCTCGATATGCAACTGGCCCCAAGCCATCAGCGAAAAAGGAATGACGTTGTTCAGCGTCCCCATCACCAGAAACGCGCCCCACACCTTCGCATCCCTTGGCACCGCAATGCCGCGCAGCGCGATCACAACCCACAGCAACAGCGCCGCCCAGCCGACGCGGTGCGCCACGCTGGTGACAAACCCGATCTCATCCAGCGCGATGCGGATCGACAGGAACGACCCGCCCCAAATGGCAGAAAGAAGCAACAGCTCCGCCCATGCACGGGCGGACAAGGATTTTTGCACAGTCATGGAGCCGTTCTAGGGGAGCACCGGCACCCCGGCGATCTGTTTCTTGCGCATAAGAAAAAGCCCCGCCGAAAACGGCGAGGCTTCAAATCTCGACTGATCGCTTGGATCAGAACGTAAAGGCTGCGTTGAACCCGAAACCGTAGGAGGTGCTGCCCTCGAAATCGGCGACGCCATCACCACCGACATTCGCCGACGCATCGCCCAGAACCGAGTAGTTGATACCACCCGACAATGTTACGTTATCCTTGGTGTAGCGCCCCCCCAGCGTGAGACCCATCAGACCATTTGTGGGACCAAGCGGAGAGACGAGATCGTCGCCCTCGGGCTCATAAAGGAATGTCGCGGAACCCGCGAAGCTGTCGCTGAAACGGCGCGCAATCCCGATTGTATAGCGCTCACCATCCTCAAGGTTCACAAGGTCGGCCTGCAGAAAGTCCGGCACAACATCCACGGCCGAAAACTCGGTCCAGCGGTAAGATGCGGTCAGAAGCGTGTCTTCGGCGATCCCGGTCTGGAAATCCAAATTGACGGATTGAGGCGTCACATAGTCAACCTCACCTTTGATCGTCTGTCCAAGCACCTGCTCTTTGGTATCTGCCGTGTGTTCGGTCTCAAAGTGGTAGGTCAGAGCCACGCGCAGGGCAATGTCGGGGATTTCATAAGCGGCACCGATAAGGAAGACCGGCTTGGTGCTGTCTTCCATTTCAAACTGGTAACCGCTCGCATTGAAGAAGTTGTTCTTACCCGTACCGATGGCCCCTTGCAGCGCATCAACACCGCCTTGACCACCTTGCTGGATAATCGCCTGCTGTTGTGCGGCGGGCAGAGCTGCAAAGGTCGCCGGCGTGATACCTGCGCCCTGGATGCCAAGCGCTGCACCATAGGTCGAGATGAAATTGCTGATCGCGTCATCATCGCCCTCGATGATGGCTTCGGCATCTGCCGTGCTCAGATTTGGAAGGCCGGTGCCACCGAGCCGCCCGTTAAAATTGGAAGCGGCAGTCGGTGCAACACGGTTTGCCGTAATGAACGAGTCTGCGTAGGCCGTACCGTTCAGATCCACCTCTGCGCGCACACGCTCGGCCTTGACACCACCAAAGACGCTGAAGCGCTCGTTGAACTGAAACTTGCCCACGATGCCAAGAGATTCACTCGACAGGTCCGCGCGCGTGCCGCCCAGTGCGGATGTCGACGGATCAACCTCGTAATTCACATTGGCCCCATAGGGCTGATCGAAGATCAACGAAACGCTCGCCTGTTCGCTCAAAACCTGAGTGTAGCTGAACCCCAGCTGTGTATAGCTTTCGCCAACATTATACGAGTTGCCCGCATCATCTTTGCCGACAACATTCGGTTCAACGACGCCAAAGCTCAGCGACACAGTGCTATCATCAGCAAAGATCGCAGCAACGCTTTGACCAGATCGGTCAAGCCCGGCGGCAGAGGCGAGCGATGTGCTCAGCAACAGCGCGGCGGACGTGCTTGCAATATATTTCATTTCGGAATCCCTCATCCCTGGACACGTTTCTTTATTGGTGTCTCGACGTTAGGCGGCGGAAACTCGCCCGGTCAATTCTTACCCAACGTTATGAGATCAGCAGGGACGCGGCGTCACATTCTTGTTACGCGCCGGTTTTCGAGGCGGATATTGGCATAATTTGCCCCAAAAATGAGCGCTGCACCGATGAAGATCCAAAGATCAATCGCCTCACTATAGAACGCCGCACCGATTACCGCGATAACCGGCAACCGGATGAAATCAATCGGCATAACCACACTCGCGGGCGCAAGGCTCAAGGCGGTCGTCAGGCAAAAATGCGCCAGCAGCCCCGCGCAGCCAATCAGGATCAGCCATGGCACAGATACCGCAGAGGGCAGGGCGATATCACCGTCATAGCCCGCCGCGATGATACCAAATACCGCCTGCATCACTGTCAGATAAAACAGGATGCAGGTGATCGTTTCGGTCCGCGTCAGCTTGCGCGTCGCAATGGCTGTGCCTGCAAAGAAAATCGCCGAGGCCGCCGCACAGATCACCCCGATATTGAGCGCGTTGAAGTCCGGGCGCACAACGATCAGAACACCGGTAAAGCCGACCAAAGCGGCCAGCACCTTGGGTCGGGTCAGACGCTCTCCCAGAAAGAGCGGCGACAACAACAACACCCAAAGCGGTGAGGTGAATTCAAGCGCGAAAAGCTGTGCCAACGGGATCATGGTGAGCGCAAAGAACCAAAGGTTCTGCCCGGTAAAATGACACAGGTTGCGGATCGCCTGCAGCCCCAGATTGCGCCGTGTGATCTGCCACAGAGTGCCTGCAGCCCCGGCAATGCTCAGGACCAATACGATGCCCACGAACGACCGGAACATCATGATCTCAAACGTATCGAGCTCAAAGCTGACCGCGCGCCCTGCAATCGCCATTGCCGAAAAAGACCCTATCGCGCCACTCATCCACAACGCGGCCTTGATGACGTCAGACATGCAGCCCTCGATCAGATTTATCTAAAATTGCGCCGGGCCAGTTCGCTTTTTCAAAATATCCGCGCCGCAGGCAAAATATCCCAAGGTCGGAGGCTTCGCCGAGGATATTTAAGAAAAGCGAAAGGATTGCCGTATATCCCGGAATGGCGGAACAGGCTGGGAAGCCGATGGCCGTAGAAGCGAAGGCGCTCTGGTCCGCAAGTCGGACCGGAGCGTGACCGCGTCTTACTCCCATTCGATGGTGCCGGGCGGTTTGCTGGTGATGTCATAGGTCACGCGGTTGATGCCCTTGACCTCATTGATGATCCGCGTCGCGGTTTCGCCCAGAAATTCATGGCTGAACGGATAGTAATCCGCCGTCATCCCATCAACAGAGGTCACAGCGCGCAGCGCGCAGGCATAATCATAGGTGCGGAAATCGCCCATCACGCCGACCGTGCGCACCGGCAGGATCGCCACGAAAGCCTGCCAAATATCATCATAAAGACCGTGTTTGCGGATCTGGTCGATATAGACGGCGTCCGCCTTGCGCAGAATATCCAGCTTCTCGCGCGTGATATCCCCGGGGCAGCGGATCGCAAGACCGGGGCCGGGGAAGGGGTGGCGGCCAATAAAGCTGTCCGGCAGGCCCAACTCGCGACCCAAGGCGCGCACCTCGTCTTTGAAAAGCTCGCGCAGCGGCTCCACCAGCTTGAGACCCATCTTCTCGGGCAAACCGCCCACATTATGGTGGCTCTTGATCGTGACCGACGGCCCACCCGAAAAGCTGACGCTTTCGATCACGTCTGGATACAGCGTCCCTTGAGCGAGAAATTTCGCGCCGCCCACCTCGTTTGCGTGCTTCTGGAACACGTCGATGAAGAGCTTGCCGATGATCTTGCGCTTGGTCTCCGGATCGGACTGGCCTTCCAACTCACCCAGAAACAGATCGCTTTCATCTGCGTGGATCAGCGGCATATTATAATGATCGCGGAACATGGTCACGACCTCGTCGGCCTCGTTCTGGCGCAGCAGACCGTGATCGACAAAGACGCAGGTCAGCTGATCGCCAATCGCCTCATGGATCAGCACGGCGGCGACCGAGCTATCGACACCCCCCGACAACCCGCAGATGACCTTCGCATCGCCCACCTGTTCGCGGATCTTGCGAATGGCTTCCTCGCGATACGCACCCATCGTCCAGTCGCCGGTAAAGCCTGCCAGCTTCACGAAATTTTCGTAAAGCGTCTTGCCGTTGGGCGTGTGGTGCACTTCGGGGTGGAACTGCACAGCAAAGAAATTCCTCGCGACATCCGCCGTGATCGCAAACGGCGCGTTGGGAGAGGTGCCATACACCTCAAACCCCGGCGCGATCTGGCTGACATGGTCGCCATGGCTCATCCAGACCTGTTCTTTTGCCTCCAAAAACCAGCCGTTCAGAAGATCGATCCGGTCGTCCGACGGGGTCACATAGGCGCGGCCAAACTCGGCGGTGCCGTGGCCCTGTTCGACCTTGCCGCCCAGCATATGCATCATCACCTGCTGGCCATAACAAATCCCCAGGATCGGCACGCCCATGTCGAAGACGCTTGCGGGCGGCTGCGGCGCGCCTTCGTCAAAAACCGACGCCGGACCGCCCGAGAAAATGACCGCTTTCGGGGCAAATTCGGCTAAAAACGCGTCGGTGACGTTCTGGTAGGGATGGATTTCGCAATAGACATTCAGCTCGCGCAGGCGGCGCGCGATCAGCTGCGTCACCTGGCTGCCAAAGTCGATAATCAGAAGGCGGTCATGGGATGTATCAGACATGGCTCATCTGGTAGCCTCGTGCGCACCGACACGCAATGACTGGGATGCATTTTCAGCGCTGATCGCGCTGGCAGATGTCGCTTTTCCCCCCGAACCGCCGTTATCGCGGTGCGAGGGCCGGTGCAAACCGCGTATCAAAGAAGACATCTTCGGACTTTGCGAGAAGTAAAGGGTGGTCTCATGGCGGAAGCACAGACAAAACGGCGCGCGCGTGGGGGCGGTGGGGCGGCCCGGCGGGCCGAACGCACGGCGGTCAAGATCGAGACGGCCAAATACATCGAACGCAACATCCCCCTGACCGAGCTTCTCTCGGAGGAGGCGCTGAGCATTATCGAAGCCAATGCCGAGGTGCTGCTGGAAGAGGTCGGCGTCGCTTTCGTCGAAAACCCCGAAGCGTTGGAGCGCTGGAAAGCCGCAGGCGCTCATGTCAACGGCGAGCGGGTGCGCATCCCCAAAGGCCTTGCCCGCAAGCTGTGCGAAACCGCGCCTTCAAAATTCACCCAACACGCCCGCAACCCCGAGCGGAACGTGGAGATCGGCGGCAACACCCTTGTGACCGCCCCCGTCTATGGCCCGCCTTTCGTGCGCGATGCTGATGGCGGTCGTCGCTACGCCACGATGGATGACTTCAAGAATTTCGTGAAGCTCGGCTACATGTCGAAATACCTTCACCATTCCGGCGGCACCGTGTGCGAGCCCACGGATGTGCCGGTCAACAAGCGCCATCTGGATATGCTGCTGGCCCATATGACGCTGTCCGACAAGCCCTTCATGGGATCAGTAACCGAACCATCGCGCGCCCAAGACAGTGTTGAGATGTGCGAGATTCTTTTCGGCAAAGAGTTCGTCCAAGAGAATACCGTGATGACCTCACTCATCAACATCAACTCGCCGATGACCTTTGACGCCACGATGATGGGCGCGTTGGAGGTTTACGCCGCCAACAATCAGGCCTGCATCATTTCGCCCTTTATCGTCGGCGGGGCCATGGCGCCTGTGTCCGTCATGGGCACGCTCACTCAAGTGCTGGCCGAGGTAATGGCAGGCATTGCCTATTCCCAGATCATCCGCCCCGGCGCGCCTGTCATCTTCGGCACCTTCGTGACCTCGATCGACATGAACTCCGGCGCGCCTACATTCGGCACACCCGAGGCCAGCCAGATCCTTTACGGGGCAGGGCAATTGGCCCGCCGGATGGGTCTGCCGTTCCGCTCGGGCGGGGGGCTGTGCGGCTCCAAACTGCCTGATGCGCAAGCGGCCTATGAGACCGCGCATACCCATAACGCAGCGCTCATGGGCGGTGTGAACTTCATGCTGCACAGCTGTGGCTGGCTCGAAGGGGGCCTCGTGTCCTCTTACGAGAAATTCGTGATGGACGCGGACCAGCTTGGCACGCTTCAGAAGATGGCCGCGGGCGTGGACACCTCAGAAGAGGCGCAAGCGATGGACGCGATCCGCGAGGTCGGCCCAGGCGGGCATTACCTTGGCTGCGCCCATACCCAAGCCAACTTCAAAGAGGCCTTCTGGCGCACCGATTTGCTGGATTACAAGCCGTTCGAGACATGGGATGAAGAAGGCGCGCGCGACACCCAGGCGCTGGCCACGCTCCGGGTCCAGAAGCTGCTGAACGACTATCAGCAACCTCAGCTTGACCCCGGCATCCACGCCAAACTCGTCGAATATGTCGAAAGCAAAAAAGCCTCCATGCCTGACGCGTTTGTCTAAAGGCCGGGCTTAGGGCAGGGGCGCGCGGGCCGCTTGAACCATCCGCGCCTCTCCCATGATCGCGATCATCACCAGCACATGCTGGGTCAGGTTATAGCGCCCGTCATCGGTCACGCGTTGCTCTTCCAGCGTGCCTTCGATGTCGATCAGATGGGTTAACGCCTCCACCGGGCCGATCATCCGCTCGCTTTGCAGAATGCGCGCAAGATCACGGGTGCGGCGATACTCCAGCACCCCGAATCGCGCAGCAGACATCAAAAGGCGCGGGCGGCGCAGGCATTCCAGACGAGCAAGAATATCGGTCATGGCAGGTTCCCTTCGGTTTTGGCGAGGTCACCATGACACAACCTGAACGGGTGTTGCGTCTTCCCCAGAAGCACCGTTCGGCGGCTTCCGCCTTTGTTTATCTTTTGGCAACAATCATCGTTTTGCTGCTCGATTTTAACTTCTGGGTAATAAATGCCCGTTTAGGTTGTGCCTATAAATCGGGTGGCGCTTGAACGTCGCTCGCAGGGAAGGACGATTAAGAATGCCAGACGATCAGAGCGTGGAGGCTCTGTCGCCAATGCCGGCTTGGGTGCCGGACGGGGCCAGACTGTATCTCACACATGTTGAGGGTGGGGTAACGATCCGTGGGCTTGCCCGCTCGCGGGGCGTTCACGCATCCACCATCATGCGACAAGTGCGCCGCTTCGAGCAGCGCAGGGATGATCCGTTGGTCGACAAGGCGCTGCGGCGTCTGGCATCTAAAACCGTGCGCGCGATTTCCCTTTCCCCCAAGAAGGAGTGTCGCCAAATGTTGCCCACACAATCTCCGATTGCCGAAACCACCACCGCACCCGATCCGTTGCTGAACGATGCCCACCGTGCGTTGCGTCGCTTGTGCGAAACCGGTGCGATTCTGGCGATTGCCGCGGATATGGAAAAGGCCGTCGTCGTGCGCAATGGTCCCGACGGCAGCAGCACGCGCACAGCCGTCATTGACCGCTCGGTCGCCGAAGCCATGGCCTTGAAAGACTGGATCGCCTGCGACGCACCGGGCCGCATTTCGCGCTATGAAGTCACGCCAACAGGCCGCGCAGCAGCGCGCGAGCTGGCGGTAGAGGCAGACGACGTTGCACCGGCTGCAGCCACCGAAGACACCTCCAACCGCCGCGCCCGCTACGGTGCGGTCGAATCCCCGCTCATCAGCCTCTCGCGCCGCCGCGACAAGGATGGAAATGTCTTTCTGTCAGAAGATCTCGTCACGGCCGGTGAACGTCTGCGCGAAGATTTCGAGTTGGGCCAGCTTGGCCCCTACGCTCCCGCCGACTGGGAAGCGTTTCTCAACCAAGCGCCCGAAACCGACCCGTCAAAAGGCGCAGGCGTCGGCCCCGATGCCGCCCGCGCCCGTGTCCACGCCGCCTTGACCGAGCTTGGCCCTAGCCTTGCCGATATCGCCTTGCGCTGTTGCTGCTTTCTCGAAGGGCTCGAGGTGACCGAAAAGCAAATGGGCTGGTCCGCGCGCTCGGGCAAGATCGTTTTGCGGATCGCGTTGCAACGCCTCTCTCAGCACTATCTGGGCCAGCGTCAGGACTATGGGAAACTGATCGGATAACCTGCGACGTGGTGGCCTTTGGACATTTCCGTCCCAGATAGTTAAGTGTTAAACAACTTTTTGATCTGGTCCCAAGAGGCAGCACATGAGCACGCGCGATCTGAAAATCCCGGCCCAACGCCACCCGGAAAAAGCCCATAAGGCGGACAAGGCCCAGCCCAGCAAACCCGACTGGATCCGGGTTAAAGCGCCGACCTCCGAAGGCTACAAGAAAACCCACGCCATCATGCGCGAGCATAAGCTGGTCACTGTTTGCGAGGAAGCAGGCTGCCCCAACGCTGGCGAATGCTGGAGCCAGGGTCACGCCACGATGATGATTATGGGCGACATCTGCACGCGCGGCTGCTCGTTCTGCAACATCGCCACGGGTCGCCCCGATACGCTTGATGCGTTCGAGCCGGGGCGCGTCGCCCATGCGGTCCAAAAACTGGACCTGAACCACGTGGTCATCACCTCAGTGGACCGCGACGATCTGGAAGATGGCGGGGCCGATCACTTCGCCCAGACCATCCGCGCCATCCGCCACCGCGCGCCGGACACGACCATCGAAATCCTGACACCCGATTTTCTGAAATGCGCCGACAGCGTGCTCGAAACGGTGGTTGAAGCCCGCCCGGACGTCTTCAACCACAACCTCGAAACGGTGCCCGGCCTCTACCCTGAGGTGCGTCCCGGCGCGCGCTATTTCCACTCGCTGCGCCTGCTTCAGCGCGTCAAGGAACTGGACCCGTCCATGTTCACCAAATCCGGCATCATGGTCGGCCTGGGCGAGGACCGCCAAGGCGTGCTGCAAGTGATGGACGACATGCGCGCCGCCGATATCGACTTCCTGACCATCGGCCAATACCTTCAGCCAACCCCGAAACACCACGCGGTCGATCGCTTCGTGACACCGGATGAATTCAAATCCTACGAAAAAGCCGCCTTCGGCAAAGGCTTCCTGATGGTCTCCGCCACGCCGCTCACGCGCTCCAGCTACCATGCCGGAGATGACTTCGCGAAACTTCGCAACGCACGCATGGCCAAGCTCGAAAACGCCTGAGACGTCTTTTGTCCTTAAATACCTTGGGGGTCTGGGGGTGAAACCCCCAGCGTCGCGACGCGCCGAAGGCGCGACGCAACCATAACCCTTTCGGTGATTTTTCAAATCACCTATCGGGCAACGTGTTTTGCTTCGCAAAACACTAGCGCAACATGCGCCCCGGCTCATTCACTGTCAGCCAGTCCGGCCAGCCGATGAAATACTCGATCCCGACCAGCACCAACCCGGCCAGAATAATCCCAAAGACCAGCTTCACCATCTTCTCAGATGGCGGGTTTCGCGCCCATTTCGACGCCCGGACGAACCAGCGCAAGTTCATGTGAACCGCACCGCGCCAATATAAGGCAGGTTGCGATTGCGCTGCGCGTAATCAATCCCGTAGCCCACGACAAACGCATCCGGAATCTCGAACCCAACCCAATCCACATCCACCTTCACTTCCCGGCGCGACGGCTTGTCCAGCAGTACAATGGACCGCAACCGCGCAGGCTTGCGCGCGCCCAAAAGTCCCAGCACGTGGCGCAAGGTAAACCCGGTATCGATCAGATCTTCGACCACCAGCACATCGCGCCCTTCAATCGCGCCGCGCAAGTCCTTCAAGATCCGGACCTCGCGCGTGCTCTCCATTCCGTCGCCATAAGACGATGCCTCGATAAAATCGACCTCGATCGGCAAATCCAGCGCCCGCACCATATCCGCGATGAACACGAAAGATCCGCGCAGCAGCCCCACAACAACCAGCTTGTCGGTATCGGCAAACTCGGCCTCGATCTCGCGAGCCAGATCCCCGATCCGCTCTGCGATCTGCTGGGCTGAGATCATCTCGTCAATGACATATGGCCGCTGTTCCATGCGCTTCCCCTTGATTTCTGCCCCCGATTTACCGATATGGCCCCCCACTGTCACGGGGAGAAAAGGACGTCGGATGCCGACCCATTCGGAAACACGCCACCTGCCATACACCGCACAACAGATGTACGATCTGGTGGCTGACGTGGCCTCATACCCCGAATTTCTGCCCTGGTGCGCCGCAGCGCGCATCCGCTCGCGCACCCAGCACGGCCCCTCCGAGGTGATGGAGGCGGATCTGGTGATCTCCTTCAAGGTGTTCCGCGAACGCTTCGGCAGCCGCGTCACGCTACATCCAGACCGCAAAAGCATCGACACGGAATATATCGACGGCCCGTTCCGCTATATGAAATCCACCTGGGATTTTGCCGAGGCAGAGGGCGGCTGCGAAGTGAAGTTCTTCGTCGATTTCGAGTTCAAGAACGCCGTCCTGCAGGGCATCATCGGCATGGTGTTCAATGAGGCGATGCAACGCATCGTGCGCGCCTTTGAACGCCGCGCCGCCGCCTTGTATGGCACCTCCGCGTGACGCCTGCCGCCCAACTCGCGCAGTTCGCGCAAACCGCAACACCGCCCGAGGCGAGCCTGCAAATCATGCAGCTATCGCTTGCAGACTGGGTGACGGTTGGCCGCGCAGGCCGATCGGAGCCCGTCGCAAAGATCATCCGCCAGATGGTGCTGGCAGAAGGCGGGCAGGGGCGCGCCAGCCTTTTTGGCGACCCCACGCCACAGCCTCCGCGCGCCGCCGCGTTGGCAAACGGCACGATCAGCCATGCGCTCGATTATGACGACACGCATTTTGCCCATATCGGCCATCCCAGTGTCGCCGTGCTGCCCGCAGCACTTGCCGTTGCCGAAACCGAAAATGCGTCAGGCGCTGATTTCCTGACGGCAGCCCTGATCGGTGTCGAAGCCTCCATCCGCGTGGGCCTCTGGCTGGGGCGCAGCCACTATCAGGTGGGCTTTCACCAAACCGCGACCGCGGGTGCATTCGGCGCAACGCTGGCCGCTGCGAAGCTGATGAACCTGACGGAAGAGCAAATCGAAACCGCGCTCAACCTCGTGGCAACCCGCTCCTCTGGCCTCAAGTCGCAGTTTGGCGCGATGGGTAAGCCCTATAACGCAGGCATCGCAGCCTCCAACGGGGTCGAATGCGCCCAGCTGGCCCGCCTTGGCATGACCGCTGCCGCGGACGGCATGGCCAGCGGCCAAGGTTTCGGCCCCACCCATCATGGCACCCTGGAAACCGCGCCATTCGCGGCTGACGGCATCTGGCATTTCGACCGCATCAGTCACAAATTTCACGCCTGTTGCCATGGCACCCATGCAGCGCTTGAGGCACTCTCCCAGATCGCCCCGCAGATCACCGGTGAAATTCAGAAAATCGAAATCACCACACATCCGCGCTGGCTCAGCGTTTGTGATATCAAATCCCCACGCAGTGGGCTTGAGGTAAAATTCAGCTACGCCCACACCGCCGCGATGGCGCTGTCGGGCGTCTCCACAGCAGCGCTTGAGAGCTTTTCTGACGAGGTGGCCACAGATCCAGCATTGCAGGCTCTGGCCAAGCGCGTCACCGTCACGTCAGACGCGGAAATGGCGGAAACTGCCGCGACCGTGCTCGTGACAACTGCATCAGACCGGGTCGAGGTCTCTTACGATCTTGCTCATCCGATCTCGCTCACAGCGCTCTCCGATAAGCTTGCCAAAAAATCCGCCGCACTTTTAGGAGAGCCGCAAGCCAAAGCTCTTTGGCACATGATCGAGAAGGGCTCCGACCCGTCACAGATCGGAGCCGTCTTGCGCGGCGTCTAGGACGTCAGATCGTAGGCCCGTTCGCCATGAGAAGTCAGATCGAGACCGGTCGTCTCGTCCTCTGCGCTGACCCGCAGCGGCACGATCAGCTTGATCACAAAAATCAAGACGGTCGTCACCACGATTGTGTAAATCCCAACAATTGCCAGCCCGCCCAATTGTGCAGCCCAGCTGCCCTGGCCAAAGACCGCAATCATGATCGTGCCGAAAATGCCGCCGACACCATGCACGGCGAAAACATCCAAGGTATCATCTATTTTCAATACGTTACGGATCAGCACAACCGCTTCCTGACATAGGATCCCTGCAACCGCGCCGATCACCAGCGCCTCCACCGGGCCCACAAACCCGGACGCTGGCGTGATCGAGGCCAGACCCGCAATCGTGCCCGTCACCATGCCCACGAGCGAGGCTTTGCCGAACTTGATCCGCTCCCATAGAGCCCAGGATAGCGACGCCGTCGCTGCCGAGATATGCGTCACCGTCAGCGCCATCGCAGCCCCACCATCGGCGGCCAATTGCGAGCCGCCATTGAAGCCGAACCAGCCAACCCAAAGCAGCGCCGCGCCGATCATCACCATGCCCGGATTATGGGGCGGTTTGCTGGGGTCTTTGCGCGCGCCCAGCATCACCGCAAGGATCAGCGCCGCAAGCCCTGCGGTTTCGTGCACCACAATACCCCCCGCAAAATCGCGCACTCCTGTTTCGCCGAAAATGCCGCCATCGGCCAGCATCCCGCCGCCCCAGATCCAATGCACCACGGGCGCATAGCAGATCAGCATCCACAGCCCCGAAAACAGCATCACGAAGCCGAAATTGATCCGCTCCACATAGGCGCCCACAATAAGCGCCGGCGTGATGATCGCAAAGGTCATCTGGAACGCAAAGAACAGAACCTCGGGCAAAGTGCCGGACAGGCTGTCTGCGGTGACCCCGCTTAAAAACATCTTGTCCAGTCCGCCCCAAAGCCCGCTTGTGCCACCGCCAAAGGCAATCGAGTACCCGATGACCAGCCACAGTACGCTCATCAGACAGGCGATGGCGTAACATTGCATAAACACGCTCAGGACATTGCGCGCACGCACAAGGCCTCCGTAGAACAGGGCAAGCCCCGGCAAGGTCATCAAGAGGACCAGCGCCGTTGCGACGATGATCCAGGCTGTATCAGCTCCGTTCATGGGGGGTGTCCTTCGCAGTCATTCATCAATGCGATGTGCTAGACGGTAAATGAGCTGCTGAAAAAAGAGCAGAGCGATAGATTGAGCGCCTATTTCATAGGCAATTCATATAATGACTAATTATTAGGCGCTATTTACGCGATTAAGCCAGATAATGTAGCACTTTAGAGGCGCGCCGCCACCAGCGCCAGCGCATGATCCCGTGCCGCGGCACGGACATTGGCCCGCCCCAAAGCCCCGAACTCTACCGTCTCGGTATGCACGCCTGCCGCATCCGCGATGCCGAAACAGACCCGACCTTCTGGTTTGAACTCCGACCCGCCAGGTCCCGCGATCCCGGTGATCGAGACCGCGATATCCGCCGCCGCCGTGGCCCGCGCACCTTGGGCCATCTCGCCCGCGACCTCTTCGCTGACGGCGCCATGGGTCTCCAACGTTGCCGCCGAGACCCCCAACAGCGCAATCTTTGCCGCGTTGGAATAGGTGATCACGCCGCGCCCGAAGATGGCCGAGGATCCCGCGACATCCGTGATCGCTGCGGCCACAAGGCCTCCAGTGCAGCTCTCTCCCGTGGTCACTTTCAACCCCAACTCCGTCGCCCGTTGGACGATGCGCTCTGCTACGCTCATAGACCCAACCCCATATGCGCAATCGCCGCAGCACCCGCCACGACGCAGGCTGCCATTGCCCCTGCGATCACGTCATCCATCATCACGCCCAAGGCGTCATGACGCCGGTCGGCCCAACCCACAGGGCCGGGCTTCCAGATATCGAACACGCGGAAAAAAATGAAAGCGGTGACCCAGCCCGGCCATGGAAAAGTCCACGGGTCCACGCCCGCCATCCACAAGCCCAGCGAGACCGGCCAAAGCGCGACCCACTGGCCGGCAACCTCATCAATCACGATCTCGGACGGGTCGTGATCCTCGGCCCCGCGCGTGGCCTCGACCGTGGCCCACCAGCCCAGTGCGAAGACCGCGAGTGTTGCCACAAACAACAGCGGGAAGCCTCCCAAGGCGTGCAGCACATATGCCACCGGAATCGCCGCCGCCGAACCCCAGGTCCCCGGCGCAGGCCGCAACAGGCCGACGTAGAAAAACGTCGCAATCGCGCGGCTCATGCGGCGACCAGCGTAACAGTGGCAATCGAGGCGATGCCTTCCCCGCGCCCGGTAAAGCCCAACCGCTCGGACGTGGTGGCCTTGACGCTGACCTGTCCCGGCTCCAACCCCATTAGCCGCGCCATTTCCGCTTTCATATCAGCGGCATGGGGGCCAATCTTCGGGTGTTCGCAAATCAGCGTGCAGTCCATATTTGCAATCCGGTAGCCGCGCGAACTGGCCAGTTCCACCGCGTGGCGCAGAAAAATCTCGCTCGCCGCACCTTTCCATTGAGGGTCACTTGGCGGAAAATGCTGGCCGATATCGCCATCAGCCAAAGCGCCGTAGATCGCGTCGGTCACGGCATGCATGCCGACATCCGCATCCGAATGCCCTTGCAGACTGCGCCCATGCGGCACCCGCACACCGCACAGGATCACATGATCCCCGTCACCAAAGCGATGCACGTCAAAACCGTTTCCAAGTCGAATATCCATATTCTGTCTCATGATCCGTTCGGCCCGCGCAAAATCGTCGGGTCCGGTGATTTTCAGATTGGCCTCATCGCCCTCTACAATCGCCACGCGCAGACCTGCGGCGCGCGCGACTTCCACATCATCAGCAGCCCCGCCGGGATGGGCGGCATGGGCAGCAAGAATGGCATCGAAGCGAAAGCCCTGAGGCGTCTGCGCGCGGTAAAGCCCGGCGCGATCCTGCGTCCCGGTGACCGCATCTTCAGCGCCGCGCCATAATGCGTCGGTGACAGCAAGGGCAGGGGCCGCACCTTCGGTGGTCTCCAAAGCGTCCAGAACCCGGTCGATCACTGCCCCTGTCAAGCAAGGCCGTGCAACATCATGGATCAGAACACGCTCTGGCGGATCACCTGCCAAAGCCTCCAGCCCCGCGCGGACCGAGGCGTCCCTTGTCGCGCCTCCGGGCACGCACAGATGCCCGCGCGCGGCAAAGCCCTGCACCTCGGTCAAATCCTCTGCCGCGTGGACAATCACGATGCGGTCCACGCGCGGATGTGTTTCGAAGACGTCAACCGTCCACTCCGCGACGCGACGTCCCGCAAGCGGTTGCCATTGCTTGGCAATCTCGCCACCCGCACGTGTGCCGCGCCCTGCGGCAACGATCAAAGCGGCGGTCCGCATCACGTATTATCCTGCTGATCTGTCATGGCGTTCTGTCTAGGCGTTGCGCTTTGGGCAAGCAATGGGTCACGAACGTGAGGACTATATGCCTAAAAATTAATCACTTGCTGAATTCCGCCCAAGATTATGGCGTGTTTCGTTGATTTCCGGTGCGTGCAGACCTACTCCAAGAGGGTCTGCATAAGGATTAAGCACCTCACATGCCTTCCGAACCGGTCAAGTCGTCGCTTGGCTTCACGCCTCCTGTTTTGCTCGCACCGATGGCCGGGATCACTGATTTGCCGTTCCGCGATCTGGTGGCCTCTTTTGGTGCAGGTCTCGTGGTCAGCGAAATGGTCGCAAGCCAAGAGATGGTGCAGGCCAAGCCCGGCGTGCGCGAACGGGCCGAGTTGGGGTTTGAGGCAGACGGCACCGCCGTTCAGATCGCAGGCCGCGACGCCTATTGGATGGCCGAGGCTGCGCGCATGGTCGCGGCCAATGGAGCCAGCATCATCGACATCAACATGGGCTGCCCGGCCAAGAAAGTGACCAACGGCTATTCCGGCTCTGCGTTGCTGCGCGATCTGGACCACGCGCTGACGCTGATCGACGCTGTGGTGGCGGCGGTTGACGTGCCGGTTACGCTTAAAACCCGGCTGGGCTGGGACGATGATTTACTGAACGCGCCCAGCCTAGCCACACGGGCCGAGGCGGCGGGCATCCAGATGCTGACGATCCATGGCCGCACCCGGTGCCAGTTCTATAAAGGCCGCGCGGATTGGGCCGCGATTGCCGCCGTGAAAGACGCAGTCTCAATTCCGGTTATTGCAAATGGCGATATCGTAGACAGCGCCACCGCCCGGCAAGCGCTTGCGCAATCAGGCTGTGATGGCGTGATGATCGGGCGCGGCGCACAAGGCAAACCGTGGCTTTTGGCGCAGATCGCCGCCGATCTTTATGGCACCCCGGCACCAGATATCCCGACCGGGACCGCGCTGATCGACATGGTTATCACCCATTATGAAGCGATGCTGTCTTTTTACGGAGCCACCCTTGGTGCCCGCGTCGCGCGCAAGCATCTGGGCTGGTATATGGACGTGGCCAACACGCCCACAGGCCTGCGCAAAGCCGTCCTGACAGAAGCCGACCCGAACCGCGTTATAGCCCTTCTGGGCGACGCTTTGAGCATCGAAGCGGGGGCCGTGGCATGACGAAAACCAGCGCCATCTGGGCCTCTCTGCCGATGCCCGCCTTGCTGATCGGGCCAGAGGACACGATCCTTGATTGCAACCCGGCGGCCGAGACGTTTTTGAACCTGTCAACCAAGGCCCTGCAGGACACGCCTGTCTGGGACCGCATTGCCGTCAACGTCTCGATCGAGGATGCCTACGCCCGCGCGCGTCGCGACGAAACCCCTCTTTATATCAACGATGTGGAAGCCGGCGGCGGGGAACGCCCGCCGATGGTCTGCAATATCCAGATCGCCCCGCTGCAAGGCGCGCCGGGCCATATGATCCTGATCATTTCTCCGCGCGAATTGGCCAGCCGCGCCAATTCCGGCCAGACCACCAAGGCCGCCGCGAAATCGGCCATCGGCATGTCCGAGATGCTGGCACATGAGATCAAGAACCCGCTCGCAGGGATCACCGGGGCTGCGCAATTGCTGTCGATGAACTTGAGCAAGGATGACAAGGAACTGACCGATCTGATCGTCGATGAAAGCCGCCGCATCGTGAAATTGCTGGAGCAGGTCGAGCAGTTTGGCAACCTGCGTCCCCCCCAGCGCAAGCCGGTCAACATCCACGATTTGCTGGACCGCACGCGCAAATCCGCAGCCGTGGGGTTCGGGGCGCATATGAAACTGGTGGAGGATTACGACCCTTCGCTGCCGCTGACCTATGTAGACCCGGATCAACTGGTGCAGGTCCTTTTGAACCTGCTGAAAAACGCCTCTCAAGCCGCTGATCCAAGTGGCGGCACGATCCGCATTCGCACCTATTACGAGCATTCCCTGCGGATGCGCCGCGCCGATGGGACCGGCTCCAAACTGCCCCTTCAGGTCGAGATTATCGACGACGGCCCCGGCCTGCCGCCCGATCTGGCCTCCAGCATTTTCGATCCGTTCGTCTCGGGTCGCGAAAATGGCACCGGTCTGGGCCTCGCGCTTGTGTCGAAGATCATTAACGAAAATGACGGCTGGATCGCCGTTGATTCCGTGCCCGGCAAGACGGTGTTCCGCCTGTCCTTGCCTGTCGCCCCCAAAGAGTTGAGGACCGAATAGATGGATGGAACCGTTCTGGTCGCTGATGACGACCGCACAATCCGCACCGTTCTGACCCAGGCGCTGACCCGCGCGGGCTGCAAGGTGCACGCGACCTCTTCGCTGATGACGCTGATGCGGTGGGTCGAGGAAGGGAAGGGCGATCTGGTCATCTCGGATGTGATGATGCCCGATGGCAATGGTCTGGATGCGCTGCCCCATATCGGTCAGAAACGCCCCGGCCTGCCGGTCATCGTGATCTCGGCCCAGAACACAATCATGACGGCAATTCAGGCGACCGAAGCCGACGCCTACGACTATCTGCCCAAACCGTTTGATCTGCCCGACCTGATGAAACGCGCCTCGCGCGCGCTTGAGGTCAAGCGCCGCGCGCCCACCTCCCGCGAGGAGCCTGCGACCAGAGGCGATGACCTGCCGCTTATTGGCCGCACGCCCCAGATGCAAGCGATCTACCGCCTTTTGGCCCGCGTGATGAACACCGAACTGGCTGTACTGATCACCGGCGAAAGCGGCACCGGCAAATCCCTGATTGCCCGCGCGATCCACGATTTTTCCGACCGCCGCACGTTGCCATTTGTCACTGTCAGCGCCGCTGATCTGGAAGGGGTCGATGGCCCCTCTGCCGTCTTGAGCCGTGCCAAGGGTGGCTCGATCCTGTTTGATGAGGTCGCGGATTTGAGCGACGAGGCGCAAGGCAAAATCGTCCGCATGCTGGATGCGCTGTCTGACAACGCGCCACGCATCATGGCCACCAGCCAGAGCGACCTGATGCACCGGATGGAGCAGGGCAGCTTCCGACAGGACCTGTTCTACCGGCTCGGCGGCGTCAGCCTGTCGGTGCCGTCCTTGCGCGAACGTGTCGATGACATCCCGCTTCTGGCCGAGCATTTCATGGCCCGCGCCGAACGCGACGGCGCGCCCGTACGCCGCTTTTCCGAAGACGCGCAAGAGCTGATCCGCGCCTATAGCTGGCCCGGCAATGTGCGCCAGTTGGAGAACGCGATCCGCCGCTTGGTGGTGACCTCGCCCGAGGAAGAGATTGGCCGCGCCGAGGTCGAGATGATGCTGGGCAACCAACCCGAGATCGAACCGCTTGTGGGCGGCGGCGATACCGAGAAGCTTAGCGCGTCTGTCAACAAACACCTGCGCCGCTATTTCGATCTGCATGGCGGCGTGCTGCCGCCACCCGGCCTGTACCAGCGTATTCTGTGCGAGGTGGAGCTGCCGCTGATCGAAATTGCACTGGATGCCACGGGTGGAAATCAGGCCAAATGCGCCGATCTGCTGGGCATCAACCGGAACACGCTCAGAAAGAAGATCACCGATCTCGATATCCGCGTGACACGCCGCCGCAAGTTGATGTAAAAGGGCAACAATAGCGTGGCCCGCGGGCGTCAGTCTGACTGAAATCTGGTTGAGAGCCCGCAGATATGGCGGTCATCCCCTTCGGGGGCACAGGATAAGGGGAGGTGCCTTTGGCACTCCAGCAACGGTCTGTTCTGGACCGATTGAGTCGTTTCAGGCGACGCAGGCGGGTTCAAAACGCAGCCACTTTGGGGCTGGTCCTGCTTGGACCAATCCTGACCCTTCTGACATTTCTGGCACTGGGACCTCTCGATATGGGCGCGACGTCGCCCTCTTTGCGTCTGATCCTGATCGCCGATCTGGTCTATGTTCTGGTTGTCGCGACACTGGTCGCTTTCCGCATCGCGCGCATGATCGCCGCGCGGCGCGCGCGCTCGGCGGGGTCGCGTCTGCACCTGCGCCTGACCAGCATCTTCGCCTCGGTCGCGCTGATCCCCACGGTGCTGGTGGCGATCTTCGCGGGCCTGACACTGAATGTGGGCATCGAAGGCTGGTTTTCGGACCGGGTCCGCGAGGTTGTGGGCTCCTCCCTCGCTGCGGCTGAGGCCTATGAGGAAGAGCAACGCGTCGATCTGACCGAAGACGCGCGCGCGCTGGCGCAATTCATGAACATCACGCGCCGCCAGTCGGGGGTCATGGCCGCCAGCGATGTGCGCCGCATCCTTGCTCAAGGCCAGGCGCAGATTCAGCGCGGCCTGCGCGAGGCGTATATCATCGACAGCGATGCTGAGATCAGGGCCCGCGGTGAACGCTCATACCTCTTTGATTTCGAAGCTCCATCCCGCACCGACATCGACACCGCACGCGACACCGGCCTGCTGATCATCGCGGATTGGGACAATAACGAGTTTCGCGCGCTTGTCCCGCTAACGGCCTTTCTGGACCGTTTCCTTTATGTCTCACGGACCGTGGATGGCGATATCCTGAACCTTTTGGACGAAACGCAGGAAACGGCGGCCTTTTATAACCAGTTGGAACAGGAACGGGGCCGCATCTTCTATCAATTCGGCCTGATCTATCTGGGCTTTGCCGTGATCCTGATCCTTGCCGCTATATGGCTTGGGCTTTGGTTCGCCGAACGGCTCTCGCGCCCCATCGGCGCGCTGGCGGGGGCCGCACAGCAGGTGGGCACCGGCAATCTGGACATGCGCGTGCGCGAGGAAGAGGGCGATGACGAGATCGCCATGCTGGGCCGCTACTTCAACCAGATGACGGAGCAGTTGAAAGGCCAGCGCGAGACGCTGCTGGACAACACTCGTCAGATCGAACGCCGTCGCAGGTTATTTGACTCTGTGCTGACCTCCGTCACCTCCGGCGTGATCGGGTTGGACGAGAACGGCAAGGTCACGTTCGTAAACCGCTCAGCCGAGCGGTTGCTGGATTGGGATGCCGACCAAGAAGCGCGCCCGCTGAGCGTCGCGGTGCCCGAGTTCGGCCCGCTTCTGGAGCGTCTGCGCGAGGCGGGCAGCGAGGTCGCCCAGCAAGAAACGCGTCTGACCCGTAACGGCAAGATGGAAAACCTGCTGGTTCGCGTCTCTACCCGGCGGCGCGAGGATGGCAGCCTGGAAGGCTATGTGGTCGCCTTTGATGACGTGACCGATCTGGTGTCGGCCCAGCGGATGGCCGCATGGGGCGACGTGGCTCGCCGCATCGCGCATGAAATCAAGAACCCTCTGACGCCCATCCAGCTCAGCGCCGAGCGCATCAAGCGCAAATTCCGCAAAGAGGTGGAGGATGCCGATCAGCTGGACCAGATGACCGAGGTGATTGTGCGTCAGACCAATGACTTACGGCGCATAGTTGATGAGTTTTCCAAGTTCGCGCGGATGCCCGAACCTGACCGCCGCGATCATGACCTGACCGCCTTGGTGCGCGGCGCCGTGCTGTTGCAGGACGCTGGCCAGGAGACGGTGACGATCACCGCCGATTTGCCGGAAACCCCGGTCGTGACCTCGCTGGATGATACGATGATCTCCCAGGCGCTGACGAATTTGATTAAGAACGCCGGGGAAGCCATTGATGGATATAAAGAAAAGACCGCTGATCCGGACTATGACGGTCAGATTCAAGTCTCCCTGACATTGGATGCCGGCAAGGCGCATATCCGCATCGCAGACAATGGCATCGGGCTGCCCGCTGACCGGTCCCGCCTCTTTGAGCCCTATGTGACCACGCGGTCCGAAGGCACCGGGCTGGGCCTGCCCATCGTCAAGAAAATCATCGAAGAACATGGCGGCACGCTGACGCTGGATGACGCGCCGCTATTTGAGAACGACTCCCATGCCGGGGCGCAGGCGCATATCACGCTGCCTGTCTCCGCCGCGCGTGACGCGAGCGAATTGAAACAAGAAGAAACCGTATGAGGGTGGCATGAGCGACATTCTGATTGTCGATGACGAACGCGATATCCGCGAGCTGATCGGGGATATTCTGAAAGACGAAGGGTTCAGTGTCCGGCTGGCAGGCACCTCGGACGCCGCGATGGCCGAGATCAACAAAGAGCCGCCCGCTCTGCTGATCTTGGACATCTGGCTGAAAGACAGCCAGATGGACGGCATCGACATTCTGAAAGCCGTCAAACGCGACAACCCGGATGTGCCGGTCGTCATCATTTCAGGCCATGGCAATATCGAAATTGCGGTCGCTGCGATCAAGCAGGGCGCTTACGATTTCATCGAAAAGCCCTTCAATATCGACCAGCTCATGGTCGTCATCACCCGCGCGATGGAGACGTCTCGCCTGCGTCGCGAGAACTCCGTGCTCAAGCGCAAGGATGTGGGCGAGCTTGAAATGGTTGGATCAAGTGCGTCCTTCAAGGCATTGAAATCGCATCTGGAAAAGGTCACCAAGTCGAATGGCCGCGTGATGCTCACAGGCCCTGCAGGCGTCGGTAAAGAGGTTGCCGCGCGCTATATCCACGCCCATTCGGATCGCCAGAATGCCCCGTTCATCGTAGTCAGCTCTGCCTCCATTGAGCCTGAGCAGATGGAAGAACGGCTCTTTGGCCGTGAAACGCCAGAACGCGGGGTCGAGCAGGGCCTGCTGGAGCAGGCCCATGGCGGCATCATCTATTTCGACGAGATCGCGGATATGCCCATGGGCACCCAATCCAAGATCCTGCGCGTTCTGGTGGACCAGCAATTCCAACGCGTGGGCGGCACCGATAAGGTGCGCGTCGATCTGCGGGTCATCAGCTCGACCAGCCGCGATCTGCAGGCCGCGATTGCAGCCGACACGTTCCGCCAAGAGCTGTTTCACCGCCTGAACGTGGTCCCGATCGACGTCCCCTCGCTTGAGGACCGCCGCGAAGATATCCCGGTGCTGGCCGACTTCTTCATCGACCTGTTCAACCGCGAGCAGGGCTTGCCCGCCCGAGAAATCAGCGACGAGGCGCAGGCCCTGCTGCAAACCATGCCGTGGCCCGGCAATGTCCGTCAGCTCAAGAACGTGATCGAGCGGGTGCTGATTCTGGGTGATGGCACTGGCCCCATCGCCGCGCGCGAGCTGCCAGCAAATGAAGAGCCGGTGGTCGACGAGGGGCGCGTTGTCCTGTCGGGCGCGCTGGCCACGTTGCCTTTGCGCGAGGCGCGCGAGCTCTTTGAGCGGGAATACCTGCTGACCCAGATCAATCGCTTCGGCGGCAATATCAGTCGCACCGCAACCTTTGTCGGGATGGAGCGTTCTGCCTTGCACCGCAAGCTCAAGTCGCTTGGGGTTGTGACGTCCAACAAATCCGGCGCGCGGGTCGCGCATGTTGAGGATGACGGGTAAGGTTTGACCTTTCGGGCAAGCCATGCGACGCAACAGGACCGATAGCGCGAGGGATCGGCGATGAAGGTAATCATTTGCGGTGCAGGGCAGGTCGGCTGGCAAATCGCACGCCATTTGTCCGGTGAAAACAACGACGTAACCGTGGTCGACAACAATGCCGATCTGGTGCGTCGCGCAACCGAAACGCTGGATGTGCAGGGCATCGCGGGCTTTGCCAGCTACCCCGATATTCTGGATCGTGCAGGGGCCGATGACGCCGACATGATTATCGCGGCGACCCATTCGGACGAGGTGAACATGGTCACCTGCCAGATCGCGCACTCGGTCTTTTCGATCCCGCGCAAGATCGCGCGTCTGCGCTCGCAATCCTATCTGGATGCGATTTATTCGGACCTTTATCGCCGCGACCACCTGCCGATTGATGTGGTCATCAGCCCCGAGAAAGAGGTGGCGGAGGCCGCTTTGCAGCGCCTTGCCGCGCCTGCCGCTTTTGACACTGAGGAATTCCTTGAAGGCAAAGCCCAGCTTTTGGGCATCACGATTGACGAGGATTGCCCGGTTATCAACACGCCCCTGCGCCAGTTGACGGACCTCTTTTCGACGCTGCGCTGCGTGGTCGTTGGCATTCGGCGGGACGGTAAGCTTTTCGCGCCTGAAGCGGGCGATCAGATCTTTGCGGGCGATGAATGCTACATCTTCACCCATACCGAGGACATGACCCGCGCGTTGGAGATTTTTGGCAAGACCACCATGCGTCAGGACAGACTGGTGATTGTTGGCGGTGGCAATGTGGGCCTCACCGTCGCGCAAGCGCTGGAGGCGCGCACGAACCGCGTTCGGGTCAAGGTTATCGAAAAGAACCGTCCTTGCGCCGAACGGGCCGCAGACGCGCTGGAGCGCACGATTGTGCTGAATGGCGACGGTCTGGATCAGGCTTTGCTGGCCGAGGCAAATATCGACCGCGCCGACGCGGTGTTGTGCGTCACCGATGATGACAAGACCAACCTTTTGGCCGCGGTACGCGCCAAGACTGCCGGGTGCTCGATGACGATTTGTCTGGTGAATGATCCGACACTGGTGCCTTTGATGCAGCCGTTGGAGGTGGACGCATATATCAACCCGCGCGCCACGACGGTCAGCTCGATCCTGCGCCACATCCGCCATGGGCGCGTGCGAAACGTCTACTCCATAGGCGACGCTGAGGCCGAGATGATCGAGGCGCAGGTGCTGTCGACCTCGCCAATCGCGGGCCAGAGGGTCCGCGATATCGACTTTCCCGAAGGCGTGCTGGTGGGCGGCATCATCAAGGGCGGCGAGATGATCCGGCCCAAAGGCGGGACCCGCATTGAAGAGGGTGATGTGATCGCGCTGTTCGCCCTGGCCGCGGATGTGGGCGAGGTCGAGCGGTTGCTTCAGGTCTCTATCGACTTTTTCTGATGGCGCGCCTGCTGGAGCTTCCTCTGCTGGTGCTCCTGTCAGGAGTGGTGTCGCTAGCGATGCTGGTGCCTGCGGCGCAAGGGCTGGTGGTGCGCGACCTGCACGAGGCGCGCACCTTCTTTTACGGGGCGATCCTGTTCAGCTTTCTGACAATCCTTGTGGGCATTGCGACCCGCGACACGCCGATCCGCCAACCTGCGCGCAATCAGTTGTTGAACGTACTTGGAGCGTTCACGCTGATCCCCGCGCTGGCGGCGGTTCCGTTTTATGAAGCGCTGGAAAGCGGCACCTATCTGGGCGCCTATTTCGAGATGGTCTCAAGCCTGACCACGACCGGAGCGACGCTGTTCGATGATCCCGCCGTGTTGCCCGACAGCCTACACCTTTGGCGCGCCATCATCGGCTGGCTGGGGGGCGCATTCCTGTGGGTTTCGGCGCTGGCGATCCTTGCCCCGTTGAATCTAGGCGGGTTCGAGGTGGGCTCGGGCGATGACACGCAGGGCCGTTACACGCAGATCAGCCAGATGACCACCTTGTCAGACCGGCTGGCCCGCTACGGCGTGCGGTTGCTGCCTATTTATACGGTGCTGACGCTGGTGCTGTGGATCGGGCTTGTGATGGTGGGCGAGACACCGTTCGTGGCGATCTGCCATGCCATGGCAATCCTGTCGACAAGCGGTATCTCGCCTGTAGGCGGAGTGGCCAATGGCAGCTCGGGCTTGGCGGGGGAAGTTCTGATCATCCTCTTTTTCCTCTTTGCGCTGTCGCGCCAAACCTTCGGGACGGACCAGTTGACGACCTATTCGAACCGGCTGCGCGAAGATCCTGAGTTTCGCATTGGTTTGCTGATCGCGGGTGTCGTGCCGATGCTGCTGTTCCTGCGCCATTGGGTGGGGGCCTATGAGGGCGACCAGATCGAGAACGCCGCCGGCGCGTTTCGCGCGCTATGGGGCAGTTTGTTCACCACGATTTCCTTTCTGACGACGACAGGCTTTGCGAGCGGCTTTTGGGGCGATGCACAAAGCTGGTCGGGCTTGCAGACACCGGGCTTGATCTTGATGGGATTGGCGCTTGTCGGGGGCGGGGTGGCCACGACGGCTGGGGGCGTGAAACTGCTGCGGGTCTATGCGCTTTACAAGCACGGGCGGCGCGAGATTGACCGGCTGGTGCATCCGTCCTCGATTGCGGGCAGCGGTGGGGAGGCGCGGCGGATCCGGCGCCAAGGTGCCTATATCGCATGGATCTTTTTTATGCTTTTTGCCGTGACGCTGGCCTTGATCATGACGCTTCTGGCGATGAGCGGGCTGGACTTTGAAACGGCCACTGTACTGACGGTTGCAGCACTTTCTACAACCGGGCCGCTGGCGACCGAGGCCGCGGCGTTTCCGATTTCCTACGCCGCCCTCAGCACTGCGACGCAAAGCATCCTGATCGCCGCTATGGTGCTGGGACGGCTTGAGACTTTGGCCATCATCGCGCTTTTGAACCCTGATTTCTGGAGGCGCTGATGCTGCAGGTGCGAAGTATCTGGATAACAGGCTGATATTGGGGCTGGATTCTTCCTCAATGTTCCCGCATTGTCGCCCTGACTTGACACTCCTCATGGCCCGTCCGGGGTCATCGCAAGAAAAAAGGGCCTAAAATCATGGCTGGTGATAAACAAAATCTGCAGGACGCATTCCTGAATCACGTCCGCAAACAGAAAGTTCCGGTGACGATCTTTCTGGTAAACGGTGTGAAATTGCAGGGCGTTATCACCTGGTTTGACAATTTCTGCGTGCTTTTGCGCCGCGACGGTCAATCCCAGCTTGTGTACAAACATGCGATCAGCACAATCATGCCGGGTGCTCCGATCAGCCTCTACGACGGCGAAGAATAACCGCGATGGAAGAACACGGGCGCGGGGTGACCCGGGCCTGGGTTTTACACCCCGACATCTCAAATGACCGAGGGCGGCGACTGCCCGCTCATGCTTTGGCAGAGGCCGTGGCGCTGGCTGTGGCCTTGCCCGGTCTTGAGGTCGTGGGCGAGGATGTGGTGCGCCTGCCGCGCGCGCATCCGGGGTTGCTGTTTGGCACGGGAAAGATCGAGGAGCTGAAGGCGCTCTTTGAGGCCCATGAGGTCGAGCTGGTTTTGATCGACGGGCCTGTGACGCCGGTTCAGCAGCGAAACCTTGAAAAGGCGTGGGGTGTGAAGCTGCTGGATCGCACGGGGCTGATCCTCGAGATTTTCTCGGACCGGGCGCGGACGCGGGAGGGCGTGCTGCAGGTCGAGATGGCGGCGCTGTCTTATCAGCGGACGCGTCTGGTGCGGGCCTGGACCCACCTTGAGCGGCAGCGCGGTGGCCTTGGCTTTGTGGGTGGTCCTGGCGAGACGCAGATCGAAGCGGACAGGCGCGCGATTGATGACGCGATTGGTCGGATCAAAAAGCAGCTTTCGAAGGTCGTGAAGACGCGGGCACTGCACCGGGCGGCGCGGGCGAAAGTGCCGTATCCGGTGGTGGCGCTGGTGGGTTATACGAACGCGGGCAAGTCGTCGATCTTCAACCGGCTGACCGGGGCGAAGGTGATGGCGAAAGACATGCTGTTCGCCACGCTGGACCCGACGATGCGGGCGGTGCAGTTGCCCGATGGGCCAGAGGTGATCCTATCGGACACGGTGGGCTTTATCAGCGATTTGCCAACCGAATTGGTCGCCGCGTTCCGCGCGACGTTGGAGGAAGTGCTGGACGCCGATTTGATCTTGCACGTGCGCGATATCTCGCATCCCGAAACGGCAGAGCAGGCAGCGGATGTGAGCGACATTCTGACGGCCTTGGGCGTGGCCGAAGCCGCACCTTTGCTGGAGGTCTGGAACAAGATGGATCTGGTCGAGGGAGAGGCAGGCGTGGCGTTGCAGGTGCAAGCCGACCGGATGGAGCATGTGTTCACATGTTCAGCTCTGACAGGTGCGGGAATGGCGACCTTGCTGGAGGCGATCACCGCAACATTGGAAGCGCCGCGGTTTGAGGATGAGATCACGCTGGAATTTGCCGAGGGGCGCAAGCGCGCATGGCTTTATGAGCAGGATGTGGTGCAGCACGAAGAGCAGTTGGAGACGGGTCAGCGGTTTGAACTGCGCTGGACTCAGTTGCAGAAAGACCGGTTCGCGCAACTATAGGTTTCGCGTGCGAAACCATGCGGATTGAGGGGCGGGTGTTGATAACGCTGGGTTATTTTCCACGCGGTATCGCAGAGCTTAACATAATACCGACAGCACCCTTAGCGCACTGTAAATAAACGATATTTTAACGAATTAACGTGGGACAAGTGTCGTGACGCCCACGGCGGCGGCCCGTGCGAGATCGGGGTCAAGCGTCATGGGAATGTATTCGCCGCGCCGCCAGAGCTCTCCCAGATCGTCATAGTGGCGCGACAGCGGGTGGCCGGACTGGCCAGTTGAAATCACGAAGACCGAGCTGTCGGGATCGGCGAAATCGTAGACGCCACGATAGCCCGCGCCATGGACATTGAGGAAGGGGTTCGGCCCGGTGCCAAGGGTGCGCCCGCGCAGCAGCGTGTTGTCGGAGCCGGAGGTGGACTGGCGGATGTTCACGAACCAGTTCAGCACGGGCACTTCACCCAGAACCGGGTGATCGTGCGTGGCCTGATGCGCATCGCCCCAGCGCAGGCTTTCGAGGGTCGTGCCGTAGGTTTCCTCGATCCAGATGATCGCATCATCAAGGGCAAGGCGGGCAATCTGGGTGCAGTCCTCAGTCGCGGCGGACTGGCGGATATCGCACCATGCAGAGGCGCCGTCGATATCGCGGTAGACGCGTTCGATGAAGAGCGGTTCGATATGGGTGAACTCATCCGCGAGGGGGCCGAGATCGTCGCGGATCAGACGCTCTTGCAAGGCGCGGACCCAAGCGGCGTAGATGAGCGGTTCGGGCAGATGCTCGTTCATCTCGCCGTTCCAGTTGGCGAGCAGGGTCAGCGCGCGCTCGCGTTGGCGTTCGGGCGTGCCATCGGGAGCAGCTTCGCCGGTGAACCACAGGTCTGCGCCGATCAGCGGCAGAAGGCTGCGGGCGGTGATGCTGACGGTATCAAGCTGCGCCTCGATAAAGCTTTCGCGGGTGTGGACCTCGCGCGATTGCATGAGGCTTTGCCAGCGTTGGATGCGCTGGCTGTCGCCCCAATCGTAGGAGACGTGATTGGGGAAAGGGCGCTCGACTGTTTTGTTATTCGTGTTGCCAAGGATGCCGCCGTCGGGCGCGACAAAAACCGGATTGATCGCGCTGTCGAGACGGCCTTTCCAGCGGTTCTCGGACCGCCAGCCGGGGCTGGGCAGGCGGCCTTTGGATTGGTGGCGGACGTCGCGGCGGGGCATCGCGCCGATGGTGCGCATGGCGATGCGGTCGCCATCGGCCAGCGTGAGGTTTTGGGAAGGCGCGATGTAGTCTTCGGAGGCCTCAAGCGCGGTGTCGATATCCTGTGCCTTCATGAGGGCCATGGCCGCGCTCATCGTGGTGTCGTTGGGCGTCAGCGCCGTCCACGCGACGGAGACGACATGACCCGGCGGGGTTATGGTGTTCAGATCGAACTGGGTGCCGGGCAGGACGGGGCCGTTTTCAGTCCAGCGCAAAGTCAAGGTCACGGGATCGGCGTCTTTGACCTGAATGATAGACGGGCGGGAGCGGAATTCGGCAAAGCCGGTCGGGGTCTCGTATTCGCTGCTATTGTCGGGGTTGAGCTTCTCGATATGCAGGTCGAGATCATCCATGTAGGAGGACGTGATGCCCCAGCCAAGCGTCTCGCTGCGGCCCGTCATGACGACGGGCACGCCGGGGATCGTGCCGCCGATGACGCCGCCGCTGGCCAGCTCAAGCCGCGCGAGATACCAGATCGACGGCGCGGTGAAGCCCAGATGCGGATCGTTGGCCAGAAGTGTGCCGCCACTGGCAGAGCGCGCAGGTGCGGCAGCCCAGCCGTTGGAGGCCCCGGCAAAGGCGCGGGGCTTGGCGGGGTTGAGCGGGTCATGGGGCAAGGAGGCCGTGCGGATATTCGGGACTGCGCCGGGAATGAGCTGGGCATATTCGGGCAGGGCAGCGACGCCGGTGCCGGGCATGTCGGGCAGGATATCCTTCACGCGGTCGGCCTCCAGCGTGAGGGAGGCGCGGGCGCGCAGCACTTCGGCTTCGATCTGGCCATTGAGTTGCAAGGCCATCAGCTTGATGACGGCGACGGAATCAGCAGGCTGCCACGGGGCGATGCGGTTGGAGAAAAGGAACAGCTCAGGCGCGCCGCGACCCAATGCGTCCTCATTAACCTGACGCAGGCGCGCATTGACGCCATCAGCATAGGCTTGCAGCGCGACGCGCGTGGGGGCGTCTTGCGCCTCCACTGATTGGACGGCGAGGTTATAAAGATCAAGGCGGCGCAGCAGCGCGTCGATCTGGATGGTGCGGTCGCCAAACAGCTCGGACAGGCGGCCTTGGACGGTCCGGCGCAGCATCGTCATTTGCCACAGGCGGTCTTGAGCGTGGGCATAGCCGAGGCCGAAGAACACATCCGCATCGGTTTGCGCGAAGATATGCGGGACGTTGGCGTTGTCGCGCACGATCTCGATCGGGGCGTTGGGGCCTTCGAGGCTAACCTCGCCGCTGTAATCGGGCAGCGAGCGGGAGCCAAAATAATAGACAAGCGCCATGGCCAGACCGGCAAGGACGAAGCCTGCAGTCACCAAACGGAACAGCCAGCGAAAGAGAATGGCCATCTTGCCCTCACCATTGACAGACCCGGCGGGTCCGTTACGTCTGGCTTGCTATAACTGCGAAAGAGCGAGGGGAAAAGCCGATGGCGAAAGTTGCATTTTTAGGGCTGGGCGTGATGGGATATCCGATGGCCGGGCATCTGGCGGCGGCAGGCCATGAGGTCGTGGTCTATAACCGCACCACGGCAAAGGCGGAGGCTTGGACTGGTGAGCATTCCGGGAGCCATGCCGCGACCCCGCGCGAGGCGGCTGAGGGGTGTGACTTCGTGATGGCCTGTGTGGGCAATGACGACGATCTGCGCTCGGTCTGTCTGGGCGAGGATGGCGCGTTTGCGGGCATGGGGTCTGGCGCGATTTTCGTGGACCATACGACAGTGTCGGCAGCCGTGACGCGCGAGCTTTACGCAGCCGCCAAAGAGATCGGCGTGGGCTTTGTGGACGCGCCGGTTTCCGGTGGTCAGGCGGGGGCTGAGAACGGTCAGCTGGGGATAATGTGCGGCGGTGATGAGGACATTTACGCCCGCGCAGAGCCGGTGATGGCGGCGTATGCGAAAGTGTGTAAACGGCTGGGCGAGAGTGCCTCGGGTCAGTTGACCAAAATGGTCAACCAGATTTGCATCGCGGGGCTGATGCAGGGCCTGTCTGAGGCGTTGAACTTTGCCGATAAGGCGGGGCTGGACGGCAAGGCGGTGGTCGAGGTGATCTCTGCCGGGGCCGCCGGATCTTGGCAGATGAGCAATCGCTATGAGACGATGATCGATGATGAGTTTGATCTGGGCTTTGCGGTGGACTGGATGCGCAAGGATCTGGGGATTTGTCTAAAGACAGGCGACGAGATTGGGGCGCCGATGCCGGTGACGGCCTTGGTGGATCAGTTCTATAAGGACGTGCAGGCGATGGGCGGCGGGCGCTGGGATACGTCGTCGCTGATTAAGCGGTTGCGCGCGCTCAGCTGAACCAATTACGCGCCTGCGGCGCATTTGTTTTTGTTATTTCAAGGGCCGCCTGTGAGGGCGGCCCTTTTGCCTTCGGCGAGAGTATTTTCGCCAAAGTGAAACCAGTATCAGGGGATGATGCGGGTGTATTTGGTGCCTTCGAGCGTGGCACCAACGCGCAGGCCAGCTTGGCCAAAGACCACGGCGATGACAGGTGCGAGCGATGTGGTGGTGCCAGCCTTGAGGCTTTGACCTTCGCCTTGCAGCGCGTATTCCAGATCGGCCCCCGCAGCGTAGCCTTGGGAACGGCGGAAATCCATCAAAGCGCCGTCTGTCATGAAAAAGAGCACATGGGCGTATTGTTGCGCACCGATCTGCAAGCCGATGCTGGCCTGAGCGGCAGAGTAATAATCTACCGTCGTGTCGTTGATGCGCAGCGCGCCGCGCCCGTAGGAGCCGCCAATGCCGAGCCCTGCTTCGGTCACAAGCGGCATCACCAGCATGCCGGTGGATTTGCGGCGCAGGTCCTGCGTGCCGGGAAACTCGCGATACATGAAGTTCAGCGTAGCATCCACGCGGGCGTCAATGGTTTCAGCGCCGCGGGAGCCGACGCCGTTGCCGCAGGCTGCGGTAAGGGTCAGTGCGCCAGTGGCCGCAAGGAAATTGCGTCGGGAAGGGGTGTTCATGGTGTTACCTGCTCGGTTGCCTGACTGACCCGCCTCTGACGGGCGGGATTGTGACGCAATATACGGCAATTCGGTCGCCCTGTCACGCATCAAGCGCGCGGGCGACATCCATGGCGAAATAGGTCAGGATTCCGTCGCAGCCTGCGCGTTTGAAAGCCATCAGGCTTTCGAACATCACCGCGTCCCCGTCGATCCAGCCATTGGCGGCGGCGGCCTTGACCATCGCGAACTCGCCCGAGACCTGATAGGCGTAGGTCGGCACACCAAACTGGTCTTTGGTGAGGCGACAAATGTCGAGATAAGGCAGGCCGGGTTTGACCATGACCATATCCGCGCCCTCCATCAGGTCGCGGTGGATAAGACGCAGGGCCTCGTCAGAATTGCCCGGATCCATTTGATAGGTTTTCTTGTCGCCGGTCAGCGCACCAGAGGCGCCAACCGCATCGCGGAACGGGCCATAGAAGGCGGAGGCGTATTTGGCGGCATAGCTGAGGATGGCGACGTCTTTGTGGCCATCGGCCTCGCAAGCGGAGCGCATCGCACCAATGCGGCCGTCCATCATATCAGAGGGGCCAAGAATGTCGGCACCTGCGCGGGCTTGCTCCAGCGCCATTTTCACAAGGGCGTCGACGGTTTCATCGTTCACGATTTCGCCGTTGCGGACGATGCCGTCATGGCCATGGGCATTGTAGGGATCGAGCGCCACATCCGTCATCACAGCGATGTCGGGCACCGCATCCTTGATGGCCCGGATGGCGCGGTTCGACAGGTTGTCGGTGTTCCACGCTTCCTCGCATTGATCGGTTTTCAATGCGGGGTCGATATAGGGAAAGATGCAGATCGCGGGGATGCCCAGATCGGCAGCGCTGCGCGCGGCGTCGACGAGACGGTCGATGGTCAGTCGTTCCACCCCCGGCATCGACGGGACGGCATGGGCCTCGTCCTGCCCCTCCATCACGAAGACGGGCCAGATCAGATCATCCACAGTGAGCGTGTTTTGACGTGTAAGCGCGCGCAAGGCGGGGGTTCTCCGGGTCCGGCGCAGCCGGATGAGCGGGAAAGGGGCAACAACTGGGGTCATGAGCTTCCTGGTCGCAATCTTGGTTGCATCTGGGTGACACGGAATTAGACCCATCTCAAGCCTAGGAATTGCCGCATTGCGCGGCTAATGTGCCGAAAAACCGACGTAAAGGCCTTCGAGTGGACTGGTATCAAACCGTCTTTGAACTGATCGACATGCGATCTTTCTCCAATCTTTGGTATTGGATCGTGTTGGCTGTGCTGTGGTCGTCGGCCAGTCACTACGTGTTGGGCGTGCCCTATGACATGGTGCTGCGCGCCAAGCGGCAGGGGGGCACGACGCTGGAGGATGTGGAGACGCTGACGCGACTGAATGCCAACCGGTATCTGCTGATCGGGCGTGTCTCGGGGCTGTGGCTGCTGGGCTTTGCGTCTTTCATGGTGACGGGTCTGGGCATCTTGGGCTTCTACTATGGGGTAGAGTTCAGTCAGGCAGTCTTTCTGCTGCTCGCACCGATGAGCTTTGTGGGGTTGTTGACCCTGTCTGCGGCGCGTCTGATCCGCGACAAGGACCTGAGCGGCGACGACCTGCTGCGCCGTCTGACGCGCCACCGGTTTCATGTGCAACTGATCGGGATCGTCGCGATTTTCATCACCGCGATGTATGGGATGTATGTGAACATGAATGTCGGCGCACTTGGCGGCTGATCGCGGTTGACATCGCGGGCGGGCGGGGTAGGTCACGTCGCCTATGGCGGATCCGAAACATATCACGATTGGCGGGGCTCCTGAGGGGTTTGACGCAACGCTGCTGGTGCAAGAGCTGGAACGCTCTGGCGCGCCGGTGGTGCATGTCGCGCGCGATGACAAGCGGTTGGCGGCGATGCGCGCAGCTTTGGCCTTTGTCGCGCCCGATGTGCCGGTGATCGCCTTTCCGGGCTGGGATTGCCTGCCGTTTGACCGGGTCTCGCCCAATGCCGATATCTCGGCCCAGCGGATGGCGACCTTGGCGGGGCTGGCCCATGGGATGCCGTCACAGTTTATTCTGCTGACCACTCTGAATGCCGCAACCCAACGGGTGCCAGCGCGTGATGTGCTGCGGGAGGCGGCGTTTACGGCTCGCGTTAACCAGCAGATTGATGAGGCGGCGCTGAAGGCGTTTCTGGTGCGCATGGGCTTCACGCAAAGCCCCACGGTGATGGAGCCGGGGGATTATGCGGTGCGTGGTGGGATCATCGACATTTATCCCCCGGGCGAGGCGGGGCCTGTGCGGCTTGATCTGTTCGGCGATGTGTTGGATGGCGCGCGGCGCTTTGATCCCGCGACCCAACGGACGACCGAAAAGCTGGAGATCGTCGAGCTTGCCCCAGTGTCCGAGGTCATTCTGGATGACGCCGCAATCACCCGGTTTCGGCAATCCTACCGGATCGAATTTGGCGCGGCAGGCACAGATGATCCGCTGTATGAGGCGGTCAGTGCAGGGCGCAAGCACCAGGGCATCGAGCATTGGTTGCCGTTCTTTCATGCAGAGCTGGAGACGCTGTTCGACTATCTGCCAGAGGCGTCCTTTGCGCTGGATGATCAGCTGACACCCCAACGTCTGGCGCGCTGGGAGAGCATTGCCGATCAGTATGACGCACGGCGCGAGGCGATGACGGCAAAGGGCCGCATGGATACCGTTTACAAGCCGTGCCCTCCGGAGTTGCTTTATCTGGACGATGCCGCGTGGGAAACGGCGGTCACGGATCGGCGGGTGTTGCAGTTCAATCCTTTGGCGCAAGGCTCTGGCCCCGGTGTGATCAACGCGGGCGGGCGGATCGGGCGCAGTTTCGCGCCAGAACGCCAACAGGAAAACATAAGCCTTTTCGGTGCCTTGGCGGATCATGTTAAAGCAAAACGCGCGGACGGATCGGTAATCATCGCCAGCTATTCCGAAGGCGCGCGCGAGCGGCTGTCGGGGCTGATGGATGATGAGGGTCTGGGTGATGTCAGCCTGATCAAGGACATGCGCGATGTGCAGCCCAAGGGCGTGCATCTGGCGGTTTGGGCGTTGGAAGCGGGTTTTGAGGCGCCGGGGCTGACGGTGATCTCGGAACAGGATGTTTTGGGCGATCGTCTGATCCGTGCACCGCGCAAGAAAAAGCGCGCCGAGAACTTCTTGACGGAGACGCAAAGCCTAAGCCCTGGCGATCTGATCGTTCACGTGGATCACGGCGTCGGGCGCTACAAAGGTCTTGAAGTGATCACCGCCGCCGGGGCCGCGCATGAGTGTATTCTGCTGGAATATGCAGAGAACGCGAAGCTCTATCTGCCGGTCGAGAATATCGAACTGCTGTCGAAGTTTGGCCATGAGGAAGGCTTGCTGGACAAGCTGGGGGGTGGCGCGTGGCAGGCCAAGAAAGCACGGCTGAAGCAGCGCATTCGCGACATCGCGGACCGGCTTATTCGCGTGGCGGCAGAGCGGGCGTTGCGCACGGCGCCGATTATGGAGCCTCCGCCGGGGATGTGGGACGCGTTTTCGGCGCGCTTTCCCTATCAGGAAACAGACGATCAGCTAAATGCGATCGAAGACGTGCTGACCGATATGGCCAGCGGGCAGCCGATGGACCGGCTGGTCTGCGGCGACGTGGGATTCGGCAAGACCGAGGTCGCGATGCGCGCAGCCTTTGTGGCGGCCATGTCAGGCGTTCAAGTCGCGGTGATCGCACCGACGACGCTGCTGGCACGGCAGCACTACAAGAGCTTTGCGGAGCGGTTCCGAGGCTTCCCGCTGGAGGTGCGCACACTGTCGCGGTTTGTCTCGGCAAAAGAGGCTACGGCGACCCGCGACGGCATCAATCGTGGCACGGTGGATATCGTGATCGGCACCCATGCTTTGTTGGCCAAGACGGTCAAGTTCAAGAACCTCGGCCTGCTGATTATCGACGAAGAACAGCATTTTGGGGTGCAGCACAAAGAGCGTCTGAAGCAGATGCGCACGGATATTCATGTGCTGACTCTGACGGCGACGCCGATTCCGCGGACGCTGCAACTTTCGCTTTCCGGCGTGCGTGAGCTGTCGATCATCGGGACGCCTCCGGTCGACCGGCTGGCGATCCGCACATATGTCAGCGAGTTTGATACGGTGACCCTGCGTGAGGCGTTGCTGCGCGAGCATTACCGCGGCGGGCAGTCGTTCTTTGTGGTGCCGCGCGTGTCGGACATCCCGGATATCGAGGAGTTCCTGCGCAAGGAAGTACCGGAGGTGACGTTCATCACCGCCCATGGCCAGATGGCAGCGGGCGAGTTGGACGACCGGATGAACGCGTTTTACGACGGTAAATACGACGTGCTGCTGGCGACCACGATTGTGGAAAGTGGCCTCGACATTCCGACCGCGAATACGATGATCGTGCACCGCGCGGATATGTTCGGGCTGTCGCAGCTTTACCAAATTCGCGGACGGGTCGGGCGCTCAAAAACCCGGGCATATGCGTATATGACGACCAAGCCGCGCGCGCCACTGACGCCGACCGCGCAAAAGCGTCTGCGGGTGCTGGGCAGCTTGGATACGTTGGGGGCGGGCTTTACACTAGCCTCGCAGGATCTGGACATTCGCGGGGCTGGCAATCTGATCGGGGAAGAGCAATCCGGCCAAATGCGCGAAGTGGGGTACGAGCTTTACCAGACGATGCTGGAAGAGGCGATTGCCAAGATCAAAACGGGTGAGTTGACCGGGCTGGACGAGGCAGACGGGCAATGGGCGCCGCAGATTAATCTGGGCGTGCCGGTGCTGATCCCGGATGAGTATGTGCCTGATCTGGATGTACGGCTGGGGCTTTATCGGCGTCTTTCGGGGCTGACGACAAAGGTCGAACTGGAAGGCTTCGCCGCCGAATTGATCGACCGGTTTGGTCCGTTGCCGAAAGAGGTGAACACGCTGTTGCTGATCGTGCGCATCAAGGCGATGTGCAAACGCGCAGGCATTGCGAAGCTGGATGGTGGGCCGAAAGGGGCCACGATCCAGTTTCACAATGACAAGTTCGGCTCGCCCCAGGGGCTGGTGGAGTTCATCGAGCATCAGCGTGGGCTGGCCAAAGTGAAAGACAACAAGATCGTCATTCGGCGCGATTGGAAGAAAGACAGCGACAAGATCAAAGGCGCGTTTGCGATTGCCCGTGATCTGGCCGAGAAGTTGATCGAAGAGAAAAAGCGCAAAAAAGCAAAGGCTTGAGGGACGTTTTTAACCTGTCACCACAACGCGCTCCAACTGGCGCATCCGCAAGGTCAACAAGAACGCCAGTATCGAACAGGTAAGTGTTCCGATGGCGACCGGGATCGGGCTGCCGGTGAAGGCCAATCCGATGGGAACAGCCACGAACACCGCGCCGATGGTTGATACGGAGCCCATGAGGGAGGCGGCCATGCCCGCTATGTGCCCCACGGGTTCCATCGCAAGGGCATTGAGATTTCCCAGCGTCATCCCTGCGAGGAAAAAGAGCGACGTGATCCAGAAGAGGAAGATCGGAAAGAGATGAGCTTCGTTCTCTATCATGTTGAAAGATATGAGTGATGCGGATGAGATCAGGATCTGAGTGCCAAGCACCGTCATCACCAGTTTGCGCATGCCAAGCCGCATGACGAACCGGGCGTTTACGATACTTGCGGTCGCCGCCAGTAGCGCGATTAGGCCGAACCAGAGGGGAAAGCTCGCACCCTTGTCAAAGACCAGATCGAACATTTGCTGTGTGGTCGAGAGGACCGCGAAGAGCATCCCGAAACAGAGCGCTTGGGTGAGCATCGACAGGCGCACCATGGGGATGGAGAGCATCTCGACCAGTGCGCTCCAAAGGAGGGTGACACGGATCGGGCGGCGGGCTTCTGCTGGCAGGGTTTCAGGCATGCGTGTGGCGTACCAACTGCCGATTAGCAGCGAGAAAATGACGAATGCGCCGAAGATGCCACGCCAGCCGACGCCCCAGATGATGACCGCGCCAAGGGCCGGGGCGATGGCCGGGACCAAGGAAAAGACGAGCAACACGAAAGACATCAGCCGCGCCATTTCGCGGCCCGAAAAGAGGTCCCGGATCACGGCGAGGGCGACGATGCGCGGGCCTGCAACGCCAAGGCCTTGGATGACGCGTGCGGCGAGCACCAGTTCGAGCGTGTTGGCGAGCACGGCGAGGACCGCGCCGACGCAATAGAGCGCGAAACCCGCAAAGATCACCGGGCGGCGACCCAGAGCATCCGAAAGCGGGCCTGCAAAAAGCGTGCCGAGGCCCATGCCGAAGACAAAGCTGGTGATAATCAGCGTCGCGCCTTCGGGCGCGTCAGGCGTAAGCTCTGCCGCGATTTCGGGTAGGGCGGGCAGCATCGCGTCGATGGAAAAGGCGACGGTTGCGCTGATCATGGCCATAAGCGCGATAAACTCGGCGCGGCCCGGAGTGGTCATGCGTCGGGACCTTGATCGCGGTTGCGTTGGCGGAAGCGGCGGCGCAGGGCAAGTTGCCCAAAATGACTGATGGCGAGGGCGAAGACTCCAAGCCCGGTGATGATGAACACGGTCGTTCCGAGCTTGCCGATCACGGTTTCAGGGACGAGCGAACCGTAACCCACGGTGGACAGCGTAACGACGGTGAAGAAATAGGCGTCGATCCAGCTCCAGCCTTCGGCCCAACGGAAAAACACCGTGCCAGAGCCGATCAACACCGCGAGCATGCCCAGAACGGTCGAGGTGTTGAATGTGGGTTTCATTCGGCGACTTGCTCTTTGATCTCGCCGATGACTTTGGCCCAAAGGTCGGCCGGTTGGGCACCCGGAACGGCGTGCTGACCAGCGACGATGAAGGTTGGGACAGAGTTCACGCCCATCTCACGCGAATGGGCGTCGCGTTTGCGGATGTCTTCGATATCGGCGTCTGAATTCAACAGCTTGGCGACCACAGCGGCGTCCATTTCGATACTGTCGGCGATGTCGGCCAGAACTTCACAGTCGCCAATATCACGCGCCTCTTCGAAATAGGCCCCAAAGAGGGCGGAGACAGCGGCGGTTTGGCGGCCTTCGATACCCGCCCAGTGGATCAGGCGGTGCGCGTCGATGGTGTTGGGGGTGCGCTGCATGCCTTCAAAGTCGATCTTGAGACCGGCCTCTTCAGCCGCTTGCACGACAGGCGCATAGGCCTTCACAGCGCCATCTTTGCCACCGAACTTGCCCTCAAGGTATTCGCGCCGCCCCATGCCGCCTTCGGGCATGTCGGGGTTCAGCTGAAACGGGTGCCATTCGATGGTGAACGGGTGATCGGGATGTTGGGCCAACGCCTCGTCCAGGCGGGTCTTGCCGATATAGCACCACGGGCAGATCGGGTCTGAGATGATATCGAGCTTAACCATGTTTGGCCTCATATTGCGCGCGCAAGGCGTGGCGGTTCAGCTTGCCATTTGCGCTTTTGGGAAGGGTGTCGCGATGGATGTAGATCCGAGGCATCTTGTAACGCGCCAAATGGGCAGACGCAAAGCGGTTGAGGATGTCGTCGTCAAGGGGTGTGTCGGCGACGTAGACGGCGGCAATGACCGAGGCGTCGGCTTTCACGCGCAGCTCGATTGCGGCGGTCTCGTGGACCTGGGGATGGGCGTTCAGCGCGGCCTCAACCTCCAGCGGGGAGACGCGGTAGCCGCCTGCGTTCATCATGTCGTCGGCGCGGCCCAGATAGGTGATCGCGCCGTCTTCGGCCATGGACCCGGTGTCGCCCGTGAGAAACCAGTCGCCTTGAAAGCGGGCGGCGGTTTCCTCGGGCTGGTCGAGATAGCCCAGCATGAGGCCGGGGTCAGAGCGGTGAACAGCGATGACGCCTTCGTCATGGAGCGGGACGGGGCCGTCTTTGCCCAGAAGTGCCACGCGACGGCCATCTTGAGGGCGGCCAGACGCGCCGGGCGGGGCCGGGTGCGCGGGGCTGGCGGAGACGAAGGTGGAGCATTCGGACATGCCATAAGCCTCATGGACCGGGACGCCGCTCAACGCTTTCCAGCGGGCGCGCGTGCTGGCGGGCATCCGTTCGCCTGCGGAAAGCCCATGGCGAAGGGCAGGCATCTCGGGCAGGGAATCTGACTTTAACATCTGGCGATAAACGCCTGGGGCAGCGGCAAAAATGCTGACATTTTGGGCAGAAATCATCCCGGTCAGTTGGTCCGGCGTCGTGCCCGCAGCGGGGATCAGCGCGGTCGCACCGACGGTCCATGGGTCCATCAGACCGGTGCCGAGCGTGTAGGTCCAATTGAATGCGCCCGCGTGCAAAACGCGGTCCTCGGCGCTGAGGCCGTACCAGCCATCGAACATCATCTGGCGCGCCCAGATTGCACGGTGGGCATGGCAGACAGCGCGCGGCTTACCTGACGTGCCGGAGGTAAAAATGATGTAGGCAAGGCGTTCAGGATCGCCCATCGCAAACTCTGCTTGAGGCAGGTCGTGCAACGCAGCGAGGGCGCTGGCGTTAAGCGTCGGCACATCTGCGGTCGTCCCGGTTATGGCCGGGTCCTGCACGATCAGCACAGGCGCGATTTGGGCGACGATGCCGTCAACCTCACCTTGGGTCAGTTGGGAGGACGTAGGCACAGGGATCAGGCCGACGGCGATGCAGGCGAGATAGACGATGGGAAATTCAACCGTATTGCCAAGCCGCATCACCACGCGGTCGCTTTCGGTCAGGCCCAACTGCAAGAGGCCTGTCGCGGTGCCGCGTATGGCGGCCTCAAGCGCGCGGTAGCTCCAGCTTTGCACGCCGTCTGCGCTAAGGATGCAGAGCGCATCCTTTTCGGGCGTCCGGGCCGCGGCGAACAGCACGTATTGCGCCATGTTGAAGCTGGCAGGCGCGGGTTTGAACGGGCCGGTATCGCGGACAGAGAGCATGCCCCACCGCTAGCCCCGCGCTGCTGGCATTGCAAGGCATGGCAAAACCCTCCTATATGACGGCATGCCCGATAGTGACCCCAAGAGACTGATCCAGATCGCGCGCGAAAGCGGCGATGCGACCCCGGCTGAACCCGTTGATCTGGGCCAGCGTGTCCGTGATCTGCGCAAGTCGCGCGGTTGGACGCTGGAGCAGGCGGCCAGCCAGGCGGGTTTGGCCCGGTCGACCATGTCAAAGATCGAGAACGGTCAGATGTCGCCCACCTATGAGGCGCTGAAAAAGCTGGCGGAAGGGCTAAAAATCTCGGTCCCGCAGCTTTTTACGCCGCCTGCCAAGACGCAGGCCAATGGGCGGATGGCGGTCACGATTTCGGGGCAGGGGTCAGGCCATGCCACAACGACCTATGAGCATGAGTTGCTGGCCGCGTCGCTGAGCAAAAAGCAGATGCTGCCCTACCGTGCCACGATCCGGGCGCGCAGTTTTGAGGAATTCGAAGGCTGGGTGCGCCATGACGGCGAAGAGTTTTTATATGTGCTGACCGGCACCTTGCGGCTTTACACCGAGTTCTACGAACCCGTCGATCTGGCCCGCGGCGACAGTGCGTATTACGACGCCAGCATGGGTCATAACGTGGTCTCGACCAGTGCCGAGGATGCCACGATCCTGTGGGTCACGTCGCTTGCCAGCTAGGCCACGTCTGACCTCTCAAATTCCGAGATATGCAGAATGTGGAGCCAATCCTCCACCTCTTCGCGGGCCTCAAACACTGTCAGATCGTGGGTGCGGGCCATGAGTTCCGCAAAGCAGTGATGCCCTTTGTGGAGGGCGTCCAGAGCGCGCTCATCAGCATGGGGAAATCGTGAACGGATCATGGGCAGACTGATCTGCCATGATTTGATTAAGTGGTCCCAAAACATCGGACGCCTCCTCGGTCGCCCTCGCATGGATCAGATTATGCGCAGTCAGGGTGCGAGTGGAACAGACAGGCTGTCACATGGGTCAGCCTGTCTCAGGCGGTCGCCTCGATGCTGCTGACATGGGCTTGCAGATCGGCACGGCTCATGGTGTGGATATCGGCAGCGACAAAGGCCTCTGCGCGCTTTTCCAACTCGTCATAGGCGGTCGCAAAGGCGGCGTCCCAATCGGGTTCTGCAGCGGCGGCGGGGTCTTCGACGCCCCAATGGCCACGCACAGGCGCACCGGGCCAGATCGGGCAGGTCTCTGATGCCGCAGAGCCGCAGACGGTGATGACCACATCCATCCCCGGCGCGCCGGGTTCGGCAAATTCGTCCCAGCTTTTGGAGCGGGCATCGGAGAGGTCATAGCCCTTGTCGCCCAGCATTATCAGCGTTTGCGGATGCACCTTGCCGGCCGGCGTGGAGCCCGCCGAATAGGTGGTCACACCATCGCCGCCAAGGCGATCCAACAGCTTTTCAAGGATGATCGAGCGGGCCGAGTTGCCGGTGCACAGGACGAGGATATTCATGCCCTTGCCCTAGGTCGCCAGTGTAACAGCCTTGTGACAGATCAGAACCAGCCACGCACCGTACGTGAGCCATCCGAGATATCCCGCCCGACACCTTCAACCGTGCCGCATCCAGCGGCCATCAAACACATCGCAATTGCAAGAACACGTATCATCGGTGTCACTCCTCATACCACCAGACGTCGGGCTGAAAGCCGGGCCAGTCACCATACATCGGCAAACGCTCGGGGAATTTCAACTCTTTAACATGGGCCAGTCGCGAGACCGGATTGTGCCAGATCGGGATCACATAGCGCCCCGAGGTCAGCACCCGGTCCAATGCGCGCACGGCGGCGCGGAAATCATCCTGATCGGAGGCGTTGAGCATCTCGTTGATCATCGCCTCGATCGCGGGGTTGCTGACACCCATCCAGTTGCGGGTGCCGGGCTGATCAACCCCGTCGCTGCCCCAATAGAGCAATTGCTCGTTACCGGGGCTGAGCGACAGTCCGCGGCGATAATAGGCCATATCGAAATCGTAATTCGTGGTGCGCTCCTGAAATTGGGCGCTATCGACGGTGGTGATCTGCGGTGTGATCCCCATCTGTTTGAGCGCATCGGCAAAGAGGTCCATGATCTGCCCGGTTGCCGTGGCGCCTTGTTGCAGCAAAATCTCGAACCGCATGGGCTGGCCATCAGGGCCGATCATCACGCCGTTTTCGACGGTATATCCGGCCTCTTCCAACAGCCCCAGCGCACGGCGCATGTTGCCCCGATTGCGGGCGGACCCGTCTGAGACAGGCAGGGTGTAGCCTTCAAGCGCGCCGGGCAGGAGGCTTTCCGCGAAAGGCTCCAGCAGCTCGGCCACGCGGCCTTCCGCGGGACCTTCTTGCATGCCCAGAACAGAATTCGAGAAGTAAGAGGTTATGCGCGGCTGCACGCCGCCATTGAGCGTCTGGTTGATGAATTCGAAATTGAACGCATGCAGCATCGCGTCGCGCACGCGCCAGTCGGCAAAAACGTCGCGGCGGGTGTTCATCACGAAGCCCTCGATACCCGACGGGCGCTGATGCGGGATCAATGACTGGACGATGTCACCCGACCGCACGGCGGGAAAGTCGTATTGTGCCTCCCACTTGGCGGCGTTCGTTTCGCGGTAACTGGTGATCTCTCCGGCTTTGAAAGCCTCGAAAACCACATCGCCATCGCCAAAAAAGTCGTAGCGGATCTCATCAAGGTTGGCTTGGCCGCTCATGAAGGGCAGGTCCTTGCCCCAGTAATCCGGATTGCGTTTGAGGATGACGTAGCGGTTCGGCTCGAAGTCGGCGATCACGTAAGGGGCAGAGCCGATGGGCACTATTTCCAGCGTGCTTTCTGCAAAATCCACGCCTTCATATTGTGCCTTCTGCAGGATCGGACGCATCCCCATAAGCAGCGGCAACTCTGCATCCACCGTGTTGAAGGTGAAGCGCACGGTGCGGTCATCGACGGCCTCGGATGTGGCGACCTTGTTCCAAGCGGTGTGATAGCGCGGATGGCCGACGGTCCCGAGGGTTTCGTAAGACCAAAGCACGTCTTCAACCGTCACCGGGCTATCATCAGAGAATCGGGCCTCGGGGCGGAGGGTGAACTGAACCCATTCACGGTTCTCGCCGACCTCAATCGATTCGGCCAAAAGACCGTAAAGCGAGAACGGCTCGTCGTAAGATCGGCCCATCAGGCTTTCAAAAACATGGGTGCGCACACCCCAGGGCGCGCGGCCTTTTCGGATATGCGGGTTGAGGCTGTCAAAGCCCCCAGGCTCTCCAAAGCGGATGCTGCCACCCTTCGGCGCGTCGGGGGTGGCATAAGGCAGAGACACAAAATCAGGTGGAAGCACCGGGTCGCCATACATAGCTATGCCGTGCTGCGGCTCGGCGCTTGCGAATCCCGCGACCGCCGAAAGCCCGACCACGGCGGCAAGAGTTCTGATATGTTGGAAAAAAACCGATCTCATTTGCGCAACAATCCTCGTGCCCCATTGTTTCTTTGAGCCAGAGCCTATTCGGGTGTTCCAGCCTTTTCAAACTTTTAGCTTGGAACGGGGCGGCAGATTGCTTATAACTAAGGCACTGCTCGATAGGTTTCTTGCCTGTATGAAACCTGCCTCAATAACTTAACGCCCGCTTCGTGCGGGCGTTTTTTTTGGGCATATCTCACGCGGAAAACACAATATAGCATGCGTCCCGGACATGATCCGGGACCTTGAGCGGTGAGAGGCCCCGGATCATGTCCGGGGCGTACGCGCGATGGTTCAGCGTTCGGGAATCAGACCGCGCGGACTGAAACGCAAAACAAGCAGCAGGATCAGACCCATCGTCAGAAGCCGCATATGGGCGGCGCTGTCGAGAAGATGCAGACGCAGGGCGCTGTCTTCGGACAGGCCCGCTGTCAGCGTCTCGATCAGGAACAACCCGACCGGTTCGACCTGCACCCAGAGGAACCAGATCAGGAAACCGCCCAGAACGGCGCCAAAATTGTTGCCTGAGCCGCCAACGATCACCATCACCCAGATCAGGAAAGTGAAGCGCAGCGGCTGGTAGCTGCCCGGTGTCAGTTGCCCGTCGAGCGTGGTCATCATCGCGCCTGCAATGCCGCAAATGGCCGAGCCGAGGATGAAGATTTGCAGATGGCGCGCTTTGACGTCCTTGCCCATCGCCTCGGCTGCGACCTCGTTGTCGCGAATGGCGCGCATCATGCGGCCCCATGGCGATTTCAGCGCAAGCTGTGCGCCCAGCAGCAGGATCACGAGAACCAGCGCGAATAGCAGGCCGTATTGGGTTTTCACAAAGAGCGTGGAGGCGGTGACCGGATCAACGCCAAAGCCTGCGGCCTGCTCTACAAAGCCCGGATCGTTTTGCAGATCAATCTCGCGCGGGACGGGGCGCGGCAGGCCGACCACGTTTTTGACGCCGCGCGCGAGCCAGTCTTCGTTTTTCATAACAGCGATGATAATCTCGGCAATGCCAAGCGTTGCAATCGCCAGATAGTCAGAACGCAGGCCGAGGGCGGTTTTGCCAATCACCCAAGCGACGCCTGCGGCCAGCAGCCCGCCCACGGGCCATGCGATGATAACCGGCAGGCCAAGCCCGCCCAGATTGCCCTGAAGCGCGGGGTTGATCGCCTCGACCGCAGCGACGCCCGGGTCGAGCACGGCACGGAAGATGAAAAAGCCCGCAATAAGGATGACTACAGTGGCCAACGCCTTGGCCTTTCCATGCAGGCGCGATTGCACAAGGACAGCGGCGACGATGGTCGCCGCCCCCAGCACAAGCGCCGTCAGGATGCGCACGCCGCCCGCTGCGAAAGCGCCCTCCACCGGGGGCATTGAGATCAGGACGGTGGCAAGCCCGCCCAAGGCGACAAAGCCCATGACGCCGACATTAAAGAGCCCCGCAAAGCCCCATTGAAGGTTAACGCCAAGCGCCATGATGGCCGAGATCAGCCCCATATTCAGAATGGTTAAGGCCGAGTTCCAGCTTTGCATCACGCCGGTCAAAACGATCAGCCCGCCGACAAGCGCGAAAAGGGCTACGTTGCGCATCGTCTCGCTCATACCGCTTTTCCTTTGAACAATCCTGTGGGTCGGAACAGCAGCACGATGATCAGGATCACAAAGCTGACCGCAAATTTATAATCGGTGGAGAGAAGCTGGACGAGGCCGTCCGGCTCGAGGCTTTCGGGCATCATGTAGCCCAGAACTTTTTTCCACGCATAGGTGATCGTCACCTCGGAAAAGGCGATCACGAAGCCCCCGACAATGGCGCCTAAGGGGCTGCCGAGGCCACCCACGATGGCGGAAGCGAAGATTGGCAGAAGCAGTTGGAAATAGGTGAACGGTTTAAACGACTTATCGAGGCCGTAGAGCGTACCAGCGACCGTCGCCAGTGCCGCCACAATCAGCCACGTATACATCACGACGCGGTCCGGGTTGATACCAGACAGAAGCGCCAGATCCTCGTTATCGGAAAATGCGCGCATGGATTTGCCAGTGCGCGTGCGGTTGAGGAACCAGAAGAGGATTGCGACCACGATGACGGCCGTGATCACGGTGATCCCTTGGGAGGTCTTGATCGCCAGTCCTTCGCGCAGGCCCGTCATCTCGCGGAAATCGCGCGCAGAAATGATGAAGCGCGCGCCATCGCCAAACCGCTGATCATCGGGTCCAATGATAAAGCGCACAAGGCCATTCATGATGAACATCACCCCCATGGAGACGATCACAAGGATCACCGGGGCAGCCTTTTGACGGCGGTAAAACTGGTAAACAAACTTGTCGGTCAACAGTAGCAGCGCAGCCGCCCCGATAATGCCAAACGGCAGCGCCAAAAGCGCGGTGGGCAGCGGCCCGAAAGAGATGCCAGCGGCCTGCATCGCCCATGTCACAAGGATCGTGACCATCGCACCAAAAGCCATCGTGTCGCCATGGGCGAAGTTGGAAAACCGCAGGATGCCGTAGATCAGCGTGACGCCAAGCGCGCCAAGCGCCAACTGGCTGCCATAGGCAATCGCCGGAATCAGCACGAAGTTTGACAGCGCAACAATCGCGTTCAGAAAATCCATCTAGTCGGTCTCCGTGCATTGGCCGTGATAGGTGACGGCAAGAGGGCCTTCAAGGATCAGCACCTGATACCGGCTGACGCCTTCGGGGCCGATCACGATGCGAAAAAGCGTGTCATCGCCTGTCGCGCGGTTCTCGACCACGGTGAAATCATCGGTCGAGACATAATGCGCGCCTTGGGTGCCCGCGACATCCCGCAACTCGGCCAGGCCGGAGGTCACGCCTTCGAGCGTGTCGAGATCACCGGGGATGATGTCGATGGTGAAATCGGTAGGCTGGCAGGCCTCTTCCTCGAAACACTCGACTGTATATTCGCAGGTCAGGGCGAAGGCGGGCAGGGGGGCGAGCAACCCGAGCGCAATAAGAGATAATCTCATGTTACGAGTCCTCACAACGGGTCAGGAAGGTGATTGAGCCAGGAACGTCTTCGATCAGACTATGGTGAACGAAAATTGCGTGCCTGCTCGGAAACATGCTCACGAAAACGGCGCCCGCACCTGCGTCTTTCCCAGCATAGTGAAGCGTCTGTGGCAAAGATCCATCTATCTGTTTCAATTGTAGACTGGACCCGCCGCGCGGTGAATAAACGGCGGATCGAGCATTCTCATCAATATCTAAGTCAATCCAGGTCTCAACAGGGGGAGTTTGGCACGGATCATCCAAATGGCAAAACTTGACGACGTTGCATTCTATAGTTTGGGTCTGTGCAGCGATAGGTGTCAAACACAAGAAGATCAGGGAGCAAAGCCGTCGCATCATCACCCTCCCAGAAAACTCTTGCGCACGTCTGGGTCGGCCAGAAGCGCTTTGCCGGTGTCGGTGAAGGCGTTGCGGCCTTGAACCAGCACGTAGCCTTTGTCGGCAATCTCCAGCGCTTGCCGTGCGTTTTGCTCGACCATCAGGATCGAGATGCCTGTGCGAGCGACTTCGATGATCCGGTCGAAAAGCTCATCCATTACAATGGGGGAGACGCCTGCGGTCGGCTCGTCCAGCATCAGCACATCCGGTTGCGTCATCAAAGCGCGGCCCACGGCGACCTGCTGGCGTTGGCCACCTGACAATTCGCCCGCAGCCTGACGGCGCTTATCGCCCAGGATCGGGAACAGATCATAGACCTGTGCGATCGTCTTGCCGATGTCATCGCGGCGCAGGAACGCGCCCATTTCAAGGTTCTCTTCAACCGTCATGGAGGTGAAGATGTTGCTGGTCTGCGGCACGAAAGCCATGCCTTTGGCAACACGCGCCTGCGGGGTCAGCGCGGTAATATCCTCGCCATCCAGAAACACGCCACCGGTGTGGATGTTGAGCATCCCAAACACCGCCTTCATGGCGGTAGACTTGCCAGCCCCGTTCGGCCCCACGATGACCGCGATCTCGCCCTTGTCCACGGCCAAGGTGCAGTCATGCAGGATGTCCGCGCCAGAGCCGTAGCCCCCGGTCATCCCTTTCCCGATCAGAAACGGCTCAGCCATGGGGGTTCATCTTTGCAAAAATACTCAAATCCCACCTCGTCACGCGCTCACCGCGTCTTTGTTTTTCAAACCGGTGCCCAGATAGGCTTCGATCACCTGTTCGTTGGCCTTTATCTCGTCGATTGTACCTTCGGCCAGCACCTTGCCTTCGGCCATGCAGATGACCGGATCGCAGAGACGACCGATGAAGTCCATGTCATGCTCGATCATGCAGAAGGTGTAGCCACGTTCTTTGTTCAAACGCAGGATTGCGTCGCCGATCGTGTTGAGAAGCGTGCGGTTCACGCCAGCGCCGACTTCATCCAGAAAGACGATCTTGGCGTCGACCATCATGGTGCGCCCCAGCTCCAGAAGCTTCTTCTGCCCGCCTGAGAGATTGCCCGCTTTTTCGTCTTTCAAATGGTCAATGGTCAGAAATTCCAACACCTCATCGGCTTTTGCCAGAAGGGCGCGTTCCTCGTCTGCGATGCGCCTGCGACCGAACCACGTGTTCCAAAGTGTCTCGCCGGTCTGCCCGGCGGGGACCATCATCAAATTTTCGCGCACGCTCATGGAGCTGAACTCATGGGCGATCTGGAAAGTGCGCAAAAGGCCTTTGCCGAAGAGATCGTGCGGTTCCAACCCGGTGATGTCTTCACCGTCCATGAACACACGGCCAGATGTTGGCTTAAGAACGCCCGCAATCACGTTGAAAAGAGTGGTTTTTCCGGCACCGTTCGGACCAATCAGCCCAGTGATCGAGCCGCTTTTGATCTCAAGCGTCGCGCCATCGACCGCGTGAAAGCCGCCGAAATGCTTGTGGACGTCTTCAACGACGATCATATGGATCCCTTTCGCACTTAAAAAACGCGCGTTATATTATTGAAACAGCGCGAGGTTTCACCCTCGCGCTGTCGTTTTTCAAACGTTCGGACTTAGCGATATTTCGCTGTCGTGATCTCGCCGCCTTCGACCACGATTTCGCGGTAGTTACCAGCCGATTCGCCGGGGCCGATCAGCTCAACAGCCGATGCACCGACATAGTCCACGTCACCGCCGCCTTTGATAATCTCCAGCGCTTTGGCCAGCTCACCGGGGAAAATCTGCTCGCCCGGTGCGTTGGCCACATCCATGATGTGATCCTTGTAATCGCCCGGTTCAGCAGAGCCTGCGGCCTGCATGGCCAGCATCATCAGCGCTGCGGCGTCATAGCTTTCCGGTGTGAAAGGCGAGCTGGGATCGAACGCGTCGCCGACCAGTTCGGCAAAGAGCTCTTTACCGGGGCTGTCGGTGCCGGGGTGCTGCCCGGTGGAGCCGTCAATCTCGGAGCCGAAGTTCTCAGCCAGCTGGGCCGAGATCATGCCATCGGGGAAGTGGAACGTGTCAAACGCGCCAGAATCAAGCGCTGCGCGCACGATGCCCGAACCACCCTGGTCCACGTAACCGGCCACGACCAGACGCTCACCGCCGGCAGCCGCCAATGCGCCAACTTCGGCAGAGTAATCGGCCTTGCCGTCTTCATGGGCCGCCGAGATGGTCACGGTGCCGCCAGCGGCTTCCCATTCGGCTTGGAACGCGTCGGCCAAACCTTTGCCGTAGTCGTTGTTGGTGTAGGTCAGCGCGACCTCTTTCAGGCCTTGCTCCATCAGCACTTCGGTCATCACGGCACCTTGGCGCGCGTCAGAGGGGGCTGTGCGGAAGAAGAGACCGTTATCTTCGGCGTCCGACAGGCCGGGCGACGTGGCAGAGGGCGACACCATTACAACGCCGTTGGCCAGTGCGACATTAGACAGGATCGCGCCGGTCACACCAGAGCAGTCTGCGCCCATGATCCCTTTGACACCATCGGATGTGATCAGACGTTCGGCAGCCGCCGTGGCTGCGCCCGCGTCGACGCATGTGCTGTCCGCGCGCACCGGGGTGACAGAGGCACCATCCAGAAGCATACCGGATTCGGTCACTTCGGACATTGCCAGTTCAGCACCATCGGCCATCGAGGGGGTCAGCGATTCAATCGGGCCTGTGAAGCCGAGGATCACGCCGATTTTGATGTCTTCGGCTTGCGCCATGCCCGCCGTCAAAGCAGCAGCGGTCGTTGCAAGTAGCAATTTTTTCATTTGTATTCTCCCATGTTGGATACCAAATCCATGCCGAAGACTATCGCGTCTTGTGGGAAAGAAAAGTGGATAAACGGGGAAATTTCCTAAAGGAAGCCGATCTCACAAGACAGTTACGGCTCTTGGTGCGCGCTGTTGCGTGGCTAGGTATAATGACAGACACGCGGAGGTTGTGATGCGCAGACTACTCCTGGTGATGAGCGTTCTGGTGGCGATGCCGATGGCAGCGCAGGCCTTGCAGAGCGAAAGCGGGCCGCTGCAGGTCTCGGTCATGGCCGATGATCTGGACGCGCCCTGGGCCATGGGCTTTTTGCCGGGCGGCGGATTTCTGGTGACAGAACGCGGCGGCACGTTGCTGCATTTCCGCCCCAACGGGCGGCGCATCGCGGTCAGCGGCTTGCCCGAGATTGCTGTGGGTGGGCAAGGCGGTTTGCTGGATATCCTGATCCCGCGTGACTTTGCCGAAACCCGCGAAGTTCTGTTCACCTACGCCAAGGCGCAAGGGCGCGGGGAAGGCACAGCGCTTGCTGCGGGTATTCTGAGCGCCGATGGCACGGCGTTGCAGAACGTGCGCGTTCTCTTTGAGATCGAGCGCGGTTCCAACGGGGGTCGGCATTTCGGCTCGCGGCTGGTGGAGGCCAATGACGGGACGATCTTCATGACAGTAGGAGATCGCGGCGACCGACCTTCTGCGCAGGATCTGGGCGTGCATAACGGGTCTGTTTTGCGGCTCAATCGCGATGGGTCTGTGCCGTCGAATAACCCGTTCGTCGATGAAGAGGGCGCCCAGCCCGAGATCTGGTCTTATGGGCATCGCAATCCGCAAGGGGCTGCTTTAGATACAGCCGGCCAGCTTTGGGTCAACGAGCACGGCGCGCGCGGTGGTGACGAAGTGAACCGCGTGCAACGCGGGGCGAATTATGGCTGGCCGGTGATTTCCTACGGGCGGCACTACTCGGGCCTACCGATTGGCGAGGGCACGACCAAAATCGGGCTGCAACAGCCTGTGCATTACTGGGACCCGTCCATCGCGCCGTCGGGAATGATGATTTACACAGGCGAGATGTTTCCTGAATGGGAGGGCGACATGTTTGTGGGTTCGCTCAAGTTCGGTCTGATCAGCCGCTTGTCTGCGGCAGGGGATGAGGAAGAACGCATCGCAGGGCCGGAGACCGACCGTGTTCGGGATATCCGCCAAGCACCAGACGGGTCGATTTGGGTGATGTCTGTGGGGAACGGAGCGATTTACCGGCTGAGCAAATAGGTCGCATCAGTCGATCCAGACAAGACAGATTACAGTTGATCTGATAATTCCCCCATAGATTGTATTGAGGGAATTATGGAAGAGATTGAAGGTCTTATCGCGGTTTTGGCGATAGCGGGCATAGTGCTCTGGTTGCTGAAAACGGCTAAATCGCCAAAGCGAAAACAATCACTAGGTAAAAACACGCATCCCGAAACGAAGGTTGTCGCTCCGCTTGTCAAGCCCGCAACGCCTCCTGACCAGAAGCAATTTAAGAAACCCTACGACGTAAAGCTCACCAAGCCCGAGCCCAGTATAGAGACGGTTTGCGGACGCGCCTTTGTTGTCGATGGCGACACGATCGTTATCAATAAACTTCAGATTAGGCTGTTCGGCATTGATGCGCCTGAGCTGAACCATCCTTACGGCCAGAAAGCGAAATGGGCGCTGGTGCGGCTGTGTAAGGGCCACATGTTAAAGGCTGATATCATCGAAGAAGACACGCATGGGCGAACCGTCGCAAGGTGTTGGCTTCCTGATGGCCGGGACCTGTCTGCGGAAATGGTCAAGGAAGGGTTAGCAATTGACTGGCCAAAATTCTCAGGCGGTCGCTACAAAATCCTTGAGGTAGTTGATGCACGCAAACGCATGTGGCTGGCTGATGCACGTCAGAAAGGTCGGATGCACGTCTGGGAACAGTTTGAGGCGCGCCAATCAAAGCGGTCCGCGCCCCGGACTTGAACCGGGGCCTCTGATGTCGAGGTCCCGGATCAGGTCCGGGACGGGTTAAATCGACAATCGTGCCGCCTGCGCCCCGCGTTCGCGGTAGGGCGTCGTGTCATAGTGCGAGCGGTAGCATTTGGAGAAATGCGACGGGCTGGCGAAGCCGCAGGCGAGCGCCACGTTGATCACGCTCATATCCGTTTGCATGAGCAGATTGCGCGCTTTTTGCAGGCGCAGTTCCATGTAGTAGCGCTTGGGCGAGCGATTGAGATAGCGGCGGAACAGCCTCTCTAGCTGGCGGGTCGACATGCCGACATCTCGGGCGAGGATCGAGGGGCTGATCGGCTCTTCGATGTTCGCCTCCATCATCTGGATGACCTGAGACAGCTTCGGGTGCCGCACACCGATGCGGGTGGGGATCGACAAGCGTTGGGTATCCTGATCGGTGCGGATCGAGCTGTAGATCAACTGGTCGGCCACGGCGTTCGCCAGCTCCTCGCCATGATCGTTGGCGATCAGCTTGAGCATCAGATCAATGGACGACGTGCCCCCTGCGGTCGTGTAGCGGTTGCCGTCGATGACGAAGACAGATTTGGTCAGCTCGACCTCGTCAAACTCTTCGGCGAAGCTGTCCTGGTTCTCCCAGTGGATCGTGGCTTTCTTGCCATCCAGCAGCCCCGCAGAGGCCAGCGCATGGCCCGCAGTGCACAGGCCACCAATCGTGGCCCCTTTGCGCGCCTCGCGGCGCAGCCAGTTCAACAACCGCTTGGTGGTCGCGACTTGCACGTCGATGCCGCCGCACACAAGGATCGTGTCATCGCGCAGCGTCTCGTCCAGATCGTTGTCCACTTTGAAGCTGGTGCCCGCCGAACAGGTGACAAAATCGCCGCCTTCTCCAACCAGCCGCCACTCATAAAGCGGGTGCCCGGCCATGCGGTTGGCGATGCGCAGTGATTCCACAGCAGAGGCGAAACACAGCATCGTAAAATTCTCGAGCAGAACGAACACAAAGCGGCGCGGTTTCTGGCCGCCAGTGTCGATCTCTACCAAGGGGCTGTCTGCTGTCATCGGGTCGTCTTCTTCGTAGGTGATAATGTGCAGCTAAGTCAGGTTTGCCGAACCGGATCAAGAGCAATCGCATGACATGTCCAAAGGGGTAGGCGCGACGGAAGCGACGTGATATCTGCGGTGGCCTCGGCGGGCGATCTGACATATATTGTCCGCTGCTAACGCTAACAGGAGCAAAAACAATGACCGAGTGGCACAAATCTGACTGGCGCGCGAAACCGCGGGTTCAGATGCCGGACTATACCGACACGGACCAGCTGACTGCAGTGGAAAGCCGTTTGTCGAGCTATCCGCCGCTGGTTTTTGCAGGTGAGGCGCGCACATTGCGGGCGCAACTGGCCAAGGCGTCCCGTGGGGAAGCATTTTTGCTGCAAGGCGGCGACTGTGCCGAGAGCTTTGAGGAGTTCTCCGCCGATACGATCCGCGACACGTTCAAGGTGATGTTGCAAATGGCGATGGTGCTGACCTATGGCGCGAAAGTGCCTGTCATCAAGGTCGGCCGCATGGCCGGGCAATTCGCCAAACCGCGATCCGCCCCGACCGAGACGAAGGATGGCGTAGAGCTGCCCAGCTACCGCGGCGATATCATCAACAATATCGACTTCACGCCTGAGGCGCGCATCCCCAATGCAGAGCGGATGCTGCGTGCTTACACGCAGGCCGCCGCGTCCTTGAACCTTGTTCGTGCTTTTTCGACAGGCGGTTATGCGGACGTCAATCAGGTGCATGGCTGGACGCTGGGCTTCACCGAAGGATCCGAGGCCGCGCGCTACCGCGATATGGCCAACCGGATCAGCGACACGCTGGATTTCATGAAAGCCGCCGGCGTGAATGAAGCCACTGCCCACACGCTGCAATCGGTGGATTTCTACACCAGCCACGAGGCGCTTTTGCTGGAATATGAAGAGGCGCTGACCCGCGTGGACAGCACCTCGGGACAGTGGATCGCAGGTTCGGGTCACATGATCTGGATCGGGGATCGCACCCGCCAGCCTGACGGCGCTCATGTGGAATTCTGTCGCGGTGTGATGAACCCGATCGGTTTGAAATGTGGTCCGACGACGACGGCTGATGATCTCAAGGTTCTGATGCAGAAGCTGAACCCTGAAAACGAAGCCGGACGTCTGACGCTGATCGCGCGCTTTGGCGCGGGGTCGGTGGGCGAGCATCTGCCGCGCCTCATCAAGGCGGTTCAGGAAGAGGGTGCCAATGTCGTCTGGTCCTGCGATCCGATGCATGGCAACACGATCAAGGCAGCGTCGGGCTACAAGACCCGTCCATTTGAGAGCGTGTTGCGCGAAGTAACCGAATTCTTTGGCGTGCATAAGGCCGAGGGCACAATCCCCGGCGGTGTGCATTTCGAGATGACCGGTCAGGACGTGACCGAGTGCACTGGCGGCGTGCGGGCCGTGTCGGATGAGGATCTGTCGGATCGCTATCACACGGCATGTGACCCGCGTCTGAACGCCTCGCAATCGTTGGAACTGGCGTTTTTGGTAGCAGAACAACTGTCGGATCGTCGTGGCGATTTGAAAGAAGCGCAGTCGGCTTAACGCCCACGGCTCTTTACAAAACGGTAACCTGTTCCCCACGGGGAACAGGTCGCTTGCCTTGAAAGGTGTATCTTATGCGGCTCGATATCGATGTCCATTTGCATTACACCATGTCGAACCCGACCGATCTTTTGCTGCAGATCGAAGCGGCTGACCTGGCCGACCAAAAGGTCATCTCTCGGCAGATGCTGACTGATCCGGTGGATCATTTCATCCGCGTCACCGCCGAGGATGGTTTAGGAGAGCGTGCCTGGCTACGCTGTGACGATGCGCTGCGCTGCAATTACACGGCTCAAGTGCTGGTGGACCGACCCCGGCTTGATCTCGCGCCGCTCGGCGCTGTGCCGCCGCATTTGTTGCCCGGAGATACGGTGCGCTATCTAATGCCCTCGCGCTATTGTCCCTCGGATGAGTTTCAGACCTTCGTGGCGTCCGAGTTTGGGGGCCTGCAGGGCGGTGCGCTGATCAAGGCGATGCGCGATTGGTTAAACCACACACTCGGCTACGTGCCGGGGGTGTCCGGCCCGCAAACGACCGCGTTGGATACGTTCGTGCAGCGTCAGGGCGTGTGTCGGGATTTCGCACATCTGATGGTTTGTTTTGCCCGCGCGGCGGCCATTCCCGCGCGGTTCGTCAGCGTCTATGCGCCCGATGTCACGCCGCAGGATTTCCACGCTGTCGCAGAGGTCTATCTGGACGGCACATGGCATCTGGTAGATGCAACAGGCATGGCCCCTGCGGACACAATCGCACGGATAGGCGTCGGAATGGACGCGGCTGAGGTGTCATTTCTGACAAGCTACGGGCCGATCGGTTTTCTTGCACAAACCGTCAACGTGACGGCGCATCACGATTAGTCACGAGAGCTGACAAGCCGCAGATGTGATCCATTGGTGTAGACCTTGGGACGCGGTGCGCCGATCGCGTCGACTTGCATATCCTCGATGGCAAAGCGGCGCGGCGTGCGGCCCGCACGACTATTGCTGACAAAGCAGCCAAGCGCACGGGTGACATTCCCGTTGCCATCCGTCAGCGGGAAAAGCGCCATCGTAGCGTCCAGCGCAGGACGCGAGATGCCACGCGGGCTGAGTAAGCTAAACCTTGCAATGGCGGGCTTTTTGAACACGGCCTCCAACGGGGTGACAAGCTTGACCCGCGCATCCACATCCATCATCGCGGTGATCGGCATGCCACGCACATCCATGCCCATCAGATCGCACAAATTCCCACCGGCAAGGCGGAACCGCGCGATACCCGGCGCGACGCGTTCCAGAATGAAGGCACTGGGAAGGGCCGCTTCGATACCCCGGGGATTGATGTCGGCGCGTGTTGGCACAAGCGCGCCTTTGCGTTGCTCGGACCAATACGCCTCGACCTGCGCAATCAGAGAGTGACCGGCGGCACGAGGGGCAGAGTTGCGGCGCATCTGGCGTCCTTTCTGACCGTTCGAGAACGGTATAACATATGACAATTCAGACCCTTTCATCTGACCACCGTACCTGCGGCCTGCAGGGGCGGCGGCGCTTGTCGGCGTGGGTCATTCATGCTTAACCATTGCCTAACAATTGCGTCACAAACCTTACTCGGGCGTTAATATCGCACGGTTTGTTTCAAATTTGGTGTGAAAAAGAACTAAAAGGTTAACAGCCATGCTCGCCTCCATGACCGCCTTCACCGCGCATTCCAATGCGGGCGAACACCACGCATGGAGCTGGGACCTGCGAGGGGTCAATGCCAAAGGTCTCGATATCCGGCTGCGACTGCCTGACTGGATCGAAGGGCTTGAGCAAAGCGTGAAGGCCAAGATCGCGCAGCATGTGGCGCGGGGCAATGTCACATTGGGTCTGCGGATCAGCCGCGAAGAGGGTGCGAGCGGGCTGTCGATCAATCAAGACACGCTGAACGCAGTCTTGGGCACGTTGCGCCAGATCGAGAGCCATGCGCAGATGCAAGGGATCTCTGTCGCACCCGTGACCGCGCTTGATCTGATGTCGGCGCGCGGGGTGATGGATGCGAGCCAGACGGCGCAGGACACGGCGCCGCTCAAAGCCGCGCTGCTGGTTGATCTGGATCGTCTGCTGGAGGATTTCGTCAAGATGCGCACCGCCGAAGGCCGCGCGTTGGAAACGGTGCTGAACGGTCAGATCGACACGATTGAGAGCCTGACAAAAGCGGCGGCTGAGGCGGCGGAGGCGCGGCGTGCCCATGTGGCTGACACGCTTAAGGCTAATCTGGCCCGAGTGATGGAAAACGCCGATGGTGTGGATGCGGACCGGGTCGCGCAAGAGCTCGCAATGCTGGCCGTGAAGGCAGATGTCACCGAAGAGATTGACCGGCTTGGCGCCCATGTTGACGCGGCGCGCGCTTTGCTGGCGCAAGGCAGCCCCATCGGGCGCAAGCTCGACTTTCTGATGCAGGAGTTCAACCGCGAGGCCAATACGCTGTGTTCCAAGTCGCAAGATACCGCGCTGACGGCAATCGGGCTTGACCTGAAAGCGACCATCGACCAGATGCGGGAGCAAGTTCAGAATGTGGAGTGAAACATGAGCCGGCGTGGTCTTCTCATTATCCTGTCCTCACCGTCGGGGGCGGGAAAATCCACACTGGCCCGCCGTTTGATGGCCTGGGATGACAGTTTGCGCTTTTCTGTCTCGGCCACGACACGCCTGCCGCGGGACGGCGAAGTGGAAGGCGAGCATTACTATTTTCGCAGCCATGACGAATTTCGCCATTTGATCGACACCGGCGAGATGCTGGAACATGCCGAGGTTTTTGGAAATCTGTACGGATCACCAAAAACGCCTGTAGAAGACGCGATCAATGCCGGGCGAGATGTGCTGTTTGATATCGACTGGCAAGGTGGGCAGCAGGTGCGCAACTCGCCATTGGACAAGCATGTGCTGTCGATCTTCATTCTGCCGCCCTCGATCCACGAGTTGGAGCGCCGCTTGCGGGCGCGGGCGCAAGATAGCGACGAGGTGATCGCCGCGCGGATGCAGAAGTCCCGCGATGAGATCAGCCATTGGGCCGAATATGATTTCGTGCTGATCAACGACAATCTCGATGAGACCGAAGAAAAGCTGAAAACCATCATCATGTCGGAACGGATGCGCCGAACGCAGCAGCCTGATCTGGCCGACGCCGTGCGCACACTCAACGCTGAATTCGAGGACCGCCAATGACGCTTTACACGCTGGAAGATCATGCGCCTGTTCTGCCCGAGAATGGGGATTTCTGGGTGGCACCGGATGCCAATGTCATCGGCAAGGTGGTTCTTGGGTCTGGGTCGTCGATCTGGTTCGGCGCGACGTTGCGCGGGGACAATGAGGCGATTGTCGTGGGCGAAGGCTCGAACGTGCAGGAGAACAGCGTTCTGCACACGGATATGGGATTTCCGCTGACCATCGGACGCGATTGTACGATTGGGCATAAGGCGATGCTGCATGGCTGCACGATTGGCGATCAAAGCCTGATCGGGATGGGCGCGACCGTGTTGAACGGCGCAAAAATTGGCAAGAACTGCCTGATTGGGGCGGGGGCGCTGATCACCGAAGGCAAAGAGATCCCCGATGGCTCTTTAGTGATGGGCGTACCGGGCAAGGTTGTGCGGGAGTTGGACGACAAGGCAATCCAAGGGCTTAAAGCCTCGGCGCTGGGATATCAGGCCAACATGCGCCGCTTTCGCGAAGGACTGACCGCGCTATGAGCGATGAGTTGATCCGCAGAACACCGTGGCCGGAAAGCTCATCGCGCGCCGTGGTGACGCCGCTGCAGCCGTCGGTTGTCTATGCGTCCGACAGCCCCGATGCGTTGGACGATCAATATGAAGGCCGCGCCAAGGGGTTCACCTATGCGCGCGAAGGGCATCCCAATGCGGAAGTGCTTGCACGCAAGATTGATGCGCTGGAAGGGGCCGAAGGCGGCTTGATCGTAGGCTCTGGCATGGCGGCTGTCACAGCGACGATGCTCGGGCTGCTGAAGGCAGGCGATCATGTGCTGGGCGGCGATCAGCTATACGGGCGCAGCTTGCGAATGATGCGCGAGGAGTTGCCGCGCTTTGGCGTCGAAACCTCGCTGGCCGACCCAACCGATGGTGCCGCGATGGCGGCTGCGGTGCGACCCAACACCAAGCTGGTGCTGGTCGAGCTGGTAAGCAATCCGACGCTGCGGGTGGCCGATATCGAGGCTATCGCGACGCTCTGCAAGGAAAAGGGGCTGCTGCTGGTCGTGGACAACACCTTCACGACGCCGCGCAGCTACCAGCCGTTTGAGCATGGTGCGGATGTGGTGATCCATTCGGTCACCAAGCTTTTGGCAGGGCATTCGGACGTGACGCTGGGCTATGTGGCCGCCGCCGATCCCGCGCATCGCGAGGCCATCTATGTGACGGCTGTCACGACAGGCCTGACACCCAGCCCCTTTGATTGCTGGCTGGCCGAGCGGGGGCTTTACAGTTTCAACCTGCGCTATGACCGCGCCGAGGAGAACGCGGCAGCGCTGGCCGATCATATCGCGGCGTTGCCGGGGGTGACGCGGGTGCTGTATCCGACGCGGCCCGATCATCCAGATCACAACCGCGCGGCGCATCTGCTGGGTGCGCGCGGCGGCAATATGGTCAGTTTTGAGGTCGAAGGCGGGCGTGGGGCGGCGAACCGGCTTACGCAAGCGGCTGAAAACATCGCTTTCGCGCCAACGCTGGGGGATATCGGCACGACGCTGTCGCATCCCGCCTCCAGCTCGCACCGGGGTCTGACGCCAGAGGCGCGCGCGGCCATTGGGATCAGCGAAGGGTTCTTCCGGGTCTCTGTGGGGTGCGAAGATATCGGGTTGCTGAAAGCCGAGTTCGAGGCAGCCATCCGGGCGGCGCGCGGCTAGACGATGAACAGCTCGCTGACCGCATCACTGTTGGAGGGTATCCCGCGCCCGTTGATCCTGATCGGCGCGAATGAGCGGATCGCTCAAGCCAATGCCCAGGCCCGCGCCATGTTTGGCGATACCATCACAGGGCGGCATTTCGTGACCGTGCTGCGCCAGCCATCGCTGATCGACAGTATCGAGCGGGTTCTGGTGGACGAAAAACTGCACAGCGCGCGGCATTTTTCGAACGAGGCCGGGCGCGAGACGATGTTTCAGGTCGATTGCGCCCCGGTGGAAGGGGGCGGCGTGCTGCTGACCTTTGATGACATCACCCATCTGCGCGAAGCCGAGCAGATCCGGCGCGATTTCGTGGCCAATGTCAGCCACGAGCTGCGCACGCCGCTGACGGCTTTGCTGGGCTTTATCGAGACGCTGCAAGGCCCTGCGAAGAATGACGCGGCGGCGCATGAGCGATTTTTGGGCATCATGGCGCGGGAGGCCGCGCGGATGAACCGGCTGGTCCAGGACCTGCTGTCGCTGAGCCGGGTCGAGACCGAAGAGCGGATGCGCCCCACGCAGGACGTGGATATCTACAACACGGTCAGCATGACGCTGAACGCGCTGACGCCCATGGCGGAAACCGCGGGCGTCCAGTTCCAGATGCGCGGCGCGTCAGGGCCAATCATGGTGCAGGGCGATGGGGACCAGTTGCGGCAGGTCTTCACCAACCTGATCGAGAACGGAATCAAGTATGGCTCCAAAGGGGGCGAAGTCGCAGTGGAGTTCAGCTTGAGCGACCGCGACGCGCGGCTGCGCGCTCCCAGCGTTGCAATCAGCGTCATCGACAAAGGCGAAGGCTTCGATCCGATCCATATTCCGCGACTCACCGAGCGGTTTTACCGGGTGGATTCGCACCGCTCGCGGGAAATGGGTGGCACCGGGCTGGGTCTGGCCATCGTCAAGCATATGGTGAACCGTCACAGAGGCCGTATTCGCGTGGAAAGTGCGGTGGGTGAGGGTGCTAAGTTTACAGTGGTTTTGCCCCTAAAAACGAACAGCTAAAGCCTTTTTTCCAAGGCTGCACCGGATCATCTCAGGAACGCACCGGGCGCTGTCATAAAACTGTTACGTATCTGTCACAAAAGCATTGCACCGGACCCATAGGCAGCCCTCAAGGCCGCTGTTTTGGGCGGTCACAGACATTACAGGAGTTCACTCATGTCTTTTGCGAAACTGTCCGTATCTGCTCTGGCAATCGCGACCATTTCTGCAACCGCTTCTTATGCACGTGACAACGTGCAGGTTGCCGGTTCCTCCACCGTTCTGCCTTACGCGGCCATCGTGGCCGAAGCCTTCGGCGAAAACTTCGACTTCCCGACCCCCGTTGTTGAATCGGGCGGCTCCTCGGCTGGTCTGAAGCGTTTCTGTGAGGGTGTTGGCGCCAACACAATCGACATTGCAAACGCTTCCCGCGCGATCCGCGAAAAAGAAGTAGCTGCATGTGCAGAAGCCGGTGTCACCGACATCATCGAAGTCCGCATTGGTTATGACGGCATCGTCTTTGCCAGCCAGTTGACCGGCCCCGCATTCACCGCGTTCGAGCCCTCTGATTGGTTCAACGCGCTGGCCACTCAGGTACTGGTTGATGGCGAAATCGTCGACAACCCGCACCAGCAGTGGGCCGACTTCAACAGTGACCTGCCTGCTGTTGATATCGCAGCCTTCATCCCCGGCACCAAGCACGGCACCCGCGAAGTCTTCGAAGAGAAGGTCCTGCTGCAGGGCTGCGAAGACACCGGCGCCATGGCAGCCATGATGGAAGCCGGCATGTCCGAGGACGACGCTGAAGGCGCTTGCATGGCTGTGCGCACCGACGGCAAATCCGTGGACATCGACGGTGACTACACCGAAACGCTGGCCCGCATCGACAGCAACGCAGAAGGCGTTGGCGTCTTTGGTCTGGCCTTCTACGAGAACAACACCGACAAGCTGAAAGTTGCCACGATGAACGGTGTCGCACCGTCCACCGAGACGATCTCGACCGGCGAATACCCCGTGTCGCGTCCGCTGTTCTTCTACATCAAGAAAGCACATATCGGCGTGATCCCCGGCCTGAAAGAATTCGCTGAGTTCTTCGTGTCCGACGAGATCGCAGGTGGGTCTGGCCCGCTGGCCCAGTATGGCCTCGTCTCGGACCCCGAGCTGGCAGACACCCAGCAGATGGTGGCTGACGAGCAGGTCATGGACGCAAGCATGTAATCAGGCGCAATGCCTCAGCAAAACGGACGGGGGCTGTTATGGCCCCCGTCTTGTCTGACGACCCACATCTGCGGAGCTGCCTAGATGTCCGTTTTCTTCCTTTTGATCATTGTGCTTGGCTTTGGCGCGCTTGGGTTTGTGCTGGGCCGCAGCCGGGCGTTGGCCTCTGCCGATGGCAATATTCGCAACCTGCATTCGCTGCCCAATTACTATGGCTTCAATGTCGCGTTGAGCACGATCATCCCTGCGCTGGGATTGCTGGCCATCCTGTCGCTGGTTCTGCCGATCCTGATTGACAACCGCGTGTCGACGTTCATTCCCGCTGACAGCATTTCCGAGGATACGACCCGGTCACTGGTCATGTCTGATGTGCGCCGGGTGGCGGACGGGCTTGATACGGCCGTCGCCGCAGGTGCCATGACCGAGGACGAGGCGCAAACGGTCAGCACAGAGACCACCGATGTGCGCGAACGTCTGGGCGCGGTCGGCGTCGCACTTGGCTCGAACGTAGAGCCGTTCGTGCTGCGTGCTGCACAAAGCTATCGCGCGCAGGCCGCGGCGGCGCAGCTCTGGACGACTTTTCTGATTATCGGCGTGGCTATCGGAGGGTTCGCGATCTCGTTTCTGCGCACGAACCGGGAATTCCGCGCACGCAATGTGGTCGAGAACGGGGTGCTGGTGCTGCTGATGGCTGCCGCCTCCATCGCAATCCTGACGACGCTTGGTATCGTCTTTTCGATGGTCTTCGAGACGCGCAACTTCTTTCAGGACTATCATTGGACAGACTTTTTCTTTGGCACTACGTGGTCGCCCAATTTCCGGGGTGACAGCGATCTGGGCATTATCCCGTTGCTGTGGGGCACGCTTTACATCAGCTTCATCGCGCTGCTGGTGGCGGTGCCGATCGGTCTGTTCGCCGCGATCTATCTAAGCGAATACGCAACTCATAAATTCCGCAGTTTTGCCAAACCCGCGATTGAGATCCTCGCCGGTATCCCGACCATCGTTTACGGCCTTTTCGCACTGATCACGGTTGGGCCGTTCTTGCGGGATTACTTTGCGCAACCCTCTGGCCTGGGCGAAAGCGCCTCGTCGGTGATGACGGCAGGGCTGGTGATGGGCATTATGCTGATCCCGTTCGTGTCCTCGCTGTCTGACGACATCATCAACGCCGTGCCGCAATCCATGCGCGATGGCTCGCTGGGGATCGGGGCGACCCATTCCGAGACGATCCGCCAAGTGGTGTTACCCGCCGCCTTGCCGGGCATTGTGGGCGCTGTGCTGCTGGCCGCCTCGCGGGCGATTGGCGAGACGATGATCGTGGTGTTGGGGGCAGGGGCCGCGGCCCGACTGGACCTTAATCCGTTCGAGGCGATGACAACCGTCACCGTGAAGATCGTCAGTCAATTGACCGGCGACACTGATTTTGCCTCGCCCGAGACGCTGGTCGCCTTCGCCCTTGGCCTGACGCTGTTCGTCATCACGCTGGGGCTTAATGTCTTCGCGCTTTATATCGTGCGCAAATACCGGGAGCAGTACGAATGACCGATCTGTCCGCTGGCGGCATCCCCGCCGCCCGTCCCAAGTCGTCTTTGCTGACCGAGGACGCCCGCACCAAGAAACGCAACGCAGCCGAACGGCGCTTCAAGATATACGGCCTGAGCGCTGTGCTTTTGGGTGTGGCGGCGCTGGTCATGTTGCTGATCTCGATCCTCGGAAACGGTCTGAGCGCCTTTCAGCAGACCTATGTAACGCTGCAGGTCGAACTGCCCGCCGAGACCTTGGACAAGGAAGGCAACCGCAATCGCGACGAGATGGCGAAAGTGTCGACCTTTGGGTATTCACCGCTGATCGCGGTCGCGGTTGAAAATGCCGTCACCGAAGCCGGGATCGAAACAGAGCTGTCGCCGCAAGACCAAGGCGACATCATCTCGAAAGAGGCGGCGGCTCAACTGCGCAACTTCGTCCTCGCCAATCCAAACGTGGTGGGCGAGACGATCACGTTTGAGTTCCTCGCCAATGGCCGGATTGATGGCTATCTGAAAGACCGCGTGACCCGCGAGACCGCTGCTCTGGACAAGAACGTCTCGCCCGGGCAGTTAGATCTGACAGATGCGCTGCAAGAGGCAGGCATCCTAGAGCAACGCTTTAACTGGGCGTTCCTGACGATGCCCGATGCGTCAGGCCAGCGGCCCGAAGCGGCGGGTCTGGGTGTGGCCATCATGGGCTCGCTTTACATGATGCTGATCGTGTTGGGGCTGGCGCTGCCCATCGGTGTGGCTGCGTCGATCTATCTGGAGGAGTTCGCGCCAAAGAACCGGATCACGGATATCATCGAGGTGAACATCTCGAACCTCGCCGCGGTGCCGTCGATTGTGTTCGGTATTCTGGGCCTTGCGATCTTCATCAACTTTGCAGGCTTGCCTCAATCGGCGCCCATCGTGGGCGGTCTGGTGCTAACGCTGATGACACTGCCCACGATCATCATCGCCACGCGGGCCTCGCTGAAATCAGTGCCGCCGTCCATTCGGGATGCCGCACTTGGTGTCGGGGCCTCGAAAATGCAGAGCGTCTTTCACCACGTTCTGCCGCTGGCCGCGCCGGGCATTCTGACAGGCACCATCATCGGGCTGGCGCAGGCTTTGGGTGAAACGGCCCCGCTGTTGCTGATCGGCATGGTGGCGTTCGTGCGCGAATACCCCTCCGGCCCGCCGGAAGGCTTTTTCGACCCTGCTTCGGCCTTGCCGGTGCAGATTTACAACTGGACCCAACGCTCGGACCCTGCCTTTGTGGAACGTGCCTCCGGGGCCATCATCGTGCTGCTGATCTTCTTGGTCAGCATGAACGCACTGGCAATTTTCCTACGTCGCCGCTTTGAGCGTCGCTGGTAAGGGGGACGAAACATGGACGATCTAAGAATAGTGGAGAGAGACGTGGACGCCAAAGAGACCAAAATCTCGGCCAAGAATGTGCAGGTCTATTATGGCGACAACCACGCCATCAAGGACGTGAATGTCGAGATTGCAGACAAGACCGTGACGGCGTTTATCGGCCCTTCGGGGTGTGGCAAGTCGACCTTCCTGCGCTGCATCAACCGGATGAATGACACGATTGATGTCTGCCGCGTGGAAGGAGACATCGCCATTGATGGCGAAGATATCTACGACCGCAAGGTCGATCCGGTGCAACTGCGCGCCAAGGTGGGGATGGTGTTTCAGAAACCCAATCCGTTCCCCAAGTCGATCTATGACAATATCGCCTACGGCCCGCGCATCCACGGTCTGGCCAAGAACAAGGCCGATCTGGACAACATCGTCGAGCAATCCCTGCGCCGTGGCGCGATCTGGGACGAGGTCAAGGACCGCCTGCATGAACCCGGCACCGGCCTGTCGGGTGGTCAGCAACAGCGCTTGTGCATTGCGCGCGCTGTCGCCACAGAGCCGGAGGTTTTGCTGATGGACGAGCCGTGTTCCGCGCTCGACCCGATTGCGACCGCACAGGTCGAGGAGCTGATTGACGAGCTGCGCCAGAACTATTCCGTGGTGATCGTCACGCACTCGATGCAGCAGGCCGCGCGGGTCAGCCAGAAAACGGCATTCTTCCATCTCGGATATCTCGTCGAATACGGAGAAACCGGCACGATCTTCACCAACCCCGAAGATCCCCGGACCGAAAGCTATATCACAGGGCGGATCGGATAAATGAACACGGACGAACAACACATCGCATCGGCATATGATCGTGATCTGGAGGCCATTCAGGCCCTGATCATGAAAATGGGCGGGCTTGTGGAAGCCGCGATCATCCAAAGCGCGAAGTCGCTGGAAGAACGCGACGTCGATCTTGCGGAAAAGGTGCGCCTTGCGGACCGCGCCATCGACGATCTGGAAGAGCGGATCAATGACGAGGCGGCCCGCGTCATTGCTTTGCGCGCGCCCACTGCAGGCGATCTGCGCACGGTTCTCAGCGTGATGAAGATCAGCGCCAATCTGGAGCGGGTCGGCGATTACGCCAAGAACATGGCCAAGCGCACGGGCGTTCTGGTGCAGATGGCACCCGTCAATGGCTCTCCGGCGGCGATCCGGCGGATGGCCAAAGAGGTTGAGGTGATGCTGAAAGACGCGCTGGACGCCTATATCCAGCGCGATGCCGAACTGGCTGCAGACGTCATCAACCGCGATATCGACGTGGACCAGATGTATAACGCGCTGTTTCGCGAATTCCTGACTTTCATGATGGAAGACCCGCGCAATATCACGGCCTGCATGCATCTGCATTTCATTGCCAAGAACATCGAACGCATGGGCGATCATGTGACCAATATCGCCGAGCAGGTGATCTATCTGGTCACCGGCGAGCGCCCAGACGAGATGCGTGCCAAGAAAGACCGCACATCGGTCGATGTGATCAAGGAGGCCTAACTCATGCCGGGCGATCAACCCACCGTATTGCTGGTCGAGGACGAGCCTGCGCAGCGGGAAGTGCTTGCCTATAATCTGGAGGCCGAAGGCTTCCGGGTGGCGCGTGCAGAGAATGGCGAAGAAGGCCTGCTTCTGGTCGACGAGGAAGCACCGGACGTGATCGTGCTGGACTGGATGCTGCCCTCGGTATCAGGCATCGAAGTGTGCCGGCGCTTGAAGATGCGCTCGGATACGCGCGGTATCCCGGTGATCATGCTGTCGGCGCGGTCCGAAGAAGTGGACCGGGTGCGCGGATTAGAGACCGGCGCAGATGACTATGTGGTCAAGCCCTATTCCGTGGTTGAACTGATGGCGCGCGTCCGCACGCAGCTGCGGCGCACTCGGCCAGCCGCGATTGGCGAGCGGTTGGAGTTTGAGGACATTGTTCTGGATGCCGAAACCCACCGGGTGACCCGCAATGGCGATGCGCTCAAGCTGGGCCCGACCGAATTTCGCCTGCTCTCTACGCTGATGGAAAAGCCGGGCCGCGTCTGGTCCCGCGATCAGCTGCTCGACCGGGTCTGGGGCCGCGATATCTATGTCGATACGCGCACGGTCGACGTCCATGTCGGACGGCTTCGCAAAGCGCTCTGCCAGTTTGGTGGTGATGACCCGGTGCGCACAGTGCGCGGTGCGGGTTACGCGCTTGGCTGAGGATCGGCCTCGCCCGTTTCTGGCGACCTGTCGCGATTCTGCTGCTTCACGGGCAACGCTTCTTTGAAGGTCAGCGTGCGATAGGGGAACGGTATCTCGATGCCCGCATCGTCCAGCGCACGTTTCACAGCGCCCACGACCTGATCGCGGGAGCGGCGCACATCAACGGGTTTCGAACCTGTCCACCACGTCACTTCAAAATTGATGGAGGAGCTTGCGAACTCCTGCGCAAAAATCTGGATCGGTTTGTCGTCCTGATAAACCGTGTCGCAGCTTTCCACGGCTTTGCGGATCACATCGCGCGACTGGTCCACATCTTCGTCATACGCGACCCCGCAAATCACGGTGACCCTGCGCTTGTCCTGATCGGTGCGCACGGTCAGAGGGTTCTTGAACAGAATGGAATTGGGCACGATCACAAGCTGCCCATCGGTCTGGCGGATATGGCTTTCACGGATCGCAATCTGCTCGACCTTGCCTTCAAGATCTTCGCATTCGATAAAGTCTCCGATGCGCATCTCGCGACGAAAGAGAATGATGATCCCGGCCAGAAAGTTCTCAAATACGTCCTTGAACGCGAACCCGATCGCGACAGAACCAATGCCAAGCCCGGCCAAAATGCTGGACGGTGTAAGGCCCGGAAAGACGATCACAGCGGCAATCATCAGCCCAAGGACCCAGACCAGGATCGATATCAGAAGCGAAAAGAGCTCTTTCAGGCTTTGCCGCAGATTCGTGTTCGAAAGCGCCTTTCCCATACCATATTTGACCAGCTTGTTCAGCAGAACTGTCAGAATAAGAACAACAATCGCGACAGCGATCTGAGGCAGAATTTCAATCGAGCCACGCGCGATTTCGCGGAGCTGGTCAAAGAGGATTGCGACGGGTTCCAGCGGTCTTCTCCTTAGCAATTGCGCGACACCAACGCACCAACGCGACCTTTGGTTTCCATCCATGATCCGGGCAGTGCTGTCTGTCTTCCTCGTCAGGATGCATCGCTATGAAATCGCCCGCTCAGGCGTTAACCATTTGTAAAGATTTGTATCGAGCTCGAGGTTTGTTCCGGTTATGCGCAGCTGTGCCGACTGGTGGCCCTTTGGGAGGCCACAGAGGACACGCTGTTTTTGCCTTAAGCGCTTTGCAGCCAGAACAGCACAGAGACGGTGAGCGCTCCGATAAAGGCGGTTTCGACGATCAAAAGCGCGATGGCAGCGCCGCCCACGTCTATTACATCGCGCAGGGATGTCTTGAGACCCACTGCAGCGATGGCAGTCAGCAGAGCCCAGCGAGAGGTTTCCGTGGCCAGGGCGATGACCGGGGCAGGGAACACACCAAACGAATTCAGCGTCACCAGCACAACGAAGGCCACGACAAAAGACGGCACGATGGGCGGGCGCTCCGCTGCTGCGTCTTGCACGACGTAGCGACGGATGATCAGGGACGCGACAAGGATCACAGGCGCCAGCATCGCGACGCGGATCAGCTTGACGATGGTTGCAACCTCGCCGGTTTCCTCGGACACAGAGAACCCAGCGCCGACGACCTGCGCCACATCATGGATCGTTGCCCCGATGAAAATACCAGCAAACTGGGTGCCGAAGCCAAACAGATCGGCCAGGATCGGATAGACGATCATCGCGATTGTCGACAGCAGCGTGACACCGACAACGGTGAAGACCAACCGCTCTTCGGTGCGCTCGTCCTTGGGCAAGATGGCGGAAATGGCCATTGCCGCCGAGGCCCCGCAAATCGCCACCGAACCCGCCGACAGGAACGCAAAACGGGGGCCGTGACCAAACAGGCGCGCGATGCTCATCCCGAAAAGGATCGTCGCGATCACGCCGCCGACGACCAACGTGACGATGGGCCAACCCAATTCCGACGCCATCTCGAAACTGATGCGCATGCCCAGCAGGGCCACACCAAAGCGCAGCACGGTCTTGGCGGAGAACGCGATGCCGTCGGCGCATTTGCCGTCCTCGGAGAGGAAGTTCAGTGCGATCCCGAAAAGCAGGGCCATGAGCATGGCAGGCGCGCCGTAATGCTCGGAAATGAACTGTGCGGCCAAGGCGATCAGGCCCGAGATCAGAACGCCGGGGAATAGGGCTTTCACGGTTTCGATCTTGTTGGTCATTCTGGCTTCCCCGGCCGTTGGTTCATGGCCGATTCTGCGTCGCGGCAAAAATCAGATTGCACAGGTCGTGCCGTAGAATGCCCCTGGCGGCAAGGATTGATTAGGTCGGCGACGGCGCCTGGGCGGTCACTTCGATCTCGACCGTAAACTCTGGTCGGGTGAAGCCCGCGACAATAACAAGTGTGGAGGCGGGCAGGGTCGTGACCTCGGCCAGCCACGCATCGCGCGCCGCCATATAGCCTGCCATATGGGCGCGGTCGGTGACAAAGGCATTGATCCGCAACACGTCACTCCGCCTCGCCCCTGCATCGGTCAGGATCGCATCGATATTGGCAAAACAGATCTGTGCTTGCGCCTGCGTACTGTCGGGAATCGTGCCATCGGCAGCCAATCCCAGCTGTCCAGAGGTGACAAGAATGGACGCGCCTGGATCACTGACAGCGCCATGGGCGTAGCGGGCAAATGGCGGGGCGATGGTCTGCGGGATCAGTGATTTCATGCCTTAGGCTGACCTGCTCGCCGATGGGTTGCAAGCGTTTGCAGAGGGGCAATATAAAAAACGCAAAAAAATTATGCACGTTTGAAGAAACTGCCGCTAGGTTAAGCGTAACGCTGCCGGTCAAGAGTTGCCTGCCTCCGCTGTCTTTCCTTTGGGACAGGCGGACTCCATCCTGAGCAGCGACCAACATCTGGAGGATGAAAATGTCACTGAAACCCACTCTGACAGCACTGATGCTTGCCACTGTCGCAGCGACACCCGCCGTCGCCGAGAACGCCAAAGTTGTCTTCGGAACAAACTGGCTGGCACAGGCCGAACATGGCGGCTTTTATCAATCCGTGGCCGATGGCACCTATGCCGCATGCGGTCTGGATGTCGAGATCATCTCGGGCGGTCCGCAAGTGAACAACCGCGCGCTGATGCTGGCGGGGCGCATTGATTACCATATGGGTGGTGATTTACTGCAGGCGTTCAACGCTGTGAAAGAGGGCATCCCGGTGGTCGCTGTGGCCGCAACCTTCCAGAAGCATCCGCAGGTGCTGGTGGCGCATCCAGATGTGGAAAGCTGGGAAGGTCTGAAAGACCGCACGCTGCTGATCGGCGACAATGGCTTCACCAGCTATTACCAGTGGATGATCGCAGAGCATGGCTTCACTGTTGAGCAGAGGCAGCCTTACACGTTCAACCCTGCGCCCTTCCTTGCCGATACCAGCGTTGCGATGCAAGGCTACTTGAGCTCCGAGCCGTATCTTGTTGAAAAAGAGGGTGGATTTGAACCTAACATCTTCCTGATCGCGGATAATGGCTTTTCCAGCTACGCGACCACAATCGAGACGATGCAGGCCACGATTGACGAAAAGCCCGAGCAGGTGAAGTGCTTTGTCGAAGGCTCCATCAAGGGGTGGTACAACTACCTGTATGGCGATCCCAGCGGTGCGAATGAGCTGATCAAGGCCGCCAACCCCGACATGACCGACGACAAGATTGCCTATGCCATCGGCAAGATGAAGGATTGGGGCATCGTCGACAGTGGCGACGCGCTGGAGATGGGCATCGGTGTGATGACCGATGAGGTCGTCAATGATTTCTACGCCAAGATGGTCAATGCCGGCGTGATCGAAGAGGGGCTGGACGTTTCGGCCGCCTACACGCTGGAGTTTGTCGGCAATGGCGTTGGCATGGATCTGAAGCCCGGCGGCTAATGTTGGCAGAGAACACTGGGTGCGCGTTCGCGGATGCGCACCCCAATTTATAAAAAGTCCCACATCTGTCGAGGGAGGCAGCTCTGTTGTTACCGATTGATCAGCGCCCAACTGTTTTGCGAATGTCCAATGTTAACAAGACCTTCAACGGCAATGTTGTCGCGCTTAACGGCATGTCCATGACTGTCGGTCAGGGCGATTTCATCTCGCTTCTGGGGCCATCGGGCTGCGGGAAGTCGACTGCGTTGCGGCTAATCTCGGATCTGATGGTGCCAACCAGCGGAAAGATTGACTGGGAAGGCGGCCATGAGGTGGGTGATCTGGGCGTTGTCTTTCAGGAACCCACACTGATGCCATGGGCAACGGTGGCGCAGAACGTGTGGCTGCCCTACCGACTGCGTGGGAAGTCCTACGCAAGTGTGAAAGACGAGGTTCTGGAAGCACTGAAACTGGTCGGATTGGAGAAGTTTCAAAACAGCTATCCGCGCGAGTTATCCGGTGGGATGAAGATGCGCGTGTCGATTGCGCGGGCGATGGTGACACGGCCTCGGCTTATCCTGATGGATGAGCCATTCGCCGCTTTGGACGAGATCACGCGCTTTAAGTTGAACAACGATCTTCTTGAACTTAAAGCGAAAATCAATTGCACAGTGATCTTCGTGACCCACTCGGTTTTCGAATCCGTCTTCCTGAGCGATCGGATTATCGTCATGGCCGCGCGCCCCGGACGGGTTATTCAGGAACTGCACGTGGATGAAGGCTATCCGCGCTCGGAAGAGTTCCGAACATCGGCTGAATATGCCGCCTATTGCCGACAGGCGACCGACGCGCTGCATCTGGCGATGGGGGAAGCGGCGTGAGCATTGCTGAAAACACACCCGTCGTCGACAGTCACGAGGTCCGCCGCCAGCGCGCCAAACGGATGGAGAAGCTGGGTCGCTGGTCGCTGCCAGTTGTCGTCATGCTGGCCACGCTGCTGCTGTGGGACCGGATCGTCGTCTGGAACGAAATTCCGCATTATATCTTGCCGGGGCCGGGACGAGTTTGGGACAGCCTTGTCAACGACTGGGGCATCCTGTGGGAGGCCGGTTTGCTAACCGGCAAGATCACGTTGATGGCCTTGGCCTTGGCGATTGTCGGCGGTGCTGGCTTGGCGATCCTCTTCAACCAATCGCGCATGGTCGAGATGTCGTTCTACCCTTACGCAGTGATTTTGCAGGTCACGCCTGTCGTGTCCATCGCGCCGCTGATTTTTATCTATGTCGATAGCAAAACAGCGGGTATGTTGCTCTGCGCGTGGATTGTGGCGTTTTTTCCTGTGCTGAGCTCAACCACCTTGGGGCTGAACTCGGTTGATCATAACTTGCGCGATTTGTATCGGATTTACGGGGCCAGTCGCTGGCAAAAGCTGTGGATGCTGCAACTCCCTTCGGCTTTGCCTTACTTCCTTGGTGGCTTGAAAATCGCAGGCGGTCTGAGCCTGATCGGTGCGGTTGTGGCCGAACTGGTCGCAGGTACGGGTGGCGTGGGCGCAGGGCTTGCGGCGCGCATTCAAGAGGCGGGCTATCGCTTGAATATCGCCCGAATGTTCGCAGCACTCACGCTGGTGGCTGCGATGGGCGTCTTCATCTTTGCGGCCCTGTCACTGCTGTCGCACTTGCTGCTGCGCAAGTGGCACGAAAGTGCGCTGAGCCGCGAGACCTGATGGCGATGCGCGCTCTGCCCAGCGGCAATCTGACACTGCAAAACGTGACGATCCCCGCCTGCCTGATCGGGCAGGAGGGGGACCTGATCCGCACCGATATCAGCATCGCCGATGGGCGGATTGCGGAACCGCAAGCGCTGGCCGTGGATATGGCGGGGGCGATGGTGTTTCCGACATTCGTCGACATGCACACCCATTTGGATAAGGGGCATATCTGGGGGCGTGCACCGAACCCCGATGGCACGTTTATGGGGGCGTTGACAACCGTGGCCGCCGACCGTGCCGCCAATTGGTCGGCGGATGATGTGCGCACGCGGATGGAGTTTTCCCTGCGCTGCGCATTTGCTTACGGGACAGGGGCCATCCGCACGCATCTGGACAGTATCCCGCCGCAGGATGATATCTCTTGGCCCGTCTTCCGCGACTTGCGCGATGAATGGGCAGGGCGGATTGACCTGCAAGCTGCTTGCCTGATCGGGTGTGACAGCATGGAGGCAGATGGCACGTTTAAGCACACCGCAGATGTCGTTGCTGAATCAGGCGGCGTGCTGGGTATGGTGACCTATCCGGTGCCTGACTTGAAAGACCGCCTTCTGGGCTTTTTCAAACTGGCATCAGAGCGGGGCCTCAGCGCGGATTTCCATGTGGATGAGACGATGGATGCGTCCTCGGAAACGCTGCGGATGATTGCCGAAACCGCGTTAGAGATCGGGTTCGAAAAGCCCATTGTCGTGGGTCATTGCTGTTCGCTGTCCACGCAGGATGAAGCCCGGGCGATGGACACGCTTGATCTGGTGGCAAAGGCGGGGATCAACGTGGTCAGCCTGCCGATGTGCAACCTTTACCTGCAAGACCGCCATGCGCACCGCACGCCGCGCGGGCGCGGGATTACGCTGGTGCATGAGATGAAGGCGCGCGGGATCAATGTCTCGTTTGCCTCGGACAACACGCGCGATCCGTTCTATGCTTACGGCGATCTGGATATGATCGAAGTGATGCGGCAGGCCACGCGGATCGGGCATCTGGATCATACCGGCACGGATTGGGCGCATAGCTTTATCACCAATCCGGCAAGGGCGTGCGGCTTTGAGGTGCCATCGCTCGCAGTGGGTGCGCCTGCTGATCTTGTGATCTGCTCGGCCCGCTCATGGACCGAATTTTACGCGCGGCCCCAAGCCGACCGCGTTGTCTTGCGTGCGGGCCAAGCGATGGACACGTCGCTGCCCGATTACGCCGAACTAGACGAACTGATGGAGAGCTGAATGCAACCGAATGTCGCCGCCGCCAAAGAGGCCCTGAGCCATCTGGAGATCGAAACCTCGGAGGCTGCAATCAAATCGAAAAGCCGCGATTTCTTTTGGTACTCGCCGGTGCTGAAAGACCGTCTGGACCATGTGGTCGCGGATTTCGTGGTGGCCCCGAAAGACGAGGCCGAGGTGATCGAGGTCTTGAAAACGTGCTATGCCCATGACGTGCCGGTGACGACACGCGGGGCAGGGACGGGCAATTACGGCCAAGCCATGCCTCTGGCGGGCGGCTGTGTGATGCATTTGAAAAACATGGCGTCGGTCACGAAGGTCTACCCGGGTGGCTGTGTGGTGCAGCCGGGCTGTCTATTGAAAGACCTGGATGCCCATACGAAGGAGCATTCGGGGCAGGAGTTGCGGATGTTTTCCTCGACCTGGGCGACGGCGACGATTGGCGGGTTCATTGCAGGTGGATCGGGCGGCGTAGGGTCCTGCACATGGGGGTCTTTGCGCGATCTGGGCAACATTATCCGTCTGCGGGTCGTGACGATGGAGGAAGAGCCGCGCATTCTGGAATTCCGCGGTGAAGAACTGGCACGCGTCAGCCATGCCTATGGCACCAACGGGATCATCACGGAACTAGAGATTCCCCTAGCCCCCGCTTACGACTGGGTCGAGATGTTTCTGGGCTTTGATGACTTCATGGAGGCCACGCGCTTTACCGAAGAGCTGGCCAACGAGGACGGTATTCTTATCAAGCTGGCCACGGTGCATGAGGCGCCCACGGCGCATGATTATTTCCAACGCGTGAAGCCCTACGTAACCCCAGAGACGACAACCGTGGGGCTGATGGTAGCCCCGCACTCTATGGACGGGTTCGAAACGTTCATGGCGCGGCGTCCGGCGGCCAAGATGGTCTACCGCAGTGACGACAATGATTGGGAACGCGGCCCCGGCCATGTGTTTGAATATGGCTGGAACCACACGACGCTACGCGCGCTGAAGGTCGATCCGTCGATCACCTATCTGCAAGTGCGCTACGGCTTCCCCGAGCATCTGAAACTAATCGAAAAGATGCGCGATGAGTTCTCGCCCGAGGTTCTCCAGCATCTCGAAGTGCTGCGCGAGAACGGCAAGGTGATGTTTGCGGGGCTGTCTTTGGTGAAGTTCACCTCAGAAGAGCGGCTGGACGAAATTATTCGGATCCACGAAGAGGCCGGTGCGATGATCTTTAACCCGCACCGCTATACCTTGGAAGAAGGTGGGCGGCAGACGGTGGATGACCGCCAGCTGGCCTTCAAGAAAGAGGCCGATCCGAAGGGTTTGTTGAACCCCGGCAAGATGATCGCCTGGGACGATCCGGACCATGATTTCGCGCAGATGTATGCATATCCGAAAATGCAGGCGGCGGAGTAAGGCAGCTTTGAGTATTTTTGCAAAGATGAAACAGGGGTAAGATGACACGGGCTTTGGTTTTGTTTGCGCATCCTTGTGGGGAGAGCTTCTCGGCCGCGCTGCATTCCGAGGTTGTTTCGGTGTTGCAGGGGCGCGGTTGGGACGTCGATGATTGCGACCTGAACGCGGAAGGCTTCAACCCGGTTTTATCCGAGGCCGAGCGACGCGGCTATCATGATGAGCCGACCAATACCGGGCCTGTGGCGCGCTATGTCGAGCGGGTGCGCGCGGCGGATGCGCTGGTCATGGTGTTTCCTGTCTGGAATTTCGGCTATCCGGCTATTCTGAAAGGGTTTTTGGACCGCGTCTTCCTGCCTGGTGTCTCCTTCAAGCTGGGCGAGGACGGTAAGGTGCGCCCCAACCTGCGCCATATCACCAAGCTGGCGGCGGTCACGACCTATGGCGGGACGCGGATGCGCGCGATGCTGTGTGGCGACCCGCCGCGTAAATGCGTCACACGGGCGGTTTGGCATGTATGCCGCCCGCAAAAAATGCGGTATCTCGCATTATACGACATGAACAAGGCCACTACCGCGACTCGCGACGCCTTTCTTCGCAAGGTCAACGCTGAGATGGAGGCATTCTGAATGCGCGCGCTCGTGGTTTATTCGCACCCAAAGGACGGCAGCTTCAATTCGGCCGTTCGGGATACAGTTCTGGAAAAGCTGCATGGGGCCGGGGCTGAAGTCCGGCTGATTGATCTTTACAAGGAAGGGTTCTCGCCTGTGCTGAGCGCCCATGAGCTGGAGATTTATGAGGATACCAGCTGCAATTGCGACCCTGTTGCACGCCATGTGGATGATCTGCGCTGGTGCGATACGCTGATCTTTGTCTATCCGACATGGTGGTACGGGTTGCCTGCGATGCTCAAAGGCTGGCTGGACCGCGTTCTGGTGCCCGGTGTTGCATTCCTGATGCCGGATGCCGAGAATGCCGATATCCGCGCAGGGCTGACCAATGTGACCCGTCTAGGCATCTTCACGACCTGTGGGGCGTCCTGGTGGCTGACGCGGCTGATCGGGGCGCCGGGGCGGCGGACCCTGCAGCGCGGCGTGCGGCTAATCTGTGCGAAGGGCTGCAAGACGACCTATGCAGCGCATCATCTGATGGACAGCTCTACCCCTCAGAGCCGCGCCAAGCATCTGGCGGTTGTCGCGCGCAAGATGGACAGGTTCATCGACCAGAGCCCTCAACGAAAGGGCCATGGCAAAGGAGTGCCCGCATGATCCCTGTCCTTGACTGGAGCCGCTTTTCAGGTGGCACGGATACGGACGGTTTTGTTGCCGATCTGGGGCAGGCGGCGCGCGGGCCGGGGTTCTTTTTGCTCAAAGGGCATGGGGTGGCGGCTCCTTTGATCGAAGATGTATTCACTCAGGCGGACAGTTTCTTTGCGTTGCCTGAGACCGATAAGGCCCCGCTGTCGATCCTGAACAATCCGCATAATCGCGGTTGGGCGCAGATGGGTAGCGAAAGCCTAGATGAGACCTCGGGGCAGGTGGATCAGAAAGAGGCTTTCAATATCGGGCTCGATCTGTCGCCCGACGATCCGCGTGTGTTGGCCGGAGAGCCATTTCGCGGCGTGAACCTCTGGCCTGATTTGCCGGGGTTCAAAGAGACACTGCTGCAATATTTCGATGCCGTTCAGAACCTTGGCGTGAGCCTGCACAAGGCGATTGCCCGCGATCTGGGGCTGGCCGATGATCACTTTGCGTCCAGTTTCTCGGCGCCAATGTCGACGCTGCGGATGCTGTCTTATCCCGCGATGCCCGGCGCGGGGATCGGTGCGGGCGCGCATACGGATTACGGGTCTGTCACGCTCCTGATGACTGATGGCGAGCCGGGCCTGCAAGTGCGCCCACGCGGCGGCGATTGGACGGATGTCCCTCATGTCGAAGGGGCTTATGTGGTCAATATCGGTGATTGTCTGATGCGGTGGTCCAATGATATCTATGTCAGCACGCCCCACCGGGTGCTCGCGCCGAAAAAAGCGCGTAAATCCATAGCGTTCTTCCTCGATCCTGATCCTGATGCGGTGGTCTCCGCGCTGCCCGGGACGGGAGAGCCGAAATACCCGCCGGTTACGGGTGCGGACTATCTGCGCTCGCGGCTTGATGCGACCTACACACCGAAAGAGCTTTGATGCGACGGCTGGATTGGGCGGACTACCGCACCACGGAATACGACCAAATCGACCCGATGAAGACGGTGGCCATCCTGCCCACAGCGGCCATCGAACAGCACGGGCCACATTTGCCCGTAGGCGTCGACACGATGATAATGGACGGGATGCTGGACGCGCTGCGCCAGAACTGTCCTGAGGATCTTGATCTGCGCGTCCTGCCGATCCAAGCCGTTGGCAAATCGAACGAGCATTTACATGCGCCCGGAACGCTCACCATCAGCGCCGAAAACGCCCTGCGCGCCTGGACCGAGATCGGGCTATCGGTGGCGCGCGCCGGGGTCCGCAAGATTGTGATCGTGAACTCCCATGGGGGCAATCTGGACCTGATCTCGATCCTGTCGCGCGAATTGCGGGTGCAGGCGCGGATGCTGGCCGTGAAGTGCCAGTGGGGCAGTTTTGGCAAACCAGATGGCATTTATTCAGAGCGTGAGGCGACCTTTGGCATTCATGGTGGCGATTTGGAGACGTCGGTCATGCTGGCGTTGCGGCCTGAGCTGGTCGATATGAGCGTGGCTGAGGATTTTCGTTCTACCGCGGAGGGCGGAGCAATCTCGCCGATTGGACCGGTGTCCTATGGCTGGATTTCCAGCGATCTGAACCCTGCTGGAACAGTTGGCGATGCGCATCTGGCGACGGCGGAGAAGGGCAAGATGACCATCGACCATCAGGTCGCGGGTTTTATCGATCTGTTGCAAAAAGTGGTGGCCGAGAGACTGCCGGACTAAGTGGAAAGCCGCTTCAGGACGTCATCCTTGGTCACCGTTCCGACGATATTACCACCATCCGAGACCCCCAAAGTGGCGTTTTCGCCAAGCGATTGCATGACCTCTTTGACGGGCAAATCTGCCGCCACGGTTCGAGCAGGTCGGCCTTTCGCCGGCCCCATGACGTCAGCGGCGGTCAGCACTCCAAGCGGATTCATATTGGCAACGAAATCAGCAACATAATCATTCACCGGATTGGTGAAGATATCCTGTGGAGTGCCGCATTGCACGATGCGCCCGCCTTCCATGATGGCGATGCGGTCACCGATCTTGAAGGCCTCATCAAGGTCATGACTGACAAAGACAATGGTGCGTTTGAGGCGCTCTTGCACCTCAAGCAACTCATCTTGAAGCCGCGTTCGGATCAGCGGGTCGAGGGCAGAGAAGGGTTCGTCCATCAGCAGGATCGGGGCTTCATTGGCGAAAGCACGGGCCAAGCCCACGCGTTGCTGCATACCGCCCGACAGCTCGCCTACTTTCTTGTTCGCCCAATCGGTGAGGCCCACAAGCTCTAGCTGGGCAGCGACGCAGGCTTGACGGGTGTCTTTGGGTGCTCCCATCAGTTCGAGCCCCAGACCGACATTCTCTGATACGGTGCGCCAAGGCAGCAGGCCAAACTGTTGGAAGACCATTGCAACGCGGTGCTGTCGGATATGGCGCAACTGCTTCGAAGAAGCGTTGGTGACATCAACCATGCGGCCGCCATCGTTGACCTCCACATGACCGCGCACGACGGGGTTGAGGCCGTTAATCGCACGTAGAAGCGTGGATTTGCCGGAGCCGGAGAGGCCCATCAGCACAAGCGTTTCACCCTCCTCAATCGACAGGGTGCAGTCATGAACGCCAAGAACCTGTCCGCAATCTGCGGCGACTTCTGCACGCGACTGCCCTTCATCCATCAAGGGTAAAGCGACTTTAGGTTTGTCTCCGAAAACGATAGAAACATTGGATATTTCAACAGCGATACTCATTTTCGGGTGACCCGCAGCATGCGGTCCAGCATGATCGCGACAACTACGATAATGAAACCGGATTCAAAGCCCAGAGCGGTGTTTACTTGGTTGAGCGCGCGCACCACGGGAACGCCCAAACCATCAGCTCCCACAAGGGCTGCGATGACGACCATCGACAGTGACAGCATGATCGTCTGGTTCAACCCGGCCATGATTTGGGGCAGGGCGTAGGGCAATTCCACCTTCCAGAGCTTCTGGCTGGGGGTGGCTCCGAACGCGTCTGCGGCCTCCAGTAAAGGCGTGGGCGTTGAGGTGACGCCAAGATGGGTTAGCCGGATCGGTGCTGGCAGCACAAAAATGACCGTCGCAATCAGACCGGGCACCATGCCGATGCCAAAAAAGACAATAGCAGGAATGAGATAGACGAACGTAGGCAGGGTCTGCATCAGGTCGAGCACCGGGCGTGCCGCGCGGAAAAGACGGGGGCGATGGGCCATGGCGATGCCGATGGGCACGCCCAGCCCCATACAAACCACACAGGCCGACAGGACCAGTGTCAGACTTTCCGTGGTCTCTTCCCAATAGCCTTGGTTCAGGATGAAGAGGAAGCCGAGCACGATGAACACTGACAGCTTCCAGCTGCGCTGGATCGCATAGGTGATCGCGGCAAAGGCCAAGATGATGACAAATGGGTGGGGCGTTTGGAGCACCCACAACACGCCATCAATCAGGCCTTCCATCACCAGCGCGAGCCCGTCAAAGAACCAAGCGCCATTGATCTGCAACCAGTCAAAGACCGCCGCGGCCCCCTTTCCGATGGGAATTTTCGTCTCTGTCAACCAATCCATCTTGGATTAAGAAGGCCCCGCAAGCCATTGCAAGGCCGTTCTTTTTACATACCAAGAGAGGCTTTGACCGCTGCGACCGCGTCGCCGCCATCAACGGTCGTCACACCATCAAGCCAAGACGTATACATATCCGGATTAGCCTTCAGCCATTCCGTCGCGGCCTCTTCAGGGTCTGCACCATCATTCAGGATTGCGCCCATAATCTCGTTCTCCATCGGGAGGGAGAACTCAAGATTATTCAGCAGCGCGCCAACATTGGGACATTCCGCGACATAACCTGCGCGGGTATTGGTGTAGATCGTGGCACCGCCCAGATCGGGGCCGAAATAGTCATCACCACCAGTCAGGTAGGTGAGGTCGAAATTGGCGTTCATCGGGTGGGGTTCCCACCCGAGGAAAATCACCGGCTCGTCGCGTTTCGTGGCCCGATCCACTTGGGCCAGCATGCCTTGCTCGGAACTTTCGCGCACCTCGAATTCTTCAAGCCCAAAGGCATTGGCCGAGATCATATCGAGGATCAAACGGTTGCCGTCATTGCCCGGCTCAATGCCGTAGATATTGCCTTCCAGCGCGTCGATATGGGTCGCGATATCAGCGAAGTCTGCAATCCCAAGAGCAGCCCCAGCGGCATTTGTGGCCAGCGTATATTTCGCGCCGGTCAGGTTTTCGCGAACCGTATCCACGGTGCCTGCTTCACGGTAGGGGGCGATATCAGCCTCCATCGTGGGCATCCAGTTGCCCAAGAAAACATCGATATCACCTGCCGCCATCGACGAGTAGGTCACTGGCACGGAGAGGACCTTGACGTCCACCTCATAGCCAAGCGCGTTGAGCACGACGGATGTTGCGGCCGTGGTGGCCGTGATGTCGGTCCAGCCCACGTCCGAGAAGGTGACGGTGCCGCAATCAGCCTGGGCGAGGCCGGCGGACGCGATCAGGGCAAGCGTTGCGGTGGTGGTTTTGAAGGACATGCGTGACTCCCAGTTTATGACGTTGGATCGGAGCATCCGATCGGGAAGGGCCTTGTGGCAGGATGCTCTGCGACCCAATTGGGGCCAGCCTAAGCCGGTTTGAGCCCAGGTTAAAGCATCGAGTCTGCTTTGAAGAGGCTGCACAGATACGCGGCGAGGGAGACATCTTACCATGCATTTCATCCTGCCGTTGCAAGCGCATGACGGTCTCGGTAGAAGACCGCATCAGACTGGTTCTTTTTTCCAAGAAATAGCGACGATTGAGGCGAAAATGAGATGACCCTTTCCAGCTCTGGATCGCCGTCCGAAGGAAGGATAAAAGCTGAAAAATAAGGCTTTACCGAACATTTTCGCCGTTCGCGTAATCGAGGAATGCCAGCGTTTCACTTAAATGCCAAAAAACCATGACACTCTATACTTAGTTTTGTCCAATTCATGCCTCTCTCGTCCGCGATTGTCTGATCACTATAAACTAACCTTCAGGGGCGCTGCAGATGGCCAATTTTCTAAATGGTGTGTTGTTTATCAGTGAGATTATGGCCGACAACGCCGGTGCCAATGCCGTAGATGTCGATGGTGACGGCGTGGCCAACAAGGCCGACGAGTTCGTTGAGATCCAGAATGCCAGCGGATCGGCGGTCTCTCTTGCAGGGTATGAGGTTTGGTCAGCGACTGAAGGATTGCTTTACAGCTTCGGCCCGACCGATGCGATCCCCGCAGGCGGGACCGCTACAATTATCGGCGAACATGTCGGCACACCCCCGGCGGGCGTCTTTGAGGCCACGAATAACAACAGCGTCAACTTCCTCCCCGATGGCGAAGGCACGCAGAACGACACGATCTTTCTGGTGGATACCAGCAGCGGCGAATATGTGGCGGTTGCTTACGGCGATCCACCCAATCCCTCGCTGCCCAGCGGTTTCCCCGGCACCACGGATGTCGGCACCGAGACAATCAACACCAGCGTTGTCAACGGCACCTCGATCCAGCGCGACGGCAATGGCGATCTGACAGAGGGAAGCCCCACAGCAAATGCTGCTGGAGAAACGGGCGCTGTGCCGGATGGTTATGTGTCTGGCACCGCAGGCGATGATGTCATCGGCGGCGGATATACCGACGAGAATGGCGACGAGATCGACGGCAATGACGGGTTTTTGCCGGGCGAGGGGCCCAATGACGACATTGTCTATGGCGGGCAAGGCAATGACACCATCACGTCCGGGCAGGGCGATGACACTATTTATGGTGGCTCGGGCAATGACACGGTTGTGGCCGGTGCGGGCGACGACACGATTTTTGGCGACAGTCAGGTTTCGACCCAGCTGAGCGAGAGCCTGAACTGGACCACAGCCGGCGGCGATGGTGTCGATCTAAGCGGGGGCTTCACCCAAGATACCGGGTCGGTCAACGTAACGGTCAGTATCTCGGATGATGGCGGGCTTAACTCTGCTGAAGGCAGCACCGCTCCGCAATATCGCGAAGGCTCCGAACCCTTTGCCAGCGATTCATCGCTTGAGTTGCGTGGCGCGGGCAATGGCGGCTCTGGCGTGTCGCAAACAACGACGGTAACGCTCGATTTCGATGTAAAGCCTCAGACGGAGTTTGGCTTTGGCGTTGAGAACGTCCAGTTCCGCATCAACGATATCGATCAAAGCACATGGGACGATCAGGTTACCGTGACCGCCATCGGCGTCGATGGGCAACCTGTAACCGTAACTTATCAGATCGACGGCAACGACACGCTGACAGGCGGCAATACGCTGGACGGCGCGGCAGGCAATGACACACAGGAAACCGTTGGCGGCTCGGTTCTGGTGACGATTGCCGGGCCTGTTCAGCAAGTCTTCATTGATTACGACAATGCGGGCACCGGTGCGCAGGCTCTTTGGGTCACGGATGTACATTTCGACACGGTTGTGGATGACGCCCCGGGCGATGACACGCTCTCTGGCGGGGCCGGGAATGACACAATCTACGGCTATGGTGGCGATGACACGCTGAACGGCAACGCTGGCGAGGACCAGTTGTTCGGCGGCGACGGCAATGACGATCTGTTTGGGGGTGGCGGGGCCGACAGGCTTGAAGGGGGTGCCGGCGATGATCTTTTGTCGGGGCAGGGCGGCGATGACACTCTGCTGGGGGGCGACGGTGATGATACGCTGCGCGGTGGCGTTGGCGCGGACCAGATTGATGCGCGCGACGGCACAGGTGCCGACACTGTTATTGGCGGCAGTGATGCCGACACGATCCGCGCCGATGGTGGCGACACCGTCAACGGAAGCGAAGGGGGCGATGACAACGACACACTGATTGTCGAGGATGTCGACCGCATCGAGTATAACCCGACGGATAACGAAGACGGCACGGTGTATTTCGATGACGGCACCACGCTGAATTTTCGCAATATCGAAAACGTCACTGTCGTGGAACGGGACGGGATCGTATCGGGCGATGCCTCTGATAACATCATTGATGGTAGCTATACGGGCGATCCCGACGGCGACCGCGTGGACAATGATGATGCAATCATCGCAGGCGAGGTCGGCGAGGATGACATTATCGAGGCTGGCGCAGGTGATGACACCATCACGGGCGGGCTTGGCAATGACGAGATGTCGGGCGAGGCCGGTGATGACCAGTTCATCCTGGATGGCACCTTCGGCAATGACGAAATCACAGGCGGCGAAACCGGCGAAACGAATGGCGATGAGGTCTCCTACACCGGATCCGAAGACGTCACGGTTGTCTTTGATGGCGACGAGACTGGCACGCTCACCCAAGGTCCAAACAGCGCAGATTTTTCCGAGATTGAGCGGATCTCAACCGGTTCTGGTGATGATACGATCGATCTGAGCGGTGACAGCACCGGCATCAACGTCTTTGCGGGCGACGGCAATGACGCGATCACCGGTGGCTCTGGCGCAGATGTGCTTCTGGGACTGGACGGAGACGACACGCTTACAGGCGGTGATGGCGCAGACACTTTGGATGGTGGCGACGATGCCGACACGTTTATCGGCGGCGTTGGCGATACAGTCATCGGTGGTGAAGGCGGCAATGACAATGACACCCTTGATCTGACAGGCGCGGGACCAACCCGGATCAAGTACGATCCAACTGACAGCGAGGCCGGCACGGTCGAGTTCCTGGACGGAAATGGGGCTGTCACCGGCACCATGACGTTCTCGGAGATCGAGACGGTCAATCATGTGCCGTGTTTCACGCCCGGCACGCAGATCCGCACAGTTCAAGGCCTGATCCCGGTCGAGCATCTGCAAATCGGTGATCGCGTCTTGACCCGTGACAACGGCTATCAACCGGTCCGCTGGATTGGCACGCGGCACCTGAGCCCCGACGAGTTGGCGCAAAATCCAATTCTCGGCGCGATCACGTTCCGCGCAGGGTGTTTTGGCGACGATCTGCCCGAACGCGACACGACCGTGTCACCACAACACCGGATGCTGGTAAGTGGCCCTGAGGTCGAGCTTTACTTTGGCGAAGCGGAGGTTCTGGTCGCGGCCAAGCACATGCTGGGCATGGCTGGCGTTGAAATGGCGAACACGACGAACGGGCAGAGCTACATTCACGTCATGTTCGCGCAACACGAGATCATCAATGGCGATGGCGCTTGGTCTGAGAGTTTCCAGCCCGGTGATCTGTCGCTCAAAGGTCTTGATCACGCACAACGCACCGAGCTTTTCGCGCTGTTTCCGGATCTTGAGCAAGAGCGTGGACGCAACAGCTATGGCACGGCACGTATGGCGCTGCGCCATTTCGAGGCGCGGTTACTTCACTGACGCGCGTTTCGCATGCGCTCAGTGCTGGATCTGTCCTTTGTTCTTCTGACGTTGAATCGAGGGCAGTTTTACATGAACTGTTACGCTTAGCGCATTGATTTATATGTTTTTCATCAATTCATATTATTTACATAATACCGATTATAAGAAAAATATACCATCTGTAGAATGCTCTTATCGAGCTACCCAATTCCCCTATCTCGTCGCTGATAGGAAACGATAAGGTCACGTGGACACCGTTTACACGCTCCCGCGCATCGATGCGCGTTTTCTGAACGAAAACCGACACCCCGCAAGCGTCGCTGTCGTCTGTTCTACGCTGCAGCCAACGCTCAGTTCCGATGTTGATACTCACCCAGTCCCCGGCATGTGAGCGGGCAATAAAACCCGGCAAGAGTCATTTACAGACAACCATGGATCGGATTGAGCCATCTCCCTGCCCTCGGTCCAAACCGGACGCCACGGGTTCGAGGATCGTTCACTGATATCTATCTCGACAAAAGACATTGAGACCACAGGCAGAACCGCGTTATTCCATAGACACAGGTTTCGGGGCGATCACCCCGTCATAATAAAAACGATCTATCGGGTTAGGAGTGGGTTATGGCAACGCGGCAGAAGAACGTGGTTCTGATCTCGTTTGACGATGCAACCGCGCCGTGGCGCTACAAGACTGCTTTTAACGAGCCGTTGCAGACCCCGAATCTGGACCGTATCTGCGCGCAATCCACCGTTTTCCATTCCGCCTATTGTCAGGCGCCGATTTGCGGCCCCTCGCGCGCCAGTTTCATGTCGGCCAAGACCCCACACCAGCTAGGCATCTTCGAGAACGCGGACGAGCTTTTCGATAAGATCGCGCCACAGGAGGTCTGGTCTTACAAGCTGAAAGAGGCCGGGTTCTTCTGTTCTTCTGGCGGCAAGGTCCACCATCGCTACCGCCCCTTGCGGCGGCGGTTTCACAATTGGATTTACTCGGACAACCAAAAGCGCTTCCGCGCGGATATGCACTTCCCCGAAGTCTCTGAAAAGAAGCGCTTTGGCGGCAACCGTGGCGGCTGGGCCAGCGTCGACCCGAAAGACGATCAGGCTTTCTATGATGCCAATTCGGGCGATTCAGCGGTTGAATTTTTTAACAGCTACGACCAGGACGCGCCATTTTATCGCGAGGTCGGCTTTTACAGCCCTCACGGCCCCCACTACACCCCTATCCGCTTCAAAGAGATGTATGACGCCACCAACCTCAAGCCCCCCGAGGAGTGGAAAAACGGACATGATTACAATGCTTTCTCAGATGAACTGATGCGAGAGAACGAGCATATAAAGAAGGGTGATATGAAGTGGTGGCGCGACAGCGTGCGCAACTATTATTCGGCCTACAGCCACGGCGATTACCATCTTGGCCGGGTCTGGGACGCGCTGCAGGCCTCGCCCCACGCCAAGGACACAATCGTTGTCATCCTGTCTGATCACGGCTTCCATCTGGGCAATCGCAATCTTTACCGCAAAACGACCCTGTTCGAGCAAGTCGCCTCTGTTCCGATGGTGATTTACGACCCGGACAATCCGACGGACCAGGATGTTTACGACCCGGTGGCGCTTTTGGATGTAGGGCCGACTGTGCTGGATATCGCAGGCCTCCCTGCCCCGGACGCGTGCGTTGGCCGATCTCTCTTGCCGTATCTTGAGGGGGACACGGATCCCGACCGGGCTGTGCCGACCTTCCACCATGACAACGCTGCGATCCGCAAAGGCGATTACCGGATCATCCGCTACGAGGACGGCTCCACGCAGATGTATGATCTGCGCGAAGATTTCTGGCAGCTCAACAGCCTTGGTCCGGATCATCCTGCGTATGACGGGATGTATGCGGCCTTGGTGGAATGTTGCGCGGAATACGGGCTGACGATTCCGGCAGCCTGAGCGTCACGCGGGCCAGACAATCCGAAACCCGTGATGCGGCGTGGCGCTGTCTGGCGATGAGCCCGAGCGCGCAGCGATCCGGTATCGGTAGCAATAGCTTTTGTGGCAAAGATACGACCCCCCCTTGGACAGCCGGTAGCCTTTCATCCCTTCCAGCCTCTGGCGGACATGCCTTTTCACCGACTTGATCCGAAACGGATCGGCGGTCCATTCCCAGACATTGCCGACCATATTATAGAGGCCCATGGGGTTTGGCGCGAAGGATTGCACAGGTGCCGTGCGCGCATAGCCGTCGGCACAGGTATTGGTGCGAGGAAAATCACCCTGCCATATATTGCAGGGCATGATGCTGTCATCGTCAGGTTCCAAATCGCCCCACGGAAAGCGCACGTTCCCCTGCCCACCGCGTGCCGCTGTTTCCCATTCAGCTTCCGTGGGCAAACGGCCCCCGACCCAACGCGCATAGGCTTGCGCGTCATGCCAGGAGACCTGCACAACCGGGTGATCCGGGTGCCATGCCACATCTGCGGTCCCTGACCCGTTGATATCGCGCCAGTTGGCGTGATCCACCCGACACCACCATTGCGCCTCGGCATAACGCTCGGTCGCGCCGTAGGCGGCGGGCACATCGCTCCAGAAAACGAAAGACCACCCAAAGCGCTCCGCCTCGGTCACGTAACCAGTGGCCGTGACAAATGCCTCAAACTCGGCATTAGACACCGCAGTCGTCGCAATGCGAAATGCCTTGTGGCGTGCCGTGCGCAGGGGGCTTTCGCCATCATCGGGGATTTGCGGCTCACTGGTGCCGACAAGGTCACGGCCTTCGGGGATGAGCACGGTGTCGAAATCCTGCGCGTCGCGGGCCGGAGTGATCTCATCATGCGCGGGCCTGCCGCCATGCCCGCGCGAAGGACCACAACATGTTTTCGTCTCACTCATGGCGTCTAGATGCCTCTGCCAGATCAAGGACCGTTTCGACCAGCCCGCCCCGGACCTGATCCGGGGTCTCGCGCCACATGTCGCTGTCAGAGGTCCGGGGTCAAGTCCGGGACAGTATGGAAATGGCCAGATCGGCGCTTCCTTGTCTTAAACACTACTCGATACGAGTGCTCCCGATGCCACGTCAGCGTATTGGGAGAGCGGTCGTGGCCCAAATTTGAACCACGCATCTAGAGAGGTCAGTATGATGTTTTTGCAACCTGCAAGCATCGTAGCTCTTGGAGCGTCATAAGGTCTAAAGGATTGCCGATCAGCCAACCCTGGCGCCAAAAGGCGCGCATGTCTCGCGGATCATCAGCTCAGGTACGACAAGTTCGCCCATCAAGGTCGCATTTGGGTTGACGATCTGATCGGCGATCAGCGTGGCAGCCTTTTCACCGATTTGGCGTGCCGGGATGCGAACAGTGGTCAAGGCAGGCTCGAACTCTCGCGAGCCTTTGAAGTCGCCAATACCTGCAACGCTTATCTCATCCGGCACTCGGACATTCGCGCGGTTGAGCGCATGAAGCGCGCCCCATGCCAGCACGTCATTGCCACAGATCAAGGCGCTGGGCCTGTCTCCGGTGGCGAGCAGCCGCATGATCGCGACTTTCGCCGCATCCACGCTGTAGGGCGTCTCCAACAGACGATGTGCTGGAAGCGCGACGCCGTGATCTGCCAACGCTGCCAACACCCCTGCCCGGCGCTGCGCTGCGCGATCATTGCCGTTAACGGGCGGGAAAAGTGCCGCAACGTTGCGGTGTTTCAACCGCCCGATATGGTCGCCAACCAACCAACCGGCGCGATAATTGTCCGAACCGACACAAGGAAAGGACGTCTGCTCGGCATAGTTCCAAAGCAGCACGGTCGGTATGCTTTGACTGTGCAGAAGATGTACGGTTTCAGCCTCATGCTGCGTGCCGATCAGCGCCATACCGTCGACGCGATGCTCCAGCATCTTGCGGGTCAGCGCATATTCGCGCTGCAGGTCATAGCCGTGCGACGCGAGCAGGATCGTAAAGCCAAGATCCTCGATCGAGTCCGAAAAGCTCTGGATCAGCTCGGCAAAGATCGTGTGATCAATCGTTGGCACAATCGACCCGACCGTTCCACTGCGAATGCCGTGGATCGTTTGTGCAGCCCGGTTTCGAATATAGCCCAACCTGCGCACAGCAGTGTCGATCTTCTTGCGAGTCGATGCCTTGACCAGTTCGGGATGATTAAAGCTGCGCGACACCGTCGATGGCGACACGCGCGCAGCCTTTGCCACAGCCACGATATCGGACTTTTTATCTTTCAAAGCAGTGCCCTGCGCCTCACTCTTAACGTTAAAAATGAAAACATTTGCAATACTATTTTCATTACATACGCTTGTCGGTCAAGTCGAGGTTTTGCTTTGGGAGGAGCGCCTTGGAATTTCTGGCCTACTTTGGTGACGTGTTCACCCCGATCAACTTCGGGTTGCTACTTTTGGGCACAATCGGCGGCCTGATCCTTGGGGCAACGCCGGGGTTGTCCCCAACCATGGCCGTCGCCTTGCTGATCCCGTTCACCTTTCGATTGGAGCCTGCGCAAGGTCTGATCCTGCTAGGGGCCGCCTATACCTCGACCGTGGCGGGCGGCGCAGTGAGTGCCATTTTGCTGAAAATCCCCGGCGCACCCGCCAACATCGCGACCACGCTTGACGGGCACACAATGGCGCAGAAAGGCGAAGGCGCGCGGGCTTTGCAATTGTCGTTCCTGGCCTCTGCCGTGGGTGGTGTTTTTGGCGTCATGCTGCTGATCTTTTTGACCCCGATGCTGGCGCAATGGGCGCTTGCATTTGGGCCGTCGCATCTCTTCTGGCTGGCCATTCTTGGGGTGACAGTGATTGGCTCGCTCGATTCAAGTTCCGTTGTGAAAGGCCTTTTGGCAGGCTGTATCGGCCTGTGGCTGGCCACCATTGGCTTTGACGACATCATGGGCGCGCAGCGATTCATCTTTCACCCCAGCGTGTCTGGCGGCATCAATGTGATCCCTGCCCTGATCGGGCTTTTCGCGATCCCGCAGGTCATCACGATGTTTGCCAAAGGTCGCACTCGGCTGGATGCCGAAGTGCTGACCGTGCAGCACCACCCGATTGGTGAGGCGATCCGCGAAGTAGTCCGCCGGGGCCGCGCGTTGAGCATTGGCACACTCACCGGCTCTATCATCGGTCTGATCCCCGGGGTCGGCGGCCAGATCGCGGGCCTTGTGGCCTATGACCAGTCCAAGAAGATGAGCCCGGAACGCGAAAAATTCGGCACTGGGCACAGCGAAGGCGTGATCGCAGCCGAAAGCGCGAACAACGCAATGGTTGGCCCATCGCTCGTGCCGCTTCTGACGCTGTCGATCCCCGGCTCGCCCACGGCGGCGGTTCTGCTCGGTGGCTTGCTGATCCACGGGATTTTTCCGGGCAGCGATCTGTTCGACAACCACCCGCAAGTGGCGTGGACCTTTATCAATTCAATGCTGATCGGCCAGATCTTGATGTGCATCTTTGGGCTCTACGTGGCAGGTCTTGCGGCGCGTGTCGCGCAAGTGCCCAACGCTGTGATGGCCGCCGTTGTGCTGGGGCTTGCGGTCTTTGGCAGCTACTCGGTGCAGAACTCGATGGGCGATGTCTATGTGATGATGACGCTCGGCACGGCGATGTATTTCCTTGAGCGGTTCGGCTTTTCCGCAGCCCCCCTTGTGCTGGGCCTGATCCTTGGTCCAATTGCTGAGGCGAACTTTATCCAAGGCAGCATGATCGCCAATGCGACCTCTGGAATGGCCCCCTATTTCCTGACAGGCGCGTTAAACCTGACGCTGATCGGAGTGGTCGTTGCCTCTATCGCCTATTCCGTCTGGATGGAGCTGCGCAATCGCCGCTATACCACCAAAGACGACGCCGTTAAGAAAGAGGAGGCGTTGTCATGACCGACCTGCCCCGCACACAGCATATCGTGGCCAGTGGGCTTGTCGCCGCCGTCGGCCTGACCGTCTGTTATATCAGCTACACGCAGCAACCTGCCGCCGCCTTTGTCTTCCCGCGCCTCATCTCGACCGTTTTCGCGGTGCTGGCGCTTTGGACCTTCGGCAAGGCGGTTCTTGGCAAGACCAAGGTCGGCAACGGGCTGGATCGCCGCTCCATGATGAACATCCTGCCAGGCCTGATCGTGGCGCTGGTCTTCGTGTTCTGGGCGGCGAACGGTCTTGGTTTTTACACCGCCGCCACGGCTGTCTTTTTCATTCTGTTAACGCTCTATGATCCTGCACCCCACACAGAGGTGAAAACATGGATCAAGCGCGCTCTGATCACCGCCGGGTTTCTGGCGGTCATGTACGGTCTCTTCGCGATGCTTTTGAACGTATTCACACCGCGAGAGATATTCTTCTGAACCGCAAAAGCGGCAGAGTAACCCTAGGGAGGAGAAACCCATGAAGACGCTACTAGCAGCCGCCTCTATGGCGCTGATGACAATGACCGGCACTGCCATCGCGGAAGGCCATGAGGCCTATCCCGAGCGGCCCATCATGATGATGGTCAGCTATGGCGCGGGCGGGGCCACTGACTTTCAGGCGCGCATCGTGACGATGACCGCTGGCAACGAGGATGCGCTGGGCATGCCCATTGCGATCATCAATAAGCCCGGCGCGGGAGGTCGTGTTGGCTGGAACTGGTTTGCCACGCAGGCCGAGGCCGATGGCTACACCCTTGGCGCCTATAACATCCCCCATTTCATCGCCCAGTCGATTGAAGGCGGTGTCGAGTATTCCGCCGACAGCTTTGAGCCGATTGCCAACTGGGGCGCGGACCCGGCCGTGTTCGTGGTCGGTGCGGATAGCGAGTTCAACTCGATGGAAGATGTCGTCAACTACGCCAAGGAAAACCCCGGCGGGCTGACATTCTCGGGTGCGGGTCTCTTTGTGGGCCACCACATCGCAGCGCTTCAGCTTGAGAAAGCTGCAGGCGTGAAGCTGGCCTATATCCCCAGCAGCCAAGGCGGTGCGGGTGCCATGAAATCCGTAATCGCGGGCGAAGTGTTGGGCGGTGTGAACAACCTGTCTGACGCCTTCCGCGCGCAGGAAGCAGGCAATGTCAAAATCCTCGGCGTCTTCGATCTGGAGCGGAATGACTTCCTGCCCGACGTGCCCACCATGGCCGAGCAAGGCTTTGACATCGACAATGCGTCGGTCAACTTCCGCGGCGTGATGGTGCCCAAGGGCACGCCTCAGCCGATCATCGACAAGCTGGCCGAAACCGTCCCGGCCATGTTCGAAAACAGCCGCGTTGCGGGCAAGATGAAAGCAGGCGGATCGCCCATGCACATCATGACCCGTGACGAGGTGCTTGAGATGTGGGCTGCGCGCGAAGAGACTCTCAAGGAACTGCTTGCAGGACTGTAGCACACCCACAGGCGTCGTCCTGCCCATTCGGGGCGGCGCCACTTATGAAAGCCAACGCCATGAATGCCCCCGACCCTCTGTCTGAACTTGACGCTATTCTCGCCCGCGCCCGCGCTGCGCAAGCACGGTTTGAGGCAAATGGATCGCAGGCGCGCTATGACCTTGCGGCGCAAGCTGTCGGCTGGGCCATCATGGAGCCTGACCGCAACCGCGAGCTGGCTGAGCTTGCAGTGCAGACAACCGGGCTGGGCAATGTGGCAGACAAGATTACCAAGAACCACCGCAAGACGCTTGGTCTTCTGCGCGACATTCAGGGCGTGACGACTTTTGGCGTTATCAAGGATGACGAAGCGAGCGGCATCACCGAGATCGCGCGCCCCATGGGCGTGATCGGTGCGATTGTTCCCTCGACAAATCCGGCTGCAACGCCCGCCAATAACATCATCAATGCGCTGAAATGCGGCAACGCGATTGTCGTGGCCCCGTCACCGAAGGGCGTGGCCTCTTGCGAGCGGCTTTTGCAGTTTATCCACGCCGAGTTCGCCAAGATCGGCGAAGACCCGGATCTGGTGCAGATGATCCCGGCCCCCGGCTCCAAAGAGAAAACACAACGCCTGATGGAGACCTGCGACAAGGTCATTTGCACAGGTAGCCAGAACAACGTCCGCCGAGCGCAAACCTGCGGCACCCCTGCGGTGGCCGTCGGCGCGGGCAATGTCACCGTTATCGTGGATGAGACCGCCGATCTGGCCGCCGCTGCCGAGAAGATTCGCGCCTCCAAGACGTTTGACAACGCCACGTCCTGCTCATCCGAGAACGCAGTGGTGGTGGTTGACGCCGTCTATAACGCGTTCGTTGCGGCCATGTCACAAGCTGGCGGCGCGCTTGTCGATGATGAGGCCGGGATCGTCGCTAAGCTCTGGCCGGATGGCCATTTGAACCGCGAAGTCATTGCGCAAGACGCGGCGCCCATGATCGCAGCCTTGGACCTTCAAGGCCGCGTGCCCGAAGGGACCGAGTATATCGCCGTGCCCACCCAGGGCATCGGCCCCGATCATCCCCTCAGTGGTGAGAAACTCAGCCGCGTGCTGGCGCTCTACCGCGCATCTGATTTTGACGCCGCGGTAGAGACGACGCGCGCATTACAACTGCACCAAGGGGCCGGTCATTCGGTCGGGATTCACTCCACCGATGCGGATCGTGTGATGCTGCTTGCCACCACGATCCCCACCAGCCGGATCATCGTCAATCAAGCACATACATTCGCCACCGGCGGCGCTTTCACCAACGGCATGCCCTTCTCGCTCAGCATGGGGTGCGGGGCGTGGGGCGGCAACGTCATCGACGAAAACCTGCATTGGAAGCACTTTCTGCAAACCACCAAGATCGTGCGCGAAATCCCCGCACGGGAGCCATCACTAGACGATATCTTTGCCGACTATTGGAGCGTTGCAGGATCATGAAGCTCGACCCGCACAGGCCACCACTTGGCACCGTGCGCGACTGGCTGGACGCGCGCGCAGAGGCCGGTGGGGTCGCCGTCTACTTCCCCGAAACAGGCACCGATCTAAGCTGGGCCGCCCTGCGCCATGATGCGCGCGGATTTGCCCAGACACTCACTGCCAAGGGTGTTGTGAAAGGCGAAAGCGTCGCCGTGATCGCCCCAAACAGTGCCGAAGCCGTGACGGCCTTTTACGGCGCGCTTTATGGCGGGTTTCGCGCCACAATGATCAACCTCGCCGCTGGTCGTGACGCTATTTCCTACGCGTTGGAGCATTCGGAGGCCCGCTTTGCCTTCGTGCATGAGAGCTGCGCCGCCCTTTTTGAGGCTGCCAAAAGCCCGAGCACCGAAGCCGTTGGGCTAACGGGCCAATCCAACGCTCTGCTCCACGCCGTCAGCCCCGATGATCACGCCTTGCTGATGTATACCTCCGGCACGACGGGGACGCCGAAAGGCGTGGTGCACACCCATGCGAGCTTGCTCGCTGGCGGCTGGACCACCGCCATCGCACATGCGTTGAACCCACAGGATCGCGGGTTCTGCGTGCTACCGATCTATCACATCAACGGGCTTTGCGTGTCGGTGATGGGCAGCCTCGTGTCGGGCGGCTCGCTCGCCATGGTCTCGCGCTTTTCCGCGTCCCGGTTCTGGACCCAGGCCGAGACGGGTGGCGTGACATGGTTCTCTGCCGTGCCAACGATCATATCGCATCTTCTTCATGGCGAAGCCGACCCCTCCGCCCAAGCCAAAGCCGCCATCCGGTTTGGACGCTCTGCCTCGTCCGCGCTCGCCGTCGAGACACAGTCCGCGTTTGAAGCCCGCTTTTCGATACCGATTGTCGAGACGATGGGCCTGACCGAAACCGCCGCACAAATCCTGTCGAACCCATTACCCCCCGCCACGCGCAAGATCGGCTCTCCGGGGCAAGCGTATGGCTGTGAGGTCGCGATTCAGGGGCCCGATGGCACCGCCCTGCCCGCCGACACCGAAGGGGAGATTGTCGTGCGTGGCCCCAACACGCTGCTGGAGTATCTCAAGAATCCAGAGGCCACCGCGGCCACCTTCCGCAACGGTTGGCTGCGCACGGGCGACCTCGCGAAAATGGACTCCGATGGCTATGTCTTCGTCACCGGTCGTCTGAAAGAGCTGATCATCAAGGGCGGTGAAAACGTCGCCCCCCGCGAAGTCGATGAGGCGCTCTATTCGCACCCCGACGTGATCGAGGCCGCCGCTTTCGCGCGCCCTTGCGCCAGCTACGGCGAGCGGATTGAGGCTGCCGTGCGCATCCGCGAAGGCTCTGACCTGAACGCCAAAGCGCTGATTGCGCTGTGTGCCGAACGCGTGGGCGCGTTCAAAGCCCCGGATGCCGTCCATTTCCTGAACGAGTTACCCAAAGGTCCGTCGGGCAAAATCCAGCGCCTGAAACTGGCAGACCTGATCCCGGTCTGAGCTTGCGCTCGCCCGCCGCGCGCTTACGATCCCGCCCATGAACATCCTTTACATCATGTTTGACCAGTTGCGGTTTGATTACCTGAGCTGTGCAGGCCATCCGCATCTGCACACGCCCCATATCGACCGGCTCGCTGCCAAGGGCGTGCGCTTTACCAACGCCTACACCCAATCGCCGATCTGTGGTGCCGCGCGGATGAGCGCTTATACGGGTCGCTATGTCAGCAGCCATGGCGCGGCCTGGAACGGCTTTCCCTTGCGCGTCGGCGAAGTGACCTTAGGCGATCATTTGCGCGCGGGTGGCACGGGGTGCTGGCTGGTCGGCAAAACCCATATGACGGTGGACGCCAAAGGGATGGAACGGCTCGGCCTCGCCCCCAACAGCGTTATTGGTGCACGGCAGGCCGAATGCGGTTTTGATGTCTGGTGCCGCGATGATGGGCTTTGGGCGCAAGGGCCGGACGGCTTCTATGACACAAAGCGCAGCCCCTATAATGAATACCTCAAAGCCAAGGGCTACGGCACCGAGAACCCTTGGGCCTCCCATGCCAATGCCGGGGTTGAGGACGGCGAGATGACCAGCGGCTGGTTCATGCAGAACGCCCGCCATGCGGCCAATATTGATGAACAGGATAGCGAGACGCCGTGGCTGACCTCTAAAGCGATCGCCTTTATGGAGGCCACAGACGGCCCGTGGTGCGCCCATGTCAGCTACATCAAACCCCACTGGCCCTATATCGTGCCAGCGCCCTATAACGATCTCTACGGGGTAGATGACATCCTGCCCGTCACCCGCGCAGAGGCAGAGCTGGACGACCCACACCCCATCTATGCGGCCTTCACCGCAGGCCGTGTCGGCCAAAGCTTTGCGCGCGATGCTGTCCGAGAGGCGGTGATCCCGGCCTATATGGGGCTGATCAAGCAATGCGATGACCAGATGGGACGGCTCTTTGCCTATCTCGAAGACAGCAGACGCGCGGATGATACGATGATCATCGTTACTTCAGATCATGGCGACTATCTGGGCGATCACTGGATGGGCGAGAAAGACCTCTTCCATGCGCCCTCGGTCAAGGTGCCGCTGATTGTCTATGACCCTCGCACCAGCGCAGATGCGACCCGCGGGACAACCTGCGACGCGCTGGTCGAGGCGATTGACGTCACCGCGACAATTATCGACGCGGCAGGTGGCGCTGTGCCAGAGCATATCGTGGAAGGCCGTTCCCTCCTGCCCTATCTGCAGGGTACCACGGCCGGCAGCCTGCGGGACTATGTGATCAGCGAATATGATTACTCCGCCCATCCCGTCGCCAAGTCGCTGGATGTCGCGCCCAAAGATGCGCGGCTTATCATGGTCGCCGATCATGACTGGAAGATGGTCCATTGTGAGGGCGGCTTTCGCCCCATGCTCTATGATCTGCGACATGATCCTGATGAGTTGGTCGATCTGGGCGGCGACCCGGCCTATGTAAATCAGCGCGCGGCACTTTACGAAAAGCTCAACAGCTGGGCGCGGCGGATGTCACAGCGCGTCACCGTTTCGGACGCTGATATCGCCGCGCGCCATGGGCCGGGGCGTGATACAGGCGTGTTGCTGGGCGTCTATTCCCCCGATGAGCTGCCAGGCGACCAGACCGCCACCTATCGCGGCCCCGCCCCCACGCGACATAAGCCCTGAGCGCAAGCGCGTTGATTTTACACCACAATAGCGCCGTCTTCGCACGCTGGCCTCGACAGCGCGCAAGGCACAGCGCTACAAAGCCGCAAAATAGGAGCGCGTCATGACGTCATTGCTGATCCTGAACGGACCGAACCTGAACCTGCTGGGCACCCGCCAGCCAGAGGTTTACGGCGCAACGACCCTGGCCGACATTGAGGCCGCTTGCACCGCCCATGCAAAGACCCGCGGCATCAGTATCGCGTTCGCACAAACCAACCATGAAGGTGAGATGCTTGATCTGATCCACGCAGCCAAAGGTACCCACAAGGGAATCATCTTGAATGCGGGCGCGTACACCCACACATCAGTGGCGTTGATGGATGCGATACAATCCGTCGAAATCCCTGTAATCGAGCTTCATTTGAGCAACATTCACGCGCGTGAGGCGTTTCGACAAAAGTCTTTTATCGCTCAGGTTGCAGTGGGCCAAATTTGTGGTTTTGGTGCAATTGGATACACACTCGCGATCGATGCCATTATTGACCATCTGGGCAAAAAAAGTGCAGTCGGAGCGTGAAATCTCCGTGAATTTTGAAACCGTGACAGGACAGTGCCTTCCCCTACGGCAAGACGTTAGGCATGTTACAGATGTTCCGTGAGTGGTGGCCTAAGGCCAGGGAACTTTGGGGTGCGAACCCTCGTAATAGCGAGGCTCTCCATCTCGGTCCCGGTTCTGCCGGGCAGCTGGCGCAAGACGTTATTGGTCGCGTTGTACAGTCAGCAGAATTGAAGCGCCTCGCCCATCCCAACAAGTCGGGGCGTGGATTTAGCGGCATCGATCTCCCCAGGTCGGTGCCGCTTTTTTCGAAAGGGTAACGAGTTACAGCAAGACCAGTAAAAAAGGCGCTGTCCCAACCGGGGCAGCGCCTTTTTACTTTCGGTATTGAAAGGACTTAGCCTTGGGCTGCCTTGGCAACTTCAGCGGCGAAGTCTTCTTCGACCTTCTCGATGCCCTCGCCGACTTCCAGGCGCTTGAAGCCCAGCACTTCAACGCCGGCTTCCTTTGCAGCAGCCTCAACCGTCAGGTCGGGGTTCACGACAAAGGACTGGCCCAGAAGCGTGACTTCGGACAGGAACTTCTTCATCCGGCCTTCGATCATCTTCTCGATCACCTGCTCAGGCTTGCCGCTTTCGCGGGCCTGCTCGGTCAGAACCTGCTTTTCGCGCTCAACCACGGTCGGGTCCAGATCGTCAGCACCCAGCGAGGCGGGGTTCACAGCGGCGATGTGCATCGCGATCTGCTTGCCGATGCCATTGTCATCACCTTTCAGCGCGACCAGAACACCGATCTTGCCCATGCCGTCGGTCACCGCGTTGTGCACATAAGAGACAACCGTGTCGCCCTGCAGCGCGGCCATACGGCGAACGCTCATATTCTCGCCGATCGTGGCGACTTTGGCGGTCACAACGTCTTCGACGGTCTTGCCGCCCATGTCAGCCGCCTTCAGCGCGTCCACATCGGACACACCCATTGCCACGTCTGCGATACCGGCGACCATTTCCTGGAACTCGGCGTTCTTGCCGACGAAATCGGTCTCGGAGTTCACCTCAACCGCAACGCCTTTCCCGCCTTCGACTTTGACAGCCACCAGACCTTCGGCAGCCGTGCGGCCGGATTTCTTGGCGGCTTTCGCCAGACCCTTGGTGCGCAACCAGTCAACAGCGGCATCCATATCGCCATCTGTTTCGGTCAGCGCTTTTTTCGCGTCCATCATGCCAGCGCCGGTGGTGTCGCGCAGCTCTTTTACCAATGCAGCAGTGATTGCCATGGTTTTCATCCTCTAAATCAGGGTGGCCCGGGCGGTAGATGAACCGCCCGTATCAATAAACGTGCGGCATATAAGCCGCCCGTATCAGAATTGCGACGTCGCTCAGCTCTCAGCAGGCGCTTCGGCGGCAGCTTCGGCAGGCGCTTCGGCAACGGCTTCTTCAACCGGAGCTTCTTCGAACTCACCGATGTCGATGCCAGCAGCACCCATCTGGGCGCTCATACCGTCAAGCGCTGCACGGCTGACCAGATCGCAATAAAGCGCGATGGCGCGGGCCGCGTCGTCATTGCCGGGGACGATATAGTCGATGCCATCAGGCGAGCAGTTGGTGTCGACAATGGCCACAACCGGAATGCCCAGCTTTTTGGCTTCGAGGATCGCCAGATCCTCTTTCTTGACGTCGATGACGAACAGCAGGTCCGGCACACCGCCCATTTCGCGGATACCACCCAGCGAGGCTTGCAGCTTGGCCTGGTCACGCTCCATGCCCAGACGCTCTTTCTTGGTGAGGCCTTCGGCGCCACCTTCAAGGGCTTCGTCGATCTGCTTGAGGCGATTGATCGACTGGCTGACGGTTTTCCAGTTGGTAAGCGTGCCGCCCAGCCAACGGTGGTTCATGTAATACTGTGCGCATTTCTCGGCGGCTTCCGCGACGGGGCGCTGGGCCTGACGCTTGGTGCCGACGAACAGAATGCGGCCACCTTTGGCAGCGGTTTCGCGCACGACGTTCAGTGCGGCGTCCAGCATCGGGACGGTCTGCGTCAGATCCATGATGTGGATGCCGTTGCGGTCGCCGTAGATGAACTCTGCCATCCGCGGGTTCCAGCGCTGTGTTTGGTGACCAAAGTGAACGCCCGCTTCAAGCAGCTGGCGCATGGTGAACTCAGGAAGAGCCATGTCCGTTTTCCTTTCCGGTTTCAATCCTCGACGGGGCTTTCGGGCGTAAACCCAACCGGTGGACCTTTGAGGATGTCTCCCCCATCGGCCCGACCCCGTCTGCGAAGTGAGCGCGAATTACGTCAGCTTTTGCCCAATTGCAAGGACAATGTCGGGCGATATCTTGGATTAACCTCTTCTGACGCAAAGGCGCGAACGCAAGTCCTTGCAAGGGCGCGCAAACCCTTGCATCAAGCGACCATGAAGGACGGATTTGATATTATTTGCATCGGCGCGGTGTTGTGGGACGTGATCGGCCGGTCTGAGCGAGAGATGCGGGTCGGCTCGGATGTGCCAGGCCGGATTACGATGATCCCCGGCGGTGTGGCGATGAATGTGGCCATGACCCTACGCGAAATGGGGCTGACACCCGCCTTGCTGAGCGCAATTGGAGATGACCCGCAAGGCGCGCAACTGGTCGCCAAAGCGACCGAGATGGGGATGGTGACGGAATATATCCACGTCTCCAAAGATCAACCGACTGACCGTTATATGGCCATCGAAGGCCCCGGTGGGCTGGTCGCTGCCGTCGCCGATGCCCATTCGCTGGAGGCTGCCGGCAACACGATCCTGATCCCGATCACGCAAGGCCCCTTGGCCAAAGATGACGTCCCTTACGAGGGGATCATCGCGCTGGACGGCAACCTGACTGAAGAGGTGTTGGCCGAGATCGCGACCTCCCCTGCTTTTGCCAAAGCCGATCTGCGGGTCGCCCCGGCCTCACCCGGCAAGGCGGAACGGCTTGCGCCGCTTTTGGCCCGGCCCAACGCCACGCTCTACGTTAACTGCGAAGAAGCCGGTCTGCTATGCGGGACGACATTTGACAGCGCGCCAGAAGCCGCCTTGGCTTTGTCCAAGCGCGGGGCCGCGCGAGTGCTTGTCACCGATGGCAGTGCGGTGGCGTGCGAGTTGCACCAAGGCGATCTGATGACGCAAATCCCACCCGAGGTTTGTGTCAAGCGCATCACAGGCGCGGGCGACACGTTCATGGCCGCTCATTTGGCTGCCGAATACCAGGGCGCTGATCGCGCCCTCGCGCTGACCGCCGCGATTGGGGCGGCTGCGGCTTACGTCTCTGGCGAGGCTGTCGCATGAGCTTTCCCATGGTGATGACACCAGATGTGGCGGCGGCTTTGGCCGAAGGCCGCGCGGTCGTGGCACTTGAATCGACGATCATCACCCACGGGATGCCCTATCCGCAAAATGTGGAAACCGCCCGTGCGGTCGAGGCTGAGGTGCGTGCCGAAGGGGCGGTTCCCGCGACCATAGCGGTGATCGACGGCGATCTGCATATCGGGTTGAGCGACGACATGCTGGAGACGCTGGGCCAGGCGACCGGCGTCGCCAAACTCTCCCGCGCGGATATCGCGGCGTGCATTGCAACTGGCGGCACGGGCGCCACAACCGTCGCGGCGACCATGATCGCAGCCCATCTTGCCGAGATCGGCGTTTTCGCCACAGGCGGCATCGGCGGTGTGCATCGCGGCGCGGAACGCTCGTTCGACGTTTCTGCTGATTTGCAGGAACTGGCGCAAACGCCGGTAACCGTCGTGGCCGCAGGCGCGAAAGCGATCCTTGATTTGCCCAAGACATTCGAAGTGCTTGAGACCCTCGGCGTACCGGTCATCGCCTACGGCCAAGACAGTCTGCCCGCCTTTTGGTCCGCCACCTCCCCCTTGCCCGCGCCGCTGCGTATGGATACCCCAGATCAAATCGCCAAAGCGCATCTGACACGCGCCGCCATGGGTTTGCCTGGTGGCCAATTGGTCACCAACCCGATCCCGCAAGGCGCGCAGATCCCGCACGAAACGCTGGCCCCGCTGATCGAGCAGGCACTGGCCGAGGCCGACGCACAAAACATCACCGCCAAAGACGTCACACCGTTCCTTCTGGGCCGTCTTTTTGAGCTGACCGAAGGCGCGTCGCTCACGGCCAATATCGCGCTGGTGCTGAACAACGCCCGACTTGCCGCACAAATCGCAGGCGCTTTGGCTGCCCAATCCGCAGGCGATCACGGCTAAATCGGCTCAAACGCAGCGCGACGCCCGAAAGCCGCATTGTAGAGCTGCCAAAAACTCCCTATTTTCAAAAGGCCCACCGCTTTCGGGCACTGCCAAGGACGCCTGATGACCACCCCATTTGACGAGCAAGTGCCACCGCCCCGCAAACCGGGCCTCTTCGCACGCCTTCGGTCGAGCTTTTTGACCGGGCTGGTCGTGGTCGCGCCCATCGGGCTGACGATCTGGCTGATCTGGACGGTCGTTGGCTGGATCGACGGCTTCGTGCTGCCACTGGTGCCGGCACAATGGCAGCCCGAGCAGTATATCGGTATCAATCTGCGCGGCGTCGGTGTGATCTTCTTCCTGATCTTCACCATCATCGTGGGCTGGATGGCCAAGGGCCTGCTGGGTCGCTCTCTGATTAGCTGGGCCGAGCATCTGGTGAACCGCACCCCTGTCGTGCGCTCGATCTATAATGGTGTGAAACAGATCGCCGAGACGGTGTTTGCCCAGACCGAAACAAGCTTCGACACGGCCTGCCTGATCGAATATCCCCGCAAAGGCATCTGGGCGATTGGCTTCATCTCTACGACCGCCAAAGGTGAGGTTGCAGCAAAGGCCGATAGCGGACCGATGACCTCTGTCTTCGTACCAACGACACCAAACCCGACCTCGGGGTTTTTGCTGTTCTTTCCCACCGCAGACATTATCGAGCTGGATATGACTGTCGAAGATGCGGCGAAACTGGTGATCTCGGCAGGGCTTGTTTATCCCAATGGCGACGACAAAGCCCCTGAGATCACGCCCGAGAAGGTCAAGGAACTGGCCAGCTAAATGGCCGCCGTCACCGGAGGATGCGCCTGCGGGGCAGTGCGGTTTTCAGCGCAAGGCCAGCCAGACCGCGTCGGGATCTGCCATTGTCTGGATTGCCGCAAGCATCACGGCGCAGTGTTCTATGCCGCCGCAATCTATCCTGAAAAGGCCGTAACACTTACAGGCGAAACGCTGGATCACGCGGGTCGTCATAGCTGCAAAACCTGCGGATCCTCCGTCTTTGCGCGCACCGAAAACGAGATTGAGCTGCATCTGGGTGCGATGGACATGCCAGACCAGTTTACACCGGAATATGAGTGTTGGACCCTGCGCCGCGAGGCATGGCTGTCCCCTGTTCCGGGTGCGCGTCAGTATTCTCGCGACCGACAGGGTTAGCGCGAGACCCCGGATCAGGTCCGGGGCGGATCGCGCCAAGCCTAACCGAACATCTCTTCAAGATCGACTGTATCCACCGCGCCCAGATCATCGAAATGGGCATTCAGAAACGCGGTTGCCGCCGCGCGCCCGGCGTCTTTGAGTGTGGCGAGGATATAGGCAGAAGGCACGAGCTTTGTGGCCACGCTCAGCTCATTCATCAGCCCGTCATCGGCGATCATATGAACCAGCGGATCGCGCATCTGATCGCGATCCATCCGGCCTTGCGCAATCAAGCGCTTTACAAAGGAAATCGCGCGCATCTCGCGCAGGAGCGATGAGTTAAAGCTGATCTCGTTGATGCGGTTCTGGATGGCCTGCGCGGTCAAAGGCAGCTCTTCGCGATGCAGCGGGTTGATATTGACCACGACGATGTCGCGCGGCAAGTCCTCATGATAAAGCGGGAAAAGCGCGGGATTTCCGGTATAACCGCCATCCCAAAACGCCTCCATCTTGCCCGTTTTGGGATCTGTGAATTCCACCGCCTGAAAGAGCGTCGGAAGGCAGGCCGAGGCCAGAATGACATCGGTCGAAATTTCATCGCGGGTGAAGACCCGGATCTTGCCCGAGCGCACATTTGTCGCGCAGACATGAAATTGCGGGCCTCCATCCGCGCAAACCGCATCATACTCAAACCGCTCAACGATGCGGCGCAGTGGGTTTTGATAGAACGGGCCGTAGGTATAGGGGCTGAGCATCCGTGTCGCCCCGTCGATGACCGAGAAAGGCAAGGAGTATTCCAACGACTTGGCCACCACGCCGGGACCCGGACCCGTGGTCGTCATCCAACTGGCCAGGCGCATATCATTGATCGCACCCACCTGCCCCCAAAGCCAGTCGAGATTCTCGCGCGCCTGCGTGGCCCCACCTTGAACGAGGCCCGATTTGACCGCCGCACCGTTCAGCGCACCGGCAGAGGTGCCTGACATTGCGGCAATCTCGATCCGGTCATCCTCCAGAATGCGGTCCAGCACGCCCCAAGTGAACGCGCCATGTGCCCCGCCACCTTGAAGCGCAAGGTTAATGCGTTTGGGTTTGGTCTTGGTCGCGCTCACAATGCCGTCCAGCCGCCATCAACGCTGATGGTTGTCCCGGTGATCTGCGCTGCTGCGTCCGAACACAGGAAGACAGCGGTGCCGCCCATCTGCTCGGTCGTTGCAAACTCTTTGGAGGGCTGGCGCGTCAGCATGACCTCTTTGATCGCGGTTTCCCGGTCCATGTTGTATTTTTCCATCGTGTCGGGGATTTGCGCCTCGACCAGCGGGGTCATTACATAACCCGGGCAAATCGCATTCGCCGTGATCGGCTCCTGCGCAGTTTCCAGAGCGGTCACTTTTGTCAGCCCGACCACACCGTGCTTCGCCGCGACATAGGCGGACTTGTAAGGAGAGGCCGTCAATCCATGTGCCGAGGCGATGTTAATCACCCGCCCCCAACCGGCCTTGCGCATCATCGGCAACGCGGCGGCTGTCGTATGAAAGGCCGACGACATGTTGATCGCAATAATTGCGTCCCATTTCTCGGTCGGAAACTCATCAATGCCCGAGACATGCTGAATGCCTGCATTGTTGATCAGGATATCGCAGGCTCCCGCTTTCTCGACCAAGGCGCGGCATTGATCGCCTTTTGACATATCGGCCTGAATATAGCGGGTGTTGGTTCCGGTCTCGTCCGCGATCTCTTTGGCGATGGCATGATCCTCGTCATTGTCAGAGAAGCTGTTAAGCACCACATCCGCGCCCGCCTTGGCCAACTCGCGGGCGATTCCAAGGCCGATGCCGGAGTTTGACCCCGTGATGATGGCGGTTTTTCCGGTGAGTGTCATGGCAATGTCCTAGAGATTTCTGTTGCACTGCAGCATAGTCGCTGCACCCGCGAAAGCCAGAGAGGATGCGGATTTTCGCCTATTTTTCCAGCAATCCCCCCTACTTTGCGGAAACAGGACAGGTTTTTCAGAAAGACTGTTGCCAAGGCCTTGTTTCTGCCGCAATTGCTGCGAATAAAACAACCTTAGGCAGTTTTCCGCCCCTATCAAAAGGAGTGTGACTGTGACTGGTAACTTCTTTTCTTTATCTTTATCCCAACTTGCCCAGTTCGGGCCTCTTCGGAGCACAACAGCTCCTGACCATCTGGACGCGTTGTCAAACCTTACCGCGCTGACCCATGAGACGGGCCACGCTGTGCTGCACCAGACCGGCGACAGCTATGCGCTGCACATCGCCGATACAGACGGCACTCCTGATCTTTTGCGCCCATTGGCCAGCGATTTGCGCGACCCGGCTTTTTGCGCGCCTGCCTGCATCGTTTTCGGTCTGCATGGCGGCCCCCGGGTCGTTCTGGCACTCAATGGGTTTCCCGGCGACCGGGCAAGCCAATTGCGCGTGGACACACCTCTCTCGGGCTTTGTGACCGGCACCAAGATGCTTGGCCGTGCGGGTATTATCCCCGTCGAAAAGCTGACCGCAGGCGATCTGCTCTGGACGATGCATCACGGGATGCAGCCCGTGCGGTGGATCGCACGCCGGCAAATCCACACACTTGCTGATAACCCAAAGAGCCTGCCGGTTCAGGTTTGCGCAGATGCGTTCGGGCGCGGCTGCCCGACAGATCCGCTGGTGCTCATGCCCGCCCATTCGATCTATATCAATGATCTTCAGCTTGCCCCGGGGCTTGCGTGTCGAGCCAATTTTCTGCCAGCCCAAAGCCTGTTGGATGACGACAAGGTCACCCGCCTGACCGAAACCGATACGCTTGAAGTCATTCATCTGGGTCTTGATGTCAGTGACGTGGTCTATGCATCCGGCATGATGGTGCAGAACCCGGAAGACGCGACCAGCCGCCCGACACGCTCCCCGGATGGCAGGATCGAGGATTTCTTGACCAGCTTTCCTGAGTTGCGCGGCCTGTTCCGCTTTGTCAGTACCGGGTCAATGCCGCAAAGCGAATTGCAGCGCGCGGGATGCGGCTGAGGAATGCGACGCAAGATGTCGCGTTTTGACGATCCTTCAGCAGCGACACGTCTCACTTTGGGCGGGTAAACCCAGCCCGGAGAAAGCTTTATGAAAACCACCACCCGCGTTGTCGTTATCGGAGGCGGCGTTGTCGGCTGTTCCGTGCTGTATCACCTGACCAAGCTGGGGTGGTCCGATGTTATGCTGCTGGAACGGTCCGAGTTGACGTCAGGCTCTACATGGCATGCGGCAGGCGGGTTTCATACGCTGAACGGCGACACCAACATGGCGGCCCTTCAAGGCTACACGATCCGGCTATATCGCGAGTTGGAAGAGCTGACCGGCATGTCCTGCGGCTTGCACCATGTGGGCGGTGTGACGCTGGCCGATAACCAAGACCGCTTTGACATGCTGGTCGCGGAACGCGCCAAGCACCGCTACATGGGGCTTGAGACTGAAATCGTTGGCCCCGAAGAAATCGCCAAAATCGCCCCTGTGACCAATATTGATGGCATTATCGGCGGGCTTTACGACCCACTGGACGGCCACCTTGATCCCTCCGGCACGACACATGCTTACGCCAAAGGCGCACGGATGAACGGGGCCGAGATTGTGACCCATTGCAAGGTCGAAGCCACCACTCAGCGCGCCGATGGCACTTGGGATGTGGTGACCGACAAGGGCACCGTCCACGCCGAACATATCGTCAATGCAGCGGGCCTCTGGGCGCGCGAAGTGGGCGCAATGGCGGGCGTTTACTTCCCGCTTCTCCCAATGGAGCACCAGTATATCGTCACCGACGACATCCCCGAAATATACGAGCGCGACAGCGAACATCCCCACGTCATGGACCCCGCGGGCGAAAGCTATCTGCGGCAGGAAGGGCGCGGCCTGTGCATCGGCTTTTATGAACAAACCTGCCGTCCTTGGGCCGTCAACGGCACGCCTTGGGACTTCGGCCATGAACTGCTGGCCGACGATTTCGACAAGATCGAACACTCGATTGAGTTTGCCTATAAGCGTTTCCCCGTTCTCGAACGCTCGGGCGTTAAATCGGTGATCCACGGGCCGTTCACCTTTGCGCCCGACGGCAACCCGCTGGTTGGCCCCGTCCCCGGCATGCGCAACTACTGGTCGGCTTGTGCTGTGATGGCTGGGTTCTCCCAAGGCGGCGGCGTGGGCCTGACGCTGGCCCAATGGATGATCGAAGGCGAACCAGAGCGCGACGTGACCGCGATGGATGTGGCCCGTTTTGGCTCTTGGATTACCCCAGGCTATACGGTGCCAAAAGTGATCGAAAACTATCAGCGCCGCTTCTCGGTCTCCTACCCGAACGAAGAACTCCCCGCCGCGCGTCCCTGTCGGACGACGCCTTGCTATGATCTGCTCGACACCCAAGGTGCCGTCTGGGGTCAGCAATACGGGCTGGAGGTCGCCAATTACTTCGCCCAAGGGGACGAGCCGCGCTATGAAACGCCGTCCTTCCGCCGCTCCAACGCGTTTGAGGCAACCGCCCGCGAAGTCAAAGCCGTGCGCGAGGCTGTCGGCATTAACGAAGTCCAGAACTTCGGCAAATACGACGTGCAAGGCCCCGGCGCGCGCGACTGGCTGGACCGGGTCATGGCAGGCCGCATTCCCAAACCGGGGCGGCTGTCACTGACGCCGATGCTTTCCGAAAAAGGCCGCCTGATCGGGGATTTCACGATCTCTTGCCTGTCAGAGACGCATTTCCAGATTACCGGCTCCTACGGCGCGCAGGCCTATCACATGCGCTGGTTTATGGCGCATCCGCCTGAGGGCGACGTGAGGCTCGACAATGTCTCGGACCGCCGTACCGGCTTTCAAATCGCAGGTCCCCGCGCGCGCGACCTCCTGCAAGCAGTCACGCGCGAAGACGTCACCGACATGGCCTTCATGGATGTGCGCCAGCTGACCATAGGGCTGTCGACCGCCATCGTTCAGCGCGTCAGCTACACAGGCGATCTGGGCTACGAGATTTATGTCGACGCGATGGAGCAACGCGCGTTGTGGCAGACCCTTTGGGAGGCGGGCCAGCCAATGGGGATCAAACCCTTCGGCATGCGCGCGATGATGTCACTGCGGTTGGACAAGTTCTTCGGCTCGTGGCTATCGGAGTTTTCGCCCGACTACACCGCTGCGGAAACCGGCCTCGACCGCTTCATCAGGTTTAAGAAAAACGTGGATTTCATCGGCCGTGCCGCCGCAGAGGCAGACCGCGCGACACCGCCCGACCGCCAGCTTTGCACCTTCGAGGTGGATGCCGAGGATGCCGATGTCACCGCCTATGAGCCCATTTTCATTGGCGATGACGTTGTTGGTTTCTGCACCTCAGGCGGCTATTCCCATCACGCTGGCAAATCCATCGCGCTGGGCTTCGTGCCACGCGACCAAGCGCAAGACGGGCTGGAGGTCGAGATTGAGATCCTCGGCAAACGCCGCCCGGCCCGCCTGCTCACCGAGCCCCTTTTTGATGCTGACGGGGCGCGGATGCGCGGCTAGGCTGCGCCCATGATCCATATCCTGATCCTCGCCGCTGGCAAGTCTTCCCGGATGCACGGGCAGAACAAGCTGGCCGAACCTGTCGATGGTGTTCCGCTTTTGCGCAAGCAGGCGTTGATGGCGATGGCGCTGGGTTTGCCCGTCACGGTCGCCTTGCCCCCGGACCTTACCGGGGTCGAGATGCTTGACGATCTGGACCTCGATATTTTCAGCGCGGCCTGCTCGCTCGAAGGAATGTCCGGTACGTTGCGCTCGGCCATGGCGCATCTGGCCGATGCCCGCGCAGTGCTGGTGGTGCTGGGTGACTTGCCGGAACTGGAGGCCTCTGATCTGCAGGCGGTTCTGGACGCTCGCACGGCAAACCCCAGATCCCTGATCTGGCGCGGTACGACCGAGGATGGCACGCCGGGGCATCCGATCCTTTTTGATCGGGCACTTTTCCCGGAATTTGCGAAACTCAAAGGCGATGGCGGCGGTCATGAAATTGTCGAAGCCGCCGGTGAGCGTGTCCAGCTTGTCCCCCTGCCCGGCACCCGCGCGCGTCGTGACCTCGACACGCCCGAAGACTGGGCCGCCTGGCGCGCCGAAACCGGGCGCTAAGCGCTAGTATTTACTCCAGAATGTCGTTCTTACGCTGCACGCGGGCATAGACCCAAAAGAGCAGGCTCACCAAAGTTGCGCCCCAGATCACGACCAAACCCAAAGGCCCGGTCACCGCAACCATCAAAGGCGTCGACAACGCGGTGAACCAAAGCGAGGCGAGCGCCATGCCAACAAAGGACAAAGCCAACGGCACAGGCGCGCTTTTTTGCTCGTAAAGCAGCAAGATAGCCCCCAGCAAGCCCAACCAGACGCCGATGGCCCAGGCGGCGTTGACCCATTGCGGCAGCGCTGTGAAATACGCGACCTGTTCGGCTGAGAAAAGCGCCAGATATCCCTCGAAACGCAGCTGGGTCATCACATAATCCAGACCGCTGAACAAAAACCAGATCACAGCCAAACCGGCCACGGGGAACAGATGCCATGGGGTGTCGCGCATAAAAGCCTCCTGTCAGATAAAGGAAAGGGTGGCCGTTTCCGACCACCCCGTCCAGAGCGAAAGTGAAGGCAGACTCTCCTAAGCCAAAAGTTTCGCTTCGTGTTTGCGCAACACCTGACGGGCAGCGGGAAAACTGCTGTACTGCCCCTGCGTCTCAAGCTCAGGAAAGAGCCTGAGCACTTCGCAGCGTTGCGCTTTGTCGAGACCACCGACCGAATAATCGCCTGGCTGGAAACTTTCAGTCCAGGCCCCATCGGCGAGGATCACCTCGTGGCGGTCAAAAAGAAGATGAAGATAGGTCACGCCGCTTGCCTCAACAGTGTCGATGCCCGCGCGCCTGGTAAGGTGCTTGGCAGAGGCCAGCACTTCGCGTTCCCCGAACATCAGCGCGGTCTCAGTCCCGCTGAGCAACATGCGGTGATTGGGGCTGACCATCATGTCCCGCTCGGGCAGGCCCATGCCAAGGCTACCTGCGCGGATCAGTACCGGGCGCAGCTTGGGGTCTTGCGCCAGCTCTTGGCCAGTCAACGATTTGGCCCCAACCCAGCGCAGTTCCTGCACGCCATTGTCGCGAGTGAAAACGCTGTCTCCGGGGCACAGGGTTTCGACCTGCCGTGCGCCGTTCGGCGTCGCAATCCGGGTGCCCGGAGTGAAGCAGATGATGATCTGCTCGATCTCGCGGTAATTGGCACGGTTGGTGACGTTGCCATTGTTGTCGAGAAACTCGATACGACCGGATTCCGCACCCGTCTGGATGACATTGGCACGCACACCCGTCAGATCAATGACATCTACGTCATTGCCATCCGCATCCTCGCCGCCACGAATATCGTGGTTGCCCGCTTGCGCAAAGGTGAAGCGATCATCTCCCTCACCGCCGCGCAGCCGGTCATTGCCGGGGCCGCCCACAAGCGTGTCGTCGCCATCTTCGCCGAAAACGCGGTCATTGCCGTCGCCACCGTCCAATGTGTCATCGCCATCGCCACCAAAAAGCCGGTCTTGTCCCTGACCACCGCTAATCGTGTCATCGCCTTCATTGCCATACAGGCGATCATTGCCTTGGCCGCCATCAATAACGTCATTGCCGGTGCCGCCGAAAATACGGTCTTGGCCTTGATCACCATCAATGGTGTCATCGCCACCCCCGCCAAAGACCTGATCGTCGCCGCCGCCTGCGTTGATGACATCGTCCCCGTCCAGAGACGCGATGGGCTGCACCGCGCTGGCGGGCAGCTCGATATCGGTGCCGTTGAAACGATCCGGGTCACTGTCATTGTCGAAAAATGCAGCTCCCGCCGGTAGCGGGTTCGGCGGTGTCCCGTCATTGTTGTTGAATGCCAGCAACAAGGCGACCTCGCGGCCATTCTGATCGACGCCCTGCGCCGTCAGCACGCCGGTTTCATTGGCACCCGGAGCGGCAAAGGCCGTCTGCTGGATCTCCGCCTCTTCCACGTAGATCGTGTTGCCGTTCTCATCGACAAAGGAAAACCCGACGGTTTCGCCTTCTTGCAAGGTAAGATCACCGGTCGGCAGAATCAATTGCAGGTTCGAGACCTGACTGTCCGCCACATTGGCCCGGTGGTTTGAGCCACCCGGATTGCCGTTCCCAAGATTGCTGCCCGTGGCATAGGTAAAACGCCCGGTGGTCGGTGTGTAAACCAGTGCATCAGGGTTCGCACCTGCGGCGCTGTCGCCATAGATGACATCGCGACCATTGCCACCACTGATGGTGTCAGAGCCGCCAAGGCCCTGTATCTCATCATTGTTGCTGGTCCCGGACAGCGCGTCATTGCCGTCTGTCCCAATAATCTTGGCCATCCAAAGACCCCCCAGAGGTCAAAACAGAGCGCGCCATGCAGGAAAGCGCTGTTGGTATCAACTTAAACCGTTCTTAGGCGCATCTTACGGGGAATTTCGCCCAAATTTTTGCAACGTTGCGTGATAGGCGAATTTCTGAGCAATTTCTTGCGAAAAGTGTTTCTGCAGATGCACTAAACTGCAGCGTGTAGAGAATTGTCCGCGATTTTGAAACAATAATTTGCAAAAAATGGAATCAGCCCTGCTCGACCGACAGGGCTGACACTTTGGCTTTGGCCGCCCCGCTAAGGGCGGCCGAGCTGCATATTTGGATTAGCTGATGAGCAGCCTGGCTTCGTGCCTCTTCAGCGTCTTGCGGGCTGCGCGATAATCTTCGATGCCCTCGGCGCTCTGAAGTTCCGGAAAGAGCTCGAAGATTTCGTTACGCTGCGCGTTGCCGATACCTTTGAGCGAGTAGTCACCAGGCTGGAAGCTCTCGGTCCACGAGCCGTTCGACAACACCACCTCGTGCTGATCGAACATGAAGTGGATATAGGTCGTCCCCATCGTGTCCACTTCGTGAACGCCGTTGTTGTTGACCAGATGCTTGGCCGCTGCCAACACCTCTCGCTCTTCAAAGTAAAGCGCAGTCTTGTCATTGCTGACCAGCACACGGTGGTTCGGCGACACCAGCATATCGCGTTCCGGCAGACCATTTCCAAGCGAACCCGCACGGATCAGGATCGGCTTGAGATGCGGCTCACCGGACAGGGCTTTCCAGTCCATCGTCTTGGCGCCCAACCAGCGGATTTCCTGCAGACCATTGTCACGGGTGATGATCTTGTCACCAACCCGCAACTCTTCGACCAGACGCTCGCCCTTCGGGGTCGCGATTGTCGTGCCCGGCGTGAAACAGGGAATCACGTTCTCTATCTCGCTGAAGGTTAGCGTGCCGGTGGTGACGTCATTCTCGTCACGGAACTCGACAAAACCGTCTTCCTGATCGGGCGAGGTGTAGGTGATCTTGATGTTGCCGGACCCGGTCAGGTCAAGCGTATCAATCTCGTCATCCGGACCGCTGGCGGCCTGACCACCGTCAATGACGTCGCCGATACCTTCTTCCGGGCTGCCCACAAGGAACGTATCCTCGCCGGAGTTCCCCGTCAGCGTATCCGCGCCTTCGCCACCGATGATGGTGTCGTCGCCTTCACCACCCGAGATGGTGTCCTCGTCGATGCCGCCATCGATGAAGTCGTCGCCTTCGTCGCCAAAGAGCGTGTCATCATCGTCCTGACCGAAGATGGTGTCATTGCCAGCGCCGCCATTGACCACGTCCCGACCGTTGTCCTGTTCGGGGTCCGCAGGCTGGTTGATGCCGCTATCGGGGATGTCCAGATCATCGGGCAGGCCCAGATCGGGGTCGATGCCAGCGTAGATGGTATCATCGCCATCGCCACCGTCGATGATGTCAGAGCCTTCGCCACCGACGATCCGGTCATCGCCTGCGCCACCATCAATCGTGTCGGCGTCGATGCCCGCATCAATCGTGTCGTTACCATCACCACCAAGAATGGTGTCGGCATCGTCACCTGTGATGATCGTGTCATTCCCTGCACCGCCGTCGACAAAGTCGACATCATTGTTCGGTGCGAAATCTGCGGGAATGGGCGGAATACCGGTGCTCGGATAGCCGGGGAAACCCAGATCCAGCAGAGGCAGATGGCCAGAGGTGTTGATTACGTCGTCGCCGTCACCACCTGTGACGGTATCGCTGCCATTGCCACCGGTGATTGTGTCATCGCCAGCACCGCCCTCGATCGTATCGTCGCCAGACCCTGCGTCGATCGTGTCGTTGTCGTCGCCACCATCAATGGTGTCGTCGCCCGAGCCGCCGGTGATCGTGTCTTCGCCTGCGCCGCCCAGAAGCGTGTCATCGCCCTCGGCCCCGCCGATTTCGTCGTTACCCTCACCGCCGTCGATGGTGTCGTTGCCCACATTGCCGGACAGATCGTCATTGCCGGTCCCGCCGTCGATGGTGTCATCGCCGAGCCCACCGATAATCCGGTCATCGCCCTCTTCACCAAAGAGCTCGTCATCACCGACATTGCCTTCGATGCGGTCGTCGCCAGTGCCGCCAAAGACTTCATCGTCACCTGCGCCTGCGATGACCCTGTCATCGCCACCACCGGCTTGGATAATGTCGTCCTCGCCAACTTCACCAGGCAGAAGCGCGTCGCCATTGTCGACGAAGTCGCCATTTGGATCGCCGTCGTAATTGACGTCGATCAATTCACCCGCATCGGTGCCTTGAACGATCCCGTCGCGCCCATCGGGGATACCGATGGCCACCAGCTCGTCAATGTCATCCACCTGATCCGGCGTGACGCCGATCAGCGTGATCGTTTCACCATTCGGGAAAGTCAGGACCGCATCGCCGTTGGGGTTACCGGTGACAGTGACATCCTCGGTCGAGACGGGGTTACCGTCCCCATCGGTCAGATCCGACACGTCCAGCTGATCCACACCGGTCAGCGTCCCGTCCGGGTTTGTGATCGGCGTGTCGAAATTCACCAGCGTGTCATTGCCGTCGCCATCGCTGAAGACGACCGTATCAGCATCGCCATCCGGTCCGCCAGCACCAGAGCCCAGATCGAACGTATCGTCGCCTGCGCCACCCTCGACCGTGTCTTCACCAGCGTCTGTCGTAACCGTGTCGTCCCCATCCGAGCCGGTGACTGTATCGTCGCCCGAACCCAAAACGATGTTCTCAATTTCTTCGAACGTCGCGGTATCGGGACCGTTCGAGATCGTGCCATCCTCAGGATCGCTCAGAACAACGGTGGTATCCTCGGTGACTGCGGAGGCATCCAGCGTGTCGCCATTTGTCTGACCGTTTTCGCCGCCGTCGATGGTGTCGTTGCCGAAGCCATCCTCAAGCGTGATCGTATCGTCGCCGTCGCCACCCTCAATCGTGTCGTCATCCGCACCGCCGGACAGGGTGTCATCGCCACCCTCACCAAAGAGCGTGTCATCGCCGACACCGCCAATCAGCGTATCATTGCCCGCCGGGCCATCATCAACCGGGAAGGCGTCATAATAGATGTCAGTGACATTGATGCCGGAGTTGTTCGGACCATCTTGCGTGTGCTCGATCACGATCTGCGAAACCGGGCCTGCGATGCTGACAAGCGTCGAATAATTCGGGCTGGTATCGGGCGCATAGCCGCCATCGCTGTCGATCGTGTCGACACCATTGGCGCCGTCACTGTCCGAGATGGTGACATCGCTGCCGCCCATCAACGTGACCGGGACCGGATTGCCATCGGCATCAAAGGCTGTGACTTTCACCACACCGTCGCCATCCACATCATTGATGCGGAAGGACACATCCTCCACCAGGTTCGAGAAATCGAGCGCATATTCCGCACTGTTTCCCTGCCCGCCAGTCTCGCTGTAGAGCGAGCTGTTGTCATCGGCCGGGCCAGCGCCCGTGTCGATCATGTCGATGTTTTGATCGTCGGATTCAAACGCGGTATCAGTGCCGCTATTGGTGACCGAGAAGGTCACATCCACGTTGCCAGTATTCTGTGTGAAGCCGCCAAGAGCCTGATCGTTGCCAGCGCCCGCCAGATCCCACTCAAAGCTTTCGCGCACGGGCTCGCCCGTACCAGCCAAGTCGCTGTCGCCGAAGATCGTGTCATCGCCCGCACCGCCATCAACCGTGTCGTTGCCCGAGCCTGCATAGACCACGTCATCTTCTTCGCCTGCCAGAACGGTATCATCCCCGCCCTTGGCCACGACAATATCGTCGTTTGAGCCGACATTGCCAATCAGCGCATCATTGCTGTCGATCTTGTCGCCGTCCGGATCGCCTTCATAGGTGATGTCGATCAGATCGTCAGAGCTTGTGCCCTCGACGATGCCATCGCCATCCTCAACGATCTCACCCACAACATTCTCGATATTCGTGAAGGTGAGCGTGCCGGTGGTGTTACCGTCCGCATCAAGGAACGCAACCATGCCGTTTTCGTTGTTGTCGGGATCAAAGGTCACGCGGATCGGACCCTGACCGGTCAGATCAAGCGTGTCATTGTCATCACCACCTTCCGAGCCGTCGACCGTATCGCCTGCGCCGCCAAAGATCGTGTCGGCATCGTCACCGCCCACTAGCGTGTCAGCCCCCGCGCCGCCCGTGATCTGGTCGTCACCGGCATTGCCGAAGACCAGGTCATCGCCTGCGCCCGCGTCGATGATATCGTCGCCGTCGCCTGCATCGGCATCCATTGCAAAGCACAGATTATCAATCGCACCGCTTGTCGGGATTGAAACCGTCATCTGCATGACATTGTCGGCGTTCAGCCACTGCGTGACCTGACCGTTATCAGCGGTCGCCGGAACATCAATCGACTGGGTCGAGCCATCTGCAAAGGTCAGATCAATCGTGGCACCGCGCTCGATATCGAGCAGACCGAGATTGACGATATTTGCCGGGTTCTCGAAATCGAAGATGAAAGAGCCGCCCGAGCCATTGTCATCGGGGTCGGTCGGATCGCGATCCTCGGACAGGATCAGCACATTGCCCAGATTATCCGTCGCCAGATCATCATCACCGCCCGTGGGGTTGGCGCTGTCAAAGACCATGACCGGGTTTGCTGGATCACTGCTGGTGACCGTGAAACCTTTGTCGATGAACTGCGTGGTGACCAGATCGCCTGCAGCCAGGTCGTTGAAGTCTATATTCTCGTTTACGTCCTGCGACCCACCTGAGATTGTATCATTGCCTGCGCCGCCTGTGATCGTGTCTGCGCCTTGGCCGCCGAACACCAGATCGTCGCCGTCGCCCGCGTCGATAGTGTCATCGCCACGGCCACCGCTGACCACGTCGTCATTCTTGCCGCCCCAAAGATCGTCAACCCCGTCGCCACCTGCAATCGCGTCATCGCCTTTCGAGCCTTCGACCTTGTCGTCTCCAGCACCGCCAACGATCCCGTCGTCACCACTGCCACCGAAGAGCATGTCATTGCCCTCGCCGCCATTCAGGTAGTCATTGCCGCTCTGGCCATAAACAACATCATCGCCGGTGCCGGCAAACACTTCGTCATTGCCGTTGCCCGCATAGACCGTGTCATTCCCGCCTTCGGCGAGGATGATGTCGTCATTCAGGGCCTCGCCCGGCAGGATCTGGTCGTTGGCGTCAATCGCGTCGCCGTCAGTGTCGATAAAGCCTGCGCCGATCGTCTCGCCGGCGTCGGTGCCGTTGACATAGCCGTCGGGCGTTGCCGCAGCGTCAAACGAGATGTGGCCAATTCCGACGGTGCCGGATTCATGAGCGGATGCGCCGTCGTCCAGAACAATCTCAAGCGAGGCGATGGGACCTGCGATTGAGACATGCACATTGTCAGACGATGTGAGGGAAGTATTTGCACCCGAAGAGCCGCCGCCCTCCACAGTGTTGTTATCGACGTCATGATGGGTCAGCCCGCTGAACGAGACCGGCACAATGTTGCCATGGGCGTCGCGTGCGATGATAGTGACCTTGTCGTCCCACCCGTGACCCTGATCGACATCCAGCAGGTCAAAGCTGATATTGCTGACCGGCTCACCGAATGTGATGACCGTCTTGACCGGATCGTCCACGCAGCGCGCTTCCAGAACGGTTTTGCCATCGACATGCGTTGTGTCGAATTCCTGATGATCGCTGTTGGTCGGTGTCGAAACCGTCACATCCAGCGTGTTGCTGCCATCCTGCAGCGTCGTTGTCTGGCCGTTATTGCCGACCTGACCCCAGTTAATTACGTAGTCAGACATAAAAATGTCCCCCATCCCATCGTCACAAGAGACACGTAGTCATAACCCGAAGGTCACAAGCGACGCGCTCGGCGTTCTTAAAAAAAATCGTTATGGAGAAATGACCCCATGCAGACATCGTTTCCGACTTCAAATCTGTCGGCCTTAGCACCCCCCAGCGCCAATATCCGCCCCCCAGTTGGGCTTGATTTGAATACGCGGGCGGTTTCCTCAAACAAAGGGGAAATTGTCATGAAAGTGTCCAAAATCTGGTTAACTGCGCTGGACTTGCCTTTTTAGTGACATAATCATGCTCTACTTAAAGGAGAGTATTAACAGCACTTTAGCGACAGTACCGGTCGTCAAAGTAGGCTCGTTTCTTCATGAACACTTTTGTATACGCCATTGGATTAACGGCATTTCCCCGTCTCGCGTGACATGGTTTTAACAACCTGCAAGAACACGCCGCAGCGGTATGTTTCTTCGCAAGAAACAATTGCTTTGCAAAATGCAACGCCGCGCGCCGCAAATCACTTTTTTTACCCCGGTCAAGACATCTGTTCATGGATTGAGCATAATTCCGCTCTTTTTCCGAAATTAGCCGCCGTGCGCTGGCGAAGTTGCGTCAAAACGAGCGAATCAATTTTTAAGAAAATTGGTACCGGTGGTCGGACTCGAACCGACACGATATTGCTATCGGGGGATTTTGAATCCCCTGCGTCTACCATTCCGCCACACCGGCCAATGGCGGGGGTCTAGACCTCTGATCTGGCGGCGTCAATGCCCTGATGGCGAGGTTTCGCTTAGCGCAGGAACATCGTATGAAAAACCCGAGACAAAGTGGAGGGTGACATGGATTTCAACGCGGTAGCCGCAATCATCACAGGGGGTGCGTCCGGTCTGGGTGCTGCGACTGCAAAGGCGTTTCGCGCCGCAGGTGCGGACGTCACGCTTCTTGACCTTGATGCAGACCAAGGCACGGCCTATGCCGCAGAGATCGTGGCGCAGTTCGTCCAGACCGATGTCACTGACCCCGCTTCCGTCAGCGCCGCACTGGATGCCACCCTCGCGCGTCACGGTCGGCTGAATGTAGCTGTCAATTGCGCAGGGATCGCGACTGGCGAGAAGACGCTTGGCCGAAACGGCCCCCATGATTTTGCGCGCTTTCAGAAGACACTGCAGATCAACCTTGCGGGCAGTTTCAACGTCGCTCGTCTTGCGGCTGAACGCATGGCCACCAACGATCCCGACATGGATGGTCAGCGCGGGGTGATCATCAATACCGCCTCTATTGCAGCGTTTGACGGCCAAAAGGGTCAGGCCGCCTATGCGGCCTCAAAGGCCGGTATCGCAGGATTGAGCCTGCCCATGGCCCGCGATCTGGCATCGGTTGGGGTACGCGTTATGGCGATTGCGCCGGGCATCTTTCGCACGCCGATGCTTGAAGGTCTGGGCGAGGAAATCATGGACGGGCTTGCAGCCGATGTGACCTTTCCCAAACGTCTCGGCGATCCGGCAGAGTTCGCAAATCTTGCGAAATTCATCGTCACCTGCCCCTATCTGAACGGCGAGGTGATCCGCCTCGATGGTGCGCTTAGAATGCCCTAACCAGCCTTTTCTTCCAGCAGCATCCATTCCTCTTCGGCCGCGCTCAACGCAGCTTGCCGTTCCACCAAGGCATCGGTGGCTTTCTGAAACTTCACCGGCGCCTTGGTGAAAAGGTCCGGGTCCATGAGGAACTCTTCAAGCTTGGCAATCTCCGCTTCCAGCCGTTCGATCACCGTCGGCAATTCCTCCAACCGGTGCTTTTCGGTGAAGGACAACGCATCTGCCGTCGCAACAGGCTTTGCCGCCTCTTCTTGCTTGGCCCTTCGCTTCACCGGGTCCGGCATCGCATCCACTGTGCCGCGCTGGGACTGATAGTCCGACCAGCCCCCTGCATAGGCCGTGGCTTGGCCCTGCCCCTCCATCGCGATGGTCGTCGTCGCCACACGATCCAGAAAATCCCGGTCGTGGCTGACCAGCAGCACCGTGCCGTCATAGTCGTCCAGCAATTCCTGCAATAGATCGAGCGTTTCGATATCCAGATCGTTCGTCGGTTCGTCGAGCACCAGCAGATTGCTTTCCCGCGCCATGATCCGCGCCAATAGCAGCCGCGCCTTCTCACCGCCCGAAAGGCTGCGCACCGGCGCGCGCACTTGCCGTTCATCAAACAGAAAGTCTTTCAGATAGCCAACCACATGTTTCGGCGTCCCGCGCACCATCACCTGATCAGACCTGCCGGAAACCGCCATCTCAGGATCCAGCGTCAGATTATCCCAAAGCGTCATATCCGGGTTCAGTTGCGCGCGGGTCTGATCGAAAACCGCAAGTTCCAGATTCGTGCCCATTTTGACAGTGCCCGTATCCGGCTCTTCCTGTCCGATCAGCATCTTCAGAAGCGTGGTCTTGCCTGCACCATTGGGTCCAATGAAGGCCACACGATCCCCGCGCTGCACCTTCAGATCAAACGGCTTCAGGATGAGCTTCTCCCCGTAGGTCTTTGAAATACCTTCCGCTTCGATGACCTTCTTGCCGGATTTCGGCCCACTCTCCAGCGCCATATCCGCAGCGCCTTGCCGCCGGATCATGTTGGAGCGCGTTTTGCGCAACTCTTGCAGCGCGCGCACGCGCCCTTGATTACGTTTGCGTCGGGCCGAGATACCTTCGACCGCCCATCGCGCCTCGGCCTTTATCTTGCGATCGAGCTTGTGGCGCTGGTCGTCCTCTTCTTCCCAGGTCTTGTCGCGCCACGCCTCGAACGCGTCAAAGCCCTGCTCTTGACGACGAACAGCACCACGATCAATCCACAGCGTCGCTTTTGTCAGCGCGCGCAGGAATGCGCGGTCATGGCTGATCAAGACATAAGCCGTCCGTGTCGCCTTCAATTCATCCTCAAGCCATTGGATCGCTTGGATATCCAGATGGTTTGTCGGCTCGTCCAGAAGCATCAGATCCGGTGCTTCAGCCATCAGTTTCGCCAAGGCCGCACGACGCTTTTCCCCGCCGGACGCAGTTTCAACAGGCGTTGCGGGGTCAAACTTCAACCCATCCGCCACCATGTCCACCTTATAGGCTTCAGTCTCGTCCAATCCGCTGGCTGCGTAATCGCCGATAGTCGCAAAACCCGACATGTCCGGGTCCTGCTCCATATAGCCAACCGAGGTGCCGGGCGGCACGACGCGAGAGCCGCTATCGGCTTCCGTCAGTGCGGCCATGACCTTCATTAATGTCGATTTGCCAGAGCCGTTGCGGCCCACCAGGGCGACCCGGTCGCCTTGCTGGACGACCAGTCCAAGATCGGAAAAGATCGGCTCCCCGCCGAAAGTCAGGGAGATGTCGGAAAGCTGTAAAAGAGGTGCACGCGCCATGGGCCGCAGCTATGCGGCTGCGTGCGCGCCGTCAAGTCGCGACAGCGCGCAGAAGACGCGCGCGCGCAGGCGGAATTGCTGCGATTTCGACCCCGGTGAAGACATGCAGCGTGTTCATCTGCGTGTCGACCACCGCATGATCGCTGACCCAACCGCCCATCGTCAGATAGGTGCGTAGCAATGGCGGCATCCGCAGCATACCTGATTTGACATTAGCTTCACCGCGCAACTGTTTGGCATAGCGAAAAACATTTGGCGCTTTTACCCGTGGCAACCACCGCTTCGGGGCCAGATGACGCGCTTTGAGGATGGCGAAGGCGTCGGTGTAATCCGCGGCCTGTGTCCCTTCGAACGATGCGCAGCCAAACAGCATCTTTATGCCATCCGCGTCCACATAGCGCGTCAGCGCGGCCCAAGCGACACGGATGATGTCCGGATCTGGATGATCGGGATGCACGCAAAAGCGCCCCATCTCGACCAGCGGACCATCAAAAGCCTCCAATGCCCCGAGGTCATAGAATTGCGCTGCATAGCTGCGCGCAATCTCGCGCCCGCTCTCCAGCCGCAGTAGCCGGTAGCAGGCAACCAGCGTCTCGCCCCGCTCGACCATCACATGGGTGCAGGTCGCATCAAACGGATCCGCATCGCGCCCCTCACTTCCGTGAAACGCAAGATGGCGCAGCGCCTGACAGGCCGCGACATCTACAGCCTCGCTGGTAAAGCGCGCCTTATACGCCCCGCGTCCGAGTGAGATCATCTTTCGGCGCTCCGTTTCTGGATCGTCCCTTGGCCTTTGCGACCACCACCATATCTATGGTGTCAAAGGCGTGGCACACAAGTGATGTCATCGCGATGACAGAAAACGGCGAATGAGGTCTAAATGGACAAAATCATCAAATCCGATGCAGAATGGCGCGAACAGCTTAGCCCTGAAGCCTATAAAGTAACGCGCAAACACGGCACCGAGCGGGCCGGCACCCATGAGAATTTTCCGAAAAATCCTGGCACCTATATGTGTGTCTGCTGCGGTGCGCCGCTTTTCGATCAGGACACCAAGTTTGAGAGCGGCACGGGATGGCCCTCTTTCTACGCGCCTGTGGATGGCGACATGGTCGGCGAGAAAGAAGATCGCAGCTTTTTCATGCGTCGCACAGAGGTGCATTGCAACCGCTGTGATGCGCATCTGGGACACGTCTTTCCCGACGGACCGCAGCCCACAGGGCTGCGCTACTGCATCAACGGTGTTGCGCTCGAATTTGAGCCCGAGAGCGATTAATCCAGAAGGCCCGCGGGGTTGAAGTTTCCAATATTACCAAGCAGTTGACGCAGGAAGCTAATGCCCTGAACGGAACTATCCGTAACCCGGCGCGACAGAGGCACGATCTGACCATCCTCGAGCGTAAACCGCTCGATATTGGTAATCGTGCCTTCTTCACCGGCAAAACTGATCGCAACAACCTGACGGTCGATCACTTCGGGGGCGCGGTATGCAAAGTGACGCCAGCGGCTAGAGACGTAATACCATCCGCTTTCGTTCAGAACGCCCGTCGCGCTGGGGCGGCCAACGCTCTCCTCGACCGAGGCGCGCGTATCCACGCCCACCACGAGGAAGGACAACTCATCATCCGTGGGCGCATACCCGTGATTGCGATAGATCGCCGAACATGCGGCCAGCGACAAGATCACCGTCGCTGCTGCGAGTTGCTTTACCAATCCGGGCCAGTTTGCCATTGTCTTCCCCATGCTCGTGACCGCGTTTCACCGGCCTCTTCTGTGCTTTGGTTACACACGAGCGGCGCGCGGTTCAAGAAAGGAAACTCCTGATTATGTCTGACACCCCGTCCGGCACCCCTGCTTTCACCCATCCTGTGCGCGTGGCCGATCTGCCTTCACGCAAACCCAGCCGCGTGACACTGTCCCCGGATGCAGAGGTTTGCGAGGCCATCGCGGCCGATCTGGGCATCGAAGCGGTGCGCAAGCTGCGTTTTGACGTGACGTTGAAGCCGATGGGTAAACGCGACTGGCAGTTGGACGGCACATTGGGCGCGACCGTGGTGCAGGCCTGCGTTGTCACGCTGGCCCCCGTGACCACCCGGATCGACGAGGTTGTCAGCCGCTCTTACGTGACTGATTACACGCCCGCCCCCGATGGCAGCGAGGTAGAAATGCCCGAGGACGATACGGTAGAGCCTCTTCCCGCCGTCATCGACCTTGGCGGCGTTATGACCGAGGCGCTGGCCTTGGCGCTTCCACTCTATCCGCGCGCGGATGGGGCCGAGGTTGGCCAAGCCGTCTTCACAGAGCCGGGAAAAGCCGCGCTGACCGATGAAGACGTCAAACCCTTCGCCGGCCTTGCCGGGCTGCGCGATCAACTTGAAAACAAAGGCGAATAATCGCGTTTTCTAGGGGTCAGACAAAAGGGTTGCGCTACAGAGGAATCGCAGTATGTTCGCGCACCTCTGACAAAGGGGTAGACAGGATGCGCGCTACGGCGTATCCGTCCGCGATACCCCAAGGAAACAGGGCTTTTGCCCAGATAGACCGAGGTTGTGACATGGCTGTCCCTCAGAATAAAATTTCGAAATCGCGCCGCAACAACCGCCGCGCACATGACGCGCTGGTCGCTGGCAATCCGAACGAGTGCCCGAACTGCGGCGAGCTCAAGCGCCCGCATCACGTCTGTGCGGCCTGTGGCCACTACGATGACCGCGAGGTTGTCGCGATGGTCGACGAAGTCGATCTGGATGAAGAAGACGCGGCATAATCCAGCGGCGCGCGCCCGATGACGTCATCTGACACCTCCACCGGGCAAAGCACCACAATTTCTGTCGACGCCATGGGCGGAGACAACGGGCCCGCAGCAGTTGTTGCGGGTCTTTCGCGTGCGGCCTCCAAGAATGAAGCAATCCGGTTCATTCTGCATGGGGATGAGGCGCAGCTGAAACCGCTTGTCGAAAAACGCAAGCTGACCAACCGCTGCGAGATCCGCCACACGACCGATGTCGTGACAATGGATGCCAAACCCAGCCACGTGATGCGCAACGGCAAAGGCACCTCGATGTGGTCTGCCGTGGAAGCGGTACGCGCGGGCGACGCCTCTGTCGCGGTGTCTTGCGGCAATACCGGCGCGCTGATGGCGCTGTCGATGATCCGTCTGCGCAAGGTCGAGGGCGTGAACCGCCCCGCCATCGCCTGCCTTTGGCCATCCCGCAATGCCGGTGGCTTCAATGTCATGCTGGACGTAGGCGCCGATATCAAAGCGGATGAACAGGATCTGCTGCAATATGCGCTGATGGGCGCGTCTTACGCGCGCAACGGTCTGGGCCTCAAACGCCCGCGGATCGGTCTGCTGAACGTCGGCACGGAAGAGCATAAGGGCCGCGCTGAACTTAAAGTCGCCAATGACATGATCGCGGCCATCGCACCTTCTGCCGATTTTGACTATGTCGGCTTTGTCGAGGGCGGTGATATCCCCTCCGACCGGGTCGATGTGATCGTCACCGATGGTTTTACCGGCAATATCGCCCTGAAAACAGGCGAAGGCACCGCCAGCCTGATCCGCGATTTCCTGCAGGACGCGTTCAAGGCCACGCCGCTCTCGCGCATTGCAGCCCTTCTCGCGTTGACATCCCTGCGCCGCCTCAGCAAGCGGATCGACCCGCGCCGCGTCAATGGTGGCGTATTTTTGGGCCTGAACGGCACTGTGGTGAAATCACACGGCTCTGCCGACGCTTTGGGTGTGGCCTCTGCCGTGCAATTGGCGTTTACTCTGGGTCAGGCAGGCTTTTCCGAGAAATTGGCCGCCCGGGTCGCGCAAGCGGCTCTTTTGGCGCAGCACGGACTGCAGGATTTTGAGAAGAACGGACAAGACGCATGAGCGTTCGGGCAGTTGTCAAAGGCGTTGGGCATTACCTGCCGGAACGCATTGTCGAGAACAGCGAATTTGAAGAAAGCCTGGAAACCAGCGACGAGTGGATACGCTCGCGCTCTGGCATTGAACGCCGGCATCTGGCCGCTGATGGCGAGACCACATCGCAAATGGCCACGGCAGCCGCGACTGCAGCGCTAAAGGATGCCGGTCTGACCGCAGGCGATATCGACGCGATCATCGTCGCAACATCCACCGCCGATCTAACCTTTCCCTCTGCCGCGACCATGGTGCAACACGCGCTTGGCATGACCAAAGGCTATGCCTTTGATGTGCAAGCCGTTTGTGCGGGGTTCGTTTTTGCTCTCAGCAATGCCAATGCGTTGATTGTAAGCGGTCAAGCCAAGCGGGTTCTGGTGATCGGAGCCGAAACCTTCAGCCGGATCATGGATTGGACCGACCGCGGCACCTGCGTACTTTTTGGCGATGGTGCAGGCGCGTTGATCCTTGAAGCCGCCGAGGGCGAAGGCACCCCGAGCGATCGCGGCATCCTGTCGGTCGATCTGAATTCAGACGGCAGTCAGCGCGATATTCTTTATGTGGATGGCGGTGTCTCCACCCAGTCCACCGGCCATCTGCGCATGCAGGGCAAAGAGGTGTTCCGACACGCGGTCGAAAAGCTCGCCAGAACCGCCGACACCGCCCTCGAAAAGATCGGCCTCACCGGCGATGATGTGGACTGGATCGTGCCCCATCAGGCCAACCTGCGCATTATCACCAAAACTGCCCAAAAAATGGGCGTTCCGATGGATCGGGTCGTGGTCACTGTTCAGGATCACGGCAACACCTCTGCCGCGTCGATCCCGCTGGCGCTGTCGGTCGGCAAGGCCCGTGGCCAGATCAAGCAAGGCGATTTGGTCGTCACCGAAGCAATCGGAGGTGGTTTGGCCTGGGGCGCGGTGGTTTTGCGCTGGTAACAGCCATTCGCAAGTCATTGATATTGACTCGGAAATTGCCCGCGCCTTAGTGTGACTGGAAAGCTAAGGGGGTGACATGTCTGATAAAACGCTGACTCGGATGGATTTGAGCGAAGCGGTTTTCCGCGAAGTGGGTCTGTCTCGAAACGAATCTTCTCAACTGGTTGAGTCGGTTCTGGATCACATGTCTGACGCGCTGGTAGCGGGTGAGACGGTGAAAATCTCCTCCTTCGGCACGTTCAGCGTGCGTGACAAAGCCGCCCGCGTGGGCCGCAACCCCAAGACCGGCGAGGAAGTTCCGATCCATCCCCGTCGCGTGCTCACCTTCCGCCCCTCGCATCTTATGAAAGATCGCGTGGCGACCGGAAACAGCAAGTAGGACACCGCATCATGGGCAAAGCCCCCGACGCCTTCCGCACCATCTCCGAGGTCGCTGAATGGCTCGATGTGGCCCCCCATGTGTTGCGATTCTGGGAAAGCAAGTTCACTCAGGTGAAACCCGTCAAACGGGCGGGCGGGCGGCGCTATTACCGTCCGGCAGATATGGAATTACTGGGCGGAATCAAAATGTTGCTCCATGATCAGGGGCAAACGATCAAGGCTGTCCAAAGCATGATCCGCGAAGATGGGATCAGCGCGGTCACCGCGCATTCGCCGATGATTGATGGCGCTGATGACATCGTTCACGAAGCAACGCCTGAAACTGCGGAAGACGACAATGTCGTCGCGTTCGAGCCGACAGTCGCGCCAGAGCCTGCCGCCGCTACTGAGCCTGCCACACCGCCAGCGCCCGGCCCCGCACCCGAGCCAGAGCCGCAAGAGGCCGCGCCAGAACCGGCCCCTGCCGTGCAAGACCCAGCGCCGGAGCCAACCGCGCCCAAGCCGCGCATTGTAGAGATCGCAGATATCCCCGACGATACGCCCGGTGACGCACCGCACGCGGCTTCTGCCATTGGCCTCGCACTCTCCCGCACCCCGGCAGAGCTTGCGTCCAAAGCCGATCAGATCATCCCGCTTCTGACACGTCTCAAAGCGCTGCGCGCGCAAATGACCGACCACGGCGTGCGCGGCTAAATTGCTGCGATTCCCCGCTTGCCCCCTGCCGCAAAATCGTTATGACTGCACGCCAGTCGGGCTATGGCGCAGCCTGGTAGCGCGTCCGTCTGGGGGACGGAAGGTCGCAGGTTCGAGTCCTGCTAGCCCGACCAAATCACACCGCTCGCCGCGCACCCAGCGCTGCGGGCGGTTTGCATATTGAAGGGGCTAAAACCATGACCGGCGTTCTACCCAGCCAAGCGCTCAAAGCCATGATTGCAGATGGCACCCTGTCCGGCAGCCCCGCCATCACACCTGAGCAAATCCAGCCCGCCAGCCTTGATCTGCGTTTGGGAACAGTCGCTTACCGCGTCCGCGCCTCCTTTCTCGCAGGTGCTGGCAACACGGTCGAGGACCGTCTGTCCGAATTTGAGATGCACCGCATTGACCTCACCGGGGGTGCAGTCCTTGAAAAAGGCGCGGTCTATGTCGTGCCGCTGATGGAAAGCCTTGCGTTGCCCGATGGCGTTCAAGCCGTCGCCAACGCGAAAAGCTCCACCGGGCGGCTCGATCTGCTCACCCGCACGATCACTGATGAAGGGGTCGAGTTTGACCGCATCGCCCCCGGCTACACCGGTCCGCTTTATGCCGAAATCTGCCCGCGTTCCTTCAGCGTCGTCGTGCGCCCCGGCCAACGCCTCAACCAGATCCGGTTCCGCAAGGGTCAAGCCGTGCTGTCCGATCTGGAACTCCGCGACCTACACGCACAGGAATCGCTTGTCTCCGGCGACGCCCATATCGACGAAGGCCTCGGCTTCTCCGTCGATCTGCGCCCCGAGGTTGGCGATCTGGTCGGCTTCCGCGCCAAGCCCCACACCGGCGTGATCGATCTGGACAAAATCGCCCATTACGAGCCGTCGGAATACTGGGAGCCCATCCACACGACCGAGGGCTGCATCATCCTAGATCCCGGTGCATTCTACATTCTGGTGTCCCAAGAGGCCGTCACCATCCCCCCTGACTGCGCCGCCGAAATGGCGCCCTACCTCGCCATGGTCGGCGAATTCCGCGTCCACTACGCCGGTTTCTTCGACCCCGGCTTCGGCCATGACGACGCCGGAGGCGCAGGCTCGCGCGGCGTCCTCGAAGTCCGCTGCCATGAGGCGCCGTTTGTCTTGGAGCACGGCCAGATCGTCGGTCGTTTGGTCTATGAGCGCATGGCCGAGGTGCCGGAACAGCTATACGGTGCCGGCATCGCGTCGAACTATCAAGGCCAAGGGTTGAAGTTGAGCAAGCACTTTAAGGCGGTTTAGTGGGTATAAGACTGCTTCAGTGCGTGCTAACTTCTCTAGGCGCTGGTTCGACGGGTCTTCGTGAGGTTTGCACTACGCAGTACGGTACAGTCCTAAAGCGTGAAGTACACTTTCATTAAGTAAATCAACAACTAACTCATAGGGGATAGTTATTCTTGGCATTCCAAGAGCATAGGCAGCCACTTGGTATGATCCAAAAACAACGGTAATGCCATCTTTGGTGAGCATGAAATTGGACAGAGAATCCCAGTCTTTTGTTCCTTCGCATACCCAATTCAAATCGAATGAATCAGCTTCATTCAATTTTAGTTCTGACGCTAGTAACCGCTGCACATGAGCTTGAACCGGCCCGAGCGCATCATCGCTTTGAAACAAGTTTCTGATTGAAGGTAAGTGTATGATTGGCTCTAATAGATAATTGAATGACTTTGGCGCATGTACGGGGTGTGCCGCGCCAGCGCTATACCAGTGTAGGCTGTACCCAACCGAAATTACTCTGCCGACGACATCTGCCGATCCAAAGATGGCGTCGAAGGTATTGGTTCTTTTCCACTCATCTTGCATCAAGTTATAAAACGAGGGCTGCGGTTCGAGTGTGGAATAACGAGCATCCATCGCATGTCGAGCTAATGATCCATTGATGTGATCTTCAATGTCCTTGAGCTGAGCGTATTTGGTAGAGGACAGTCGGATCCGTTGAACACTTGTAGAAAAGCCAGGAATACCATTGTACTTGAGTTCGGAGTCTTCGATCAGCCAACGTACCTCTGCTTTCAATTGCGCATCCGAGGCTATCTCTAGCGACTTTTTCTGTGCGGCATTGAGAGACCTCAGCAGCTCTGCCTCAACTTCTGACTGTTCTTTATTGTATGCCTGAAGAAATTGAATGCCTTTTAACTGTTCCGGGAAGTCAACGCGATCAAGCTGCACCGGGATCGCGTAAATATCACCTTTCAGCTTCTCTTTGATTTTTTCTAGCGCAAAGCTGATTTCTTTCTGTGCATACCCTCTCTTATCCACAGAATTCTGAGAAACGAAAATGATTATGATGTCACAGCGTTCAAGCGCTGTTGTAATCTCGTAGTCCCAGTTCTGGCCACTCAGTATGCTCTTATGATCCATCCATGGGTTTAAATTATGCGCGTCCAACAAATCGTAAAACGGCATGACACGTGATCTGTCTTCACTAACGTAGCTTATAAAAATCATTGCTCGGGCACTTAAACTTGGAGGGGAATCTATAAACAACGGAATACGCTTCGTTGTCTGTTTCTAATTCACATGATCTCTTAACAACGCAAGAACCCTGTCCCCTCAAAACCGCCCCATCCGCCGTAGTTTCGCCGTCTGACGCGCTTTCTTCGCAGCCTCTTTCCCCTGCTGGGCCTGCATCCGCTCTTCCGGCGTCATGTCCTTGGGGTCTTTCGCGCCGCGTTTCGTGGCCATATCAATCCCCTTGTTGACCCCCATGCCGATGACCCGACGCATCACCATGCGCAGGACCATATTGATGATCTGATTGGCATTCATTGCTTTTACTCCTCAAAGAGTTCGCTTTGATCGTCGTCTTCATTGTCATCTAGGTCGCCTGCCTCGCCCAAACCAGTGCCGGGGGGTGGGCGGTTCTCCAACAGCCCTGCGGCGCGCAGTTCCTTGAGCCCCGGCAGATCGCGGGCGGCTTCAAGGCCGAAGTGATCCAGAAAGCCCTGCGTGACCACAAACGTCACGGGCCGTCCGGGGGTCATGCGGCGGCGGCCCAGCCTGATCCACTCCATCTCCAACAGCTGATCAATCGTCCCACGCGAGACGCTTACACCGCGGATTTCCTCAATCTCGGCGCGCGTCACGGGCTGGTGATAGGCGATGATGGCCAAGGTCTCGATCGCGGCACGGCTCAGCTTGCGCGTCTCGACAGTTTCCTTTTGCATCAGGAAGCCCAGATCGCCAGCCGTGCGCATCGCCCAAGCGTCGCCCACCTTAACCACGTTCACGCCCCTGCCCTCATAGCGCTTGCGCAAATGCACCAACGCCTCGGCGGCGTCACATCCGTGCGGCATGCGCCCCTGCAAATCGCGCACGGTCACGGGCTCGGCGGTGGCGAACAGGATCGCCTCCACCATCCGCTCCTGCTCCGCCATGGGCGGCGCTTCAAAGAGGCTCTCGTTCACCTCATCCATCGTGTTTCTTCCGTATCTGAATGGGCGCAAAGGTCTCGCCTTGGCGCAATTCGATCTGACCGGCCTTCGCCAATTCCAGCGAGGCCGCAAAATTCGCCGCCGTGGCAGAGCGGCGCTTTTTCGGGTCCGTCTCCCAGCCTTCGGGCAGATAGGACAGCAGGTCCGTCCACTCCCCCGCATAGCCGATCAGCCCGCGCATGCGGTCCAGCGCCTGCTCCATTGTGAAGACGCTCTCGCGGTCATAGACAAACGGGCGGAACTCATCCTTCGTGCGGGTGCGCGCATAGGCCTGCATCAGGTCCAGCAGCGTGGCGGTATAGGTCACCCGCCGCACCCGCGTGACGTCTTGCGTGATCCCGCGCGCGAAGAAATCCCGGTTCAACTGGTTGCGCGCCATAAGCTCGGCCGAGGCCTTGCGCATCGCCTGCAACCGCTCCAACTGGAACGCAAGATGCGCAGCCAGTTCCTCGCCCGAGGGGCCTTCCTCTGTCGGGTCGGGGGGCAGCAATAGCCGTGATTTCAGGAAAGCCAGCCACGCCGCCATGACCAGATAATCGGCGGCCAGCTCGATCCGCAGCTCTTTCGCCTTCTCGATAAACGCAAGATATTGCCGGGCCAGCTCCAGCACAGAGATTTTCCGCAAGTCGACCTTTTGCGTCCGCGACAGCGTCAGAAGCAGATCAAGCGGCCCTTCGAAGCCGTCCACATCGACAATCAGCGCTTCCGCTGCAAGGCGGTCGGCAACGGCAATCGGTTCAACAGAGTCACTCAGATCAGACATGGGTCGGTCCACGGGTTAAGCCCGAAAACTCCGCCTCAAGTGCGGAAATGTCAATCTGTGTTGGCGCGGGCCGCGCTGCAATCGCAGCGTCCGCGCGCGCCTGCGCTGTGGCACCCATCGCCCCAGACGCCTCCGCTACCGCGCGCATCTCGTCCAGATCACCGTTGCAGTGCAAAATTACGTCGATCCCGGCGGCCAATGATGCGGTCGCGCGTTCTGCCACAGTGCCGCTGAGCGCTTGCATCGACAGATCATCCGTCATCAGCAAACCGCCAAAGCCGATCTCCTCGCGGATCAGCGAGACCATCACCGGGGATGTCGTCGCCGGTGCCTCTGCATCAATTGCCTCGTAAACCACATGGGCGCTCATTCCCATCTGGAGGTCATGGAGCGCGCGGAACGGCGCAAAATCCCGCTCCAGCGCGGCGCGGTCTGCACCCACGCGCGGCAGGCCTTTATGGCTGTCCACCTGCCCGCGCCCATGGCCGGGAATGTGCTTGATGACCGGCAAGACGCCTGCTGTCAGCAAGCCGTCCGCAACAGCACGCCCCACTTTCGCGACTGCGACAGGATCGTCTGAATAACAGCGGTTCAGCAAAAACGGATGGGTCTCAGCTTCGGCCACGTCCAGCATCGGCGCGCAATTTGCGTCGATCCCTACGGACCGCAACTCCGCCCCGATCAGCGCATAACGCAGAAACATGGCGCGCTGCGGATCGGAGGCGCGCGCAACCTCGTCCAAAGGTGGCACCCACTCACGCCACTCCGGCGCACGGAGCCGCTGCACCCGGCCCCCTTCCTGATCGACAAGCACTTGTGCCTCGCGCCCGACAGCCTCCCGAAGCTGCGCGGTCAGCGCGCGCACCTGATCGGGCGTGTCGATATTACGGGCAAACAGAATGAAGCCGAACGGATCAAAATCGCGGTAAAACGCGAGCTCATCTGCGGAAAGGGACAGGCCCTCGCATCCGAAAATGCAAGCGCCCTGAGCCACTTAGCGGACCACCACCGGGATACAGGCCGCGTTCTCGGCCACCAGGGCCGAGCAGAACCGCCGCGCGTCCGACAGATCGGCAAAGCCCATGGCCCGCAGGCGGTAGAACGTGCGCCCACCGCTTTCGGCGCGCTGGATGACGCGCTGCTTGCCGTCCAGATAGCCCTCAAACCGGGTCGTGATCCGGTCCCATTCGGACCGCGCGGTCTCGGGGCTGTCAAAGGCCCCCAACTGCACCAATCGCGTGCCAGATGGGACCGAAGCCGCATCCACGTCGATGCTGGCGGGCAACACAGGCGTCGTCGCGTCTGCGCTGGCCACCTGAACTGCTGCACGGGCGGGTCTTGCACTTGGTCGGTCCGAGCGCGCCAGTCCGGGCCCCTCTTTCGGAGCCAGTTCGGTCAAGGCGGGCGTCTCCTCCAAAAGCTGCGCCACCACCGCGTCAGCAGCAGCCTGCACATCAGGGACCTGCAAAGCAGGCGTTTGCGCGCCGGTCATGGCCACTGGCTGTGCCGCCGCTTCAACAGCGGCCAAGGACGCATCCTCTGCCTCTGCCATGCTCTGCACAGAAGGCTCGACGGGTGCGGCCAAACCCGGCTCATCGGTTTCGGTCACATCCACAGGCCGTGGCGCCAGACGCAGCGTGTCCGCGGGCGCTTGAGCGCCACCATCGGCTTTGACGTGGTTCACAGCCAATCCTTGATGCGCGGCCTGCAAGCCGCCTGGATTGTCGGGCTGAACCCGCATCGGGCCATCGACCGCCGCAACCACCGGGATGCCATTTACGTCTCGCACCATTAGCTTGTAGCCCCAGACGCCAATCCCTGCGAGCAGCGCCACCGACATGGCGGCCCCGGCCCAGTTCACAAGATGTCCGAAATGGGCCTTATGCGTGCGCGGAGCACGGCCATAATCCCCGGCGAATTCCATATCTGCCATATGCGCCTCTACTGCTTGCCGCTTGCGGTTTTTCCCGCAAATCGGTTTTACCTACTGCCTCTGCCGGGCTGGGGCGCTTGTTTTGTTAGCGCATTTCCTCTGCCGGCTTGATGCCCAAGATACCCAAACCGCTGGAAATAACAATCGCTGCGGCCCGAATCAGCGCGATTTTCGCCTGAGATGTGGCAGTGTTGCCTTCTTGCAAGAACCGCAATGACACATCGTCATTGCCCCGGTTCCACAGGGCATGCAGGTCCGATGCCAGCTCATAAAGGTAAAACGCCACCCGATGCGGCTCATTGTTGCGCGCAGCAATCTCGACCAGCCGGGGCCATTCGGCGATTTTCTTGGCCAATTGCAGCTCGGCCTCATGAGCCATGCCCGACAGATCAGCGGCGGCGAGCGTGGCGTCATCCGCCGCAATCCCCGCCTCTGCCGCCTTGCGCAGCACCGAGCAGACCCGCGCATGGGCGTATTGGACATAGAAAACCGGGTTGTCTTTCGACTGCTCCAGCACTTTGTCGAAATCGAAATCCAGCGGCGCGTCGTTCTTGCGGGTCAGCATCACGAACCGCGTCACGTCCGCGCCGACCTGATCCACCACATCGCGCAGCGTCACGAACGTGCCTGCCCGCTTCGACATCTTGAACGGCTCGCCGTTTTTATAAAGCTTCACCAGTTGCGTGAGCTTGATATCCAGCGACACCTTACCATCCGACAGCGCCGACACGGCCGCTTTCATCCGTTTGACATAGCCGCCGTGATCGGCGCCAAACACATCAATTAGGGCGTCGAAGCCTCTGGAAACCTTATCATAATGATAGGCGATATCCGGCGCGAAATAGGTCCAGGACCCATCGGATTTCTTGACAGGCCGGTCCACATCGTCGCCATGATCCGTCGACTTGAAAAGCGTCTGCTCGCGCGCCTCCCAGTCCTCGGGCAATTTGCCTTTGGGGGGCGGCAACGTGCCTTCATAGATCAGGCCTTTTTCATCGAGATCGGCAATCGCCGCCTCGATCTGGCCCGTGCCATAGAGCGACTTTTCGCTGTAAAAGACATCCATCTCGACGCCGAGCGCTGCCAGGTCCTCCCGGATCAGCGCCATCATCGCGTCGGTCGAGAAGTCCCGCACCTCTTCCAGCCAGAACTGCTCGCCCTTATCGACAAACGCGTCTCCGACTTTGGCTTTCAGCGCCTCGCCGACCTCGATCAGATAATCGCCGGGATAGGTGCCATCCTCAAACGCCACCTCTTGGCCATGCGCCTCAAGATACCGCAGATAGACCGACCGGGCGAGGACATCGACCTGCGCACCGCCATCGTTGATGTAGTATTCCCGCGTGACGTCAAAACCGGCGTAATCCAGCAAGCTGGCGAGCGCGTCGCCAAAGACCGCGCCGCGCGTGTGACCCACATGCAAAGGCCCCGTCGGATTGGCGGAGACGTATTCCACGTTAACCTTCTGGTCTTTCCCCAAGGTCGAGCGACCAAAGGCCATGCCGTCTGAAAGTGCATTCTTTACAACACCTTGCCACATATCTGGCGCCAGCCGCAGGTTCAGGAACCCCGGCCCCGCCACCTCGGCCACGTTAATGAAGTTGACAGCTGTCAACTTCTGGGCAAGCGCGTCAGCAATGTCGCGTGGCTTCATCTTGGCGGGCTTGGCCAGCACCATCGCGGCGTTGGTCGCCATGTCCCCATGGGCCGCATCGCGCGGCGGCTCGACCGCCACGTTGGCAAAGTCGAGACCTTCGGGCAGAACACCCTCGGATTGCAGCGATGTCAGCGCCTCCAGAACGGTGGCGCGCAGCTCGGTAAACAGGTTCATATCTCAGCCCTCAGTCAGCCCGCGCGGTTTAGCACAGGGCCGCCCCGCGTCAATCAATCGGTGATCGTCACCGATGCTTGACTTGGCCCACGCGCGACGCTGTCGAAAAAGACCGTCTGGGTCGGCACCGCCCCTTTTTGCGCGCGGTATTTGTTGAGGCCACTGCGATAGACCCCGAATTTGAACGCAGGCGCCACGTTCCGGTTCAGGTTCCGGCCCCGATGCTCGTGCACAAGACGGTCATTCAGCCAGACCCGCAGCAAGCCACTTTCCTGGACCGACCAAACCGCCTGCACTTTGATGTCATGCCAGCGCCCACGCAGCTGCCCGTTCGAGACCAAACGCTTGTTCACCATCGGCTTGGGCGGGTCCATATCGTCGACCTGCTGGGTGCGCGGGTCATCCTGGACTATGTAAAGCCCGTCGCCCCACATCTCGAAGCCCAGCGTGATCTCACCTGATCCCTTGGTATCCTGAAACTGTGCAAGGATGGTGCCTGACGGCTCGATATGGGGCGTGCTGTTGGGGATCATCAACGAGAACGCATACCATGTCTCGGTATCGGTCTTGATGGCTTTAGTGTCTTGCACCTCGCTGCGCTCTCGACCGCCTTTGCAATCATCATAGGTTCGGTTGCCTTTGCACTGGCCGTCCCTGACCTGAAAGACCAACCCGCTTTTGCCATGGCGCACCGGAAACTTATCCGCCGAGATTGTCTTCATCTTGTTCTTGGAATTTGCGTCTTTCAGCTGCAGCCCTTGGGTGTCGGCGGCATAGGCCGTCCCGCCCAATCCGATCACAGCAGCAAGCGCCGCCATCAAAACTCGTTTCATAAATGCCCTTCCCCGGTTTTACCCCCGCAGAGCCGCTTATGCTCTTGCAAAGCAAAGCGATCTGTCATGCCCGCAATATAATCCGCAACGATCCGCGCCAGTCCAGTCTCGTCTTGTACCGCTGCGATATCCTCGCGCCATTCGCGGGGCAAATGCGCAGGGTCTGCCATGAAAAGCGGGAACAGATCCTCGACCACCGCCGTCACCTCGCTGCGCATCTCCACCACTTTAGGTGCGCGATACATCCGTGTGAAAAGGAACGCGCGGATCTGTTGCAGATCGCGCCAAAGCGCGTCCGAAAAGCGGATCACGGGGCGGCCCAGATGGCGGATGTCACTGACATCTTGCGCACCGGACCCCGCCAGATTTTTCCGCGATGTTTCAATAACATCGCCCACCATCACACCAAAGACACGGCGCAGCGCTTCGTGCCGCCGCCTGTAAGCACCAAGCTCAGGGTATTGCCTGTCGACCGCCGCATAAGCGGACCCGATGATCGGTAACTCCGCGATGTCCTGATCGGTGAAAAGCCGAGCACGCAACCCGTCATGCAGATCGTGATTGTTGTAGGCCACGTCATCGGAAAGGGCAGCCACCTGCGCCTCGGCACTCGCGTGGGTGTGCAATTCTAGATCGTGTCGGGCCGAGTAATCGGCCAAGGCAAACGGCAAATCACCGGTGACCGGACCGTTATGCTTGGCAATCCCCTCCAACGTGTCCCAGGTGAGATTCAGCCCATCAAACTCTGCATAATGCCGCTCAAGCGAGGTGACAATTTTCACCGCTTGGGCATTGTGATCGAACCCGCCATAAGGCACCATGAGGGCATTCAGCGCGTCCTCGCCGGTATGCCCGAACGGCGGGTGGCCCAGATCATGGGCCAGTGCGACGGCCTCTGTCAGCTCTGAATTCAGCTGCAGCGCACCCGCAATCGTCCGCGCAACTTGCGCGACCTCAATCGAATGGGTCAGACGCGTGCGAAAGTAATCGCCCTCATGCTCCACAAAGACCTGCGTCTTGTGCTTGAGCCGCCGGAAGGCGCTGGAATGGATAATCCGGTCGCGATCGCGTTGATAACACGAGCGAAAATTGCTTTCCTCCTCTGCTTTGAGCCGTCCCCTGGCCTGGCGCGGATTGGAGGCATAAGGCGCATTCATCGGCGCATCCTTGTGGCATCTGTCCCAAGGCCATATATTCATGTTCAACACGAAACTCCAAGGCGACAGATCATGCTGACCCTGCCCCCCAAAGTGACCTCCCGCGCGTTCGAGCGCTTGGCCGAGATCGGCGCGTCCGACCAGGGAAAAGTCCTGCGCGTGGCCGTTGAAGGCGGCGGATGTTCCGGATTTCAATATGAGATCGAGCTCGACGAGGCCAAAGACGATGACCTCGTGCTGGAACAAGACGGCGAAAAGGTTGTAATCGACGCCGTCTCCCTGCCCTTTCTGGCGGATGCCGAGATTGATTTCTCGGAAGAGCTGATCGGCGCGCGGTTCGTGATCAACAACCCGAATGCCACCAGTTCATGTGGCTGCGGCACCAGCTTTTCGATGTAGGCACCCTTTTAGGCGGCTTTTTCTTCCTTGATCGGTTCTTTTGCGGGCTCGTCTTCGATCACCGTATCGGGTTCTGCAGCGCCCGCATCCGTGGATTTAACCTCGTCCGAGGTCACTTCGACCGGCTTTTCTTCCGGCGCAGGCGCGGGAAGCGACAGCGCTTCGTCCGGCAAATGCTCTGGCAAAACCAGACCGACATGGCCGGTCTCAGGGTTCACAGTGATCGTCGGCTTGGCGTCCAGAACATCAAGAGCGTTGTTCAACTCATTGATAAGACGTTCGAATGTCTCGCGTTGCGTTTCAACGACGACGGCCTCTTCGGCCTTTTTGCCAAACAGAAACTTAAACATGATGATCCCCCGCAATATGTGATGCCCCCTATAAACTAGGGATTTCGAAGCGCGCTTGCAGGGGAAAATCTAAAAACCTGACGCTTTGACGCGCGATTGCTTGCGCCTTGCCCGCGCATCGGTCAAAAAAACGGCAACCAGCGAAAGAGGTGCCATGAAAATCGCGACATTCAACATCAACGGCATCAAGGCGCGCATCAATGCGCTGCCCGAATGGCTGGACGAAGCGCAGCCCGATGTGGCGCTTTTGCAAGAGATCAAATCGGTCGACGAGGCCTTCCCGCGCGAGATTTTCGAAGAGCGCGGCCTTAACGTCGAAACCCATGGGCAGAAATCCTTTAATGGCGTTGCGATCCTGTCAAAATTGCCCTTGGAGGATGTGACGCGCGGCTTGCCCGGTGACGATGAAGACGAGCAGGCGCGCTGGATCGAGGCCACGGTTGTGGGCGATCAGGCAGTGCGGGTTTGCGGGCTGTATTTGCCCAATGGCAACCCGGCACCGGGGCCAAAATACGACTATAAACTGGCTTGGATGGAGCGTCTTTATGAACGCGCCCAAGCACTTTTAGAACTTGAAGAACCGTTTCTAATGGCCGGAGATTACAACATAATTCCCCAAACTGAGGATGCAAAGCGCCCCGATGCCTGGCGCGAGGATGCGCTTTTTCGTCCGCAATCACGCGCAGCGTTTCGCAAGATTCTGAACCTCGGCTTTACCGAGGCGTTCCGCGCCCGCGTCCACGGCCCCGATCACTACAGTTTCTGGGATTATCAGGCCGGAGCCTGGGATAAAAACGACGGCATTCGCATCGACCATTTCCTGCTGTCGCCCTCATGCGCCGACTTGCTGCGCGATTGTCAGATTGATGCCCATGTGCGTGGGCGTGAAAAGCCGTCGGATCATGTGCCTGTCTGGGTCGATCTGGCCGCCTGATGGCGCACGGATTCAAGAACTTCATTCGCGGCAAACTGCCGTGGCAATTGCGCCTGAAGGCGTCGATCTGGCGGCGGATGACGCCGATACAGCCGCCATCAGACACACCAATCGTGGTCTTCGCGATCCCGTTGGTCTCAAAACGCCGCGCACCGGACTGGGACATTGTGTGCCGCAACTTGAACGCCACGCTAGCAGCGCTTAAATCACAATCAAGTTCGTCTTGGAAGGCATTGATATGTGGTCAAAATATGCCCGCAGATCTTGTGACGGACGATCAGATTCAATTCCTTAAATCAACCGTATCTGACAAGTTCTATGACAAGGGCGACAAGCGGCGTCAGATCATTGCGCATATGGCGCGGACGCTGAAAACCGACGGGTATTACTTCCAGCTCGATGCTGATGATCTGCTCCATCCAGAGCTTGTTGCGCATATCTGTCGCGATCATAACGGCGCCGGCTATTATGTGCAGCGCGGATATCTGCGCGATGTGGGACGAGATCTATTGGCGCCTTTGGGGCCGGAAACGGCGGAGTTCTGGACCGTCTGCGGCTCTTCTACCGCTGCGTATTTCGATTTTCGTAAATCCAGACATTTCAGAGCGTTACTCAACGAACTTAAATCACATAAACGGATCATTTCACGAATGGCCACCTATGGATTTGAGATGGAGCCGATCCACTTTCCTGCGGGTCTTTATCTTGTAAACCACGGTCAAAACATGATCGAGCGGCGCGGCAATTTGGGCGGCAAGCTAAGCTATGCCGAAGAGCATGCGCTCGAAGACCCGGCCGAGATTGCGCGGATCAAAAAGACTTTCAGGCTTTCGTAACGTCTTCCTGATAAATCCAGTCAAAGCGTTTCAGGGCCGCCTGCGGCGCAAGCCGACCACTGGTGCGCAAGATCGTATGTGCGATGGCGCGCAGCGGTGGAAAGCTCAGGTGGTAGTTGCGGGCGTTGGCGTTGGCCGCGGCGATGACCTTGGCGGCGCGCAGGTGGCGGCGCGCCTGATATACCATGAGACCAGCATCAGTGTCGGCGCTGCCCGCAAGCGCATCGGCCAAGACCCACGCATCCTCAAGCGCCATATTGGCGCCTTGGGCCATGAAGGGCAGCGTCGGATGGGCGGCGTCGCCCAGCAGCGCGGCATTATCATTGTGCCAGGTCGACGCGACGGGATGCCGAAAGAGGCCCCAGATCTTGACGCTCTCGACGCGGGCGAGCAGGGCTTGAACCTCGGGCGCAAATTCGCTGAAAGCGGCGCGCAGATTTGCGGGATCATCCGGGTTGGCCCAACCTTCGGCGGCCCATTCATCGCGCTCTTGCACCGCGACGATGTTCATCAGTTTGCGGTCGCGCAAGGGATACGTGACCAGATGGCAGCCCGGCCCCATATAAAGTGACGCGATAGGCGGGTGCTCCACCTGTGTCGGCACCAGCGCACGCCAGGCGACCTGACCAGTGAAAAACGGCTTGGCCGCGCCATTCAGCGCAGGGCGCAGGACAGAGTTGATGCCATCGGCGCCGATAAGCAGATCAGGGGTTTCAGTCTGTCGGTCTTCAAAGCGCAGAACCGTCGGGTCCAGGGTGATTTCGGTGACCTTGGCGCCCAGCACGATCTCGACCCCGGCATCGCGCGCGCCTTTGGCAAGCAGATCAATCAAATCGGCGCGATGCATCAGGTAATAGCCGCGCGCATCGCCTTGCGGCAGGGCCATGCGTAACACCGGGGCACCTCGATAATTACGCAATTGGATGGCTTCAGCGCGACGGGCGCAGGCCGTGACGGCCTCTTCCAGCCCGAGCCCGCGCAGCACGGCGATCCCGTTGGGACTGATTTGCAGCCCTGCCCCAACCTCGGCAATCTTTGCGGCCTGCTCCAGCACCCGCACTTCTGCCCCCCGCAGCGCCAAAGCGCGCGCAGCAGCCAGACCGCCGATGCCGCCACCAAGAACGGTGACCTTTTGCCCGATCAGGCTCATCCGCAAAGCAAAACGCCGGAGCCACGGCCCCGGCGTTCAAATGTCAAAATACCAGACATCTGTGCGATCACGTCAATCGTCACGGTGCACTTTTTCACGACGCTCATGGCGCTCTTGCGCCTCAAGGCTGAGCGTGGCGATGGGGCGCGCATCAAGACGTTTTAGCGAAATCGGCTCGCCTGTCGCCTCGCAATATCCGTACTCGCCTTCGTCGATGCGGCGCAGGGCCTGCTCGATCTTGGCGACCAGCTTGCGCTGACGGTCACGGGTGCGAAGCTCAAGCGCGCGGTCCGTCTCTTCAGACGCGCGATCCGCGATGTCGGGGATGTTACGGCTGCCGTCCTGCAGACCCTCAATGGTGTCTTTGCTATCGGCCAGCAACTCGTTTTTCCAATCCATGAGCTTGCGCCGGAAATACTCCACCTGGCGCTCGTTCATAAATGGCTCGTCTTCCGCCGGACGATAGTCGTCGGGCAAAAAAACCTCGGCTTTCATGTCTGCTCCCTTCTGCAGACCGGCAGCTGATGTCATGGCTAAATGTCCTCTACCGGTTCCCTCTGGCGCAGCGTCTACCGCAGGTCACATGGGTTGTCACGCCCCTAAACGTCACAGTTGATGCGGCTCCGGCGCCAAGCTATGTCAGCCTCACGACCAGTGAGAAAGGCGCGCCGATGCGATTCACTTCAACCGAGAGTTATGTGGCCACCGACGATCTGACCATCGCCGTGAACGCCGCCGTCACGCTGGAACGGCCCTTATTGGTCAAAGGAGAGCCCGGCACCGGAAAAACCGAGCTGGCGCGGCAGGTTGCGGCCTCTCTCGGTTTGCCGATGATCGAGTGGCACATCAAATCGACGACCAAGGCGCAGCAGGGCCTTTACGAATATGACGCGGTCAGCCGGTTGCGCGACAGCCAGTTGGGCGATCCGAAGGTCAACGACGTGGCCAACTACATCCGCAAGGGCAAACTGTGGCAGGCGTTCGAGGCCGAGGGCAAATCGGTCTTGCTGATCGACGAGATCGATAAGGCCGATATCGAGTTTCCCAACGACCTGCTGCAGGAACTCGACCGGATGGAATTCCACGTCTACGAGACCGGTGAGACCGTCAAAGCGCGCCAGCGCCCGGTCGTCATCATCACATCGAACAATGAAAAAGAGCTGCCTGACGCCTTTCTGCGGCGCTGCTTTTTCCACTATATCCAATTCCCGGATATGGAGGTGATGAAGAAGATTGTCGATGTGCATCACCCCGGCATCAAGGATGCCCTTCTGACCACCGCGCTCACCCAGTTTTACGAACTGCGCGACACGGCGGGGCTGAAGAAAAAACCATCGACATCCGAGGTGCTCGACTGGCTCAAGTTGCTTTTGGCCGAAGATCTGAGCGCAGAAGACCTGCGCCGGGATGGTGCGAATGCGCTTCCAAAGCTGCATGGCGCGCTGCTGAAAAACGAACAGGACGTGCATCTGTTTGAACGCCTGGCATTCATGGCGCGCGGGCAGCGGTAAACTTGGCCACATTCAGCGCGCGGATGTCAGGGTCTCGGACGCAGCGGCGTTTGTTGGCTGCGTGTTGATGACAGCGTGAAGCGCCGCGCGGCTAAATTTCTTGGGCGATACCCGTCCGCGCAATCGCTGCCAGAGCTGTGTCACTCTGGGACATAGAAATGAGGGAGCGAGCCCTGCTCGCAAGTGTCTGGCAAGCTGCGCATCGGATCGGTCAAAAAGGCCTGGGTCAAATCACCGACACAGTCCTGATACGCAATTGCGCCATGTCCGGCTTCGGGGATCAGGAAGACCTGCGCATTCGACAGTGTCTCCGCCGCGAGTGCGGGCCAGCTTGGGGCCGTTTGCACATCCCATGCGCTGCCAAGCGACAGAACCGGGATATCAGACACGACCGGATCGTGAAAATCGGGGATTTCCAGGGGTGTGAACGCCTCGCAGGCGGCAAAGAAAGTCTCTGCCGCTTCATCGTACAACAAACCGAATTGTGGCCACGACAGCGCGGCTGACGTTTCCCTGTAGCCTTCGATGCTGTTATGCGGGATGCTTTCCTGACACGCATAGATCCAAAGATGCAAATCGCCGGTCACCGCCGACAGGGTGTCGCGCACGCCGCGCTGCACATCTGCAAAAATCGCCGCGATCTCGGCGTCTGACATGGCATCGACAAGGCCAAGAAGGCGCGGCTGGCTGTCAGCGGGGAAGGTGTCGGTGACGTAGCCGCGCAACGCATCCGCGCTCGGCGGGCCTTCGCGAAGTTGCGCATATCCCAACAGGGCGGCGCGACGTTTGTCGTCATCCTCCAGAACATCGCCAGCCAATTGGATCATCTCATCATCGAAAATCCGCGCGAGCGGCACGTTAATTTCCACACGCCGCTGCCTGAGCGCATCAACCGCCCCCTCAAGCGCCATATTGGCTTGGGCCGCGATCTCTGCGCTGGCTTCGGCGTCATCGACAGCGGCCACCTCGGCATCCAGCAAGCCGTCCCGCACCCCTTCAAGGGGTGACGGGCGGCGCGGATAGCCTTCCGTCTCTTCGATCATATCCAAAACGGGCGTCGGGCCGCCCTCATCGAGGCGTGCAAGCTCGTAGATGTAGGCAGGATAAGTGGATGTCGCATCGCTTGGATCGGGATAGGTCCCGTTGCGCAGATACATGGGCATAATCACCGAATCCATTGGAACCGGCGTGCCGTCCGCCAACAACAGCTCACCGTCGATCGCGCGGTTCAATGTGTCCGTCAGAACCTCCCGAAAATCCGGGAAGGCGGCGTTGCAGGCCTCATCCGCGGCACATTGATCAATCAGAATATCCATCGCTTCAGAAGCCGGCAGCGCCAGCGTGTCATAAAGCGCAACCTGAAGCGGCGCGACGCCGTCAATCACCGCCGAGCGCACATTCTCGGGATGCGAGCGCAGGATTTCGAGGGTCAGACGTGTGCCGTAGGATATCCCGTGGACATTGTAGCTGTCATAGCCAAGCGCCTCCATGAGGGCGACAGCATCATTGGCGTTTTCAACGGTATTGTAGGCAGCAAGATCGGTGCCCGTGGCCTCGATCTCGGCCACACATTCGGTCAGCAAATCGGCAGCAGTGAGTGAGCCGTCCTCGGAAGTGACGTCAACGAAAGAGAACGTGCCGTCGATGGCGTTGCCAATAGACTGATCCAGCGCCGCGCGGCAGGTCGTGGATTGGGAAGACAGCACTGCGGCGCGCTGGTCGAACATGACGATGTCGCGGGTGCGCCGGAGGGGCTCGAAAATCCCGGCATACATTTCGATACTCGTCACAGCGCCGCCCCCCGGCCCACCATGAAGATGGAGCACCGGATCCGGCTCAGGCACTGCCGAATGCGCACGCATGACCGTAAAGTAAAGATCGATCCGCTTCCCGTCGGGCATCTCATGGCGCTCAGGCACGTTGACGGTGCCACAAATGACGGTGTCGCCCTCAATCTCGTTACGAGCCAACGGCAGTGGGCAGGGCACAACAGTGATCGGATAGGCAGAAGCCGCCCCACCTTCGAAATAGGGCGCGAACTGATCTGGGATCTCAGGCTCTCCTGAAAGGCTTGCGATCAGGGCTAAAATCTCAGTCAAATCCATGATGTCTCCGGAAAATGTTGGTTTCTGTGGCGATTGTCCCCGAAGCGAGACGCCTAATGATACAAGAGATGGCCCGGTTCACGCGCTTGGCAACAGCACTTTGAAGGCGGACATCCGTCAGTCATGCGACGGGCGCCAGACAGCCATTTATCACTAACACATTATGGCCAATTGTCCCCGTTCCGGATCAGGTCCGGGACGGGGACAATATGTGGGTCTCAAACGCGCTGCTTCCCCAAGATATTCAAGCCCCTTCCCCCACCTGAGTCCTTTCTGCAACTTTGTGGCAAAGCATCTAAAATTTGCCATGCTCTTAATTCAATTTCGTCTACAAATGATCTTGCTTGCATTGGAATGTTGCCGCCAACGCACCAATCTTTGGGACGATTTTTTTTGGGCAACCACCTGACTCTAAAGCCGTTTTTTGACCTTTTCTGCGTGTGGGGCGCGATGGGGTCTTTTGGCTTCCGACAACATGTATGCCTGACAAGATCATCCTCTGATTGGCCCTTCCCCCACATCCTGTCGACAGCAAGGTAGCCATGTTCCGTAGACTTTTTCCGCTTTCCATCATGTTCTTGACCGCCTGCATGCCAAGCGGCTCGATGGAGTATACTTCGCGCGCATCGGCCCTGCCCGACAGCCTGCCGCCGATGAAAACCTTTGCCAGCGCGCCAGTCACGGCCCCGCAACGCTCCAATCAGGATATCGGTCGCGACTTTCTTGACCTGACCTTCCGGATGGAAAGCGGGCGGCTTTTGCCGTACATGACCCGCTTTGAAGGTCCGATCACCGTGCGTGTCGCAGGCGAGGCTCCGTCCAGCCTGCAACATGACCTGACGAAACTGCTCGCGCGGCTCCGCAATGAGGCGCAGATCGACATTCGCCAGACCACGCGGGCGGATGCCAACATCACCGTCAACGTTATCACCCGCAAGACGCTGCAAGGTTCGGTGCCTGCCGCGGCCTGTTTCGTGGTGCCCCATGTGCAAAGCTGGACCGAGTTTCGCAAGCTGCGCCGCACGGCGTCGGTTGATTGGGCACGTTTGAAAAAGCGCGACAAGGTCGGGATTTTCATGCCCGGCGATGTCAGCCCGCAGGAAATCCGCGATTGCCTGCACGAGGAGCTGGCCCAAGCCCTCGGCCCGCTGAATGACCTCTACCGCCTGCCCGATAGCATATTTAACGATGACAATATCCACACGGTTCTAACCGGGTTCGATATGATGATCCTGCGCGCCTATTACGCGCCGGAATTGCGCAACGGCATGACCCGCGAAGGCGTGGCGCGCGTGCTGCCGCAAGTGCTGGCCCGGATCAATCCGGGCGGTGTGGGCCGCGCGTCAGACCCGCGTCCGATTACGGCCCGCAGCTGGATTGAAGCAATCGAAGGCGCGCTTGGACCGCGCGCGTCGATGGGGCAGCGTCGCGCCCATGCTTCAAAAGCGCTTGCGATTGCACAAAACTCGGGCTGGACCGGCCCGCGGCGCGGCTACAGCCATTTCCTTGTCGCCCGTCTCGCCACGGCAGCAGACAGTGACTATGCCCTGTCCAATTATCTGGCCGCCGACAGCTATTACCGCGCCGATCCCAAGACGCGCCTGCATGCCGCTCATGTGGCCGTTAACCTGATTGCCTATAAGATCAGCGCTGGCGAAGGGCTGGAGGCGATCACCATGATCAACTCCCACCTGCCCGTCGTGCGCCGCTCGGAAAACGCGAACCTTCTGGCCACGCTCCTGATGCTCAAAGCCGAAGCGCTTGAGATCGAAGGGCGCCGCGCCGAAGCGCAGGCGGTGCGTCTGGACAGTCTTGGCTGGGCGCGTTACGGCTTCGGCTCCGAGCGGGATGTGCGCACCCGCCTGAGCGAGATAACTGCCCTGACACCGATGTTGGGGCACAGCGGAGGATAACCCATGACGCCCCAAGTGCTGACCATCCTTATTGCGGGTTTACTGGTCGGTGCAAGCGTCGGTGCCTTCAGAGCGCGCGCCCGCAAAGGCTCGCGCTTTGATATCGCACATTTCGCGCTGGTTTACGGCGTGATCGGGTTCGTCGTCACGGTGCTGGCGCTCGTGATCTATATCCGGCTGGGGTAACGGCGATGTTTCTGCCCTTCTTCGAGACACTTCGAAAGGGCGGCGTTCCCGTCTCCTTGCGCGAATATCTCAGCTTTCTGGAAGGCATGAAAGCGGGCCTTGCGACCTACGACATCGAGGCGTTCTACTACCTCGCCCGCACCTCCATGGTTAAAGACGAGCGCAATATCGACAAGTTCGACCGGGCTTTTGCCACCGCCTTTGAAGGGCTCGACCAAATCAGTTTCGAGCAGGTGATCGAGGCCGTTGATATCCCCGCTGACTGGCTGGAAAAGATGGCCGAAAAGCACCTCTCCGAGGAAGAAAAAGCCGAGATCCAAGCATTAGGTGGCTTCGACAAGCTGATGGAGACACTCAAGGAGCGGCTCAAAGAACAGGAAGGCCGCCATCAGGGCGGCAATAAGTGGATCGGCACCGCCGGCACCTCGCCCTTCGGTGCCTATGGCTACAACCCCGAAGGCATGCGGATCGGCCAGAAGGAAAGCCGCCACCAGCGTGCGGTCAAGGTCTGGGACAAGCGCGAATTCAAGGACTTGGACGACACAGTTGAACTTGGCACACGCAACATCAAGGTCGCGCTTAAACGCCTGCGTCGCTGGGCCCGCGACGGGGCGGCGGATGAGCTTGACCTCGACGGCACTATCCGCGCCACGGCCGAACACGGCTATCTCGACGTCAAAACCCGCCCCGAACGCCGCAACGCCGTCAAAGTGCTGCTTTTCTTCGATGTCGGCGGCTCAATGGACCCGCATATCCGGGTGCTGGAAGAGCTGTTCTCCGCCGCCCGCGCAGAGTTCAAACATCTCGAACATTTCTACTTCCACAACTGCCTTTATGAAGGTGTATGGCGCGACAATCGCCGCCGCTGGGATGCCCAAACCCCCACATGGGACGTCTTGCGCACCTACGGCTCGGACTACAAATGCATCTTCGTCGGCGACGCGTCGATGTCCCCCTACGAGGTCGCCTATCCCGGCGGTGCAAACGAACACTGGAACGCCGAGGCCGGATCCACATGGCTGCAGCGCGCCTGCGATCAGTGGCCCGATCACCTCTGGATCAACCCGGTGCCTGAGAAATACTGGAGCTACACCCAGTCTATCGCCATGATTCAAGAGATTTTCCCCGACCGCATGGTGCCGATGACGCTGGACGGCATCGCGCGCGGGATGAAAGCGCTGACAAGGTGAACGGCCCGCCGCTCCATCTTTGGGGCGTGGAGGGCGCGCTGGAGCCGCTTGAAGGCGGTCACAGGAATCAAGTGTTGCGGTTGCGCCGGACCCAAGGCGATCTTGTCTTCAAATCAACACGGCGCTCTGCAAAAGCGCTGGCATGGCTGAAGGGCGTCTTTGCGCAGCTTCCACCGGCCCTTTGCGCGCCACTCCTCAAGCCAAGCCTGTCGGGTCGCTTGATTGAACAGGGTTGGACATGCGAGCCCTTCGTCGAGGGCATACCGGTGTCGGCCTATGACGCAGGCGCCATCCAGCTCCCCGTTTTAGACGCGCCACAGCGCCCCGGTTTCTGCTCGGCCTTCGCGCTCTGCCAGAACGACACCAGCGGCGATATCGACCTTAGCCTGATGCCTGCCGAGCTGGTTCATGCCTGTCGAAACGCTTGGGCGATACTGGCCGACATGCCCGTTGCCGTTGTTCATGGCGATCTGACCGCCAGCAATCTCATCAGGTGCACAGATGGCCGCATCTGCCTGCTGGATTGGGACGAGGCCCGCGTCGATGCGCTTGTCTTCGATCTGCCCCCAACGCGGTTGACACCTGAACAACGCCGCGCGCGCCTGGGCTTTGAGGTGGCCACCTGCTGGCAGATCGAACCTGCGCGCGCCACAGAGCTTGCGAAATCCCTGTTGCAATAACGCAGAGGTCATTGTCAGCCCCCTGCCCGCGCCCCATATCTAGGTCATGTTGAAAATCGCACCCATCATTCTGGCCGTTCTCTACGGACTGATCCTCTATCGCTTTTCCGCTTGGCGCACCGCCAAGGAGCTTGACGCGAAGTCGACCGAACTGGCCGACCCGCGTCTTAAAAAGCTGACCGACCGGATGGCCGCCGCCCTCGATCTGGACCGCATCAAGGTCCACATCTATGAGATCGACCCCGTCAACGGCCTCGCCGCGCCCGATGGGCGCATTTTCATCACCCGTGGGTTCTTTCGCAAGTACCAGCAAGGCGTGGTGTCGGGCGAAGAAATGGCGTCTGTCATCGCGCATGAGCTGGGCCATGTCGCCTTAGGCCATTCGCGCCGCCGGATGATCGACTTCTCAGGTCAAAACGCCCTGCGCACAGTGCTCGCCATGGTGCTGAGCCGCTTTCTGCCCGGTATCGGCGTGTGGATTGCAAACGGTATGACAACCCTTCTGACCGCGCGGCTCTCACGCTCTGACGAGTATGAAGCCGACGCGTATGCCAGCGCTTTGCTTGTCAAAACCGGCATCGGCACAGCTGCCCAGAAATCGCTCTTTGAAAAGCTTGAAGAGCTGACCCAATCGCGCGCCGGCGCGGTCCCTGCCTGGCTGATGAGCCACCCCAAAACCCACGAACGCATCCGCGCGATTGAAGCGCTTGAGGCGAAATGGCAGGCGCAGACCTAGGCTTCTTTTGTCTCAAAATACCTAAATCCCGCCCCGCGCCTCCAGCGCTTTGCCAAGCCGGGATAGCCTGGCCTTTTTCATAAGGCGGCGGATTGTCCAAGCCTCTCCTGACAGCCGTTCTGCCTCGCGGCGGACAGCCTCTGCGATGCCTGTCATAATCTCCGGGTTGGCCTCCAGAAAACCCAACAGAAAGCCGTCCGGATCGGCGCGGCTCAGCCCTTCTTCGGCAAGTAACCCACGCGGAAAGTCCTTGGCGTTACTGGTCACGATCAGATCGGCAGAGCCTGCGATGGCGGCGGCCAAAACATGTATATCATTGGGATCCGGCAGCCAGAGACGTTGCTCAAGCCCTTGGTGCGGTGCAATCTCGGCGCGGGGAAATCCTACTTGCAGAAGCGCGATCTCGCCGCGCGCCACCGACTCGCCCTCCGGGCCAAGTTTGCTGGCCGCGCGCGCCCATTCCTCAAGAATGCGCGCGGACCAGAGCGGCTGGTAAAGCCCAGCACGCGCCGCCCCGATCAGCATCTCGCGCATCACCGTGGGGTAGATCACGCAGGCGTCCAGCAGAACCTTCATGTCAACCGGTAGGCCAGCGCTTTCAGATAGCCGCTTTCCGCAAGGCTCGGCAGTTGCGGATGATCAGCCCCGGCAAACCCCGTGTAAATCAGCTGCCCGACCCGCCCGGCCTTGCCAATGCCACGGGTACACGCAGCCCGGAACGCGTCCAGATCAGCGGCATGGCTGCATGAGCAGAGCACCAGATAGCCGCCCGGCTTCACCAAAAGCGACGCCAGGCGCGCCACGCGGTCATAGGCGCGCAGACCACGATCCAGCGCCGATTTCGAAGGGGCGAAAGCAGGCGGATCGCAAACCACCACGTCAAACTGCGCCCCCTCGGACTGCAGCGCAGCCAGTGTGTCGAACGCATCGCCTTTGCGGGTCGTATAGCGGTCAGCTACACCCATCGCCTGCGCGCCTTGATCGGCCAGTTCAAGCGCTGCGGCGGAGCCGTCAACGGCGGTCGCACTGCGCGCACCAGCGGCCAGCGCCGCCAACGAAAACCCACCCACATGAGAGAAAACGTCCAGCACATCCGCCCCGTCGCTCAGCCGTTGGACAAACGCGTGGTTGGGGCGTTGATCGAAGAAAAGCCCGGTCTTCTGGCCGCCCGTGACATCCGCCATATAGGTCGCGCCATTCATCGGAACCTGCAGCGGGGCGGTAGGCGCCTGCCCGATCAAAACCGTATCCACATCGTCCAGCCCTTCAAGGCTGCGCGTGCGTCCGCTGGCATTCTTCAACACAGTCGTGCAGCCGCTAACCTTCGCCAATGCGGCGGCCAGACTGTCCGCCATCGCATCCGCCCAAGCCGCGTTGGGTTGCAGAACCAGCGTGTCGCCGAAGCGGTCCACGATAACGCCGGGAAAGCCGTCGGCCTCCGCATGGATCAAACGGTAGAATGGCGTATCATATAGCCGCTCCCGATGGGCCAGCGCCGCGGCCACGCGCGCCTCAATCCAATCTGCGTCAATCACCACATCCGCATCCCGCGCCATCACGCGGGCGAAAATCTTGGAAGCCGGGTTGACCGTCACCGTCGCCAGATAGGTGCGATTGGCATCCTCAAGATGCGCAAAACTGCCCGGCTCAAGCGCCTTGGTGCGGCGGTCGGTGACGATATCATCGGCGTAAACCCAAGGCGCGCCAAACCGTACGGGGCGCGGGTTGGCTTTGGGTTTCAGGCGGATCACGGGAAAAGAGGGCGCTGTCATGGCGCCCTCTTACTGTGAGTTCTGCGTGGGGGAAAGCGCTTAGCGCGCCAATTGCGAGAGCAACAAATCCGGAGTGACCGGGATCGGCTTGGACAGCTCCTGCGCAATGACCTGGCTCAGATGGCCGATGATGCGCACCTTCTGGGTCTGGCCTTCGCGCTCGGCCTCGATTGCCCTTGCACCGCCATAGCCGCGCAGATCGGTGTTTATCCGGTAGGGCTTCACGATAAAGGCTTTGGTCTGTGCATCGCGCACAGCCATGCGGAACACAACGTTATGCACCCCGCCCACGGAATACCGCGCCTTTTCGGACAGTGAATGGAACCGGTCGACCTGAATATCGACTATCACGGGCTGGCGACCTTTCATGCCTGCGGTCGCAAGACCGGCGGCTTGCGAGACGATCGCACTGACCTGTGCATGGCGATCGCCACCGCGATCTTCGCGCCAGACAATATCACCGACAGGGTAATAAAGATTGGCCTCGGACACTTTCAGCGTTTTCGGCACGACGACCGACACGCTTTGCACATCAAAAGAAGGTTTGACCACTTGCTGAACGGCAGCGGTCTCAATCGGGCTGGTGCCCAGTGGCGCGTTACGCGACGCCGTGTCTACGGTCGCACAAGCCGAAAGGGTTACACCAACCATGAGAAGCACTAGGGAGCGCACAAATTTCATATCTCACCTCTGGGCTCAGCCCAATTTGGGACGACCGTTCTGGTCGGCAGGTCACGCCTGCGATAGGAAAATTGCCTCTCAAATTTGTCTAAAATGAGAAAACCGCGCGACGAGCGCGCGGTCTTCTTAAGACGTTCACAGCAGCTTTTTGCCGCGATCTATGTCTGATTCAGGCGCTTTGCGTGCCTTTGGCAACGCCCGATTTTGGCTTGAACCATGCGATCAGGGCAAGCACGGCGTTGCGGGTTGCATCCGCGCGCAACTGGCGGGCCCGAAGTTCGATTGCCTGCATGTCGAGAGCGCCATCGGTTGTGTAGATATCTTGTTTCATAGCGGTCATACCTTCGCTGTATTGAGTATGTTATGTCCTCCCGCATAACCAAGGTAAGCATTGCTGACCGATCGAAAACCAACAATTCGGAAAAGCCGCTATGCAGCATATGCAGTGCTGAGTGGGATTAGTACTGGAACTGTTAGCGCTAACAAGCTATTGTTCAGAAAAGCCCTCGCCGCATCGCGCCTTGCAAGGATTCGTGACACATGCCTCTTAACGCGACCGTTCACACCGTGACCCAAACAATCATCGAACGCAGCCGCTCTGCGCGCGAGGTCTATCTCGACCGGATGCGCCGCGCTGCCGAGGATGGCCCCCGCCGTGCGCATCTGTCTTGCGGCAATCAGGCCCATGCCTATGCGGCCATGGGCGGTGACAAGGACAGCCTTGTGGGTGACCGCGCGCCCAATATCGGGATCGTGACGGCGTATAACGACATGCTCTCCGCCCATCAGCCGTTTGAGAAATACCCCGACATCATCCGCGACGCCGCCCGCGCCGCTGGTGGCACCGCCCAAGTGGCCGGTGGTGTGCCTGCGATGTGCGACGGCGTCACCCAAGGTCAGGTCGGGATGGAGCTGTCGCTTTTCTCGCGCGATGTGATCGCTTTGGCTGCGGGTGTCTCACTTAGCCACAACACCTATGATGCCGCCGTTTATCTGGGTGTCTGCGACAAGATCGTGCCCGGCCTGGTCATCGCCGCGGCCACCTTCGGCTATATCCCCGGCATCTTCATGCCCGCAGGTCCCATGGTCAGCGGATTGCCCAATGATGAGAAAGCGCGCGTGCGCCAGCAGTTTGCTGCAGGCGAGATTGGCCGCGACAAGCTGATGGAGGCCGAGATGGCCTCATATCACGGCCCCGGCACCTGCACGTTTTACGGCACGGCCAATTCCAATCAGATGCTGATGGAGTTCATGGGGCTCCACCTGCCCGGTGCCAGCTTCGTCAATCCCGGCACGCCCCTGCGCGAGGCATTGACCCGTGCGGGCACGGAAAAGGCGCTCTCCATGACTGCGCTTGGCAATGATTACCGCCCCGTCAGCGATATTCTGGACGAGAAGGCGTTTGTGAACGGCATTGTCGGACTGATGGCCACGGGTGGCTCCACCAATCTTCTGATCCACCTGCCCGCCATGGCGAAAGCTGCGGGCGTGTTGTTGGAGATGTCGGATTTTGAGGCGCTGTCAGAGGCCACGCCGCTGATGGCCAAGGTCTATCCAAGCGGATTGGCAGACGTGAACCATTTCCACGCAGCCGGGGGCTTGGGCTTCATGATCGGTGATCTTCTGGATGCCGGATTGCTCCATGACGACACCAAAAGCGTCGCCGGGGACACGATGGCAGAGTATCGCTCTGAACCGAAGCTGTCCGATGCAGGCGTCGTGTGGGAGCCCGGCGCAGGTGAGACACTCAACGCCAAGATCCTGCGCCCGACCAATGACCCGTTCCAGCCCACCGGCGGGATGAAACAACTGACCGGCAATCTGGGCCTCGGCGTGATGAAGGTTTCTGCCGTCGCCCCTGAACGGCACGTGATCGAAGCCCCGGCTCGTGTGTTCGAAAGCCAGGAAGCCGTGAAAGCCGCCTTCAAGGCCGGCGAGTTTACCGAAGACACCATCGTCGTCGTGCGTTTCCAAGGCCCAAAGGCCAATGGGATGCCAGAATTGCATAGCCTGACGCCGCTGCTGGCGGTCTTGCAGGATCGCGGCTTGAAGGTGGCTTTGGTCACGGACGGGCGCATGTCGGGCGCCTCTGGCAAGGTGCCATCGGCGATCCATGTCTCTCCTGAAGCGCTGGATGGGGGGCTTTTGGCCCATGTTCAGGATGGTGATTTGATCCGCGTCGATGCGGTCAAAGGCGAACTGTCGGTGCTGACTGAAGGCGTGGCCGATCGCCCCGCTGCGACGCCAGACCTCAGCAACAATGGCCACGGTGTCGGCCGCGAGCTGTTCGAGATTTTCCGCCAGACCGCAGGCCCCGCCAGCCACGGCGCAGGCGTTGTGATTTAAACGCGCGGATGCGCGAGCCAAAAAGGATGTTCCCATGACCCCGATGGATGCCAGCCGCCGCAGCGCTGAAATCTGCGCCCTCGCCCCGGTGATCCCGGTGCTGGTGCTGGAAGACGCAGCCACCGCCCAAGAGCTCGCCAAAGCGCTTGTGGCTGGCGGCTTGCCCGCGCTGGAAGTGACCTTGCGCACGCCTGCCGCCCTCGACGCGATCCGCGCGATGGCCGAGGTTGAAGGCGGCGTTGTGGGGGCTGGCACCTTGCTGACCCCCGATGACGTAAAAGCCGCCAAAGAGGCCGGCGCGCAATTTGGCGTCTCCCCCGGCGCGACCGATCATCTGCTCGCCGCCTGCGAGGATCACGACCTCCCTCTTTTGCCCGGTGCCGCCACTGCGTCGGAGGCCATGGCCCTGCTGGAGCGCGGCTATGCGGTGCAAAAGTTCTTCCCGGCAGAAGCCAATGGTGGCGTTCCCGCTCTCAAAGCAATCGGCGCGCCGATCCCGCAGGTCTCGTTCTGCCCGACGGGCGGAGTGTCCCTGAAAAACGCACCGGATTACCTTGCTTTGTCCAACACGCTCTGTGTTGGCGGCAGCTGGGTCGCCCCGAAAGACGCGATTGCGGCGCAAGACTGGGCGCGCGTCGAACAGCTCGCCAAAGAGGCCGCCGCTCTGCCGCGCTCATAAACAGCCGTCGCACAAGCACCCGTTATCCCCGGCTTGACCAGGGATCTCTCACCCAAAAGGACCCACAGGTCAGGCCCGAGGGCGCCACCGCCCTAGTCCGGCACCCGCGCCGCACGCCCGCCGCGCCGCTTGGGCGCGCGCGCCTCAAGCAGACCCTCACGCAAGGTCACCGTCATCGGATGCTCCGGATACGCCGCTTCATAAGCGCCAAGAGCGACGTCAATCGCGGCCTTGGGGTCCACCCCGGCAGGTAAGCTCAACGCCCAATCCAGGAAGATCGACCGGCATTCCGGCGCGCTGATCCCATCGATTGCATAGCTGTCCGCCAGCAGGTTCTTGCGGTCAATCATGCTCAAATCCATCACTTTGCCTCCAATGTGGCGTCTATCCGCGCCGCTGCCTGCGCCGCCTTGACCGTCAATTCCGTTTCCAACGCGTCCATATCCGCAGCGCCTGCCTCCCGCAGCACAAAACGGCGGGCACCCTCGCCCGACATCTGCGGATCGAACGCACCTTCGACCACCAGTTTGGAGGCCGCCTGCACCGACCAGCAAAGCCCATAGCTGTCGCATAAATCCGCAACATCCGCGTCCGTCCACCAACCGATTGCGACACCGCAGGCCAATTGCGCCGCCGTTTCGCGCGCGGTGGAGCCAGCGACCAAAGCCGCAGCCTGTGCGGTCAACTCGATATCCTGCATGCGGCCTGCCCCCAGCTTGGCCTCGAACGGCCCGCTGGGGGTTTTGGCGTCAGCGATGCGGGCGCGCATGTCCTGCACATCCGCCTTGACCGTCGCGCGTCCGCCCACATCACCCAGAAGCTGCGCGCGGAACGCCTCGATCTCGGTCTGCAGATCAGCACGGCCTGCAATGGCACGGGCGCGGGTCAGCGCCAAATGCTCCCACGTCCAGGCTTCGTCACGTTGATACGCTTTGAAAGCGGCGAACCCGGTCGCCACGGGCCCTTGTCGCCCCGAAGGCCGCAACCGCATATCAACCTCATAAAGCCGCCCATCGGCCATGGGTGCTGTCATCGCCGTGACCAAAGCCTGCGTCAAACGCGCATAGTAGGGTCGCGCCGCCAAAGGCCTGCGCCCGTCCGAGGCCTCGACCCCCGCGGCATCATAAATCACGATCAGATCCAGATCAGACTGCGCCTGCAATTGCCGCGCGCCCAGCGATCCCATGCCCAGCACAACAGCCCCCCGCCCCGGCGCAGCCCCATGCTTGGCCTCAAACTGCGCCACGACAGCAGGCCAGACCGCCTTGAGACACGCATCCGCCAGATCAGCATATTGCCCGCCCGTCTCCTGGGCTGAAATCAATCCGCGCAAGTGATGCACCCCGATGCGAAAGCGCCATTCGCGCTGCCAAAGCCGGGCGGTGTTCAGTTGCGCTTCATAATCTGGTTGTGCAGCGATCTGGTCGCTCAGATCAGTGGCCAACGCGTCGCAGCCCGGCCAATCGGCAAAGAACGCGCCCCCGATCACCGCATCGAAAACGGCAGAGTTGCGCGACAGGTATTTCGCCAGCGCAGGCGAGGTGGCGGCCACGTCAATCAACAGGTCAATCAGTTGCGGGTTCGCCTCAAACAGCGAGAAAAGCTGCACACCAGCCGGAAGCCCCGCAAGAAACCCATCGAAGGAATTCAGCGCCTCTTCGGGGCGCGCGGCGTCTTGCAGGCGGCGCAGAATATCCGGGCGCAGGCGCTCGAAAATCTCGACCCCGCGTTCCGAGCGCAGCGCAGGATATGTCGGCCACCGCGCCGTGATCGCTTTGCCGAAATCCGGGTCAACCTCGGTCGCGGCTTCCTTGGGCGCGAAAAAGCCCTCTGTAAGGGTGTGGACCGTGGAAAAACGCTCTTCGAGGAGCGCTTTGAGCTCTGCCACGTCCTGACCAAGAAACGCAGCCAGCCGGGCAAAACCATCCTCCGTATTGGGCAAGTCATGGGTCTGGCCATCAGCGATCATCTGCAAGCGATGCTCGACCTTGCGATGCTCGCGGTAAATCGCGATCAGCGTGTCCGCATCCGCCTCGGGCACCCACCCTTTGGCCACCAAAGCGCGCAGACCCTCAACCGTGCCGCGCTGGCGCAAGTCGCGGTCGCGCCCGCCTGCGATCAATTGGCGGGTCTGGGTAAAAAACTCGATCTCGCGAATACCGCCCCGGCCCAGCTTCATATTATGACCGGGCAATGTGATCGGCCCGCCCAGGCCCTTATGCGCGCGAATGCGCAGGCGCATGTCGTGGGCGTCTTGAATAGCCGCAAAATCCAGATGTTTGCGCCAAACAAACGGGCGCAGCGCTTTCAGGAACCGCTCCCCTGCGGCCAGATCACCAGCGCAAGGCCGCGCCTTTATATAGGCCGCGCGTTCCCATGTGCGGCCCACGCTTTCATAATAGCGCTCGGCGGCCTCCATCGACAGGCACACAGGCGTGACCGACGCATCCGGGCGCAGCCGCAGATCGGTGCGAAAGACATAACCATCAGCCGTATTGTCCGACAGCATCGCGCACATCTTGCGGGTTACTTTTATAAAGACCGCACGGGCATCGTGATAGGTGTCTGGGTCAAAGCGGGACTCGTCAAAAAGGCAAATCAGGTCGATATCCGAGCTGTAGTTCAGCTCATGCGCGCCCATCTTGCCCATCGCCAGCACGCACATGCCTGCGGCTGTAGACACATCGTTCGGCTCCATACCCGGCAGTTTGCCGCGCGCGATCTCTGGTGCCAGCAGCCCCTTGATGGCGACATCCACCGACAGGTCCGCAAAATCGGTCAGCGTGCCGGTGATTTTCTCAAGCGGCCAGTGATTACCTGCATCCAGCAGCCCCAGCACGCCCGCCACGCGGGCCTTGGCGATGCGCAACGCTTTGGGGAGGCCCTCTAGCGGGGTCTCCCGGAGCTCGGCGAAAAGGGTGGCGATGGCGGTTTCGGGCTGCGTCAGTGCAGGGATCATCCAGTCCGACTGCCGTTCTAGGATCGACTTCAGATAGGGACTGCACCCGGCCACTCCTTCGATCACAGCGCGCCAATCTGTGGGCGCCCCTGTATAGAGCGGCGCGATCTCAGCAGCGCGGTCAGGGTCGAACGGAACCGGTAAATGGGCAGTTGTCATTCCTTCTTGTGAGCCGCAAAAAGAGCGAGGTCAATCAGAGGGATGCAGATGAGCAAGAGCTTAAAACGGGTGAAAACCGCGCTGGCCGAAGCGGGTGTTGAGACGGAAGTGCTTGAACTGGGGGATTGCCGGACCGCCCAGCAAGCCGCCGATGCGGCGGGCTGTTTGCTGGACCAGATCGCCAAGTCGATCATCTTTCGCGGATTGGAAAGCGACCGGGCGATCCTGTTTCTGACCGCTGGCGGCAATCAGGTCGATGACGCCAAAGCCTCCACCATCGCGGGGGAGCCTTTGGGCAAGGCCGATGCCGCTCTGATCCGCGCGCAGACAGGCTTTGCCATTGGCGGGGTCAGCCCGGTGGGGCATCTGTCACCAATCCGCGCTTTTCTGGACCCGCGATTGCTGGAATTTGAGGTCGTCTACGCCGCCGCCGGCACTCCGCGCCATGTATTTCCCATCAAAAGTGCGGTTTTGCAGCGAATTACTGGCGCGCAAGTTGCTGAATTTACGTCATAATTTAAAATAATGTAAAAAACCTTCACATAAAACCTTGCACAAGCAGGTCTGCGCTCCGATATCTGTAATGTGAAAACGATTTACATACCTCAACAACGGAGACCTAAATGACCCTCGCCACCGCACCGGCTTCCCCGACGACCACCCGCCTTTCTTGGTTCAAACGGACCGAGATGTGGCTGGACGAGCGCGGCAAAGCCGCCTGGATCGCCCTTATGGTCCTTAGCTTCATCTTCTTCTGGCCCATCGGCCTTCTGGTACTGGGATATATGATCATGAACAACAAATTTGCAGGCGGCGGATGCAGCCGCCGGATGCGCCACGCCTCGCACGCCATGTCTTCGACCGGCAACGCCGCGTTTGATGCCTACAAGGCCGATACGCTGCGCCGTCTGGAAGAAGAGCAGGAAAACTTCGAAGCCTTCCTCAAGCGTCTGCGTGACGCCAAAGACAAGGCCGAGTTCGACCAGTTCATGGATGAGCGCGCGCGCCCTTCAAAAAGCGATGATGACGCTTAACTGAGACTTGACAGCTCTTCACTGGCAGCCCCGTCCCCCGGGGCTGCCGTTTCGCCGCGAAACCAGACCTCTTGAGGACCTCATGACCGCCCTGCCCGACCCCCATTACCAAGCCGAGTTCTACGCCGACACGCCCGTCAAACGGCTCATCGCGTGGATCGTGGATGCTTTCGTTATCTTCGCGATGACCTTTGCGGTTTCGCTGCTGACCCTCGGCATCGGCTTCTTTCTGTTCTTTGGAATTTTCATGGTGCTGGGCTTTGCCTACCGGGTGATCACGCTGGCCAATGGATCGGCCACATGGGGTATGCGGCTGGTCGCGATCGAGCTGCGCACAGCCGATGGCGCGCGCTTTTCGCTGCTGCCCGCGTTCCTGCACACGCTGGGCTATAGCGTGTCGATCGGGATGCCACTGTTGCAGCTTGTCTCGATCGTGTTGATGCTGACGACAGAGCGCCGTCAGGGGCTGACGGACATGGTTTTGGGCACGGTCGCAATCAACCGCGCCGCTTAACCAAAACTGCGGTTCACCCGCGACAATTGGGGGGTTGGCGGTTATGCCCATCGCGAGTAGGCTTTGGCCAACTTGTTGAGGAAAAATGCGCCACACCCTCCCGATTGCACCACAGTTCTATGTGACGGCTCCGCAGCCCTGTCCCTATCTGGAAGGCCGGATGGAGCGTAAGCTGTTCACGGCGTTGCAAGGCGACACCTCCGAGAAACTCAATGACGCGCTGAGCAAGCAAGGCTTTCGCCGCTCGCAGAACGTGCTTTATCGGCCCTCTTGCGGGGATTGCTCGGCCTGTCTGTCTGCGCGCATTCGGGTGGCGGACTTTGCGCCGACGAAAAGCCAGCGCCGCATCCTGCGCCGCAACCGCCATGTGGCACGCCAAGCGACAAGCCCTTGGGCGACAGAGGATCAATTCGACCTGTTTCGCAGATATCTCGACAGCCGCCACGCAGATGGTGGCATGGCCGACATGGACATCTTCGAGTTCGCGGCGATGGTCGAGGAAACTCCGATCCGCAGTCGGGTTATCGAATATTCCCAGCCCGAATCCGATGGCGGGCCAACGATGTTGAGCGCGGTGTGCCTGACGGATGTGCTCGATGACGGGCTGTCGATGGTCTATTCCTTCTACGATCCTGATCTGGACCGCCAAAGCCTTGGCACCTATGTGATCCTCGATCATGTGGCCATCGCGCGGGATGCGGGGCTGCCTTATGTCTATCTGGGCTATTGGGTGCCCGGCTCTCCGAAAATGGGATACAAGGCGAAGTTTTCGGGGCTGGAAGTATATCGAAATGGGGCATGGGAAGACTTGCGCCCAGAGACCGATTACAGCACCGACACCCATCCCTTGTCGGTCGATCCGATTGCCGATCAGGTGGCCAAGATCACCCTGCCAGACGGGCGTCCGACCAATCGCTAGACGGCTCGGTTTCGCATGCGAAACCCGGATTTTGAGCCGCACGCATTGATCTTGTTCAATTTTCTCAAGCGAGACTTAACATAACACCGAAGCCGCAGTTAGCGCACTGATTATAAACGGAAAATTAATCATTTACGCTCTCGTGAAGCCCTACGATCAGTCCTGCCGCTCGCCGCGAAAGTAAGGCTTTACCTCGTCCTCCGCCCGGACTTGCCGCGCGTAGGCTGCGTCGCGCTGGCCGATCCGGACAACGAACAATGCCGTCCCCAGCATGATGTTCAGAATGATGAGAAATGAGACGAGAAATTCCATGATGCGTCCTCCGACGTTGCCCTTCTGATTAATAACGTAGAGCGAATTGACAGAATGTCGCACCTAAAATGACATCGGGTGGGCGTGTCGAGCCGGGGGCGCAAGCAGGGCAACGGGCAGAAAGGGCGCACCCGCCCCGAGCTTTTTGCGGGCGGTGTGCCGGTCTATGTCCTGTCAGAACCGCTTGCGTTTGAGCCGTTGGAGCAGGCTTGGCCGCGCGATGCGCGGTCCGTGAAAACTGCCGCATTCAAGGTCGTGACCCCAGCCGACGCCGTCTTGTTGCAGCAGGCGGATCACGTCGGGCGGGGCGCAATAGCGAGGGGACATGATGGTTCTCCTTTGGATTCTTTGCTATGGCTCCTTTGTCATTTCTCAAGTGCACTTGAGATCAAGGAGTTTTTTGCATGTCAGGTTTGACCATCGGAGAGATTGCTGCGCGGACCGGATTGGCGGTCTCGGCGATCCGCTTTTACGAAGAGCACGGCATCGTCCACCCGGTGCGCAATGACGGTGGTCACAGGCGCTACGGTCGGCATGATATTCGGCGGTTGTCGTTCGTGATGGCCGCGCAGAAGCTGGGTTTTCCACTGGCCGATATCGCGCAGCATCTTGCGCATTTGCCTGTGCATAAAGCCCCTTCAAAGGCGGATTGGACGCGGATTTCCAAGGTCTTTCGGCACGATATCGACGCGCGCATCGCAGCACTTGAACGGCTGCGCGATACGCTGGACGGGTGCATCGGCTGCGGGTGCCTGTCTTTGCAGGCATGCAAACTTTACAACCCTGACGATGTCAAAGCGGCAGAGGGACCGGGGCCGCGCAATCTGGTGGGGTGAATGTCTTGGGGCGAGGTCCCGGATCAGGCCCCGGACGGGGTGAAATAGCGTCGCGATCACGCAAAAGAATAAGGGGGCCCGGAGGCCCCCTTTCCCTATGCTTACCCGCCCAGAAGGTTGGGCACGATCGTCACCACTTGCGGGAAGAGCGACAGCAGGATCAGGCCCAACACTTGAATGCCGACGAAGGGGATGATCCCTCGGTAGATATGGCCGGTGGTCACTTGTGGGGGGGCGACGCCGCGCAGGTAGAAGAGCGCGAAGCCAAAGGGTGGCGTCAGGAAGGACGTTTGCAGGTTCACCGCGATCATGATCGTGACCCATTTGGGATCCATCGTGCCGCCATAGATCACCGGGCCGACGATGGGGATCACGATGTAGATGATCTCAAGGAAGTCGAGCACGAAGCCCAGCACAAACAGCACCAGCATCACGATCAGGAACACCGTCCATTCATTGTCAAAGCTGCGCAGGAATTGCTGGATGTAATGCTCGCCTCCGAAGGAGATCACAACGAGGTTCAGCAATTGCGAGCCTATCAGGATGGTGAAGACCATACTGGTGACTTTGGCGGTTTCGCGCACGACCGGCGACAGGACCCCGGTTCGGAAGAGCGTCCAGCAGGCGTAGAAAATGCCGAACATCGCGAAGAGGTAGGTGCCTTCGGCCACAAGGAACGCAATCCAGTTTTCCAGCGTCACGGTGTCTTGGTTGACGCGCAGGTCGAAGTTCACGCCGACAAGGATCATGATGAGGATTGAGAAGGTCGCCATGATGATGATGCGACCCGATTTGTCTTCGTCCTTCAGGCGGCGATAGGCGGCGAGCATGATCGCGCCCCCTGCCCCAAGTGCTGCGGCCGGTGTGGGGTTGGTGATCCCTCCGAGGATTGAGCCCAGCACGGCGACGATCAGCACCAGTGGCGGGAAGACCACGCGGAGCAGTTCGTTTTGGCCCAGCATGCCGACTGCCGCGCGACAGCCATAGAGCGCCATTGCGACGGGGATGGCCATGAGCAGGACGGTCACGCCGGGGGTCGTGGTGGGGCTGATGAAGGCCACGTCGACAGCAAAGCCCAGCAGGACGCCAAGCGCGCCGATCAGCAGCGGAACGGGATTGCCGCTGGGGGATGTGCCGCGGGCTGTGGTCAGGATCAGCGCAAAGAGCGCCAGACCGATGGCCAAGCCCGTTCCGATGGGGGCTGCATTGGCGATCATCTGGGCGCGCGCCTCGACGATTTCCTCTTCGGTGAGGGCGACGCTTTGGGCGACGCCTCCGGCCTCGTCGATCACGCGCTGTTCTTCGACGGCGGCGTTCCATGCGTCCATACCGTGCAGCATCTGCATGGCGGCCTCGCATTCGGGGCCGACATTGGTGCGCAGGCTGGCGGTTTGACCGGCATCCGAGAAGCTGTCGACGGTGATGTCCTGAGAGCCGACCAGATTGACCTGGCCCAGCAGTATCAAGCCACCGATGATGGCAATGGGCGCGCCGAGGAACCAGGTGTAAGCGTCGGTGCGGGTGATGACTTCGGAGTTGGTGGAGCCAAGCTCGACCGGTGGGGCTTTGGCCGGGTTGATGATCGCGTAGAAGAGCGCATAACCGGCGTAAAGCACGGCCAGTAGGATGCCGGGCAGAAGCGCCGCTTGAAAGAGCGTGCCGACGGAGACGACGGCAGGCTCGCCAAGATAGGTGAGCGCGTCGGTGCAGCCGACAAGCTGGGCGCGTTCTTCCTGTGCTGCAGAATAGAGGTCGCCTGCAAGCGTGCCTAGAAGCACAATCACGATGGACGGCGGGATGATCTGGCCCAGGGTGCCAGAGACGGCGATGACGCCGGTGGCCAGTTCAGGCGAGTAGCCGTTGCGCAGCATCGTGGGCAGCGACAGCAGGCCCATGGTGACCACGGTCGCGCCGACGATGCCGGTGGAGGCGGCAAGGAACGCACCCACGACGACGACGGATACAGCCAGACCGCCGGGCAGCGGGCCAAAGACGCGCGCCATGGTGGTCAGCAGGTCGTTAGCGATCTTTGAGCGCTCCAGCGTGATGCCCATCAGAACGAACATCAACACGGCGAGAAGTGTCTCGATCGACTGGCCTGCGAGCACACGTTCGTTGATGCGGTTGACGACGAAGGACACGTTGCGGTCGAGCGCTGTTTCCCAGCCTTGCACGAAAACCGGTTCGCCGATGCGCGGCAATTCCGGGTATCGGAAGATCGAGATCGCCTCTTGCCTGACCCCTTCTGCAATCAGTCCGGCATATTCTGCCGAAGAGGTATCAATCGCCTGATGGATCAGCAGGCCTGCACTATCCAGTGCGGCGATGATCGCGAAGGAGATAACGCCCGCGCCACCGATGGCAAAGGCCACCGGAAAGCCGGATAGAATTCCGCCGAAGAGGCAGAGGAAGACGATAATCAGGCCGATCTCGACCCCATCAAGTCCGAATAGCATTGCTCTGTGCCCCTAGATCAGTGGATGTTCGCGACCAGCTCGGCGTCTTCATCGCCCAGCTTGTCTTTATCAAGATATTTGCCCGCGCTCTCTTCGCCCTCTTTCCACTCCAGATAGGAGCGCCAGAAGAAAGCGACGGCTTGCAGGAAGACCAGCGCTGCGAAGGTCACGAGCAGGATCTTGAAGAGGAAATAGGCGTTAAAGCCATTGGGCGAGAAACCAATGGTTTCCACGTTCCAGCGCAAGGCGCGCGATTTGGCGAGCAGCCGCTCCAATGTGTCGGATGCCGAGGGGTTGGGCACGACAAGATGCCGCCACAGGAAGTACCAGCCATACATCCACGTGATCAGCGCCACCGGGGCCATGAAGATCAGCGAACCAACCATGTCGATCAACCGCTTTGCGCGGTGACTGACGGCGGAATAGACCAGATCGACACGCACATGGCCGCCTTGCACGAAGGTGTAGGTGCAGCAGAGCGTCACGACGAGCGCGTTGTAGAGCTTCAGCTCTTCGGACCACCAACTGACATCAAAGGTCAGCGCCTTGCCGAAGCCAATCGAAATTTCGGAGGCCGAAAAGATACGCTGCATGAACACGATCATGATCTGTTGCAGAACCATCAGCAGGCCAGCCCAAGCGGCCACGCGTCCGATGGTATTTGCCATACCTTCCAGCGCGCGCACGCAGCCCCAAAGGAAGCTGTTGCGCCAGATACCGATGGCCGTGAAGACAAGAAACGTGGTGAAGACCACAAAGAAAAACTCGACCGAGCCGCCATAATAGATGAAGCGCATCAGGGCTTCATTGTTGCTCCAGTCAAGCCACAACCCCGGATGCGTGATCGCATAGACGAAGTTGTAAAAGGCCATCGCGATATTCTGGAAAAACCAGACGATGCCGTCCATTTTGAGGTCCCCCAGCCCGTTTGTCGGGCTCTTTGTTCAGGTAGAAGGCGTCTGCCTTCAGGTCTTAGGATACGGGGCCAAAGCTGGCCCCGTATTGGTATATTGTGCGTGTTGCCTTAGCCGAAGACGCGGGCGCGCTGAGACACGAACGGAGCCTCCGAGATTTCTGTCCAGCCGGAGACGCTTTTGATGCTCGCCTGATAGCTGTCATAGATGCTCTTGAAGAGGTCATCGCTCATGTTCTCGTCAAAGACCTGACGACTTGCGTCAGCAAAGGCATCCCAGACGGTGTCGGGGAATTCGAGAACCTTCACGCCGCCTGCCTGCAAGCGCTGAACGGCCGCGCCGTTGTTGGACACGAACTGCGACAAGTTCCACTGGTGCGTCTCGAGCGAGGCGATCTCGATGATCTTTTGGTTGGCCGGTGAGAGGTTTTCGAACACGTCACGGTTCGTTGCCACGGACAGGGCAACGCCCGGCTCGTGGAAACCAGCGGTGTAGTAAAACTGGGTGATTTCCTGGAAACCGGCTTTCTCGTCAGCCCAGGGGCCAATCCACTCGGTGCCGTCGATGGCGCCGGAGGCCAGCGCTTGATACACTTCGGAGCCCGGCAGGTTCTGAATCGATGCGCCCATCTTGCCAAGTGCTGCACCGCCAAGACCCGGCATGCGGAACTTGAGACCTTGGAAGTCCTCGGGGCCGGTGATTTCCTTGCGATACCAACCGCCAGCCTGCGCGCCGGTGTTGCCTGCAATGAAGGATTTCAAACCAAAGATCTGGCCCAGTTCGTCATGCAGTTCGCGGCCACCGCCGTGGTTGTACCAGATCGACGTTTCCTGCGCCGTCGCACCAAAGGGCACGCCGGTGAAGAAGGCATAGCCAGGGTGCTGGTTGACGAAATAGTAGTCGGCGGCATGATACATGTCGGCCTGACCAGCAGTCACGGCGTCGAAAACCTCGAACGCGCCGACGAGTTCGCCAGCAGCTTTGATCTCAATCGTGAGTGAGCCGTCGGACATCGCGTTGACGCTGTCGGCCACACGCTGAGCGGCGTCGAACACGCCTGCCAGACCGCGGCCCCAGCTAGTGACCATGGTCAGCGTCTGCTTGCCTTGGGCGTATGCGGGCGCGGCCAGAGCCGTGCTTGCAGCCGCAGCCGTGCCACCAATTGCCGAGTTTTTCAGAAAAGAACGACGATCCATATAATGTATCCTCCCAGATATGTTTGAGGCCCACCCCTCAAGGCAGGCGGATCGTGAATGGTGGTCGGAGACTAATAGCGGGTATGCGTGAGCGGAATACCTACAAATGCGTAGAGCGGCGCTTTTCGGAGCGAATTTTACGCAACCGCGCTTTAAAAACAGGCGAAACCGAAGGATTTCTCGCGCAGGGTCAAGCGTTTGAGCTTAAATAGGGTTCGTCCCCGGTCGAATCGAATCGGCTCTATTTTCAGGCTTTGCGCATGTTTCGGTTGTCCCTGACCTATGCACAGAAACTCTTTTTGCTGGCCACCCTGCCCTTGCTGCTGGCGGTGGCCGCGATTGCAATCGTGGTGACCAACCAGTCACGACAACTGGCCGAGCGGGAAATCCAGCAACTGCAGACCGAGCTGATCGCGGCCAAGCGCGAGGAGTTGAAAAACTATCTGTCGCTGGCGCGCACGGCGATCATCAACATCTACGGGCGCGCGGCCCCTGATGACGAGGCGGCCAAGTTGGAGGTCAGCCGCATCCTTTCGTCAATGCTTTATGGGCAGGATGGGTTTTTCTATGTGTTTGACTATGCGGGCAACAATCTGGTGGCCCCGCGCCAGACCAATCTGATCGGGCGCAATTGGGCCGGTTTGGAGGATGTGAACGGCATCCCGATCACTGATGTCCTGATCGAGCAGGCCCGCACCGGTGGCGGCTATCACGCGTTTGACTGGTTCAAACCCTCGACCCGCGAGACGGCGCGCGTCGTGACTTACACGATTGGTCTGCAGGATTGGCGGTGGGCGATTGGCACCGGCATCTTCATCGACGACATTCTGGCCACCGTTGCGACCTCGCGCGCCGAGGTGGAGGCGCGGGTGCGCCAGACGTTTTACTATATCATAGCGATCACGATCGGGGCGTTGTTGCTGGTGTTCTTGTCCGGGCTGATCCTGAACGTGCGCGAGCGGCGGCTGGCGGATGCCAAGCTGAAGGCGCTCACCCAGCGGATTTTCGACACGCAGGAGGAAGAACGCGGGCGCGTGGCGCGGGAGCTGCATGACTCGATTAGCCAAATTTTGGTGTCGGTCCGCTATGCGCTTGATCTGGCGCGGCGACGGATCGCCAAGGGCGACGCGCGCGCGGGCGAAAGTCTGGACAAGGGGTTCGAGACCTTATCGGAGGCCATCGTCGAAGTGCGCCGGATCAGCCGCGATTTGCGTCCGGGCGTGCTAGATGATCTGGGCCTGGGTCCTGCCCTGAAAGCTCTGATCGAGGATTTCAGCGACCGCACGGGCATCGAGACCTCGTTCGAGACGGTGGTTTTCCGTAACCGGCTGGATCAGGACGCCAAGATCGCTTTGTACCGGATCGCCCAAGAAGCGCTGACCAATATCGAGCGTCACGCCGAGGCAGAGCGCGTCACGCTGGATCTGCGCGGCCATAAGGACGGTGCGACCTTGCGCATCTCGGATGACGGGCGCGGGCTGGAAGACGCCACGGCCGCGCGACAAGAGCGCAGTGGTTTGGGGCTGCGCAATATGCAAGAACGCATCGAGCAATTGGATGGCACCTTGCGCATCCTGTCATCAAAGACAGGCACGGTGATCGAGGCGCAAGTGCCCCTGAGCCATCTGTTGCCGCCGGAGGGGAAGACAAAGGTATCCGCATGAAAAAGACCCGCGTCGTGATCGTGGACGACCACCCGATGGTCGCCGAAGGTATCCAATCAATCCTTGAGACCTATGACGATATCGAGGTCGTCGGCGTGCTGAGCAACGGTCAGGAAGCCATTGATCAAGTCGAAATGCTGGCCCCCGACGTCATGCTGCTTGACCTGAATATGCCTTTGGTCAGCGGGCTGACCGCCACCGAGATCATTCTGGAGCGCCGTCCCGAGACGCGTATCCTGATATTGTCGATGCATGACAGCCCCGAATATATCAATTCCGCGCTGAGCCATGGGGCGAAGGGATATGTTCTGAAGGATGTCCCCACCGAAGAGATCAAGGACGCGATTGACGCCGTGATGACGGGCGCGCGGTATCTCTGCACAGGAGCCAAGGGATCACTGGAACCGACCGAGGGCGGCGCACGCGAGTCCCTCACGAACCGGGAGCAGACGATCCTGCTGCAACTGGCGCAAGGCCAATCCAACAAAGAGGTCGCCGCGACGCTGGATATCTCCGTCCGCACGGTCGAAACGCACCGCAAGAACATCAAGCGCAAGCTGGGAATTGCCTCAACGGCCGGTCTAACCCGCTATGCGTTGGAGCACGGCGTGTTGCAGGGGACCGGCGTGGATTTGAAGTGAGGGCTGTGGGTGGCGATTTAGCCTCGCACCGCACTGCCAAACCTCAAGCTGACGTCGCAGCATGTATATTGGAGCGAGGTCGGCTTTGCGGACTTAGTTGCCATTCGAAGGTATTAGTGCGATTTGACTGACAGTCGAATAACTTGCACGTTGGTTATCTTAAGAATGTCCTTGATCGCTCCAGAACAAAACCTCTTCATTGTAGATCTTCACTACGTCGTGGATTTTGAAGAAATCGAACCTGAGCTTGATGCACACGTTGAATTTCTTGAACGAAATTACGCTTCTGGCTGCTTTATTGCCTCAGGGCCAAAGGTGCCTCGTACCGGTGGCGTCATTATCGCCACGGCGAAAGGCCTTGCCGAACTTGAACGAATTTTGGAAGCCGACCCGTTTCATGCGAAGAAACTAGCGCGTTACTCAATAACTGAGTTTCGCCCTTCGATGACTGCTTCTCAGCTCTCAAGCTAGGGTAGGTGGGCTCTCTCCAGCCGTTAGACCGGTCGCGGCCGGCATTCTGGTCATTCACTGCCTCCTCGAAATCGACCGATGATCGATCAGACAATCAGCGGACAAACCACCAATTCGCTGCGCGTGTTTAAACGGCCTCAATGTGTTAGGCCAGATAGGTCATGACATCTAAGCTATTGTAGGCCGCCGCAACAACGTCGATGTTGCAAGTATGGCATCGGAAACAGAGTTCTCCTTCGCAGCGCTAAGCAGTTCGGCAAGGCAGCACATCCGCGTGTTTCAGATACACCAGTTTCTTGATCGTTTTGCGATGGGTTTGACGGTTGCAGTTGTCGCTTTGGCGTTAACCGACCGAGGCATGGACCTCTTTCAAATTTCCCTTCTCTTCGGGGTTTATTCGCTTACGACCATGGCGCTGGAACTGCCTTTCGGCGGATTGGCGGACAGTATCGGACGCAAACCGGTCTTTCTGACAGCCGTTGTCGCCAGCTTGATTTCACTCGCGCTTTTTCTCTCGACGAGTGACTTCTATATTCTTGCGTTGTCATTTGCATTCATCGGGTTTGGGCGCGCGCTTAGGTCAGGGACGCTCGATGCGTGGTTTGTCGAGACGTTCAAGGCCGCAGCACCTGATGTGGATGTCCAGCCCGCGCTGGCCAAAGCGCAATGGGCCAATGCCACAGGGTTGGCCATTGGCGCGGTCTTGGGTGGTCTCCTGCCCGATATTTTCGGGTCGGTCGCGGAACGTATCGGTTTCAGCATCTATGATGTGTCTTATGCCGCAAGCTTTGGCGTGATGCTGGGCGTGTTTGTCTTCACGATGTCGGCCATCGCCGAAAATCCACGGCCGATGAACCCCACCGCCCTTAGACAGGGGTTCGCAAACGTCCCGTTGGTGATCAAAGACGCGGGCCTTCTCGCCCTGAAGCACCCGGCATTGTCGATCCTCTTGGCAGCTCTGGCCTTCTTCTTGATGGCAACCAACCCGGTCGAGGTGATCTGGCCGACCCACGCAAAGCCCATGTTGGACGAGGGTTACGCAAACACCGTCATTGGTATCGTGACCGCGACCTATTTCTTCTCCATCGCATTCGGCGCATTTCTATCGCCTTACATCAGTCGTATTTTCAACCGGCAGCACGCCATGACACTGGCGGCGGTTTTTATCTGCCTGGCAGGCGTTCAGATCGCATTGGCGCTGCAAGGCGATATCGCTGGCTTTGTGGTGGTATTTGTCCTGTATTCCGTGATCCTCGGTATCAGCGAAACACCTGCCAGCAGCATTCTGCATCGCTGTGTAGAGGATCGTCAGCGGTCAACCATGCTGTCGTTGAGATCGATGATACAACAGTTGGGAGGCGCATTTGGTCTGGTGTTGGCTGGAGCCGTTGCCGAAATTTACTCCACACCTGTCGCATGGATTGTCGGTGCGGCGTTTCTTTTCATTGCTGCGATACTGGCGGTGGTGTTGCTCAATCGGCTGGCCTTAGAAAGCCGGTAGCTGACATTCGCGCGCCGCGCAGGATCGCTTGATTGGGCGTAAACCAGACCTTATCCCGCACAGCGCCCTGGACCTGCTCCGAGGCCTTTTACCTCTTGCGCATCGCTTTGATCGGCGAGGTCCCGGGTCAGGCCCGGGACGGAGATGGAACATTCGCTGCAATTCGCCCCGCTCAATTTGCGCTTATATTGTCGTCAGCCGGCCATTCGACATATAATTTCGCAAAATAATGCCTCAGCGACACATTATTCAGAGCTTTGGCTGTTGACGCCCCCAGAACGCCAACCTAATGTCCGCCTCACACAAAGGAGCGGATGATGTTGAGCATTGTCGTACTAGTAGGGAAAAAGCGCATGGGCCGGTAACGGACACCCAAATGGGACCCCATGCGCCTCCGATACCCTCGGGGGCTTTTTTGTGAGTAAAGAGACTGACGTCAGATACGGAGCACAAAGCTATGACACGTCAAATGACCGGAGCGAAAATGGTTGTCCAAGCCCTGAAGGATCAGGGTGTCGACACGGTATTCGGATATCCCGGCGGCGCTGTGCTACCGATTTATGACGAGATCTTTCAGCAAAACGACATCAAGCACATTCTGGTGCGTCACGAGCAAGGCGCGACCCATGCCGCCGAAGGCTATGCGCGTGCCACGGGCAAACCCGGCGTTGTGCTGGTCACCTCTGGTCCCGGTGCGACCAATGCCGTGACGGGGCTGACGGATGCGTTGATGGACAGCATTCCGATGATCGTGCTGACAGGTCAGGTGCCGACATTCATGATCGGCTCAGATGCGTTTCAGGAAGCCGACACGGTCGGCATCACACGGCCTTGCACGAAGCATAACTGGCTGGTGAAAGAGACCGACAACCTCGCCGGTGTCATTCACGAGGCGTTTCATGTGGCGACCTCGGGCCGTCCCGGCCCGGTGCTGGTCGACATCCCCAAGGATGTGCAGTTTGCCAATGGCAGCTACACCCCGCCAGAGCAGGTGCAGACGCATTATAATCCGCAGGTCAAAGGCGACATGGCCGAGATCGAGAAGCTGGTCGATCTGGTGATGACCGCCAAGAAGCCGGTCTTTTATACCGGCGGTGGTGTCATCAACTCGGGCCCAGCAGCCACGCAGCTGCTGCGCGAGCTTGTGGCGGCGACGGATTTTCCGATCACTTCGACCCTGATGGGGCTGGGCTGTTATCCCGCGTCGGGCAAGAACTGGCTGGGCATGTTGGGCATGCACGGGCTTTATGAAGCCAATATGGCGATGCATGACTGCGATCTGATGATCAATGTCGGCGCCCGGTTTGATGACCGGATCACGGGCCGCATTGATGCGTTCTCGCCCAAGTCGAAGAAGGTGCATATCGACATTGATCCATCCTCGATCAACAAGGTGATCCGCGTGGATGTCCCGATCCTTGGCGATATCGCCCATGTTCTGGAGGATGTGCTGCGGGTCTGGAAAGCCAAGGGCCGCAAGACCCAGAAAGAGGGTTTGGCCAAGTGGTGGGCGCAGATCAACGAATGGCGCAAGGTCGATTGCCTGAAATTCAAACAGTCCGGCAAGACGATCAAACCGCAGCACGCGTTGGCACGGCTGGAAGCGCTGACCAAGGATCATGATCGCTATATCACCACCGAAGTGGGCCAGCACCAGATGTGGGCCGCGCAGTATCTGGGCTTTGAGGACCCGAACCGCTGGATGACCTCGGGTGGTCTGGGCACGATGGGCTACGGCACGCCCGCGTCCATCGGGGTGCAGGTGGCACACCCGGAAAGCCTTGTGATCAACGTGGCCGGTGAGGCATCGTGGCTGATGAACATGCAGGAGATGGGCACCGCCGTGCAATACCGCCTGCCCGTCAAGCAGTTCATCCTGAACAACGAACGTCTGGGCATGGTGCGCCAGTGGCAAGAGCTGCTGCATGGGGAGCGCTATTCGCACAGTTGGTCCGAGGCCCTGCCCGATTTCGTGAAGCTGGCCGAAGCGTTCGGCGCCAAGGGGATTCTGTGCGACAATGCCGATGATCTGGACGAGGCCATCAAGGAAATGCTGGCCTATGACGGTCCGGTGATCTTCGATTGTCTGGTTGAAAAGCATGAAAACTGCTTCCCGATGATCCCATCGGGCAAAGCCCATAACGAGATGCTTCTGGGCGAGGCCGAGACCCAAGGCGCGATTGATGCCAAAGGCTCGGTGCTTGTGTAACCATCTATCGACCCAAGGCTGATACCGGCCTTGGGTCTTTCTCTGATTAGGACGACGGATATGTCCCCACTCAAGATCAAAAAAGGCTCTACGAGCCATTCCGCTTATAACCTACGCCCCACTTTTAGCGATGTGCAGGAACGACATACGCTCGCCGTCATCGTGGAAAACGAACCCGGGGTGCTGGCCCGCGTGATCGGGCTGTTTTCGGGGCGTGGGTATAATATCGAAAGCCTGACCGTGGCCGAAGTGGATCATGAAGGGCATCTGTCGCGCATCACGATCGTGACGACCGGGACGCCTCAGGTGATCGAGCAGATCAAGGCGCAGTTGGGGCGGATCGTATCTGTGCATCAGGTCAATGACCTGACTGTCGAAGGCCCCGCAGTGGAACGCGAATTGGCGATGTTCAAGGTTGCAGGCACCGGCGACAAGCGCATCGAGGCGCTGCGTCTGGCCGAGATTTTTCGTGCCAATGTGGTGGACAGCACGTTGGAAAGTTTCGTGTTCGAGATCACCGGCGCGCCTGAAAAGATCGACGCGTTTGCTGATCTGATGCGGCCTTTGGGCTTACAGGAAGTCGCGCGAACCGGGGTAGCTGCGCTCTCTCGTGGAAACGAGTGAGCGCTGCAAAACGGCGTTTTAGTGACAGTGATAAGGTTTGGAACCCGCATGGCAGCACTGGCCTTGCGGTGAATGCTTGCGACATCCGCCACCATGCTCGGCCTGCGCAAGACCGACTTCAAGGCTCAAGATGACGGCAGCAGAAACCGGCGCGGCCAGAAGGCTCAGAGCGCAAAAGCCGATCAGAACAAAACGTTTCATTGAAATTATCCCCTTCATTTAACTCGTTACCAATCGGCGTTTACCAATTGTTAACCTTCGTTAATGCGCGCCGGGGCAGCACGCTTTGCGGTGGATCAAACCGCAAGGAAAAGACCGGCCCCCGCAAGAGGCAATCGAGGACCGGTCCGACGGGGAGGGGTTAGCCGTCCGTCACGGGAAGCACGGCAGCGTCCTGTGCAGCTTTGAACTCGTCGGCATCAATCGAGCCGTCGCCGTTGGCGTCCATCGCCGCAAAGAGGTCTTCGCTGAGTGTCGGATAAGCGGCCTGCAGCTCTTCCATGCTCATCACGCCGTCACCGTCTGTGTCGATTTCGGTGTTGGCGAATGCCGTGGTGGAAAGTGCAAGCGCGGTCAGGCCGGCCAGTGTCAGGGTCATGGTTTTCATCTGCAAAACTCCTTTGTTTGCATCTTGGTCATGAAGGGCGTGTGTTGTTGCGCCTTCATGGGGATAAAGCGCGTGGAGCGATGTTTATTCCGAGGCTCTGCAGCGATTGGGGCCTGCGCGCGAGGGCTTGCCGATCTGCTGCATGGCAATGGGCGAGCGCTTGCGCAAAAAGGCGTTTTCCCCTGATTTGGCGGGAATCCCCCAGCTTGCAGAGCAGGTGCAGACGGCCACTTATAGCATTCCAGACCGCTCAAGGGAGAGTGCTATGAATATGCATCACACCAAGTTCGAACGGGATATGGCCGCGCTGACGCCAGATCTCGTGCGCCTCGCGCGCCATATCGGACGCGACGCGCAAGAGGCCGAAGATGTTGTGCAGGACGTTCTGCTGAGCACATTACGCCGGTGTCGGGCGCGCGGACCAATCGAAGACTTGCGCCCTTATCTACACGCGGCTTTGCGCAACCGGCTGCGGCGGCCGGCCGAGAAAGCCGAGGAAAGCGAGGTGGAGCTAGCCGCCCCAGGTCAGGCCGAAGACCGTTTGATGTTGCGCGACGTAGAGGACGCGTTAAGCGCCCTGCCCGCCGATCAGGCGCGCATCTTGCGGGCATTCGCCTTGGAAGGCGAAAGCTATGCCCGGATTGCGGCACGGCTGGACATGCCTGCTGGCACGGTCATGTCCAAGCTGGCGCGGGCGCGCGCGCATCTGCGCGATCGGTTGGACTTGCCCGATGGCACCGCCGTGGCCGCGTTAATCGCGCCCCGCGACGGCTAGGCCCCTTTACGCGCGCAGGCGGGCATCGCAAAACGCATCCAAGATGCGCAAGGACCCTGCCCGATGACGAACCCGCTTTACGATGCGCTTTTCGGCCGCCATGCCGATGCCGAGACCCCTTTTCTGATCTTGCCGGACGGGGCTATCTGGACGCATCGGGCGTTCGTGGCGCGCGCCGCGCAATTCGCCCATGCCCTGGTGCAAAACGGTGTTGACCCGGGTGACCGGGTCGCCGTGCAAGTTGCCAAATCGGCGGATGCTCTGGCGCTGTATGCAGGTTGCGTGCAGGCCGGCGCGGTCTTCTTGCCGCTCAACACCGCCTATACGGGGACCGAGCTGGGCTATTTCGTGGAAAACAGCGGCGCGCGGGTTTTTGTCTGTGATCCCAAAAACGCGGACATACTGACCCCGATGGCCGATGCCGCAGGCGCACAGCTTTTGACGCTCTCAGCCGAGGCCACAGGACGCCTGGCGGATCTCGCGGCGGACCAGTCCCCCGAATTCGACACAGTCGCGCGGACCGAAGATGATCTGGCCGCGCTGCTTTACACATCCGGCACGACCGGGCGCTCCAAAGGGGCGATGCTGGGCCAGCGCAATTTGCTGAGCAATGCGCAGACGCTGACCGAGTTGTGGCGTTTCACATCGGACGATGTGCTGCTCCACGCGCTGCCGATCTTCCACACCCATGGGCTTTTCGTGGCCACGAACATCACCCTTCTTGCCGGTGGTGCCATGATCCTGCTGCCGAAATTCGACACCGACACGATGATCGCGCACCTACCCCGCGCCACGGCAATGATGGGCGTGCCGACCTTCTATACGCGGCTGCTGGACGCTCCCGCCTTCACTCGCGATCTGACCGCGCATATGCGCGTGTTCATCTCAGGGTCCGCCCCGCTTCTGGCCAGCACCCATGACGCGTTCGAGGCCCGCACCGGCCACCGTATTCTCGAACGCTACGGGATGACGGAGACGAATATGAACACGTCAAACCCTTATGAGGGTCTGCGGATCGCAGGCACCGTGGGCCCGCCCTTGCCGGATGTCGAACTGAAAGTCACCGATCCCGCGACGGGTGACACGCTGCCGGAGGGCGAGATCGGTCAGATCGAAGTGCGCGGGCCGAACGTCTTTATGGGATATTGGCAGATGCCCGAGAAGACGGCGGAGGAGCTGCGCGCGGATGGGTTCTTCATCACGGGCGATCTGGGGCTGATTGATACGCAGGGCTATGTGCAGATCGTCGGGCGTAATAAGGATCTGATCATCTCGGGCGGCTACAACATTTACCCCAAAGAGATCGAACAGGTGCTGGACGCGCAGCCCGGTGTTGTGGAGAGCGCAGTGATCGGCGTGCCGGATGCCGATTTCGGAGAACGTGTGCTAGCGGTGGTGGTAGCCGACGGTCGGCTGGATGTTGAGGCGCTGAATGCGGTTTGCGTAGACCGGTTGGCCCGGTTCAAACACCCGCGCGAGATTGTCCTGGTGGACGCCCTGCCCCGCAATACGATGGGCAAAGTGCAGAAGAATGTCCTGCGGGAGATTTACACCAAGTCCTGAGGCAAGGTTTGACCGCGCTCCTGATCCGAGCGGTGGCCCCGTCCCGAACCTGATCCGGGACCTCCCAGAACTGGCACAAGGCCCCGGATCAAATCCGGGGCGCGGGTTGGCTTGCCATGAGGTAGCCGCGCAATTTGCCATGCGCTCTCATCTCGTCGCACAGCAAGACGGGTGCTGCTCCGACGCGCTTTGGCTTTACCGAGACGCTAAGAAAAAAGGGGAGCCATAAAGGCCCCCCTGTAAGTCTCGCCACTCAGGCTCATTCTGGTGTACCGCCCGGTTTCTGCCTGCGGCCTGAGCGTCGTCAGGGGCGAGCGCACCCGCCCCGGATGCTAAAGAAATTGCTTCAAGGCAATCTCAATAGTCTTTTCAGATACGCCAAAAACCCTCGCGAGTTTTCGGATATCTTTTCCATGTAGGCTTACCGCTGCTTCCAAACTGCCGTCGCCGAAAAGCAAGACAGCAGCGAAGTGGTTAGCCTCTGCCTCTTGTTTCTGATCGACATAGAAAGCCTCATCAGACCGATCCAAATAGAGTGGGTCAGCAAGAGGGTCTGAGCGATCAGAGTGCAGAAAGAAGTGCCCCATTTCGTGCAAGACCGTCCATCGCATCGCTTCCTTGGATTGATTTTTGTTGACCTGAATCTCGTATCCGTTGTCCGAGAATGGATCTTGTACCAACCGTCCAGAGATACCTCGACGTAGAGACACTAGCGTTACAGAAAAGCCAAGATTCTCAGCAAGTTCCTTCACTGATTTAGCTTTGCCATCAAGGCGCTGAGAGAAGTTAAAGTCTCTCATTGCCTTTCTTTGATCACCATTTGCTCGTTCCCTAACGGTGGCAAAGAGCTGTTTAAAAGTTCTCATGTTTTTAGCTCCTTAGCTACACCCGGAGGTGGCGCCGCAGGTATTGCACTTCATGCAGGTGCCGTTGCGCACGAGGGTGTAGTTGCCGCACTCGCCGCACGGGTCCCCCTCATAGCCCTGCATCTTGGCCTTCGCGCGCGCGTCCATCTGGACGGTGCCCGACGAAATGGCCGTCGTCGTGGTCGTTACCGACTGGGCCACTTCCGGCACCAGTGTTTGCAGCGTCGCAACCGGATCGACCGATCCGTCCAGCGCCACGGCCCCCGCGGCCCCGCCCTGCAGGACAACCAGCTCTTGCGGGACGCGCTTGCGCAGGTAGCCGGTGGAGCTGATTTGTTTCAGCACCTCGAGGGACTTGGACGCTGCGGTATCGCTGACTTCTGCGATGTTGCGCTCTTCCTCGCCGCGGCCCAGATCGTCGAAGGACGCGCCTTCGGGCTTCACATGGGCCAGATCGGTGCGGTCCAGATAGGACACGGCCAACTCGCGGAAGATATAGTCGAGGATCGAGGTTGCGTTCTTGATGCTGTCATTGCCCTGCACCATGCCCGCTGGCTCAAACTTGGTGAAGGTGAAGGCATCCACGAACTCTTCCAGCGGCACACCGTATTGAAGACCGACGGACACGGCGATGGCGAAGTTGTTCATCATCGCGCGGAAGCCCGCACCTTCCTTGTGCATATCGATGAAGATCTCGCCCAACTGGCCGTCCTCATACTCGCCCGTGCGCAGATAGACCTTATGGCCACCGACGATGGCTTTCTGAGTGTAGCCTTTGCGGCGCTCTGGCATCTTCTCGCGGTGCGATTTGATGATCTCTTTGACGACGACCTTCTCGACGATCTTCTCGGCCAAAACAGTAGCCTTTTCGGTGATCGAGCCGCTTTCGAGAACCTCAGCTGCGTCTTCGTCGTCTTCCACGAGGGCGGCGGCCAGAGGCTGCGAGAGTTTCGAGCCGTCACGATAAAGCGCGTTGGCCTTCACACCCAGCGACCAGCTCAGCTCATAGGCCTTCTGGCAGTCCTCGATCGTGGCATCATTGGGCATGTTGATCGTCTTGGAGATCGCGCCCGAGATGAACGACTGCGCGGCGGCCATCATGTAGATGTGGCTGTCGACAGACAGGAACCGCTTGCCCTTCTTGCCGCACGGATTGGCACAATCGAAGACCACGTAATGCTCTTCTTTCAGGTGCGGGGCACCTTCCAGCGTCATGGTCCCACAGACGTGATCGTTGGCGGCGTCGATATCGGCTTTCGAGAAGCCAAGGTGACGCAGCAGGTCAAAGGTCGGGTCGTTCAGCTTCTCGGCGGGGATGCCAAGGACGTTGGTGCAGAACTCTTCACCCAGCGTCCACTGGTTGAAGACAAAGCGGATGTCGAAGGCCGAGGCCAGAGCGCCGTCCACTTTCGCCAGCTCATTGGGGCCAAACCCGTGACCGACCAGCGAGGTGTGGTTGATGCCGGGTGCGTTGCCCAAGGAGGCGTGACCAACGGCATAGCTGACGATCTCTTCGATCTGGCTGGAGGAATAACCCAGCTTTTCAAGCGCGCCGGGGACCGAGCGGTTGATGATCTTGAAGTAACCGCCACCGGCCAGCTTTTTGAACTTCACCAGCGCGAAGTCAGGCTCGATACCCGTGGTGTCGCAATCCATGACCAGACCGATGGTGCCGGTGGGTGCGATGACCGTGGCTTGGGCGTTGCGGTAGCCGTGCTTTTCGCCCAGCTCCAGTGCCTCGTCCCAGCTTTGCTTGGCCAGATCGACCAGGCGCGCGTCGGGGCAGTTGGCGTGATCCAGCGGCAGCGGCTTGATCGCGAGGTCTTCGTAGCTGTCCGAAGAATAGGCGGCCGCACGGTGGTTGCGGATGACCCGCAGCATGTGATCGGCATTCTTCTTGTAGCCCGGGAACGGGCCCAGCTCACCTGCGATTTCGGCGGAAGTCGCATAAGACACGCCCGTCATGATCGCTGTCAGCGCACCGCACATGGCGCGGCCTTCGTCGCTGTCATAGCCCAGACCCATATTCATCAGCAGGCCGCCGATGTTGGCATAGCCCAGACCCAGCGTGCGGAAGTCATAGGAGCGCTGCGCGATTTCCTTGGACGGGAACTGCGCCATCATCACCGAGATTTCCAGCGTGACCGTCCACAGGCGCGTGGCGTGCATGTAGTCATCTGCCGCAAACTCACCGTCCTTATAGAAGGTCAGCAGGTTCATTGAGGCGAGGTTACAGGCCGTATCGTCGAGGAACATATACTCGGAACACGGGTTGGAGCCGCGAATCTCGCCGTCTTCGGGGCATGTGTGCCACGCATTAACCGTATCGTGGTACTGGATGCCGGGATCGGCACAGGCCCAGGCGGCGTGGCCGACCTGCTCCCACAGATCGCGGGCTTGCACGGTCTTGTGGACCTTGCCGTCCTTACGGTTGATGAGGTCCCATGTGCCGTCTTCTTCGACCGCTTTCAGGAACGCATCGGTGACGCGGATCGAGTTGTTGGAGTTCTGGCCCGAGACCGAGTTATAGGCTTCGCTATCCCAATCCGTATCGTAGGTCGGGAATTCGATGCTGGTGTGGCCCTGCTTGGCATAGTCCAGCACGCGCTTGACGTAAGTCTCGGGGATCGCGACTTTTTTCGCCGCCTTGACAGCCTCTTTCAGGCTCTCGTTCACCTTGGGGTCGTAGGCGTCTTCTTCTTTACCGTCCCAGGCCTTGATCGCGGCAAACAGCGCGTTCAGCTTTTCTTCGTGCATCTTGGAGCCCGCGACGATGGACGCCACTTTCTGCTCTTCCAGCACCTTCCAGTTGATGAACTCTTCGATATCGGGGTGGTCGGCATCGACGATCACCATCTTGGCCGCGCGGCGTGTGGTGCCGCCGGATTTGATCGCACCGGCTGCGCGGTCACCGATTTTCAGGAAACCCATGAGGCCCGAGGATTTGCCACCACCGGACAGGCTTTCGCCCGCCGCACGCAGCGAGGAGAAGTTCGTGCCAGTGCCGGAGCCATACTTGAACAGACGCGCTTCGCGGACCCACAGGTCCATGATGCCGCCATCGTTGACCAGGTCGTCGGCGCAGGACTGGATGAAGCACGCATGCGGCTGCGGGTGCTCGTACGCTGAGTCCGATTTCGTCAGCTTGCCGGTTTTATAGTCGACATAGTGGTGGCCCTGGCTGGGGCCGTCGATGCCATATGCCCAATGCAGGCCAGTGTTGAACCACTGCGGGGAGTTCGGCGCGGCACGCTGGGTCGCCAGCATGTGGCGCATCTCGTCATAATAGGCTTTGGCGTCGGACTCAGAGGTAAAGTAGCCACCTTTCCAGCCCCAGTATGTCCATGCACCGGCCAGACGGTCGAACACCTGCTTGGCGGAGGTTTCGCCCACGAAACGCGCATCTTCGGGCAGTTTGGCGAGGGCTTTGTCGTCGGGCACGGATTTCCACAGGAACTCGGGCACACCCTTTTCCTTGACCTTCTTGAGGACGGCGGCGACGCCTGCCTTGCGGAAATACTTCTGCGCGATCACGTCACTGGCCACTTGGCTCCAGCTTGCGGGCACTTCCAGATCGGCCAGATGAAAGACGACAGTGCCGTCCGGGTTCCGGATTTCGGACGTGGTCGTCACAAACTCCAGATCGGCGTAAGCGTCGTTGGTGTCGCGTGTAAACTTGCGTTCAATCTTCATTGGTCCGTGCCTCGTAAAGCGTGTTGCGTTTTGTGGCCGGGACGTTGCCCGACAATGTTGCCTCGCGGGCCAAAAGCGAAAGTAAGACCCTGACCCTCGCTGACGCGATTGCCCCTCGTTCTGAAAGAACGCGTGTGGAATGATGTCCGTCCCTCGCTGGTCTGCCGCTGTGCCTTGGCGACACTAAATGTAGTGGCTATCTGACCCGCCAGCACAAGGTGGCGTATTTAGCCCTAGACGGTCAACGGAATTTTTATTGTTTTTAGGTTTTTTTCCCGGTTGACGCAGAGCATGTTTGCCCCTCCCCCAAGGGCAAAGTGATTCACTCAACGTAAACCTTCTGGGGATAAGGATCGGGGCATCTCTGTGCATAAAAGCAAATGCCTGTGAAACACCAAAGGTTTAGGCCCTTTGCTGACCCTGCAGGACGACAACCGGACGCTTTTTCGGCCAGCCGCGTCGTTTACGCGCGGCGCATGACAGGGATGTGACAGGAATGCCGATTCTGACCTTCGATGTCGCTGGTAACGGGACCGATTCTCAGGGACACTGAAGAAATCATGCATCGTTTCGCTCTTCTCCTCGCCTTCCCACTGATTGTTGCTGGATGCAGCCAGACCCCTATATCTGGGGGCGGCACGGTTCAGAGCGATCTGGATCAGGTCGCATTCTTCAATGAGTTTCCGACGCTGCTTTTCTCGGCCGCGGGCGAGGCCTGTAATGGCCCTGGCGACGTCCTGGTGCGGGAAGACCCCGGCACATTACGTTGCGAGGTTCTGCCGGACCCGCCTTCTGCTGCCGCGCTGATTCTGGGGTATGACGGCACAATCGAAGACCTGCCCAAATACGTGATCGCCTTTGATACCGAAACCCGTCCGAATGGCTACATCGTGCGCAACGAGGCTTATATCCGCGTGCCGCAAATGGATGGCGGAGAGCTGCGTATCAAAACGCCAGACCGTCGTCGCGCGCGCGATATTCGGCAGATTTTCACGGCAGCGGGTGGCACGATGATCGCAGCGCCGGCGGAGTAACGCCTTGCCCGGGTACTTTTAGGGAACCGATAGGGAGACCTCGCGTTGAACCACCGTAATCAACGGAGGTTCCCATGAAGAAAGCATTGCTCGCCCTGCCCCTGATCGCCGCTCTTGCAGCTTGTGAAACGCCTGAACAAAGTGCCCTTGCCGGTGCTGCCGCAGGTGCCGCTATCGGCTCGTCGGTGTCGGCCGAGGATGACCGGCTGGAAGGCGCTGTTGTCGGTGGTGTTGTTGGCGCGGCTGCCGGTGCTGCCGCCGGAACATATGTAGGCCGCAGCCAAGGTGGCGATTGCGTCTATCAACGCGCAGACGGCACACGCTATGTAGCCAGCTGCGGCTAACCTTAATCCATACGTTTGAGCGAAACGGCCTGCCTTGTGCGGGCCGTTTTTTCGTATGACATCAGACTGTGGGCGAAATGGTCGGGACGGCAAGATTCGAACTTGCGACCTACGGTACCCAAAACCGTCGCGCTACCAGGCTGCGCTACGCCCCGAACTCTGCGCAGTCTCTAAGCGGACAAATCGGAAAAGAAAAGCCCCAGCGCGCGTTATTCGGCAGCACAAGGCCACGCGGCCTCTTGAGCAGCAAAAGCAGGGTGGCGCATGACGGTCCCGGGAACAATGCCGAGGCGTTCGGCCATACCCCCGTTTACCTCAAGCACAGCATAGATGTTGTCACCGCCCAGAATCGGCGTTTCGTCGTGGGGGATCGCATTGGCGTGAACATGCTGCACGGTGCCGCTGATATCGGCAAAGATCATATCAAGCGGGATGAGCGTATTGCGCATCCAGAAGGACGCGGTCTGCGGGCGTTCATAGACAAAGAGCATTCCCGCCATCATCGGCATCTCTTCGACAAACATCAGGCCGCGCCCGCGTTCTTCCGGCTCGTCAGCCACTTCGATCACGAAACGCGCCTGCCCCCAGTCGCCTTTTAAATCCACAGCGTCGTTCTGGCAGGCTCCATGGGCCATCCCAGCAACGAATGTGAAAAAAAGAGCGATCAGGAGCGGCTTATGACGTCCCATGCAACAACCTCTGCGGCCATCTTGCCACGGCGTCCGTCGACCACGCGCATCGCAATCGCTTCGCCGGGTTGCAAATCGGCCAGCCCGGACAAACGCAGGACCTCGACATGCACAAACACATCTTCGGCGCTGCCGAAGGCATTTGCAAACCCAAAGCCCTTGGCTTTGTCGAACCATTTGACGCGCGCGGGCTGCCAAGGAATATCCTTGAGCTCAGCCTCATTGAAATGCTGGAAATCCTCCAGCGGCGCTTTGACCGTGCCTTCGGGGGCACGGATCGTGATGACCTCGGTGGCCTGCACCCCGCGGTCTGTGTGCTGGACATGCACTTCTATTTCGGAGCCATCGGCAACCGAGCTTTGTCCATAGTTCCGAAGAACGTTGGCGTGGATCAGAATATCCGGACCACCGGCATCTGAAAGAATGAAACCAAATCCCTTTGCAGGATCAAACCACTTAACAACACCTTGCACCACGGGTGTGGCGTCTTCGCGTTGATCTGACATTGAGGCCATTCCTGGCAAGTGTGCTATATTAATGTCTATGCGCTAAGCATGGACCTGTTCAAGGCCAAAAACAATGGAAATTCATAGGCCTGTCATTCGTGTGACGTGAAATTTACGGGTTTAAACGTGTAATATTCCACGGGTTTTCAACCGTAGGACGGCACCATCGGAAGCGGTCATGCAACCGAAACTCGCCATCCGCCCAGAACTCGATCTCTAACGGAAAAATCCGAAAGCCCCCCCAAAACGGAGGCCGCGATGGCGCGGTTCCGTGTTGCGCGGTGACCTTCGCAACTTCGGCCATCAGCGCGCTGCGCGAGGACAACGGCTCTGACTGGCGCGAGGCCCAGGCCCCGAGCCGCGACTTGAGCGAGCGCGAGGCGTAGTACTCATCGGCCTTGGGGCCGTCTTCTTTCTCAACGATCCCACGAACGCGTATCTGGCGATGCTGTGTTTTGGAATGCAGCACGAACGCGGCTTTGCCTGAAGCGTCGATCTCTTGTGCTTTCCTGCCATTGTAGTTGGTGTAGAAAACGAAAGCATCCGCTTCAATTTCCTTCAGCAGCACCATGCGCACATTCGGCAAACCGTCAGGGTCGACAGTGGCCAGCGCGATCGCATTGGGGTCATTGGGTTCGGTCTTTTCGGCCTCATTCAGCCAGCTTTGCGCCAGCGCGAACGGATCATCACCGGCGAATATACCGGTACGTTTGCTAGTGTCCGACATTGTTTCCCTCATTCTCTGACCGCAGGGATACGTGTCTGGCTTGCCAAGGCAACCCCACCCCAGCGAAAAACAGCCGATGACCCCGCGCCAAGCAGAGCCTTGATGCAGCCCACCGCTTGGCCTAAACGGTTTGCACATAACAAAAGATCAAAGGGACACGGGATGTCGACAAATCTCATGCAAGGAAAACGCGGGCTGATCATGGGGCTCGCCAATGACAAATCCATTGCGTGGGGTATCGCGAAAGCCTGCGCCGATGCGGGCGCCGAATTGGCCTTCTCGTATCAAGGCGACGCGCTGAAAAAACGGGTCGAGCCGCTGGCCGCGTCATTGGGCAGCGATACGGTGCTGCCCTGCGATGTTTCGGATGAAGCGTCGATAGATGAGTTGTTTGCATCGCTGGAAGAGAAATGGGGCAAGCTGGACTTTCTGGTCCACGCCATCGGGTTCTCTGACAAGAACGAGCTACGCGGGCGCTATGTGGACACGTCGCGCGACAACTTCGCCATGTCTATGGACATCTCGGTCTACTCCTTCACCGCAGTGGTGCAGCGGGCCGAAAAGCTGATGAACGAAGGCGGGTCTTGCCTGACGCTCACTTACTACGGGGCCGAACGTGTGATGCCGCATTATAATGTAATGGGTGTCGCCAAGGCCGCTTTGGAGGCTTCAGTGCGCTATCTGGCCGAAGATCTGGGCAAGGACGGCATTCGGGTGAATGCGATCTCTGCCGGGCCGATCAAGACACTGGCAGCATCGGGCATTGGCGATTTCCGCTATATCATGAAGTGGAACGAATATAACTCGCCGCTGCGCCGCAATGTGACCACCGATGATGTTGGCAAATCGGCGCTCTATCTGCTGTCCGATCTGGGATCGGGTGTGACGGGCGAGAACCTGCATGTGGATGCGGGCTATCATGTGGTCGGCATGAAAGCCGTGGACGCGCCGGATATGTCCAAGTCGTGACGGCGGCGGCATTCCTTTCGGTCGTTCTGATCCATTTGGCCGCAGCGATGAGCCCGGGGCCGTCTTTTGTGGTCTGTGTCAAAACGGCGGCGTCCGAAGGGTTCAAGGTGGCCTCGGCGCTGGCTGTCGGCTTAGGTCTTGGAGCCACGATCTGGGCCATCGCCGCGCTGGCGGGTCTGGCTTTGCTGTTCGAGATTGCACCGGTTCTTTTGACCGTTTTGAAAGTCGGCGGGGGTTTGTTCTTGTGCTTCATCGCCTTGATGATGTGGCGCCACGCAGCCGAGCCTTTGGCCGAGGTCGAGGCAGACGCCCCGCCCCGCTCGATGGCCTCTGCCATCCGCTTGGGGCTTATGACCCAGCTGGCGAACCCGAAACCCGCCATCTTTTTCGGGGCCGTGTTTATCGGGCTGGTGCCTTCTGGCACGCCCCTGCCGACGCTGATCGCCTTGCTCGCGCTGATCTTCATCAATGAAACTCTCTGGTATATTTTCGTGGCCCGCGCGTTTTCAATCACGCAGGCCCGCGCTGCCTATATGCGCCTGAAAGCCTCTATCGACCGTCTGTTCGGCGGTTTGATCGCGTTTTTCGGCCTTAAAATCGCTCTGACGTAAGGATCGCTGCCATGACCGACCGCTTGCCCCATGAGAAGGGTTTTCACATCGCCTGGGACCAAATTCACCGCGACAGCCGCGCTTTGGCGTGGCGGCTGGATGGGCGCGGACCTGATGACGGCGCGTGGCGCGCGATTGTTGCAATCACGCGGGGCGGTATGGCACCGGCCATGATTGTGGCACGGGAGCTGGATGTCCGCGTTGTCGATACGATCAGCGTGAAGAGCTACAATAATCAAGAGCAGACCGATGCGGTCGTTCTAAAAGCGCCGGATTCCGATCTGATGGGCGACGGCACGGGCATTCTGATCCTCGATGATCTGGTCGATAGCGGCAAGACGCTGGAACTGGTGCGCAAGCATTATCCAAACGCACATTTCGCCACCGTTTATGCCAAGCCGAAAGGCGTGCCGATGGTGGATACCTTCATCACCGAAGTGTCGCAGGATACATGGATTTTCTTCCCGTGGGACATGGCCCTGCAATATGTGGAGCCTTATCGCGGCACGGATGCATGAGCCGCACCGAAGCCACCTTCTCGCCCCCCGTGATGGAGGCGCGGCGCTGGCTTGAAGGGGTGAGCTTTCCCGACAATCAACCGCTGCTGAACGTCAGCCAAGCGGCCCCGGTTGATCCACCGCCCCCGCCGATGTTGGAGGCGATGGCCCAGATCGTGCTGAGCGATCCGGCCGCGCATCTTTATGGTCCGGTTTTGGGGTTGTCTGACCTACGGGGCGAGGTCGCCGCGCAATTTTCTGAGAGCTATGGCGGTGCGATCCGGGCGGAGAATGTCGCGATCACGTCGGGCTGCAATCAGGCTTTTGCCGCAGCAATTGCAACGCTTTGCGCTGAAGAAGATGAAGTTCTTCTTCCAACCCCATGGTATTTCAATCACAAAATGTGGCTGGATATGGCGGGCGTCAAAGCCGTCCCACTGGAAACCGGCCCGGATTTGCTGCCCGACCCAGAGGCTGCGGAAGCGCTGATCACACCGCGCACCAAAGCGATTGCGCTGGTCACGCCGAACAATCCCGCAGGCGTTGAATACCCCGCAGCGTTGATGACAGCTTTCCGCGATTTGGCGCGGGCGCACGGCATTGCGCTGATCGTCGATGAAACCTATCGCGACTTTCACAGCCAGAGCGGCGCACCGCATACGCTGTTTCAGGATGCCGGATGGGACGACACGCTGATCCAGCTTTACAGCTTTTCCAAGGCCTACCGGCTGACCGGGCACCGTGTGGGGGCGATCCTGACCAGCCCAAACCGTCTGGCCGAGGTCGAAAAGTTCCTCGACACGGTCACGATCTGCCCGAACCAGCTGGGCCAACGCGCCGCTCTTTGGGGAATGCGCAATCTGGGCGATTGGCTTGCCGGGGAACGCCGCGAAATCCTGATGAGGCGCGCGGCGATTGAAGCGAACATGCCCAAGCTGACAGCGCAAGGTTGGGCCCTGCTCGGTGTGGGCGCGTATTTCGCCTATATCCAGCATCCATTCGACCAGCCCTCGGACGCGTTGGCGCAAGATTTGGTCCGGCAATCCGGCATCCTGTGCCTGCCCGGAACCATGTTCCAACCGGAAGGATCAGAGGCCGGAAAAGCGCAACTGCGCATCGCCTTTGCAAATATCGACGCGGACGGCATCACGACCCTGTTTGACAGGCTTGCCGCCCACCGCCCAACCGCCTAAACAAGCCTGCGAGCGGTAGGGAGGGCCTCATGGCCAAAGGCAAGTCATCAAACATTTTCGTCTGGATCATTCTGGTCCTGCTGATCATCGGTCTGGCGGGCTTCGGAGCCACCAACCTCAGCGGAACAATCCGCACGGTGGGCAAGGTCGGCGAAGAACCGATCACGGTGAACAATTACGTCAATGAGGTTCAATCAGAACTGCGTGCCTTGCAGGCGCAGACCGGTCAGCCGATAACGTTCGAGCAGGCCGAGCAGTTTGGTTTGACCCAATCGGTTCTGTCGCGTCTGGTTAGCCAAGCCGCTGTCGATCACGAGGCCCGGATCATGGGTCTTTCGGTGGGCGACGCCGAAGTGCGCAATCAGCTGATGCAGATCCCGGCCTTTCAGGGCGTAAACGGTCAGTTCGACCGCGAAGCTTATGCATTCACGCTGGACCGTTCGGGCCTGAACGAGGCTGAGTTCGAGGAAAGCCTGCGTGATGACAGTGCGCGCACCTTGCTGCAGACCGGCATGGCGGGCGCCGTGCGGCTTCCGGCCTCCTACGGACGTGCGCTGGCCAATTTCTACGGTGAGCGACGCAGCTTTACTTGGGCTTTGTTGACCGAGGATGATCTGACCACTCCCGTGCCGACACCCACGCAAGCGGATATAGAAGGCATCTATGACGACAACCCCGATGCGTTCACGGCACCAGCGTCCAAGGCGATCACCTACACTCTGCTGACCCCAGACATGCTTCTCGATACGGTCGAGATCAGCGACGACGCCCTACGCGCGCTTTACGATGAGCGTCAGGCAGAGTTCAATCGCCCTGAGCGGCGCTTGGTCGAACGCTTGGTCTTTGGCAGCCAAGAGGATGCAGAGGCGGCGAAGGCGCGGCTTGACAGTGGCTCGATCAGTTTTTCAGAACTGGTGGCCGAGCGTGGCCTGACCCTCACCGATATTGATCTGAGCGACGTGGTCGAAGGCGCACTTGGTGACGCCTCGGACGCGGTTTTCGCGTTGGAGGAACCCGGCGTTGTCGGCCCCCTGCCCAGCGATCTGGGCCCTGCCTTGTTCCGGATGAACGCCATTTTGGCCGCGCAGGAAACCTCGTTTGAAGAGGCGCGCGACGATCTGGGCACGGAACTGGCGCTGGACCGCGCACGGCGCCTGATCGAAGTTCAGGCGCAAGAGATCGACGATATGCTTGCCGCCGGTGCGACATTGGAAGACGTGGCCAATGACACGGAAATGACGCTGAACCAGATGAATTTCAGCGACGAAAGCACAGAGGCGACAGCGGCCTATGAAGGGTTCCGCGCAGCAGCCGAGGCGGTGACAGCCGATGACTTCCCCGAAGTGATCCCGCTGGAAGATGGCGGCATTGTCGCCTTGCGTCTCGACGAGGTGATCCCGCCTACCCTGCAGCCCTTGGACGACGTGCGGGGCGAGGTGATCGCGCTGTGGCGCGAGCGGACCGTGAACCGCATGTTGCGCGAACAGGCCAATGAGATTGCCGAACGTCTGAGCGAGGTGGGCGATTTGGCCACCGAAGGGCTGACCGCCACGATAGAGACGGACATCACCCGGCAGGATTTCATCGAAGGGCTGCCGCGCCGCTTTATCGAGTCGGTGTTCGAGCTGGAGCTTGGCGAACGCTCGGTCATCAGCGCGGGTCCGCAGGTTTATCTGGTGCGTCTTGACCGCATCGCCCCGCCAGATCCCGAGGCAGAGGATGGAGATCTGTTGAGCCGTTCACTGGAGCGGCAGCTGGAAGATGGCATCGGACGCGATATTTTGGGTGCCTTTGCTGTGGACGTGCAGTCGCGTGCCGGGATCGAGATTGACCAGCGCGCGCTGGATGCCGTCAATGCCAGCTTCAGCGCTGGCCGCGGCGGAATGTAGAAGGTGCGCGCTCAGTGACACTGACCCCTGATTTTGCCGCGTTTGAGGCGGGCTATGCTGCGGGCAAACCGCAAGTGGTCTACACGCGGCTTGCTGCTGATCTGGACACGCCCGTGTCGCTGATGCTCAAGCTCGCAGGGGCCCGCAAGGACAGCTTCATGCTGGAAAGCGTCACGGGAGGCGAGGTGCGCGGGCGCTATTCGATTGTCGGGATGAAGCCCGATCTGATCTGGGCCTGCGATGGCAAGACCAGTCGGCTGAACCGCACCGCCAAGATCGACGCAGATGCGTTTGAAACGCTGGAAGGTCATCCGCTGGATACGCTTCGCGCGGTGATCGCGGAAAGCCGGATCGAGATGCCGGACGACTTGCCCGCCTCGGCGGCAGGGCTTTTTGGCTATCTGGGCTATGACATGATCCGCCTGGTAGAGCATTTGCCAAATGTGAACCCCGACCCGCTGGGTGTGCCGGATGCCATTTTGCTGCGCCCCACGGTCGTGGCCGTTCTGGACGGTGTGAAAGGCGAAGTGACGGTCGTCTCCCCTGCCTGGGTCACCGAAGGGCAATCGGCCAAAGCGGCGTATGCGCAAGCGGCAGAGCGTGTGATGGACGCCGTCCGCGAGATGGAGCGCCCGGTGCCGCTGGATCGCTCTTTGGGCGAGGCGCAAGACGATCCGGAGTCGGTGTCGAACTTCACGCGCGACGGCTATAAAGATGCCGTTGAGGCCGCCAAGGAGTACATTCGCGCGGGCGATATCTTTCAGGTGGTTCCCTCGCAGCGCTGGACGCAAAGCTACAAGCAGCCGCCCTTTGCGCTCTATCGGTCTTTGCGGCGCACGAACCCGTCGCCTTTCATGTTCTACTTCAATTTTGGCGGCTTTCAGGTGATCGGGGCAAGCCCCGAAATCCTGGTGCGCGTCTTTGGCAATGAGGTCACGATCCGCCCCATCGCCGGCACGCGCCCGCGCGGAGCGACGCCCGATGAGGATCGCGCACTGGAGGCCGACCTGATGGCAGATCAGAAAGAGCTGGCCGAGCACTTGATGCTGCTGGATCTGGGCCGGAATGACACGGCGAAAGTGTCCAAGATCGGGACTGTTCGCCCGACAGAGCAATTCATCGTCGAGCGATATAGCCACGTGATGCATATCGTTTCGAATGTTGTGGGCGAGTTGTCGGAGGATCAGGATGCTTTGTCCGCATTGCTGTCTGGCTTGCCCGCAGGCACGGTATCTGGCGCACCGAAGGTCCGCGCGATGGAGATTATTGACGAGCTGGAGCCCGAAAAGCGCGGCGTTTATGGCGGTGGTTGCGGGTATTTCGCAGCCAATGGCGACATGGATATGTGCATCGCCCTGCGCACCGCACTGGTGAAGGACGAAAAGCTCTATATTCAGGCAGGCGGCGGGGTTGTCTATGACAGCGATCCTGAGGCGGAGTATATGGAAACGGTCCATAAATCTCAGGCGATCCGCAAGGCAGCGGCCGGGGCGACGCGGTTTACGGGATCAAACAGCTAAAGACTGTTCGCGCGTTTCTGAGATTGAAAGCCGGTCATGCGATTGGCGGATTATGCAGTGGAAAGCTGTGGGCGCATTGGCTTTGCCAAAGCGCGGTAGCCGGGGGCTTTGCCCCCGGACCCCCAGGATATTTTGAAAAAGCGAAAGGGTGATGCGGCGCCGGTGGGATGCGATATCACTATATTTTCAGTCGCGAAGGGCTTTGATCAACTCGGCCTTCGTCATGTCCCAGCGGCCTTCGATATCAAGCTCGCCTGCGCGCGCGATCAGCTCGTCTTTTGTCCATTCTTCATAGGGGGGAGCCTTACCGCCTTTCTTTGATGGGGACATCTCGTCATTGGCTTGGGCATTGGCGATCGCGGCCGCTTTGGACTTGTCATAGCCTTTGTCGCGCAGTGCTTCGTAGGTGTCGTCGTCTTTGATGGATGAACCGTGGGATTTTGCCATTGCGGGCTCCTTGAACAAGAGCGTGTTCAACGCCTCGCCCTTCGTTTGGTTCCTTGGCTAGTCAGCCGTCAGCACGGCAGAGACCGGCACAAGCGCCACGCGCCCTGCCCGGTCGCTGAGCCCCCAGAGCAGAAGCGCCGAGATCGTGTCGGGCCGAATGCGGCCCATCATGATCACCTCTTCGCCTTGGGCGGCGCGGAAAGCCGCGTTGTCCAGAAAGCGGCGGATCACCGTGGGCGTCTGCCCTTCGCTGTCCATGTCGTCAAAGATGTTGGCCGCCGGAAAGCCTGTGCTGTCGGCCAGTTGTGCGGTAGAATTGAGGCCAGTGCTGGCTGTTACCAAACCGTGGCCAGATCGGCCCAGACGGTCGATGATCTGCTCGGTGCCTTGGCGGCCACCGGGCACGTCTTGGGCGATCAGCACGCCCGCAGCTTCCGGCACGGCCGAGAGCGACGCATCCAGCGCAACTTCAATATCACTGGGCGCAGCACCTTCGGGCAGATCGGCAAGAGCGAGCACTTCAAAGCCTTCGGCGCGGTACTTCGCCATCATTTGGGCGGCATCAGGGGCCGTAGCAGGCACCGCGAAAGTGATCGGATAGGGAAAAGAGCGCAACGCATCGGCCCCGATCGGGCTGGAGCCATCGTCAATCAGAAGGATCGACATGAGCGGACGGCTTTCGGGGTTGTCCCACGCGGCGGCGAAGCGCTCAAGCGGGGGGGCATCGGGATCGGCGGTGGGCGTCTCAGCCGCGTCAGCTGTGGCGGCGTCGTCAGTCGCAGACGCGTCGGGCGTGTCGGCGGTAATGGTCGGCAAGCGCCCGGTCTCAACATTCTCGGCGCGGTCGCTCAAGGTACCAACAGGCTGCCCGACAGAACTGCCCTGCTCCCCTTGCAACGCGATCCGCGGTGCCGGGGCGCCCTCTTGGGCTGTCGGGTCTTCGGCCATGTCGGACGCGTCTTCCGCGGGCTGCTCTGACGCGGCCTCGCTGCCAGCTTCCAGATCGGGCTGAGTGGTCTCAACGCTGTCTTGCTGTGGCGCGACGGGCGCTTGAGGAGCTTCAGAAATCACGACGGGCGCTGCATCCTCGGATGTCTCCCCTTCGGTCGGCTCTTCTGAAGACGTCTCCTGCTCAGTAGGGGTCTCAATCGGGGTCTCGGCCGGGGTTTCTGTGACGACCTCAGGCGCCTCTTCGCCATCGCTGACCTGAGGGGCCATGGCTTGCGGGCTGGGCAGGACCGGCTCTTCCCCCGTCACATCGCCGACGACGTCATCGACAACCTCGGGTGTGTCCGGCTCTGCCACCGTGCCACCTGTTTCGGGCAAGGCTGCGGGGCTGGTGTCGGCGACGGGCGCTTCCGGCTGATCGACGCCCATCGGCTCGGGCGCAGGGGCGGTTGCGGGCGGTTCAGCGCTTTTCGGTGGGACCTCTTGCTGAGTCGCAGGCTCTGTGGCCGTCGCCCGCTCTGTCGGACCTTCACCAACGATTGAGGCCACAGACAGGCCCAGCACCGACACCAGTCCGCCCCAGATGAAACCAAAGAATATCCCGCGTCCCAAGGCTGCCGCTCCTCGTCGTCCTCTCGCGAGCAAAGGTTCTTCCTTCGCCCGGCGACGCGGTCTGGCCTTGACCTTCCCGCGCTGCTTCCCGCATGTATACCGCGACCTTGACGGGGCTGCCCAGCCCCAAATCCCGAAAGCCGTGTGCGATGCTTCTGCTGATCGATAACTATGACAGTTTTACCTATAATCTTGTCCACTATCTGGGCGAGTTGGGGGCAGATGTGGTCGTCAAACGCAATGACGCGCTGGATGTGCAGGACGCGATGGGGATGCGGCCTGACGCCATTTTGCTGTCGCCGGGCCCGTGTGATCCATCGCAAGCGGGCATCTGTCTGGCCTTGACCGAGGCTGCCGCCGAAACGCGCACCCCACTGATGGGGGTATGTCTGGGGCATCAGACCATCGGGCAAGCCTTTGGCGGCCAAGTGGTACGTTGCCATGAGATTGTGCATGGCAAGATGGGCCAGATGCGCCACACCGGCACAGGGTTATTTGAAGGGCTGCCCAGCCCGTTTGACGCGACGCGTTATCACTCGCTTGTGGTGGATCGCGCGACCCTGCCCGACAGTCTTGAGATCACGGCAGAGTTGGAGGATGGCACAATCATGGGGTTGCAACACCGCGACCTGCCGATCCACGGCGTGCAGTTTCACCCCGAATCCATTGCCTCGGAACATGGGCATAAGCTGTTGAATAACTTCCTGAAAACCGTGAGCGAACCTGCATGAGCGACGCGTTGAAACCTCTGATCGGGGCGGCTGCAGACCGTCCCTTGAGCAAAGCCGAAGCCGAAGAGGCGTTCGCCATTCTCTTTGACGGGGCCGCCACGCCCAGCCAGATCGGCGGGTTGCTGATGGCGCTGCGCACACGCGGCGAAACCGTCGAGGAATACGCCGCAGCCGCTGCTGTGATGCGCGCGAAATGCACACCTGTTGAAGCACCAAGCGGCGCGATGGATATCGTTGGCACAGGAGGCGATGGTAAAGGCACTTTGAACATCTCCACTGCGACGGCGTTTGTCGTGGCGGGCGCTGGCGTCACGGTTGCCAAGCACGGTAACCGCAATCTCAGCTCGAAATCAGGCGCGGCTGACGCGCTGGGTCAAATGGGCATCGAGGTGATGGTCGGCGCAGATGTTGCCAGCCGCGCGATCAACGAGATCGGGATCGGCTTCATGATGGCGCCGATGCACCACCCCGCTATCGGCCATGTGATGCCGACCCGCGCGGAATTGGGAACACGCACGATCTTCAACATCCTCGGCCCTTTGACAAACCCCGCAGGCGTCAAACGCCAATTGACCGGTGCGTTCAGCCGCGATCTGATCCGCCCGATGGCCGAGACATTGGCGGCTTTGGGTGCCGAGAAAGCCTGGCTCGTCCATGGTGGCGACGGCACGGATGAGCTTTCAGTCGCGGGTGTCTCCTATGTGGCGGCCCTCGAAAATGGCACTGTGACCGAACGGGAAATACATCCAGAGGACGCCGGCTTGCCGGTGCATTCGTTCGAAGACCTTCTAGGTGGCTCGCCGGAAGAAAACGCCGTAGCGTTCCGCGCGCTGCTTGACGGCGAAAAATCCGCCTACCGGGATGCGGTTTTACTGAACGCGGCAGCCGCTTTGATGATCGCTGATAAGGTGAGCTCTTTGCCGCAAGGGGTTGAATTAGCGTCAAGTTCTATCGACAGCGGGATGGCGAAATCAAAAGTTGCGGCGCTGGCGAAACTCACATCGGAGGCGGCATGACCGAGACTATCCTCGATAAGATCAAAGCCTATAAGCTGGAAGAAGTTGCCGCGCGCAAGGCCGAAACGTCGCTGGAAGATGTGCAGAAACTGGCGGATGACGCCCCCGTTCCCCGTGGCTTTGCCCGAGCGTTGCAAGAAGCGTCACGCGAGGGATATGGGCTGATCGCCGAGATCAAGAAAGCCTCGCCGTCCAAAGGCTTGATCCGTGAGGATTTCGACCCCGAGGCGCTTGCAAAAGCCTATGAGGATGGCGGGGCGACCTGCTTGTCGGTGCTGACCGACATACCGTCCTTCCAAGGGGCCGATCGGTTTCTGACCGAGGCGCGTAGCGCAGTCGGTCTGCCCGCACTGCGCAAGGATTTCATGTACGATCCCTATCAGGTCGTCGAAGCCCGCGCGCTGCATGCCGATTGTATTTTGATCATCATGGCATCGGTGTCGGATGCTCAAGCTGCAGAGTTGGAAGACGCCGCCATGGCGCTCGATATGGATGTTTTGCTGGAAGTCCATGACGAGGCTGAGCTGGCCCGTGCAGCTCATTTGAAGTCACCCCTCATGGGGATAAATAATCGTAATCTCAAGACGTTCGAGACCTCTCTTGAAGTGACCAAGAGGTTGTCAAAACTCGTCCCCGCGGACCGCACGATTGTCTGCGAAAGCGGGCTGAACACGCCCGAAGAGCTGGCGGAGATGGCCATGTACGGTGCCCGGGTCTTTCTGATCGGCGAAAGCCTGATGCGGCAGGAGGATGTCGCAGCCGCCACGCGCGCCTTGATCTCGGAACCGCTGACCTCGGCTGGCGGGGGGATGTAGAATGGCGTTGACGCATTTTGACGGCAAGGGCGATGCACATATGGTCGATGTGTCCGAAAAAGAAGTTACATCGCGCACTGCAATCGCTGTCGGTCACATTAAGATGACCTCGGAAACCCTTGATATAATTACCAAAGGATCTGCAAAGAAGGGCGATGTTTTGGGCGTTGCGCGACTTGCCGGGATCATCGGCGCCAAGCGCACGGCTGACCTGATCCCGCTCTGTCATCCGCTGCCCGTGACCAAGGTCGCGGTGGAACTGACCCCTGATACGGACCTGCCCGGCATTCGCATCGAGGCGACCGTTAAAACCACCGGCCAGACAGGCGTCGAGATGGAGGCGCTCACGGCAGTCTCGACCGCCGCGCTGACAGTCTATGACATGGTTAAGGCCGTCCAAAAGGATATGGAAATCGGCGGCATCGCGTTGCAGTTCAAAGATGGCGGCAAATCGGGCCGCTATACAGCCCCATGATTTCGGTCGCCGAGGCGCGCGCGAAAACTCTGGCTTTGGTCGCGCCCAAAGGTGTTGAGATCGTCCCCCTGACTGAAGCGTCTGGCCGGGTTCTGGCAACAGATGCCGTCGCCAAACGGGCCCAACCCCCTTTCGCTGCCTCGGCGATGGATGGCTATGCGGTGCGCGCTGAAGATGCACAGCCGGGCGCCGTGCTGACTGTGATCGGCGAAGCCGCGGCGGGCCATGCGTTTGACGGTGTTGTCGCATCCGGCCAAGCCGCACGCATCTTTACCGGTGCACCGATACCAGAGGGCGCGACGCGCGTGGTGATCCAAGAAGACGTCACCGCAAACGGAACTTCAATTACGCTCTCTAATAGACTGGAAAAAAATCACTTTATCCGCGCTGCGGGTGGCGATTTTGCTGTCGGTGACACTCTGTCCGCCCCACGTGTTCTTAGCCCGGCAGACTTGGCCTTGCTGGCATCCATGAACCTCGCAGAGGTGCCTGTCACTTGCAAACCAAGCGTCGCGATCATTGCAACAGGGGACGAACTGGTCATGCCGGGCGATGCGCCGGCAGACGATCAGATCATTGCATCAAACTGCTTCGGGCTGCATGCCATGATCACCGCTGCGGGGGGTCTGCCCCGGCTGCTTCCAATCGCGCGGGATACTGAAAGCTCCCTGCGGATGGCGTTTGAGATGGCACAAGGTTGCGATCTGATCGTGACTATCGGGGGCGCATCTGTCGGCGATCACGATCTTGTTGGCCAAGTCGCAGCGGAACTTGGTTTGGAGCGTGCTTTCTACAAGATTGCCATGCGACCCGGAAAGCCACTGATGGCGGGTCACTTGGGTGGTGTGGCAATGCTCGGCCTTCCGGGAAATCCTGTTTCAGCAATGGTTTGCGGGCAGTTATTCATGTTGCCAATGATCCGCAAGATGCTTGGTTTGCCAACGCCTGATCCAGTTCTGAAACATGCCAAACTGACCGCTCCGCTCAGCCAGAATGGATCGCGCGAACACTATATGCGCGCTCGATTGACCGCTGATGGTATTGCAGCTTTTGACCGGCAGGACAGCTCTTTACTGACTGTCTTAGCCGATGCCAATGCCCTCATCGTACGCCCGATAGATGATCCTGCGCGCGCTATCGGTGAGGATGTCTCGTATCTTCCGCTCTAAAACGGAACATATTGACACAAAACAAGAACATCTCTAGAACAAAACAGATAGGGTGCGGTCATCCGCGCCGTCCACTTGGACCGGAGGCGAGCAGATGTTGACGAAGAAGCAATTGGAATTGCTGCAATTTATCAATAGGCGCGTGCAGCGCGACGGGGTTCCCCCTTCTTTTGACGAAATGAAGGAAGCGCTGGACCTGCGGTCGAAATCAGGGATCCACCGTTTAATTACCGCTCTGGAAGAGCGCGGCTTCATCCGCCGTCTGGCGCATCGCGCCCGCGCGATTGAAATCGTGAAGCTGCCTGACGCGATGGGTGAGCCTGCCGGATTTACGCCTCGCGTGATTGATGGCGATAGGCCCGATACGCCGCCACCTGCCCGCGCGATGGAGGTCTCTAACACCGCTGTAGAACTGCCCTTGATGGGCCGCATTGCTGCGGGTGTTCCGATTGAAGCCATCAACCAGGTCAGCCATTCCGTTGCTGTTCCCGGCACCATGCTCAGCGGTAAGGGCGATCACTATGCGCTTGAAGTCAAAGGCGATTCGATGATTGAGGCCGGGATCAATGACGGTGACGTCGTCGTCATTCGCGAGACCTCGACCGCGGATAATGGCGATATTGTCGTGGCATTGGTCGAGGATCATGAAGCAACGCTCAAGCGCTATCGCCGCAATGGCACTGCCATCGCGCTGGAGGCTGCGAACCCGGCCTATGAAACGCGCGTTTTTCGCGATGATCAGGTCAAAGTGCAGGGTCGTCTGGTTGGGCTGATCCGCACTTATTGATCCAGATTTGACGCAGTTTGTGCGGCGCGGGTTCTCCGCGCCGTTTTGCGTTTCGGGGTCCAGAGCCGGTCACCACTTTGCGCATAGGCTGTCACAACGCGGCCATCGGCATAAAGCGCGATGGAGCCGGTTTGACGCAATGCGACCGGATCCAGAATGCGGCAATCGCCATCCCGCGCGATAGGCTGATTGCTGACCAACCAGACGCCGCCAGTGCAATCGGGCAGACCTTCTGTTGCACGTTTCCCGGTGGCGTGATGAATGCGCTGGCCCGCCACATCGAACTGACGCAAGCGCTGTTCCCAAGCGGCGGAGCGCGCATAGGCGGTCTGCTGATCTGCGGGATCGCCATCATTTTCCAACCAGCTTCCAGCCACAAAACTTTCACCGCGCGCTTTGGAGACGCTGCGCCCCTCGGCAGTCATGACGCCCAACAACGCGCCGCTGTCAGAGATGAGCATGGTCGGACGGTCTGTAGCGGCCCACAGGATAGCCGCAACCAGCATCGGGACGACGCCAAGCACGCGGCCCCGACCGCGCCACAGGATCGTGAAAAGCGCGCCAAGCGCAATCAACGGGATGACAGAGGGCACAGGTGTCAGAATTTTGCCAACGGCACCCTCAAGCCCTGCCACCCAATCGGCGACAGTTAAAATCCAGCGCAGGCCGAGGCCCATGATCCAAAGACCAACCCCGCTCAATCCAAGCGGCCAAAGGATCGCGGCGAGCACGGCGGCGGGCATCACGACCGCCCCCATCATCGGCACGCTGAGGATATTGGCGAGCAAGCCGTAATGGGCAATCTGGTTAAAATGAGCGGCCGCGAACGGCGCAGTCGCCAACCCTGCCACGAAGGATGACAGCACCACCGCGCCGACCTTTTGCACTGGCTTTGGAATTTGGCGCCATGAGCGCCCTCGAAGCGCTCCGAAGACGGCGACCAGCGCGGTTGTCGCAGCGAAAGACATCTGAAATCCGGGTCCGATCAGCGCCTCGGGCGTCAGAACCAGAACGATTACAGCCGCCATAGCCACGGCGCGCAAGGTTAATGCGCGGCGGTTGAGCAAGATTGCGACGAACATGACCGAGACCATGATGAAGGCGCGCTCTGTCGCGACAGAGCCGCCGGAGAGTGCCAGATAGCCTGCGCCTGCAATCAGCGCGCCGATCGCTGCTATTTTCTTTGTGTTCCAGTGGTTTGCGGCATGGGCGTTCAGGGCCAGCCCGAAGCGCAACAGGGCAAAGACCACACCTGTGAGCAACCCCATATGAAGTCCGGAAATAGCCAACAGATGCGCCAGATTAGAGGCGCGCAAATTGGTTAATGTGTCTGCTTGGATACCAGAGCGGTCGCCCGAGACGATGGCAGCGGCCACGCCCCCCTCCGGGCCTCCCATGCGGTCCCGCACCTCTTGCGACAGGGCCATGCGCTGGCGGTAAATCCAAAGGTCCGCCTGCGCCCCGCCACCGGGCATTGCCAAAAGCGGAGTGCGCGCATAGCCAACCGCACCCAGACCCTTGAACCACGCCATACGCTGGAAGGTGAAGCCACCGGGTTCCACCGGGCCTTGGGGCGGCGACAGGTGCGCCGTGGCCGCCACGCGCATCCCAGGTTCAGGCACGATGACCGGGTCCGGCCAGTGGAGCGAGATGCGCACTTTCTCAGGTGTGCGCACAGGCGACATGCGCGCCAGCACCACACGGTCCAGCATAACGCGCACCTTGTCAGAGACAGAGCGGTCGATGGCGATGATCCGCCCCTCAACAGGGCCGTAGTAGCGGTAGCTCAGTACCGGGGCGGTGACTGAATGGGCGCGCAAGGCGGCCAGCAAGAGGCCCAAAGCGACCAAGGCAAGGGCCAGCGCGAAAACGCCCCAACTTTCACGCGAGCGCCAGTAGATCGACGCACCTGCCCCAACGGTCAGAGCCGCCGCAGTCAGCATCGCGCCACCGGGCTCAAACGGGATCGCGAAATAGCCACCGATGCCCAATGCCATTGCAACAGGCGCCCAGCAAAACAGATGCCCGCGCTGCGCTTCCAGCGCTGCTTTGATCCGTGCTGTAGCCAGAAAGCCCATGGGGAGGCTCATGCCTTGTGATCCCTTTCACCTGCCGTTAATCCCCCTTTAACCAAATCCGCCTTACCGAAAGGTTAACCATGTCCGCTTCCACCCCGCCTGTTGTGACCCGCTTTGCCCCCTCTCCGACCGGGTATCTGCATATTGGCGGCGCACGCACGGCGCTGTTCAATTGGCTTTATGCACGCGGACGCGGCGGGAAATTTTTGCTGCGCATTGAGGATACGGACCGCGCACGCTCGACCCCTGAGGCGACCGACGCGATCTTGCGCGGTATGGCTTGGCTCGGGTTGGATCATGATGGTGATGCGGTCAGCCAGTGGGGACGGCGGGACCGTCATGCAGAAGTGGCGCATCAGATGCTGGCCGAGGGCAATGCGTATAAGTGCTTCTCAACCCCCGAAGAGATTACGGCCTTTCGCGAAGCGGCCAAGGCTGATGGCAAGTCCACGCTCTTCCGCTCGCCATGGCGCGATGTGGATCCGTCCGAACACCCGGATGCGCCTTTCGTCGTGCGTCTGAAAGCGCCGCGCGAGGGGGCGACGGTGATTGAGGATGAAGTGCAAGGCACTGTGACGTGGCAGAACGATCAACTCGACGACATGGTGTTGCTGCGCTCGGACGGGTCACCGGTCTATATGCTTGCTGTAGTCGTGGACGACTACGATATGGGTGTCACCCATGTTATTCGCGGGGACGACCATCTGGCCAATGCCGCGCGTCAATCACTGATCTATAAAGCGATGGGTTGGCCCCTGCCCGTTTACGCTCATATCCCGCTAATCCACGGCCCCGACGGCAAGAAACTGTCCAAGCGTCATGGCGCGCTGGGGGTCGAGGAATATCAGGCCATGGGTTACTCTGCGGCGGGCATGCGCAACTATCTGGCGCGGCTGGGCTGGAGCCATGGGGATGACGAGTTCTTCACCGATGCGCAGGCCATCGAGTGGTTCGGCACGGACGGGATTGGTAAATCCGCCGCCCGGTTTGACTTCAAAAAGCTGGAGAATCTCAGCGGTCAGCATATCGCCGTTACCGATGATGCCGCGTTGCAGCAAGAAATCGCGTCTTATCTGGCCGCAAGTGGGCAACCTGCCCTTACGGAAACGCAGATGACGGGATTGGGAGATGCGATGTATTGCCTCAAGGAGCGCGCGCGGACATTTCCGGAACTTCTTGAAAAAGCTTACTTTGTTCTGGGATCACGCCCCTTTGAGCCCGATGAGAAGGCGGCGAAGCTGCTCGACGATGTATCCCGTGGTATACTGTCAGAATTGACGCCGCATCTGCAAAATGCTAGCTGGTCCCGAGACACGCTGGAGGAGGCTGTTGCTGCCGTCGCAGAGGCGCATGGCACCAAGCTGGGCAAGCTCGCGGGACCCCTGCGCGCAGCTCTGGCTGGACGCTCCGTCACCCCCAGCGTCTTCGATATGATGCTTGTGATCGGGCGGGACGAAACACTCGCGCGTCTCACGGACGCAAGCACCTGACATAAAGCGTTAACCAGTTCGGTCTAACCCCAGTCAGGCAGCACAACGCCGCGCGCGAGGCATCCGCCCCGCGCCATGAGATAGAGGGACAGATATGGCCGAAAGCACAAAAACCGCAACGCTCACGATTGACGGTCAATCCTATGATTTGCCGATTTATTCAGGCTCCGTTGGCCCCGATGTGATCGACATCCGCAAGCTTTATGGCGAGACGGGTTTGTTCACCTATGATCCGGGCTTCACATCGACGGCGGCTTGCGACAGCACCATCACCTATATTGACGGCGGCAAAGGGGAGTTGTTGCATCGCGGTTACCCGATTGATCAGCTGGCGGGCAAATCGCACTATCTCGAAGTGTGCTATCTGCTGCTTTATGGCGAACTGCCCTCCCCCGAGCAGTTGGAGGATTTTGAAAGCCGTGTGACCAATCACACGATGCTGCACGAGCAGATGATGAATTTCTTCCGTGGCTTCCGTCGCGATGCGCACCCGATGGCCGTCATGGTCGGCGTGGTTGGCGCTATGTCTGCGTTCTATCACGACAGCACCGACATCTCGGACCCGTGGCAGCGCGAAGTGGCTTCGATCCGGCTCATCGCGAAGATGCCGACGATTGCAGCAATGGCCTATAAATACACGATCGGTCAGCCCTTCGTTTATCCGCGCAATGACATCGACTATGCGTCCAACTTCCTGCGCATGTGCTTTGCGGTGCCGGCCGAGGATTATCAGGTCAATCCGATCCTGAGCCGTGCGATGGACCGCATCTTTACGCTGCATGCGGATCACGAGCAGAACGCATCAACCTCGACCGTGCGTCTGGCGTCCTCGTCCGGCGCGAACCCGTTTGCTTGTATCGCCGCCGGTGTTGCGTGCCTTTGGGGACCGGCCCATGGTGGTGCAAACCAGGCTTGCCTTGAGATGCTTCAGGAAATCGGCTCGGTTGACCGTATTCCGGAATATATCGCCCGCGCCAAAGACAAGGACGACCCGTTCCGCCTGATGGGCTTCGGCCACCGCGTCTACAAGAACTTTGATCCGCGCGCGAAGGTGATGAAACAGTCCGCCGACGAAGTGCTGGACCTGCTGGGGGTTGAGAATAATCCTGTTCTTCAAGTCGCCAAGGAACTGGAAGCGGCGGCGTTGGCCGATCCGTATTTCGCGGACAAGAAGCTGTTCCCGAATGTGGACTTCTATTCGGGGATCATCCTGGAAGCGATGGGCTTCCCCACTTCGATGTTCACGCCGATCTTTGCGCTAAGCCGCACAGTGGGCTGGATTTCGCAGTGGAAAGAGATGATCTCGGACCCGCAGATGAAAATCGGGCGCCCGCGTCAATTGTATCAAGGCGAGACCTTGCGCGACTATACCGATATCGAGAACCGGTGATTTAAAAGTGCGCTGACGCGCATGTCTTTTATTGATTGAAAAAGGGCACCCGGTGGGTGCCCTTTTTGCCTCCGGCGGAGGTATTTAAGGACAAAAGAACGTCAGCGGCCTTCGTAATTGGCCGGGCGTTTTTCCAGAAATGCCATAACGCCTTCCTGGAAGTCGCGGGTTTTGCCACAAGCGCCTTGCAGTTTGGCTTCAAGCGCAAGTTGATCATCGAGCGAGTTCTCAAAGGAGCCACGGATCGCAGTTTTGAGATGTTGGTAGGCAACGGTCGGCCCTTGGGCGAGCTTGGCCGCGCGGGCTTTCCAATGAGCCTCGAACGTCGCGTCGGGGATCGCCTCATAGATCATGCCCATTTGGCTGGCCTCGCTGGCGGTGATCTTATCGGCAAACAAGGCCGCGCCCATCGCTTTTGCCGCGCCCATCTGGCGGGGGAGCCAATAGGTGCCACCTGCGTCGGGGATCAGGCCGATGCGGGTGAAGGCTTGCAAGAAGAAGGCGCTTTCGGTTGCGATGACCACATCGGCGGCCAGTGCAAGGTTGGCCCCTGCCCCGGCAGCCGCACCGTTGACCGCACAGATCGTAGGGATGGGGCTGTCGAAGATCGCGCGCAGCATTGGGACGTATTCGTCGCGCAAGGTGCGCTCCAGATCAAGATTCGCCGCAGAGCCACTGTCGCCCAGATCCTGGCCGGAGCAGAAGGATGTGCCGCTGCCGGTCATCACCAAAACGCGGGACTCATCAGCGGCGGCTTTGACCGCATGGGTGATCTCGGCGCGCATTTGGCTGTTCAGCGCGTTCATCACGTCCGGACGGTTCAAGGTCAGAACCGCGATATCATCGCGGACAGTGTAGGTGATGGCGGTATAGTCCATGTCGGGCTCCTCATTTCTTGGAAGAACCATACGGACCAGTTCAGAACGCGAAAGCGAAACCGTGCGTCAGTCGTCGAGAATTTTCGAAAGGCGCGCGGCTTCTTCCTTGCTGAGCACGCCCGCTTGCTCTTTCGGCTGCGCGTCCCGGCGGCGGATATAGACACCGGCAACGCCCGCGCCGAGCAGCAGCATGGCGGGGCCGGCAAGCCAAAGAGCAAGGTTCGCACCGGTGGTTTGCGGGTTCAGCAGGACGTATTCACCGTAGCGATCCACAACGAAGTCCACGACTTCTGTATTGCTGTCGCCCGCCAAGAGGCGCTCGCGCACCAGCGCGCGCAGGTCTTGAGCGACCGTCGCGTTGCTTTCGTCGATGGACTCGTTCTGGCAGACCGGGCAGCGCAGCCCTTTGGAGATTTCGCGCGCGCGGTCTTCCAGGACTGGGTCCTGCAACAGCTCGCTTGGGTCCAGAGCCAAGACAGGTGTGGCCAGCAGCACCCAGATGAGCAACGCGCGGATCATTCGGCAGGCACGGCGTCAGGGGTGCGACGTGTCCGCCGTGCGCCAGCAGCGACGCGGAAGCGGCGATCGGTCAGGCTGAGCGCACCACCGAGCGACATGATGATACAGCCCGCCCAAATCCAGTTGGCCAGCGGCTTGATATAGGTGCGCACGGCCCAACCGCCGCTGCTTTGCGGATCGCCCAGCACGACATAGACATCGCGCAGGAAGCCATTGGCGATGCCGGCCTCCGTCGTGGGCATGGAGGCCACGGGATAGATGCGTTTTTCGGGTGTCACCTGACTGAACTGTTCGCCGTCACGGCCAAAGGCGACAAAGCCCATGGTCGAGATATAGTTCGGCCCCTGGACTTGCTGGACGTCTTGCAAGGTCACTTCGATATTGCCGACTGTATAGGTCTCTCCGATTTGCGCGACGCGGATGTCCTCGACCTCCCACGCCATCAGGCCTGCGATGCCGAGGCAGGTGATGCCGAAACCCGCATGGGCGACGGCCTTGCCCCAATCCGCGCGCGGCAGGTTCTTAAGGCGACGCAAGCGCGCTTCCCCTTTGCCCGAGCGGGTCCAGAGTTCAGCAATCGCGCCGAAGACGAGCCAAGCGCCAAGAAAGACGCCGACCGGGCCAAGGGCGGAGCGCCCCGTTTGCATCGCCCATGCCAGTGCGGCCAGCGCGAGGGCCACGAAGAAAACCGGCCAGAGGGCTTTCGCTTGCTTGCCCAGTTTGGCCCGCTTCCAAGGCAGCACCGAGCCCAGCGGTAAAATCGCGGCCAGCACGACCATGAACGGGGTAAACGCCATCTCGAAGAAAGGCGGGCCGACAGAGAGCGTTCGATCGAGGAACAGCTCGGCCACAAGAGGCCAGATCGTGCCGATGAAGACCACGAAACAGCCCACCGCCAGCAGCAGATTATTCATCACCAAAGCGCTTTCGCGAGAGACGAGGGAGAAGACGCCCTTCGCTTCCATCGTTCCTGCCCGGAAGGCATAAAGCGTCAGCGCACCGCCCATGAAAATGCCGAGGATCAGCAGGATCCAGACGCCTCGTTCCGGGTCATTGGCGAAAGCGTGAACGGATGTCAGCACGCCCGAGCGCACAATGAAAGTCCCGATCAGCGAGAAGCCAAACGCGAGGATCGCCAGAAGGATCGTCCAGCTTTTCAGCGCTTCACGTTTCTCAACCACGATAGCGGAATGCAGCAGGGCAGCGGCGATCAGCCAAGGCATAAACGATGCGTTCTCGACCGGGTCCCAGAACCAGAAGCCACCCCAGCCAAGCTCGTAATAGGCCCACCAGGATCCAAGGCCGATGCCGATGGTCAGGAAAAGCCACGCCGCCAGCGCCCATGGGCGCACCCAGCGGCCCCAGGCGGCATCTACGCGGCCTTCGATCAAGGCGGCGACGGCGAAGGAAAAGCTCATAGAGAGGCCGACATAGCCGAGATAGAGGAACGGCGGGTGGAAGGCCAAACCGGGATCTTGCAAGAGCGGGTTCAGGTCTTGCCCGTCAAAGGGTGGCACGGCGAGGCGCAAAAACGGGTTCGATGTGAAGATCATGAACGCAAAGAAGGCCACCGCGACCGACGATTGCACGGCAAGCACGCGAGCGCGCAATGTGGGGGGCAAATTGCCACCAAACCATGCGGCCATGGCGCCGAAAAGCGTCAGGATCACGACCCAAAGCAGCAGCGACCCTTCATGATTTCCCCAGACACCGGTGACTTTGTAAAGCATCGGTTTGTCAGTATGGGAGTTCAGAAAGACCAGCCTGAGCGAGAAATCCGAAACGACAAAGGCATAGGTCAAAGCGGCAAAGGCGAATGCCGTCAGCAGGAACTGCGCTGTCGCCGCAGGCTCTGCCACAGCCATCCAACTTCGCCAGCCCTTTTGGGCGCCGACCAAAGGAACGATCATCTGGACAATCGCAACCGCGAAAGCCAGGACGAGGGCGAAGTGACCAAGCTCTGTAATCATGACCTGAATTTAGAGCCCGCACGCGGCAGCGCAACGACAAACGCCCCGCAATACTGTCGCAGGGCGCTCAAAAAAATGTGGAGTTAGCCGTAAAAGCGGGACCGGGTCAGCCACAGCCAGTGACATCGGTGATAGACCCACGCATAGGAACGCTCGCGCAGTTGCTTTTGCGTCAGGTGCAAACGCCATGGGCCGAACGAAAAATCGCCACTCGCACGCACCTTTGCAGACTCTTCAAAGGCCAGATCGACGACCGAATAAGCGTGCCGATCCCCCAACCGCCATTCGAGACGGTTGAATTGGCATTGGCGCAGCCGTGCAGAATTCCCCCAGATGCGAACGCTGATCCCGTCTACAAAGTCGATCCGTTCAATCTGCCCGGGTGTCACGACCGGAAAGAGATATCCCTCCACATAGCCGCCGACGCTGCGCAAAAAGACCGCGACGCTGAGGAATAATGATATGACGAGTATCTTAACCAAGGACGAACCCTCCCTTAATCGCGTAAGCTACGGCGGACATGATCCAAGCGCCCAGGATAAGACGGACCAGCCATTTCTGAGTATCTTCGATCCCGCTCAGACGGGTTTCGACATTGATACGATGCACCTCATCGACAGCGCCTTTGGTCTCAAGAGCATGCAGACGCGCATCTATGGCGCGTAGAATTTCAGGATCCATTCGGACCTCCTTTTCGCGAAGAGCGTTATGGTGCGCGACGTTGAATCCGCCAGTGCTCTAAGGCGGCGTTATGCGTGGGTGACAGCGCAGATAACGCAACCGAAGCGTCTGATCCGGTAGCGGCGCTGCCGGGGGTGCGGTCGCTCAGCTTGGCCAGCTTCGCCTGTGTCTCGATCACCGCTGGCACTTGGGCCAACGTGGCGGCGATGCTGCGCTGAAAGGCGTGGCCTTTGACCTGATGCCGCGCACCGAAGTAAAACGACACAATCGCGCCCAATAGCCACCAAAGCGGTTCTGGGACCAATGCGATGCCGGTCATCCGCGAGGCGAACCAGATCGGGTCGATCATCGCGGCCACGAAAAGACCCAACGTACCAAAGGCCAAAGCCGGGCGCGGCAAACGGTTGAGACCGTCAACAAGGCGATCGAACCGGCCTTGGCGCGCAACGGTAAATTCCGCACCGAATTGCGCCATCGCGGCTTCGCGCAGGTCTGCGCCCCGTTGCGCCGATTTCTCGGCGTTTTCGCGAAACACTTCTGCGGTTTCCCGCACGACATTGCCTGATCCGAAGACCAGACCGAATAGACGGTCGATCAATCCCATGCGGAAACCCTTTCGCGATGCTGTGCTGCGCTGAAGTGATATTGCGGGGCCATGAATTCCTCGGCCCGGGTGATCCAGCCGCCCTTGCCACCATCCCGCCGGCGCGCATATTTGCGGCTGGCACGGCGACGGTCGGCCAATGCGTAATAGTAATTGCGCCGTGCGATGCCGTAAGCATCTGCTAGGTGGTGCGGGGCAGCCTTGGCCGCACGGGCTGCCGCCTCAAGCGATTTCGGCCCCAGCACGCCATCGACGGCGACCGGAAAGCCCATCTGGCCCAGAAGACGCTGCAGGATTTTCACCGCATTGGCGCCTGCGTTGACATACATGTCGAAGACGCTCGAATGGAGGGTCTCGGGCAATTGCGCGATCTGCGGGCGGATGAAGTAATGCTCTACGAAAATCCCGATGGCTTGGTCACGGCTGAGCTGTTTCACGTCTGCCGTCGTGATCGACCCGTCACCATCCAGATCCAGCCCAAGGCGGCGCATGGTGTGAATGGTCACGCCAAAATTTGTCGCCCCGCCGGGATCGTCCGGGTCGTTAACATAGCCGCCCTCGCGGGCGACAATCTCTGTCGCGATGTCTTGAACCGATTGCATGATGTGCCCCCTCGTCTTGCTGGGACAAACCTCATGGCAATTGGTTAATTCGTGACGACCTCACCGTCCGGTGCCACATACATGCCCTGCTCTTTCAGCGCATCGGTGACCTCTTTGGGCATATAGGTCTCGTCATGGCGGGCCAGAATTTCGGTCGCCTGAAAGGTGCCGTCAACGAATGAGCCAGTGCCGACCATGCCTTCGCCCTCACCAAAAAGGTCAGGCAGTACGCCGGTAAAGGCGACGGGGACGGATTCGTTCGTGTCGGTAACCATAAACGTGATCGTCTCACCCTCACCGCGCAGCAGCGTGCCTTCCTCGACAAGCCCACCGATGCGGAAGACCTCATTGGGGGGTGGCGGCGCTTCGGCCACTTCAGTCGGCGTGCGGAAGAACTGGAACGCGTCCTGACTGGCATACCACATCATGCCCGTGGCGCCGATGAGCGCCACAAAAGCCAGAACAATCACCTGAATGCGTCGTTGTTTTTTAAGTCCGCGCATAAGCCTTTATGGAAACACCGGAGCCAACATCAACCCCGCCGTCTCTTCCTCTCCCAACATCAAATTGGCATTCTGAAGCGCCTGCCCTGACGATCCTTTCGTCAAGTTATCCAACGCCGCGATAACAATCGCACGGCCTTCGATCCGGTCACCCGTCACACCAACATGACAGAAATTAGACCCTCTCACGTGCCGCGTCGAGGGGTGCGCGCCAAAAGGAAGCACCTCGATGAAGGGCTCGTCGTTATAGGCGGCCTGCAAGGTCTCGTGAATGACCTGTGCATCGCCTTTGACATAGACTGTCGCGAGGATGCCGCGATTGGCTGGGATTAGGTGCGGCGTGAACTGAACCTTGACTGGCCGGCCCGCCAACGCACTGAATTCTTGATCAAATTCTGCAAGATGACGGTGTGTTCCGCCAACGGCATAAGCATGGCCACCCTCGGACAGTTCGGCATGAAGCAGGTTTTCCTTCAAAGACCGCCCCGCCCCGCTGACGCCGGTTTTCAGGTCAATGATGATCTCGTCGAGGTCGATCACTTTTGCTTCAATCAAGGGCCGCAGCGCATATTGCCCCGTCGCGGCGTTGCAGCCCGTGCCCGCTACCAGCCGAGCGGTCTCGACCTGGTCGCGGTAAAACTCGGTCAACCCATAGACGGCCTCTGATTGCAAATCGAGCGCAGCATGGTCTTTTCCATACCAGCGGGCATATTCCTCTGGATCGCGCAGCCGGAAGTCGGCGGACAGGTCCACGACCTTTATATCACCCGGCAGCGTCCGGATGACCGCTTGCGAGGTCGCATGGGGCAGTGCGCAAAACACCAAATTGGCGCGATTAAAGTCGATCTCGTCGATCTTTTGCAGCTTGGGCAGGTCCAGATGGCGGAGATGCGGGAACACGTCCCCCATCGCCATGCCAGCCTTACGGTCTGCCGACATCGCAACGATGTTTAGCGACGGATGGGTGGCGATCAGCCGGACCAATTCAGCCCCGGTATAACCGCTGGCTCCTAAAATGATGACATTATGGCTCATGATAAACCCTTTCTTGCGGGCGATTTAGACAAAGTTTCGATGTGCCGCAATCAGGCGGCTTCAAACTCGATCTTTCGTCGCAAGAACTGCGTCGCACGGGTCGAAACGCGCGCGGGGTCTCCGGTCGTCAAAAAGCACGACCGCGTGCCAGAGCCCAACATGTTCGGATGCCGGTCAAGATAATCCGCAAGGCTTTCAGCAACCAGACTGGCTTGCGAATAGACATTCACATCTGCGCCCAGCGCATCCTGAAAGACCTGCTGCATCAGCGGATAATGCGTGCAGCCCAAAATAGCCGCCTCGGGCACCGGCATCTTGCGTTTGAGCGCGTCCACATGGCTGCGCACCAAGGCGTCCGCAAGGATCATATCGCCATCTTCAATCGCATCGACCACACCACCACAGGCTTGCGCCTCAACGTCGACGCCAATCGCCCGGAAAGCCAACTCGCGCTGAAACGCGCGGCTTGAAACTGTCGCAGGCGTGGCAAACAAGGCCACATGTTTGACAGCCACTTCGCGCGGCGGAGAGTTGTCGCCCCATTGACGTTCCGTCAGCGCCTCGATCAGCGGCACAAAAACACCAAGCACGCGCTTGTCGGACGGAATCCAGCTTTCCTGCATCCGCCGTAATGCAGCCGCCGACGCGGTATTGCACGCCAGAATGACAAGGTTGCAGCCTTCGTCCCAGAGCCGCTCGACCGCGGCAGTGGTCAGATTGAAGATATCGTCGGCATCGCGCACCCCGTAAGGCGCATGGGCGCTGTCGCCGAAATAGACAAGCGGCACATCGGGCAGCCGCTCGGCCACCGCATCCAGTACGGTCAACCCGCCCAGACCACTATCGAAAATTCCAACCGCCATTGGAGTTGCCTATCCTTGTGCCTTATACCGCGCTTCAAACTCGAACCCGCGCGCAAGCGGGTTGATCGGCGTCGGCGACAACTCATACGTGGCTTTGCGCAGATAATCCATCATCGCTTTGGGGTCTTTTCGGCGCGCCTTCAGCGCCTCTGCCGGCAAGGGCTTGCCGACCACCAGTTTCACCGGTTCATCAACCCGCGCTTTGAACTCTTTGATCAGCAGGCCCAACCGCAGCGTGTTGTGCATATGGCTGGCGATCTGAAAGAGGCGCGAGGTGTGCCCTTCAAAGAAAATCGGCACCACGGTGGCGTTGGATTTGGCTACCATCTTGGCTGTGAAGGACCTCCATCCGGGGTCCATCGGCGCCGCAAAGGGCTTGGCCGCGGTCGAAACCGTACCACCGGGAAAGACGCCAATGGCACCGCCACCTGCCAAATACTCCAGCGCAATCTTGCGGGTCTTAAGGTTGAGCGCCAGCGCTTCCCTGTCCCCATCAAAGCTGACGGGAAGCACGATGCGGTTCAACTCTTCGGCCTTCTTGAAGACATTGTTGGCGAGAATTCGAAAATCACCGCGCACTTGGCTCAGGATATGGCCCATCATGAGACCATCAAGAATGCCGTAGGGATGATTGGCGATCAGGATCAGCGGGCCGTGCTTGGGAATGGTCTCCAGGGCGCCGCCGGTCACCTCAAGGCTGAGGCCATACCGCTCAACCATCACCGCCCAGAAGTCCTTTCCGGCAGCGACCTCATTTTCGTAGCCTTCGGCGCGTTTAATCAAACGCATGCGGCCTGTCACATTCTCCATCATACGGATGACCGTGCGTCCGCCGCGTGTTCGCGCCGAACTGGCATAGCTGATTTCGCGTGTGGCCTGCCTCATGCTCATGAGGGCTATATACGCAGGCCAACCGTCCCAATCCAGCTTTTCCAGCGCGACCTTATTCCGCAGCGATAGGCGTGCTTTGCGGACCCGCATCAAATGCGGCAAGAAGGGCCTCGCGCGTTTTGGCCGCCTTATGTGCATTGACCTCTTTGATCGGGCCGAAACCCCGGATCGACAAGGGCAGCTCTGCGATTTGCACGGCGATGTCGCGATTACTTTCCGATAGCCCAGCCAAGAGCCGTTTCATGTCACGCTCATAGTCTTTGATCAAACGTCGTTCCATCTTGCGCTCGGCAGTGTAGCCAAAAAGATCAAACGGAGTGCCGCGCAGCCATTTCAGCTTGGAGAGCGGCCCATATGCCTTTGAAATCCAAGGCCCGAAGGCGCGTTTCTTGGGACGACCATCAGGACCAGTCCGGCTCAGAAGCGGTGGCGCAAGATGATAGGTAAAACGCAAGTCGCCGTCGAACTGCGCGCGCGCCTTATCTTCAGAAGACCGGAGCAGTCGCGCGACCTCATATTCATCCTTATAGGCCAGCAACTTGTGATAGCCCTTCGCGACGGCCTCCTTCAGCGCTGGATCATCGAATTGACCCACCAGCTTCCGGTAGCGTTTTGCCAAGCGCTTGCCCTGATAGGCCACCAGATGATCGGCGCGGAAGGCGATCTGCTCGTCCAGCGTCTTGGGCAGTTCCAGCACAGACGGCGCGGTCATCCGCGCAGCCTCTTCCGGGTGCACCACCGCCCAGCGCCCCATTTCAAAGGCGCGCTTGTTGCGTTCAGCCGCTGCCCCGTTCAGTTCAATCGCACGGGTGATTGCGTCATGGGCGACGGGGATCAATCCGCGCTGCCAACATGCACCCAGCACCATCATGTTCGAAAAGATGGAATCCCCCAGCAGCACCTTGGACAGGTCCGACGCGTCAAAGAGCGTCAGATCATCTTTCAAACGCCGCTCCAATGCGAGGGACAGATCATCGGTCGGGATGCGAAACTCCGTATCGCGCGTGAAATCGCCGGTGATAATCTCGTGGCTGTTAACCACAGCACCGGTCTTGCCGCTGCGCAACAGACCGATGGTTTTGGCTCCGGCACTCACCACCAGATCGCCCCCGATCAGCGTATCGCATTCCCCGGTTGAGACACGGATCGCGCTGATATCCTCGGGCCGGTTGGCAAGCCGCAGATGGATATGCACCGCCCCACCTTTCTGTGCGAGGCCTGCCATCTCGATCATGCCCGCGCCCTTGCCATCCAGATGCGCGGCCATCGCCAGCACAGCACCGATGGTCACAACACCCGTGCCGCCGACCCCTGTCATGACGATGTTATGGGTTCCATTGATCGCAGGCAGCGTCGGGTCTGGCAGATCGGGCAAATTGAACTCGGCGGCGGCTTCTTTTTTCACAGTTGCGCCTTCGACCGTGACGAACGATGGGCAGAACCCGTTCACACAGCTGAAATCCTTGTTGCAAGAAGACTGATCAATTGCCCGCTTGCGGCCCAGTTCTGTCTCGACCGGCACAATCGACACGCAGTTCGACTGCACCCCGCAATCTCCGCAACCCTCGCAAACATCGGTGTTGATAAAGACGCGCTTGTCGGGGTCCGGAAAGGTGCCGCGTTTGCGGCGACGGCGCTTCTCTGCAGCGCAGGTCTGCACGTAAACGATCACCGACACGCCTTTGATCTTGCTGAAGGCCTCTTGCACCTCGCCCAGCGCGGCGCGCTCGTGGAACGCGACACCGGACGGAAAGGCTTTGAGGTCCACATCCTCTTTCTCGTCATAGACGACGGCGACATCCGTGACACCCATCGCCAGCACTTCGCGCACGATCTGCGGCGCGGTCAGGTCACCGTCATTGCCCTGCCCGCCGGTCATGGCCACCGCGTCATTGTAAAGGATCTTGTAGGTGATCGTGGTGCCGGCCATTAACGCGGCCCGGATCGCCTGCACGCCGGAATGGTTATACGTGCCGTCTCCGAGGTTCTGGAAAATATGCTCCCGGTTTGAAAACGGTGCCTCGCCCACCCAGTTCACGCCCTCGCCGCCCATATGCGTAAAGCCCGACGTGTCCCGATCCATCCAAAGCGCCATGATATGACACCCGATCCCGGCAGAGGCGCGGCTCCCCTCCGGCACCTTTGTCGAAGTGTTATGCGGACAACCCGAACAGAAATATGGCAGCCGGGTTGCCAACTCGTCAGCGTTATCCGCGCGGCGCGCCTCATCCAGACGGGCCAGCCCCGCGCGGATACCATCCGTCTCGCGGCCTTCTTCCAACAGGATGTCGCCAATTTTCTCGGCAATCAGAATGGGATCAAGCGCGCCGTGGGTCGGAAACAGCTCTTCGCTCTGTCCGCCCTTGTACCAGCCGTAAACGCGCCGCCCGCGCCGGTCGTCAAAGATCGCCTCCTTGACCTGCACTTCGATCAGCTTGCGCTTTTCCTCGACCACCACAATCAGATCGAGCCCTTCGGCCCAATCGTGAAAGCCCTTGCGATCCATCGGGAAGGTTTGACCGATTTTATAGGAGGTCAGCCCGAGCCGTTCGGCCTCGGCCTCATCAATGTTGAGCAGCGAGAACGCATGCACCAGATCGAGCCAGTTCTTACCTGCGGCCACAAACCCGATCTTGGCCCCCGGCTTGCCCCAGACCCGCTTGTCGATCTTGTTGGCATGGCTGAACGCCTCTGCCGCGAAACGCTTGTAGTTGATCATGCGCTGCTCTTGCGGGACCCAGTGATCGCCGAGGCGGATGTTCAAACCACCCTCGGGCATCTCGAACTGAGGTGTCACAAACGACATCCGATCCGCGCGGCCATCGACCACGGATGTAACCTCCACCGTGTCCTTCATCAGCTTCAACCCAGCCCAAACACCGGCAAAGCGCGACAGTTGGAACCCGTAAAGCCCGTAGTCGAGAATTTCCTGAACGCCTGCGGGCGACAGTACCGGAATATAGGCGTCGACCATCGCCCAATCGCTTTGATGACAGGTGGTCGAGCTTTCGCCGGTATGGTCGTCCCCCATCGCCATCAGCACACCACCATGAGGGGACGAGCCCGCCATGTTGGCGTGGCGCATCACATCGCCAGACCGATCCACGCCGGGGCCTTTGCCATACCAAAGTCCGAAGACCCCGTCATACTTCCCTTCACCTCGCAGCTCTGCCTGTTGCGATCCCCAAAGCGCAGTCGCCGCCAGATCCTCGTTCAAGCCCAACTGAAAGGTGACCTGATGCTCGGCCAAGTCCTTTTCCGCGCGCATCATCTGCATGTCGACCGCCCCAAGCGGAGATCCGCGATAGCCTGTGACATAGCCGGCCGTATTCAGCCCGGCGGCCTTGTCGCGCAGATGCTGCATCATCATCAAACGCACCAACGCTTGCGTCCCGTTCAACAGGACCGGCGATTTCTCCAGATCGTATTTGTCGTGCAGGCTGATATCTTGCTTACTCATGTCGATCCTCCCAGACGAGATAAGTGGCTCTCTTTAATATAGGTCAAAAACCCTGACCTTTAAACCCTCTTTTTCCCCCTTCCCCTCTGCAGTGCAGAAAAGATAAGTTAGCGCCAACAGCCGCAGGGGAAGATCAAAGATGGATTGGGACAAGCTCAGGATTTTCCACGCAGTTGCGGATGCCGGATCGCTGACCCATGCAGGCGACACGCTGCATCTGTCGCAATCCGCCGTCAGCCGCCAGATCCGCGCGTTGGAAGAATCGCTGAATACGACGCTTTTTCACCGTCATGCCCGCGGCCTGATTCTGACCGAGCAAGGCGAGTTGCTGTTCGATGCGACCGCCGCCATGTCCAAGCGTCTTGATGCGGCCTCTGCCCGGATCAAAGACAGCGAGGAAGAAGTTTTCGGTGAGCTGAAAGTGACCACCACCACCGGCTTCGGTTCGCTTTGGTTGGCCCCGCGCCTACCCGCCTTGTTTGAGAAATATCCTGATCTCAAGATAGATCTGATGCTGGAAGAACATGTTCTCGATCTGCCCATGCGCGAGGCCGATGTGGCGATACGGATGAAAGAGCCATCCCAGGCCGACCTGATCCGCAAGAAGCTGATGACGGTAAAAATGAAGCTCTTTGCATCGCCCGAATACCTCTCCACACGACCTGCGCCAGAGAAGATCGAAGATATTGCCCAGCACCGGCTGATTTGCCAATCGCCCTCCTCTGCTCAAGTGGCAGCGGGTGCCACGCTGGTACAACATCTGATGACCTATGACATTCCGTCGCTGCTGACCGTGAACAATTATTTCGGTGCGCTCCAGGGTGTGCTGCACAATCTCGGCATTGGTGTGCTGCCGGATTACGTGACCGAGGATTTCCCGGATCTGGTCCCGGTTCTGCCAGAGCTGGAAAGCGCAGACGTGCCGGTCTTTCTTGCCTATCCCGAGGAGTTGCGCCAATCGCAACGGATTGCCGCCTTCCGCGACTTTGTGCAGGACGAGATTTTTGCCCACCGCAAAAGGATGCGTGCGGCGCGCGGAGAATAGCCGGTCTGGCAAAGATCCGCGCAAACCGGCACATCCGTATCGGAACCAATCGCGCCGCCGAAGGTTTCACGTGTGAGGATCAACAACGTGAAAGGATATGCCATGCGTATCGCATCCCTGCTCTTCGCCGTCTGTGCCTTGGCCGCCTGTGAAACCGTCGAAGGCGCTGGACAAGACATCTCTACTGCGGGCGACGTTATCTCGCAGGAAAGCCGCGAAGTGCAGTCTCAGTTCTGATCTTATTTAGGATATAAGTTTTAACAGGCGTAAAGGCTGTTCTCGGCCTTTGCGTTTGTAATACTGTACGGCTTTCAAATTATCGGCACGAACAATCGCAATACCGCACTACCCAGCAGTGCCCCATAGCCGATAACAAGGCACAGCTCGTCAATCCGCCGCCAATCGCTCACATCGCGATCTTGTTTGTCGACGACAATCTCACGCACCTTTTGCTTAAAACTATCGGGCGTCTCAGCCAATAGATCGCGCACTTCCTTCAGGCGCTTGCGGCGGTTGTTCAGCGACCAGACCGGCACTGCCAAAACCGCGATGCCCAGCAAGGTCATCAGATTGAGCCACCAATGCGCCTCTTGCGGGGTCATCACACAGCGACAGCCGACACCACATCTTCAGATGCACCGGACGACGCGCTTACAAAAGCAGTCTCATCGAATTCCGAGCCTGAAAAGCCAAGCAACATATGCCCGTCACAGGCCTGTACATAGCGCATCACCGTATCCCAGTTGGGCAAACCGCCCGTAGGCGCTTCCAACCGCGAGATCATCGGCTGCGTCAGGGTTGATCGGGCCTCGATATCCTTTTGCGTCAGCTGCTTTTCCTTGCGCAATGCGCGCAGCGCCAACGCCAGCTTGCGTTTGAACTCATGCGTCTCACCGCCTGCCACTACGTCAGGGCGGCGGCTGCGCACCCGGTTCCTAAAACTTGTCGTCGCCATGGGCTGCCTCCCAACTTGGATGTATCAGTCCGAGATGTCTCTCGGCCTTGCGCCGCGCTGCCTCGCACGGGTGGTCTTTGCTGCGTACCAGGCCATGCACGATGCAAGGCCAAGGCGGGTCTTTTGCAATCTGAAGCGACACAGCCAGCCTCAAATGCGCACAGCGCGGGATTTCAATCGCATAGATTTCATAGCGATCTGCTAACAATCCGCACCGCTCGGTCAGATCAGGGTCGTTCAGCTCAAGCTCTTCGAGCAGCAAATCCACACCCAGCATACATTGCGTGGACGGCGCATCGAACTCCGCCAGGACCTCTGCAAGATAGGCCGCAACAGGTTCCACAGCACGTCTCACGCCGAAGCCTCTTCCCGATCACATAGCTTATATACCATTTGCGGCATATAACTTCAAGGGTATACCCCTATCATCCATGCGTCTAGCGCATACCGGCTATGCCTCGATTCTGGGCAACCCGCTCTTGCCCGATTCACAAACCGCCCCTAAATGCAGCATCGAAGGCGCACAATTGAGCGCTTTCATACCTCCCTGTTGGACTTCGGCCGAGCTTATGCTCGGCCTTTTTTTTTGAGTATGCGCCTTAAGCTCGGTCAGCCAAGAGCCGATTTCGGCAAATGCAACGCATAGCGCAAGCCATCAGACGCATAATCCATGGTCACCTCAGCCTCCAACGACATCCGCGGCAGAGAGCTTAGAACCTCGCCCCCAAATCCAGACCGCTCCGGCGGAGTCACAGCGGGGCCACCGCTTTCTTGCCAAGCCAGATCGACCTGCCCGTCCGCGACGCGCCACTCCAAAGCGATGCGTCCGTCACGGGTTGAAAGGGCCCCATATTTTACAGCGTTCGTCAAAAGCTCGTGCAGCACCATCCCAAAAACCTGTCCCGCGCTTTGAGACAACTCTAACTCCGGTCCGCTCACGGTCAGCCGTTTGCCGGTTACCGACTGAAACGGCTTGCTTTGCTCGCGTACAATTCCAGCCAGATCAAAGACAGATCCCCGCCCCTCGACGACCGCATCCTGATTGCGCGCCAACACCATCAGACGTTCGTTCAGCTTGTCGGCAAACTCTTCTGGCGGGCAGTGACGCTTCATTTGGCGGGCAATCCCGGCAATCACTGCGATCAGGTTCTTGGTCCGATGGTTCAACTCGCCGATCAGCACATCGTTCTGCTGCTCTGCAATCTTCGCAGCAGTGATATCGACAACTGCGAAAATACCGGAGACTGGCGCATCGCCTTCAAAGCTCACTTGCTTGCGGGCGTTGAGCCAGCGCAGCGCCCCGTCGGGACGCAGAATACGGTGCGTCAGATCCATGACATTCGCATGCTCGGGTGCCAGCAGATCATCAAGCTCATGGGCGATCCCGCTCCAATCATCGGGATGAATACGGGAATGAAACTCAGCGCGCGGGATGTCCTCGCCTGCGGTAAAGCCAAAGATATCAGCCGAAAGCGCATCAAGCCGGACGGTGTCGGCCCGGTAATCAACCTTTCCCAGACCCACGCGCGCCACCTGCAAGCCCACTTCCATCTCGGACGGGGACAGATGTCCGTAATTCAAATCTTGATCTTGCGACATCCCCGCTCCCAGAACCGCAGCATTAAGCGCTTTTCTAAAGCCCGGGTCAGCATACAGCAACCGTCAGTGACGTAGGTATGTCCTATGACATAGCATGGAAAAAATTCTGGCAGGGCCTTTTGAAGAACCGTGAAACGCCATAAGTCGCGTGCATGGACAGTTGCGTCGAATCTACCATGATCCTGCCTTTCAGCCTTTTCTGGCTGGGCGCCCTCGTGACTATTCTGATGATCCGGCGCGCCAACAACTTTTCAATTAAAGAGACGGTTCGAGCCGCCATCGGCATGCGCGGCTACAAGCGAACCGGCGCAATAACTGCGGGGCAATTACTGACACTAACCGTTCCCTTGGGCCTGTGGCTTGTGCTGATCCAAGCCTGTCGGGCCTGACAAAAAACAGGACCTGCGCTGCGCAGATCCCGTTTTAATCGAAATTAGGTAAGGCGCTTACTCCGCCGGTGTCTGCATCCGCGCCAATCGTTCCAATGCGCCGTCTCGCGACAAAGCCGATTTCGGCCCACCCTGCTTGCGACGCTTCTCCGTCTCGCGGGCGTTGATATAGCCGAAGACGGCCACAAAACCCAAAGTGCCGAAAGTCAGTAGTCCAAGTCCGAAGTCCATGTCATTTCCTTTCGTGCTGATGTGGTAATGACAGGGATACGCGAGTTTCCAGAAAGCAGATCAAAGAATTTTCAGGAATTTCTTTTATTTTCAATGGCATACTTACGTATACCACAGCGTCTATCGCAAATTTGGTAAAGATGACGCTGGGTTAGCCAACGATCATGTCAGCGCATCACGACGATGATCGTAACGAATAATGCAGCCAGACCAACAATGCCGAACTGCGCGGCAAAGAGGCTTAGTAAGAACAAAAGCGCCAGCACACCGCCCACAACGGCGATCTGAGCGCGCGCTGACAGGTGGGCTATGTCTTCCTCCACCCTGGCTCCGGTTTTGCCCGGCCAGAGCGCACCGATCAGGGCCGCCGCCACGCGTCGGCACCGGCGCGCCAAAGGCACAAGCATAGTGTCTTGATCTGCAGCCATCAGGCGCTCTCCTCCACGTCATAGCCTAGCACCGCGCGGCGCGGCATCGCAATGCTGCCCCCCCTTCCCCCGCGCGCGCCCTTGCCCTAAGAACCTTCGCAACTGCCGACCTTGGGGAATCCACCATGCAAGAGCCTGCCATCTCGCCCGATCTCATCGCTGCTCACGGGCTGAGCCCCGATGAGTATGACCGCATCCTTGAGATCATCGGACGAGAGCCTTCATTTACGGAGCTTGGTATCTTCTCCGCCATGTGGAACGAGCATTGCTCTTATAAGTCCTCCAAGAAATGGCTGCGCACCCTGCCCACAGACGGCCCCCAAGTAATCTGCGGTCCAGGTGAGAATGCGGGCGTTGTCGATATCGGCGATGGTCAGGCCGTGGTCTTCAAGATGGAAAGCCACAACCACCCCTCCTACATCGAACCCTACCAAGGGGCGGCCACCGGCGTCGGTGGCATCCTACGCGACGTCTTCACCATGGGCGCGCGGCCCATCGCGGCGATGAATGCCTTGTCTTTTGGCGAACCGGATCACCCAAAGACCCGCCAGCTTGTGAACGGCGTGGTCGAGGGCATCGGCGGCTACGGCAATTGTTTCGGCGTCCCCAATGTCGGCGGCGAGGTTCGCTTTCACGCCGCCTATAACGGCAACTGCCTCGTCAACGCCTTCGCCGCGGGCCTCGCAGATGCAGACAAGATTTTCTACTCCGCGGCTTCCGGCGTCGGCATGCCTGTCGTCTATCTGGGTGCCAAAACCGGCCGTGACGGCGTCGGCGGCGCAACCATGGCCTCTGCCGAGTTCGACGACACGATCGAAGCAAAACGCCCCACCGTTCAAGTCGGTGACCCCTTCACCGAAAAGCGCCTGATGGAGGCCACGCTTGAGCTGATGCAAACCGGTGCCGTGATCTCGATCCAAGACATGGGCGCGGCGGGCCTCACCTGCTCTGCCGTGGAAATGGGCGACAAGGGCAACCTTGGCGTCCGGCTGAACCTCAACGACGTCCCCGTCCGCGAAGACGCGATGACGGCCTACGAGATGATGCTCTCGGAATCGCAAGAACGCATGCTTATGGTTCTCAAACCCGAGCTTGAGGCCGAAGCTAAAGCCGTCTTCGACAAGTGGGACCTCGACTTCGCTATTGTCGGCGAAACCATCGCCGAGGATCGCTTTATCATTATGCATGACGGCGAAATGAAAGCTGACCTGCCCCTCAAGGCACTCTCCGGCACCGCGCCCGAATATGACCGCCCATGGGTTGAAGCCCCGCAAGCCGATTCGCTGGGCGATATCCCGGAAATCGACCCCATCGACGGCCTCAAAGTGCTGCTATCCTCGCCCAACTATGCAGCCAAGCAATGGGTTTATGAGCAATACGACCACATGGTCATGGCCGACACCGCCCGCGCGCCGGGCTTCGGCTCGGGCATCGTGCGCGTCCACGGCACCGAAAAAGCGTTGGCCTTCACGTCCGACGTCACCCCGCGCTACGTCAAAGCCAACCCGTTCGAGGGCGGCAAGCAGGCCGTAGCCGAAGCATACCGCAATCTCACCGCCGTGGGCGCGACCCCCCTCGCCACGACCGACAACCTCAACTTCGGCAACCCCGAAAAGCCCGAAATCATGGGCCAGTTTGTGGGTGCGATCAAAGGCATCGGCGAAGCCGTCGCAGCCCTCGATATGCCCATCGTCTCCGGCAACGTCTCGCTTTACAATGAAACCGACGGCAAAGGTATCCTGCCCACCCCCACCATCGGCGCCGTGGGCCTTCTGGCCAATGAGGCCGAGATGATCTGCGACACCGTCCGCGACGGCCATGTTGCCCTGCTGATCGGCGACACAACAGGCCATCTGGGCCAATCCGCCCTCCTGGCCGAGGTGTTCAACCGCGAGGACGGCGACGCGCCCCATGTCGATCTGGACGCGGAAAAGCGCAACGGGGACTTTATCCGCGCCAATCGCGATCTGATCAAGGCATGCACCGATCTGGCCGATGGCGGCCTTGCGCTGGCCGCGTTTGAGCTGGCCGAGGAAGCAGGTGTGGGCGTCCAACTTGACGCCGCTGATACACCGACCCTGTTCGGTGAAGACCAAGCCCGCTACCTGATCGCGTGTAATTTCGACCAAGCCGAGGCCCTGATGATAAACGCGGCGCAAGTCGGCGTCCCCGTCACCTCTGTCGGGCGCTTTACCGGAGACAGTGTAAAAATCGGCAATTCCGAGGCCCCGCTGGCCGAGCTGAGCCAGCTTTTCCGAACGTCCTTCGCCGTCGCCGTCGCCTGAGCGCTTGCGCCATCCCGGCGCGCGCCCTAGTTTTCTGTTATCACCAACGATCCGGAGCCATCCATGCCCATCACCGCCCACGAGATCGAAACCCTTCTTCGGGAGAGCTTCCCTGACGCGCAAATCACCGTGCAGGGCGATGACGGTGCGCATTACGCCGCCGAGGTGATCGACGCCTCCTTCAAAGGCCAAAACCGCGTGCAACAGCAACGCGCGGTCTACGCAGCGCTCAAGGGCAAGATGGATGGCAATAACGGCGAACTGCACGCCTTGGCGCTTACCACAAAGGCCCCCGATTAAATGGACCTGGCGGTCATCATAGGCCTTTTGATCGCCATCGTGATCGTCACCGGTATCACCGCCGCACGCGCCATTCGCGCCGATAATGCCGCAGACCGCGGCCTTGAACCCGGCGACGGAGATCATATCATAGACGTGAATTATTCCTCCGGCCTCGGAGGACAGCAAAGCCAGATTCGCGTCCCCCGCGACCCGCAGGAATACGCAAAAACCTTTGTCCCGCAGGACAGAAAACCCAAGGAAAAATCATGAGCGACGCCGCCACCCAGATCAAAGAGACCGTGACCGCCAATGACGTGGTGCTCTTCATGAAAGGCACCAAGTCGATGCCGCAATGCGGATTTTCCAGCCGCGTGGCCGGTGTGCTGAACTTCATGGGCGTTGATTATGCCGATGTGAACGTGCTTGCCGATGATAACCTGCGCCAAGGCATCAAAGACTACTCCGACTGGCCCACGATCCCGCAGCTTTATGTCAAAGGCGAGTTCGTCGGTGGCTGCGATATCATCACCGAGATGACGCTCTCGGGCGAGCTGGACACGCTTTTTGCGGAAAACGGCGTCGGCTTCGACAAAGACGCGGCTGACAAGATCCGCGAAGCCAACGCTTAAGCGTCATCCCGGGCTCGACCCGGGACCTCTTTCCAATAGAACCCCACGTCCCGGGCTTGACCCGGGACCTCGCCGAAAGAGGCAACGTGCCTCCCGCGAAGAGGCCCCGGATCATGTCCGGGGCGCCGGCCCGGTTGAAAAACAACCCACCAAACTGCCAGCAAGATACCGCCTCCCGGCCAAAAATCTGTGATAAGCTCCTCGCTGCCTCTCACAGATCAAGGACAGTCCGATGAAGTTACACCGCGTGACCGAACAACTGGATGTCAACGACGCAGATCTCTCCGCATCCCGTTTCAACAACGCCAATCTGTCTGGCTGCACCTTTAACCAGATTGAGTTCTCCGGCATTCGGATCAATAACAGCAACATGTCCGGCATTCTCGTCCATGACGTGAACCTCTCCGGCGCGGTCTTGCGTGATGCGAACCTCTCAGGGCTTCACATCACCGATTGCAATCTGAAGGGCGTCCTGCTCGACGGCATCCCGCTGCAGGACCTGCAGGATGCCTATCGTCGGGAAAAGGCCCGCGAGGGGTAAGCTCTGCGGCGTCGAAGACGGCTACCCCAGCTTTTCGTTCACCGACGCCGCAACCGCTTCGGCACGCGCGGCCAACTCGGCCATTGTTTCTTCGACCTGAGGCGGGATAACGGGAACTTCGATCTTCTCAGGCTCTGGCGCCGGACGGTTCAGCGCCTCTGACAGCTGCTTTTCCAAGGCCGCGACGCGGGTCTCCAGCTCTTCCTTTTCGGCACCAAACCCGTGCGCCTGATCTTCCAGCCCGGCGGTCTTGTCGGCCAGCATCAGCCCCGCCATCAGCAGCATCTGGCTTTCCGGCATACGTCCGATCTGGCTGGTCAGCACCGATGCCTCAATATCAAGCAATTTTGCGGCGGATTTCAGGTAAGCCTCTTCACCGTCCTGACAGGCGACATTGAAGCTGCGCCCTCCGATTTCCACATCGACAGAAGCCATCACGCGCCCTCCTTCATCAGCGGTGCCAATTCGTCCAGAATAACATCCACCTCAGCGGCGTCTGCGGCTTGCACGGCGCGCAGCGCTTCAAGTTCCGTCAGCATCGCCTTGTTGATCAAATGCGGCTCGGCCAGCCCTTCGGCATTGGCCTCGCGCAGCTTGGCAACCGCATCACGCAGCTGACCGTTTACTTGACGAAGGTGATGTAACTCCTTGTCAATTTTCGAAATTTTCTCTGCCTGTGCAGCGAGGGCCTCACTTTGTCCAGCCACTTCGCCGTCCTGACGGTCTTTCAATGTGCGAATACGCTCTTCCAATTGGGCGTTGGCGGTTTTCTCGTCCTCAAGCTGAGCGCGCAGTCCCGCAAGCTCGGCCTCCAGGCCACTAGTCTCTGGTGCTGCGGAGGGCTTGGACAAAGCCTCAACCCCCGCTCCTATCTTCTCAAGTGCCGCACTGATGCGGCGCTCGTATTCGGCAAGGTCGCTCATGGTGTCAGGCCCCTTCTGCTCTGGTCCTCATACGTCGTCGGCGCGTTGGCCGAATCAAACCCGTTCCGGTTGTTATCCAAGTGTAACGCACCGCACGCGATTTTGCCCATCCTTTGCGAACAAGGGCTTACGGGACGGCATTAAAGTGCCAGCCGTCACGGCTTGAACTTCGCCGCTTGGCTGGTAAACCCCGTGCATCTGTTACTGTCGCCAAAGGACATCCCACCCGTGGACATTTCTGCCCTGCGCGCCGCGCACCCCGATCATTGGTCCAAAGCTGCCGCAATCCGCGCGCTGACGCTGGATGCCATTCACGCGGCCAATTCCGGCCATTCCGGCATGCCCATGGGCATGGCCGATGTCGCGACGGTTCTCTTTGAAAAACATCTGAAATTTGACGCTAAGGCTCCTGACTGGCCAGACCGCGACCGGTTCATTCTATCCGCTGGCCACGGCTCGATGTTGATCTATTCCTTGCTGCATCTGACCGGCTACGAGGACATGACGCTCGACCAGATCAAGAACTTTCGCCAGTGGGGCGCGATCACAGCAGGTCACCCGGAATATGGCCACGCCAAGGGTGTCGAGACGACGACCGGCCCGCTGGGTCAAGGCATCGCCAATTCGGTCGGCTTTGCCATGGCCGAAGAGATTCAGCGCGCGATGTATGGCAAGAAGATCGTGGATCACTACACCTACTGCATCGCCGGTGACGGCTGCCTGATGGAAGGTGTCAGCCAGGAAGCCATCGCGTTGGCCGGGCGCCAGGAGCTGAGCAAGCTGATTGTGTTCTGGGACAACAACAACATCACAATCGACGGCACGGTTGAGCTGTCGGATCGCACCGATCAGGTGATGCGCTTCAAAGCGTCCGGCTGGAACGTGATCGAGATTGACGGGCATGATCCCGTTGAGATCGACGACGCCATCACTAAGGCCAAGAAGTCGGGCCGCAAGCCCACGATGATTGCGTGCAAAACGCATATCGCTCTGGGCTCATCTGCGCAGGACACCTCCAAAGGGCATGGCGCGCTGACCGATGAAAAACTGATCGCCGATGCGAAGGACGCCTATGGCTGGACCACCGGCCCGTTCGAAGTTCCGGCAGAGACGAAGACGGCTTGGGAAGCGATTGGGTCGCGAGGCGCTGAGGATCGCGCAGCTTGGGAGGACCGCCTGGCTGGTATCTCCAAAAGCAAGCGCGAGCAGTTCGAACGCGCTTATGCGCTGGACACGCCGAAGAAACTGAGCGCTGTGGTCAAAGCGCTGAAAAAGCAGGTGAGCGAGAGCGCTCCGAAGGTCGCGACGCGCAAGTCCTCGGAAATGGTGCTGGAAGTAATCAACCCGATCCTGCCGGAAACCGTGGGCGGCTCGGCCGACCTGACCGGATCGAACAACACCAAAACGGCTGATCTGGGTGTGTTTGATCCCGAAAACCGTGGTGGGCGCTTCGTGCATTACGGCATCCGTGAGCATGGCATGGCGGCGGCAATGAATGGCATGGTGCTGCATGGCGGGATGCGCCCCTACTCAGGCACATTCATGTGCTTTACTGACTACGCACGCCCTGCGATGCGCCTGTCCGCGTTGATGAAAGTGCCGACGGTTTATGTGATGACACATGACAGCATCGGTCTGGGCGAAGATGGCCCAACCCACCAGCCGGTCGAGCATCTGGCGATGCTGCGCGCGACGCCCAACATGAACGTGTTCCGCCCTTGCGACACGGTCGAAACAGCCGAGGCCTGGGAGCTGGCTTTCACGTCCAAAGAAACTCCGTCAGTGCTGTCGCTGACCCGTCAGGGCCTGCCGACGCTGCGGACCGAGCATAAGACCAAGAACATGGTCGCCCAGGGGGCCTATGTGCTGGCCGATGCCGAAGGCAAACGTCAGGCGCTTTTGATGGCGACCGGGTCCGAAGTCGAGATCGCGATGGCCGCGCGGGATATCCTGCAAGCCGAAGGGATCGGCACGCGGGTCGTGTCGATGCCCTGCTGGGAGCTGTTCGAGGAGCAGGACGAAAGCTATCGCAAGCGCGTGTTGCCCGGTGGTCCGGTGCGTGTGGCGGTCGAGGCAGCCATTCGATTTGGCTGGGATCGCTGGCTTTACGGTGAGCGCGGCAAGCGCGAGAAATCAGGCTTCGTTGGCATGCATGATTTTGGTGCATCCGCTCCGGCAGAGGTGCTTTACGAGCAGTTCGGCATCACTGCACAGGCGGTCGCTGATAAGGCTAAGTCCCTGATCAGGTAAATCGCATCTTGTGGCGAGCAGAATAGGGCCGACGCATCCCGCGTTGGCCCTTTTTGTTGCTCGATTCTAACGTGTTTCTTGGACAAAAAAAACCGCACCTCTTTCCAAGGCGCGGTTTTACGTCATGCTTTGAAGACTGTTTTAGCTGTCAAGCTTCTCGACGACATTGTCAGCGAACGCGTTGATCATCAACGTATAAAACTCTTCGCTGCTCGTCATACGATATTGCACATCTTCGCCCGCCAACATGGGCTCAATCTGACGTGCGGAAACACTCAAAGTGTAGTCCATGTCGCCGTAGTTACCCTCGACATCGATATCCACGTCACCAACCAATTTCGAGCTGTCGATATCGACCTGTGTCTCGAACATGTTGGCCAGTTCCAGCTCATCGATGTCGACGCTGATCGTGGCACCGTCTTCGGCGATACGGTTGACCAAGCGTTCAATGATAGCTGTCTCCAGGTCCTGCGTCAGGGTTGCCAAATGCGCAGCCGCATCAAGGTCCTGGATCGCTGTCAAGTCGGCCTCTACGTTCACGTCACTCACCATCGTCGCAGCACCAGCTGTCGCTGCAGAGAGGGAAAGAATTGCGGCGGTCGTCAGCATCATCTTTTTCATAACGTCATTCCTTTTCGTCTAAGCCCCGCAGATGCGAGACATGTGACGATTAACGAACCATTCGATGCAAAGTTCCGAACTGATCTTTAAATGCCCTTTTTTAAGCACGCGAAGCGATGCGAGCCCAAAGCGGCACGATCAAATTGGTTACCAGCGGGATCAGGCCAAAGCCAATGGCCAACCCAAGCAGCCCGTCCAGCGTAGCGACGACCAGCCAGTTGACGAAACCTTTTGCGCCGTCCACCCCTGCGGCAACCGCTTTTGCAGCGCCTTTGATGACAGTCTCGATCCCATCAAGACCCAGAACCGCGAGGGAATGCACGATAATATTGCCCCCCACCCAGAGCATGGCCGCCGTCCCAATAATCATCAGCAATTTCAGAACCTTCGGCATCCCCTTAACGATACCGCGTCCAATCTTGCGGGTCAGGCCAAGCCGCCCTTCGGCGCTCATCAGCAGGCCCAGATCATCGGCTTTGACGATCAATGCGACAGAGCCATAGACAGCCAGCGTGATACCAATGGCCACGGTGGCGAGCGTCGCCGCTTCGAACCAGAAGGTGCTGGCGGGGATTGCCGCAAGGGCAATGGTCATGATCTCGGCCGAGAGGATGAAATCGGTCTTGATCGCTCCTTTGACCTTCTCTTCTTCCAGATGCGCCGGGTCGCCCACGTCTTCGACGCCGTGGTCCAATTCGTCATGAGGAAAGAGCCAGTGATGCACTTTCTCGGCGCCCTCGAAACACAAGTAAGCGCCACCAAGGATCAGCAGGATTGGGATCGCCCAAGGGGCAAAGGTGTTCAGCGCCATACCAGCAGGCAAGAGAAAAACGAGCTTGTTGAAAAGCGAGGCGCGCGCGATTTTCCAGATGATTGGCAACTCTCGGGCAGGATCGAAGCCTTGCACGTATTTTGGCGTGACGGCAGCATCGTCAATCACGGCCCCAGCCGCTTTGGAGCCTGACTTTAGTGCTTGCGCCGCCACATCGTCGACAGATGCCGCCGCGACCTTTGCGATCCCCGCCACATCATCCAAAAGCGCCAGAAGTCCACTCATGATACCTGCCCTCACCCGTTTTGTTGTGCGGTCTGTGCTGTGTGTCGAATCGACCGCTTATGCCGATATAACCGAGGTTAACGTGTCGATCACGCAAGGGTTCCGCACTTCGTTAGCGCAACCATGTGCCGCCCTGTCACGTTTATCGCTAACATATTGAGTGTTCTGCGTTTTTCCCTTTGTTGGGATCGCCCTTGCCCCTATATCGACCGCAAGGAATACCAAGGCATACCGGATCGCAGGAGCGTGCATGATGACCGTCACAGTCGGGATTAACGGATTTGGCCGGATCGGTCGCTGCACTTTGGCCCATATCGCCGAAAGTGGGCGCAATGATGTGCAGGTCGTGAAGATCAACGCGACCGGCCCGCTTGAGACCAGCGCGCATCTGCTTCGGTTCGACAGCGTCCATGGGCGCTTTCCCGGCGAGGTTCGGGTTGAGGGCAACACGATGGATCTGGGCCGTGGCCCGATGGAGATGTTTTCGACCTATGAGCCCGCAGAACTGGATTGGTCGGGTTGTGACGTAGTTCTGGAATGCACGGGCAATTTCAACGATGGCGGCAAGTCTGCCGTGCATCTTGAGCGCGGGGCGAAGTCGGTTCTGATCTCGGCCCCTGCCAGCAACGTACAGCGCACGGTTGTCTACGGCGTGAACCACCGCGATCTGCAGCGCGGGGAGACGATGGTCTCGAACGGGTCCTGCACGACGAACTGTCTGGCGCCGCTGGCCAAAGTGCTGAACGACGCGATTGGCATCGAGCGCGGAATCATGACAACGATCCACAGCTATACCGGCGATCAGCCGACGCTGGACCGTCGCCACAAGGACCTTTACCGCGCGCGGGCGGCAGCGATGGCGATGATCCCAACCTCAACCGGGGCGGCGAAGGCTTTGGGTGAAGTACTGCCTGAGTTGGACGGTAAGCTAGACGGCACTGCGATGCGGGTCCCGACCCCGAATGTCAGCGCGGTTGACCTGACCTTTGAGGCGTCCAAAGACGTGACTGTGGCCGATGTGAATGCAGTCGTGGCCGAAGCGGCGGCGGGGCATATGGGTGCTGTGCTGTCCTATGACGACGCGCCGAAGGTCTCCATTGATTTCAACCACACGCCACACAGCTCGATCTTTGCGCCGGACCAGACAAAGGTTGTCGGCGGTCGCACGGTGCGCGTGCTGGCCTGGTATGACAACGAATGGGGCTTCTCGTGCCGCATGGCTGATGTCGCTGGCGCGATGGGCCGATTGCTGCACTAAGCTGGTCAACCTGTGCCGCGTTGTGCATAAGCGACCGGCAGAACCAGATTTGAGACAGCGCCCATGACGAACAGTATTGCCTTGGGATTGGCCGTCGCCGTTGTCGGCGCGCTGGCTGCTGATGTGTTTCTGAACGACGCCCAAGCCTCCATCTTCATGGGCAAAGAGATGTTTCTTCTTATCGAATACCTCGCCTTCTGGCGTTAGGCCAGCACAGGCCTGCCGGTTGACCTTTGCGCTGGAATGCGCATGTTAGCGGTAACGGCGCGAGTCACGCGTCCAATCAGCTTTCAAAGGGGGCAGTGATGACCGTCAAAGTTGCCATTAACGGATTTGGCCGCATCGGCCGCAACGTGCTCCGCGCGATTATCGAAAGCGGGCGTACCGATATCGAGGTCGTTGCGATCAATGATCTGGGCCCCGTCGAGACGAACGCGCATCTGCTGCGCTATGACAGCGTGCATGGCCGCTTTCCTGCAGAGGTCACGGTCACTGAGACAAGCATCGACGTAGGCCGCGGGCCGATGGCTGTAACAGCACTGCGCAACCCGGCGGACCTGCCCTGGGCGGATGTGGATATCGTGCTGGAATGCACCGGGATTTTCACCTCGAAAGAGGCGTGTCAGGCGCATCTGGACAATGGGGCGAGCCGCGTTCTGATTTCAGCCCCTGGGAAGGATGCCGATAAAACAATCGTTTACGGTGTGAACCATGACATGCTGACAGGCGATGATGTCATCGTATCGAACGCGTCCTGCACGACGAACTGTCTGGCGCCTGTGGCCAAGGTTTTGAATGACAGCGTCGGGATTACCAAAGGCTTCATGACGACAATTCACAGCTATACCGGCGATCAGCCGACGCTGGATACGATGCACAAGGATTTGTATCGCGCGCGGGCAGCTGCGTTGAGCATGATCCCAACGTCCACGGGTGCCGCGAAGGCCGTGGGCCTCGTTCTGCCAGAGCTGGACGGCAAGCTTGATGGCGTGGCCGTGCGTGTGCCAACACCAAATGTGTCGGTCGTTGATATGACGTTTGAGGCAAGCCGTGAGACCAGTGTCGAAGAAATCAACGCGGCGATTCAGGCCGCAGCGGACGGGCCCTTGAAAGGCGTGTTGGGCGTCACGGACGAAAAGCTGGTCAGCATGGATTTCAATCACGACCCACATTCTTCGATCTTTGCGACCGATCAGACCAAGGTCATGGAGGGCACGATGTGCCGGATCCTAAGCTGGTATGACAATGAATGGGGCTTTTCCAATCGCATGGCCGATACCGCGGTTGCCATGGGCAAGCTGCTTTAACCGGTCTTTCTTGCCGCATGCTGTCAACTTCTCTTGACGGGATGCGGATTCTCTCTGACAACACTCGTGATGGTTTCCGGTGCCAAAAGGCGTGGCCGGAATGAAAAGGGAATACGGTGAGGAAGAGCCAAATCGGCGCCAACTCCGTAACTGCCCCCGCAACTGTAAGCGGCGAGCCACCCCGAAGATCACCACTGCGCGCCGAGCGTGGGAAGGATCGGGGAAGCCCAGACCCGCAAGTCAGGAGACCTGCCATCATGAATGAAACCTCAACCCGGACGGGGTGTCCGGACAGGAGATCATGATGGATGAACAACGCGCTGCGTTGCAACTGACATGGCTTTTTTCCCGCCCCGCATCTTCGCGGAGGGCGAAATGGGCCAGACCACCACACATAGAATTACTGTCTGCACATCCTGCCGGCATAAAGGCAGGGATTGTCGCCCCGGCTATGAGCTGATCGCGCGATTGCGCAAGGCGATTGAGGCTGCGGGCGATGCGGTCTCGGAAGATTTCGAAATCTCGGGCGTTGCCTGTATGGCGGGCTGTGACCGCCCTTGCACTGTCGCCTATCACGGCACGCGCAAAGCTACGTATCTGTTCGGTGATATCGAAGCGGACAGCGACATTGACGATCTGGTGGCCTTCGCCAGGCAATACGCGGTCTTGGGCGATGGCTGGTGTTCATCGGTGGATCGCCCCAGCAGGCTGCGTAAGTCTACGCTCGCCCGTGTGCCCGCCGCGATCATCGCGATGGAAGACACAACCGAGCGTGCGTCATGAGGGCCGCCGATCTGGTCGCCGAAAGCATCAGCTGGTCGCCGCGCAAAGGGGAGGCACCGTTGGTGCACCCCACGAGCTTCAGCGTTGAGGCTGGTCAAATTATGGGCGTTGTCGGGCCGAATGGTGCGGGCAAGTCCACCTTGCTGCGCATGCTCTACCGATATCAGGCTCCCTTGACCGGATCGGTCCGCATCGGAGGCGAGGATATCTGGGCGATGCCACCGCGTGCTGCCGCACGCAAAGTGGCTGCGGTGCTGCAAGAGCAACCCTCGTCGTTCGGATTGACTGTCCGCGAGATCGTCACGCTGGGGCGCACGCCGCATCGGCTCGGCTTTTCGACCGCTGGCGCGCACGACGCCGATATCGTCGAGGCCGCCCTCGCCCGGCTTGATCTGCAAGGTCTGGCGCATCGCGATCTGGTGACGCTGTCGGGGGGCGAGCGGCAGCGCGTCATGGTTGCCCGCGCGCTGGCACAGGAACCGCAGGTGCTGGTGCTGGACGAGCCGACCAATCACTTGGACATCCGCAACCAATTAGAAGTGCTGGCGCTGATCCGTGATCTGGATCTGACGATTATCGTCTCGCTGCACGATCTGAACATGGCCGCCGAGGTTTGCGACACCGTGCTGGTGTTGGAGCGCGGCCATCTGCTGGGCTTTGGCGCACCCGATCACATTCTGACCGAAACCCTGGTCTCAGGGGCGTTCCGCGTGGACGCGCGACGTGAACGGCTCAGCCCCAGCGAAGACACTCACTTTTCTTTCCATCTACCCAACTGACGGGACATGCTCATGAAACGATATCTGACAACGCTCGCCGCCCTGATGACAGCGACCAGCGCAATCGCACAGACCACGGTGCAAAGCTGCGACCGCGAGGTGACGTTTGATGCGCCGCCGCAAGCCGCGATTTCAAACGATGTGAATCTGACCGAGATGATGCTAGTGCTCGGCCTGACCGACCGCATGGTCGGGTTCACAGGCATCAACGGTTGGAACAAGCTTGATGAAGAGATGCGCGCGGGCCTGACCGAGTTGCCCGAACTGTCCGAGAAATACCCCAGCAAAGAGGTCCTGATCGGCGCGGATGCGGATTTCTTCTTCGCGGGGTGGAATTACGGCATGAAGGTTGGCGGCGAGGTCACGCCTGAGACGCTAGAACCGTTCGGCATCCAAGTTTACGAGCTGACCGAAAGCTGCATCCATATCGGTGACAAAGACGTCGCCAGTATGGATGATATGTATAATGACCTGCTGAATCTGGGCGCAATCTTTGGTGAAATGGCCAAGGCCGAAGAGCTGGTGGCAGGCTATAAGGCTGAGCTTGAGACGTTCACGAATGGGCTGACCCCGCTGGAGCGCGCGCCGCGTGTTTTTGTCTATGACAGCGGCGAGGACGTGCCTTTTACCGCCGGGCGCTACGCCATGCCCAACGCGTTGATCGAAGCCGCAGGTGGCACCAATATCATGAACGACTTCGAGAAAAGTTGGGGGACCGTGGGCTGGGAAGCCGTGGTCGAGCGCAACCCGGAAGTCATCATAATCGTGAACTACGGCAACGTTACCGCTGAGGAAAAGCGCGCCTTCATGATGTCAAACCCGGCCTTTGCCGATCTGGATGCGGTCAAAAATGATCGCTTCGTGACGCTGGAATATGTCGAGGCAACACCAGGGCCGCGCAATATTCAGGCGGTCAAGACGCTCGCTGAAGCCTTCCGGGCGGAGTAAGCAAAAATGGAGAGGACCGTCACACAAACCGCCCCCACCCACGCCCGTGCCGGGTTTTTTCCGGTGGCGATGGGCATCGGTGTGTTGGCGCTGGTCCTTTCCATCTCAATCGCGGTGAGCGTCGGGGCCATCGCGGTTCCCATGGGCACGGTCTGGGGCGTTCTGGCGAACAAGCTGTCGCCCGATGCGGTGGCCGTCGACTGGTCGGCGGGCCGGGAGGCTATCGTCTGGGACATCCGCTTTCCACGCGCCTTGCTGGCGTGTTTTGTGGGTGCGGGGCTGGCTATGGTTGGCGCAAGCCTGCAAGCGGTCACGCGCAACCCGCTCGCCGACCCGCATTTGTTGGGCATCTCGGCGGGGAGTGCCTTTGGTGCGATCCTGGCGCTGCTGCATACGGGGCTTTTCATCGGGTCGCTGACCGTACCGCTACTGGCGTTTTTCGGCGCGCTCGCCGCCACGCTGCTTGTGCTGGCAGTATCGCAGTTTGCCTCTGCCACCAGTGCGGACCGGCTGGTGCTGGCGGGCGTTGCAGTGTCGTTTATCGTGATGGCACTGGCGAATATGCTGATCTTTCTGGGCGATCCGCGCGCGACCCATACGGTGGTCTTCTGGATGCTCGGTGGGCTTGGCCTCGCGCAGTGGAGCCAATTGCTTTACCCGCTGAGCATCCTGATTGTTTGCGGCATTTACCTGTGGCTGAACGCACGCAATCTCAACGCAATGACCATCGGGGATGAAACCGCTGCGACGCTGGGTTTGCCAGTGGCACGGTTCCGATTGTCGATCTTTGTCATCGGTGCGCTGATCACCGGGGTGATGGTCGCTTTTTCAGGCGTCATCGGGTTCGTCGGGCTGATGGTCCCCCATATCGTTCGGATGATCGTTGGGGGCGATTACGCACGGGTCTTGCCCGCCTCGGCCCTTGTTGGCGCGATCTTTCTGCTGTGGGCGGATATCATCGCACGGACGATCATGGCACCAGATGATATGCCCATAGGGATTGTCACCGGCCTGATTGGTGGGGTTTTCTTTGTTTGGCTTCTGCGTCGGCGGATCGGCTAAAGCTCTTTTACCAAGACAAAATTTGGAAACTTACCGCTTTGCAAAAAACGCATAGCAGCTTCGCGTTCCTGTCAGTTGTTCTGCAGCGCAGCATTCCCTATCTCCTGTCATGTAGCGGTTAGCGCTACCATGAGACACTCGAAAGGAGCCAAAAATGAGCACCCTCTTCAACCGACTGAACACAGCAATGCAAAAGCGCGTGGCCTACCACCGCACCGTAGCCGAACTGGAAAGCCTGCCGCTGGATACGCGCCTCGATTTGGATATCTACTCAGGCGATATCCCGAAAATTGCCACACAGGCCGTCTACGGTCGCTAACCGCGAAACTTTTCGATCAAAGCGGCATTCACGGGGGCGGGTACGAAATGCGATACGTCCCCGCCAAGCCGCGCGATCTCTTTGACGAGTTTTGAGGCAATGGCCTGGTGGCGCGCCTCTGCCATCAGGAACACTGTCTCAATCTCGTCATTGAGCACCCGGTTCATACCGACCATCTGATATTCATACTCGAAATCGGCAACCGCCCGCAGGCCGCGCACGATCAAGCTTGCGCCCACGTCTTGCGCGCAGTCTATCAGCAGGTTTTCAAACGGATGGGCGACAATTTCTGTGCCGGTTTGCTCTGACAGGGCGGCACATTCCGCTTCGATCATTTCAACGCGTTCTTCAAGATCAAAAAGCGGACCCTTATCGCGATTGATCGCAACCCCGATGACCAGTCTGTCGACCAGTGCACTAGCGCGCCGGATGATGTCCATATGGCCCAATGTGATCGGGTCGAAAGTGCCGGGATAAAGGCCGATGCGCATGAGGCTGCTCCGTCGTCAATAGTGGAGGCCACGCAACAATATTGCACCTCCGATTGCAAGCGGCGGGTTGCCTCAGTTGCCCATAATCATCCCGGTAAGAGCTTCTTTTTCCATGGAAAGCTCGCTCAGGCGGGCTTTGACCACATCGCCGAGCGTAATCAGACCCACCATTTCGCCGTTCTCCATCACGGGCATGTGGCGGAAGCGACCTTCGGTCATGCGAGCCAATACGTCATCTGCGCGTTCGGACTTCTCGCAGGTCTGGACCTTCTTGGTCATCATGTCTTCGACCTTGTCATTCATGCAAGTCGGCCCGCGCTTGCCCAGCTCGCGCACGATGTCGCGCTCCGACAGGATGCCCAAGGGGATTTTGCCGTCTGCCGTCACCACCAAAGAGCCGATCCGCTTGTTCGACAAAACCCCTGCCGCATCTGCCACCGAGACCTCCGGTGTGATGGTAATGACATCATCTGTCGCCTTGGACTTCAATATGCGTTGAACGGTCATGGCATCCTCCCTTGCTGTCGACCCTGGTGTACAGACCATTGAGACCCGGAAGGCCCTGTCCCGTCAAGCCAAGGACTCCAAACGCGCGACCTCTTGGCGCAAGCCCGCGATCAATGCGGTGGCAAAGCGATTGAGCCGATCCAGCCGCCGGTCATCCGCGTGGCGCACCAGATAAAAGCTGCGCGTGAGGCTGATCTGATCGGTCAGGATGCGGGTCACCCCCGGCGCGGCAGGCAAGGAAAAGTCGTGCACGATGCCGACCCCTGCCCCTTGCCGGATCGCGTTAAGCTGCACCGACACGGAGTTGGAGGCCAAAGTCACACGCGGAGCACCCAGCTCGGACAGATAGTCCAACTCCTTGTCAAAAATCATGTCAGGGATGTAGCCGATGATGCGATGGGCGCCCAGATCGGCGCGGCTTGTAAGAGTGGAGCTTTGCGCAAGATAGCTGTCCGCTGCGGCGAGATGCAGGCGGTAATCGGTGATCTTTTGCACGGTCAGGCGGCCGGCCGTTGGCGGGCTGACCGTGACAGCCATATCGGCTTCGCGCCGCGACAGGTTAAAGACACGCGGCAAGGCGACGATCTGGATGTCGAGGTCGGGATTTTCCGCTCCGATTGCGGCGCAGACCTGCGGCAGCAGGAAATTCGCCACGCCATCCGGCGCGCCGATGCGGATTTGCCCTGCAAGTGTCGCGGTTGTGCCGGTCAGCGCGTCCTGCGCGCCTTGCATCGCCTGTTCGGCGCGCTCCGCATGGGTTTGAAGGCGCTGACCTGCGTCGGTCAGTGCATAACCTTGCGGGGATTTGGCAAAAAGCGGCGTGCCGAGGGTCTGTTCAAGCCGACCGATCCGGCGGCCCACAGTTGCGGGATCAACCTGCAACACGCGCCCTGCACCGGACAGGCTTTCTGTGCGCGCCACAGCGAGAAAGACGCGCATATCATTCCAATTGAGGCTCATCAGGCCATCCTTTGCAATAATGCAAAACTCTTTTGCTATCTTTCCTCTTTTATCTGTGTTTTTGCAATTCTATCCTACCGGCAAAGCTGGAGGAGCAAGAGAATGCAGGATCTGACCCACTACCTGAATGGCGCCCATGTCAAAGGCACATCCGGGCGTTTTGCCGATGTCTACAACCCCGCTACGGGTGAGGTTCAGGCCAAAGTGCCGCTGGCCTCGGCTGATGAGCTGGCACAGGCGGTGGCCTATGCTGAGGCTGCGCAACCTGCCTGGGCCGCCACCAACCCCCAACGTCGCGCACGCGTGTTGATGAAGTTCGTCGACCTGCTGAACCGCGATATGGACAAACTCGCCGAAGCGTTGAGCCGCGAGCATGGCAAGACGCTGCCTGACGCAGCGGGCGATGTGCAGCGCGGGCTTGAAGTGGTCGAATACTGCATCGGTGCGCCACAGATGCTGAAGGGTGATTTCACCGACAGCGCAGGCCCCGGCATCGACATGTATTCCATGCGCCAAGCCCTTGGGGTTACAGCAGGAATTACCCCGTTCAACTTCCCTGCCATGATCCCGATGTGGATGTTCGCCCCGGCCTTGGCCTGCGGCAACGCATTCATCTTGAAACCGTCCGAGCGGGATCCCTCCGTGCCGCTGATGTTGGCCGAACTGATGGAAGAAGCCGGGCTGCCCAAGGGTGTCTTGCAGGTCATCAATGGCGATAAAGAAGCCGTCGATGCGATCCTTGATCACGAGGTGATCCAGTCGATCGGCTTTGTCGGCTCGACCCCGATTGCCGAATACATCTATGGTCGAGGCTGCAGCAACGGCAAGCGCGTGCAGTGCTTTGGCGGTGCAAAGAACCACATGATCATCATGCCCGATGCAGACATGGATCAGGCCGCGGACGCGCTGATCGGTGCGGGTTATGGCGCGGCGGGCGAGCGCTGCATGGCGATCTCGGTCGCGGTGCCAGTAGGCGACGAGACGGCGGACCGGCTAATCGAAAAGCTGGTGCCCCGGGTCGAGGCCCTGAAAGTCGGCCCCTACACCTCTGGAAATGACGTGGATTACGGCCCGGTCGTGACCGCAGCCGCCAAGCAAAACATCCTTGGCCTCGTACAAAGCGGCGTAGATCAAGGGGCAACGCTGGTCGTTGATGGGCGCGATTTCAATCTGCAAGGCTATGAGGACGGCTTTTTTGTCGGCCCGCATCTGTTCGATAACGTGACACCGGATATGGACATCTACACGAAGGAGATTTTCGGCCCGGTCCTGTCCACGGTGCGCGCCCAAAGCTATGAAGAGGCTGTGGGCCTCGCGATGGATCATGAATACGGCAACGGCACCGCGATCTTCACGCGCGACGGCGATGCGGCGCGTGATTTTGCCAACCGGATCAATGTGGGGATGGTGGGCATCAACGTCCCGATCCCAGTACCGCTGGCCTACCACACGTTCGGCGGTTGGAAGAAATCGGTCTTTGGCGACCTGAACCAGCACGGGCCTGATGCATTCAAATTCTACACCCGCACGAAGACTGTCACCGCACGGTGGCCTTCAGGCATCAAAGAAGGTGGTGAATTCTCTATTCCTGTTATGGAGTAGAGTGATCGGTTTGATCCGCGGGGGCGTAGAGCTTGCTTTTCAGGCCCAACACTCCGCGGATACGCCCGTCGGTCAGGCCGACCTTGTAGACAGCTTTGACGAGGGATCGCCGCCCCGTGATGGGGCTAGAGAGCGCGAGAACAAGCGCCTCCAACAAGCGCGGCAGTACAAGTGACATCACTTTGAGGACTGATTTTTGATGAATCTGTACACCATTGCGCGCCTGATCTCGCGTGCGCCGGTAGAAGTAGCGCAGTGTCAGTCGGTGCAGCGGAATACGGTCATGCACAATCGCATCGGGCACATAACCATTGCGCCCCCCAGCGCCGCGCACCGCTTTGCTGAACGCGGTATCAGAACCGCCAGTGAATCGAAGTCCAGTATCAAAGCGCAAGCCTGTTTGTCGTGCAAAATCAAGGCGCAACGCCCAATTGTTGGTGTAGGCATCCAGCGCATGATCCGCACCCTGCGCCGTGATCGCGGTCCGATTACGGCGGTTCTTTTCAGCGCGTTCTTGCAGGTAGGCCAGCACCGCCTCTTGTCCGCGATTGACCGTCGGCTCGGCCGCTTCGATCTTCAACGGACCGCCGACAAGATCGAGTTCGCGCCCCATAAGACCAGCTGTCAGCAGGACCAGCCAATCGGCGGCAACCCGTTCGTCATCATCCACGAAGGTCAGGATGTCAGCGCCCTGCTCCAGCGCCATATCAAGCACGCGGTTGCGCGCAAACGGGATGCCAGGCTCGGGCTCTGTCGCGTAGAGAACGGGCTCTGCAACACCCGCAGCGAACGCATCAACAACGGTCTGCACATTGGGCGTGCTGTCGTTCTCAACGATAATGAACGTGACCGAAGACTGCGCCGGACGCGCCATCGCTTTGTAAGATGCCAGCAGCGTGCGCAGCATCTCAGCGCGGTCTTTGGTGATCACACCAACGGCAATCTTCAGCGTTTCCATGGGCTCCACGGCTTACCGCGCCCATTGCAAAAGGCAACCGAAAAGAAGAAATTAAACGAGCGATCAATTACGAAACCTTTTGATCAAGCGCTTTGGGAGGAGCCCACATGGATTTCGCACTGAGCGAAGAGCAAACCGCAATCTTCGATATGGCGCGCGCTTTTGGCCAAGAACATATCGCACCCCATGCGCGCCAGTGGGAGCAGGACGGCACAATACCCAAAGAACTTTGGCCACAACTGGCCGAATTTGGGTTCGGTGGGCTATATGTCTCGGAAGAGAGCGGCGGCGCGGGATTAACACGTCTTGACGCCACCTTAGTCTTTGAAGCCCTGTCGATGGCCTGCCCGTCCGTCGCTGCGTTTCTGTCGATCCACAATATGTGCGCCGCAATGATCGACCGCTTTGGCAGTGACGCCCTGAAGGCAAACTACCTACCAAAAGCAATCAGCATGGAAACTGTCTTTTCCTACTGCCTGACAGAGCCCGGATCAGGCTCTGACGCGGCGGCGTTGAAGACCCAAGCGACCCGCACAAATGACGGGTTCGAGGTGACTGGCACAAAAGCGTTTATCTCGGGCGGCGGCTATTCGGACGCCTATATCGTGATGGCGCGCACAGGCGAAGACGGCCCGAAAGGTGTGTCTGCCCTGATCATCGAAGACGGTGCCGAAGGGCTGTCTTTCGGCGGCCTCGAAGACAAGATGGGGTGGCGATCACAACCAACGCGACAGGTGCAGATGGATGCATGTAAAATCCATGCAGATCAGTTACTTGGTTCCGAAGGTGATGGATTTAAGTATGCGATGGCTGGGCTTGATGGGGGCCGCCTGAATATTGCCGCCTGCTCGCTTGGGGCGGCTCAACAAGCGCTCTCGGCGACGCTGGATTACATGGCCGAGCGCAAGGCATTCGGCAAACCCATTGACCAATTTCAAGCCCTGCAATTCCGCCTCGCCGATATGGAGATCAACCTCCAGGCCGCCCGCACTTTCCTGCGACAGGCAGCATGGAAATACGATACTGGCGCACCGGATACGACGCAGTTTTGTGCGATGGCGAAAAAGCTGGTGACCGAGACGGGAAGCGAAGTTGTAGATCAGTGCCTGCAACTGCATGGCGGCTATGGATATCTGGCGGATTACGGGATCGAAAAACTGGTCCGAGACCTGCGTGTTCACCAAATCCTGGAAGGAACGAACGAGATCATGCGCCTGATCGTCGCCCGTCAGATGTTAACGAAATGATAGACGATCTTCATATTCGTAAAGACGGTGTGGTCGGTTGGATCACATTAAACCGTCCCAAAGCGCTGAATGCGTTAACCTATGAGATGTGCCTGGAGATCGAGAAAGCGCTCGACCAATGGGCCATGGACCCGGCGGTCTTGATGCTCATCATCGACGCTGTCGGCGAAAAAGCCTTCTGCGCGGGGGGCGATATCGCTGAAATATATGCGACCGGAACGGCGGGCGATTTCAGCTATGGACGTCAATTCTGGCGCGACGAATACCGCATGAATGCAAAGCTGTTTCGGTTCCCGAAACCGGTTGTCAGCTTCCTGCAAGGCTTCACGATGGGCGGCGGCGTGGGGGTCGGCTGCCACGCATCGCATCGGATTGTGTGCGAAAGTAGCCAGATCGCAATGCCCGAGGTCGGCATCGGATTAGTGCCAGATGTGGGCGGTTCGTTAATACTCGCGAATGCACCGGGACGGCTTGGCGAATACCTTGGCACAACCGCGGCCCGGATGGGCCCGGGCGATGCGATCCTTGCTGGTTTTGCGGATTATTACTTACCTGAGAATGGGTGGGATGACTTGAAGTCAGAATTAGCTGAAACAGGCGATTGGGCCCGTGTTGATGCCTTGGCCGAAACCGCTCCTGACGCGCCTTTGTCCACGTTACAGCCCGATATTGATCGGCATTTTGGCGGTGAAACACTGGCCGATATCCTTCGCTCTTTGAATGCGGAAGATACTGATTTTACGTCAGAAACCTTGAAGAAGCTGGGCCGGAACGCGCCGCTATCCATGGCTTGTGCGGTCGAGATGATCCACCGGTTGCGCAATACAGACAGCATCGAACGCGCCTTGGAACTGGAATATCGTTTCACGCATCGCGCGATGGAACATGGGGACTTCATCGAAGGCATTCGTGCGGCGATCATCGACAAGGACCGCAACCCCAAATGGAGGCATAGTCTGGGCGATCCTCTGGACGTCGACATGTCGAAAATGTTGCGCCCTCTCGGCGCGGATGCGTTAACTCTCTGAAAGGAACTCTCATGAAAATCGGCTTCATTGGTCTTGGGAACATGGGCGCTCCGATGGCGGCGAATTTGGTAGCAGCGAGGCATGGCGTGACCGGCTTTGACGTCTCGGCCCGACCAGAAAGTTTGACGATTGCAGCAACTGCGGCAGAGGCTGCGCGAGACGCCGATGTCGTTATTACGATGCTCCCAAACGGCGACATCCTGCGTTCTGTGGCGGCCGAGGTAATTCCCACGATGCAAAAAGGGGCGGTCTTGCTGGATTGCTCGACAGTGGACGTGCAAAGCGCGCGGGATGTCGCGGCACAAGCTGACGCGGCAGGGTTAATGGCGGTGGATGCGCCCGTCTCGGGAGGCATCGGTGGTGCGTCTGCAGGAACGTTAACCTTTATGGCCGGTGGGCCGCAGGAGGCATTTGCAAAGGTTAATCCGCTCTTTGATATCATGGGACAAAAAGCCGTGCATTGTGGTGAAGCCGGGGCCGGACAAGCCGCCAAGATCTGCAATAACATGATCCTTGGCATCACCATGATCGGCACTTGCGAAGCCTTTGCTTTGGCGGACAAATTAGGGCTCGATCGGCAAAAAATGTTTGACGTCGTGAGCACTTCATCGGGCTATAGCTGGAGCATGAATGCCTATTGCCCTGCCCCCGGCATTGGGCCGCAATCCCCGGCTGACAATGATTACCAACCCGGGTTTGCAGCTGAACTGATGCTCAAAGACTTGCGTCTGTCTCAACAAGCTGCCGAGGTGGCAGATGCCGACACGCCGATGGGGCAACTGGCACAAGCGCTCTATGCGCAATTTGTTGAACAAGAAGACGGCAAAGGCCGCGATTTCAGCGCGATGCTGCCGCGTTTTGAAACGCGAAAACGTGGTTAACGCAGATCGTCGAAATCAACGCCCATATGGGCGGAAAATTTGCGGCAATAGGCCATCCAATCCTTGAACTCTTCAGAGAAGACAAACAGCGTGCCTTTTCTGTCCCAATGGTCGATTTTCTCGGCCTTGGTTCGCGCGATGTAAAGGCCCGGATCGCCCTGCCCCTCTGTCACAGCTTCATCCAGCGCAGCCCTTTCAAGACGCTCTGCCATGCGTGACAGCACGAGGCCCTTCCCATGGTTCGCGCGTTCGGGTGCCATACGGTTCGACAAATCGAAAAGTGCGGCACAATCCATCAGACTTTCGCTATAGGATTGGCCTGCATATGACGGCTGTACGCCAGCCGTGCATATCAAAATACAACATGTTCCAAGGCTCTGTCTCATCCTCGTGATATGTCACGGCTTTTCGGCAAAGTTATGACGAAAACACACGCATTCCAGCCAAGATGCTACTCCGCCGCGACACGTTTGGGCTTCGGCGCGAGCATCGGTTTGAGGTAATGGCCGGTGTAGCTTTCTGCGACTTCAGCCACCTGTTCCGGAGTGCCTTCGGCAACAACCCGACCCCCGCCATCGCCGCCTTCGGGACCGATATCAATAATATGATCAGCCGTTTTTACGACATCCAAATTATGCTCAATGACGACTACGGTGTTGCCGCCCTCAACCAGTTCATGCAGTACTTCCAACAGCTTACGCACATCTTCAAAGTGCAGACCTGTTGTCGGCTCATCGAGGATATAAAGCGTGCGACCCGTCGAGCGTTTCGCCAATTCTTTGGAGAGCTTCACGCGCTGCGCCTCGCCACCCGACAGCGTCGTAGCTTGCTGGCCGACCTTGATATAGCCCAGACCGACGCGCACCAGCGCATCCATCTTTTCGCGGATCGACGGCACGGCCTTGAAGAACTCCTGCGCGTCTTCGACGGTCATATCCAGCACGTCGGCAATGGATTTGCCTTTGAATTTAATCTCCAACGTCTCGCGATTGTAGCGCGCGCCGTTACAGGTTTCGCAAGTCACATAAACATCCGGCAAGAAGTGCATTTCGATCTTGATAACGCCATCACCTTGGCACGCCTCACAACGCCCGCCCTTCACGTTGAAACTGAAACGGCCAGGCTTGTAGCCGCGCGCCTTCGCCTCGGGCAGACCGGCAAACCAGTCACGGATCGGGGTGAATGCGCCAGTATATGTGGCAGGGTTCGAGCGGGGCGTGCGCCCGATAGGACGCTGGTCGATATCGATGACCTTATCCAAATGCTCAAGCCCTTTGATCGTCTCGCAAGGGGCGGGCGTCTGGCGCGCGCCGTTGAGCTGCATAGAGGCCGTTTTGAACAGCGTCTCGATGGTTAATGTTGATTTGCCGCCACCAGAAACACCCGTCACACAGACAAATTTACCAAGCGGGAAATCGACCGTCACGTCATGCAGGTTGTTACCGGACGCTTTGACGACTTTGATCTTTTTGCGATTGCCCTTGCGACGCTCAGTCGGCACGGTGATCTCGCGAGTGCCTGTAAGGTATTGACCTGTAATTGATTTTTCATTTGCAGCGATATCAGCTGGTTTACCATGCGCAACGACCTGACCGCCATGAATGCCCGCACCGGGCCCAATGTCAAAAACGTAATCCGCCTCGCGGATCGCTTCTTCATCATGCTCAACCACGATCACCGTATTGCCCTGATCGCGCAGGTTTTTCAGCGTGGTTAGAAGCCGATCATTGTCGCGCTGGTGCAGGCCGATAGAGGGCTCATCCAGCACATAAAGCACGCCCGTTAACCCTGATCCGATCTGGCTGGCGAGGCGAATCCGCTGGCTTTCGCCCCCCGACAGCGTGCCAGCATTGCGGCTGAGCGTCAGGTACTCGAGCCCCACATTGTTCAAGAACCCAAGCCGCTCACGGATTTCTTTCAGGATCGCGCGCGCAATCTCGTTCTTTTGCGCAGTCAGACTTTCCGGAACGGTCTCACACCATTCAAAAGCGTCCTTGATTGACATTTCGACGACCTGACCGACGTGCAACCCCGCTATTTTGACGGCCAATGCTTCGGGGCGCAGGCGGTAGCCATCGCAGGTGCCACAGCGTCTGTTATTTTGATACCGCTCGAACTCTTCGCGAATCCAGTTGCTGTCGGTTTCGCGGTAGCGGCGCTCCATGTTGGGGATCACGCCTTCAAAGCTCCGGGTGACCTGATAAACGCGGCCACCTTCATCGTAGCGAAACGGAATTTCTTCGTCGCCAGAGCCATAGAGAAAGACCTGCTGCACATACGCAGGTAGCTTTTTCCAAGGCAGCTTCTTGTCAAATTCGTAATGTTTCGCAATAGCTTCAATGGTTTGCAAGAAATAAGGCGACTTGCCTTTGCGCCAAGGGGCCAGCGCGCCATCCTCTAATGTGATGGTCGCGTCCGGCACAACAAGGCGCTCATCAAAGAACAGCTCAACCCCAAGGCCATCGCAGCTTGGGCATGCCCCAAAAGGTGCGTTGAAGGAAAAAAGACGTGGCTCAATCTCAGGGATGGTAAAACCGCTGACGGGGCATGCGAAGTTTTCCGAAAACGTGATCCGTTCGGGCTCACCTTCGCTGGGCGCCGTTTCAAGAATGGTTATGCCATCGGCCAGATCAAGGGCGGTGCGGAAACTGTCGGCCAGCCGCGTTTCAAGGCCTTCACGGACGACGATCCGGTCAACGACCACGTCGATATCGTGGCGAAACTTCTTATCCAGCGTGGGGGGCTCGTCCAATTCATAGAACTCGCCATCAACCTTAACGCGCTGGAAACCTTGCTTACGAAGCTCTAGGAATTCCTTACGATATTCGCCTTTGCGATCGCGGATGATAGGCGCCAGCAGGTAGCCCCGCGTCCCGTCCTCCAGCGCCATGACACGGTCAACCATGTCTTGCACCTGCTGCGCCTCGATCGGCAAACCAGTTGCTGGGCTGTAAGGGGTGCCGACCCGTGCGAACAGGAGACGCATATAGTCGTAAATCTCAGTTACTGTACCGACTGTAGAGCGCGGGTTCTTTGATGTCGTCTTTTGTTCAATAGAGATTGCGGGGCTGAGGCCAGAGATATGATCGACGTCAGGTTTCTCCATCATATCAAGGAATTGACGCGCATAAGCCGAAAGCGATTCGACATAGCGGCGCTGACCTTCCGCATAGATCGTATCAAAAGCGAGCGATGACTTGCCGGACCCTGACAGACCGGTAATCACCACCAACTCATCACGGGGAATATCCACGTCGATAGACTTGAGATTATGCTCGCGCGCACCGCGCACTTCGATCTTTTTCAGCTCAGGCATTCTGCCCCCCAGACGATGTTGCCCTTACAGATAGCGGGCCAAGCGATACCGGCCAATAAACTAACGGAACATTAGGCGAACATTAAGACATTTCTTTCGCGCGTCCGTCAATGGTCCACCGAATAAACAAAAGCGAGATGACGCCGAAGACGCAAAGCGCGATGGTTAACGGACCAAGACCCAACCCGCCCAGGGCCAGCGCATAAAGCGGCGTGCCACTGGCTGTGCCGATATTGCCAAGCTGGGCAACAGCGCCTTGCGCTCTGGCGACGTCCTCGGACGCTGTGTTGAAATACGGGATCGCAGCAAAGCTGGCCCCGGGAACAAGGCCGATGAAAATGAACATCATCAGTGTAGGAACAGGTGCTCCAAAGCCGATCAAAGCCAAGATCACCGTCCCCAAAAACCCGGCAATCGCGATCTTGTCAGGAGCCATCCAGCGCGCCAGGACGCCCGCACCAAACGTGCCGACCAGTGACAAGAGCGGCAACAGCGCCGCCACCCAGACGGGGACCTGCGCTGGCAAGAAGGTCAGCAAAGCCACGAACATCAGCGTGTGCCAGAAAAAGCCGAGTGCAGGGGCAACAAGCCTTGGGCTTGTGTAGATCAACCGATGCTCTTCGATCCAGCGAATGGGAACGGCACTACGTGTACCACTCGGCAGAAATGGGGCCAAACAACCAGCGATGAGCAGCATGAGCAAACCGTGAACCGCCCAGACCAGCTTGAGCCCCCCCAGAGCGACAAGAGAAGGCAACACGACGGCCGCAATGGCGAAGCTGACACCAAAGAAAGTTGCCCAAAGCCCCATAACCACTGAATGATCTCGTGCTGCGCTGACCCGCACCATCAAGGTCGGTGCAGCGACAACCAAGGCCAGATGCGAGATGCCTTCCAGCACGCGCAAACCCAGCATCGCCCCGAACCCAAGCCCGATGGCTTGCATCAGCGACAACGCACCGCCGCCGATCAATGCCCACAAGATGACCCGCCGGGCCCCAAGGCGGGTTACGAAGGCCCCGGCCATAACGCCAAAGATGATCCCAATGACACCGACCACCGAAACGATGGGGGCTACACCCGTCAAATCGCGCTCAAAGAAGCGCGCAACATCTTCCAATACGAGCGAAATCTTGGCAAATTGAGCCGCTGCCAAAAGGCCTGCACCCCAAAGCAAAATCACCAACCGCCAATCTGTGCGCTGTGCATCCATAGCCCTCAAGTGAACCTCCGAAAGCAGCGCGTCAACGTCTCTCTTCTTTTGTCGAAAAATACCTAAAATAAGAACAGCCGCTGCGAAAAGTTCGCCTTCGCAGCGACGCGCCAAATCAACAAAAAGAATGCGCGTCAGCGCGCTATTTCTTGGTAGAATGCGTGGCGATGCACGATGGGATCAGAAGTGGATAGCCCGATCATAAGCATCCAGCACGGATTCGTGCATCATCTCCGACAGTGTCGGATGCGGGAACACGGTTTCCATCAAGTCTTCTTCCGTTGTCTCCAGCTTTTGCCCGACCACATAGCCCTGAATCATCTCGGTCACTTCAGCGCCGATCATATGTGCCCCCAAAAGCTCGCCTGTTTTGGCGTCAAAGACGGTCTTGACCATGCCTTCAGGCTCGCCCAACGCAATCGCCTTGCCATTCCCGATGAACGGGAAATGACCCACTTTGATCTCAAAGCCACGCTCTTTTGCTTTCGCTTCCGTCAGCCCGACCGAGGCCACCTGGGGGTGGCAATAGGTGCAACCTGCAATGCTTTCAGGCTTGATCGGGTGAACATTATTCTTTCCTGCGACCAGTTCGGCCACCATCACCCCTTCGTGGGAGGCTTTGTGAGCCAGCCACGGCGCGCCTGCGATATCACCAATCGCGTAAAGCCCGTCCACGCCGGTCCGGCAGAACTCGTCCGTGACAACATGGGTCCGGTCGATCTTCACGCCTAACGCATCCAGCCCCAGATCCTCGGTATTTCCGACGATTCCAACGGCAGAGATAACCGTATCAAAGTCTTCCTTGGTCACTTTGCCATCCTGCTCGATATGCGCCGTGACCTTGCCGACAGAGCGGTCCAGTTTCTTGACCATCGTCTTTTCGCGGATTTTCATGCCTTGCTTTTCAAAGGCTTTTTTCGCGAACCCGCTTATCTCGGCATCTTCGACGGGCAGGATGCGGTCCATCACTTCGACCACGGTCGTGTCCGCGCCGAGCGTATTGTAGAAGCTCGCAAACTCGATTCCGATCGCGCCAGATCCAATCACGAGCAGTTTCTTTGGCATGCGCGATGGGGTCAGCGCGTGCTTATACGTCCAAACCAGTTCGCCATCCGCCTCAAGCCCCGGCAGTTCACGGGCCCGAGCACCTGTCGCCAGAATGATGTTTTTCGAGGTCAGCTCTTCGGTGCCCTTTTCGGTCTTCACACTAACCTTGCCCTTGGCAGGGATGGTCGCGGTGCCCATGAACGTCGTCACCTTGTTCTTCTTCAGCAAATGGCCAACGCCGCCGTTCAGCTGTTTGGCCACACCGCGCGAGCGGGCGACGACGGCCTCAAGGTCATAGTCGATCCCCTCGGCTTTCAGACCAAATTCCTTGGCGCGGTGCATCAGGTGGAACACTTCGGACGAGCGCAGCATCGCTTTCGTTGGGATACAACCCCAGTTGAGGCAGATGCCGCCCATATGTTCGCGTTCGACAATCGCGACGTTCAGACCGAGCTGCGCGCCGCGAATAGCGGCGACATAGCCTCCTGGCCCGGCCCCGATTACGATCATGTCAAAGGATTTGGCAGCCATCTGGCCCTCCGATTCAAAACAAGTTTAATGCTAAACTATATTGCACACGGAGACTGTGCGACAGGGGATAGTGTCGCAGTTCGAGCGCTGGCTCAGACGCGAAGCGCTTCCACCGTTGCACCATATCCGCCATCGGCGATGAATGCCGCTTCCGGCTCTGTTGCGCGGCGCGACAACGCTTTGTTGCGAAACGGGAACCGACCAAACTGACGGATTACTTCGCGATGGGCCTTAGCATGCAGAAGGTTGCTCTCACCCGAGTCCGGCATCCGCGTCACCATCAGGCGCACACAGCGATCCTGATCGCACAGGTTCTCGGAATGCATGAGAGGCATATAGAAGAACTGACGCGCGGGCTCGTCAATCCGCATGTCCCAACCCTTGTCAATCGCCGCCTTGGCCGCCGCAAGCGCAACATGATCTGACGCGAACGCTTTGGCGGTATCGCGAAACATGTTGCGGGAAAACTGATCCGTCAGGATGATATAGGCAAGCGCACCGCTCGGGTATGTCAGCCAGAGCGCGCAGCGCCCCTCCATCGCGCCGTCCCAAGTTGCTTCGAACCGGTCGCGGATATCGGCGTCCATGTCAGCGCCGCCCTTATACCACCCCTCTGGCCCAATGTCGTCGAGCCAGTAGTTCAAAACGTCGTCCGGACCCCGCATGGCTTGCTCCTTGCTCTCGCCCCGCATCGTTCCGTTAACTGTTACAAAACCGTTAACCTGCGGCAACCAATTATATTTGCCGCCTCACCTTCGGTAACAGACCGTAACATCACAGCCGCGTTTCGGCGTCCTCGGCTTCGTCTTCCAGAGCAGTCTCGATGTAGTATTCCTGTGCAACCTCAACCGCGACCGGCGAGGAGGACGGGAAGATCGGTGCATAGGACGTCGTGTCATCCACCTCGGTGGAGACCGAACGCTGGGTCATCCGGTACGCGCCATAAGCCGCCAGCGCGAAGAGCAGGATCGCCACGAACAAGAAAAACCCGCGCGGGCCAATCACGCCCATCATCCAACCGGTGATCAGCGGCCCCGCAATCGCACCGATCCCGTTGATGAAGATCAATCCGCCCGATGCTGCGGCCATATCTTCGTGTTCCAGAAAGTCATTCGTATAGGCAATGAGCAGCGCATAAAGCGGGTTCGACATGCCGCCAATGATGAAGGCAGCAACTAGCAGAGCCGGGAAATAGCCAGTGAAGATGAAGCCGATCATCGCCCCGATGCCACCCGCGAACGACACGGCGAGGATGAGTTTGCGGCGATCCATCCGGTCGCTGATCCACCCGATCGGATACTGAAGCACCAAAGCACCCACATAAATCGTGGAGATAAAGATCGAGATTTGGCCAAGCGACAGTCCCACCAAGGTTGCAAAGACCGCGGCCATCCCAAATTGCGCCGAGAACACGCCGCCCAGCAGGAACATGCCCGCACAGCCCAAAGGCGATGTTGCAATCAACTGTTTCAAGGTCATCGGCTTGGCCGCGTCAAATGCAGGGGTCGGGCTGATCGACAAAAGGATTGGCGCGAAGGCCAACGACACGAAGATCGACGGCAGGATGAACAGAAGGTAGCCGCTGGGATCCGGAACAAGCAGCAGACCTTGCGCCACCACAATACCTGTCATCTGCACGAGCATATAAGCAGACAGCGCCTGTCCGCGGTTCTCGTTATCGGCGGAATTGTTCAGCCAGCTTTCGGCGGTTACGTAAACGCCCGAGAAGCAAAAGCCGATGATCACACGGCCCACGGTCCATGAGATCGGGTCCACCAGCACCGGATAGAGGATCAGCACCGCTGAGATCAGCGATCCGAGGGCTGCGAAGACCCGCACATGGCCCACGCGGCGGATCATCTCGGGCGCCAAGCGCGAGCCGCCCAAAAAGCCCACAAAATAGGCCGACATCACAATCGACATCTGAAAGGTCGAGAATTCGGCGTCTCCACCCCTGATACCCAGAAGCGATCCTTGCAGACCGTTTCCGACCATCAAGAGCATCATGCCCAGCAGCAAAGCCCATGAGGAGGCAAGCACTTGTTTCATATTCGCGACCCTCGGCCTTGGCGTGATTTTCTAAAACTGCCTGAGTCGTATGCAAGGCGATAGCGCAGAGACGACTTTCGCGGGTCGTTTCCGGCTTTTAGCGCAGCATCCTCAGGGGATCAAAAGCGAGCTGTCTCCATAAGAGAAAAAGCGATACCGCTCGGCAATAGCATGGGCGTAAACCTCACGGATTGTCTCAGCGCCCATCAGCGCCGAGACAAGCATCATCAACGTGGATTTAGGCAGGTGAAAATTGGTCATGAGGCCTTGGGTCACGCGGAACTCATAGCCCGGCGTGATGAAAATGTCGGTGTCACCCTGCCAAGGGCGCATCGTGCCATCCTCAGCGGCTGCACTTTCGATCAGGCGCAAGGCTGTGGTGCCAACCGGGATCACCCGACCGCCCGCAGCGCGGGTTGCATTGATGCGCGCCGCCGCCTCGGGACTGACCGACCCCCATTCGGCATGCATCTTATGCTGGGTGATGTCATCGACCTTCACCGGCAAGAACGTCCCTGCCCCGACATGAAGCGTGACTTCCGCGAAATCGACACCCTTATCCGCGATTTGCGCCAAGAGCGCGTCATCGAAATGCAGGGATGCGGTCGGGGCCGCGACAGCACCTTGCTCTTTGGCGAAGACGGTCTGGTAGTCGGTCCGGTCGCGCGCATCAGCTTTGCGCTTTGCCTCGATGTAAGGCGGCAAAGGCATCGCACCGGCAGCCGCAAGGGCGGTGTCAAACGCGTCTCCGGTCAGGTTGAAGGCCAGAACGCCCTGTCCGTCCTGCTTGCCTGTCAGCGTCGCCACAAGGCCAGCGTCAAAGGTGATCTGCTCGCCGTCTGTCACTTTGCGAAGCGGTTTGATCAGTGCTGTCCAATCGCCCGCAGGCGTCGGCGACAGCAGCGTCACCTCAATCTTGGCAGAGACCGGGCCTTGTCCGCTGTCACGGCTGCGGTGTCCGGTCAGACGTGCAGGAATCACCTTGGTGTTGTTGAGAACCAGAAGATCGCCCTTGCGCAAAATCTTTGGCAAATCAAATACATGAACGTCATGCAAGCCATCCTCGACATGAAGCATCCGCGCCGATGTGCGTGGGGTGGCAGGCCGTGTGGCAATCAAATCGTCCGGCAGGTCGAAATCAAAATCAGACAGTTTCACGAGGCAGGCCTTATTGCGAGACGCGGGGGGATGGGCGGCGGAAGATCTCGCGGAACATGCCGGGGGTCAAGGCGGAAAGCGGATTGACCGCGACCTGCGGCTCGGACGGGTCACCAGACAAGGTGAAATTGAAGCCGATTAGACCTTCGCCGCGCCGGGTCAGAAAACTGCCGATCCCGTTCAGCAGATAAAGTGGCGAAAAAACCCCCTGCATGTCCATTTGACTGGTCGCTGGGCGATAGGTGCCATCCATCGAGATGCCCAAAGACGGCCCCGTAGCCGAACTTTCGGTGACAGCGATGACATTTGGCGTCAGCACAAACTTGGCATCCACATTTGTAAAAAGCACCCCTTGGTTGGCCATTTGATCCAGCAAGCCGACAACCGAAACGGCACTCAGCAGATTGGCCAGCGCCGGTGCATTTTGCACACGGGTTTCTGTGATCGTGAGCGTGCCGTCGTATTGGCCGTCTGCCGCGCGTGGGCGCAGGATAAGGTTCAGATCCCCTCCACGTGCCGAACGGATCAGCCGCGCATTGCCCATCACGCGGCCAGCATCGTTTGAAGTGATGCGCACGGCGGTGCCATTGCGATCGGGCACAACCGTGCCTTGGATCGGCGTCGAGCCGCCATTGACGTTCGCCCGGAAATTGCCGTTGAAGCCACCCGCCGCACTGAACTGGCCTCGCAGATTGGTCAGGCTGATCCCGTCTGAGACCACGAGCTCGTTCAATGCCAGATCAATCGGGCCACCGCGTCCGGTGCCTTGACCCAGCTTGGCACGGCGCAAGTCCATGGTGCCCGCCGTGATCTGGACCGCTGGAGCCGCACCGCGACCGCGCCCGATCAGCGTCACAGGCGCGTTCAGCCAATCACCGACGCGCACGCTGTCAAAACTGGCCCGCTGGAACACACCCTCTTCGCTCACAACAATACGCCCAGACGCGCTCAGCCCCGGAGCCGACAGGCTGAGCGCGTCGATCTCAAGCGGTGTACCGAGTCGCCCGCTGATCGCCAGTTCGCCACGTGCTGCGGCGGGTTTGGCCCAGTTCAAAGACGCAAGACGAAGGCTTGCCCCGCGCAGATCGCTGGTCAGGCGAAAACTGGGCGGCGCGCCTTGCGGCAAGCTCAGCGCCAAATCACCGCTCGCCCGCCCCGAAAGGGTGTCGGGGGGCAGATCAATGCGAAACTCATCAAGAAATTGTTGCGACAGCTCGATTGCGGCTGTGACCGTGGGGGCCGCCGCCTCTGGCCCCAATGGCAGTCGGAAGGTGCCGCTCAACGGCACTTCGCCCAGTCGCGCGTCACCGTCGATCACGACAGCGTCGGATGTCACGGTGATCCCCAAAAGCTGGGCGGCCAGCGTGCGGTCCTTGACCAGCGTTGTGCTGCGCAGGTTCGATACCGTGCCGGTCGCCGCGTATGTCACTTGCGATACCGGTAAGTCCTTTTTCAGTGGTAACGACAAATCAATGGTTGCGCGCGCGCGTCCATCGGCCAGATCAACAGGCAAATCGGCTTTCTGCAGAAAGCCGAACGGCTCTTCATCCAGTAGCGACAGCGTGGCGGTGACCGTGGCATCCGTGTTCAGCTGGATTGATGCCTGCGCGGGTTTGCGCCTGATGTCCGCGACTTCAAACCGAGATCCGGTCAGCTGGATCGCGCCCCCCCGCGGAGCCTGCACCTGGCCTTGATCGACACTGACGACAAAACGGTTGTCCGATAAAAGCGCGCGGCCCACGCCGTCCGTGATCGGCGGCAGCGTGTTCATGAACCGCACAGAGGCGTCCTCGAACTCCCACCCGACACGGAAATGAGGCACCTCACCGGCGCCTGCACGCAGAACAGCCTGCACATTGTGCAACCGTCCCTCGGTCACATTCTGCGCCACCCATTCGCGCGTGCGCGCAACTTGCGTCGAGGGCCAGATCGCTGTGACAGCTTGCGGCGTGATCTCGTCACCAAAGGCGTTCAGCGCAACGGACCAGCCGTCCGGATCGGCGGTCACCAACGCATCGCCCGTCAAGCGTGTCGTGTCCGATTGCAGCATGAACTGCCCCACCTCGACCGAAAACGGGTCGAGCTTGAGCCGAAAGTCAATCGCGCTTTGGCTAAAATTCAGCGCCTCGTCAAAGAAGTTATCCGGGTTGGCCTGCAGCTCTGTCAGTTGGAATTGACCCAGCAGAGTTTGCGGCAAGCCGTTGCGAAATTCCTTCATGTAGGCGCGGCCGGTTCCGGTGACATTCACCATCTCGCTGCGCACACTGACAGTGTCGAAAGACAAGGTGTTGGCGACCGGGTCGAATGTGAAATACGTCTGTGCGCTGTCAAATTTGACCGGGCGCGTGGCTTCGGTCGGCTGCAAGGCACCAGCTCCGAAATCAAGCGTGCCAAAAAGCGGCCCCGTCAGCCCATCCTCGTTCAAAGACAACCGCATTGCGCCGGAAATCGGGGCCTCCAGCGCACTGAGCCACGTCAACGCTGGGACCTGTGTGGCAATATCCTGCGCAGGCAGTGTGTCGATATTAACCGAGATGTCAGAGGCGACGCTGTCAAGCCGGGTGTCATAACTCAGCTCAACCGTGGAGGCGTATTCGCGCCCTGTCAGCAAGGCCAGATCGGCGCGCAACCGCAGTTCTACCCCGTCCCGTTCCAGTTCAGCCCGCCCTCCATCGACCACCCAAAACTGGCCCGAAAGCGCATCTTCATAACTCAGCGTCAGACCGCTCAACTGGACCCGCTCGAGATTCTGCGCGGCATCAGTCAGGAAAATCTGCTCAACGCTTTCCAGCGCTTGCAGCAAGCCGCCCGCCTCGCCCAAAGGTGCGTCACCCTCACCGAAGGCAAAGGCGAATTGTCCGTCCGCGAAACGCCGCAAGGTCAGACGACCGCCCGTCAACGTCACGTTGGTGACGCGCAACTGACGCGACAGCAAAGGGCGTCCGGCGATCTGAATATCGGCATCGGCCAGTGCCACCATCGGGCGGCCGGCAGCGTCGCGCAGCAGCATGTCCTCAAGTCGCAGGTAAGGCTCTAGACTGTCATTCACGCCAATCAGGATGCGCCCGAAACCGATCTCTGCCTCGGGGATTTGATCGCTTAACACCCGCTCGACCCGGTCGCGCACCCAATCGGGTGCCGTGATCGGCCGCCCGATCATCGCAAAGGCCGTCACAGCCACCGCGCCGAAAAACACCATAAACGCGACAAGAACGATCAAACCGCCCCTGCCGCGACGACGGGGTGTCTTTTCTGGTGTCGGGTCCGGTTCAGACCCGTTATCCTCGGGCGTACTGCTCATGCCTTTATCTTCGCGCGGCTGGCCCTAAAACAAAACCCATAACTGATGAACAAAGGATCACGCTCTCATGACTGATATTGGCTCCGCCGCTCCGGACTTCACCTTGCCCCGCGATGGCGGTGGCGAGATCACGCTTTCGGCGCTTCAGCCCAAAGCCGTGGTTCTCTATTTCTACCCAAAGGACGACACGCCCGGTTGCACCAAAGAGGCAATCGCCTTCACCGAGCATTTGGCCGCCTTTGACGAGGCAGGCGCGGTGATCCTTGGCATCTCGAAAGACCCGGTCGCCAAACACGACAAATTCGTCGCCAAGCATGATCTGAAAGTGGCTCTGGTTTCAGACGAGGAGAGCGACGTCTGCGAGCGCTATGGCGTCTGGGTCGAGAAGAACATGTATGGCAAGAAATACATGGGGATTGAACGCGCGACCTATCTGATCGACGGCTCCGGCAAGATCGCGCAGGTCTGGCGCAAGGTCAAAGTCCCCGGCCATGCCGAGGCCGTTCTGGACGCGGTCAAGGCCCTGTGAAATCCCTGACCGAGATGGCTTGCGACGTGCTGCAAACCGCCGATGGTGCCACAAAAACGGCGCTGTCGCGGCGGTATGCGGCCCAGTGGTTTGCCGCACGCGACGCAGGTGATCCGGTCGAAATTGGTCGCGGTGCGCCGCCCTTGCGCCCCGCGCGCCCTGAAAAGCCGGAGCTTCTGGACCCGCGCGACGTTCCGCGCCGCAAGCCGGGATCAGTCGAAGGGCGGCAAGCGATCCTCCACGCGGTTGCGCATATCGAACTGAACGCGGTCGATCTGCATTGGGACCTGATCGCACGGTTTGGCCATATCGAAATGCCTCTTGGCTTTTACGATGACTGGGTGAAAGCCGCAGATGAAGAATCTAATCATTTCAATTTGATATGCGCCTGTCTCGAAGAACAAGGCAGCCATTATGGCGCACTGCCCGCCCACGCCGGGATGTGGCGCGCCGCCGAAGATACGAGCGACGATATCATGGGCCGTCTGGCGGTGGTTCCGATGGTGTTGGAAGCGCGCGGCCTAGACGTAACGCCTGGCATGATCCAGATTTTCAAAAGCGCCAAGGACGCCGATACGGTCGCGGCACTTGAAGTGATCTATTCCGAAGAAGTGGCCCATGTCGCCTATGGTTCAAAATGGTTTCACTTCCTTTGCGGTCGCGAAAATCTGGACCCCAAACCGCTCTTTCACAAGCTGGTCCAGCGGTACTTTCGCAGCCCCCTCAAACCACCATTTAACGAGGAAAAACGGGCTGATGCCGGCCTCCCACCAGATTTCTACTGGCCCCTTGCCGAGGCACGGTCCTAGGCCTCGCAGCTGAACACATGTTCAGATCGGCAAAAATTTGCCGATTTCACAGCCTTATGGCGACGAATTGCCGTCAATTGCCCGTTTTTCTTGCAGCAGACTCCTCTACAAAGTAACACCCGTGCAACACACCGCCGGGGGAGCGGACCGTTGTAAAACTGGGATGGGTCACGGGACAAACATTTTGAAAACGCGACTGATACACAAATTGCACCGCGCGCTCGAGCGACGGTTGCCAGAGAAACGCTTGTTTCTGAGATCAGACACCGAAACGCGCTTCATCCGTCTCAAACCGGAAACGCAGCTGATCGGTCTTATGGGAAGCTCCCTGCTGGTGGCCTGGACGATCATCGCGACAGCGATTTTGCTCATGGATAGCATCGGCGCAGGCAATTTCCGCGATCAAGCCAAGCGCGATCAGATGGTCTATCAGGAACGCCTGAATGCCCTGTCCTCCGAGCGCCACATGCGCGCGGAAGAGGCTCTGGCCGCACAAGACCGTTTCAATTCTGCGCTTGAGCAGATCTCGGTGATGCAGTCCGAACTGCTTGCCTCGGAAGATCGTCGCCGCGAGGTCGAGACGGGTCTTGAGGTTGTGCAGAAAACCCTGCGCCAAGTGATGGTTGAACGCGATCGCTACCGCGACGAGGCACAAACGCTTCTGACCGCGATGGAAAGCGGCGAAGGCGGCACCAGCAGCGTTGGCAGCTCTGAGATGGAAGCGACGGTCGCCCTGCTCTCATCTGTGTTGCAAGATACCGCAAGCGAGCGCGACACGACGATTAGCGACGCGGCAGATGCTTTGGAGCAAGCCGAAGTTCTGACTGAAAAGCTCGCAACGATGGAAAAGCGCAACGACGAGATTTTCCGCCAGCTTGAAGAAGCGATGACTGTCTCCGTCAAGCCGCTCGACAAGATGTTCCGCGCGGCCGGCATGAATACCGACAGCATGCTGAACCAGGTGCGTCGCGGCTATTCCGGTCAAGGTGGCCCTCTGACGCCGCTCAACTTTTCGTCCATGGGGTTTGAGCCCGACGCCGATAGTGAACGCGCCAATCGCATCATCGAACAGATGGATCAGTTGAACCTCTACCGCATTGCGGCTCAGAAGGCGCCCTTTGCAACGCCTGTGAAATCGGCTTTCCGCTTCACCAGCGGCTTTGGCTATCGTCGCGATCCCAAGACAGGTGGTCGGCGGATGCATAATGGCGTCGATTTCGCGGCCTCTAGCGGCACACCGCTTTATGCGACCGCTGACGGCGTGGTCGTTCATGCGGGCTGGCAGTCCGGTTACGGGCGCCTCGTCAAAATTCAGCACGAGTTCGGGATCGAGACCCGCTACGCCCATCTGTCGAGACTTCGCGTAAAAGTGGGCCAAAGGGTCTCGCGCGGGGATCGCATCGGTGATATGGGAGCTTCTGGACGTGTGACCGGTGTTCATCTGCATTACGAAGTGCGTGTGGGCGGCAAACCGGTCAACCCGATGACATATATCAAGGCAGCGAACGATGTTTTCTAAAAGCAAAATCAACGACCCCGCCCCCGGCACGGCTGCAGACAGCGCAGCGCCTGCCAAGTCTGACGCGCCCGCCGCGCCCAAGAAAGAGTTTCAAGCCTCTGCGCCAAAGGCAAAACCGCCCGCATCCGTTCTGTCATCTGACCTGACGGTGACTGGCAACCTGAAAACCTCAGGTGATATCCAGATCGAAGGCCAGGTTGATGGCGACATCCGCGCGCATCTGCTGACCGTTGGCGAAGGTGCCACCGTGCGCGGCGAATGCATCGCCGATGACGTCGTAGTCAATGGCCGCGTCGTGGGCCGTGTGCGCGGCCTCAAGGTTCGGCTGACCTCCACGGCTCGGGTAGAAGGCGACATTATCCACAAGACCATCGCCATCGAAAGCGGCGCGCATTTCGAAGGATCCGTGCAGCGTCAGGATGATCCGCTCAACGCCGGATCCCCTAAGACAGCGCTCAAGACCGACGCGCCCAAGGGCTAGTCAGCCTCATCAAAAAGATAAAACAACGCCGTCTCCTGCACCGGAGGCGGCGTTTTCTTTTGTCCGTAAATACCTGAAAACCGTCCTCACCTACCCACAGATTCGCCGGGGCTAGAGTGCCAAATAAAGGATCACATGCGCGCTTGCGCGCTCAATTGGATGAGATTTGCCGGTAAAGATGCCATGTGGCGTGACCGAAAAGCGGCAAGGTCACGAACAGCCCTAAAAAGAGCGGCACCAGTGACACCAGCGTCACCGACGCAATCAACAGCGCCCAGATCAAAAGCGGTCCGGGGCTGCGTTGCACAACCCCAAAGCTGGTGATCATCGCCGTGACAAAATCCACCTCCCGGTCCAGCAAAAGCGGCAAAGAGATTACGGTGATCGCAAAAAGCAACGCCGACAGCGCCGCACCCACTGCCGAGCCCACGGCGAGCATCATCAAGCCGTTCGGGGTCAAATAAACCTCGAAGGACGACGAGATATTCGTCATCGTCGATAGCCCCAGGAACAGCGCAAAAATCATATGAGCGATGAAGAACCAGAATAGGAACACCATGATGATGATCGCGCAAATCGATGGCAATTGCCGGTTGCGCTGATAGGCCACCACCCCAAGAATGCCGCGCCAATCCAGCGCGCGGTTTTGCTCCAGACGGCGGCTGACTTCATAAAGGCCCACAGCGGCAAACGGCCCGATCAGTGGAAAGCCGATAGCCGCAAAGATCAGCCAGTATGCCTGGCCCGTGATCCGTGTCACATACAGCATGATCAAGCCCGCCAGCACATAGATGCTGGCAAAGAACAGCCCAAAGACCGGCGCTTTCATGAAATCACGCCATCCCCGGCGCAAGGCTGTTGCCAGCATTGAGGTGGTCACCGGGGTCAAGTCCGGCACTCCGAGGGGCGGGCTTTTGTAGATTGCGTCCGGCATGGCAGGCTCCGTCACTTTTACAAAGCCTAGGCGACAGAACCGGTTTGCGGCAAGGGGCTAGTGTCGCGTCAGCTATCAAGCCCGGGATTTTCGAAGCGCGCGAATGTCACTTTGATCGGGGCGCGGGCCGGTTGGAATCGGCGCCCGCCGCCGTCTCTTCAGGGTCTTGTCGGTAAAGATGTGAAAGACACCAAGAACCAGCAGGAATTTTGCCTAAGCCGCAGAAAGGTTGCTGGCATTCAACCACATCTCAAAAGCGCCATGCGGGTTCTAGTCTTCCGCGTTCGCCTCAGCGCGGCTTTTGCCAGCCACGTCCTGCGCCAGAGTGGCGGCCATGAAGCGATCCAGATCGCCGTCCAGAACGCCGCTTGTGTCTGACGTTTCCTCGTTCGTGCGCAAGTCTTTAACCATCTGGTAGGGTTGCAGCACGTAGGACCTGATCTGGTTGCCCCAGCCCGCATCACCCTTGCTTTCATGGGCCTCGTTGATGGCCGCGTTCCGGCGATCCAGCTCCATCTGATAGAGCCGCGATTTCAGCGCTTTCATAGCAATGTCGCGGTTCTGGTGCTGCGATTTCTCGGAACTGGTGACGACGATACCCGTAGGCTCATGGGTGATCCGCACGGCGGAATCGGTTGTATTGACGTGCTGACCACCTGCCCCGGAGGAGCGATAGGTGTCGATGCGGATATCTGCCGGATTTACCTCGATCTCGATATTGTCGTCGACCACCGGATAGACCCAGACCGAACTGAAAGATGTGTGCCGCCGCGCCGCACTGTCATAGGGCGAGATGCGCACAAGGCGGTGCACGCCACTTTCGGATTTCAGCCAGCCATAAGCATTATGCCCGGAAATCTTATATGCGGCAGACTTGATCCCCGCCTCTTCGCCCGGACTTTGGGACTGCAGCTCGACCTTATAGCCTTTCTTTTCAGCCCAGCGGACATACATGCGCGCCAGCATCGACGCCCAATCGCAGCTTTCGGTGCCGCCCGCGCCCGAGTTGATCTCAAGGAAGGTGTCATTGCTATCCGCCTCGCCGTTCAAAAGCGCTTCCAGCTCTTTCTCGGCGGCTTTGACAACAAGCGCTTTCAAGGCCTCCTCAGCCTCGGTGACGACATCGGCATCGTCTTCCATCTCACCCAATTCAATCAGCTCAACATTATCCGACAGCTCTTGGCTCAGCGCTTTGTAGCTGTCCATGGCATCCACAAGCGTCTGGCGTTCGCGCATCAGCTTTTGCGCTTTCTCGGGATCGTTCCACAAATCGGGATCCTCGGCCATCGCGTTGAATTCTTCCAAGCGATGCTCAGCGGACTCCCAATCCATGCGCTGGCGCAGCAAGGTAAGTGATTTTTCGATCGCCTCAACAGCGTTTTGAGCCTCAGCCCGCATGGTCGTAATCCCGTCAGATGTCAGGGGGAGGATGTAGCAACGCGCGCGCGAACCGACAAGGCGTCACGCGCGCCGCCGCTTAGTAAAGCCCACCAGAGCTGAGCGTGCCAAAGCTGGCCTTGGGTGCCACGCGCGCCTTTTCCCCGGTCGAGGTCGTGACTTCGCGGATGCTATCGCTGTCGCCACGACCAAAGAGCGGCAGGTCCGCGGCCATCGCAAAACCGCCGTCAAAGGTAATGCCAAAGACCGGCTCTTCGCCGTCGCGGAAATACTCGGCCACGACATTATCGCCAAACGCGTCATCCGACAGGCGCGCGCCGGTAAACCGGTCGATCTTGATAAAGCGCCCGCCCGGGGGCACTTCAAACTCGCCACCACCGTATTTCTTGGTCGCTTCTTGCATGAACCGCGTGAAGACCGGACCGCACATGCCGCCACCCGACGCGCCGCGTCCCAAGGTGCGCGGCTGATCATAGCCAATGTAACAGCCCGCCACGATGTTGCTGGTAAAGCCCACAAACCAGACGTCCTTGGCGTCATTCGTTGTGCCGGTCTTGCCCGCTGCTGGCACGGGCAAATTGACCGTGCGCGCCGCCGTTCCACGATCCACCACGCCTTTCATCATCGAGGTCAACTGATAGGCCGTGATCGCGTTAATCACCCGCTCCCGGTCCGAGATGATGCGCGGCGCAAAACCCGGGTCCAGTGAGGCAACACGGCAATCCTCGCAGGCGCGGGTATCGTGCCGGAAGATGGTTTTGCCGTAGCGATCTTGCACCCGGTCCACAAGCGTTGGCTGCACCCGTTCGCCGCCATTGGCAAACATCGCATAGGCAGCAACCACCTTGTAAAGCGTGCTCTCCTCCGCGCCGAGTGCATTGGACAAGAACCGGCTCATCCGGTCATAGACGCCAAACCGCTCTGCATAGTCAGCCACCACATCCATTCCGACCTCTTCGGCCAGACGAATGGTCATCAGGTTTCTGGATTGCTCAATCCCGGTGCGCAGCGGTGTTGGGCCGTAAAAGCGGTTCGAATAGTTTTTGGGCCGCCACAGGCCCTGCGGTGTGTTCAGCTCAATCGGGGCGTCGACAACGATGGTCGCAGGCGTATAGCCACTGTCCAAAGCGGCGGCATAGACGAAGGGCTTGAAGGCAGAACCCGGTTGCCGCAGCGCCTGTGTCGCACGGTTGAAGACCGAATGCTGATAGCTGAACCCGCCTTGCATTGCGATCACCCGGCCCGTGTCCACGTCCATCGCGACAAAGCCGCCCTGCACTTCTGGCACCTGCCGCAAAGTCCAGCGGATAAAGCTGCCATCCTCGTCATTGGTCATGCGCCGCACATGCACGACCTCGCCCACGTCAAGAAGATCACCCGCTACCTGCGCCGTGCGCCCAAGCGAGCCATCCTCATTCAACTTACGCGCCCATTGCACATCATTTGCCGGAATGAAGTGACCATCATCGTCCTCGGGAACACCTTCAATCCCGATCCGCGCATCATTTTCGCCGACCTCCAGCACGACAGCCGGATGCCATTGGTCTTCCAGATCAATATCACGCGCAATGCGGACATTCTCCAAAGCGGCACGCCACAAGGTCTCGTCGCCCAGCACCTCGGGCTCCAGCGTCTCGCCAGTGCCACGCCAGACACCCCGGCTACGGTCGTACTGCTCCAACGCTAGACGCAGCGAATTGGCGGCGACACCCTGCATCTCTGGGTCAATCGTGGCCCGCACGGTCATGCCGCCGGAAAAGAACTCGTCCTCACCGAAGTCTTCGCTTAACTGGCGGCGGATTTCATCGGTGAAGTAATCGCGCGGCGGCAGGGCTTGCTTGAAGCCTTCATAATCGCCGTTCTGAACGGTCATCAGTGGGGCTGCCTGCGCGGATTGATACTGCGCCTCGGTCAAATAGCCGTTTTCGAACATCTCGCGCAGCACGAAATTGCGGCGCTGAGTGGCGCGTTCGATCCGGCGGACCGGATGATAGGTCGAGGGTGCTTTCGGAAGGGCCGCAAGATAGGCCGCTTCCTCTGGAGCCAAGGCCGCAAGCGGCTTGTTGAAATAGGTTTGCGAGGCTGCCGCTACGCCGTAACTGTTCTGGCCCAGGAAAATCTCGTTCAGATACAGCTCGAGGATCTGGTCCTTATTCAGCGTGTTCTCGATGCGTGTGGCAAGGATCAGTTCCTTGATCTTGCGCTCAACGGAGCGATCTCCGGAAAGCAAGAAGTTTTTCATCACCTGCTGCGTGATGGTCGAGGCACCGCGCACATTCTCTCCGCGCGAGCGTACCGCGTCGATCAGCGCAGACATCATCCCGCGTGCATCATAGCCTTGATGCTGGTAAAAATTCTTGTCCTCGGCCGAGATGAACGCGTGTTTCACCAGATCGGGGATTTCCTCGGACGCCGCGAAAAGACGCCGCTCCTTCGCAAACTCATCGATGATGCGCCCCTCGCCCGAATAGATCCGGCTGATCGTCGGCGGCGTGTACTGCGCAAGGCTCTCATGGCTGGGCAAATCGCGGCCATAGATCCAGAACACGGCCCCAAGGCTTAGCGCACCGAACAGCATGCCCAGCGTGAGCCATGAAAAGATCGCTCCGAAAAAGCCTAAGATAAACCGTATCACGCGCCTGCATCCTTGGTTTGGTTGCCCTCCTATACGCGCGCGCGCGCAAGGCGTCAAAACGAGAAGACGTGATCGGCTGCGGTTTCTTGCCCACACCACGGCCTTGGACGTAAGGTCAAACCATGCGTCCTGATGATATCCTGCCCACCTATGAAAAAGTCGGCCCCGCCTTTGCAGCAAGCCGCAATTGCGAGCCGTGGGAAAAGCCGCTTCTGGATTGGCTGCTGCGCAAAGCGCCCGGCCCGAAATTGCTTGATATTGGTTGCGGCGGCCTGCCCATCGCGCGCTATCTCGTTGAACAAGGCGCGCAGGTGACGGCTATGGATGGCGCGCACAGCATGGTCGCCCTGTGCCGTGAAAACGTGCCGGACGCGACAGTGCTGCACGCTGATATGCGCGCCTTCGATCTTGGAGCACTGTTTGATGGCCTGATCGCCTTCAACTCCTTTTTTCACTTAAGCCCCGCCGATCAGACCAAAGCCTTTGCCTGCTTCTTGGCTCATGCAAAGCCAAGCGCCAGTCTTATCCTGACCACAGGGCCGGAAGCAGGCGAAAAAGTTGGCGCGGTCGAAGGCGAGCCGGTTTATCATGCCAGCCTCTCGCCTGCAGACTACCGCGCGTTATTTGCCAAACACGGCTGGCAGGAACAGGCGTTTCTGCCCGAAGATCCCACCTTTCGCGGTCATACCATCTGGCAATTGCGAAAAAACTAGGCTTTCGCTTTTTCGAAATATCCTCGGGGGGTCTGGGGGGATGAAATCCCCCCAGCGGGTGGTGTGAGCGGGGCAAAGCCCCGCTCACGGCGATTTGACGAAGCCAAAGCGCAAAACCTCACTGCCGGATCAGCCGTGCCTCGGCCGCATCGGCCACAACCCAATCCACCAGTGCCGCCGCAATTCCCGAAGCGGCTTGTGCCCGCCATTCGGGATCAATCAGGTTTTCGAAATCAGACGGGCTGGACATGAAACCCAACTCAACCAGCACCGAAGGAATATCAGGCGCTTTGAGTACCGAAAACGCCGCCTGACGGCGCGGGCGATTGTTGATCTCTCCCACCGCATTGCGCAGTTCACGCACCAACGTATCGGCCAAACGGTCGGTGCGCGGGGCCGTTTCCAATCGGGCTAGATCCATGAGGATCGTCGCAATCTCATCGCCTTGCCGGGTCAAATCAATGCCCGCAAGCAGATCCGAGCGGTCATGCCGTTCAGCCAATTGCGCCGACGCCGCATCACTTGCCTCATCCGCCAGCGTATAAACGGTTGCACCTGTGGCCACCCCTTCGGCAACCGTATCGGCATGCAGCGAGATAAACACATCCGCCTGCACACGATGCGCCATGGCTACACGCGTTTCCAGCGACACGAAGACATTCTCATCGCGGGTCAGGCGCACATCGAAATTGCCCGCGCGCAGCAGCGCCTCTTTCAATTCGCGTGCAAAGGTCAGCATCAGCACGGCTTCACTGACACCATTGCGCTCGGCACCTGGATCAATCCCTCCGTGTCCGGGGTCCAGCAACACAATCACCGCGCGGTCACCTTGCTGGCGCTGCTTGGCCAGTGGTTTCTCTGGCAAGTCGGGCTGCAAGGCCCATTCCGGTGTTGTGGCCGCGCCAGCCTGCTCCGCGAACGCCTCAGACGAGGTTTCGCGCAAGCGCACATTCAGGACCCCGCTTGCGTCTTCCTGCGAGACGATCATTCCTGCTTCAAAAACTGCCAAAGGTCCTGTCAGATCAAGTACCATACGTGACCAGCCGGGGCGGAACGGGCCGAACCGCGCTTCTGACACTCCGTCAGAATTCAGGAACACTTCGTTCCGCATCCCGTCAAACAGCACTTCGCGAAAATCCATCACCAGCCGGGGCGGATCATCAACGGTGAATACGCGGTAGGGCACAGCCTGGCTCAGATGCAACTCGACCAGCACATCACCGCCACGGTCTTTGACCTGACTTTGCGCGACATCCACACGCGCCAAACCGCCAAAGCCTTGCGCAATGGCAGCCTGCGCGCAAAAGAGCACGCCAAGAATTGCAATTATTCGGATCATCGAACCGCTCGATCCTGTTTTTGTTATGCGGCAACCTAGCTGATTTGCGCAGGCCTGTCGATTATCCCCGCGCGGCCATAAACGCTTTGAGACGCGCCAGCCCTTCACGGATATCCTGCGTGCTGCGCGCATAAGAAAACCGCAAGGTCCCTGCCCCGCGCGCGGCATCGAAATCCAGCCCCGGCGTGACAGCAACGCCAGCCTGTTCCAGTATCTCTGCTGCAAAGGCCCGGCTGTCATCGGTCAGATGGCTGACATCGGCATAAACGTAGAACGCCCCATCGGGCGGCGCGATCTGGTCAAACCCCGCCTCGGGCAGACCTTCAATCATCAATCGGCGGTTCTCTGTGTAAACCGCAAGGTTCGCCTGCAACTCCTCGTCACACTCCATTGCATGAAGGGCCGCGATCTGCGCCGCATGGGGCGCACAAATAAACATGTTCTGAGCCAACCGCTCGATCGTGCGGACATGATCAGGCGGCACGACCATCCAGCCCACGCGCCATCCCGTCATCGAAAAATACTTCGAGAAGGAATTGATCACATAAACATCATCGCTGATCTCAAGCGCCGAGACGGCTTTGGCTTCATACTCGATACCGTGATAAATCTCGTCGCTGATAAAAGCAGCGCCTCGATCATGTGCGCATTTGATTAAAGCGGCCAATTCAGGCTTGCCGAGCATGGTGCCGGTCGGGTTCGCAGGCGAGGCCACCATCAACCCTTGGAAATCGACCGCTTCCAGATCAGCAGGAGTAGGTTGCAGCCGCGCCGCTTCTGCGGCTTCGACGACGATCGGTTCCAGGTCAAGCGCTCGCAGGATCTGGCGGTAGCTGGGATAGCCCGGCGCCCCAATGGCAACCTTCTCACCACCGTCAAAAAGCGCCGTGAACGCCAGAATAAAACCACCCGACGAACCCGGCGTGATGACAACGCGTGCAGGGTCCAGATCAACGCCGTACCAATCGGCGTAAAGTTGCGCGATCCGGGCGCGCAATTCCGGCAAGCCCAAAGCGACTGTATAGCCCAGCTGGCCTGTCTCCATCTCAGCGGCCAAACCGTCCCGTGCGCCTTTGGGCGCTGGGGTTCCAGGCTGGCCGACCTCCATATGGACGATGTGACGCCCGGCCTCTTCGGCGCGTCTCGCGTCCTCCATCACGTCCATCACAATAAAAGGATCGACATTGCCGCGTCTTGAGTTCCGCATCTTTGTCCCTAAGCTGCCCTCCATGAGGTTCTTTCAAGCCAGCCCCCGCCCGTCAATGGTTCTTGCCTTGCTCTGCGTGATGCTAACCGCAATGCTGTCGTTTGGCGCCCTGTCGCCTGCCAAGGCCCAAGGCCTGATCCGCGACGCCGAAATCGAACGCGGCTTGCGCGAAATCTCGGCACCGATCCTGAATGCCGCCGGCTTGTCGCCTGCCCGCGTGAAAGTGCTGCTGATCAATGACAGTTCGCTGAATGCCTTTGTGGCCGATCCCAACCATATTTTTGTGCATACCGGGCTGGTCCTGCGCATGAAGCGCGTCGAAGAATTGCAAGCCGTCATTGCCCATGAGGCCGCACATATTTCGAACGGCCACCTAACGCGTCGGATGGCTAATATGAAAGCCGCACGGCGCAATGCGCTGCTGGGTCTGGCCGTGTCACTGGCCGCCGGGGCCGCCAACCCGCAAGCGGGCGCTGGTCTGGCCATCGGTTCGCAAGAAACCGTGCGCCGTTTTTTCTTTGCCCATACCCGCGCCGAAGAAGCCGCTGCCGATCAATCCGCCGCGCGCTACATGGCGCGCGCCGGGGTGGACCCATCGGCTGCGGTCGACGTGCTCAATATCTTTCGCGGGCAAGAGGCGCTTTCTGTCGGGCGTCAGGATCCTTACACGCGCACGCACCCGCTGACCCGCGACCGTATTCGGGCCATGCAAGGCGCCGCTGCCGCCTATAAGGAAAACGCGCGCGAGGACCCTCGTGCACAAGCGTGGTTCAGTCAGGTCCAGGGCAAGCTCAGCGCATTTCTTCGTGCGCCCGGCTGGACACTGAACCGCGTGAAACGCAACGACACCTCCGCCAATGCGCTGATGCGTAAAGCCGTGGCCTATCACCGCAAACCCGACCGCAAGCGGGCCTTTGCAAACATCAACGCGCTGGCGCAGGCGCGGCCCAATAACCCCTACGCTCACGAGTTGCGCGGCCAAATTCATCTTGAGAACCGCGATTTCGGCACTGCCGTGAACGCCTATGGGCGCGCGGTGCAACTGGCCCCGAACGAGCCGCTGATCCTTGCAGGCTACGGGCGTTCGTTGCTGGCGCTCAACACAGCCGACGGCAATCGCCGCGCCTTGCAGGCGCTCGAAAAATCGCGCCAGCGTGACCCATTGAACCCCCGCATGCTGCGTGATCTGGCACAAGCCTACGCAAAAGCGGGCAATAATGGTATGGCCTCGCTGACCACCGCCGAGCGCTATGCGTTCTCAGGCCGGCTGAAAGATGCCGCCGTTCACGCCAAACGCGCCGAAGGCCTTTTGCCGCGCGGCTCGGCCCCTTGGCAGCGTGCGCAGGATATGATCTTTGCGGCACAAACCACGAAGCGATGAGAGGACTTTCCATGAAACGCACCCTTCTGACCGGCCTTGCGGCCTCTCTAATCGCAAGCCAGGCCACCGCGTTCGACGTGGCGACGATGAATGATGCCGAACGTCAGGCCTTTCGCGCCGAAATCCGCTCCTATCTGATGGAAAATCCAGAGGTGCTGATGGAGGCTTTGGGCGTTCTTGAAGAACGTCAGGCAGAAGCCCAGGCACAAGGCGATGTCAACCTGATCGCCACAAATGCAGAAGATCTGTTCAACGATGATCATTCCTGGGTCAGCGGTAACCCAGAAGGCGATGTCGTGATGGTCGAGTTTATCGACTATCGCTGCGGGTTTTGCCGCCGCGCGCACCCGGAAGTCACCGAACTCGTGGACACTGACGGCAATATCAAACTGATCACCAAAGAATTTCCGATCCTTGGCGAAGCCTCGGTAATGGCGTCTCAGTTCGCTATCGCGACACTGCAAAAAGCAGGCCCCGAAGCGTATGAGCAGGTGAACCAAGCGCTCATCACGATGCGTGCGGATATCACACCAGAAAGTCTGGACCGTCTCGGGCAGGAGCTAGGGCTCGATACATCCCAGATCATGCCACATATGCTGAGTGACGAGGTGCAGACGGTCATCGCCGATAACCGCGCGCTGGCGCAGCGCTTGCAGATCAATGGGACGCCGAGCTTTGTGCTCCAAGACCAGATGCTGCGCGGCTATGTGCCATTGGCGCAGATGATGGAATTGGTCGATCAGAAACGTGCCGCGAACTAATCCGTGCCACGCGCCAGTGCCACAGGCGTCGAAGCCTTCGGCGAGGATGTTTTGAAAAAGCGAATGAGGGTCGCGCGAAAGACCTTCAAGAAACAAAGCCGTTAACCTTAATGCTGGGTTAACGGCTTCTTTTGTCTCTAAATACCTAAATTCCGACTTAACAACTTACTCTGCGGCTTGCTCAGCAGCGGCGGCGTCTGCCTCAAGCTCAGCAGCTTTTTTCTCCACCTGCTCGACGATGTGCTCGATCATGCTGTCATTGTCCATCTTGTGGCTTTGTTTGCCACCCAGATAAACCATGCCGGACCCTGCCCCGCCGCCAGTCCAACCGACATCCGTCATCAGTGCTTCGCCAGGGCCGTTCACGACGCACCCGATGATCGACAGGCTCATCGGGGTTTTGATATGTTCCAGTCGTTTCTCTAGCGCTTCGACCGTTTTGATCACGTCGAAGCCTTGCCGCGCGCAAGACGGACAGGAGATGATGTTCACACCGCGATGCCGCAAGCCCAAAGATTTCAGGATCTCGTAGCCGACTTTGATTTCTTCAACCGGGTCAGCCGACAGGCTTACACGGATTGTGTCGCCTATGCCCATCCACAGCAGATTTCCCAGACCAATGGCTGATTTGATCGTGCCGGAGGTCAGTCCACCCGCCTCGGTAATCCCCAGATGAATTGGCGCGTCTGTGGCTTCGGCCAATTGCTGATAGGCCGCAGCCGCCATGAAGACGTCAGAGGCTTTGCAGCTGATCTTGAACTCGTGAAAGTCGTTGTCCTGCAGGATCTTGATGTGATCGAGACCGCTTTCGACCATCGCGTTGGGGCATGGCTCCCCGTATTTCTCCAGCAAGTGCTTTTCAAGCGAGCCTGCATTTACCCCGATCCGGATCGAGCATCCGTAGTCGCGTGCGGCCTTGATCACCTCTTTTACACGGCTTTCGTCGCCAATATTGCCGGGGTTGATCCGCAGGCAAGCGGCTCCGTTCTCGGCCGCCTCAATTGCGCGCTTATAGTGGAAGTGAATATCGGCCACGATGGGCACAGAAACGTTCGACGTAATCTCTTTCAAAGCCAGCGCGGACTCGCGATCCGGGGCCGAGACACGCACGATATCGGCACCCGCATCCACGGCCGCATTAATCTGCTCAATCGTGGCTTTGACATCCGTCGTCAGCGTGTTTGTCATGGTCTGCACGGTGATGGGTGCATCGCCCCCCACCGGCACTTTGCCAACCATGATCTGGCGGGATGTGCGGCGATAGATATTGCGCCATGGGCGCACATGGTTCAGCGACATTTGGACGGCTTTCCTGTCAAGCTGGGTTTACAGTCTGATAGCGCAGTTGAACCGTTGGAGCAACGCTGATCACTCGGTAATCGGAGCTGCCACTTCGGCCACATCCACCAACTTAGCAAGGTCAGGATTGGCGGCAATATCTGCGACAGTATAGCTCTCTTTCAAGGCCTCGCGATCCAGCGCGACATCGCGAATGGTCGACGTGCCTTCCCCGGCAGGGCCGTAGACATCACCATTCACCTTGAAATAGAGCGACCCGGAATTGCCCGCACGTAAGCTGGGCGGCAATTCGGTGGCAGGCAGCACGTATTCCTCGCCTGCATCGAGGATCTTCTCAAAAATGACCGAGTCGTCTGCGGCTCGCACACGCACCCAAACAGGGTTCACTGCCAGCAAAGCCACTTCCGGCACAGGGCCTTCGACAACTTGCACAGGCGGGGCAAACTCTTCGGGCAACAGACCAGCGGTCGCCACATTCGGTACGTCAGGTGCTTCTTCGGCAAAGCTGCCGATGGTGCGCGGATCAAGCGTTGCGATGGGCGCATCGCGCGCCGTCATGACTGGCACGTCCAAAGCCTGCGGGCGGTAGAGCCGGTCGAGCGCTTCGTTTGTGGCGATCACATCGGGCGCTTGATCAGCGATGACGGGAGCAGCCTGTTCGGCCAGCGGATCAAGTGTAGCCACAACGGTCGGCGTCTGCTCAACCGGGGCAAATTGCACGCGTTGCACTTCCTGCAGAACCGACCAGCCACCATAGCCAATCGCGCCGATCAGGGCGAGCAGGACCAGCGACGAGCCAACCGCACCGGGTTCGATCCGGGCCAGAACCCCCTCGCCTTTCGGCGTGAAAGGTGTTGCGGGTTGTTCCAGAAAATCGCGCGGACCAGTGGCTTTCTCGGGAACCGAGTCGATGCGCGTCACCGACGCGCTGGCCGACATGCCATGGGCCGTCTGAAAGCCGCTTTCCTGACAGAAGGTCGTGAAAGCCCATTCCGGGTCCAGTTCCAGATAGCGCGCATAAGAGCGCACATAACCTGCTATGAAGCCCGGCGTCTCGAATGCAGAAGGATCAGTATTCTCAATCGCAGAGATATAGGCGGCTTTGATTTTCAGCTCACGCTGCACATCAAGCAGGGATTTTCCCATCGTGGCCCGTTCACCGCGCATAACATCCCCGAGAAGCAACGCAAAATCGTCGAAACCTTTCGGCTCGACGTTTGTCGTCTCGGAAAGGGGCGGTGATTTACGCCCGATCATGTGCCTGTCCCAACTGCCACTTATTGCCCCGTCCTTCTGCCTCGACTCACACCGTAACAGAATTGACGCAAAATTAACATCCGTGCGGAGCGAATGCACCCGCAATCAAGGGTTACACGGCAATATCGGCGCGATTTAGCGCACAATGCGACCAAAGATCGTCCAAAGCAGAGACAAGTGCATCCATTTCAAGCGGTCCATGCACAGGAGACGGCGTGAAGCGCAACCGCTCGGTGCCGCGCGGCACGGTCGGGAAATTGATCGGCTGCACGTAAATTCCGTGATCTTCCAAGAGCCTATCGGACAGCATCTTGCATTTCACCGGGTCGCCGACATGCACAGGAACAATGTGACTGCCGTGATCCGTCACGGGAAGTCCCATCATTTTAATACGTGTTTTCAGAATTTTTGCCTGCGTCTGATGTGCATCGCGCAGCTTCTGGCCTTCTGCGGTTTTCAAAAACGCAACCGACGCGGCAGCGCCTGCCGCCACCGCAGGCGGCAGCGAGGTCGTAAAGATGAACCCCGGCGCATAAGACCGGATCGCGTCGCACATCTTGGCTGAGGCAGCGATATAGCCGCCCATCACACCGTAGGCCTTAGCCAAGGTGCCATTGATGATGTCAATGCGGTCCATCAATCCATCACGTTCCGCAATGCCTGCACCGCGCGGGCCATACATGCCCACCGCGTGCACCTCGTCGATATAGGTCAGCGCACCGAACTCATCTGCGATATCGAGGATCGCTTCGATCGGGCCAAAATCGCCATCCATCGAATAAATCGACTCAAACGCGATCAATTTGGGCGTATTGGCCGGGATCGCCCTGAGCTTGGCGCGCAGATCGTCCAGATCATTGTGCTTGAAGATCGCCTTTGCACCACCATTGCGGCGGATGCCTTCGATCATGGAGGCATGGTTCAACCCGTCACTCAGAATCACCAGGCCGGGAAAAAGCTTTGGCAGAGTCGACAGCGTCGCGTCATTGGCAATATAGGCCGAGGTGAACAAAAGCGCCGCCTCTTTGGCATGCAAGTCAGCCAGCTCTGCCTCAAGCCGTTTGTGATAAACGGTCGTGCCCGAGATATTGCGCGTCCCGCCAGAACCCGCTCCGGTCGCATCCAGCGCTTCGTGCATTGCTTCCAGAACGCAGGCTTGCTGGCCCATCCCCAGATAGTCGTTGCCGCACCACACGGTGACCGGCTGCTGAGACCCATCAGGCTTGCGCCACATCGCATGGGGAAAATTGCCTTTTTCACGCTCGATATCAATGAAAGTACGATACCGACCTTCGTCGTGCAAACGTTGCAGGGCGGCGTCCAGATGGGCGTTTACGTCCAAGGTCTTCTCCGTTTGGCTATCGCCACATCTGAGCTGTGGCTGGAGGGCTGCCAACGCATATAGTGCGTTGAATATAATGTCAGTAGAGCACGTTTTGACGCGGCTCTTTGCGCTGGATCAAATGGCATGGGTTATTCTGAAAGAACCACCGTACAGTCACCCGCCTGTGCAAGCACTTCGCATTGGCTGGTTGCGGTTCCGGGTGCGGCAGGATCCGTTGCAACAGCGAACAACCCTGTCGACGGAGAGACCGCCATCGCCTTGGGGCTTTTCGCCTTTCGGTATTCGCTGCCAAAGGCTTCCGTTGCGTCGCCACTCAGGCTCAAGGCACGACCACCTTCCCATCCTTTGGGACGCAACTCCGCCACGACCTCGCACGCATTATCACTGGTACGTTGCGCTTTGCAGCCCTTGATCGCAGCCGCGCGCGCGGCCGTCACATCGTGAAAGTTGAACGCACCCGTCAGGCTTTCCGAAAGCAAGCCATCCTCTGGCGCAAAAGCAATCGCGCCGTAATACTTCTGTTGCTGAGCGATCTGGCCCAGCACAGCTTTGTCTTCTGCACTCAAAAACGGCAAATCCAGCACCACGATCTCAACCGGACCGGGCTTGAACAATGCCTTGCGCGCATCCTTACCTGTCAAAGGTGCAGCTAGTGCGGCACCCGCGATCAAAGCCAGTGCGCCTGCCAGATATGCTCGTTTCATCCTGATCCCCCTTCACGTCGCGCCAACATAATCCAGCCCATTGGACAGCTCAAGCGGGGCTGTTACGGTGCCGCAAACCCACGCGGAGCTTGCCATGACCCTTGATACCGTCCTGTCACATATAGACGCCGATTTACCCAAGGCCACTGATCGCCTGCTCACGCTTTTGCGCATCCCGTCAATCTCAACCGATCCCGCCTACAAAGCCGATTGCGACACAGCCGCCGACTGGTTGGTGCGCGATCTGCAAAGCCTGGGCGTAGAGGCCTCCAAACGCGAAACCCCAGGCCATCCCATGGTCGTCGGCCATGCGGACGGCCCTGGCCCCCATGTGATGTTTTACGGTCATTACGACGTGCAACCCGTTGATCCGCTTGAGCTTTGGAATAACCCACCTTTTGAACCTGCGCTGGAAGACACACCCAAAGGCCGCGTGATCCGCGGGCGCGGATCATCCGATGATAAAGGCCAGCTGATGACCTTCGTCGAAGCCTGCCGTGCGTGGAAAGCGGTGCATGGCGCACTACCCGTCCGCGTGTCGCTCTTCTTTGAGGGCGAAGAGGAATCCGGCTCCCCGTCATTGATCCCATTTCTCAAGGAAAACACCGCTGAATTGAGCGCCGATATCGCGCTGATCTGCGATACCAGTCTTTTTGGCGAAAACACGCCTGCCATCATGACCACCCTGCGTGGCATGTTGCAGGAAGAGGTCACGATCACCGGCCCCTCCAAAGACCTGCATTCAGGGCTCTATGGCGGCGCTGCGATGAACCCGATCCGCGTATTGTCGCGGGTGCTGGCCGCACTTCATGACGATCAGGGCCACATCACCATCCCCGGGTTCTATGACGGCGTGCCCGTTCTGGACCCGGAGGTCGCGCGCCAATGGGACGCGCTGAATTTCGATCACACGGCGTTTCTGGGCGCTGTCGGATTGGCCGAGCCTGCTGGCGAGACTGACCGCACCGTGCTGGAACAGCTCTGGTCGCGCCCCACTTGCGAGGTCAACGGCATCTGGGGCGGCTATACCGGCGATGGGTTCAAAACCGTTCTGCCAAGCGAAGCGCATGCCAAAATCAGCTTCCGCCTTGTTGGCCAGCAAGACCCGTTCGCGATCCGCGAAAGCTTTCGCAACATGGTGCAGGACATGCTGCCGGCAGATTGCACGGTCACGTTTGATGGCCACGGCGCATCACCTGCCTCGCAAATGTCCACCGACCACCCTGCGTTCGAGAAAGCGCGCAAGGCGCTGTCGGATGAATGGCCAAATCCGGCAGCCTATATCGGCTGCGGCGGCTCGATCCCGATTGCGGGGTATTTCAAGGACTACCTTGATATGGATGCGATGCTGATCGGCTTTGCAAAGGACGACGACCAGATCCATTCCCCGAACGAGAAATACGATCTGGAGAGCTTCCACAAAGGCATCCGCAGCTGGGCGCGCATTCTGGCCGAACTGGCCACCTAAACATCAAACGACATCTCGGCAGGTGAGCGCTGATGCCTCCGGCGCGAATATTCAGACAAAGATGAAAGCCATTAACCATAACGCGCGGCTACAGGCTTCTTTTGTCCAAAAATACCTCAACCCGACATCAGCCCAACGCGATACGTCCACAAGAAAAGCGCCAAATAAAGCATCGCATGCGCCGCAGGCGCGCATTTTGACAAGGTAAAAGAAAAGTGGCGCGGTTGACGGGGCTCGAACCCGCGACCCCCGGCGTGACAGGCCGGTACTCTAACCAACTGAGCTACAACCGCGCATTTGGACCAATGGTCCGGGTCTTTTATCGTGTCTTTCGACGGGAAGTGGCGCGGTTGACGGGGCTCGAACCCGCGACCCCCGGCGTGACAGGCCGGTACTCTAACCAACTGAGCTACAACCGCCAGCTTCCGTGACGGGCGGTTTAGGATGCGCGCCGCCCCCCGTCAAGCGAGATTGAGCGCACATCCCGGAAAAATCACCGATCCGGTAGCGGGATGAACTCTGCATCGTCTCCCGGCGGCAAATGGAAGCGCCCATCCTTCCAATCCTCGGCGCGCCAGGCTTCTTTCGCATGCTCGATCCGTTCTTTCGAGGAGGCCACGAAATTCCACCAGATATAGCGCGGCCCTTCCAGCGTGGCACCGCCCAGCAGCATCAGCCGTGCACCTGCCTCGCCTGCCTTCAGGCTGACCTTGTCGCCAGGGCGAAACACCATCATCTGACCCGCGTCAAACGTATCTCCTGCGATTGTGACCGACCCGTCCAACACATAGACACCACGATCCTCGTGGTTATCTGGCATCGGGATTGAGGCCCCGGCCTCCAGCACGGCATCGGCGTAAAACATCTCGGATGCGGTCTCTACAGGCGCGCGTTCGCCATAGGCGTCGCCAAGGATCAGGCGCACTTCTTTGCCCTCGCCTTCCATGAAGGGCAATGTGTCCTTGGGCGCATGTTCAAACGCCGCAGGATCATCTTCGCGGTCTTTGGGCATGGCGACCCAGGTCTGGATGCCGAACAGGCTGTGCGGGTTCTGACGGATCGCCCCATCGGTGCGTTCCGAATGGGTGATGCCGTGCCCCGCCACCATCCAGTTCACAGCCCCCGGCTCGATCCACTGATCCGTACCAAGACTGTCGCGGTGATGGATCTTGCCTTTGTAGAGATAAGTCACCGTCGCCAGACCAATATGCGGGTGCGGGCGCACGTCGATGCCTTTGCCGGTCACAAACTCAGCAGGCCCCATCTGGTCAAAGAAGATGAACGGGCCAACCATCTGGCGTTGGGGCGCGGGCAAGGCACGGCGCACTTCAAAGCCGCCCAGATCACGGGCGCGTGGCACGATAACGGTGTCGATGGCGTCCACGGCATCGCCGGTGGGGCAATCTGGATCAAGGGCGGGGTTCCAACTCATTGTGAGGCTCCTGGTGTTGCCTCATCAAGATAGACATGCAGACTGTTTATGCCAGCGACGGCTGCGGACAGGTCCTGTGCATTACTGCACCAAGATCAGCTTCAGCTCAGCGGGCTCTTGATTTGCACACCGCGCCGTTCAAGGTCGGCGGCTAGCAGAATAAGCGTAGCCACATCAGACGAGTTACCGCCGCGCGCCATTTCATAGGCAGCGTATTCGACCAGTTCAGAGGCCGCTTTCAGTGCCTCCAGCACACGGGTATCCATCGGCTGGTCATCCAGCATTTCGCGATACCGCACCAGCAGATCGCTGGATGTCTTTTTCGGCGGTCGTCTCTCGAAGCTCATGTACCCTACCCTCAGACTGCAAAACACAACCCAGGTCTGTTATGTCCTTTGATACCCGGCTTAAAGTCACGCAGTTACGTGACAATAGCGTGAAAGACTAGTCTTTCAGTTCGCCTTTATGGAGAAATCCGGCGCCAATCCCCTTGATTGCTGCGCTTGTCCTATCGCTGACCTTCAGTTTGCTGAAAAGCCTGCGCACCAAAGTATCAACCGTATGAGGCGACACGCTCATCAACTCGGAGATGACCGAATTGCTCTTGCCGCGCGCAATCCATTTCAGCACTTCGAGCTCACGAGGGCTAAGATCAGCCGGGCGCTGATCTTCGGCTTCCGTCAATTCGCAATAGCGCAGATGAAGCGCTTGAGACGCGATTTGCATGAATGAAACATAGGCGTCCGAAAGATCCGGCGCTTTGGCACCAAAGCCCAACCCCACATAGGCATTGCGCAGATTAGGTCCGAAGACCTGCATCGCAAGACCATCGCCCAGGTTGCGATCACGAAAGGCTTCCAGAAAATCGCGCGCGTCCTCGGAAATAGGGTGCAGACGTTCCACCTCGCTCCACAAGAAGGGCCGGCTACGCAAACGCGCAAGTTCAGGGATCGGGTCAACGACCGCGTAATCCCCTTCGATATAGGTGGAGACCCAATCCCGCGGAAAGCCATCGGTTCGCACGCTTTGACCCGCCGGATCGCCCCCGCCTTCGCCATAGACATGGTATGAGACCCGAATGATGCCGTGAGCATTGAAGAAGTTGATGGCGATCTGCCATAGATCACTTGTATCCGTCGCATCACGGATGGTTGCAATCAGGTGACTGAGGTCGTCTTGGGCCATCGCGGTAACCAGACGTAAATGCTAAAAACCTACACTGCCCCTGCACGGTGTCGGGACCTGTGGTATTAGATTGCTCGTTTTCTCAAAAAGCAACTGATTATGGTGGGTGATGAGAGGCTCGAACTCCCGACATCTTCGGTGTAAACGAAGCGCTCTACCAACTGAGCTAATCACCCACGTGTCGGCGATAGCGCAATCTCCTCGGGCAGTGCAAGGGTTTTGCCTTGTAAAAAATGCAACAAGTCGGTGGTTGATCAATTTGTGCGGGGGCACACGGCAAAAACTGCTCTGAGATGGTTATTCCAGACAGGTCTGCACCCCGTCTTTAAGGTGAAACACGACCCCTTGACCGCCAGGCAATTTCACCAGCTCATCATCGGGAACCCCCAACAGCGCACCGCGCAGAACACGCGATGTGACGCCATGCGTGACCAGAATTGCGGGGCTGGTCAAGGCCGTCACGAAGGCCAGAATGCGTGCGCGAAACCCCTCCAACCGGTCACCACCGGGCGCGTCAAACTTCCATAAAAGTGCATCCTTCGGGTTGATCGGTGCCACATCTGCGACCAGTTTACCGTCCCAATCCCCCATCGACACTTCGCGCAGGGCTGCGTCTTGCATCACATCCTGACCAAACTGCGCCCCAATGATCCGCGCCGTGTCCAGCGAACGACCTTGCGGAGAGCTATAGATCGGCACAGAGGCCAGAGCCGCCATAAGAAGTCGTGCTTGGCGTGCCGCTTGTTCGCGACCTTTGTCCGTCAGCGGGCTGTCCAAAGCCCCTTGCAGACGACCTTCAACGTTCCAGACTGTCTCTCCATGGCGCAGCACAAAAAGCTCGGGATGCGTCACGGGCGGGCCTCACCAAAAGGGAAAATGGTGGGTGATAAGAGATTTGAACTCCTGACATCTTCGATGTGAACGAAGCGCTCTACCACTGAGCTAATCACCCATTGGCGGGCGATATAGCCCTACTCTGCAGCCTTCGCAAGAGTGTCTTTACCGGCTGGACCTGCATCGCCACCCACCTTTTTCGGCTGGCGGATTTTAACGATATAGGCGGTGCCGTTCTCAAGATCCTTGATGCGATTCACCTTGAGCTTCCCCAGTGGCGGCAGGCGCATTTCCTGTCCCTCGGCCAAGGCCTCTCCCAGAACGGCAAGCATTGCTTCGACAACGGGTTTGGCGTCTTTCTTTTTCACGCCTGACCGGATCACGACCTTCTCAATCAGATCGGGTTTGCGCATGAAGTTATCCTCAGATGCCGCTTTCGCCGGGGTCGATGTCGAGGTCACAGCCGCTTTGACGGCTGTCGAAACCGCCGGATTGGCCCCTGACACAGGCGCTTTTCGAGTCGCTGCGGTGGCCGGACGTTTCGCTGCTGTGCTGGGTTTGCGGGTTGTGGTCTTTGCCATGCTGATCACTGCCTTTTGTTTCTTCTTTGGAAACAGCATAGCGAAGTTTGTGGAGTAACACCAGTTTTCACTGCTTCCGACATGACGTCGGTGCGGCGTGCACCGCATCTCTGAGGAAGGCATCCCTGCCCAGCGCAATCATAGAAAACGGCGCGCGGAGGACCGACGCGCCGTTTAGATGGACTGGGACCGTCGCTTAATGCGCGACAGTGGCCGAACTTGTGCCTTTGCCTTCGAGCGCGGCAGCAGCGGCAGCAGCCTCCTCCGCCGCCTCATCCCATTCGATGGGATCCGGGACTTCGGTCAGCGCGTGGGACAGCACTTCGGATACATGCCCCACCGGAATGATCGTCAGCCCGTCTTTGACGTTATCGGGGATCTCCGGCAGGTCCTTCTCGTTATCCTTGGGGATCAGGACCGTCTTGATGCCGCCCCGCAAGGCCGCGAGAAGTTTTTCCTTCAGACCACCGATGGGCAGCACATTGCCGCGCAACGTGACCTCTCCGGTCATGGCGATGTCTTTCTTGACGGGGATCTGCGTCAGCACCGACACAATCGAGGTCACCATCGCGATACCCGCAGACGGGCCATCCTTGGGCGTGGCTCCTTCGGGGACGTGCACGTGGATGTCGATCTTGTCGAAAGTCGGTGGTTTCACCCCCACATCCGGCGCGATCGAACGCACAAAGCTGGAGGCTGCGTCAATCGACTCTTTCATGACGTCACCCAACTTACCGGTGGTCTTCATCCGACCCTTACCCGGCAGGCGCAGCGCTTCGATTGACAGCAGATCACCGCCGACAGAGGTCCAGGCCAGACCAGTTACAACACCGATCTGATCAGCCTCTTCCGCCAGACCATACTTGTAGCGCTTCACGCCCAGCATGTCCTCAAGGCTGTCGGGCGTCACCACGACCTCTTTCGCCTCTTTCTTGACGATCTGGGTCACGGCTTTCCGGGCCAGTTTAGCGATCTCGCGCTCAAGGTTCCGCACACCTGCTTCGCGGGTATAGGTGCGGATCATTTCTTGAAGCGCTTCATCCGTCACCTCGAACTCACCCTTACGCAGGCCGTGGTTCTTGGTCTGCTTGGCGATCAGGTGCTGCCTGGCGATCTCGCGCTTTTCGTCTTCGGTGTAACCGGCCAGCGTGATGATCTCCATCCGGTCCAAAAGCGGTCCGGGCATGTTGTAGGAGTTCGCCGTCGTCAGGAACATCACGTTACTGAGGTCATATTCGACCTCCATATAGTGATCGACAAACGTGCCGTTCTGTTCCGGATCAAGCACTTCGAGCATCGCAGACGCAGGATCGCCGCGGAAGTCCTGCCCCATCTTGTCGATCTCATCGAGCAGGATCAGCGGGTTCGTGGTTTTCGCCTTCTTCAGCGCCTGAATGATCTTGCCGGGCATCGAGCCGATATAGGTCCGACGGTGGCCGCGGATTTCACTTTCGTCGCGCACACCACCCAGCGAGATGCGAATGAACTCGCGCCCTGTGGCTGTCGCGACCGATTTGCCAAGCGAGGTTTTACCGACACCCGGAGGGCCAACAAGGCACAGGATCGGGCCTTTCAGCTTGCTTGAGCGTTGCTGCACCGCAAGATACTCGACGATCCGCTCCTTGACCTTCTCAAGTCCGTAATGGTCGTTATCCAGAACCTTCTGCGCATTGGCGAGGTTCTTCTTCACGCGGGATTTCTTACCCCACGGGATCGACAGCATCCAATCCAGGTAGTTGCGCACGACCGTGGCTTCCGCTGACATGGGCGACATGTTCTTGAGCTTCTTGATCTCCGCGTCGGCCTTTTCACGGGCCTCTTTGGAGAGCTTCGTCTCCTCAATGCGCGCTTCCAGCTCGGCGACCTCGTTCTGGCCGTCCTCGCCGTCGCCCAGCTCCTTCTGAATGGCCTTCATCTGCTCATTCAGATAATATTCGCGCTGGGTGCGCTCCATCTGGGATTTGACCCGGGTCTTGATCTTCTTCTCGACCTGCAAAACGCTCATTTCGCCTTGCATCAGGCCATAGACCTTCTCGAGGCGCTCCGCGACGGACAGCGTCTCCAAAAGCTCCTGCTTTTGCTCGACCTCGACGCCCAGATGACCGGCCACAAGATCGGCCAGCTTTGCAGGCTCACGGCTTTCCGCCACAGCAGCAAGTGCTTCCTCGGGGATGTTCTTTTTGACCTTCGCATAGCGCTCAAACTCGTCGCCGACCGAGCGCACAAGCGCCTCAACCGCGGCTTCATCCCCCGGCATTTCGGTCAGATATTCGGCAGAGGCCTCAAAATACTCCGAATTGACGTGATATTCGGTGATGCGCACGCGGCTTTTGCCTTCGACCAGCACTTTCACGGTGCCATCGGGCAATTTCAGCAATTGCAGTACATTGGCTAACACACCGGCCTTGTAAATGCCGTCACTGGTCGGATCATCCACGGTGGGATCAATCTGACTGGACAGCAGAATCTGCTTGTCATCCTGCATGACCGCTTCCAAAGCGCGGACCGATTTCTCACGGCCCACAAAAAGCGGCACAATCATATGCGGAAACACCACGATATCACGCAGAGGCAAGACCGGGTAGGAGGGGCTAAGAGGCTCGTTCATGCTCTTTTCCTTATCATTGGCAAGAAGGTGCGGGTCCCGTTTGCGGCAACCATAGACCTTCTCCTGTCATGGAGGGTTAAGGTGGGGCGCAGAGCCCGCCCTTTCAATCCCGCCGGCGGAATTGCTGGAAAGCATAGAGGATGCCAAAGGCGGCACAAGGCACGAATTATCACGATTTGAAGGAAAAAGGCCCGCGGTCAGGAAGACGCCTTGCACGCCCCGGACGTGATCCGGGGCCTCAGCGGGACCTCAGCCTATAAGGTCCCCGGATCACGTCCGGGACGGGGTCTGTGCACTCTGCGCTAAATCGGCTCGATATCGCCTTGTGCACGGGTCTCGTGAAACTCTTTCTCGAATCCCTCGAAATCCCCCGCGGCAATCGCGTCGCGCATATCCTGCATCAACTCCTGATAGTAATGCAGGTTATGCCAGGTCAGCAGCATCGACGCGATGATCTCGTTCGACCGATAAACATGGTGCAAATAGGCGCGCGAATACTGTCGGCAGGCCGGGCATGTGCAGGCCTCGTCCAGCGGGCGTGGGTCATCGGCATGGCGGGCGTTCTTGATATTGACGACGCCGCGCCGGGTGAAAGCCTGCCCGTTACGCCCCGACCGGGAGGGTAAGACGCAATCCATCATGTCGATGCCACGCTTAACGGCGCCGACGATATCATCGGGCTTTCCCACGCCCATCAGATAACGCGGCTTGTCGACAGGCAGCATATCCGGCGCGTAGTCGAGACAGCCAAACATCGCCTCTTGCCCCTCGCCCACGGCCAAACCACCAACCGCATAGCCTTCAAACCCGATCTCTTTCAAAGCCTCGGCGCTTTCCGCGCGGAAGTCCTGCTCAAGCCCGCCTTGCTGGATACCGAACAAGGCATGGCCCGGCCGATCCCCGAACGCATCGCGCGACCGTTCGGCCCACCGCATCGACAAGCGCATGCTGTCCGCAATGCGCGCCCGGTCCGCGGGCAGTGCGGGACATTCGTCAAAACACATGACGATGTCACTGCCCAGCAGCCGCTGAATCTCCATCGAGCGTTCCGGCGTCAATTCGTGTTTGGAGCCATCGATATGAGATTTGAACGTCACGCCCTTCTCGGTCAGCTTGCGCAGATCGGCCAGGCTCATCACCTGAAAGCCGCCCGAATCCGTCAGGATCGGACGCTCCCAGTTCATGAACTTATGCAAGCCACCTAACGCCGCGATCCGCTCGGCCGTAGGGCGCAGCATCAAGTGATACGTGTTGCCCAGCAAAATATCTGCGCCCGTCGCACGTACATTCTCGGGCAACATGGCCTTGACGGTCGCAGCGGTGCCGACGGGCATGAATGCAGGCGTGCGCACCTCGCCACGCGGGGTCGAGATCACGCCAGTGCGAGCTTTGCCATCCGTTGCGTTGAGCGAAAAGGAAAAGGGCTGTGTCATAGCGGCTCCGTCAGATCGCCCTGCCTTAGCCCTGCGCAGGGGCGTTGACAACCAAAGCGGTCTGCGCAAAGCACAATATCGCAATGGGTTCGGGTTTACGGGACGGCCCCCAGCCCCTATATCTAATCAAAATCGTCAGGAAAGCGTGCAGATGACTGATGCAAGCCCGGCCCTTGAGGGCACACCGCTGATCAAACCCTCCACGACCGATCACCCGCTCCACGAAGCTGTGGTGGAGGCGTGTCGGAGCGTTTATGACCCCGAAATTCCGGTCAATATCTTCGATCTCGGCCTCGTTTACACAATTGATATCAATGCCGAAAACGAAGTGAATGTCTTGATGACGCTCACAGCTCCGGGATGCCCCGTGGCAGGCGAAATGCCCGGCTGGGTTGCCGATGCGATTGAGCCGCTGGACGGCGTCAAACATGTCAATGTCGAACTGGTCTGGGAGCCGATGTGGGGCATGGACATGATGTCAGATGAGGCCAAATTAGAGCTTGGCTTTATGTAAGCGCCCTTGCGTGGCACCGTCGCCGCGCCTAGATTTGGGTCAGCAAAAGGACTTTTGTGATGTTCTCAATCCCTGGAAAAGAAGCCGTGATGATCACGGATCGCGCGGCGGCTCAAATCGCGAAACTGATGGAAAAAGATGGCCATCAGGGCTTGCGCATTGGCGTCAAGAAAGGCGGCTGCGCGGGGATGGAGTACACGATGGACTATGTCACCGAAGTCGATCCGCTGGACGAGATTGTCCAGAAAGACGGCGCGCGCGTGATGATCGCGCCTATGGCACAGATGTTCCTCTTCGGCACCGAGATCGACTACGAGGTCAGCCTGCTGGAAGCAGGCTTCAAGTTCCGCAATCCCAACGTGACAGAGGCCTGCGGCTGCGGCGAGTCGATCAAATTCGACGATGCTTTGACGACCAAGTAATCGCCGGCTGCGACGCGACTATTTCTTCAAATTCGAAACCTGTAACTTGCAGTGCGATGCTGCATCTGTAATCCCTTGTTGAAGCTCAACAGGAGGCAGATATGCGGCGCAAACTGGCAGCAGGAAATTGGAAAATGAACGGGCGCACATCTGATCTGGATCAGATTGATGCACTTGAAGCGGCCCATAACGACGCTGACGTCGATATTCTGATCTGCCCCCCTGCTTCCTTGCTGGCTCGGATGTCCGCGCGCACGACCAAAATCGCCGTGGGCGGGCAAGACTGTCACGCCGCCACCACCGGGGCGCATACCGGGGATATCTCCGCTGACATGCTGATAGATGCGGGGGCAACCCATGTGATCCTGGGCCATTCCGAGCGGCGCACCGATCATGGCGAAACCGACGATGATGCGCGCGCCAAGGCCCGCGCCGCGCTGGATGCGGGGCTGATCGCCGTCATCTGCGTTGGCGAAACCCTGGCCGAGCGCGAGGCGGCCAATACGCTCGACATCATTTCGGGTCAGCTGGCAGGCTCGATCCCGGATGCGGCGAACGGCACCAACATGGTCGTCGCCTATGAACCCGTTTGGGCCATCGGCACCGGGCTTGTCCCCTCAACGGACCAGATCGGCGAGGTGCATGACTTCATCCGCACCAAACTGGAAGCGCGCTTTGGCGAAGGCGTGGGCCGCTCCGTGCGCCTTCTCTATGGTGGCTCTGTCAAAGGCTCTAACGCGGCCGAGATTTTTGCCGTCTCGAATGTGGACGGCGCATTGGTGGGCGGCGCGAGCCTGACGGCCGAGGCATTTTCGCCCATCATCACAGCGCTGGACGCCTCCTGAAACCGGTCTTCCAATCGCCAACAGAACCGGGGTTCGTGCAGAACCCCTATCCGTTCTACGCGGAGTGTCGCGCCTTGGGCGACATGGTCTATTGGTCAGAATATGGCATGGCCTGCGCCGCTAGCCAACGAGCGGTGGAAGCTGCCTTGCGGCATCCGAAAATGGGCCGCGAGTGTCCACCGGAGCTGGCACCCCCCATCGCAGGGCACACGCAGCCCTTTTACGACATCGAAGCCCACTCAATGTTGGAGCTTGAACCGCCGCGCCATACCGAGCTGCGTAAACTGGTCTTGCACGGCTTCACCTCGCGTAAAATCAAAGGTTTGGCAGGTGACATTGAAGTACTGTGCCACCAGCTTATCGACCAATTCCCCAACGCCCCCTTCGATCTTCTGGAGGCTTACGCCAAGCCTCTCCCCGTGACCGTTATCACCCGGCTTTTAGGTGTCGAGGACGCCATGGGGGACCAGCTTTTACGCTGGTCCAATGCGATGGTCGCCATGTATCAGGCCACCCGCAGCCGCGCGATCGAGGACGCCGCCGCCACCGCCTCTACCGAGTTTGCAGCCTTCATCCGGGACGAGGTCACGCGCAAGCGCCGCGCCCCCGGCGATGACCTGATCAGCCATCTAATCGCCGCCGAAGAGGGTGACGCAAAGCTCAGCGATGCGGCGTTGATCTCGACCTGTATATTACTGCTGAACGCGGGTCATGAGGCGACGGTGCACACGATAGGCAATGGCGTGAAAACTCTGCTTGAAACCGGACCCCAAAAGATCACCGAAACCTGCGTTGAAGAGGTGCTGCGCTTTGACCCGCCGCTCCACATGTTTACGCGCTATGTCTATGAAGATATGGAGTTTTTCGGCGCTAAGCTAACGCGCGGTGACCAAGTCGCATGTCTCTTGGGAAGTGCTAATCGCGATGCGGCTGTCTACCCCGACCCCGATCGCTTTCTCGCCCAGCGGCAGGCCAAACGGCACACGGCTTTCGGCGGCGGGATCCATTTTTGTGTCGGTGCGCCGCTGGCACGGCTAGAGTTGCTCATAGGCCTTCGCGTGCTCTTTGAACGGTGTCCTAAACTCCGTCTGGCGGCGTCGCCAAAATACGCAAATATCTACCATTTTCATGGGCTCGAGCGCCTCATGGTGCAGATCTAAAGCGGTAAAGCCGTTGTCGATTTAATCTCTTCCATCGAAAGCAGCGCCGTCACATTATAGACGCGCACTTCTGAAATCAGCGCCTGATAGAACGCGTCATAGGCCCGTGCATTTTTCACACGAACCTTCAGAATGTAGTCGATATCCCCTGCCAACCGATGCGCTTCCTGCACCTCCGGGCGCTCTTGCAAAGCTTGCAAAAACGCGCGCTGCCACTCTGCCTCATGCTCGGACGTGCGGATCAGGACGAAGAAACACGCCTCAAATCCAAGCGCTTCTGGATCAAGCCGCACTGTCTGCGCCCCGATCACGCCCCCCTCGCGCAATTTGCGAATCCTGTTCCAGACAGGCGTCTTTGAAGAGCCCACTTTACGGGCAATTTCATCAAGCGACTGCGATGCATCGGTTTGCAGCTCGGTCAGGATTTTTCGATCCATGTCATCTAGACGAACAGACATTCTATTTGATCCTCAAGTGGGAAACTGGCGTTCTATCGCTGCGGTTTATGAGAACATATTTCCTTATCTGCAAGCGCATACTGCCATTAGTTAGGAAATTGTCCTACTTTAAGACCAACAAAGGATCGCATCCCTATGAAACATTTCCCCGTGTTCATCGCCGTCGAAGGCCGCCGCATCGTCGTATCGGGCGGCGGGGATGCAGCTGTCGCCAAGCTGCGCCTGCTGTTGAAGACCGAGGCGAAAATCTCTGTTTTTGCGACGGATGCGCTGCCGCTGATCCAGCAATGGGCGCAGGAGGGCAAGTTGACCTTGCACCCCCGCGCGATGGAGCCAGGCGATGCGATGTGTGCTGTGCTCTTTTACGCGGCAAACGAGGACGAGGCAGAAGATGCACGCGTGGCCGCCCTTGCCCACCGCGATGGCGCGCGGGTCAATATTGTAGACAATCTCGCCGACAGCCAGTTCATCACCCCTGCCATCGTGGACCGCGACCCGGTCACTGTGGCCATCGGCACTGAAGGGGCCGCACCGGTTCTGGCCCGCGCCATCAAACGCGATCTGGAGGAACGCCTGCCCGCCACACTGGGGCCACTCGCTCGGATCGGCAAAGCCTTTCGCAACGTTGTTGAAGCATTGCCCATGGGGCGCGCACGCCGCGACTTCTGGTCGGAATATTACTTTAAGACCGGCCCTCAAATCATTGATGAAAATGGGATAGAGGCTGTTCCAGAGGCTTTGGACAATCTGCTTACCACGCATCTTTCCGCGCCTGAGAAAGAAGGCGCCGTCGATCTGGTCGGCGCAGGCCCAGGTGATCCGGACTTGCTGACACTGAAAGCGCGCAAAGCGCTGGATGCCGCCGATGTCGTCATCCATGACCGCCTCGTCACCCCCGAAATCCTTGAACTCGCGCGCCGTGAAGCGCTGGTCATCGACGCGGGGAAAGAAGGTTTTGGCAAAGCCATGGCACAGAACGATATCAACGCACTTATCGTCGAACATGCCCAATCGGGCGCCCATGTGGTGCGCCTGAAAGCAGGTGATCCAACCGTGTTCGGACGGCTCGATGAAGAGATTGAGGCCTGCGAAGCCGCTGACGTCACTTGGCGTATCATCCCCGGCATCACAGCCGCCTCGGCTGCTGTTGCGGGCATCGGCCAGTCTCTCACCAAGCGCCAGCGCAACGCCTCAGTCCAGCTGCTGACAGGACATGACATGAAGGGCTTTGCCGATCACGATTGGCGCACGCTGGCCGCACAAGGCGAGGTTGCGGCGATCTATATGGGCAAACGCTCTGCCCGGTTCATTCAGGGCCGCCTGATGATGCACGGTGCAGATCCTGCCACCCCCGTCACGTTCGTCGAAAACGCCTCTCGCCCCGATCAGCGCATCGTCGCGACCACACTGGCCGAGATGGCGGAGGCGCTATCGGACGCGTCCCTCATCGGCCCCGCGCTGACCCTCTACGGCCTCGCCCCGCGCGCCGCCATGACCGCCCTGCAAGAGATCCAAGAGAAGGAATTCGCATAATGCCCCGCGCCTTCACCCCGAAAGTCGTCACCGCCAACCACCTGCTGGAGGGCGATGTGATCTACCAGACCCCCACAGGCTGGACTCGCGATCTTGCCCAAGCCGAAGTGCTTGAAGACGAGGCCCATGCCGACCTGCGCCTGTTAGAGGCGACGCAGCAGCGTGATGTCGTTGTCGGCGCCTATCTGGCCGAGGTCGAACCCACAGACGCGGGCCCCAGGCCCACCCATTTCCGCGAGGCGTTCCGCATGCGCGGGCCTTCGAACTACAGCCACGGCAAACAGGCGGAGCTATAAATCATGTATCATTACAATGACTTTGACACCGCGTTCTTAGCTGAACGCAACGCCCAGTTCCGCGCGCAGGTCGCACGCCGCATCGACGGCTCGCTAACCGAGGATGAGTTCAAGCCGCTGCGCCTGATGAACGGCCTCTACCTGCAACTGCACGCTTATATGCTGCGTGTCGCGATCCCTTACGGCACCCTGAACGGCGCCCAAATGCGCAAGCTGGCAGAGATCGCAGAGCGGTGGGACAAGGGCTACGGCCATTTCACCACGCGCCAGAACATCCAGTATAACTGGCCCAAGCTGCAAGACGTGCCCGACATACTGGACGCGCTGGCCGAGGTTGGCCTGCATGCCATCCAGACCTCCGGCAACACGATCCGCAACGTGACTGCCGACCATTTCGCAGGGGCCGCGGCAGATGAGGTCGAAGATCCCCGCCCCGTGGCCGAGCTGCTGCGTCAGTGGTCCACCGACCACCCGGAATTCCAGTTCCTGCCGCGCAAGTTCAAGATCGCCGTCAGCGGATCGCCCGTTGACCGCGCCGTCACCAAAGCTCACGATATCGGCCTGCGCATGGTGCGTAATGATGCCGGTGAGCCCGGCTTCGAAGTCATCGTCGGTGGCGGTCTGGGCCGCACGCCCATGATCGGCAAGGTCATCGCGCCGTTCCTGCCCAAGGCCGATCTGCTGCCCTATGTCGAGGCCATCGTCAGCGTCTATAACCTGCTGGGCCGCCGCGATAACAAGTACAAAGCCCGCATCAAGATCACCGTTCATGAAAACGGAATCGAGCGTATTCGCGCTTTGGTTGAGGACCGTTTCACCGCGATCAAAGCCCAGTTCGCAGGCTTCGATCAGAAGCTGCTGAGCAAGCTGGAGGCCTCCTTCGCACCGCCCGCGTTCAAGACCGGCAATACCAAGGGGTATGAGGCCGCACGCCTCACCAACCCTGCCTTCGCAAGCTGGTCCGACACCAACCTCAGCGCCCACAAGGCCGACGGCTATGCCATCGTCTCAATCTCGCTCAAAGCCCATGGCGCAACGCCCGGCGATGCCACCGCCGACCAGATGCGCGTCATGGCGGACCTTGCCGAAACCTACGCCCATGACGAGCTGCGCATCAGCCATGAGCAGAACGTGATCCTGCCCCATGTCCACAAATCCGACCTGCCAGCGATCTATGCAAAACTTCGCGAGGCAGGCCTCGCTACGGCCAATATCGGGCTTGTCAGCGACATCATCGCCTGCCCCGGCATGGATTACTGCGCGCTGGCCACGGCGCGTTCGATCCCTATCGCGCAAGAGATTGCGGAACGCTTTGACGAGTTGAAACTTGAGCACGACATCGGCCCGCTCAAGATAAAGATCTCGGGCTGCATCAACGCGTGCGGGCATCACCATGTGGGCCATATCGGAATCCTTGGTCTCGACCGTGCAGGCGTAGAAAACTACCAGATCACGCTGGGCGGCGACGGCTCTGAAGATGCGGCCATCGGCGAACGGGCTGGCCCCGGCTTCTCGGCGGACGAGATTATTCCGGCCATAGAACGCCTCGTTCTGGGCTATCTCGACCTACGCGACAGTGCAGACGAGACATTCCTTCAGGCCTACCGTCGCCTCGGAGCCGCACCCTTCAAGGCCGTGCTTTATCCCGAACAGGCCAAGCAAGATGCCGCATAACCTGCCGATCCACGCCCGGATCGCGGCGCTGAATGGCTACTATCGCCATAACGCGGGGATTGATGTGCTGTCGGGTGCGATTACCAATCCGAAAGCGGGTCAGTTGACGCTGGTCTCGTCCTTCGGGGCGGAATCGGTGGTGCTGTTGCATATGGTGTCGGTCGTAAACCCACGCCTGCCGGTTCTCTTTATCGACACCGAAATGCTATTTCCCGAAACGCTGGCTTACCAGACAGACGTCGCCACCCATCTGGGCTTGCAAGACGTGCGGACCATCCGCGCCGCTGACATCGCCGCGCAGGACCCCAACGGAACACTCCACCAGTCCAACCCCGACGCTTGCTGCGCCCTGCGCAAAACCGCGCCGCTGGAAAAGGCGTTACTACCCTTCGATGGCTGGATCACTGGGCGTAAACGCTTTCAAGCCGGGTCGCGCGCGAGCCTCGAGTTCTTTGAGGCTGATGGCCCAGCCCGCATTAAGGTCAATCCACTGGCTCATTGGACGCCCGAGGACGTGCAGGACTACATCATCAACAATCGCCTGCCGCGCCATCCGCTGGTCGCTCAAGGCTACCCCTCCATCGGCTGCGCGCCTTGCACTTCGCCCGTCCGCAAAGGTGAAGACCCCCGCTCAGGCCGTTGGCGCAACACGGAAAAAGAGGAATGCGGCATTCATATCGTGGACGGCAAGATAGTCCGCCGTCCCGCCGCATAAAGGAGTTTCAAATGAGCATCATCGTAACCGATACTGGCTTCAGCGAAGACAACTGGACGGGTGGTTTTGCGTCCCCCGATTGCGCCAATGACGTGGCCGCACTGGACGTGCCATCCGACGCAGACCCCCATGCACTGGCCAACCGCCTGACCGGTCTCGACATGATCCGCATCGACTTTCCCAGTTTCGCCGATGGGCGCGGCTTCACGCTGGCCCGCCAGTTTCGCTTGATGGGCTACAAGGGCCGCCTGCGCGCCAAGGGCCATGTGCTGGCCGACCAGTACGCCATGGCGCGCCGCGCAGGCTTTGACGAGGTCGAGATTGACGACGACCTCGCCGCGCGACAGCCCGAACCCCAATGGCTGGCCCGCGCCGATTGGCAGGCCCATGACTATCAGTCGCGGCTGCGCGGCGCGTAATCCCCTTCCCGACCCTCTTAAATTTGGCTAATGAAAAGGCGCGAAGTGTCAACTTCGCTGGACATTTATCATGAACGAGCAAGTGACCGTGACCGAAGCATCCCCTGTCAAACAACCGACCCTTCCCGACGCGCAAACCGTAACCGAGGTGACGCATTACACCGACCGGCTCTTTTCCTTTCGCGTGACCCGCCCTGCAAGCCTGCGCTTTCGCTCGGGCGAGTTTGTGATGCTGGGCCTGATGGGCGACAACGGCCGCCCCTTGCTGCGCGCCTATTCCATCGCATCGCCCGCATGGGATGAAACACTCGGCTTTTATTCGATCAAGGTGCAGGACGGTCCGCTGACCTCCAAGCTCCAGCACATCCAGCCCGGCGACCAGGTGATCCTGCGGCCCAAACCCGTGGGCACGCTCGTCCATGACGCCCTGCTGCCCGGCAAGCGCATCTGGTTTTTCGCGACCGGCACAGGTATTGCGCCTTTCGCGTCGCTCCTGCGCGAGCCGGAGACGTATGAGAAATTCGACGAGGTCATCCTGACCCACACCTGCCGAGACGTGGCCGAGCTGAAATATGGCGAGGAACTGATCGCGCTGACCAAGGACGACCCGCTGGTGGGTGAAGACGCACAGCAGAAGCTGCGCTACTACCCCACAACGACCCGCGAGGAGAGCCCGAAAATGGGCCGCATCACCAACCTGATCAAAGACGGGACGCTGTTCAAGGACCTCGGGATTGACGATTTCAGCGTCGAGAACGACCGCGCAATGGTCTGCGGCTCAATCGGCTTGAACACCGATCTGAAAGCGATCTTCGAGGAATACGGCCTTGAAGAAGGCGCCAACTCCGAGCCGGGTCACTACGTGGTCGAGAAAGCGTTTGTTGGCTAAGGCTCGTACTTGTTGAGTATTTAAGCAAAGATGAAACAGAAAACGCCGCGCGAGGGTCTCTCGCGCGGCGTTTCATTTTAGTCAGGCTTTGAAAGGCTTACTCGCCCAATGCCGCCTTGATCTGGTCCAGAACACCTTGCAGCACATCGGGATTGTCCCGTGCCTGATCCACAGCTGTCTTCAGCATGGATTTCTGCATCTCGCCAATCTCGGAATTGTCGATCATCTCGGAGACTTGGTCGAAATCGAAGCCATCAACAGTCAGCAGTTCAGACATGTTGCCCGCAGCCTCTTCGGTGGTTTCCGTTGCAGCGTTTTGCGTTGCAGTAGCTGCGTCGCTCGCCTCTTCGGTAGCGTCGGTCACGGCATCTTCAGTCGCTTCAGCCGCATCGTTTGCGGTCTCTGTTGCTGCCTCTGCCGCGTTCGTTGCTGCGTCTTCGGTGGCTTCAACAGCGTCGGTTGCCGTCTCAGTCGCTTCAGTCGCAGCCTCTTCAGTGGCGTCCGCAGCTTCGGTTGCAGCGCCCTCGGTCGCCTCAACAGCGTCAGTCGCAGCCTCTTCAGTGGCCTCAGCCGCGTCCGTTGCCGTTTCCTCGGCAGCGCCTGTGACCTGATCGACGGCGCCCTCAACTGCCTCGACGGCGCTGTTCACAGCGTCGGTCGCAGCCTCTGTGGCCCCCTCGACAGCTTCTTCCACGGCAGTCACAGCATCAGATGCCGCTTCTGTTGCAGCTTCGGTGGCCTGTTCAACGGCGTTTGTTGCAGCGTCGGCTGCGTCGCTTGTCGCGTCGGTTGCGGCATCAGCAGCTTCGCTTGCCGTGTCAGTCGCTTCGGTTGCCGTTTCCTGAGCGCCCTCCACGACGTCCTCAGCCGTGCCGCCCGTGTAGACAAAGTAGCCCACCGCAGCCACGGCGACCGCCGCAATAATCAGAAAAAGACTTCGCATGGTAATTCCTCACTCTTACGGGGCCTTTTTGCCCCCCATGGCTGATCATATGGCACTCATACCTGCCACCTTAAAGGGGAAATTCTGCGACGCGGCACCCTTTTGCGCATCCTTTAGCGGTTGAAAGCGCGCCCGACAGGGGCTAGATTGGCAACTCGAATTTATCACCATTGAAGGAAGCTGAGCCATAGCCCGCAGACCCCATAACGCACCTCCGGTGCGCAATACCGGCCCCCGTGTTAACGAACACATCAAGGCCCCTGAAATTCGTCTTATCGGCGCGGAAGGTGAAAACCTGGATGTCGTGACGCCTGCACGCGCGATGGTTCTGGCCGATGAGGCTGGGCTTGATCTGGTCGAAATCTCGCCCAATGCCAACCCGCCTGTCTGCAAGATCATGGATTTCGGCAAGTTCAAGTACGAACAGCAAAAGCGCGAAAGCGAAGCCCGCAAGAAGCAAAAGACCATCGAGGTCAAAGAGGTCAAGTTCCGCCCGAACACAGACACGCATGACTATGACGTCAAGATGCGCAATGTGTTCAAGTTCCTCGAGAACGGCGACAAGGTGAAAGTGACACTGCGCTTCCGGGGCCGTGAGATGGCGCACCAGAATCTGGGCCGCGAATTGCTGGAACGTGTGGCCGAGGACACCAAAGAGGCCGGCAAGGTCGAGAACATGCCCAAGATGGAAGGCCGTCAGATGGTCATGATGATCGGGCCGATCTCCAAATAAATCAATCTGTTACAGCGTGATCTTAAAGCCCCTTTCGAGGGGCTTTTTATTTGCAGGCAGGCCTGCCATAGCCCCAGCGCCACGCCAACCCGCTGCAGGGCATTCCGCCCAAACGCACGGCTTGAAACATCCCGTCCGCCAAGGCCCGCCCGCCGCTTTGTGCCACACAGGCCTGCAGGGCGCGGTCAGCTGCGAGCCGCGCCATGTAGCCGCCACGCGGTAGCGCTTCGCCTCCGCCTGCGTGATAGGCGCGGTCATGGGTCACGCAACAGGCCTCAAACGGCAGCGGGTCCGCGCGTAACTCGCGCGGCAAGGCGCTCCAGACCTCGCTTAACCCGCCACTGCATCCATCCGATTGAAAGGGTGTCAACGGACCGCTTTGCGTGGCTTGAAGCCGCGCATGCTGACGTTCTTCGATGCGGCGGTCCGAGGCCAGGAGCGCCGACAGAACGCCCCCCGCAACAAGCAACACCGCGAAGGCTAGGCCCACGCGGTGTCGTTTCTTTAAAGGCACTGATTACGCAGCTGCGGTGACCGCACGGCCCGTGAGCACTTTGACCAGATGCGCACGGTATTCTGGCGTGCCGTGCAAATCGCCGATCAGACCGTCCGCAGGCACGCTCAGCCCGGAAATCGCGTCTGCGCTGAAATCCGCCGAAAGCGCCTCTTCCGCCTCCGACCAGCGATGCACGCCCTCTTCTGAGGCGCCCGTCACAGCCACCCGCACCCCATCGCTGTATTTCGCAACGAAAACGCCCACCAACGCAAAGCGCGAGGCCGGTTGCACGAATTTCTGGTAGTTGGCCTTTTCCGGCACCGGGAAACGCACTTCGGTGATAATCTCACCCTCTTCCAGCGCCGTCGTGAACATGCCCTGAAAATATTCATCCGCCGCGATGTCACGCTTGTTGGTGATGATCGTAGCGTTCGACCCAAGCGCCGCCGCCGGATAGCAGGCCGAGGGATCGTTATTGGCCAGCGATCCACCAATGGTCCCGCGATTGCGGACAGCCGGGTCGCCGATATGCGACGCCAGCTCCGCCAGCGCCGGATAATCCCCCGCCTCTCCCGAAACGGTCGCATGGGTGGTCGCGCCGCCAATACACACCTCGCCACTGTCGCCGATACAGACGCCTTTCATCTCGGCAATGCCGCCAAGGCTCACCAGCGTCTCAGGTGCCGCCAGCCGCTGTTTCAGCGTCGGGATCAACGTCTGCCCCCCGCCCAGCGCCTGCGCGTCTTCCGATGCCAGCGCCTTGACCGCATCCTCCACCGTCGTGGGCCGTTCAAACTCGAATGCATACATCTTTCGTCCTCCTGAAGATCTTGGGCAATGCCCCTGTCTTCTTTTGTCTCTAAATACCTCAATCCGGCGGCAGCCCATCAGGACCGCCGCCGAAAAGGTTATCCGTTCATCGCCGCCCAGACCTTGCCCGGCGTCAGCGGCATATCGATATGGGTCACATCATGGCCCGCGCGTTGCAGTGCATCGACGACCGCATTCACCACCGAGGGCGGCGATCCAATCGCCCCAGCCTCGCCGCAGCCCTTCACGCCCAGCGGGTTATGCGTGCAAGGTGTTTGGCAGGAGTGATCCACCGAATAGAACGGCACATCATCGGCGCGCGGCATGGCGTAATCCATATAGCTGGCCGACAGGATCTGACCGTTCTCGTCATAAGAACAGTTCTCCAGCAAAGCCTGCCCAACCCCTTGGGCGATCCCGCCATGAACCTGACCTGACACGATCATCGGGTTCACGATATTGCCGAAATCATCAGCTGCCGCGAAGGACTCAATCGTGACCTTGCCGGTCTCGGGATCGACCTCGACCTCGCAGCAATAGGCGCCCGAGGGGTAGGTGAAGTTGTTGGGATCATAGAAGGCCGTTTCCTCTAACCCCGGCTCGATTTCCTCAAGCGGGTAGTTGTGAGGCACATAGGCCGCCAAGGTCACATCGCCCCAGGCCACGGATTTATCCGTGCCCGCAACGGTGAACTGGCCGTCCTTCAACTCGATATCGGCTTCGGACGCTTCCAGCAGGTGCGAGGCGATCTTCTTGGCCTTGTTAATCACCTTCTCGGCGGCGCGGACCATGGCAGAGCCACCGACGGCCAACGAACGAGACCCATAGGTCCCCATCCCCATCGGGGAGGTCGCCGTGTCGCCATGGACAATCTCGACCTGGCTTTCATCAATCCCGATCATCTCGGCAATCACTTGCGGAAAGGCGGTCTCATGCCCCTGCCCGTGGCTGTGGCTGCCGGTCATCACGGAAATCGAGCCGGTTGCGTTCACCCGCACGGTGGCACTTTCATACAAGCCAGCCCGCGCGCCCAACTGCCCGACAAGGTTCGACGGGGCAATCCCGCAAGCCTCGATATAGCAGTTCACGCCCAGACCGCGCAGCTTGCCGCGTTTCTTGGACTCAGCCAATCGCGCCTCGAACCCGGAAAGATCGCCAATCTCGGCCAGCTTGTCCATCGTGGCGTTATAATCACCGGTGTCATACTCCACCGCCACAGGGGTGGCATAGGGGAACTCCGTGATAAAGTTCTGACGACGCAACTCAATCGGATCAACGCCCAACTCGCGTGCGGCTTTGTCGACCACACGCTCCAACTGGAACGTTGCTTCTGGCCGTCCAGCGCCACGATAGGCATCCACCGGCACCGTGTTGGTAAACACGGCCTTTACGTTCACATAGATGAGCGGCGTCTTGTAGTTGCCCGCCATCAGCGTGCCGTGCAGCCATGTCGGAATGGACGGCGCAAAGGTGGAGAGATACGCGCCCATATTCGCATAGGTCTCTGTCCGCAGGGCTGTGAAGTTATTGTCCGCATCCATCGCCAGTTCGATCTTGGTCACGTGATCGCGCCCATGGGCGTCTGACATGAACGCTTCCGAACGTGACGAGGTCCATTTGACCGGACGCCCGACCTGCTTGGCCGCAAAGGTGCAGAACGCCTCTTCCGCGTAGTGGAAGATCTTGGTGCCAAAGCCGCCGCCCACATCGGGGGCAACCACACGCAGCTTATGCTCAGGAATGCCCAGCACAAACGCGCCCATCAGCAGCCGGATCACATGGGGGTTCTGGCTTGTGGTGTAGAGCGTGTAGTCGTCTGTGCCTGCGTTCCAGTCGCCCACCGCCACACGCGGCTCCATCGGGTTGGCGACAAGGCGGTTGTTGACCAGTTCCAGCGTGGTGACATGGGCAGCGGATTTGATCGCCTCATCCACGGCCTCACGGTTTTCCTCAACAAAACCCCAATCGTAGCAAAGATTGCTGGTCAGATCGTCATGCACCTTGGTGGCGCCATCCTGAACGGCGGCCTTCATATCCACAACGGCGGGCAGCTCTTCCAGATCAAGCTCAATCGCCTCTGCGGCATCGCGGGCCTGTTCCAGCGTGTCGGCCACCACGGCGCAGATCGGGTCGCCCACATGGCGCACCTTACCTTGGGCCAGCACGGGGTGCGCGGGTTCCTGCATCGGCTCACCGTGGCGGTCGGTGACCTGCCAACCGCAAGGAATACTGCCGATGCCTTCAAAATCGGCCCCTGTGAAAATCCGCACCACACCGGGCATTTCCGAAGCCGCAGCGGTATCAATCCCCTTGATCGTCGCATGGGCCACATCCGAGCGCAGGAAATGCACATAGGTCTGATTGTTGATGTTGATGTCGTCTGTGTAGCGTCCGCGTCCGGTCAGAAACCGCACGTCCTCGCGCCGCTTTGAGCTGGCGCCAATGCCTCCGTCTTTGGGCATGTTTCTACCTCCCTTAAAGGTGGGTCAGGCGCGGAGAGGATACCCCTACGCCATAGTCAGAAGTCTTACTCCGCAGCAATTTTGCTGACGTCTTGTCCGGCGGCGGCCATGATCGCTTTGACGATGTTATGATAGCCTGTGCACCGGCAGATATTGCCTTCCAGATATTCGCGGATCTCCGTCTCAGACGGGTTGGGATTGTCTTGCAGCAGCGCTGCCGCCGACATCACCATGCCCGGCGTGCAGAAGCCGCATTGCAGCCCGTGGTGGTCCTGAAACGCCTGCTGGATCGTCGACAGCGAGCCATCAGGGTTCGCCATACCTTCAATTGTCGTGACCTCGGTACCTTCAGCTTCGCCTGCCAGCATCGTGCAGGCCTTCACGGCCACGCCATCGACATGGACCACGCAAGCGCCACATTGGCTGGTGTCACAGCCCACATGGGTGCCTGTCAGGTTCAGGCTGTCGCGCAAGAAACCCGACAGAAGCGTACGACCTTCGACCTCGCCACTGACAGCTTTCCCGTTCACGGTCATTGAGACCTGTGTCATGAAATTCCTCCCTTTTCATTCTTGAGGAGAGTTAAGCACGGGTTTTTCGTTTTGAGAACAATTCTTTTGCGAATGTTCCGGATCGGGACAGCCTGTCGCAACTTTTGGCCGGTTGAGGCGCTTTCAGGTATTTTTGGACAAAAGAAGACCTAGCCTTCGCGGGGCTGGGGCCGTGTCTTGATTTCCTTAAGAAGGCCACCTACTCCCATCGCTGCAATGTCATCCGAGGTGACTGGAATACCGCACAGAACACGCTCCATCACCCAATCGGCCCCGTTGAGCGCAGGCGAGCGCGCGCAACCGGGCAAGCCGATCACCGGGCGGGATTTGTAATCACCGAGAAAAAGCAGGTTTCCGGGGTCCACGGGCATGCCGAAATGTACCAGCGCGCCGCCTGCCGCAGTCAGACCCAAAGGTGCGACATCGGCAGGGTCAGACGTGGCAGAGGCCGTCAGGATCAGGATCAACGCACCGTTTGCGCGCTCTATCGCTTCAGAGACAGCTTTCGTGGCATGCGGGACGCGCAGTGTCTCGGCAAGGGTGACGCCCAGCGCATCAAGGCGGCTGGCCACGGCCGCTTCCCCTTTGGCATTGTCAGGCGCACCCGGCAGATCGGTCAGGATCAGCGTGGCATCCGGCAGCGTCGCAGGCTGCAGGCGCAGGGCGGTGGTGGCGGCTTCGCAGGCCCTGTTCAAATCATGCTCGGGCACAGCATATGAGATGATCTTGACCGTCCCCACCAGCGCACCCGCAGCAACGCGGGTGTAAGGGCGCGGCGTGGCCAGCGTGATAAGCGGGTTCACCCTGTTCAGGGCGTGCACCGCATCCGTGTCGATCACCATGATCCCGGCGGATTGGGCGTAAAGGTTCACACGCCCGGTGAACGGATCGGCGACCCGCAGATAAGCGGCCTTTGGGTCCGGTGCGATGGACGCAGCCAGACGCGCGGCGGCGGCGTTTTCTTCCACATCCGTCGGCGCAAGCTGCGCGACGATGATCTCGGCCACACCTTCGGCGGTGATCTTGGCAAGATCGCCTGCCTCCAGCACCCTGCCCTTTTTCAGCACCCCGCTTTGCAATCGCAGCGAATGGGCAAGGATTGCGCCTTGCGCCTGCGCGACGGGAACGGGGCCGAATTTCACGCGCGCCCCCGCAGGACGCCTGTGATCTGGGCCAGCGTCGCAATCGCGATTTCCGCCGGGCTGGCCGCACCGATATCAAGGCCAACGGGCGCGTGGATGCGCGCGATATCCGCATCGCTGAACCCCGCTTCGGTCAGCCGCGCCAACCGTTTGGCATGGGTCCGGGTCGAGCCCAGCGCGCCGATATAGAAAGCGTCGGATTTCAGAGCGACATGCAGCGCGGGATCGTCGATTTTGGGATCATGGGACAAGGTCACAACCGCCGTGCGCGCATCAATGCCCCAAGCCGTCAGCGCCTCATCCGGCCACTCGTTGCTCAGCATCTCGCCGGGGAAACGCGCCTCGGAGCCGAATATCTCGCGCGGGTCGATTATGAACGGATCATAGCCCGCCATGCGCGCCATCTGCACCAAGGGCTGGGTAATGTGAACGGCCCCGATCACTGCCATGCGCAAGGGCGGATTGTTAATGGCAATAAAGGTGTCTTCCTCAAAGCCAGAGCGGTCCATGCGGAAGCGGTCATCCGAGTTATCCGTGCTTAAACTGCGCGCCCAGCTTGCGGTATTCACGTGATAGGCAATCGGCTGACGCGCCGCGCGGGCAGCGACCAGATCGGCCAGCATGTCCTCCGGCATGGCCTTGCCGACCGGCTCGACCAGCACCGCGATTTCGCCACCACAGGCCAGTCCAACGGCGAAGGCTTCATCATCAGAGACCCCGAAGGTCAGCAGCTTGGGCGCGCCGTCCTCCAGCGCATCAATCGCCTCCACGATCACTGCGCCTTCGACGCAGCCGCCAGAGACGGAGCCTTCAATCTCCCCTGCACCTGAGATCACCAACTGGCTGCCCACCCGGCGCGGGGCACTGCCCCAAGTGCGCACAACAGTGGCCAAGGCCGCGCCTTTTCCGGCGCGGTGCCACTCGAGGGCAATCTCGGGTATCCGGTCCATCTAGTCCTCCAACAAGGCCATCAGGCGCGCCTTTTCACCCCTATCATCAGGGCGCGAGAGCGCATCGGCAAGAGCTTCGAGCGACGCGATGTTATGACCGGCGCGAAAGCTGTCCACCCTTGGCAACATCTCGGCAATGCCGCGCGCCTTGGGGGCAAAGCCATCCCAACGCAAAAGCGGGTTCAGCCAGATCACCTTGCGCGCGCTCAGATGCAAGCGCTCCATCGCGCGGGCCAGATCGTCGGGATCGTCCCGGTCCAGACCATCGGTAATCAGCAAAACGATGGCCCCTGATCCCAGAACCCGCCGCGACCAGTCGCGGTTGAACTCGGTCAGGCATGCCCCGATGCGCGTGCCGCCTTCCCAATCTTGTGCCTCAGCGCCGGCGGCAGCAAGGGCCGCGTCCACATCGCGGGTGCCCAGATGGCGCGTGATGTTGGTCAGCCGCGTGCCGAAGGTGAAGGCATGGACCTTTGCCCAGCCCGCCCCCTGCTGGTTGGCCACCGCGTGCAGAAAATGCAACACAGCGCGGGAATACTGGCTCATGGAGCCTGAGATATCGCACAGCGCCACAAGGTTCGGCCACCGGGTACGAGGCGTTTTCAGAACCAGCTTGTGGGTCTCGCCCCCCTGCCGCATCGCCGCGCGCAAGGTGCGCCGCGCGTCGATCTGTGCCCCAATCGGGGACACCTGCGTGCGGCGGCTCGGCAAAGGTTTGATCGGCAGCGTCAGACGCGCGAGCATCCGCTTGGCCTCGGCCATCTCGGCTGTGCTCATCTGTTCGAAATCAAGGCTTTTCAGCCGTTCCTGCGACGACATCGTGCGCGAAGCGTCAATCTCGATCTGGGTTTCGCCATCGTCTTTCTCGATCTCGGGGAGATCCCGCTCCACCCCGTCCAGCAACGCCTCCGCCGCGCGCTTCTCGGCCGCCTTGGCGCGGCGCTCTTCCGCGACGCCGCGGGTCGCCGGGATCATGTAGGACATCATATGTTCAAGATAGCGCGGGTCGCGCCAGTAAAGTCGGAACAGCTGTCGGAACGTGGCGCGATGTTCGGGGCGCGTGACAAAACAGGCATGCAGCGTCCAATAGAAATCCGCGCGTTCGGTGAAGCCTGCGGCCTTCACAGCGTTGATCGCGTTAAGCGTGGCCCCTGGCCCAATCGGTAAACCCGCCTGCCTGAGCGCCCGCGCGAAGTGGGTGATGTTGCGCGTGAGCTTGGGGTTTTCGGGGAGTTCGAGGTCGGGAAGTGCTACCATCGGCGCGCCTTTGGCCGGTTTTGGGATAAGGTATTTGGAGACAAAAGAAGCATCACGCTGGTGCCAACTCTGCCTTCACCTCGTCCAGTATCCGTTTCGCCTCGGAGCCTTGCAGCTTCTGGATGTCATCCTGATACTTCAGGATCGCACCCAGCGTATCTGCGATGACCTCCGGCGAGAGGTTAATGACGTCGAGCGCCAGCAGGCATTTCGCCCAATCGATGGTTTCCGCCACGCCGGGTTTTTTGAACAGATCTTCAGTGCGGAGCTTTTGCACAAAGGCCACCACCTCGCGCGACAGCGCTTGGGACGCCTCGGGCGCGCGGGCCTCGAGTATGTCCATCTCGCGCTCCAGATCGGGGTAATCGACCCAGTGATAGAGGCAGCGCCGTTTGAGCGCATCATGCACTTCGCGGGTCCGATTGGAGGTCAGTATGACGATGGGCGGCTCGGGCGCCTTGATGGTGCCAAGCTCGGGGATCGTCACCTGAAAGTCAGAGAGGGCTTCGAGCAGGAACGCCTCAAACGGCTCATCCGTGCGGTCCAGTTCGTCGATCAGCAACACAGGCGGGCCTGCAGGATCGGGGCGCATCGCCTCCAGCAAAGGCCGCTCAATCAAATAGTCGTCCGAGAAGAGCTGCGTTTGAAGCGCTTTGCTGTCGGCCCCGCCGCCTGCTTCCGCGGCGCGGATCGCGACCATCTGGGCGGCAAAGTTCCACTCATAAACCGCAGAGGACGCATCCAGCCCCTCATAGCATTGCAACCGGATCAGCCGGCGCCCCAAAGCGGCAGCAATGGCTTTGGCGATCTCGGTCTTGCCGACACCCGCCTCACCTTCCAGAAAAAGCGGCCGTCCCAGACGCAAGGACAAGAACACCACCGTCGCAAGCGCACGCCCGCAGACGTAGTTTTGCGCGCTCAGGAGGGATTGCACCTCGTCGATCGTGTTGATCTGGCTGGTCATTTCAATCCTCCCTCTCAGCGATGCTAGCCGCCGCAGAGCGCGCGTCAACCATCGGCCATCGGCACGGTTTGAGAAACAGACCCGCGCAGCACGCGAAACAATCGCATCATATGAGCATGAACACAGCGCATTCTTGCCCCATTGCACTGCCATCCAAGGCCAGACTACACTGCGCCAAGATACCTGATGGGGCCCCGATGACTGTGACAGAAGAAGAATTTGCCAAGGCGCTTGCGGGGCTGAAAGGTCAGGACTGGCTGGATGCGCTGGACGAGCTGGCCGAAGATCTGGGTTATTTCCAACCTATCGGCGCGCGCCATTCGGCGGCCTTCATCGACCAGTCGCCCACCTTGATTGTGAGCTTTGACAGTCAGCAAAACATCTGCCGCCGCGATGCTGATTGCGCGCCCGCAGGATGGGCCACAGCCGAGGCGAACGGCTGGTCGCATCTGGCGCTGATCTCGGACGGCGACACATGGTTTCGTGACCCTGCCGTCTATGGCTATTTCGACCGCCTCGTCGATGACGGCTTTTTCGAGGATTTCGACCGCGTGGTGTTCTATGGCGCGGGCATGGGCGGGTATGCAGCGGCGGCTTATTCCGTCGTCTCCCCCGGGGCGACCGTAGTCGCATTGCAGCCGCAGGCGACGCTGGCCACCGACAAGGCCGGCTGGGACACACGCTTTCCCAAGATGCGCCGCACGGATTTCACCAGCCGCTATGGCTACGCGCCGGACATGACCGAAGGCGCGGGCGATGTTTTTATCATCCACGAAGCGATGGAGGCGTTTGATGCGATGCACGCCACCCTTTTCGACGCGCCCTATGTACATCACCACCGCACCCGCCTGATGGTCCGCGACCTTGAAGCTGAACTGCGCATCATGGGCTGCCTTGAGCCGATCCTGGAACACGCGGCCTTGGGCCAGTTGACCCCTACGATTCTGTCGCAGATCCTGCGCAAGCGCCGCGAGTTTGCCCGCTATATGCGCCGTCTGATGGGGCATCTGCAGGACGAAGACCGGCCATTCCGCGAAGCGCTGGTCTGCCGCAACTTCGTGCAGCGGGGCGCCGGGGCGCGCTTCCGCAGACGCTTGCAGGATTTGCAGGCCGCGGGCGTGACACTGCCTTCGCTTGAGCCTGCAGAGTAATTACAGACCGCCAGCCTCTTTCAGGAACGCCACAACCTGATCCACGCCTTTGCCGCTTTTGAGTGCTGCCATAACGAAAGGCCGTACTCCACGCGCGCTGGTCGCATCGCTTTCCAAAAGCGCCTCATCGACGCCGACATAAGGCGCCAAATCGGTTTTGTTGATCACCAGCAGATCTGACCGCGTCACCCCCGGCCCCCGCTTGCGCGGAATGTCCTGACCCGCCGCAGTATCAATGACGTAAAGCGTCAGGTCGGCCAGTTCGGGTGAGAACGTCGCGGCCAGATTATCCCCCCCACTTTCAATCAGAATCACGTCGAGATCAGGGAAGCCATTGCGCAGATCGGCCACCGCCGCGAGGTTGATAGAGGCATCCTCCCGGATCGCGGTATGCGGGCAGCCCCCGGTCTCCACGCCGCGAATACGCTCGGATGGCAGAACCTGCGCGCGGGTCAGATAGTCCGCATCCTCACGCGTGTAGATATCGTTGGTGATGACGGCGACGGAGTACTCGGCCGTCAACGCGCGGCATAGCTGCTCTGTCAGCGTCGTCTTGCCTGCGCCGACAGGGCCGCCGATGCCTACGCGCAAAGGGCCATTGCTTGAGATGTCTTTCATGTCCGAAATAGCCTCACATCCAGTGTTTCATGGGCCATGGCTGCGATATCCCCCATCAAAACGCCCGCGCCTATGACGTCAAGCGGCGTGTCCGTGGCCCGCTGCGCGACCTCTGCAATGACCGGGTGAAGGGCTGCCAGAACCGCTTGGCCTTCTGACTGCCCCAGCGGAACAAAACGCACCGAGACCGACACAAGGTTGGAGGCAAAAGCATGCAGATAAAGCTGCGCGACATCTGCCGGCGCAAGGCTCAGCATACGCGCGGCTTCACCCACCGCGACCGGTAGTGCCGCAGGTCGGACGCTGTGGCCCATGGACTTCAGCGTCTCGGCGAAAGCCGTGCCTTGGGCAAAAGTCTCCTCCCACCGCTCTTTGCTGGCGGCCAGCGCGCGGGCCATATCAGCCACATCCGCCCCCGCCATCGCCTGACAAAGCAGCACCGCGTCCATCCAGCCGGCCCCAAAGCGCAGCGTTTCTTCCAGCCAAATCTGCAACTCCGCGGCACTCTGAACGCGCCCTTGCGCCATTGTTTGTTCCAGCCCATGCGAATAGGCGAAACTGCCCAGCGGAAACGCTGGCGACAGCCATTGGGTGAGCGTCAGAAGATCAGTGCTCATGGCTATGCTCATGCCCAAACGTGCGCCCATGACCGTAAGCGCCACCTTCGGGGCTGAAGGGCCCTTCGATCTCTGTCAGGGTCGCGCCGAGTTGTTCCAACATAGCGCGCAGAACATGGTCAGACCGGATCAATAAGTGATCGGCATGGACCTGACACGGCGTGTGGCGATTGCCGATATGCCAGGCCAGACGCGGCAAATCCCCTTCGATGCGGATCAGCGCTTCGGGGGCCGCGATCACACCAATGGTGCGACCATCCTCCAGCACAAACGCATCGAGATGATCCAGATGGGTGACCTCTGCCAGATCGACCATAAAATCCTCGCCAGACGCGCTTGTCAGCCGCTTGCGGCGCAGCAGACGCGTATCATAATCCAGCCCGACAATATCATCCGGGTGGTGCACATGGCGACGCACCGCGCTGGCGCGCGGCACGCTCATGCCGCCACTCCTAGCCAAGCAGATCGCGATAGACAAACGCCGGAATATCGACGCGGGAAATGCCGTATTCTGCCAGTTGCGCATCGCTCAGCGCGTCCAGCGTCGCGATATCCTGCAAGCGCCGCTGCCGATCCGGATAGGAATTGAAGCCCATCCCGATCTCGGCCAGATAACTGTCGAGAAGTCGCGCAGGATTGCGCGGGGAAAACTGCATTGAAAAATCGTGTCGTGCCATCGGAAACCTCGCTGTCCCTTTCGGGGCCTGTCAGTCTGGGTTTCCTCCCATGGGCTCTAAGGTAGTGAAGATTGGTTAAGGATTTAAGTAAACTTTCTGCAATGCAGCATTGCATGCCGTGAATAGGCGGGTTTTTACCCGTTTGCTCAGTGCTTTGCGAAAAATGCAACATGTTCTGCTTTCCTTAAACCTCAGCGATCAATCTGGCGCGTATGAGCGACACCACGCGCAGATTTGCGGCCCCTCGGGCCGATGAATTGGGGGCGTCCGAGGCCAGATCAAAGCGCCGGAAAAGATGGTTGATGTGATCGCGCCACTCTGCCCCATCAGAACATAAAATAGCGCTGCGCCATCGGCAATTCGGTCGCAGGCTCACAGGTCAACAACTCACCATTCGCACGCACTTCGTAGGTTTCGGGGTTCACCTCGATCTGCGGCGTATTGGTGTTCAGCTTCATCGAGGATTTCCCGATGCCCCGCGTTTTCTCGACCGCCAGTGTTTGCTTGGCCAAGCCCAGCGACGCACCGATCCCCTCGGCTTGCGCCGCAGCAGACACGAACGTCACCGCATTATGCTGCACAGACCTGCCCATCGCGCCAAACATGGGCCGGGTGTAAACCGGCTGCGGCGTCGGGATCGAAGCATTCGGATCGCCCATCTGTGCACAGACAATCGCGCCGCCCATCAAAACCATTTCAGGTTTCACGCCAAAGAAGGCTGGGTTCCAAAGGCACAGATCCGCCCGCTTGCCCGGCTCAATCGACCCGATATGCGTTGAAACCCCGTGCGCAATCGCCGGGTTGATGGTGTATTTCGCCACATACCGCTTCACCCGGGCATTGTCGTTCTCGCCGGTTTCCTCAGCCAGACGCCCGCGCTGTTTCTTCATCTTATCCGCGGTTTGCCAGGTGCGGATGATCACCTCGCCCACGCGGCCCATGGCCTGACTGTCGGATGCGATGATCGAAAACGCGCCCATGTCGTGCAGGATATCTTCCGCCGCGATCGTCTCGCGCCGGATGCGGCTTTCGGCAAAGGCCACATCCTCGGGGATGGATTTGTCCAGATGGTGGCAGACCATCAGCATATCCAGATGCTCTTCGATGGTGTTGACCGTGTAAGGCCGCGTCGGATTGGTGGAGCTTGGGATCACATGCTCCTCGCCCACCACTTTGATGATATCCGGCGCATGGCCCCCGCCTGCCCCTTCGGTATGGAACGCGTGGATCGTGCGGCCTTTCATGGCGGCCACGGTATTTTCCACGAAGCCGCTTTCGTTCAGCGTGTCGGTGTGGATCATCACCTGCACGTCCATGTCATCGGCGACCGTCAGACAGCAATCAATCGCGGCGGGCGTCGTGCCCCAATCCTCGTGCAGCTTCATCGCGCAAGCGCCTGCGTTGATCATCTCGACCAAGGCGTCGGGCTTTGACGCATTGCCCTTGCAGGATAACCCGATATTCATCGGCACATCATCCACCGCCTGCATCATCCGCCCAATATGCCAAGGCCCCGGCGTGCAGGTCGTGGCCAGCGTGCCATGGGCTGGCCCCGTGCCACCGCCCAGCTGAGTCGTGACCCCCGAATGCAGCGCATCCTCCATCTGTTGCGGGCAGATGAAATGGATGTGGGCGTCGAAACCACCTGCCGTCAGGATACGCCCCTCGCCTGCAATGATCTCTGTCCCCGGTCCGATGATGATATCGACGCCGCTTTGCGTATCGGGGTTGCCCGCCTTGCCAATCACCGCAATTTGACCGGCCCGCAGGCCGACATCGGCCTTATAAATCCCGGTATAGTCCAGAATAAGCGCGTTGGTGATCACCGTGTCCATCGCCCCTTCGGCGTTGGTCACTTGGCTTTGCCCCATCCCGTCGCGGATCACCTTGCCGCCACCAAATTTCACCTCTTCGCCGTAAATGGTCAGATCACGCTCCACCTCGATGATCAGATCGGTGTCGGCCAGCCGCACCTTGTCGCCCGTGGTGGGGCCATACATATCGGCATAGGTCGCGCGGGAAATCGTGGCGGGCATGGGCGTTCCTTACTTGGTGTTGGGGCCGCGCTTGGCGAGCCGTCTGCGGTTGGACGCGGTTGTGCGGCTCAGCGGCGCCATCGTGGCGCGCATCACCCTGTCAGGGCTCTGACCCCGCGCAGCCGTCATCGTGCCGGCCAACACCGCTTCCATGAAGGCGGGGCCTTTTTCATTGATCATGCGCTTTTTCTCATGAGGCGTGACGGACCAAAGCCCCGCCATCCCCATCATGCGGTAGGCCATGACGGTCTGCGTCTCGGCCATAAGAGTGACGAACTGCAAGGATGTGTTCATCAGATCAATCGGGGTAACAACTCGTGCCATATCGGCTCCTAGATGCAGGCGCTAAAGTGCGCCCATGATGGATTGGTTAAATCCGTAAATCTTGCGGTCGCCCCCATAAGGAACAAGCGTGACATTGCGGGTCTGGCCCGGCTCAAAGCGCACAGCGGTGCCTGCAGCGATGTCGAGGCGCATCCCGCGCGCCGCGTCGCGGTCAAAGGCAAGCGCCGCGTTGGTTTCCGCGAAATGATAATGACTGCCGACCTGCACCGGGCGGTCGCCGGTATTGGCGACCTCAAGCGTGATCGCCTCTGCCCCGTCATTCAACGTGATCTCGCCTGCGGCGGTCATGATTTCGCCAGGGATCATTCGCTGTCCTCCTCAGACTTTGCTGGCTCGATTTTCTTGGTGGTCAGCGCGGTGTAGATCCGCTGGCCAAAAACGCCCAACCCACCCCCGAGGAGCAGCAAAAAGGCCGAGCTATCAGCCCCGAACAGCGCCGCCAGAACAGCCGCCACGATCATCATGACGATAAAGGTGAACAAGCGGAACTCGCCTTCCTTCATCGGCACATCATCCAGCAAAACGTCTTTGAGCGCTTTGTTGAGATGCGGCTCCGCCTGCGGTGTCAGATACCCCGCCAGCGCGCCAAGAAAGAGATTGAGCAGCATGATATCCTCCTATCTGATCGGGTGGTGCACGGTCACCAGCTTGGTGCCATCGGGAAACGTCGCCTCGACCTGCACATCGTGGATCATCTCGGCGATCCCCTCCATGCACTGGGCGCAGCTCACGACATGGGCGCCTGCCTCCATCAGTTCCGCAACCGAGCGTCCGTCGCGCGCCCCTTCCACGACATAGTCCGTGATCAAAGCGATGGCCTCGGGGTGGTTCAGCTTCACGCCGCGCTCCAGCCGACCGCGCGCCACCATGGCCGCGAGCGAGATCAGAAGTTTGTCTTTTTCTCTGGGGGTCAGGTTCATCTTGGTCTCTTACAGTTGCCAGACACGCGGCAGTGATGCGCCACGCAGATGGATCAAAATAGGGGCAATGGCCTGTTTCAGCGGCCAGGCATCGGGCGCCGCCATACGGATCACGCATTTGCCGTCCCAGCCAGACACGCCGCTTGGCAACGCCTCGGGCAGCAAGCGGCGTAGCGGGGCGACCGCGTCTTCGGCACCTTGCTGGATCAGCGCAATCGTGATGAAGGCGCGGTGCGTTCCATGGGTTGCCAGACCCGCGCTGGCCAGCGTCAGATCGGTCAGATGCAGCGGCTCAATCAGCACGGGCGTACCGTCGCGGGTCACGTGACGCATGTCGTGAAAGGCAAGCCGCGTCACAGTCTCATTCATCGCAGCGCGGCCCAGAACGACCGTCTCGACCATCAGGATCGACGCGTCCCCCTCCAGCGCGGCGAGCGTCTTGCGATACAAGCCAGAGCTTTGAAAGAGAATGGTTTCTTGCGGCAGCCAATCCAGATGCGCCCCAGCGCCAACCTTCAGATGGACCGCCATTTCAGCGACACCGCCCGAAGACGCATAGGCCCGCTCTGCTGTTTGGGTCGTGCCTATAGCGCGCGTTCCGGCGGCCAAGGACAGCGCAAACCGCATACGGTCCCCCCCGGTCAATCCGCCGGATGTGTTCAGAAAAACGACCTCTGGCACATCGGAATGCACCACTGGCAAAAACGCCTTGGCTGATCCCGATTGATGCAAGGTATCAAGCCGGGTGCGCGCGCCGTCCGCTTTCAACGAGACCTCGGCCCGACCGCGGGCGCGTTGCATCGTCAAAGGGGGCGTCACGGCAGTCGTATCAAGCATGGCTCTTCTTTCGCATAGCGAGCCCAGCCTGCCAATGCTGCAGCGCAGCAATTAAAGGTTAATTTACGGATTCCGCCCATCGCATCCAGAAACCGCCCATAAATTAGGCATATCTTCGCTCTGGAAGGCGCGGCAGCTTTTGTGTAACCCCTGCGCCATGACCGAGAGCCTGATACTCCGCCGACCCGATGACTGGCATTTGCACCTGCGCGATGGCGCGTTGCTCAAGGCCATTCTGCCAGAAACCGCTCGTCATTTTGGCCGCGCCATCATCATGCCGAACCTCGTGCCACCCGTCGTCACGGGCGCTGATGCGGCCGCCTATCGCGCGCGTATTCTGGCCGCCTGCCCGCCCGAGATGGACAGCTTCAAGCCGCTGATGACGCTCTATCTGACCGAAGACACCGATCCCGATGATGTCGCCGACGCCCATGCGAAAGGTATCGTCACGGCGGTCAAGCTCTACCCTGCCGGGGCCACTACAAACTCCGCCTCCGGTGTGCGCGATTTCGACAAGGTGCGCCCCGTGCTGGAGCGGATGGCCGAGATCGGCATGCCGCTTTGCGTGCATGGCGAAGTCACTGACAGTGACATCGACATCTTCGACCGCGAAGCCGTGTTCATCGAACGTGTGCTCGACCCGATCCGCCGCGCCACCCCAGGTCTGCGTGTGGTGATGGAGCATATCACGACCTCTGACGCCGTCGCCTATGTCGCTGAAAACGAAAAGAATTTGGGTGCAACCATCACCACACACCATTTGATTATCAACCGCAACCACATGCTCGTGGGCGGGATCAAACCGCATTACTACTGCCTGCCCGTCGCCAAGCGCGAAAGCCATCGCGAAGCGCTGGTCAAGGCTGCTACATCCGGCGATCACCGCTATTTTCTTGGGACGGATTCCGCCCCCCATAGCGATCCAAACAAGGAAAGCGCCTGTGGCTGCGCTGGCGTCTTTTCAGCCACCAACACGATCTCCTGCCTTGCCGAGGTTTTCGAGGCTGCAGACGCCCTGCCTCGGCTCGAGGCCTTTGCCTCGCTCAACGGTCCGGCCTTTTACGGCCTGCCGCCCAACGCCGACACGATCACCCTGCGTAAAGGCGCGCCCGTGTCCTACCCCGACAAAATCGCCAGCGGCGAAGGCCCCGTCACGGTCTTTGACCCCGGCTTCGATCTGCACTGGTATGTGGAAGGTTAACGAATGATCCCCAGCTCCTACCCCCCCGCATCCGAAATCGCGCGCCTCACCGCGCGGATGCTTCTGGAAATCAAAGCCGTGCATTTCAATGCGGACGAGCCGTTCATTCTGGCCTCTGGCTTGCCGTCGCCCACCTACATCGATTGCCGCAAGCTGATCTCGTATCCGCGCATTCGGTCCACCTTGATGGATTTTCTGACCGTCACGGTGATGCGCAACGCAGGCTTTGAAGCCTTTGACAATATCGCCGGTGGCGAAACCGCAGGCATCCCCTTCGCCGCCTTCGTGGCCGAGCGCATGGCGCTGCCGATGAGCTACGTGCGCAAAAAGCCTAAAGGGTATGGCAGGAACGCCCGGATCGAAGGCGCAATGTCCGAGGGCGAGCGGGTTTTGCTGATCGAAGATCTGACCACCGATGGCGGCTCCAAGCTGAGCTTCGTCGACGCGATTCGCGAAACAGGGGCCACTTGCGGGCACACCGCGGTGATCTTCTATTACGGCATTTTTCCGGAAACGGAAAAAACCCTTGGCGATCATGGGGTTCAATTGCACCACCTGTGCACATGGGCCGATGTCGTGGCCGAGGCCCGCGCCCAAGGCGCCTTTGACGAGCCCACCCTGATCGAGGTGGAGAGCTTCCTCAAAAACCCGCGCGCATGGCAGGACGCCCGCAAATAACCGCCAAATTCTGCGGCCTTCCCACGCGGATCGTCGCTGGCGCAACCCTACATATTGACGTGACCGCCCCTCTTGCGACAATATGAGGGCCTTTCCGGCTTTTCCACAGGCTGTCCACATAAAGATACATTTTGCGACTGTGACAGCCCTCGGCTATCCCGATCACGGGAAAAACGGGTGATAGAATGAACGATATAACGCCGATAACCGGCCAACAGGTTGATGCAAATAGCGGGCTCGACACGATGCCCCACTCTATTGAGGCCGAACAGCAGCTTCTGGGCGCAATCCTGACGAATAACGACATTTTCGACCGCATCGCCGCGATCATCGGGCCAGAGCATTTCTACGACCCCGTCCACGCCCGCATCTTTGAAACCGCCGCCAACCGGATCACCAAAAACGCGCTCGCCTCCCCAGTGACGCTGAAAGCGTTTCTCGAAGAAGATGAAGGGCTTAAGGAACTTGGCGGTCCCGCTTACCTCGCGCGCCTTGCCGGTGCCGCTATAAGCGCCTTTGCCGCGCGCGATTATGCGCAGATTATCTACGACCTCGCGATCCGCCGCGAATTGATCGGCGTGGGCCGCGATATCTCGGCTAAGGCCGCGCGGGTCGATGTCGAAAGCGAACCGAAAGAGCAGATCGTCGAAGCCGAACAGCAGCTTTACAAGCTGGCTGAACAAGGTCAGTCCGAAACCGGATTTCAGAGCTTTCTCAAGGCGGTAACAGACGCAGTTAATGTTGCCAACGCTGCCTATCAACGCGATGGCGGGCTGGCTGGTGTCTCTACCGGCCTGATCGACATGGACAAGAAACTGGGCGGCCTGCACCGCTCTGACCTGTTGATCCTCGCAGGTCGTCCGTCCATGGGCAAAACCTCTCTCGCGACCAACATCGCGTTCAACATCGCCAAGGCCTATAAGCACGGCGCGCTGCCTGACGGTTCCGAAGGCGCGGTCGAAGGCGGCGTCGTCGGCTTCTATTCGCTGGAGATGAGCGCCGAACAGCTCGCCGCACGTATCCTGTCAGAAGCCTCCGAAGTCCCCAGCGAGCAGATTCGCCGCGGCGACATGACCGAGGCCGAGTTCCGCCGGTTCGTTGAGGCCGCCAAGCAGCTCGAAGCCTGCCCGCTTTATATCGACGACACGCCCGCCCTGCCGATCAGCCAGTTGGCGGCCCGCGCCCGCCGCCTGAAGCGCACCCACGGGCTGGATTGCCTGATCGTGGATTATCTGCAGCTTGTCCGCCCGGCGACCGCTAAGGACAGCCGCGTAAACGAGGTCTCGGAGATTACCCAAGGCCTCAAAGCCATCGCCAAGGAACTCGACATCCCAGTGGTCGCACTCTCGCAGCTCTCGCGTCAGGTCGAAAGCCGCGAGGACAAACGCCCGCAACTGTCAGATCTGCGCGAATCCGGCTCAATCGAGCAGGACGCCGACGTCGTGATGTTCGTCTACCGCGAGGAATACTACAAAGAGCGCGAGAAACCCGGCGATCACGAGCTTGAAAAAATGGCCGTCTGGCAAGACGAGATGGAGCGCCTGCACGGCCGCGCCGAAGTTGTCATCGGCAAGCAACGTCACGGCCCCATCGGCACGGTCGAGCTGTCCTTCGAGGGCCGCTTCACCCGCTTCGGCAATCTTGTGAAGCCTTGGCAGCAAGGCGATGGCGAGACGAGCTTTTAAAATGGCTTCTACTCGGGCTTTGAATTGGGCTTGACGCCCCGACCCCTCCTGTCAAAACGGTGCGCATGGGAACCGCGAGCTTAACAATTGATCTTCCGGCGCTGGTCGCCAATTGGCGCGCGCTGGATGCGATGACAACCTGCGAAACCGGTGCCACCGTCAAAGCCAATGGCTATGGGTTGGGCGCGGGCAAAGTGGCGCGCGCGCTCGCCCAAGCTGGCGCACGGCACTTCTTCGTCGCTGTCGCCGAGGAAGGTGCCACCATCCGCGAAGCGCTTGGCCCCGGCCCCGCGATCCATGTGTTCTCAGGCCATATGCGCGGCGACACCGACATGATCGCGGATCTGCATCTCACCCCGATGCTCAACTCGGTCGAACAGCTGACCCGCCATCTGGAAGCGCTGCCCGGTCATCCCTTTGGCGTCCAGCTGGACACAGGCATGAACCGTCTGGGCCTTGAGCCCGCAGAATGGAACGCCCTGCGCGAGATTATTTTGCCGCAAAACCCGGTGATGGTGATGAGCCATCTGGCCTGCGCCGACACGCCGGATCATCCCATGAACGCCCAGCAACTCGACGCTTTTCGCACCATGACCGACGGGATCAACGCGCCGCGCTCGCTGGCGGCAACCGGGGGCATCCTGCTGGGGTCTGAGTATCACTTTGACATGTGCCGTCCCGGCGTCGGTCTTTACGGTGGTGCACCGTTCACAGACGCTGCACCAGTTGCATATCTCGACCTGCCAATCATCCAGGTACGTGATGTGGCGGAAGGCGAAACTGTCGGTTACTCAAACACTTGGGAGGCGAAGCGAATGTCGCGCGTTGCAACCGTCTCCGCCGGATACGCCGATGGTGTGATCCGTGCGATGGGGCCGAATGCGAAGCTTCGGTTCGGAGAGGCGCTTTGCCCGGTCGCTGGACGCATTTCGATGGACCTGATCACGGTCGATATCACCGATCTCGATGAGGAGCCGCGTGCGTTGTCGTTGCTCGATGACAAACAAACGGTGGAGACGCTGGCAGAGGCCGCAGGCACCATTGGCTATGAAATCCTGACCTCCCTCGGGGCGCGCTACGGGCGTCGCTACGTTACCGGATGATCCTTCTTCGACCAATTGCAGCACTGGGCAGTGCCGTACTTGCCATGCTTGCCGCTGTCGGGCGGGTGGCGCTGTTCGCCGCGCAAACAATCAGCCACCTTCTGCGCCCACCTTTTTACTTTAAAGAGTTCGGGCAAGCCCTTATCACCATTGGATACTTCTCCCTTCCGGTTGTGGGTCTGACCGCGATTTTCACAGGGGCTGCGCTGGCCTTGCAGATCTATGAAGGCGGCTCGCGCTTTAATGCGGAATCTGTCGTGCCCTCCATCGTCGCCATCGGCATGGTGCGTGAACTGGGCCCAGTTCTGGGCGGCCTGATGGTTGCCGCCCGCGTTGCGTCCTCCATCGCGGCCGAGATCGGCACGATGAAAGTGACCGAGCAGATCGACGCGCTTGTGACGCTGTCCACGCACCCGATGAAATACCTCACCGTGCCGCGCGTGCTGGCCGCCACGCTGGCGGTGCCGGTTCTGGTGGGCGTGGGCGACGCGATCGGCATCATGGGCGGATATCTGGTTGGCGTGAACAGGCTCGGCCTTAACTCCGCCGCGTATCTATCTAATACCGTTGACTTTTTAGAGTTTTGGGATGTCGCGTCAGGCCTTATCAAAGGGGCCGTCTTCGGCTTCATCGTAGCCCTCATGGGTTGCTACTACGGCATGAATTCGGGCCGCGGTGCGCAAGGCGTCGGACGTGCCACCAAAGCCGCCGTCGTCGCCGCATCGGTGATGATCCTCGCCTCCAACTACCTGCTGACGGAGCTGTTCTTCTCGGCATGATCACACTCCATCAGGTTCATAAAGCATTCGGGGATAACCACGTTTTACGCGGGGTCGATCTGACGATCCCCAAGGGCGAAAGCATGGTCATCATCGGCGGCTCAGGCACCGGCAAATCGGTCATGCTGAAATCTGTGCTGGGGCTTGTGACCCCGGATGCGGGGCAGATCATCGTCGATGGCCAAGACGTAACCGCCGTCGAACGCGACGCGTTTCTGGCGCGGTTTGGCATGCTCTTTCAAGGCGGCGCGCTGTTCGACAGCCTCACCGTCTGGCAAAACGTGGCCTTCCGCCTGCTGCGCGGATCGCTGAAAAAACCGGCCGAGGAAGCGCGCGCCATCGCCATCGAAAAACTGCGCCGGGTGGGCCTGAAGGAAAACGTCGCAGACCGTTTCCCGGCGGAGTTATCCGGCGGCATGCAAAAACGCGTAGGCCTCGCCCGCGCCATCGCCGCAGAGCCAGAGATCATCTTTTTCGACGAACCGACCACCGGGCTTGACCCGATCATGGCCGGTGTCATCAACGATCTGATCCGCGAAATCGTGGTCGAAATGGGCGCCACCGCCATGACCATCACCCATGATATGTCCAGCGTCCGCGCCATCGCCGACGATGTGGCGATGCTGCATGACGGCGTGATCCAATGGACCGGTGACGTGGAGCAGATGGACACGTGTGGCGACCCCTATGTCGAGCAATTCATCAATGGCCGTGCGGAAGGCCCGATTGAAGCCGTCCGGTAAACAATCACGCCACAAGCGCGTTTGCATGCGAAATCAAAGACTTGCTTGAAACGTTAATTCGGTTAACGTTTGTCTCAGGGGTTGTCAGTAAGAGAGATCGTTCAGCGATCCAGTGCGTGACCTCGACGGGGTTGGTTTTGTAAGGCGTCAATTAGGACGGCTTTTTACGATGGATACGCAACGGTCTGCGCTTTTTAACGTGCAAATTTTCATGCAGCGCATTTCTCTATTTCTGATGCTCACGCTCGCCTTTGCGGTGATCGGCCTCACGATCCTTGCGGCGTTTTCCATACTGCCGTGGCTGGAGCTATCCCTGACATTTGGCGGCGTGACCTACCCTTGGGCAGGCATGGCGATCCAGATCGCTTTTGCGCTGTTCGCCCTGTCGCTGTGCTTTTACCTGCCCGCCAATGGCCGGATCATGGCGCTTGAGAAATCCCATCGGGAGTTTTCCTTGCGTATGGATGACGTGGCCCGCGCCTATCACAAGGCCCATTCAGCAGACCGTAAAGGTCTCTTCACGCTCGGCTCGGAATTTGACAGCGTCAAAGAGCGGATCATGCATCTCAAGAACCATCCCGATCTGGAAGAGCTTGAGCCGGAGATCCTGGAGATCGCCGCCCAGATGAGCCACGAATCCCAGGAACTGGCCTCGCTTTATTCCGACGAAAAGGTCGACCGCGCGCGCAACTTCCTGCGCCAGCGCCAACAAGAGGTGCGCAAGCTCGAAGAGCGGATCGAGAACGCAAAGGTCATCACCCGCGAGATCAGGCACTGGCAACAACAGGTCGAAATGGACGAAAGCATCGTCGCCTCCCAACTGCGCCGTCTGCAGGATGATCTGGTCGACGTCTTGGCCCCGCTGGGTCTCGGTCTGATGCAAGACGATCCCAAAGTTGTCACCATGGCCAAGACAGAGCGCGCCAGCAAAGCCTAACGCCACCTCGCGAAAACCCCCGTGACGCTGGCCCGCGCTCATGCCACTCTGCGCGCCATGCGCTCTGCCTTGATCTTCACCAATCTGGCCCTTCTGGTTCTCTTTCCCATCGCCTGGGCCGCGCCGCTTATTCGCGCAGGCCTGCTCCCGCTGTTCAAGCTGAACGAGATTTCCGTGCTGTCGGGCATTCAGGCGCTCTGGGCCGAGGATATCCTTTTGGCGGTGCTGGTTAGTTTCCTCGCCCTTGTCGCACCCTATGCCAAGACGCTGACCCTTGCTGCACTGCATCTGGGCAAGCTGTCGGACCGCCACCTGCCCCTGATTGCCTGGCTTGGCAAGCTCGCCATGGCGGATGTTTTTCTGATCGCGCTTTATGTGGTGGTCATCAAAGGCATCGGCGTGGGCCGCATCGAGATCGCGTGGGGCCTTTACCTCTTCACCGCCTGCATCCTTGCGTCGCTTGCCATCTCCTTGCTGACCCCGCGGTTTGCGCCCCGCTTGGCAAGCCCGTCAAGCTAGGGCATTAGGGGCAAAAAGGAGGACCCGCATGGAGAATTACGTCGCCCTTCTGGGCATGTTGCTTCTTTGGGCAAGTGTGATCTGGCTGCCGGTGACGGTCTATCGGGCAAAAGCTTTGGACGGACAGGCGAAGGCCTGGGCGCTTAGCGCGATCTTTGGGTTCTTCATGGTGCTCTTTGGCTTTACCCGCGCGATGGCGGATGGATCGGCCACGATTCTGATCTGGTCGGTGGCTTGGGCGATGCCGATCGGGCTGGCACTATATCTGCGCGCATCCGCCCCGAATGTGCCTGTTCCAGGCTGGGACAAATGGATGGGCGCCGTGGTGCTGATCACGTTCCTGCCGATGATCGGGGTGCTTCCGGGCATCCTGCGCCACATCTCGGCGGCGATCTGGTAATGGCCAAAGGCACACGGTTTGTCTGCGCCAAATGCGGCACCGCCCATTCCAAATGGCAAGGCCAATGCGAGGGCTGCGGCGCATGGGACACGCTGGCCGAGGAAAAGCCGCTGTCTTCCGGCCCCTCGTCCAAGTCGCTGGGCAACCGGCGCGGCAAGGCGCTGCATTTGACCGATCTTGCCACGCAAGAGGCTCCACCCCCACGCACGCTCTCAGGCGTGGCCGAACTGGACCGCGTTCTGGGCGGCGGTCTGGTCGAAGCCTCGGCGCTGCTGGTCGGCGGCGATCCCGGCATCGGCAAGTCGACATTGTTGCTGCAAGCCGCCGCACGGTTCGCGCGCAACGGCCTCAAGGTGATCTATGTCTCGGGCGAGGAAGCAAGCGCACAGGTGCAAATGCGCGCCCAGCGCCTTGGCCTGACCCAAAGCCCCGTGCATCTGGCCGCGGAAACCAACCTGCGTGATATCCTCACCACGCTTGAGGAAGAAAAGCCCGACCTCGCCATCATCGACTCGATCCAAACCATGTGGGCCGACAATGTGGAGGCCGCCCCCGGCTCCGTCTCTCAAGTCCGCGCCGCAGCACACGAGCTGACCAGCTTTGCCAAACGCAAGGGCATCGCCATCGTCATGGTCGGCCACGTCACCAAGGACGGCCAGATCGCCGGTCCGCGCGTCGTCGAACATATGGTCGACACCGTCCTTTATTTCGAAGGCGAGCGCGGCCACCAGTTCCGCATCCTGCGCGCGGTCAAGAACCGCTTCGGCCCGGCAGACGAGATTGGCGTGTTCGAAATGACCGGCAAAGGGTTGGCCGAGGTCAAGAACCCCTCCGCCCTGTTCCTGTCCGAGCGCGGGCAACCCTCCCCCGGGTCGGTCGTCTTCGCTGGCATCGAAGGCACGCGGCCTGTCCTGTGTGAATTCCAAGCCCTGGTCGCCCCCTCGCCCCATTCCCAACCCCGCCGCACAGTCGTCGGTTGGGACGGCGGACGCCTTGCGATGATCCTCGCGGTACTCGAGGCGCGCTGCGGTGTGCCCTTCACCGGCCTTGATGTCTATCTGAACGTCGCTGGCGGCATGCGCATCTCTGAGCCCGCCGCCGATCTGGCCGTCGCCGCCGCGCTGATTTCGGCCCGCGAGGACGCGGCCTTGCCCAAAGACTGTGTTGTTTTTGGCGAAATCAGCCTCTCAGGTGCGCTTCGACCCGTGGGTCAGACCGAAAATCGGTTGAAAGAAGCGCAGAAACTTGGTTTCACCTCCGCAATCGCTCCGGCCCAAAGCAAATTGGGCGCGGGTGCAGCGCTGGAAATCAAGCAAATGGCTGATCTGGCGGAATTTGTGACGCAAGTGTTCGGCGAACGCTAGGCCCGAACCCAAGGAGCGGACGGCATGGAAGGTTTTACAATCGTTGACGGTGTGGTCGCCGCAATTGTGGTGGTCTCAGCCCTTCTGGCCTATTCGCGCGGCTTTGTGCGCGAAGCCATGGCGATTGCCGGCTGGATCGGCGCTGCCGTTCTGGCCTTCATGTTCGCCCCCGCTGTCGAGCCGCTGGTGCGCGAAATCCCCGTTGTAGGTGACTTCATCGGCGACAGCTGCGAGCTGTCGATCATTGCCGCCTTCGCCGCCGTGGTTGCGATTTCGCTTGTGGTCGTGTCGGTCTTCACGCCGCTCTTTTCCAGCATGATCCAACGCTCGGCTCTGGGCGGGCTTGACCAGGGTCTGGGCTTTCTCTTCGGCGTGCTGCGCGGCATCCTTTTGGTGGCCGTAGCCTTCTTCGTCTACGACACGGTGCTGACCAGTCAGGACCTTGAAATGGTGGACAACTCCCGTTCCGCAAAAGTCTTCGGCCAGATGACCGGCCAGATCGAAGAGCGTGACCCCTCTGCCGCATTGGGCTGGATGACAGCGCAATATGAGCAGCTTGTCGGCACTTGCGGTGCAGCCCCGGCAGAGGCCGCAACCCCGACCGAGTAACCCATTTCCCCGTCACTGGCGCCAAAACGCGCCGGTCTTACTCTGCCGCGATCAAAGACATCGCGTGACCCCGGTTCTCGAAAGGCAGCGGCTCGGAGGCCCACGCCTGAATACGCTCTTTCGCGATCATGCCCGGCAGACGTTTTGCAGGCATCGAGATCACCGCATAGCGCCGCCCGTCCCCGGTATCGACATGGGGTTGGCCCACACGTTTGGCTGGATATCCCAACTGCCGCAGTGCCCGCACCATCGGCAGCGGCGATAGCGACATCAGCTCGACACCGCCGCGCTTTTTGGCGATGCAGACCAACCCGTCCAGGATCAGCGTCAGACAGCGGCTTCGCTCTGCCGCGCAAAGCGCGTCATCGACGACAAAGCGCGTGATCTCCCAGATGCGCGGTGTCGCCAGATCGGCGTCCATCACATCGCCCGGAATATCGGCCAGCATACCCTTGGCGGCATCGCGCAGCATATAGCTGTGTGGCCCCCAGACAGCGGTGGTCGGCATCGCCCGCGCACCGCCAATCACCCGCCCGTCGCGGATCACCAACGAATAATGCGCCGAGGGGTTGTCATACTGGTCCATTTCAACCCGATCATCATGGGGAATGTCCCATCCCAGATCATCGACGAAGAAACGTTTGCGCAGTTTGAGGAACTGAAAAAAGGCAGGGCCATGCAGATGCATGTCAGACAAGTCAAAGGTGATGTTCTTCATTTTAGCTCTCCTTTTTGGCGACTCTGAGTTAATCGCCGCCAAGGGGTTCTGTGAACATAAAACACGGGCGACCTGTCAGAATTTAGCAGCCTGACGGTCAAAATCATCAAAAGACAAAGCGCAGGCCTAGATCAGCCCGAATTGAGTGGCCTTGGCGATCGCATGGGTCGAATTGCGCGCATCCAGTTTCAGCTTGGCACTTTTCAGGCGCTGCTTGATCGCGCCTTCGGATACGCCCAGCTGATGCGCGATTTCTTTCAGCAGCATCCCGTCGCGCGCAAGACGCATCGCTTCCAGCTCGGCTTCGGTCAGGTTTGTGGGCGGCGTCAGGGCATCATGACGCTCTTGCACGATATCTTGCAGGCGGGCGATCTCGGATGGTGCGAACTCCCGATCATGCCGCGCGAATGACCCAAAGCTGCGACTGCCCTGCTCGACGCCTGTGGCGGCGTCCCCTGGCAGGTCGCGCAGGCTGACGGCGACACCGAACGTCAAGCCGAAACCGCGCGCCTGATCGAGGATACCAAACGGGTCGTTCTCTTTCAGCGCGCTCCACCGGGTTTGGCCGGTTTCGGCATAGGCCCAGCGCAGAATCGGGTCCTGCATCATGAAGCCGCGCGCCGTGTAGTGACGCACCCAGCCAAGCGGCATCGCATTATGTTCCTCTGCGGGAAAGACAAACCCCATGCGCACAGCGATGTGATAGCCCGCTGGGGCGAGCGTTTTCAGCTCTTCTAGGTCTATCAAATTCTTCATCCCGCCCAGAGCACTAGCCAAAAGGCAATGTATAAAAAAGTAGTCGCCCTGTCCCGACTAAGCTATCCTTGGGGTAGTATCGCAACCGATTAACGAAACGGCAACAACTTGACGCAGGCTAGCACGTCCACTCAGCAAATTCGCGCTGTTGACGCGACACTCTCTGAACTGAGCGCGCTTGCGCCGGACGGATTTGCCGTGGGTTTGCATATTACCTTTTCGACACCGAGCTTTATGTTTCAGACCTACCCTAGCGCGTGGATGACACATTACACGCAAAACGGTTTGGTCCTGCAGGATCCGACGGTGCTGTGGGGTTTTGCCAATCAAGGGCGCATCGACTGGGCCGACCTGGAAGACACGAGCCCTGCCAAAGTGATGCAGCAAGCCGCGGATTTCGGGCTGAAACACGGCCTGACCGTCGCTCTTGAGAAGAACGATAGCCTGAGCATCGCCAGCTTTGCCAATCAGTCGCGCGCATTCACCTCGTCTGAGGCGGATGCACTGGAAGACGCCGTGCACAAGCTGCACCAGATCACCGCCCCGGATCAGAACCTGTCCAGCAAAACAACAGATGCGCTGCGGGCGTTGTCAATAAAGCTCACTCATTAAGCTCTATCGCCGCAGGGGCTGCGCGAACTATGATAGTTTCGTGACACTGCCCAAGCTCTCGCTTATGACAAGGGCGACCGCTGCCACGGATTCGGAGCCCCGTTCCTTGACCTGCCAAAACATCCCCGCGATGCCCCCCGCCCATCCTTTTGACGACGACAAACTCCGTGAAGAATGTGGGGTGTTCGGTGTCATCGGCGTCACTGACGCTGCGAATTTCGTAGCCCTCGGCCTGCACGCACTGCAACATCGCGGGCAAGAAGCCGGCGGGATCGTCAGCCACCACCCCGAGGAAGGCTTCAACAGCGCCCGCCGCTTTGGCTATGTGCGCGACAATTTCACCAAAGCCTCCTTGATGGAGACGCTGCCGGGGCCGCTCTCTATCGGCCATGTGCGCTATTCCACCACCGGCTCCAAGGGCAACACCGCGATCCGCGATGTGCAGCCCTTCTTTGGCGAGTTCTCCATGGGTGGGGCCGCTATTGCCCATAACGGCAACATCACCAATGCCGACAGCCTGCGCCGTGAGCTGATCGAGCGCGGCTCGATCTTCCAGTCCTCCTCGGACAGCGAATGCATCATCCACTTGATGGCGCGCTCCTTGCAGCGCACGATCCCCGACCGCATGGAAGACGCACTCCGCCGTGTCGAAGGCGCATTCTCGGTCGTCGCCATGACCCGCACCAAACTCATCGGCGTGCGCGACCCGCTGGGCGTGCGCCCGCTGGTGCTGGGCCGCGTCGCCGATGGGTATGCGCTGAGTTCCGAAACCTGCGCGCTGGACATCATCGGCGCCGAGTTCGTGCGCGAGATCAACCCCGGCGAGATGGTCGTCATCACCGATGACGGCGTCGAAAGCCGCTACCCCTTCCGCCCCACCAAATCGCGGTTCTGCATTTTCGAACACGTCTATTTCTCGCGCCCAGACAGCATCCTCGGGGGCCGCTCGGTCTATGAGACCCGCCACCAGATCGGCGTGGAACTGGCCCGCGAAGCCCCGGTGGAGGCTGATCTCGTCTGCCCTGTGCCCGACAGCGGCACACCTGCAGCCATCGGATACAGCCACGAAAGCGGCATCCCCTACGCGATGGGCATCATCCGCAACCAGTATATGGGCCGTACGTTTATCGAGCCGACCGAGCAGATCCGCAACATGGGCGTCCGCCTCAAGCTGAACGTGAACCGTGCCCTGATCGAAGGCAAACGCGTGATCCTTGTCGATGACAGCGTGGTGCGCGGCACGACCTCCCGCAAGATCAAGGAAATGATCCTCGATGCGGGCGCCAAGGAAGTGCATTTCCGCATCGCTTCCCCGCCCACGGCTTGGCCCTGTTTTTATGGCGTCGACACGCCCCAGCGCGAAAAGCTGCTGGCGGCCACGATGTCTGAAGAGGAAATGCGCGATCATCTGGGGATAGACAGCCTCAAGTTCATCTCGCTCAACGGGCTTTACCGCGCTGTCGGAGAGGCCAAAGGCCGCGACCCGAACGCCCCGCAATATTGCGACGCCTGCTTCTCAGGTGAGTACCCGGTGGAGCCGCGCGACATGATCGACCAGGGCTTCCAGATGAAGACGGCTGCCGAGTAACCGATGACCCAAAAAACAGTCCTTATTACCGGGGCCTCCCGCGGCCTTGGTGCCGCAATGGCCGAAGCGCTGGCCCCGGCCTACCACGTGATCGCCGTCGCCAAGACAGTTGGCGCGCTCGAAGAGCTGGACGACCGCATCAAGGCCAAAGGCGGCGAGGCCACGCTCGCGCCCATGGACATCACCAATGACGGCGCGATGCAGCACCTGTGCAAATCCATCTATGATCGCTGGGGCAAGATCGACCTGTGGATCCACGCCGCCGTGCACGCCGCCCCGCTGTCGCCCGCCTCCCACATCAACGAGAAAGACTGGGACAAGAGCTTTGCGGTCAACACTCGCGCCACCTCGCGCTTGATCGCCTATGTCGCCCCGCTTCTGGGCACGACAGGCCGCGCGGTTTTCTTTGATGACACCACCATCGCGACGCCGTTCTACGGCAGCTACGGCGCATCAAAAGCCGCACAAACCGCTCTTGTGCGCAGCTGGCAATCGGAAACCGCCAAGACCGGCCCGCGCGTCGATATCGCCAACCCCAAAGCCATGCCCACCGCGACCCGCGGCCGCTTTCATCCCGGCGAGGACCGCTCGAAACTGACCGACCCTGCGACCGAGGCGGACCGCATCATCGCCGATCTCGCGCTCTAGGCTTCTTTTGTCTTTAAATACCTAAATCCGCGCGTTGGGGTCAGGTGCCTCCGGCGGGAGTATTTGGGCATAGATGAAGAGGCTTGTCGCCCGCACCCTGCTCCCATAGGAAGGTCAAAAGGGGCAAAGCATGCGTATTCTCATCACAAATGACGACGGTATCAACGCACCGGGGCTAGAGGTTCTCACCGCGATCGCAACCGAGATTGCAGGCCCCGAGGGCGAGGTCTGGACGGTCGCACCCGCCTTTGAGCAATCGGGCGTTGGGCATTGCATCTCCTACACGCACCCGACGATGATTATGGAGCTGGGCCCCCGCCGCTTTGCCGCCGAAGGCTCGCCTGCGGATTGTGTCTTGGCCGGACTGCATGACGTGATGAATGGCAACGGCCCCGATCTGGTGCTCTCTGGCGTCAATCGGGGCAATAACTCGGCGGAAAACACGCTCTATTCCGGCACCATCGGTGGCGCGATGGAGGCCGCGTTGCAGGGCATTCCCGCCATGGCATTGTCGCAATATTATGGGCCAGAGAATGTCGATCTGGAGAACCCGTTCGAGGCCTCTGCCCAGCATGGTGCCGATGTCGTGCGCCGCTTGTTGGCCGCGCAATTGGACAATCCCAGCGATTATTCGATCTTCTATAACGTCAACTTTCCGCCCGTGCGCGGCGCGGAGGTCAAAGGGGTCGCCGTCACGGCCCAAGGCCGCCGCCCGGACACCCAGTTCAAGGTCGAACCGCATCACGCGCCCTCGGGCCGCAAGTTCCTGTGGGTCAAAGGCGGTCCCCAGCATCATCCGACCGCTCCCGGCACCGATGCGCATGCCAATCTTGATGGCTATATCAGCGTCACGCCAATGCGCGCGGATTTGACGGCCCATGACACGCTCGATGCGTTGAAAGCGCAGATGGGATGACGCCCTGATGACCTCTGAGGCTGAACGCAAAATGCAGTTTCTCTTCGCGCTGCGCTCGCGCGGGGTGACGGATGCACGCGTTCTGGATGCAATGGAAAAGGTGGATCGTGGCCCCTTCGTGAAAGGGCTGTTTGCGGAACGCGCCTATGAGGATATGCCCTTGCCCATCGCCTGTGGGCAGACAATCAGCCAGCCATCGGTTGTGGGCTTGATGACCCAAGCGCTCAAAGTGAGCCCGCGCGACAAGGTGCTGGAGGTCGGCACCGGCTCGGGTTACCAAGCCGCAATCCTCGCCCATCTGGCGCGGCGGGTCTACACGGTCGACCGCTACAAGCGTCTGGTGACAGAAGCCCGCGCGATATTTGACGCGCAAGACATTACCAATATCACCGCCTTCACCGCCGATGGCAGCCATGGCTTGCCCGATCAGGCGCCCTTTGACCGCATCCTCGTGACAGCGGCAGCCGAGGACCCGCCCGGTCCGCTCTTGGCGCAGCTCAAGATCGGGGGTATCATGGTTGTGCCGGTGGGGCAGTCGGACACGGTGCAAAGCCTGATACGGGTGACGCGCAGTGACACAGGCTATGACTACGACGAATTGCGCCCCGTGAGATTTGTGCCCCTTCTGGAAGGTCTGGGCAAAGAGTAGATGACAAGAGTGTGGGAGAAACCCGCGCCGAAAGGATTGAGGACACGCGCCATGGCAGTTTTCCGCTTGCCCGCCCGCCCGCTGATGAGGCCCTTATTGCTGGGCAGCACATGCTTTTTTCTGGCCGCATGCGACCAGCCGCTGGATTTCGATCTGCGCGATCTGGGAGGTGGGTTTGACACCACGGATGCTGCGCAAAACGCCACCGCCGCGCGTCCGCCCTCGGACAATCGGGGGGTCATTTCCTATCCGAATTACCAAGTCGCCCTGGCCCGTCGCGGTGACACGGTCGCGGATGTGGCCCGCCGCATTGGCCTGTCGCCAGACGAGCTGGCGCGCCATAACGGGTTGACCACGGGCGACGTGCTGCGCGAAGGGGAGCTGATCTCGCTCCCGCGCCGTGTGACGGAACCCTCGCCCGCCACCGGGTCGGCCACAACCGGGCCGCTGACCCCGTCACAGGTCGATGTGACCGAGCTTGCCGGCAGCGCGATTGCCAATGCCGAGGCGAGCCAGCCCCGCGTCATACCGAATGCGCCCACAGGCGTGGAGCCGATCCGCCACCGGGTCGAGCGCGGAGAGACCGCTTTCTCCATCGCGCGGCTTTACAATGTTTCGCCCCGGTCGCTGGCCGAATGGAACGGTCTGGACAGCGCCATGTCGGTGCGCGAAGGCCAGTTCCTGCTGATCCCTGTTGTGGTCCCGGGCGGCAGCCCGACCCCGGCTGCGGTAAACGATCCTGGCACCGGATCGCCCACGCCGACACCGCCCAGCGCTGTGCAGCCCTTGCCCGAGGATAACCCGAATATCGCCGCCGCCGCGCCGCGCCCTGAAAGCCCGGATCTTGGCGCGCAGCAAACGCAGCCCTCCAATTCAGACGCGCGGATGCAGATGCCCGCAGACGGTCCGATCATCCGGGCGTTCCGCAAAGGAACCAATGACGGTATCGACATCGGAGCGGCTGCAGGTGCGCCCGTGCGCGCCGCCGATGGCGGCGAGGTGGCCGCGATCACGGCAGATACCGATCAGGTGCCGATCCTTGTGCTGCGCCATTCGGACGGGTTGCTGACCGTCTATGCCAATATCGATGACATCGCGGTCGCGGAGGGCGCGCAGGTGCGCAAGGGCCAGAAGATCGCCGAAGTACGCGGCTCGGACGCGCCGTTCCTGCATTTCGAGGTCCGCAAGGGTTTTGATGCCGTCGATCCGATGCCTTATCTGAACTAGCGCCGCACGCGCTCTTAAGGTTGCATTCAGCAAAGGGCTGCCTGCCCCGCCAAAATCCGGTTTCGCACGCGAAACGGGGCTTAGTTTGGGTTGGGCGGCTGAGAAGGGTTTCGCATGCGAAACCCTCTTGATGTGGCAATGAACCAGGTCCGGTTGGATCGGGCATTTCCAGACTTAACATAATACCGAGCAGCGCAGCGCCGGTCGGTCTGATCAGGTTTTCTTAAACAATGCACAGAGCTGTTTGAGCGGTCCGCGGGCGCTGTGTTGAGCTGCCGGTAAGGATCTTGTTTTGGTCGAGAGCCTGCGGGACGTGATCCTGCCTAGATGAAGGTTGAGACCCTGTCGCGCAAACCGCTACAGGGTCGCGCGTCAGGAGGCCCCTTCTGACACGACATTCCAGTCGGTCAGTTCGGTCCGGTTCAGGATATAGATTTCGTTTGAAGGTGTTGCCAAGGCAGGCCCCATAATGCGCAGATCAATTCCCATGTCATCGAAATGCGCCAAGACCTCGGCCTGACCGCTTTGAATGTCCTGCGTTGCAAGAAACGCGGGCAACATCGTGTTTTCGCCAAAACTATGCTGATGCACGCCGACGCGGGCCCCTTCTGCGACTGTCCGTTGGACCCCGCCGACAAAGATATAAGGACAGGCAGACAGGCACACGCTTTGCTCTGCGATCTGTGTTGTCATCTCTAACTGGCGTAGCGTGCGCCCGATCTCCAACGCATCCGATACGCTGCCGCCGGGGCTGTCGAGCGTCACGATCGTCGGCGCAATCCGCTGCAGTTCCGCAACGATACGCGCCCCGTCGCCCGGCGCAATCGCACCGCGCAGGGTCACAGTGTCGACGCCTTGGGTCGTCACTATCAGCTGGCTTGGCATGTTGGGGTCAATGCCTGCGCCCGGTTGCGTCGGATTTGACGGCTGGTAGCGGCGCGTCTGATCGCCGGGTTGCGTGGGCCGGTTCAACGCGGGCGCGTCCGAGGATGGCGCAAGCAAGCTGGGCAGCATGCCCGCCGCATCCGCCAGTTTCAAAAGCAAGGCGACCACAACCTGACCGCCCAAAAGCCACCGCATCGTGCGCCGCTCGGTCAGAACCGGAGGGTCGGTTTGGGTCTGATCGGTCATTCGACGACCCGCGGTGTCGGTGGCCGCTCGGTGGTTTCATGACTTTGCGCCGAGGGCGCGCTCTGCATATCGCGAATGGCGATCACCGCCGCCTGTAATTCGGCCACTGTCAGGGTGTCTTTGGGGTCGGCTGGTTCGCGCCCCGTTCGGATGGCGGCCTGTGCTACCGCGACAATCATCACCAAAACCGCTGGCAACAGATCAATCGCAATCGCCCCCGCCCAAGACGGTGCGAAGTTGCGCGCATAAAGGATCACGGCATCGGCTGTGGAGATGGGCGTATAAATCACCTCTGATGCAGGTTCGATGGCCAGCACGTCCGAGGCTGCGACTTGCAGCGTATCGGCACGTTGCGCGAGGACCTCAAGCAGAGAGGTGATGGTGGCCTGCTGTGCCGCCTGCCCGCCAACATTGTCCGCATCCAGCCGTGGCAACACCACCGATTGCGCCAGATCACGGGCCGCGCGATCCACCAGCGGGGCCACCGATAGCTGCCTGAGTGTCGTGATCACGCCCGCCAATCTGACGGCTTCTTCCGAGAATTGCACCGACCGGTCCTCGACCGCGCCGGGGGCGACGGTCAGCGCGCGCATCCGGCTGAGAATGGCGTTGCCTTCCGCAAAAGCCGCTGCGATCGGGACCTCCTGCGCAAGGATCAATTGCTCAAGTGCGGCCAGTTCGTCTGATTTTTGGGTCAGAACGCGAAAGACAGCGCCGCGCCCGGCAAGGCCTGACAGGCCACCGCCTGCCTCTTGCTCGGACAGGTCCTCGAAGCTCTGGCGGGTGCGTCCGACATCCAGCCCAAGCGCTTGGGCCTGCAAGGTGATCTCGTGGGAGCGTTCAAGAGATGTCTGATAGTCCTGCACGGTCTTGGCGAGGTGTTGTTCAACCGCCGCCGAGCCTGCAAGGGCTGCAGCGTTCAGCCAGGATGACATCGCGATGATGGCACCAGAGCCGATGACCATCGCAAAAAGCAGCCAAAGCCGCGTCGCTGCGGTGCGCATCACCGGCAGCAGGCGCAGCAGATAGGACCAGAACACAAAGATCCCCGTGGAAACGGCGGCGGAATACGCAACAGCGGCGAAAAGTGACAAGGCGCCACCATCGTCAAGCAATCCGCGCACCCCGAGATAGGTGTAGATGCCCGATGCAACGGCCAGAACGCCAAGGGCTGCGGACGTGAAACTGTCGAGCCATGTCAGGTGGTCTTCAACCTCGCGCGCATGGCGCAGCCCGTTTGTGTCCTGGTTCACGATCTGTCTCCGCTTGATGACTTATCTGGGCCAGACCGCCGAAATGACAGCACAACACCCTCAACCTGTCTGACAATGGCGCAGGTCGTCTATGAGAGTCCATTGCGATGCCGCAACTTTGATCGGCGCGCGCGTTGGCGGCGGATGCTCGCCACAAAATCGCGTCACAGGACGCGCGACAGGAAAGCCTTGGTGCGCGCTTCGCGGGGGGCCGCAAATAGCGCGTCTGGCGGGCCTTGCTCCAATATGCGACCGGCATCCAGAAAGCAGACCTTGTCGGCCAGTTCGCGGGCAAAGCCCATCTCGTGCGTGGCCAGCACCATCGTCATCCCCTGCCCGCGCAGATCGCGCAGCACGTCCAGAACCTCGCCCACAAGTTCGGGGTCAAGCGCGCTTGTGATCTCGTCAAACAGCATGATCTGCGGTTCCATCGCCAGCGCCCGGATGATCGCGACCCGCTGTTGCTGACCGCCAGAGAGCTGGTCTGGATAGTGCTCCATCCGGTCGCCCAGCCCAAAGCGCGTGAAAAGCTGGGTGACTTTCGGGCGCAGATCATCCCGGCTCAGCCCGCGCACGCGGCGTGGGGCCAGCATGACGTTCTCGGCCGCGGTCATATGGGGGAAGAGGTTATAGCTTTGAAACACGATGCCGATCTTCTGGCGCACGGGCTGGGGATCGAGACCCGGCTCGGAGATATCCTGCCCGTCCAGCCAGATTGTCCCGTCGTCAATCGGCTCAAGAAGGTTCATGCAGCGCAGCAGCGTGGATTTGCCCGACCCGGATGCACCGATCAGGCACACCATCTCGCCTTCCGCCACATCCAGATCAATGCCCTTGCACACCTCATGATCTCCGAACCGCTTGCGCACCCCGCGCAATCTCAGTTTTGCCGTCATGAGCGCGCCCGGTTCTGTTTGTTCATCAGGTAATCGGCATATCGCGTAGCGGGGATCGTCAAGGCCAGAAAGATCAGCGCCGCACCGACATAGGGCGTGAAGTTCGCGTAGAGCGATTTGTAAACGCCCGCCTGCCGAAAGATCTCGACCGGGCCGATAAAGGACAACAGCGCCACGTCTTTCTGAAGCGCGATAAAGAGGTTCATATTGGCAGGCACCACATTGCGGATCGCCTGCGGCAGCACGACAAAACGCATCGTGTCCCGGTCGCTGAGACCCAGCGAGGCGGCGGCGGATCGTTGGGACTGGTGGATCGAGTCGATACCCGACCGGATGACCTCGGCCACATAGGCCGAATAGACCAGCACAAGCGCCAGCGTGCCCCAGATATACGGGCTGTTCCAGGGTCGCGGCAGGCCCAGTCCGGGGACGCCGAAGCCGATGATGTAGATGACCAGCACGACGGGCAGGCCCCGAAAGATGTCCGTATAGGCGATCCCGAACAGCCGCAGAGGAAAGAGCGCAGGCGCACGGGCGTCCCGGCACAGCGCGATGGCCAGACCGGTGAGCGCGATCAGGGGCGCGGACCACGCAAAGATCATCACGTTCAACAAAAAGGCTTCGAGTAGCCCGGGAAAGGTCGCTGCAAAGACCCGACCGTTGAAGAAGGCGCGTTGCACGGCCTCCCACCCCGGGGCGAGCGGCACCAGCAGGACAATGGCCAAAACCACACTGACCGTCGAGATCAGCGCGATCCGGTTCGCGCGACGCCGCACACCCGCCTCATAGACCTCGCGGCGTGTGGGCGCGTCGGCGGCGCGCTCTTTCGTGCGGGGTTGCAACGATGTGTCGGCCATCTACTCGATGACCGGAACGCCTGTTGCTTCGGCGAGCCACTTGGCCTCGATCGCGGCCAACTCACCACTTTCGGTCAGCTCGGAGATTGCGGCATCAACGCATTCCTTCAACGCAGAGCCCTCTTCCATCAACAGGCCAAACTGGTCGGGGCGCTCTGATTGCTCGGGCGGGAACTGACCCAACAGCGCGCCGCCTTCGACGACCACAGCCGACAGATAAAGCGCGGTCGGCAGATCATAGAGCGCCGCATCAATCTGACCGGCCATGATGGCGGCGTTCACATCGGCGTTGTCGTTGTACAGCAGCGGATCGCTTGCGGGCTGGATCACGTCGTTGAGCATCGGAAGCGCGGTGGTCGTCGCGACCGCCCCCCATTTCAGGCCCGCCAAGCTGTCCAACGTTGCGGTCGCTCCGGCATCGACAACGCTTTGCGTGGTCAGCACCGCCATGGCAGCCGTGTAGTAAGGCAGGCTGAAATCGACCATCTCCTCGCGCTCTGGCGTGATCGAGTATTGCTGCATGTTGAAGTCAAAGTTCTTCGCACCCGGCTGGATCGCTTCATCAAAACTTGTGCGCACCCATGTCACGTCATCCGCCGCAAACCCCATCTTGTCGGCGATGGCATAGGCCACGGCGGCTTCGAACCCTTCACCGCTTTCGGGTGCGTCATTCATCACCCACGGATAATAGGCCGGGTTGCCGGTCGCGATGGTCAGCACGCCGTCGGAAAGCGTCTTTCCGGCAGCGCAGGTGCCTTGAGCCAGCACCGAGGTCGCAGAGATAGCCAAGGCCAAAGCTGTGGTCGCAAGCAATTTCATCCAAACGTCTCCCTGATTTCTGATTGGCTGGAATGTTCTTACTCGCCGGTGGATTTGTCCAGTGCACAAAGGCATCCGCATGCGTGTTCCCAAACCATGGCACAGCGTCTGTCTATTCCTTGATCGCTTGCGGGAGCCTCATCAACGGATGGTTGAATAATCGCGAGTTGAAGACCGGCGGCCCGATCCAATTTTGGCCATCCGTTTGTGGTTTTCGCTGCAAGATCGAAGTTTTCTGGCGGCAAAGATCAGGAGCAATATCCGATCTGGCGATTGGGAATTTTTGTCAGGCGTTGTGATTTGGGGGCAATCCCGCATTGCGGCTGGTCGGTCGATTATCGACCGTCCCTATCAACCATCTGGAACGGGTCCCTTTGATTTTCGAGCCTGTATTTGCGCGGCGTCGTCCCGTATTGGCGGCGAAACAGTCTGTAGAAATAGCTGCTGTTGTCAAAGCCACAGGCGTCGACCACATCATCAATGGCACGTTCATCGCTTCGCAACAGGTGGGCTGCATATTCGATGCGAACCTGATTGATGTATTCGGACGGGGTCAGGCCTGTGACCGCTTTGCAGGTGCGGCAGACATGTTCGTGACTGCGACCGGCAGCGGCGATGAAACCGGCGGCCCCTTGGCTGAAAACGGTTTGCGATTGTGCCGCACTACACGCTTCGGCGAACCAGCGCGGCGCGTTTGGGGTCAGCCCACCGGCGGCATCCGCCACCCGATTGGTCAACACAAGAAGAAACTCTTCAATGCGCGCCAAAGAGCGATGGGCCGTTTGCAATTGCTGCGCGACATTGATGGCGCGGGCAAATCGGACGGTGTCCAGCTTGTGCATTTCGGGCATATGCGCGGCGCTGTCAAAGAACGCGTTTGCGATTGGATTGGCGTATCTGGCCTTGAGGTGCTGCGCTGTTTCCACCCGAAACATCACGTTGATGATCTGGCATCCTTTGGCGCGGTCAGCGCGAAAAGCGTGGACATCATTGGGGCGGATGAAAGTCAGGTGCCCCGGCTCGAGCTGCTGGGTTTCACCGTTGATCCAATGGCTGGTTTGGCCGCTCTCAATCAGGAAGACTTCAAAGAAGTTATGATCATGGGCGGCATTGGGAAACCGTTTTGCCAAAGACTTGCGGGCGAAATGAAAAGCCTCATCCGGCCTGATGTAGTTCTCGATGTAGAAGGTTGTTTTCTGCATACCGCAAGATTAGCAATTAAATGCTGCTGTGCAGCTATAAAAAATCAATATAGTGTAATAAAATGTCAAAGCTCGTTAGTGACTCTTGGCAGCTGGTCCCTGACCATGGCCGGCGGGAGGACGACAATGATTGAAGATATGCAGGACCTGCGCTTTGTGCCGGCTGTGCAGGAAGACGGGCTCAAGCTGTCCGCGCGTCAGGTCGCGGATTACAATGCGCAAGGTTTCGTGCAGCCTTTCGATGTCTTCTCGGCCTCTGAAATCGTGCATATTCGTCGGTATCTTGATCAACTCATGGCGGATCTAGGGCCCGATGGCGCCTATGGCGTGAATTGCTATCAGGCGCGTCTTTCGGGTCTTTGGGATATCGCGACCAACCCTCGCATTCTGGACCATGTGCAGGACATCATCGGTCCTGATATCCTGTGTTGGGCAACGGCTGTTCTGTCCAAGAAACCGCACGATCCCAAAGCCGTCCCTTGGCACCAAGACGCGTCATTCTGGGCGCTGTCGCCTGCCCGGACGGTAACGGTCTGGCTGGCGATTGATGATGCTGATGCGGAAAACTCGGCGATGCGGTTCATTCCGGGCACGCATAACCAAGGTGCGCTGGATGTGCAGGCTACCGGACGTGAGGCGGTTTTTCATAAGGAAACCGCGAATGCAGAGGCGCTTGGCGATCCCTTCACCAATACGCTGAAGGCGGGACAAATCTCGTTGCATGCCGATATGCTTGTGCATGGATCACTGGCCAACCGGTCTGATCGCAGGCGCTGCGGTTTGACCCTGCGCTATTGCCCACCCAGTGTCAGGATTACTGATCCGGCGTGGGCAAAAGGGGTGGAAGCGATCTTGTGCCGGGGGGATGCCGGAGACTGGGTGACGCATCCACGGCCTGACAATGACGATATCAAACTGACCCAAAGTCCGCATGTGGTGGGGAATAACTGAATGGAAATCACGTGGTTCGGCCATGCAGCGTTTGGAGTAACACCGGCGAGCGGGCCAAGGGTAATCACCGATCCCTATACACCCGAAGGTGTGGGCTATGCGCCGATCAAAGAGCCTGCCGATCTTGTCATTATCTCTTCCGACGATGACAGCGCCCATTGCCGCGCGGATCTGATCGATGGCGATCCGACGGTGGTGAATGCGCTGACAGTAGCGCAGAGCGGTGGATCGGTGACAGCGAACGGTATTGAAATCACCGCCATCGAGGGCGCCGAGTGGGACCACCACCCGGAACACGAGGTTCCGGGCCAGAATGGCATGTACCGGTTCACTCTGGACGGGATTAGGTTTGCGCATATGGGGGATGTCGGCAATCCACTGACCGACGCCCAGCAAGCATTTTTCGAAGATGTCGATGTGCTTTTTGCCCTTGCGGGTGGCTATCTGACGCTGGAGTTGCCCGACCTGATGGAAATGATCCACCGGACCCGGCCCAAGCTGGTGATCCCGATGCATTTTCGCACGCTGACCTACAAGCCGCGCAACACCATGTGGATTGAGAGTTTTCTGAGCCATTTCAAGGACGAAGATGTCGATTTCGCCTTTGGCGCGACGCATGTAATCACGAAGGAGGCCCTGCCAGACCGCACACGTGTTTTGGTCATGGACTACGTCCGGTAACCGGACAAAATACTGGGCGAAAAGCCCTTTTCTGGGAGGAAAGAACATGAAACTGGGAAGACTACTTTTGGCGACCTCTGCGGTTGCCTTGGCGGCAACGGCGGCATTGGCCCAAGATGTTGCCCGCGAGAACACGGTCATTTTTGACCTTGATCGCACCATTCAGGACCCCGAGAACTTCAACTGGATGACACCGGGCACCAAGCGGATGCACGGCGCGCATCAGACGATGTGGGAGCCGCTTTTTATCCTCAACTACGGCACCGGCGAGGTTGATCCCTGGCTCGCGACTGGCTTTGAAAGCAATGCGGACAGCACCGAATTCACGATCTCGCTGCGCGACGGGGTCGAGTGGTCAGATGGAGAGGCGTTCAACGCCGATGACGTGATCTTCACCACTGATATCGCGCTGACCAACGAAGACATTTCCTCGCGCGAGGCCTCCACCATCAAAGCGCAGGTTGCGTCGGTTGAGAAGATTGACGACCTGACCGTCAAATTCACCCTCAACGATCCCAACCCACGCTTCATCGTTGAAAATTTCGGCGTGCGCATCTTCGGGTCTTTCCTGATCATGCCAGAGCATGTCTGGGCTGGACAGGACCCCGCGACATTCGCCTTCAACCCACCGATTGGGACAGGCCCCTACACCTTCACATCCGCTGCGTCGAACCGTGCGATCTGGGATCGCAATGATGACTGGTGGGGTGCCAAAACCGGCTTCATGGACCTGCCCGCGCCCGCACGTGTGGTCTTTGTGGAAACCGGCGGCGAGGAAAGCCGGGCGCAGTTGATGGCCGCCAACCAGCTGGATGCCGCGCAGAATGTGACAATCGGCACATTTGAGGCCATTCAGGCCCAAAACCCCAATGTGATCGCCTGGTATGCGGATTACCCCTACGCCGCCGCCGACCCCTGTGCGCGTCAGTTGGAGATCAACACAACCGTTGCCCCTTGGGACAACGCGAATATGCGCAAAGCCGTGGCCAATATCATCGACCGGACACAGATCGTGAATGTGGCCTATGAAGGCACGACGGCCGCGTCGCAAACGATGTTCGCGCAATATGGCTCCATGTCGCCGTTCATCGACGCTGTGGTGGAGGCGGGCTACGGTTTGCCTGCACGCGCTGATGTCGCTGCGGGGCAAGCGCTGATTGAGGCGGAGGGCTGGTCGAAAGACGGCGACTTCTACACCAAGGATGGCGAAACGCTTTCGGTGCAGATCCACGTCAACTCTGCCTCAACCGAATACACCCGCACCATCGACGTGATTGTCGAGCAGTTGCAACGCGCTGGCATCGACGCCCGTGCGGTGCCGGTGGAAAACGGTGTGTTCTGGGGCGAGGTTCTGCCGTTCGGTGCGTATGAGATGTCCTACAGCTGGCTGTCATGTGGTTCGGTGAACGAGCCTTGGGCCTCGATGGGTCGCTATACGGTCGCCGATGTGGTGCCCGTGGGCGAGCGTAGTCCGGGCTTTAACAACACCGCCCGCTGGGATGGTCCGGCTGCTGAAAGCTATAGCGCGATCATGGAAGATATCGCCGCGCGTCCTTTGGGGGATGCGGAAATCCCCGGTCTTGTGGCCGAAGCCTACGCCCATCTGGACGCCGAAATGCCCTTCATTCCACTTGTTCAGGCAGCCAAGCTCTTGCCGATGAACGAGACCTATTGGACAGGCTGGCCCACGGCGGACAATTACTACAACCATCCGTTCTTCTGGTGGAACCACACCCATCAGATCATCCATAATCTGGAACCGGCTGGTAACTGACGACCCCTCCCAGAGAGAGTGGCCGGCGCTTTGCTTGCAGCGGGCGCCGGTCACGAGTGGCGAGTTTATAGCGCCACCTGACATGAAGGAGAGACCCTTTGGGACGCATTCCTCGCGCTTATCTCATCAACCGGCTGACCACGCTGATCCTGACCGTTTTGATCGCCGCGACGATCATCTGGATCATCCCGCGCCTGTCGCCTGTTGATCCCGCCGAAATCGCCCTTGGCCGCATGGCTGCCGGTGCAGGGTCTGTTGCCAATTCGGAAGAGATCCTGGCCCAGTTGCGCGCCAATATGGGCATCGACGAGCCAATGCTCCTGCAATACTTCCGCTATATCACCGGTGCTTTGGTGTTTGATTTCGGGCTCTCGACGGCGGCCTTTCCAACGCCCGTCTCCACCTTGATCCTCAACGCGCTGCCCTGGACGCTGGGGCTGATGATCCTGTCGCTGATCATCACCTTTGTCATCGGCAACCTGCTGGGCGCGCTGATGGTCTGGGACCGCTCGCCCAAACTGGTGCGGGTGGCCATTCCGGCTGCGATGGTCTTTACCTCGATCCCGCCCATTCTGTCGGGTCTTTTGCTGATGTGGGTCTTTGCGGCCAAGCTGCAATGGTTCCCGCTGACCGGGGCCTACAGCATATTTGTCGAACCCGGCTGGACATGGGAGTTCGTGCAGTCGGTCGTCTATCACGGCTTTTTGCCTGCCCTTTCGATTGTCGTTGTCACATTCGGCTTCTGGGCCCTGGGCATGCGCGGCCTGATGATCGGGGTGCAAGGCGAAGACTACGTTAAACTGGCCGAGGCCAAGGGCCTGCGCCCGCGCTACATTCTTTACCGCTACATGATCCGCAATGCGATCCTGCCGCAGATCACGGCCTTTGCGCTCAAGATCGGTCTGCTCATCGCGGGACAGGTTCTGGTGGAACGCATCTTTGCCTATAACGGCATGGGCAAGCTGCTATACGATGCGATCCTCAATCAGGACTTCCCCGTGATCCAGGGTGTGAGCTTCGTGATCATTCTGATCACCGCGCTCAGCGTGTTTCTTGTCGATTTGGTCTACCCGTTTATTGATCCTCGCATCCGGCATGAGGTGGCTTGATATGACATCCCAAGACCACTTGCCCCCGACACGCGCTGAAAAGCGGCAGGCAAAACGGATCAAACGCTTTGATAATCCATGGATGAACCCCAAGCTGATCTGGGGCGCTGCCCTGCTGCTTGGTATCATCGCGATGGGGATCATCGGGCGGTTCGTCTGGGATCCCGATCTGGTGTTCACCGGATCCAGCATGCTGCGTCTGCCCCCTGTCGGTTTTGAGAACCTGCGCGGTCAGGCCGGGAGCATGGCAAACCCGCTGGGGACGGATGGCGGAGGCCGCGACGTGCTGGCGCTGATCATCATCGGCGCGCCGAACACACTTTTCGTGGGTCTGCTCGCGTCTTTGATCGGTATGTCCATCGGTATCTTTCTGGGCTTCTCGGCAGGTTTTCTGGGGGGACGGACGGACGATATCATTCGCGTGAGCGCCGATGTGATGATCACCATCCCTCCCCTGCTGATCCTTGTCGTGTTCCAATCCGCCTTCGGAGACGTCTCGCTTACGATGATGGCCCTGCTCATCGCGGGGTTCGTCTGGCAATCGCCGACCCGCCTGATCCGGGCGCAGGTCCTGTCGATGAAGCAATCGGGCTATGTGCAAATGGCGCAGCTATCCGGTGCCTCGACCAGCCACATCATGTTCCGCGAGATGATGCCCAATCTGGTGCCGTATCTCTTTGGCTCGTTCATCGCGTCGGTCACCACATCCATTGTGACCGCCGTGGGGCTCGAGGTGCTCGGGCTTGGTCCACAACGCATCCCGACCCTTGGCCGCACGATCTACGAGGCCATCAACGCAGGCGCGCTGATTCAAAACCTGTGGTGGTGGTGGGGTATTCCGACATTGCTGCTGGCCATCATCTTCATTGGGCTTTTGCTGATCAATCTCGGCCTTGATGAGGTTTCAAATCCCCGCCTGAGGAGGCTGTCATGACAGAGAAACCCGTCCTCACCCTGAAAGACCTGTCGATCGAGTTTCCGACCCCGCAAGGCGTGGTGCAGGCGGTCAAAGCGCTGTCGCTCGATATCCACAAAGGCCGACGCGTTGGTTTTATCGGCGAAAGCGGCTCCGGAAAGACGACGACCGCGCTGGCGGTGATGCAAATGCTGGCGGAACCCGGGCGCGTTGCTGGTGGCACGATTGATCTGGGCGGCACCAATGTGCTGGATCTTGACGAAGACCAGATGCGCCGCACACGCCTGAGCCGCGTGGCCTACATCCCGCAGGGGGCTATGAATTCGCTGAACCCGGTGATGCGTGTCGAGCCGCAGATGTGGGACGGTATCATCGCCCATGAGGGCAAACTGGACCGCGCCGAGCTTAAACGCCGTTCGGATGCCGCGCTGGAAAGCGTCGGCCTGCCCCAGCATACCGCCGATCTTTATCCGCACGAGCTGTCAGGCGGCATGAAACAGCGGGTCTGTATCGCGATGGGGATCATCTTGAACCCCGAACTGATCATCGCGGACGAACCGACATCGGCGCTGGATGTGGTCACCCAGCGGCAGGTGATGCAAACGCTCAAGGCGATCCAATCCGAGATTGGCTCCGGTCTGATGCTGATCGGCCATGACATGGGGCTGATGGCACAGACCGTGGATGAATTGGCCGTTTTGAAAGACGGCGAACTGGTCGAGCACGGCACGGTGCAACAAATTCTAGAGGCGCCAAAGCACCCCTATACGCGCGACTTAATCTCCTCGGTTCCGTTGGTTGGGGGCGAGAGTTTCCTTAACCCCGATGCCCGTGCCAAGGCCCCTGAACGCGCAAGTGCCGAGCCGTTGCTGCGCTTTGAGGACGTGCGGAAAAACTACGGCGCGGTGACAGCCCTGCATCCGATGTCGTTTACCCTGCAAGGCGACACACCGCAGATCATTTCCATCGTCGGACAATCGGGGTCTGGCAAATCGACCATGGGGTCGATCATGCTGGGTTTTAATCCGCCCAGTGAAGGGCGCGTGCTGTTTGAAGGGCAGGACGTGGCAAGAATGTCTGCGGCACAATCGCTCGATTTCCGCAAGAATGTGCAGGCCGTTTTCCAAGACCCCTACGCGTGTTTCAACCCGTTCTACCGGGTCAATCACGCGCTGAAATTTCCGTTCAAGCAGTTCGGGCTGGCCAAATCCGACGCTCATACCCAGACCGCCATGGAAGAGGCCTGCGATGCTGTCGGGCTAGATCCCGATCTGGTCCTCAACCGCTATCCTCACCAGCTCTCTGGTGGGCAGCGCCAGCGCCTTATCGTTGCGCGTGCGCTGATGCTCAGCCCCAAATTGCTGATCGCGGATGAGCCCGTTTCGATGGTTGATGCCTCCCTGCGGGCGTCGATCCTGTCGAACATCTACGATCTGAAAGACAAATACGGTATCTCGATCCTCTACATCACCCATGACCTGGCAACGGCCTATCACGTCAGCGACTACGTCATGGTCCTGTTCAAAGGCCATGTGGTCGAGGCGGGGCCACCGAAAGAGGTCATCGGCGCACCACAGCACCCCTATACCAAGTTGCTGATCGACAGCATCCCATGGCCTGACCTGCATCGAAGCTGGGGGGACGGACGGCAAGACTGGGACCCGGTCAAGCTGGAGGCCGAAGCCGCGAAAGCGCGCTCCATCTATCGTGGCATCGTCCCGGGTTTTGATTTGCAGGAAGCATGAAACGCCAATGGCCCTTCACCCCCGAAAAGCTGGGCGCGCGGCTTAAGCTGATCGCGCCTTATGTGCATCGGCGCCGATCCATCTTGCCGCATTTTCGCATCCTTCCCTTGCTGGAACCGATGCTGGATGCGCCCATTTGCGGCGATCCGACACTATGGGATGAAATCCCCCATGAAAGCTATTGGGGTCATGCTGATCTGAATTTCGTCATGAAATCGACTTTTCAAGTGCCGGACGGTTGGGACGCGACAAACCTCGCGCTTCATTTGCCGTTGGGTCTTCTGGGCGATGTGTTCAATCATCCCGAAGCGATGGTGCATGTTGACCGCATCCCCATCGGCTCGGCGGATCGCTATCACCACACGATCCGCCTTGATCCTGATGTCGCTGATGGTGCGCCGCATGTGCTGTCACTGCACGGCTGGACCGGGCTGGCCGGTTGGCCCCCTGAGCCGAACTCCAAATCCAAGCTGTTCATGGGGGTGCCGGCTTTGGTCGAACGCGACCCGGTATTGCTGGAGCTGGTGCAACTTGCGCAGACCGTATTGGACACGGCCACAACGCTCGACAACGCGACAGGCGCGGCCGTTCTGGACATATTGGATCATGCGCTGCGCCTGCTCGACACGCGTGATCCCATCGGTGATGCGCTTTACAGCACCGCCCCCGAAGCTTTGTCGCTCCTGAAGGCTGAACTGCCCTCGGCCGGGGACCCGCTGGACATCACCCTGCACGGCATCGGCCATGCGCATATGGATATCGCCTATCTTTGGACGGTCGATCAGATCAGGCTGAAGAACGCGCGGACCTATACGAATGTGCTGCGTTTGATGGAGGACGATCCCGATTTCCAGTTCTCGCATTCGCAACCCCAGCTTTATGCCTACACCGCAAAGGACTACCCTGCCCTTTTCGACAAGATCAAAGAGCGCGTTGCCGAAGGCCGCTGGGAGGTCATGGGCGGCATGTGGGTTGAGCCTGACCTGAATGTCATCGGTGCAGAATCGCTGATCCGGCAGCTCACATTGGGGCGCGGTTATTTCAGCGATACGTTTGGGGCGGTGGAGACGCCTGTCCTCTGGCTCCCCGACACGTTCGGTTTTCCCGCACAAATCCCGCAGCTGATGCAGCTTGCCGGGCTTGATTGGTTCGTCACGAACAAGCTGAACTGGAACCAGCTTAATCAGATCGCCTCCTCAACGCATCACTGGGAGGGGCTGGACGGGTCGCGTGTGCTGGCTCATGTGCTGAGCACACCGCGCGACGTGCAGTATCTGCCTTTTCCAACCAACTACAAAAGTGACCTGACCGCGCCAGAGGTTCTGGGCACGGTCACCAGATGCACCTCGCCCCAGTCGGTGCGCGATCTGCCGATTTGCTTTGGTTACGGCGATGGCGGCGGCGGCCCCACCGAGGACCTTCTTGCCAAGGCGCAAGCCTTCAAAAGCATGCCCGGCATGCCGCAGTTCAAATACAGCAACGTGCGCGACATGTTTGACGCCATCAAGGACACTCCTGATCTGCCCGTTTGGCAGGGTGAGCATTACATGGAGGGTCATCGCGGCACCTACACATCTCAAGGCTGGATCAAACGCGCGAACCGCAAGGCGGAGTGGGCGCTGCACGAGGCCGAAGCGATGGCCGTGATGGCAGGGCAGAACCCGGACCTGACGGAGGCGTGGCAGCTGCTATGCCTTAACCAGTTCCATGACATCATCACCGGCACATCAATCGGACAGGTGTTTGACGACACGCGCGGTGATTTTGCCAACATCAGAGCTTTGGTCGAGGATGCCGCAAGCACGGCGGCCAAAGCGCTGGCCGGGCCTGAGCCGCGCGCGGTGAACACGGCGCCAACGACAGGCCCACGGCTGGCACTGTTTGGTGACAATACGGCGGTGAAGGGGCAGACCACGGCAGAGGGCACACTTGCCTTCTTCGATGACTTGCCGGGCTATTGCGTTGTGCCAATCTCTGCGGCTGTCATGCCAAAAGGTGAGGTCACCGCCCGCAAGGACGGTGCGCGGTTTATCCTGGAAAACCCGTTGCTGCGGGTCGTGCTGACACCCGATGGCACTGTTTCAGAGGTTTTCGACAAGCGGGGCGAGCGGAGCGTTCTTGCAGATGGCAGTCTTGGAAACCAACTGCTGGCATTTGAAGATCGTCCGATTTGCTGGGACGCCTGGGACATTGACCCAAGCTATGAAGAGCATTGCGCGCTGGTCACCGGTGACACCATAGCTGAGATTGTCGAAACAGGACCGTTACGGGCAACCATCCACTTTGTCACGCGTTGGCGGCACAGCGAAATCCGCCAAAGCATCCAACTGCGCGCGCATTCCGCACGGCTGGATTTTGTCACGGATGTGGACTGGCACGAGCAGCACACGCTGCTGAAAGCCGCGTTCTCGACAACACTCGTCAGCGACACTGCGAGTTATGATACGCAATGGGGCCGCGTGTCGCGCAGCACGCGTCGCGACACTGATTTCGACGCAGCGCGCTTTGAAGTACCGGCCCAGAAATGGGCGTGTTTGACGGACAAAAACCTTGGCGTCGCGGTTCTGAATGACTGCAAATACGGCTATGATGTGCTTGGCGGGCGTATCCGTATCACGCTCATCAAATCGGCAACCGCCCCCGACCCGAATGCAGACCAAGGGGGCCACCGGTTCACCTATGCCTTATTGCCGTTCGATGCCGATCAGCCGGAACAGCTTGATCACGAGGCATATGATCTGAACGCCCCGCTCAGGGTGCTGGAGACGTCTGCCTCGGATATGGCCGCGTCCAAACCGGTTGCAGCCTCAAGCGCGCGCAATGTCATCATCGAAACGATCAAGCCCGCAAATGCCGACGGTGACATCGTCCTGCGCATGTTCGAAGCGCATGGCGTTGCGACGACCACCGAGCTTACCTTGGGTTTTGGCTGCAAGGCGGCCCATGTGGCAACGATTTTCGAGGACCCGATCGCGCCTTTGGCGCTCGATCAGAACAGGGTCGCTGTGACGCTCAAGCCTTTTGAGATCAAGACCGTGAAATTTTCGCGTGCGTGAGATCTGGTGAAGACACGAAAACCCGTGGATTTGCTTACAGTGCGTTGGGCAGTCAGGGCTGAAACCTCAGGTAACGTGTTCGGAAAAACAGGCGTAACGCCGCCCTCTATCCCGCGACCTTCACACCGCGACGGCCGGCCAGATCAGTGAAATACTGCCACGCGACACGGCCTGAGCGCGCGCCGCGCGTTGCTTGCCATTCGACGGCCTCGGCACGCAAGACGTCGTCCTCAATCTCGACACCGTGGGCGTCGCAATAGCCGCGGATCATCGCCAGATACTCGTCCTGGCTGCAGGCATGAAAGCCCAGCCACAGCCCGAAACGGTCGGAAAGAGAGACCTTTTCTTCAACCGCCTCGGACGGATTGATCGCCGAGCCGCGCTCGTTCTCGATCATATCGCGGGGCATCAGGTGGCGGCGGTTGGAGGTGGCGTAGAACAGCACGTTTTCGGGGCGGCCTTCGATGCCACCATCCAAAACGGCTTTCAGGGATTTGTAGTGCTGGTCGTCATGAGAAAAGCTGAGGTCATCGCAGAAGAGCAGGAAGCGGTGATCGGAGGCGCGTAGATGCGTAAGCAAACGCGAGATGCTGGGCAGGTCTTCGCGCTGAAGTTCGACCACTTTGAGCGGCAGGCCTTCAGCATTCACCGCGCCGTGCACAGCTTTGACGAGAGAGGATTTGCCCATCCCGCGCGCGCCCCAGAGGAGCGCGTTGTTGGCGGGCAGACCGCGCGCAAACTGGCGGGTGTTCTCCAGCAATGTCTCGCGGGAGCGGTCGACGCCGATCAGCAGATCAAGGGCGATGCGGTTGACCTTTGGCACCGGGGTCAGGCCGTCGGGGTTGGTGTGCCAGACGAAGGCGCCGGCGGCGTCGAAATCCGGCGCGCCTGCGGGGGGCGGGCTCATCCGGTCCAGCGCAGCGGCGATCCGCTTGAGGGTTTTGCTCACTTGGCGGCCTCGTCTTCGTCGAGATCGCCGTCGCCATACAGCTCTTCGTCCCAGAGGCCTTCTTCCTGCATCTGCTTTTTGCGTTTCTTCTCAACGCCTTGGACAAGCCAGATCGAAACCTCATAGAGGCCGTAGACCACGACGAACAGGATGATCTGCGTGACGACATCAGGCGGGGTCACCAACGCGGCGAGCACCAAAATGCCGACGACGGCATATTTGCGCACCTCGCGCAGACCGCGCGATGAAACCAGCCCGGCCTTGCCCATCAGGGTCAGCAAGACGGGCAATTGGAAGCACAGCCCGAAGGCAAAGATGAACTTGAGTGAGACGTCCAGCGACTCGCGCACGGAGCCGAGGAAGACCGTCGACAGCTCCTGACTTTCCGCGCTTGGCACGACGGTCTCGCCGGTGACCAAAGCGGTCAGCGCGGGGATCGCGTCGGAAAAGCCGATGAAGAAGTTCATCGCCAGCGGTGTCACAACGTAGTGCGCGAAGGACGCACCCATCAGGAACAGCAACGGCGAGGCGATGATGAAGGGCAGAAACGCGCTCTTTTCAGATTTATAGAGGCCGGGGGCCACGAACCGCCAAAGCTGATGCGCAATCACGGGAAAGCTGAGCGCGAAGCCCGCGATCACGGAGATGCGGATCAATACGAAGAATTTTTCCTGTGGGGCTGTGAAGATCAGGCGGGGGTCTTCGCCGCGTCCGCGCAGGATGTCTGCGATGGGTTCGGCCAGGAAATTCAGGATCGGTTCGGCCACGGTGAAACAGGCCACCATGGCAACCACAAAGGCCAGAACAGAGCGAATGAGCCGCGTGCGCAGCTCGGTCAGGTGCTCGATCAGCGGGGCCTGACTGTCGTCAATCTGCTCGGTGTCGCTCATGCTTTTGCATCCTTGGGGGCGGGCTCTGGCGTGTCCGGTGCAGCCTCTGCCGCTTTGGCGGCGGCCTCACGATCCAGCCGTTCCTGGGCTTTGCGGGCAGAGACCTCGTGGATTTTCTTGGCCGCCTCGGCGCGTTCTTCGGCCAGCTTCGCCGTCTCGGAGCCTTCGCGCAGCTTGGTCGGCTCCGACGGTTCCCATTTGGCGAAATCTGTCGCCTCTTTGACCTTGTCGAGCCCGTATTTCTTGGGGTTGCTCATGTTTTTCAGATCGCCTGCGATATCCTTGACGCCCGCCTCATCGGCGGCGTCTTCCATCGCGCGAGAGAACTCGCGGGCCATGCCGCGCGCTTTGCCCGCAAAGCGACCCACGGTGCGAAACATCACCGGCAACTCTTTGGGACCCACGACGATCAACGCCACAAGCCCCACGACGACCATCTCGCCCCAGCCCAATCCAAACATAGTTACGCCTCCGACGCTTGAGCCGCGCTTCAGGCTTTGTCTTTTTCGGCCTCAGGGGTGACGTCCTTGGCCTCGGCGGCCTTTTCTTCTTCCAACTCGTTGGCGCCGTCATTCACGCCCTTTTTGAACGCGGTGATGCCTTTACCGACCTCACCCATCAGGCTGGACACCTTGCCGCGCCCGAAAAGAACGAGGACGACAACGGCGATCAGAAGGAAGCCCATGGGGCCAATATTATTCAGCATGTTTTCTCTCCGAAGAACTGCGGGGGATATCTGTCTTGAAGGGACACTAGACAGGCCTTTGACCGATCAAAAGAGGGAAAACCGCGGCAAAAGTGGCAATTCAAGAAGGATTCGAACCCTTCGTGACAAAAACTTGTCAGTTGTCGAAAATCTGTCAGTATGTCGACCCATGTCCCGTGCTGACCGTCTCACCCAGTTGATCCAGATCCTGCGCGATGGTGCGCTCCACAAGGCGGCTGATCTGGCCGCTGCGACAGGCGTGTCCCAACGCACGATCTACCGCGATATGGAGCGTTTAGCCTCTGCTGGGGTGCCGATCGCAGGGGCGCGCGGGATCGGGTATTGGGTGACGGCGCAGGTGACCCTGCCCCCGCTGAACCTGACCACGGACGAGCTGGAGGCGCTGCATCTGGGCCTGTCGGTCATCGCGGATGCAGGAGATGATGCGCTGAAAGAGGCCGCGCGGTCGTTGTCTGCCAAGGTGGATGCAGTGCTGCCCGAAGATCGCGAGACCGCGCCCGTGGGCTGGGGCGTGGCCGCCTACCCGTTTGCGGATGCCGCCCTTGGATTTCAGCATATGCCCAGCCTGCGTGCCGCAATCCGCGCGCGCCAGAAAGTGGCGGTTGAGATTGACGGTGTGCGGCACATCCTGCGCCCGCTCAAGCTGGATTACTGGGGCCGTGTGTGGACCTGCATCGCGTGGTCAGAAACCGACGCTGCTTTCACCGATCTGCGCCTCGACCAGATCACCGATCTGCGTGTTCTGCCTGAGCTTTTTACCGATGAGCCGGGCAAACGCCTGACCGACCGACCCTAAGCTTGGTGAAAACCCGCCGATTGGCTTTTTCGTTGTAAACCACAGCTTTCGCTCGCCGTCCGGGCCTGTCACGAGGACCCTACGATTTGCATATTAACGCGACGAGGCAAAACAGATGATACAGTGCAAACCTATTGGTAAATCGTGGTTTTTTACGAGCTTTCCCACAATCGCAGCACAGATGAAGGCCGCTTTGCTCGGCGTCTCCCTGACATTGGCGTTGCCCTTGGCAGCGCAGGCGCTTGAAGACGCTCTGGCCGCTGATATCGAGGCGTTGGAGGCCAATCTGGATGCTCGGATTGGCGTTCTGGTGCTTGATACCGGGTCTGATTGGCAATGGGCGCATCGCGAGGGCGAGCGGTTTCTGATGGCCAGCACGTTCAAGACGTTGCTGTGCGGGACGATCCTGAACCGGGTCGATGAGGGCTTGCTTTCGCTGGACGAGGCTATCGCCATCCGCGAAAGCGATCTGGTTCCTTATGCCCCGGTGGTGGAGAAGAATGTCGGCAGCGCGCTCACGCTGGCAGAACTGTGCCTTGCAACGGTCGATATGAGCGACAATGCCGCCGCCAATCTCTTGACCGGACGGTTGGGCGGCCCGCAAGAGGTCACCGATTTCCTGCGACAGATCGGCGACCCGGACACGCGGCTGGACCGGTTGGAGCCTGAGGTGAACGTGTTTGCGCCGGGCGATCCGCGTGACACGTCGACGCCCACGGGCATGCTGACCAGTTGGCAGGCTTTGTTGCTGGGCGACGCGCTGAGTGACACGTCGCAAGCGCAATTGGCCGATTGGCTGAGCCGTGGCAGTGTGACGGGTCAGTTCATCCGCGCCCATGCGCCCGAGGACTGGGGCATCTGGGACAAATCCGGCGGCGGGCGGGATCACACGCGCAATCTGATTGCGATGGTGCAAAAGCCCGAGGACGCGCCTTATCTGATCGCCATTTTCGTGTCGGATACACCTGCTGATTGGGACACGCGTAATGCAGCGGTCTCTCAGATTGCCGCGGCCATCGTAAAGGTCATTGCCGAGCGTTAAAAAATGGGGCTGGCCGTCTCGCGGACGGCTAGCCCACCTCTTTGGGGAAAACAAAGCACCGGTCCCGGCGGATCATCAGCCAGAGCGGCGTACCCGGCTTGGGTAAAAAGACCGATGGAATTGAGGCCGTCATCAGGCTGCCATCATACTCCATCCGGAACTCCACAAGGCTTTCGCGCCCCATAAAACGCGCGCGTTCGACCAATGCGCGTGCAGGCGCACCATCGACGGGCGTCGGCAAGGGGCCGCTTCCGTGGCGATCAAAGTCAATGCGAAGGTGCTGGGGCCGGATCACAATCTCGATCTCGCCACCATCGGGAACGCCGGGGGCCAGAAACTCGCCAAACGCGGTCTTTGTCAAAGCCCCATGAACTTTGCCCGGTATCACATTGATATCACTGAAGAACGCGGCGACACGCTTGTCCTTTGGTGCATTGTAGATATTGTACGGTGCGCCCTGCTGGACGATCTTGCCGCCCCGCATCAGCGCGATTTCATCGGCCATGCGCATCGCCTCGTCCGGCTCGTGGGTCACAAGCAGAACGGCAGTGCCTTCTTCCTTGAGAACCTCAAGCGTCTGGTCGCGAATTTCATCGCGCAGACGGTTGTCGAGACCTGAAAACGGCTCGTCCATTAGCATAATCTTGGGCTTGGGCGCCAAGGCGCGGGCCAGTGCGACGCGCTGTTGCTCGCCCCCTGACAACTGGTGGGGATAGTCGTCAATGAAGCGGCCCATATTGACCCGCTCCAGCAACTGAAGCGCCCGCGCGCGCTGTGCGTCTTTCGGACCCTCAAGGCCAAACGCCACGTTCTGCGCGACGCTAAGGTGTGGAAACAGCGCAAAGTCCTGAAACATCAGACCAATAGCCCGCCGTTCGGGCGGCACGCGAAAAACCGTGTCGCACACAAGATCGCCATCAACGTAAATCTCGCCGCTGTCTTGCATGTCGACCCCAGCGATCATCCGCAAAGTTGTGGATTTCCCACAGCCAGAGGGGCCCAGCAGACAGGTCACCTGCCCTGCTCTGATCTGCAGAGAGACATCATCCACAACGGCGCGCCCGTCATACCGGCGCATCAGGTTTTTGATCTCAAGCCGGGGCGCAGAAGCTGCCACTGCCTATCCTTACGAAAACACTTGGGTTAGCGGCGGGGGTATCAGGCCCCCGCGTCGCTCGCAACCCCGCTTGGCCGGCGCGCGCCAGCCAAAACGGCGGCGAAACCGACGACCAGAACCACAACGCAGATCGCCAGAAGCTGCTCGTATTTGTGACCTTCCGGCAAGATCGCCGCGACCAGTTCGTTGCCGCGCAGGAAATAGGCCACTGCCCCCAGCATCGCCGCCGCAAAGGCCACGATGTAAGCCCAAAGCGCAATAACGCGGTTCATCACCAGCCCCACGATCAGTACAGGCGTCAGGAACATCGACGCCGTCCCGCTGACAGCGACCGCATCGAACAGCGCCTTGTTGCCCCACAGGGTCAACGCCGCGCCGCCCACCATGAAGGCCACCATCGCGATGCGCCCGCCATTCAGGGTGCGAGGCAGCAGGCGCAGTTCTTCCACAGTCAGCCGCGCGGCGGAGGCCAGTGCCGAGTCCAGCGTGGAAAGCGCCGAAACCAGCAGCGACACCAACAGCGCCACAAAGACCCAGGCCGGGAACATGCCAGCCCATGTTCCAATCAGCTCACCCTCGTATTCGGCACCTACGAGGCTCGCCTGAATGCCGAACATCCCGAAGGCCAGAATGCACAAGGTCGAGATCCAGAAGGCATGGAGAAAGGATGCTTTGGTGGTCTTTTCATCCGCGATGAAACCGCGATCCATCATCACCGGATCATGGGCCGGATAGCTGAAGACCTGCAGGAACGCGACGACCAGCAAGACCCAGCCATTATAGCTGCCCGAGGTGCCCTCGGCCGTCAGAACCGCCCCCAGCGAGAAGCCCGGCGACGTGATAAGCGCCACCAACGCAACGGCGAAAACCACAAGGAAAACAAGCATCTGCATGACGTCGGTGCGCAAAGCCGCCGAGAGGCCGCCCCACGCGGAATAGGCCAACCCCAGCACCGCCACGACAATGATCGAGAGCGGTCCGGCACTGGTCATCTCGGGCAACACAGCGGTGAAGATCAGGCCCACAACGATCAGGTTTGCGAACACTTCTGACAAAAGACGCAGCCCGATGACCACGTTGTAGCAGGTCACGCCCACGCCGCCGAACCGCGCCGACAGCCAATCCTGAACCGACCGAGCATCCTGTCCCCGCAGCTTTGCGACGATGAACCCGCCGCTCAGGAAAGAGCCGTAATAGGCGGCATAGGCCAGCGTTCCTGCGGCCCCGTAGAAATACCCAAGGATTGCGGCGTTCATGAGCGAGCGCGCAAAAATCCACGTGGTGACTTGGCTGAGAACCAGCGTCCAAAGCCCCGGCGCCTGCCCGCCCTCACCCGCGCCGTCATAAAACCCTTCAACCGACGCACGACGGGGCGCGACCGCCAAGGAGGCGAGAATGACAAGGCCAAAAAGGCCAATGAGCAGAGCAGCTTGCATGTGGGGGAGTCCTTAACTGAAGCGTTTTGCAAGCTCTAGCAGCGCCACCCGGACCCGCCCAGCCACAAAACCGTGGCCCACGGGAATGTGAGCGTTTACCGTATCTGAACGACAAAAAAGGGCCCGCTCTATGCGCATCAAAGCGAGAGTATTGAAAGACTATCTTAACGATCCTGCGCTTTTTGGACCGTTCGAAAACCATGTTCTGTATGCGATGACGCACAAGCATTTGTTGCATGACGGTTGCTTCGTAACGATGGGCAAGATCATGGCCATAGGTCGGATATATGCCGCCGACCCGTTTCGGCATGCTCCTAGGCCACACTCACATCGGCGCAAGGCATTGTATGAGGGGCTGGCCCATGCCCTGAAGGACAAGGGCCTCGACAAGATGTTGGCAGACATCGGCCCGCTTGAAACGCTGACGACAGAGGCTGATGTTCAGATCGATAGCGACATGCTTTTTCAACGCATTACCCAGTGCCATGCAGAGTTGGTAAAGATCATTTGCTCGGTGAAACACGACTGGGCACTGACCGGGGGCGCGCCGGAGACGACTGCACTCTGGAAGTTTGCGCACGCGCAGAATATCTCATTTGCATCGAAATACCTTCATTTCCATCGGCCCAATGCTTTCCCAATTTATGATAGCATTGCGCGGCATGGATTGCGCGCTTGGACCAGCACCGCCGCAGGGGCGACGTGCAGATCCACGGCCAGCTATCCTGCATTTTGCAAACAGATCCTAAAATTTGCTGCCGCACAATCGGACCCAAGAACGTTGCGGGAACTGGATACTATGCTGCTGGACCTAGGCAAAACGTAGGGTGGCGCGCCTACAAAGGCTTTGCAAAAGGGGTCTCTTTTACATGGTGATGTTCGTCCCACCGCCATCAAGCAAGATGTTTTGACCCACAATAAAGCCCGCATGTTGTGAGCACAGGAAGGCACAGGCCGCACCGAATTCCTCTTTGGTTCCGTAGCGGCGGGCCGGGATGCTGGCTTCGCGTTGGGCCTTGGCCTCTTCCATCGTGATGCCTTGCGCCTCGGTCACGCCTTTATCCAGCGAGATGGCACGGTCCGTCGCATGAATGCCCGGCAGCAGATTGTTGATCGTCACACCCGCATGCGCCACCTGACGGGAAGTTCCGGCGACATAGCCCGTCAACCCGGTGCGCGCAGCATTCGACAGGCCCAAGACACCGATGGGCGCCCGCACGGATTGGCTGGTGATGTTGACCACCCGGCCCCAGCCGCGCTCCATCATTCTTGGCAAAACCGCTTTCATCAACGCAATCGGCGTCAGCATATTGGCGTCCAGCGCGGCGATGAAGTCCTCCCGGTCCCAATCCGACCACATGCCCGGAGGCGGTCCGCCTGCATTGGTCACCAGAATGTCGATATCGCCCGCAGCCTCCAGCACTTGTGCCTGCCCGTCTGCCGTTGTCACATCGCAAGCCACGGTTGTCACATCGACCCCGAAATCACTGCGAATATCTGCTGCTGCGGCCTCCAGCGCTTCGGCCCCGCGCGCGTTCATGACAAGTGCGACACCCGCCTCGGCGAGCGCGCGCGCGCAACCCAGTCCCAGACCTTTTGACGAGGCACAGACCAGCGCGCGTTTTCCCTTTAATCCCAAATCCATAACAACAACCTCCCTGATTTGGAGCGGGCGTAGCATTCCCGACGGCCATCAGCAACATTGACCTAAAACCGCCCGCTCGTTGACGCGGTGCTGCCCTAATTCTACATTACTTTTCTGATAGCCGCGGTTGATTTGTCACAAAGGATTTTCGTTTATGAGCGCGCAAGTCACCCCCAGTCAAAGCGTGCCGGTTTTGCGCAACTCTGCCGTGCGCGTGACCAACGGGGTGAACCAGGGCGATCCGATCATGACCGCCGACGAATTGCTACACGATGACATCTACGGTCTTGTCGAGGATGACAGCCAGCACCGGCTGGCGATTACGTTCGACGCCGCGCGCGACGGCTTCACCGTTGCCAAAGACACCGAAATTGGAACGCCCGGCGCCGATCTGGCCATTGATTGCGCGATTACGCTGATGTCGACCGATAGCTCGACCTGCGAAATCCTCGTTCTGGTCGAGGTCGAAAATAACGAAATTGCCGAGATTTATCTCGTCCCCCTCGCCCAGTTGCAGCCCAATCTGGACTACACGCTGGTCGGGATCGACGAGACTGCTGGCGCCAAACGCATGTCCGAACTGGCGTGCGTCTCCTTCACCCGCGGCACGATGATCACGATGGCCTCGGGTGCGCAAAAACCCATCGAAGAGCTTCATATCGGTGACCGTGTCCTGACCCGAGATGATGGCGCGCAGGAAATCCGCTGGATCGGTCAAAGCACGATGCGCGCCGTGGGCAGCTTTGCACCGATTTGCATCAAAAGCGGGACGCTGAACAACGCGGGCGATCTGATCGTCAGCCCCGATCACCGCCTCTTCATCTATCAACGCGACGACGCGCTGGGGGCCGGCCGCTCAGAAGTGCTGGTCAAAGCGCGGCTGTTGGTCAATGGCACAACCGTCATCCAGCAAGACGGTGGCTTCGTGGATTACTTCCAACTGCTCTTTGACAGCCACCAGATTATCTATGCCGAAGGCATTGCCGCCGAAAGCTTCCTGATCGACCCCCATACGCGCCCGGCCTTGCCTGAAAAGCTGGACGAAGCGCTCGATCGCGTCTTGCCCACCCATTCCGAAAGCGCACATCGGGAGTTTGAAGTGACCGAAAAGCTGCTCTCCGAGGATGCCGCCGAAACCCTGCGCCGCGCGTCCACACGCTGATCCACGCATCCCGACACTTTATCTACAATTGCGCCCGCCCCCTTCGCTTTTTCAAAGTATACCCGCCGGAGGCTCCACCGCTTCCCATCCTGCGCGGCCTCGCCTATAGGGTTGCGCATGTTAGACACACCAACAAATCGCCCCGATCTGCCGCCCGAAATTGCGCGCCGTCGCACCTTCGCGATCATCTCGCACCCGGATGCGGGCAAGACGACCCTGACCGAGAAGTTCCTGCTCTATGGCGGTGCCATTCAGATGGCCGGTCAGGTGCGCGCCAAAGGCGAAGCGCGGCGCACGCGCTCGGACTTCATGCAGATGGAGAAGGACCGCGGGATTTCGGTGTCCGCGTCTGCGATGTCGTTTGATTATGCCGATTTCCGGTTCAACCTTGTCGACACGCCCGGTCACTCGGATTTCTCCGAAGACACCTATCGGACGCTCACGGCGGTCGATGCGGCCATCATGGTCATTGATGGGGCCAAGGGGGTGGAGAGCCAGACCCAGAAACTTTTCGAAGTTTGCCGTCTGCGTGACCTGCCGATCTTGACCTTTTGCAACAAAATGGACCGCGAAAGCCGCGATACATTCGAGATTATTGACGAAATCCAAGAAAACCTTGCGATTGACGTGACACCTGCCAGCTGGCCCATCGGGGTCGGTCGCGACTTTCTGGGATGCTATGATCTGCTGCGCGACCGGCTGGAATTGATGGACCGCGCCGACCGCAACAAGGTCGCCGACAGTATCGAAATCACCGGACTGGATGATCCCAAACTGGCCGAACATGTGCCTGCTGATTTGCTCGAAAAGTTCCTCGAAGAAGTCGAGATGGCGAAGGAGCTGCTCCCCCCGCTCGACCCGCAAGCGCTGTTGGACGGCACGCTGACGCCGATCTGGTTCGGCTCTGCGATCAACTCGTTCGGCGTCAAGGAGCTGATGGACGGCATCGCCAGTTACGGACCAGAGCCGCAAGTGCAGCGCGCCCAACCGCGCGAAATTGCGCCGGAAGAGCCGAAAGTCGCAGGCTTTGTGTTCAAAGTGCAGGCCAATATGGACCCCAAGCACCGCGACCGCGTGGCGTTTGTGCGCATGGCCTCGGGCCATTTCAAACGCGGCATGAAGCTGACCCATGTGCGCAGTAAAAAGCCGATGGCGATCAGCAACCCGGTGCTCTTTCTGGCGTCCGACCGCGAATTGGCCGAAGAGGCTTGGGCGGGCGATATCATCGGCATTCCAAACCACGGCCAGCTCCGCATCGGGGATACGCTGACAGAAGGTGAAGCGCTTCGCGTCTCGGGCATCCCGTCTTTTGCGCCGGAGCTGCTGCAAGGCGTGCGCGCGGGCGATCCCATGAAAGCCAAGCATCTGGAAAAAGCGCTGATGCAGTTTGCCGAGGAAGGGGCCGCGAAGGTCTTCAAGCCCTCCATCGGATCGGGCTTTATCGTCGGTGTCGTCGGCGCGCTGCAGTTCGAGGTTCTGGCCTCCCGGATCGAGTTGGAATATGGGCTCCCTGTGCGGTTTGATCAAAGCCAGTTCACCTCTGCCCGTTGGGTCAATGGCGAAAAGGACGCTGTGGATAAGTTTGTGAATAGTAACAAGCAGCACATCGCCCATGACCATGATGGCGACGTCGTCTATCTGACGCGGCTGCAATGGGATATTGACCGCATCGAACGCGACTATCCTGACGTTAGGTTAACTGCGACGAAAGAGATGATGATCTGAAGGTCCAACCCCGCAACGGTCCAAGCCGGTTTAGCGCACTGTTGCGCAGATGTTGACAATGGCGTGCGCCCGTGACGAAACCGCCTGTTCACAAGAGGTTTCATTGACCAATCCGCTTGAATTGCGTAAATGCCACCCATGACGGGCGCATTGTGGATAACCACGGGCCATACGGGCCTGCCCCCATTAATCGATACGGGCCAGACGTGTCCGTAAACCTCGGATACGCATGACAAAATTTACCGATCTGAACCTGGACCCCAAGGTCCTGAAAGCCATCGCAGACGCGGGCTATGACACCCCAACGCCGATTCAAGCAGGCGCCATCCCCCCAGCCCTCGAAGGGCGCGACGTTCTGGGCATCGCCCAAACCGGCACTGGCAAGACCGCCAGCTTCACGCTGCCGATGATCACGATGCTGGCCAAAGGCCGCGCCCGCGCACGGATGCCGCGCAGCCTCGTGCTGGCACCGACACGTGAGCTGGCCGCTCAGGTGGCAGAAAACTTCGACACATACACCAAACATCTGAAGCTCACGAAAGCGCTGCTGATTGGCGGTGTGTCCTTCAAAGAGCAGGATGCTTTGATTGATCGCGGCGTTGATGTGCTGATCGCCACACCCGGTCGCCTGCTCGATCATTTCGAGCGTGGCAAGCTGCTGCTGACCGGCGTGCAGATCATGGTGGTGGACGAGGCCGACCGGATGCTGGATATGGGGTTCATCCCGGATATCGAACGCATCTTCTCGCTCACACCATTCACGCGCCAGACGCTCTTTTTCTCGGCCACCATGGCGCCCGAGATCGAGCGGATCACGAATACTTTCCTGAGCGCCCCTGCCAAAATCGAGGTCGCCCGAGCGGCCACCACGTCCGAGAATATTCGCCAGGGCGTTGTGATGTTCAAAGCCTCCCGCAAGGACCGCGAAGGGACCGAAAAACGCAAATTACTGCGGACGCTGATCGAAAACGAAGGCAAAGAGTGCAAGAACGCAATCATCTTCTGCAACCGTAAGGTCGATGTGGATGTGGTCGCCAAATCCATGAAGAAATACGGCCTGGATGCCGCCCCGATCCATGGCGATCTGGACCAGTCCAAACGGATGGAGACGCTGGACGGCTTCCGCGATGGCAGCTTGCGGTTCCTTGTGGCCTCGGATGTGGCCGCGCGGGGTCTGGATATTCCAGATGTGAGCCACGTCTTTAACTATGATGTGCCCAGCCATGCCGAAGACTATGTGCACCGCATCGGGCGCACGGGCCGCGCGGGCAAAAAAGGCACGACAATGATGATCTGCGTGCCGCGTGACGAGAAAAACTTCACGGATATCGAACGTCTGGTGAAGATGGAAATCCCGCGGATCGAGAACCCGCTGGGCGGTGGCAAATCCGACAAGACAGAAGATACGCCAAAAGCGGACGCATCCGAGGAGAAGCCCAAGCGCGAACGTCGCGCGCGCAAGCCCAAAGACGATGCGCCGAAAGAAAAAGAAACGGTGCAAGCGGATACCAAGGATGACGCCAAGCCCGAACGCGAGCAACGCTCTCGGGGCGGTCGTGGCCGGGGCCGCAAAGAGGATGGTGGCAATACCCGTGTTGTCGGGATGGGCGATCATATGCCCACCTTCATCGCCAAGAGCTTTGAAGAGCGGTACTCTGGATAAGCCTTCGGTTTCAGGTATTTAAAGACAAAAGAAGGGCCGGGTTCATCACAGACCCGGCCCTTCTTCTTTTCGTCTTTGGCGTTTAAGAGCGCATTAACCTTAACGCGCGCGCCCCTTCGCTTTTTTCAAATATCCTCGCCGAAGGCTCCGACGGGTGCCGCCCTAGCTGAGGCGCGAAATGACCGAGGTGACCTCGACCTTCTTGCCGATCTCGGCCTGAGTGGCTTGGCGCACGATGCGTTTCATCTGTTCTTCCAGCTTGTCATCATCGGCCAGCGTCCGGTCATCCGCGCGTCGCAGAAATTGGCTGAGATCCTCTTCCAGAATATCGACCAGCGGCGCGTTCGAGGCGCCCTGCTCGGCGATACCCTTGATCTCGCACCATGGCTCGCCCAACGGCTCCCCCTCTTCGTCGATGATGACTGTTACGATGACATGGCCGTTCAAAGCCATGCGCATCCGGTCGCGCACGATCCCGTCCAGCGCACCCACCTGGACCGAGCCGTCCAGATAGGTGCGTCCCGTTTCGACGTATTCGGAAACCGACGGAGCGTTGCCACCCAGATCGACCATCATGCCGTTGACGGCGACAACACCGGCCATGCCTTTGGACTTCGCGATTTTCACATGTTCACGCAAATGGCGATGTTCGCCATGCATCGGGATCAGGATTTGCGGTTTGACGATGTCGTGCATCGTTTCCAGATCGGGCCGGTTGGCGTGCCCCGAGACGTGATAAAGACCTGAGCTGTCATCGACCACATCGACGCCCATTTCCGAGAACTGGTTGATGATCGAGATCACGCCGCGTTCGTTGCCGGGGATGGTTTTCGAGGAAAAGAGGAACATATCCCCCTCTTTCATCGTAATGCCGCGATATTTGCCGCGGGCCAGCTGGGCCGAGGCCGCGCGCCTTTCCCCTTGCGATCCGGTCACGACCAGCATCAGGTTCTGGCGCGGCAGGCTGACGGCGTCTTCGGGCGTCACCAGGGATGGGAAATCTGTAAGGATGCCTGTCTCTACCGCGGCTTCGATCATCCGGCTCATGGCGCGGCCCAGCAGACAGACGGAACGCCCTGCCGCGACTCCAGCCTCGGCCAGCGTTTTCACGCGCGCGATGTTGGAGGCGAAAGTCGTGGCCACGACCATACCTTCGGCGCTTTCGACCAATTTGGTGATCTCTGGGCCAACGGTCGCCTCAGACCGGCCTTCATTGCGGGAAAAGACGTTGGTACTGTCACAAACCAGCGCTTTCACACCCGGCTTGGAAATTTCTTCCCAAAGCGCGCGATCAAAGGCTTCGCCCACCAGGGGCGTCTCGTCGATCTTGAAATCGCCGGTGTGCACGATGCGCCCGTCTGGTGTGTCGATCACCAGGCCCGAGCTTTCGGGTATCGAATGCGAGATTGGCACGAACGCCACCTTGAACGGTCCCACTTCGACCGTTTCGGGATAGGGGCTGACCGTCGTTACCGCCTCTGGTCCGACGCCGTATTCATCCAGCTTACGCCGCGCGATATTGGCGGTGAAGGCGCGACAAAAGACTGGCGCGCCGACGCGACCAAAAAGATGGCCCACTGCGCCGACATGATCCTCATGGGCGTGGGTGATGAACACCCCGTCAATGCGGTCCTTGCGCTCTTCCAGCCAGGCGACATCCGGCAGGATCAGATCGACACCAGGTGTCGTGTCCATATCCGGGAAGGTCACGCCCAGATCCACAACGATGAACCGCTCGCGCCCTTCGGCCCCATAGCCGTAGACATAACAATTCATCCCGATCTCCCCCGCGCCACCGAGGGGGAGGTACACTGCTCTTTCAATGCTCATTACTTTTCCTTGTTAAACGCGTGTATCACGGTCAATCCGTGCATCGTCAGGTCATCCTCAAAGACATCAAAGAGGGCCTGCCTTTGCTGGAACAACGGGGCCAGCCCCCCGGTCGAGACAACTTTCATCGGACGGTCTCGCTCGTCCTTAATCTTTTTGCAGATGCCATCGACAAGGCCGACATAACCCCAGAAGACACCTGATTGCATGCAAGCCACCGTGTTGGTCCCAACCACCCGTTGAGGCACCGTCACATCCACATGGGGCAAGGCGGCAGCAGCTTGGTGGAGCGCTTCAAGCGACAGGTTTACGCCGGGCGCGATCGCGCCGCCGATATAAGCTCCGTCGGTATCGACCACGTCAAAGGTGGTGGCAGTGCCGAAATCTACGATGATCAGATCACCGCCATGCAAGTCATATCCTGCAACAGTATTGACCAACCGGTCCGGCCCCACCTGGGTTCCCTCGTCCACACGCGGCTCTACTGGCAGCGCGCATTCGGGCTTGCCAACCACCAACGGGCGGCAGTTGAAATAGCGGTCCGACAAGACGCGCAGATTGAAGACCACGCGCGGCACCGTGGACGAGATGATCACTTCTGTGATCTTCACGTCCATCAGGTTTTCGGCCTCCATCAAGGTGCGCAGCCAGACATAATACTGGTCCGCCGTGCGCTGATGCTCGGTCGAGGCGCGCCAGGTGGCGATAAACTCGGACCCGTCCCAGATCGCGAAGACGGTGTTGGTGTTGCCGCAGTCGATGGTGAGAAGCATCTTATGCCCCTTCAAAGAAAACGTCGGCCGCGGGGATCGCGACACGGGATTTCGCGGTCAATAGAACAAGTTGGCCGGTCTCGTCCACCGTCTCGAAAGTCCCGGTCCATTCGTCGCTGACCGTGCGGGCGCGGATCACCTCGCCCAAACGGGCGGCACGGGCCAGCCATGCGGTGCGGATCGGCTCGAACCCGTAGGTGGTGAATTGCGCTTCCCAATGGGCGTAGGCCGGGGCGAGCAAGTTCAGAAACGACTCTGGCGTCAGCAGCACGCCCGTCTCTCCTTGCAAGGAGACAGGAGCAACCGCGCCCGGTTCAACCTCTGCCGTTGCAGGCGCGTCTGCAAGGTTCACGCCGATCCCGATAGACAGATGGCCCATCCCCGTGCGCTCCAGCAGGATGCCAGCAACCTTGCCCCCGTTGAGAAGCACGTCATTGGGCCATTTCAGCGCAAAGCTCTCGACCCGGCCTGTAGCTGCCACAAACGCGTCATTCAGTGCCAACGAGGCCACGAAGCTGCGCAAGGCCACCTGTTCGGGCTGTTCAACCGGCTGCATGACATAGGTCGCCGCGAAGTTCCCCTTGGGCATCGACCAGGGCCGCCCACGCCTGCCCCGCGCAGCGGTCTGCTCTAACGCGAGGATCCAGCAGGGGGAAGAGAGTGTGCCCGCGACACGGTCGGCCTCGCTGAGCGTGCTATCGACACGCTCCAGCACACGTTTCTCAACGCCCTCGGGCCAGTTAGTTAACAAGAGTTGCCGCCGCTGCCGCTGCCACGCCTTCGACCCCGAAGAGGTTGATAACACCCAGCAACATCACCCCCGCAGAGGCCATGAGGAAGCCCCAGAGCACCGGGTTCATGCCGCTGTCCAAGCCCTCTTTGTCCTCGCCGAAATACATGTAGTAAACGATGCGCAAGTAGTAGAACGCGCCGATCACCGAGGCGATGACGCCAGCCACGGCCAGCCAGCCAAGCCCCGCATCATAAGCCGCGCGCAATACGTAGAATTTGCCGAAGAAGCCGACCAAAGGCGGGACACCGGCAAGGGAGAACATCAGGACCAGCACGGCCAGCGCCTTGAGCGGCTCGCGTTTGGAATACATCTGCAGGCTGGCGATATCGGTGACGGGCTGCCCGTCCTTTTCCATGCTCAGAATAAAAGCGAACGTGCCGATATTCATTGCCACATAGATCGCCATATAGATCAGCATCGCCTGCACGCCAAAGACCGTGCCTGCGGCCAGCCCCATCAGCGCAAAGCCCATATGCGCGATCGACGAATAGGCCATCAGGCGTTTGATATTCTGCTGTCCGATGGCGGCGATGGCCCCAAGGAACATCGACACGACCGACAGGAACGCGACGATCTGTTGCCAATCGCTGACCACGCCCGAAAACGCGTCATGCACAACGCGCGCGAAAAGCGCCATGGCGGCCACTTTGGGCGCGGTGGCAAGAAAGGCTGTTACAGGTGTGGGGGAGCCTTCGTAGACGTCCGGCGTCCACATGTGAAATGGCGCGGCAGAAACCTTGAACGCCAGACCCGCGATCAGGAAGACAAGGCCAAAGAGCAGACCCAGCGAGATGCCTTCGGACGCAGCCTCTACAATGCCGGTGAAGAGCGTCGTGCCTGCGTAGCCATAGGTCAACGAGGCCCCGTAGAGCAGCAGCCCCGAGGACAGCGCGCCGAGAACAAAATACTTCAGCCCAGCCTCGGTCGATTTGACACTGTCACGGCGCAGCGAGGCGACAACGTAAAGCGCCAGCGATTGCAGCTCCAGCCCCATGTAAAGCGCCATCAGATCGCCTGCGCTGACCATCATCATCATGCCTACAACGGCCAATGTGACAAGGATCGGATATTCGAACCGCAGCAGATCCCGTTTCAGCATATATTCCTGGCTCATCAGCAGGATAGCGGCCGCGCTGAGCAAAATCGTGACCTTGGCAAAGCGTGCAAAGCCGTCATCGACAAACATGCCGCCGAAGGCCACGCGCGTGCCGCCGCCCGACAGCGCGATCCAGATCGCGGTCGCGAGCAGCACGACGGATGTGGTCCACAGCACCATCGGCGCGGCCTTGTCCTTGGACGTGTAAACCGTGATCAGCAGCGCGCCCATCGCGAAGACGGCGAGCAAAAGCTCGGGCAGGACAACAGAGATATCGGCGGAAATCATTGCGTCTTTTCCTTAATTCTCGGCAACCATCGTGGCGGCCTCAAAGGCGGCCTGCGCGGTTTCCACATCCGCCACGAGGGCCGCGACGGATGGGCTGATAATATCGGTGACCAGTGCCGGGTAGACGCCCAGCAGGATCGTCATGATCACGAGCGGCGCAAAGATCGCACGCTCGCGGCGGGTCATGTCGGTGATGGTTTTCAGGCTTTCCTTGATCAGATCACCCATGACGACGCGGCGGTAGAGCCACAGCGCATAGGCCGCTGACAGGATGACACCCGTGGTGGCGACCGCGGCGACCCACGTATTCACTTGGAACACGCCCACCAGCGTCAGGAATTCGCCGATGAAGCCGGACGTGCCGGGAAGGCCCACATTGGCCATGGTGAACAGCATGAAGATCAGCGCGTATGCGGGCATCCGCGCGACAAGGCCGCCGTAAGCGTCAATCTCGCGCGTGTGCATGCGGTCGTAGATCACGCCGACACACAGGAAGAGCGCGCCCGAGATGAAGCCGTGGCTGAGCATCTGGAAGATCGCGCCATCGACGCCTTGCTGGTTCGCGGCGAAGATACCCATCGTGACGAAGCCCATATGCGCAACCGAGCTGTAGGCGATCAGCTTTTTCATATCCTCCTGCACCATCGCGACGAGCGAAGTGTAGACGATGGCGATGGCCGACATCCACAGCACCAGAGGAGCCATAAGGTCGGACGCCACCGGGAACATCGGCAACGAGAAGCGCAGGAAGCCGTAGCCACCCATTTTCAGCAGGATCGCCGCCAGCACGACCGATCCTGCGGTAGGCGCTTGCACGTGCGCATCCGGCAACCATGTGTGCACCGGCCACATCGGCATTTTTACCGCAAAGGACGCGAAGAAGGCCAGCCACAGCAACGTCTGCATACCGCCGATGATCTGGATACCCATCAGGCTGAAAGTCTGGGTGCCGAAATTATGCTCCATCAGCGTCGGGATATCGGTCGTGCCCGCATCGCTGAACATCGCGACCATCGCAACCAGCATCAGCACAGAGCCGAGGAAGGTATAGAGGAAGAACTTGAAGCTGGCATAGACGCGGTTCGCCCCGCCCCAGATGCCGATGATCAGGAACATCGGGATGAGGCCCGCCTCGAAGAAGAGATAGAACAGCACCAGATCCAGTGCGCAGAAAACGCCGATCATCAGCGTCTCAAGGATGAGAAACGCGATCATATAGTCTTTGACGCGATGGGTGACGTGCCAGCTGGCCGCGATGACCAGCGGCATGGTGAAGGTCGTCAGCATCACGAACAAAACGCTGATCCCGTCGACGCCCATCTTGTATTGCAGACCCAGCAGCCAGTCGCGCTCTTCGACGAACTGAAAGCCAGTATCCTGCGGGTCAAACCCGGTCAGGATGAAGAGCGAAAAAAGGAACGTCGCCGTGGTCGCCCACATCGCGACCCATTTGGCGTTGCGCTGTGCGGCCTCGTCATCGCCGCGCAGGAAGAGCGCGAGAATGATCGCGCCCAGCAGCGGCAGGAAGGTGACGATGGAGAGAAGGTTGTCCATTAGTTGGCTCCTCCGAACATCGTCATCCAGGTTATAAGGACAACGATCCCCAGCACCATCGCGAAGACATAGTGGAACATGTAGCCCGACTGCGCGCGGCCAGCGAGACGGGTCAGGAAGGGCACAATGCCCATCGCCAGCCCGTTGATGCCGCCGTCAATCGTGGCCCCGTCGCCCTTCTTCCACAGGAACTTGCCCAGCCCTTTCGCAGGCTGCACGAAGATCGCGTTATAAAGCTCGTCAAAATACCATTTGTTGAGCAAGAAGTTGTAAAGCGGCCACTGGCTCTCGGCCAGTTTGCGGGGCAAGTCGGGGCGGCGGATATACATCTGATAAGCCGTCAGGAAACCGATCAGCATCGCGATGAACGGGCTGACCTTGACCCATTTGGGAACCTCATGCGCCTCGTTCAGCACGTTGTTATCAGGGGCGGTATAGATAGCCCCCTCGCCCGGCGCGCCGATCAGCTGGTAATGTGCCTCGCCGTGATCACCTTCGGCGTTTTCACCGCTGTGATCGTCTGCATGGTCGTCGTCTGAATGCCCGTCGTCATGGTGTTCTGCCACCTCGTACGGCACCCCGAAAAACTTGCCGACCTCGTTGGTTTTGCCAAAGAAGCTGCCATACCAGATCATGCCCGAAAAGATCGCACCCAACGCCAAAATCCCCAGCGGAGCGACCATAATCATCGGGCTTTCATGGGCATGCTCATGGGTATGCTTGTCGCCGCGCGGTGTGCCGTAGAAGGTCATGAACATCAGCCGCCAGCTATAGAAACTGGTAAATAGCGCCGCCACAACCAGCAGCCAGAACGCATATTGCGAACCGACGAACGCACTTTCGATGACGGCGTCTTTCGACAGGAAGCCTGCGAAGCCATAATAGGTCAGCGGTATGCCCACCCCAGTGATCGCCAGCGTGCCGATCATCATGGCCCAGAAGGTATAGGGCATCTTTTTGCGCAGGCCGCCATAGTTCCGCATGTCCTGTTCGTGGTGCATCCCGTGAATGACCGAGCCTGCGCCAAGGAACAGCATCGCCTTGAAGAACGCGTGGGTGAACAGGTGGAACATCGCGACCGAATAAACGCCAACGCCTGCGGCCACGAACATGTAGCCCAGCTGCGAGCACGTCGAATACGCGATCACGCGTTTGATATCGTTTTGCACAAGACCGACAGTGGCCGCGAAAAACGCGGTCGTGGCACCCAGCACGGTCACAAAGGCCATTGCGGTGTCGGCATATTCCATGATCGGGGACATACGGCACACCAGGAACACACCCGCGGTGACCATGGTCGCCGCGTGGATCAGCGCAGACACGGGCGTCGGGCCTTCCATCGCGTCCGGCAACCAAGTGTGCAGAATGAGCTGCGCCGACTTGCCCATCGCGCCGATAAAGAGCAGCAACGCGACCAGTTCGACCGCGTTCCATTCCGTCCAGAGGAACCTAACCTGCGTCTCGGCCAGCTCTGCGCCCGACGCAAAGATCACATCGAAATTCACGCTATCCGTCAGATAGAACAGCGCAAAGATGCCCAGCGCGAAGCCAAAATCACCGACACGGTTGACGATAAACGCCTTCATCGCGGCGGCGCCTGCGCTCTCTTTGCGGAAGTAGAACCCGATCAACAGATAGGAGGCGACGCCCACGCCTTCCCAGCCAAAGAACATCTGCACAAGGTTGTCCGAGGTGACAAGCATCAGCATCGCGAAGGTGAAGAAGGACAGGTAGGCGAAGAAACGCGGGCGGTAGCTTTCCCCTTCGCGGAAATGGTCGTCATGGGCCATGTAGCCGAACGAATACAGGTGCACGAGCGCGGAGACCGTGTTGATCACGATCAGCATGATCGCCGTCAGACGGTCCAGCCGGATCGCCCAATCGGTCGTCAGGCTACCGCTTTCGATCCAGCGCAGAATGACGATGCGCTGGGTCTCGCCGTCAAAGCCCAGAAAGACGATCCAGGACAGCAGTGCCGCGAGAAACAAAAGGCTGGTCGCAACCCAGCAGGCCGCCGTTTCCCCAAGGATGCGCCAGCCGAAACCGCAGATCAGAGCACCGACAAGCGGGGCGAAAAGGATAATCGTTTCCATCGCGTCAGTCTTTCTTGTCCGTCGTGGTCTTGTCGCTTCTCAAAGCGTAGAAAAAGCCGCCTATGCCTGCAGCCACCGCAATGGCTATCCCGATGTACATGATCGGTTCCATCGCCTCAGCCTCTCATATTGTTGACGTCTTCGACCGCAATCGTGCCACGGGCGCGGAAGAAGCAGACGAGGATGGCAAGGCCGATGGCGGCCTCGGCGGCGGCGACGGTCAGGACGAACAGCGTGAAGACCTGCCCCACCAGATCACCCAGAAAGCTGGAGAACGCGACAAGGTTGATGTTGACGGCCAGCAGCATCAACTCGATCGACATCAACAGGATGATGACGTTCTTGCGGTTCAGGAACAGACCGAAAATGCCGATCACGAACAGCGTCGCGGCCACGGTCAGATAGTGTTCAAGTCCGATCATCGTTCTCTTTCGTCCCTCGCCCTTTCAGGGTCGTATCGGCGGCGGCCTAAAGCCCCTGCCCCGGTTTCACGTCTTTCAGCTCCATCGCCTTGGCGGGATCGCGATACATCTGCGCCAGCACGTCCTGGCGCTTGATGTCGCTGCGGTGGCGCAAGGTCAGGACAATCGCCCCGATCATCGCGACCAGCAGGATCAGGCCCGCGAGTTGGAACAGAAGGATGTACTCATCGTAAATCAGCAGCCCCAGCGCCTTGGTATTATGGATGTCATCGGGCGTGTTGGCCGCCAGACGTTCTTCAAACCCGCTGGAAAAGCCCCATGCGCCAAAGGCAATCGCCAGCTGCATCATCAACACGACGCCGATCAGCAAAGCCACCGGGACATATTTCGACATCTCGGCCCTGAGTTCGGCGAAATCCACGTCGAGCATCATGACAACGAACAAGAACAGCACCGCCACCGCGCCGACATAAACGATCACCAAAAGCATCGCGACGAACTCGGCCCCCAGCAGCACGAACAGGCCCGCCGAGCTGAGAAACGCAAGGATCAACCACAGCACCGAATGCACAGGGTTGCGCGAGATGACGGTGAACAGGCCCCCCGTCACAGTCGCCAGCGCAAAGCAGTAAAAGGCAATCACCGGAACGGTCATGTGTCGCTCTCCTTCTCGGCGGCGTCGGTCACCTCAGTCGCCAATTCCATCGCTTTGGTCATTGCAGGCAAGCCACCGAACGCGCCCATCAGGGCGATGGCTTCCGCGATTTCCTGCTTGGTCGCACCAGCTTCCAGCGCGTGGCGCACGGTCATGCGCACCTGCGATTCCGCTTGCGCCCCCATGATCGTCAGGCCTGCCAAGGTCAGCAAAAGCCGGGTCTTTGCATCCAGACCTTCGGGGTTGAAAGTCTTGCCCATGAACGTCTCCATCATGTCTTTCGACATGGTCGGAAACAGCGCCTCAAAGCCTTTCGGCGTGAACTGCTCCAACGCGGGGTTCATGGATTTGAGCCATTCTTGCGACTGCACCATCATCGCGGCAAAAGGGTTGGTTGGATCGCTCATGCGGCGTCCTCCTCGAACACTTCGATGGCGGCGTTCAGCGCGTTTACCATCGCCGGAAATCCGCCATACAAAGCCATCTGATTGATCGTCTCCGCAATCTCGCGCTGGCTCGCGCCGGACCCTAACGCATTGCGAATATGCACTTTTAGCTGAGGCGCGGTCTGCCCGCCCATCGCGGTGAGCGCCGCAATCGTCGTCAGATAGCGCGTCTTCGCATCCAGCCCCTCTCGGGTGTAGTAATGCCCATACGCCACCTCGATCAGCGACTTCGAAAAACCGGGCAACAACGCGTCATAGCGCGCCGCCAGCGTCTCTTCGATGCCGGGGTTGGTGGCCTCAGCCATCGGCTTGCCGCGGTCATATGCGTCGGAAGAGCTCATCTGTAAGGCGCGTCAATCTCAAGGTTGCGGGCAATCTCGGCTTCCCAGCGGTCGCCGTTCGCAAGCAGTTTTTCCTTGTCGTAGAACAGCTCTTCGCGGGTTTCGGTCGAGAACTCGAAATTCGGTCCTTCCACGATGGCATCCACCGGACAGGCTTCCTGACAGAACCCGCAATAAATGCATTTGGTCATGTCGATGTCATAGCGCGTCGTCCGGCGCGAGCCATCCTCGCGCGGTTCGGCATCAATGGTGATCGCCTGCGCAGGGCAGACGGCTTCACACAGCTTGCACGCAATGCACCGCTCTTCGCCATTGGGATAGCGCCGCAACACATGCTCGCCCCGGAACCGAGGGCTGATCGGCCCTTTTTCATGCGGATAGTTCAGCGTCGCTTTCGGCGCAAAGAAGTAGCGCAGCCCCAGTTTCATGCCTTTGAAGAAATCGGCCAGCAGAAAGTATTTCGCGGCCCGTCCATAGTCGATCTGCGTCATTCATCTGCCTCCTTTTCTGGGACTGAAGCGTCTGATCCACTCTGAATCTGCGAGCAATCAAACATGACCTGATAAGTTCCGCTCGACACCTTCAATTCATCCAACTTCACTTTTGGGCCTTCAGTTGCACAGGCCTCCACCAACGGCTCGCGAAGTTCATCTGAGAACCCTTGTCGCTGAAGACACTCCTGATAGGCAGGGTAATCTACGTATCGCTGTGGCATTTCACAGTCCATCGCTCACCCTCCAACAGCCCAGCGGGCGTACGCTCCGCCGAAAAGTTCAAACTTTGCGAAGAATGCCACGATCACGACCCAAGCCAACGACATCGGCAGGAACACTTTCCAGCCCAGACGCATTAACTGGTCATAGCGGAAGCGTGGCACGATGGCTTTGACCATCGCGAAGAGGAAGAAGAAGAACGCCATCTTGGCGACCATCCACAGCGGGCTGTCCGGCAGGAATGGGATAGGCGACAGCCAGCCGCCGAAGAACAGCAGCGTGATCAGCGCGCACATCAGGAAGATGGCGATGTACTCGCCTGCCATGAACAGCAGGAAGGGCGTGGACGAGTATTCCACCTGATAGCCCGCGACCAGTTCGGATTCCGCTTCGGGTAGGTCAAAGGGCGGTCTGTTCGTCTCAGCCAAGGTGCTGATAAAGAATAGAAACACCATCGGCAGATGTGGCAGCCAATACCAGTTGAAAAAGCCAAGATCGCCATCCTGCGCGCGGACGATATCCCCGAAATTCAGAGACCCGGTCGAGATAATGACACCGATGATGATCAGGCCAATCGACACCTCGTAAGAGATCATCTGCGCGGCAGAGCGCAGGCTGCCCAAGAACGGGTATTTCGAGTTCGACGCCCAGCCGCCCATGATGACGCCGTAGACCTCCAAAGAGGAGATCGCGAAAACATAGAGGATCGCCACGTTGATATCGGCCAGCACCCAAGTGTCATTGAACGGGATCACCGCCCAGGCGATCAGCGCCAGAACGAAAGACACCATCGGGGCGAGCATGAAGACCGTCTTATCCGCACCTGCGGGGATGACGATTTCCTTGACCACATATTTCAGCGCGTCGGCCACGGTCTGCAACAGACCGAACGCACCCACAACATTGGGCCCGCGCCGCATCTGCACAGCGGCCCAGATCTTGCGGTCACCATAGACCAGAAATAGCAGCGAAATCATCACGAACCCAATGACAGCAAGGCATTGAGCAACGATGATCACCGCCACACCGGCTCCGGTTGCGAAAAAGTCAGCCATATGTCCTCACACCGTGGGTATCCCGAGTTCCCTGCAGTTGGCCACCTCCACCTCGGCGTCCAAGGTCTGCGTTCCACGAGGCAGCGCGGCTGAGATGGTGTAAACCGCATCTGCAGTCCAAATACCAGCCACTTCCTCGACACTTGTGCGCACGTGTCGCGCGAATCCGTAGCCTCGGATCAAGGTATACTGTGCTGCGGCGCAGCGTGCATAGTCTTCAACGTCTTTTGGCCCCCGTGCGCCTTCCATGGAGACAAGAAAACTCACCAGATCGCCGTCCAGAAGGCGGGTCTCGATGCCGTTATATTTGGGTGAGAAAGGCAAGTTGATCTGATCCGGATTAGCCTGTTGCAAATGCGGCGGGGTGCAGGCGGTCATGGCCAAAGCGGCCAGCCCGATCAACGCCCCGCGCATCTCGTTACTCCGCCGCGATCTTTTGCTCGGACCGGGCTTTGGCATTCGCCGACAGCTCGGCCATCAACTGGGACGCCCGCGCAATCGGGTTGGTGAGGTAGTGATCGCTGATCGCATAGCGGAAAGACGCATCCCCCAGCGTGCCCGCGGGCAATGCCTGCCACTCGTTTTCCGGCACCTCGTCTATCTTCGCCAGATGCGGCATAGCTTTCACAAGCGCCTGACGCAGCTGTGCAAGGCTGTCAAAGGGCAGCGTCGCGCCCATCTCGGCCGACAGCGCCCGCAGGATCGCCCAGTTTTCCTTGGCTTCACCGGGGGGGAAACCCGCCCGCAGCGCCAGTTGAGGCCGCCCTTCGGTGTTCACGAAGAGGCCTTGTTCCTCGGTATAAGCCGCCCCCGGCAGGATCACATCCGCGCGGTGCGCGCCGCGGTCGCCATGGCTGCCTTGATAGATTACGAACGGCCCGGCCTCGATGTCGATCTCGTCCGCGCCGAGGTTATAGATCACCTCGGCTCCGTCGATGGCAGCGCTGAGGCCGCCTTCGGTGGTGCAACCTGCATCCATCGCGCCGACGCGCGCCGCAGCGGTGTGAAGGATCATCAGCTTGGAGCCTACAGTCTCTGCCAGTTGCATCGCCGTGCCTAGCACCGCCGCGCCATCAGCCTCCATCAACGCGCCCATGCCGAGGATAATCATCCCGTTCACATCCGCATTCGCCGAATGGTCCATCTTGGCCAACGCCGCCAAAGCCTCGCGGCTATTGCCGACATGTTGGGTCGGATAGGTCAGATCGACATCCTCACCGATGACAGCAACCGTCGCGCCTTTACTCCACGCCTTGCGAATGCGCGCATTCAGAACAGGCGCTTCCATCCGCGGGTTTGTCCCGATCAGCAGGATATGCTCGGCGTCGTCGATCTCCTCGACGGTGCAATTGCCGACATAGCCGGAGCGGTTCCCCTCGGGCAGCTTCGCGCCATCGGTGCGGCATTCGACCGAGCCGCCCTGCCCTTCGATCAGCGCTTTCAACGCATACGCCGCTTCCACCGGAACCAGATCACCGACCAGGCCCGCAACCTTCTTGCCCTTCATCGCTTCAGCAACCTTGCCCAAAGCCTCTGGCCAGGTCGACGCGCGCAATTTGCCGTTCTCGCGGACATAGGGCTTGTCCAACCGCTGACGGCGCAGCCCGTCCCAGACAAAGCGCGTCTTGTCGGCGATCCATTCCTCGTTCACCCCATCATGGTTGCGCGGCAGAAAGCGCATCACTTCGCGGCCTTTGGTGTCCACGCGAATGTTGGAGCCAAGCGCATCCATGACGTCGATGCTCTCGGTTTTGGTCAGCTCCCAAGGCCGCGCAGTAAAGGCGTAGGGCTTTGAGACCAGCGCGCCCACCGGGCATAGATCAATGATGTTGCCCTGCAGATTGCTGTCGAGCGTCTCGCCCAGATAGGACGTGATCTCGCTATCCTCACCCCGGCCCGTCTGGCCCATCTGCGTGATCCCCGCGACCTCGGTCGTGAAACGCACGCAGCGGGTGCAGGAGATGCAGCGGGTCATGTGGGTCTCAACCAACGGGCCAAGGTCCAAATCCTCAACAGCCCGCTTCGGCTCGCGGAAGCGCGAGAAATCGACGCCGTAAGCCATCGCCTGATCCTGCAGATCGCACTCACCACCCTGATCGCAGATCGGGCAATCGAGCGGATGGTTGATCAGCAGAAACTCCATCACGCCCTCGCGGGCCTTCTTGACCATGGGGGAGTTCGTGCGCACCTGCGGTGGTTCCCCATCGGGGCCGGGGCGCAAATCCTTGACCTGCATCGCGCAGGAGGCCGCAGGCTTGGGCGGCCCACCCACAACTTCGACCAGACACATCCGGCAATTGCCCGCAATCGACAGGCGTTCGTGATAGCAAAAGCGCGGGATTTCGACGCCGGCCTCTTCACAGGCCTGGATCAGCGTCATCGCGGGGTCAACTTCCAGCTCTTTGTCATCAATGATGATCTTGCGCAGGTCGCTCATGGGGTCCCTTTCATGGCGAACGGGACGCCACCGGCATCCCGTCTCATTGGCTAGGGGACATCTACCCCCGCCCCGCCGTTGGAGCAACCATGAAACGCCTTAATTCGCGCGCAAAAGCTCTCCGATCAAGGACTTGGCCTTGATCTCTTTCTCGCCCAGCGCGCAGTAGCTGTCAGGGTTGTCCTTGGAGACACCGTTTTCCTCAAGATAGGCGTTGCGCAGACGCTTCATCCGCTTGCGCTCATCCTTGTCTTTCAGGAACGCCTTTACCTCTTCTTCCGAATACCCCTTGTCGCGGGCGTAATCCTCAAGATCATTGGCCTTCTGCCAAACCACAAACATACGCGCTGAGATGCTGGGGCAGTTCTTGCGGATCTTGTCACCGACAGAGGCCGCCAAAAGCTGATCGTTGATGTGTTTTTCTTCCGGCAAAGGCGTCAATGCAGCCGCACTTGTGGCCATCACGCCCAGTAGCATTGCGGATAAAAGTGTCTTCATAGCTCGGTCCTCGGCTTTGCCATGCCCTTTAGATAGGCATGCGCGTCTGGTCTGACTATGGGAATTTCCGCCGATGTTATTCAATATCAGGCGAGGTTTCGTTGAAAATCAGCGTTATTCCGCGGCTTTCGCACCGCCCAGCGCATCCCAGCCAAAAGCCTGATCTGTATCGCCCTGCGCGCGGCGCATCTCCAGCCGGTCCAGCGCTTCGTCCAGCGACGGGCGATGCCCTTCAGGCACCCACCACATCACGAAATGCTGTTCTTCCAAGGCGTCGAACCACTCCTGGCGCTTGTTGAGAAACCGTGCATGCACCGTGTCCCAGACGAAGCTGCGCAAGCTCGCCACATCTTCCCAGACGGTCAGGTTCGGCACATAGCGCGGATCACCGCCAATCGCATGAGATGTCGCCCCCGGTGCGCCAGAGCCTTCCAGCATCCACACGAATCCTGGCATTCTTTTGCCCATGCCGTTGATGCGATCGATATTGTCGATGAACTCGGCGACCAGCGGATCACCAACATCCGCCTTAAGCCGACCGACATTCAGTTCAGCGAGGTGATGTCCGGCGGGCTGCTTCACGCAGGCACTTCCAGCAGATAGCGCCCGATTGCGGTCTCCTCCGCAATCTCGGTCAAGCCGACATCACAGACCTTGTCTTGTGTCGGCTCATCCAGCCCTGTGCGGGTCAAGAACGCCTGCACCTGCGCCTCGATGCGGGTATTTGCATCCTCGGCCCAAGGCATTTCTTCGGCGGACATGACCCCGTCTGCGGCGAGCTGGTTCATCAACTCATCGCTGTCCTTAGCCACGGTTTGCGGGTTCAGGCTAAGCGTCGGACACGCCCGTGCCAGTTGCTGCGCGACACCGGTCGCTACGACCGTATCCACGAAGTAATCAGGGGCAGTCTGGTCTTCGGCCAGCACCGGGCTGGCCAAAAGACACATCAAGGCGGCGTGGCGGATCACTCTGCCGCCACCGCAGGCCGACCGGCCCGCTTATGCTTGATCCGGTCCTCAATCTCGTCGCGGAAATGGCGGATCAGACCCTGAATGGGCCAAGCCGCCGCATCTCCCAGCGCACAGATTGTATGGCCTTCGACCTGCTTGGTCACATCCAGCAGCATGTCGATCTCCTCGACCTCGGCCTCGCCTTTCACCAGACGGTCCATCACGCGCATCATCCAGCCGGTGCCTTCGCGACAGGGCGTGCATTGCCCGCAGCTTTCATGCTTGTAGAACGCGCTCAGCCGCCAGATCGCTTTGATGATATCGGTGCTTTGATCCATCACGATCACGGCTGCGGTGCCAAGACCAGACCGCTGCTCGCGCAGCCAGTCAAAATCCATGATCGCGTCTTTTGCGATCTCAGCGGGCAGACACGGCACAGACGAGCCCCCTGGAATAATCGCCTTGAGGTTATCCCAACCGCCGCGAATGCCGCCACAGTGACGGTCGATCAGTTCCTCGAACGGGATCGACATCTCTTCTTCGACCACGCAAGGGTTATTCACATGACCGCTGATCGCGAAAAGCTTGGTGCCGGCGTTGTTCGGACGTCCGAAATTGGCAAACCAATCCGGCCCGCGCCGCAGAATTGTCGGCACAACCGCAATCGATTCGACATTGTTCACAGTCGTCGGGCAGCCATAAAGGCCAGCCCCTGCCGGAAACGGCGGCTTCATGCGCGGCATACCCTTCTTGCCTTCAAGGCTTTCCAGAAGCGCAGTTTCCTCGCCGCAGATATAGGCCCCGGCCCCGTGATGGACGTAAAGGTCGAAATCCCAACCGGATTTCGCGGCGTTCTTGCCCAGAAGCCCAGCATCATAAGCCTCATCAATCGCGGCCTGCAGCGCCTCGCGCTCGCGGATATACTCACCACGAATATAGATGTAGCAGGCATGCGCCCCCATCGCGAAAGACGCGATCAGGCAGCCTTCGATCAGGGTATGCGGATCATGGCGCATGATCTCGCGGTCTTTACACGTCCCCGGCTCGGATTCGTCTGCGTTCACAACCAGATAGGACGGACGCCCGTCGCTTTCCTTGGGCATGAACGACCATTTCAGACCGGTCGGGAACCCGGCCCCGCCGCGCCCGCGCAGGCCACTGGACTTCATCTCGTCCACGATCCAGTCGCGGCCCTTCTTGATGATGCCTGCGGTGCCGTCCCAATGGCCGCGCTGCTGTGCGCCCTTCAGGGTGCGGTCGTGCATCCCGTATAGATTGGTGAAGATCCGGTCTTCATCCTTCAGCATTGCTGAACTCCCTTACGATTGCCGGCGCGCGCGCCAGATCTGATATGTGACAACTAACGCCCAGAACAGCCCCGCCAATGCGGCAAAATCGAACAGCAGCGCATAGCGCCCCGCCATGCCGATCGCGGGTCCGACCACTTGCGCGGCCAGCCAGATCAGCATGGTGCCTGCGATCACCAAAGCCGCGATCCGCCCCTTCCGGGCCAGTGCGGCTTCTTCATCGCGAGACAGGTTGGAGCGCTCTGCCATGGCTTACGACTTGTCGCTTGTGGTTTTCCGCTCGGGCATGGCCGCAAGCGTCACCTTGGCTTTCTGATTGCTGGATTTGACCCGATAGGACTCGGTCTCGACCTTGGCGGGCTTAGCAGCCGGGGCCTTCGCCGCCGGAGCTGCCTTTTTCGGAGCCTCTGCGGGTTTGGCCGCAGGCTTCGCTGCCGCCTTTTTCACCGGAGCCGCCTTCTTCGCTGCCGCAGGCTTTGCCGGTGCCGCGGTTTTGGGCGCAGGTTTCGGGGCCGCCGCTGTCTTTGCAACCGCGGGCTTGACTGGCGCTGTTGCTTTGGCGGCAGGTTTCGCCAACGCCGCTGGCTTTTTCGCAGGCGCCGCCTTTGCCTTGGCCGGGGCCGGTTTTGCAGCCGGTGTAGCGGCTTTTGCCGGGGCCGGTTTCGCAGCCGGTGCAGGCGCTTTCGCAACCTTCGGCGCAGGTTTTGAAGGCGCCGCCTTGGCAACCGGCGCAGGCGCTTTAACGGCTTTCTTCGCAGCAGGCGCCGCCTTTGCCTTCGGCTTCGGAGCCGCCTTCTTCACCTTGGCCACAACATCGCCCACCGTCGCAGGGCGCGCGGCCTTGGGCGGCATCACGCTCAACGCCACGGGGGCCACGGCCAGACGCCAGAAATACAGCCCCGCTGCTGCAGGGGCCATCGGCAACTGCGTCATCAGCAACCCTGTCCTGCGTGCAGACAAGGCCGCGTCGGTCCATTTGTTCATGTCAGTCATTGGTCAGTCTCGCTCCATTTGGAAAGTGCACAGACCCTTTCGGGCCTGTCCGCAACGCCCCTCCCAAAAGCGATGCCGTTAAATGCCCGTCCCCGATTTGCACCAGAGACGGACGATGCTTTTATCCGTCGTAGACGCCACCCTTGGCGACTTTCTTGGAAAACTCTGTCTCACCACCTTTGGCAAGAAGTTTGGCCTGCTTGACCCATTCATCTCGGCTTACACGGCCTTTGAACCCTTCAAGGTTCTCATCGACCCATTCGACCTCTTTCTTACGCCATCCGGCGATCTGGTCGAAATGGTAAAAGCCCATCGAATGCAGCAGCTTTTCCAGCTTGGGTCCGACACCTTTGATCTGTTTAAGATCATCGGCCCCGCCATCGCGCGGCGCGCTCAGCATCTCGGGCTTGCCATCGGCTGCCACGGGTTTGGCCGCCGCTTTAGGCTTCTCAGCCGGTTTCGGCGCATCATGCGTGGCCGGAGCTGCCGCAGGAGCCGGTGCCGGAGTAGCGGCCGGAGCCGCTGTGGCTGCCGGAGCCGCCGCAGGCGTCGCCTTGGCCGCTGGGGCCGGTGCTGGCGTTTTGCCCGCGGTGCCCGCCTGCTCCATCTTCGGCGCAGGGGAGCGGCACAAAAACACCGCCAGCACGACGCCTAAAAGCAGGAAGGCAATCACTGCCATGAATATCGCTTGCGTGGCTGTGTATTCCGCGACCAGCCACAGCCCAAGTCCCAACATACCGCCTGCGAGCGCGGCAACCGTCCAGCATGTTTTATTGCAGGCCGCCTTGGCTTCATAATCCTTCATCGAAGTCGTCTCCCTGTCCGTCTTGGGCTTGATCGACGCAGCCCTTAGCTCTTCTTAGCACGAGCAGAAAACGGCGTCTCGCCCCCATCTGCAAGGATTTTCGCCTGAGAGACCCAATCATCGCGGCTCACCCGGCCTTTGAAACCTTCCAGATTGTCATCGACCCAAGCGATTTCATCGGCGCTCCACTTGGCGATCTGGTCGAAATGATAAAAGCCCATCGACTGCAAAAGCGCCTCCAACTTTAGCCCCACGCCTTTGATAAGCTTAAGATCATCCGCTCCAGCCTTGCGCGGTGCTTTCATCGTGCGCGGCTTTTTCTGTGTCGGCGAGGCAGAGGTCAATTCGGGCTTGGCCGTTGCCTTCGGACTTCGATCCGCCTCCACATGCCCTTGCTTGGCTTTTGTCTTGGGCTTGCTGGTGCGGTTCGCAGGCTTGCCTTGCCACGGCGTCAACAGCGGTACTTCGGTGCCGTCGATCCGCTTGACTGTATCGTTCAGGTCAGTGGCCAGTTGCGCCGATGCATTGAATTTCGTCTTGCCGCTGTCAAACCCTTCGAGACTGCTGAGCCCCTTGAGCGGCTCCGACGCAAACCGCCCGTTCTGCGGCCCCGGCACCGGCACCTCGCCCGCGCGGAAATCGTCGATCATCTGACCGAATTTCTCAGCCGTCAGGTCTTCGTAATAATCCTTGCCGATTTGCGCCATCGGCGCGTTGGAACATGCGCCCAGACACTCGACCTCTTCCCAGCTCAGCTTGCCATCCGCGCTGATCTGATGCGGCTTCGGAGCAATCTTCTCCTTACAGACCGCCACCAGATCCTCCGCCCCGCAAATCATACAGGACGTCGTGCCACAAATCTGAATATGCGCCACGCTTCCAACAGGTTGTAACTGGAACATGAAGTAAAACGTCGCGACTTCCAACGCGCGAATATAGGCCATATCCAGCATCTCGGCCACAGTCTCAATCGCGCGTTGCGACAGCCACCCCTCCTGCTCCTGCGCGCGCCAGAGCAGCGGAATAATTGCTGAGGCCTGCCGCCCCTCCGGGTACTTCGTCATCTGCGCCTCGGCCCATTTCTGGTTGTCAGGCGTAAAGGCGAAGTGATCGGGTTGGTCGTGGTGAAGACGGCGTAGCATCTACTATTGTCCTAGTTTTTGAAGGAAGCATGGCGAATTGGCATCGCTCGTATGCGTTCTTACGACAAAGCTATATGTTTCTGTCCGCAAGACAGGTCCGTTTACGAAGCCTGCATGAGAGGCCTCACATCGCACAGGCGCCGGCGAACCTACGCTTGGCACAGCATCACTCAGCAAGCTCATAACGACGAACGACTCACCGAAGCCACTATAACGGGTGTAGTCGCGGGCGGCCCATGCTTCGCAAATTGAAGCCGGCAGATCGCATTGCTCGACTAGGGTTAGATAAGCGTCCAACAGTTCGGTTTCGTCCTGCCAATCCAGGTTGAAACGCCGATTCATTTCGGTATCCATATACTCGCGCAGTTCTCTCTGGAACGCTTGCGATTCAGCTCCAGACATCTCCGTTATTTCGTGACCTTTTTCGCTGACATAGCTCTCGACAAACTCCCGAATGGCTTCAGAATAGGCCCTATACGGATTTTCAGCTGCGACCCCTGTCGCCAGCCAAAACGAGACAAACAAGACAAAGATGTTCTTCACCGATCAATCTCTCCGAATACGATGTCGAGCGTGCCGATGATGGCCGCGACGTCGGCAAGTTGGTGGCCTTTGCACAGGTAATCCATCGCCTGCAAATGCAGATAGCCCGGCGCGCGCAGCTTGGCGCGGTAGGGTTTGTTGGTGCCGTCGGCCACAAGGTAGACGCCGAATTCGCCCTTTGGCGCCTCGACGAAGGCGTACACCTCGCCCTCGGGCACATGGAAGCCTTCGGTGTAAAGCTTGAAGTGGTGGATCAAAGCCTCCATCGAGGTCTTCATCTCACCGCGCGTCGGCGGGGTCAGCTTGCCGCGGGCCAGCACGTCACCGGGGGTTTCGCGCAGCTTTTCAATGGCTTGCAAAATAATCGACGTCGATTGGCGCATCTCCTCCATTCGGCACAGATAACGGTCATAGCAGTCGCCGTTCTTGCCGACAGGGATCTGAAATTCAAACTCGTCATAGCATTCATAGGGCTGCGCGCGGCGCAGGTCCCAGGCAAGGCCCGAGCCACGAACCATCACGCCAGAGAAGCCATAATTCTGGATGTCTTCTTCAGTCACGACGCCAATGTCTGCGTTCCGCTGCTTGAAAATCCGGTTCTCAGTCAGCAGCCCGTCGATATCATCCAGCACCTTCGGGAACTCTTTGGCCCAAGTTTCGATGTCATCGATCAGATCATTCGGCAGGTCCTGATGCACCCCACCCGGGCGGAAATACGCAGCGTGCAGACGCGCGCCACACGCACGCTCATAAAACACCATCAGCTTTTCACGCTCTTCAAAGCCCCAAAGCGGCGGCGTCAGCGCGCCCACATCCATCGCCTGCGTGGTGACGTTCAGGATGTGGCTGAGGATGCGGCCAATCTCGGAATAAAGCACCCGGATCAGCGACGCGCGACGCGGCACTTCCACACCGGTCAGCTTTTCAATCGCCAGACACCACGCATGCTCCTGGTTCATCGGCGCCACGTAATCCAGCCGGTCGAAATACGGCAGGTTTTGCAGGTAGGTCCGGCTCTCCATCAACTTCTCGGTGCCGCGATGCAGCAGCCCGATATGCGGATCGCAACGCTCGACAATCTCGCCGTCCAGTTCCAGCACCAGACGCAAAACGCCATGTGCTGCAGGGTGTTGCGGGCCGAAGTTAATGTTGAAATTGCGGATTTTCTGCTCGCCTGTCAGGGCGTCGTCGAAATTGGTTCCGTCCATCATTTCTCAACCTCCATATCGGCAAACATCGCAAAGATCTCTGCCTCGGTCATCTTGTTGCGCTCGCCCTCCAAAGCGTAGCTCGACGGCTTTCGATCAATGAAAAGCTCCATCCCGATCTCGAACTGGGACGGGTCCTCAAAGCACTGGATCGACACGTGCTGGTTCTTGCCGTCTTGCGTCTGCCAAAGCAGGGATGAGCCGCAGTCCTTGCAAAACACCCGCTCGCCCCATTCCGAGCCTTTGTAGGACCCCAACGGCGCGCCTTCCTTGAACTTTACAGACTCGCCGCAATCAACCGACAGATAGACCCCGCCGGACCATTTCCGGCACATCCCGCAATGACAGGCCCCTGCCCCCATCGGGCCAAGCTCGGCCTCAAAAGTGCTGGCACCGCACAGGCAGGATCCGGTCAAGCTCATGCCTTCTCCTCGGTCTTCTCATCACCCGGAAGGATATATTCCGCCCCTTCCCACGGCGACATAAAGTCGAACTGCCGATATTCCTGCGTCAGCGAAACAGGCTCATAAACCACACGTTTTTGCGCCTCGTCATAGCGAACCTCGGTATAACCCGTCGTCGGGAAATCCTTGCGCAGCGGATAGCCGCGGAACCCGTAATCGGTCAGGATCCGGCGCAGATCGGGGTGGCCAGTGAACAGGATACCGAACATATCGAACACCTCGCGCTCGAACCAGTTGGCCGAGGGGTGAATTTCGATGATCGACGGCACCATGTCTTCCTCGCGAATGCTCACGCGCAGACGAATGCGGTGGTTCTGATACATGCTCAGAAAGTGGTAAACGACGTCGAACCGCTTGTCGCGGCTGGGATAATCCACCGCCGTGATATCCACCAAGCTTGAGAACTGGCAGGTCCGATCCGCCTTCAGAAACTCGACAAACCCGGTCAGCGAAGACGGCGCCACGTCGATATTCAGCTCGTCATGGGTGACGTCCCAAGACAGCACACAATCGGGCCGCTTCAGCGCAATATGGGTGCCCAGTTCTTGCAAAGCGTCAGTCATATCAGTCCCCTAGCGGATCAGCGTGCCCGTGCGGCGGATCTTCCGCTGCAACTGGAGAATGCCGTACAAAAGCGCCTCGGCCGACGGCGGGCAGCCCGGCACATAGACGTCCACCGGCACGATCCGGTCGCACCCGCGCACCACCGAATAGCTATAGTGATAGTAGCCACCGCCATTGGCACACGACCCCATCGAGATCACGTAACGCGGCTCGGGCATCTGGTCGTAAACCTTGCGCAGCGCAGGCGCCATCTTGTTGGTCAACGTGCCAGCCACAATCATCAGATCAGACTGGCGCGGGGAGGCGCGCGGCGCGGTTCCGAATCGCTCCATATCGTAGCGCGGCATGGCGGTGTGCATCATCTCGACCGCGCAGCAGGCCAGCCCGAACGTCATCCAGTGGAGCGACCCGGTGCGCGCCCAGTTGATGATATCCTCGGTCGAGGTCAGCAGGAAACCCTTGTCCTGCAACTCGCGGTTCAGCTCTTGCGTGGCAACCTCGCGGTCCGCCCCGGCGGTATTTCCGTTCGTCGAAATCTTCGCCTCACCTACTCCCATTCGAGCGCTCCTTTTTTCCACTCATAGGCAAAGCCCACGGTCAAAACGCCCAAAAACACCATCATCGACCAGAACCCAAGCATGCTGATGTCTTGGAACGCCACCGCCCAGGGGAACAGGAACGCGATTTCCAGATCGAAAATGATGAACAGGATCGCGACAAGGTAGAACCGCACATCAAACTTCATGCGCGCATCATCAAACGCGTTGAACCCGCATTCGTAGGCGCTGACTTTCTCGGGGTCCGGGTTGCGCACGGCCAGAACGACAGCGGCGAGGATCAACACGAGCCCCAAGGCGATGGCGAGACCCAGAAAAACGACAATCGGGAGGTATTCGCTCAGCAGCTCTTCCACGATTTTGGCTCCTTTTCATGCGGAGGGACGCATGTTTGCTTGGCTTGCTCTGGTATCTATTCCGGTGCGTGGTGAGGGTCAACGGGAAGTGGGAGCGGTTTGGGGTCGCGGGGATGGTCTGGAGTAATTAGCCAGCTGCAATTGAAGCCGAAGGGGAGTGAAACACTGAGAACCCGGCGATGGCAGGTTTTGCCGGAATAGAGCTGATACAGTTCCCAAAAAGAAATCAAAACCGGGCCTCTTCTCAACCGACCAGAGCGAAGCGCCTTTTGCAGAAGGTGAAAGAAAAATGAACGCTATAGACACTTTTTCTCTTTTCGCTCGTAGCAGATAGCGCGTGGCGTCTCCCAATTGGCATGCTATAGGCAAGACTGATAAATTGGACTGGCAAGCTGATAGACGTCTTGCAATGCTCACTTTCGACGGGTCCGGCATGAGAACATGGTTGATAGCTATTGGTTGGGCCACAATAGCTGGTACCGCAGCAGCCGACGTTCTCATTTGCTCGAGCCTAAAGCACTTCGATGCACTCATCTTACAAGATTTAAGTCGCGATCAAGCGTTCGAAACTGACAAAACAATCATAACTGAGTGGGAGGTAGGTGATAAGCTTCCTTTAGGCGTCACCGAGTTCATTATCGCAATACACAAAGACGACTTTATGCTTGGATGGCAGTGCGCCAATTCATTGGAAAGCGTTGCCCCGGGCGTGGTCGATCAACTATTTAGCACTGCGGCAGAGGTCGGCACTTACAATCGCGAAATCCCGAAAATTCCTTGGGAATTTTTACCTCCGGAATTTGCCGAACACTCAGTGGGTCCAACAGTCTCCTCCATTCGCTCAGTTGTCGGCGACAATGTCGCAGGCAAAGTCATAGTTTCAATTATGCCAGAGCCTGACATCTCTTTTTGGGCGATTGAAGACTTCTTCAGCCTTCCATTTGACTACTGCAATAAAAACGAAACTTGTGAATCGACCAACACGAAGTAAACCTGCTCACCGCCCCCTAAAGAACCCCTCAACCCCGTCCCGCGCCTCATCACTCTCCCACTGCACCCGCAGCGCCTCAATCGTCTCCGCGATAACGTCCTCCCCCAAATCCGGCCCCAACCGCCGCGCGAGCCGCTTCGCCGCTGCAACAGCACCCGGTTTGCACGCCAAATAAGGCGCGACCTCGGCCTCCACGGCCGCGTCGAGCGTATCCGCCGGCACCGCCTTTGCCAAAAGCCCCAGCGCCACCGCCTCCTCTGCTGCGAAGACCCGCGCCGACATGAAGACGCGCCGCGCCATCCCCTCGCCCATGCGAGCCACCACATACGGGCCGATGGTCGCCGGGATCAGGCCTAACCGTGTCTCCGTCAGCCCTAGTTTCACACCGTCCACACCAACCGCCACATCGCAGATTGAGATCAACCCGACCCCGCCGCCAAACGCATTGCCCTGCACCCGCCCCACCAGCGGTTTGTCTAACTCATTCAACGCCTTGAGCATCATGGCCAGCTTGGTCGCCTCCGCCACGCGCGTCGGCCCATCCGCCTCCATCTGCGCCTTCATCCAGCCCAGATCACCGCCTGCGCAAAAGCTTTTCCCCGCGCCTGTCAGCACGACAACCCGCACAGCCTTGTCCGCGCCCAACACCGCCGCCGCCTCGGTCAGCTCACCGATCATCTGTCCCGACATTGCGTTGTGCTTTTCAGGCCGGTTCAAGGTTAACAAAGCCACGCCGCGCCCATCGACGGCCAGATCCAACGTCTCAAACACCGCGCATCTCCTTTGCCATCTCCGCCGCTTTGGCCAAAGCCTTAGCATCCAGCCCGGTCTCAAAGCCCAGCGCCCTCAAATGCCTGTCCACCGCTTCTGTTGCGACATTCCCTGCCGCCCCCGGCGCATAGGGACACCCGCCCAAGCCGCCGACCGCCGCATCAAAGACCCGCACGCCGCGCGCCAAGGCGACATCGACATTCTCCAACGCGCGCCCAGATGTGTCGTGAAAATGCCCCGCCAAACGCGCCACATCCACGGCATCACAAACCGCTGCCAACATCGCGTCTACCGCGTCCGGCACCCCGCGCCCGATCGTGTCGCCCAGCGATACTTCGTGGCAGCCCATCTCGATCAAGGCCTTGGCCACACGCACCACCGATGCTGGCAAAACCGGGCCATCATAGGGGCATTCCACCACGCAAGACACATAGCCGCGCACCGGAACGCGTGCCGCGTCAACAACCGCCCGCGCCCGTTCGATACTCTCCGCAACCGAGCAATTGATGTTCGCCTTTGAGAACCCTTCCGACGCGCTCAAAAACACGGCAACCTCGTCGGCCCCTGCCGCCTCTGCATCCGCCAACCCGCGCAGGTTCGGCGCCAGGGCGACATAGCCCACACCCTCTGCCCGACGCATCGCATCCATCACCGCACCGCTATCGGCCATCTGCGGGACCCATTTCGGAGACACGAAACTTGCTACCTCGATCCGCCGGAACCCCACGCCGGAGAGCGCATCCACCAGCGCCACTTTGCGCGCCACCGGAATCACAGCCGCTTCGTTCTGCAGCCCGTCCCGCGGCCCGACCTCGTATATCTCAACGACGTCAGACATCCGACCACACCGGATAGAAATCCTGCGCATACAAGCGCCCGTCGTCCGGAGGCAACGCGGCCTGAAACCCCGCCCGCTCCGTGATCCGCGCATACCAGGCGGACAGCTTCGGATAGGGATCAAGTTTTACGAAATGCTTGGCCATATACACCGCCTGCCCGACACCGATATCCGCGGCCGAAAACCCCGACGTCAGCAAATAGTCCCGCTGCTCCACCGGTGTGTCGAGCCGCGCTTCAATCGCGTCGAAACATTTGCCGATCCGCTTGGCTTCGATCTTCATCACGACGGGGGAGCGCATGGCATCCTCATAAAGCGCCACATGCTGCTGGGTCAGTGCCGCCGTATGCTGCGAGATCGTCTCTGCAAAATGCACCCAATTCAGCCAATCCATCCGGTCCAGATCACCCGGCGCGCGCCCCAAACCGGCCTCGGGAAACCGCTCGCACAGGTATTCGACGATCGCGCCGCTTTCAAACATGACCTCCCCGTCGATCTGCAGCGCAGGCACTCGCCCGACTGGATGCACGGTCAGATACTGATCAGATTTCAGCGTCTGGTCAAAGGGATAGATGACGACTTTAAAGTCAACTTCCAGCTCATTGAGCAACCAAAGCACCCGCATGGAGCGTGTCTGGTGACAATGATGCAGCGTTATCATGCGTCCTCCAACCGGATCAGCGCGGCCCCGGCTTCGACCTGCGCGCCTTCGGTCACCAGCACTTCCGCGACAACCCCGTCGCGCGCCGCGACCAGAGCGTGTTCCATCTTCATCGCTTCCAAAACAACCAGCGCGTCGCCCTTCGCAACCTCGGCGCCCGCGGTAACGGACACGGCCCGCACCAAGCCCGGCATCGGCGCTTCGATCAGCGAGGCGTCGCCGCCAGCACTGGCATCGCGGGCCAGCGGGTCAATCAGATCAAAGTGATAGGCCGTCTGTGCAAAGACAGATACAACGCCGTCGGTCAGGATCACATCCGCAACGCTTTTTGCGCCGTCCACGCGCCAGCCGTCATCACGCTCGACAGAGACGACCGTAGCGCCGACCGACACCTCGAACTGCCCCGCGCCTTGCACGCTGACCCGCGCGGTGTGCTCCCCCAAGACCACCTCACGCACCAGAGGTGTCCACAAGGCAAACCCTTCAAAATCCGATCCGTGATCCAACCCAAGCGCGCCGATTGCGGCCAGTGCCATCACCTCTGCCGAGGGGTCTGGCACCGCGACCAAAGCGTCCAGATCTCGCCCGATCAACCCGGTATCGACATCGCCTGCCGCAAAGCCCTCGTGATCCGCCAAGGCTTGCAGAAACGCCAAATTCGTCACAGTTCCAGAGACTTGCGTGCCGCGTAACCCGGCCCGCAGCTTTGCCAAAGCCACGTCGCGCGTCTCTCCTGCGACGATGACCTTTGCGATCATCGGGTCGTAAAAGGGCGAAATTGTATCGCCCGCGCGCACCCCGCTATCGGCGCGCACCCCCTGGGGAAAGACCAGATGGGACAACGTGCCCGTCGCGGGCAAGAACCCCGCCGGAACATCCTCTGCGTAAAGCCGCGCTTCGTACGCATGGCCGTGCAAAGGAATGTCGTCCTGCGCGCTTGGCAGACCCTCGCCCGCCGCCACACGCAGTTGCCACGCGACCAGATCAACGCCCGTGACGGCCTCGGTCACCGGATGTTCGACCTGCAACCGCGTGTTCATCTCCATGAACCAAAAGCCATCCACGCGCAGCCCGTCAGAACCGTCGACGATGAACTCCACCGTGCCTGCGCCCTTATAGCCGATAGCCTTCGCCGCTTCGACCGCCGCTGCCCCCATCGCGGCGCGCATTTCGGGTGTCATGCCCGGCGCAGGCGCCTCTTCGATCACCTTCTGGTGCCGCCGTTGAAGCGAGCAATCGCGTTCATAAAGATGCACCGCATCGCTGCCGTCGCCAAAGACCTGCACTTCGATATGGCGCGGCTTGGAGACGAACTTCTCCACCAGAACCGCATCGTTGCCGAAGGCTCCCTTCGCCTCGCTGCGCGCGCTGGCCAGCCCTGCCGCGAACCCGGATGCATCATCGACCAGCCGCATGCCTTTGCCGCCGCCCCCTGCGACAGCCTTGATCAGCACCGGATAGCCGATTTCATCGGCGGCGTTTGCCAGCACCGCATCGTCCTGATCGGCACCGTGATATCCCGGCACGACAGGCACGCCCGCCTTCTCCATCAATTCCTTGGCCGCATCTTTCAGCCCCATGGCGCGGATCGCATCCGCGCTTGGCCCGATAAAAACCAAGCCCGCCTTTTCAACCGCATCCACGAAATCCGGGTTTTCCGACAAGAACCCGTATCCCGGATGGATCGCTTCTGCCCCCGTCGCCAATGCCGCCTCGATAATCGCGTCGCCGCGCAAATAGCTTTCAGCCGGGGTCGCGCCGCCGAGTGATACCGCCAGATCGCACGCCGCCACGTGCGCCGCGCCTGCATCGACGTCCGAATGCACCGCGACCGTCTCTACGCCCATATCGCGGCAGGTCCGCGCCACGCGGCACGCAATCTCGCCCCGGTTCGCGATCAGGATGCGCCGAAACATCAGGCGTAATCCTCGATCAGTCGGAACCGCTCGCACATCAGCATCATATGCGGTTTGAAGAGGCCATTACGCTTGAAATACGCGGTATAACCTTTGCGCCAATGTCCCAGATCGCGAAACTCGCCTTGAGCGGCGACAAATTCCTCATCCATCTCTGAGAATTTGCGCTGCGTGACCTCGACCGTCTCCAACATCACCGCAGGCGTGCCGTCCCAGTTCAGCGCAATATCGCGCCGCCCCACGCGGGGCATCACATCATCGCCTTCATACACCTCCATCGCTTCGCAGGTCGCCGTTTTCTGACCAGAGCGCACAAGAGCTAAGATTTCGTTACACAGCGCCTCACTGTCACCAAAACGGAACGTGTCCGCATCCGGGTTGGCGTCGATCAACTCCTGAAGGGTCATGATATCTGTCCTAACCTGTCCATACCCAAGCCATACCCGAGCCATACGTTTTCCATACGCAAACCATACGGCCTGTCCCTACATCCTGAACACGCCAAAACGCGTGTCCTCGATGGGCGCATTCAAAGCGGCAGACAGGCTTAACGCCAGCACATCGCGCGCTTTTCTGGGGTCTATAACCCCGTCATCCCAAAGCCGCGCGCTGGCATAAAGCGGGTGCGATTGCTCTTCAAACATCTTGATCGTCGGGGCCTTGAACTTGGCCTCATCTTCCGCCGACCAGCTTTCGCCCGCACGCTCCAAAGCGTCGCGTTTAACGGTCGCCAAGACGCCCGCCGCCTGTTCACCGCCCATGACAGAGATACGGGAATTGGGCCAGGACCACATGAAGTTCGGCTGATAAGCCCTTCCTGCCATTCCATAATTTCCAGCTCCGAAAGAACCTCCAACCACCATGGTGATCTTCGGCACAGATGTCGTGGCAACCGCCGTCACCATCTTCGCCCCGTGCCGCGCGATGCCTTCGTTTTCGTATTTGCGGCCCACCATGAAGCCCGTGATATTTTGCAAGAACACCAAAGGGATTTTGCGTTGCGAGCACAGCTCAACGAAATGTGCCCCTTTCTGTGCGGCCTCGGAAAAGAGCACGCCATTATTCGCCACAAGGCCCACAGGGCAGCCGTTGATATGGGCAAAGCCCGTGACCAAAGTCTCCCCAAACCGCGCCTTGAACTCATCAAAGCGAGAGCCATCAACAACCCGTGCAATCACCTCGCGAATGTCATAGGGCGTGCGCAGATCGGCAGGGACGACACCCAATAATTCTTCGGGGTCATAAGCCGGCTCTTCTGGTGTTTCCCATTGCACAGTCAAAGGCTTATCGAAGTTAAGTGATCCCACCGCCCGGCGCGCCAACGCCAAGGCATGCGCATCATCTTCGGCCAGATAATCCGCGACACCCGACAGCCGCGTGTGCACATCGCCACCGCCCAGATCCTCGGCTGTGACGACCTCTCCGGTCGCGGCCTTCACCAGCGGCGGGCCTGCCAGAAAGATCGTGCCTTGGTCTTTCACGATGATCGTCACGTCGGACATCGCGGGCACATAAGCACCCCCCGCCGTGCACGATCCCATCACCACGGCAATCTGCGGAATGCCCTTCGCGCTCATCTGTGCCTGATTGTAGAAAATCCGCCCAAAGTGATCGCGATCCGGGAACACCTCATCCTGATTGGGCAGGTTCGCCCCGCCGGAATCCACCAGATAGACGCAAGGGAGGCGACATTCTTCGGCAATCTCCTGCGCTCTTAGGTGTTTCTTAACGGTCATGGGGTAATAAGTGCCACCTTTCACAGTGGCGTCGTTGCAAATAACCATAACCTCCTGGCCTTGAACGCGGCCCACACCGGCAATCACGCCAGCACAAGGCGCCGCGCCGTCGTAAAGCCCATGCGCCGCTGTTGCGCCAACCTCCAGGAAGGGCGATCCGGGGTCCAGAAGCCCGGCCACGCGGTCACGGGGCAGCATTTTGCCCCGCGAGACGTGGCGCGCGCGGGATTTTTCGCCGCCACCCGCAGCGGCCCACGCGGCGGCTTCTTGTACAACAGCCAAGGCCTCAAGATGTGCCGCGCGGTTCTTTTGAAACGCCTGCGATGAGGGCAGCGCTTGGACAGAAAGCTTCACTGCTTTCCCTCCCAAGTCAATCCGAAGGCGAGATAAAGAAAATAAGCTCCAAAAAAAAGTGAGGCTAAGAAAAGAAATGCGAAAATGATTGGTAGCCAATAGGAAAGAAAAATCCATGCGTCAGATGAATTATACTTTCTGATTAGCTCTGCTTCATCAGCTTTGTCTGTCTCAAACTCTCGTGAAAGATTTCGCCGCAAATATATTTTTTCAAGATCAAAAACTGCTTCCCCAGAACGCTCCAGAAGCGAAAAGTTAATGTAAATCAAAAAGTTAGACACCAAGGCCAAGACTACAGAACCAAAGAAGAAAATGCCGGATAAGAAGGCGTATTCAACATTTAACTCAGACGACATTCCAAGCATTGCTGGAATGAAAAATAAACCTCCGCCCGAAACAAGAAAGGCATTCTTAATTACTAACGTACCGTATTCGTAAGCTCTTTCAGAGGTATTTTTACCAAAAGTCTCATACTTCCACCGTATCTCAGCCAGTCCCTCTTTATAGGCATCATTTTCTTTTACGGTCGAATTGTTCACAGCATGGTTCCCATCATCTCGCGGCCCACAAGCATGCGCCTGATCTCGGACGTGCCTGCGCCGATCTCCATCAGCTTGGCATCGCGGAACAGGCGCGCCACCGGGCTGTCGTTCAAAAACCCCGCCCCGCCCATGGCCTGCACCGCCTGATGAGCCTGTTTCATCGCCTCCTCCGAGGAATAAAGCACGCAAGCCGCGGCGTCCTGGCGGGTCACCTCGCCGCGATCACAGGCCTTTGCGACCTCGTAGACATAAGCGCGGGCGGAGTTCATCGCGGTATACATATCCGCAATTTTGCCCTGCATAAGTTGAAAGTTTCCAATGGATTCGCCGAATTGCTTGCGCTCGGCCATGTAGGGCATGATTGCGTCCAGACAGGCGGCCATGATGCCGGTGCCGATGCCTGCGAGCACAACGCGTTCATAGTCGAGCCCGGACATCAGGACCTGCACACCGCGTCCCTCTTCGCCCAGCACATTCTCAAACGGGACTTCAACATCCTCAAAGATCAGTTCTGCCGTGTTCGAACCACGCATCCCCAGCTTGTCGAAATGGGGCGAGGTGCTGAAACCCGTCATCTCTTTCTCGATCAGGAATGCGGTGATGCCTTTCGATCCCATATCCGGGTCCGTCTTGGCGTAGACAACAAGCGTGTCGGCATCCGGGCCGTTGGTGATCCAATATTTGTTGCCGTTTAACCTATAGTGATCATTGCGCTTTTCTGCGCGCAACTTCATCGAGACAACGTCTGATCCCGCCCCCGCCTCGCTCATTGCCAACGCGCCGACATGCTCGCCCGAGATAAGGCGCGGCAGGTATTTCTCTTTCTGCGCATCGGTGCCGTTCAGCTTGATCTGGTTCACACACAGGTTCGAATGCGCCCCGTAAGACAACGAGACCGAGGCAGACGCCCGCGCAATCTCTTCAACAGCGACGGTATGCGCCAGATAGGACATGCCCGCGCCGCCATAGGCTTCGTCGACCGTGATGCCCAGAAGGCCCAATTCGCCCATCTCGCGCCAAAGATCAGCCGGAAAGATATTGGTCTGGTCAATCTCGGCCGCCATCGGCTTGACACGATCCTGCGCCCAGCGGTGGACCATTTCACGCAGTGCGGCAACATCTTCGCCCAGATCGAACGTCATCGACGCCATGAACATTGCAAATCCTCCCATGCGCTTATTGAACGCTTGTTCATTTATAGCGGAGGAGTCGGCTCCGTCAAATCATTCCGCTGCCATTTGAAACGCGCGCGCGACCTCGTCTCGGATGATCCGGGCGATCAGAGCGCAATCCTCAAGGCTGAATGTCAACGGCAGGCGCATATCCAGAATGCCGTGCAGGACCCTGTCGGTCTGTGGCATCGGCTGCGGATTGGCATAGCGCCAGCTGTCGTATTTCGAGGTGAAGGCCACCGGGTCTTCCGCGCCGAACCATTTCAATTCCACCCCTCGGTTGAGGCAGCCTGCGATCACGCGGCGGATGGCGTTCTCGTCCCAGTCGAGCAACAGGAACTGAAACGACGACATCACATAATCTTCCGCCTCGGGGCGATGCGGCAGATAGAGACCGGGTGTCTGCGCCAGCCCGTCTTCCATCACGCGGTAGCGCGCGTTCCAGCGGTCACATTGCGTGGCCAAATCCTGCAATTGCGGGCGCAAGATCGCGGCGCGCAAGTTGTCCATGCGGCCTGAAATATTGGGCGTTTCCAAGCGGATATCCTCGAATGTCTCGACCGGAGGTGCTGCCCCGTGACGGCCATACATCATATAGCTGCCCGACAGCATCACGGCCCGCGCCATCAGCTCTGGATCATCCCCGACCAGAAAACCGCCTTCGCCCGAGTTGACGTGTTTGTACGTCTGGCACGAATAACAGCCCAGCACGCCATGACGTCCGGACCATGTCCCGTTCCATTTAGCGCCCATCGTGTGCGCGCAATCCTCGATCACCGTGATGTCACGCGCTTCGCAAAGCGCCATCAGCGCATCCATATCCGCGATGTGGCCGCGCATATGGCTGAGCAGCAAGACGCGGGCCTGATCGGCCTTCGCCGCCAGATCCGTCAGATCAATTGTCAGATCCTCGGTCACTTCGACGAAGACCGGGGTCGCACCGACGCTGGCAATCGCCCCAGGCACCGGGGCCAATGTGAACGCGTTGGAAAGCACCTTGTCGCCTGCTCCAATGCCGCACGCGCGCAGGGCCGTGGCCATCGCATAGCCACCAGACGCCACGGCCAGCGCGTATTTCGCGCCCATCAGGCTGGCAAATTCCTGCTCCAGCAGATCAGCCTCGGCAACCTCATCGGGGATCGTATTGTACCGGTGCAGCCGACCGTGACGCAGCACGTCCAGCGCGGCAGCGATCCCTGCCTCCGGGATCGGTTCTTGCTGGGTGAAACTGCCTGTGAAGACTTCGGTCATACGCATGAGTGTGCGCCCGTTTGCAGCGTCACGTCAATGGAGAGGCGCGACATCATATCGTCGTAAATGTCAATGCGCGAAACCATTTTACCCGCCATGCTTTCCAACATGATCAAACTGCATGATTTCAGCGAGAGCCTGTCTTGGGACGGGCTCGACGAGGCGACACAGCGCCAAGCGCATCTGTGTCTGATGGACCTGATCGGGGTGGGGTTTGGCGGCGCACAGACCGAGCTCGCGCGCATCATCACCACCCATGCGGCGCGCCAGTTTGGCGGATCTCATAGCGTGCCTTTCAGCGATCAGACAGCCAGTGCCGCCGGGGTCGCCTTGGCGACGGGCATGACAATCGACGCATTGGATGGGCATGACGGGTTTAACCCGTCGAAAGGCCATATCGGCTGCGGGGTCGTCGCGGGGCTGTTTGCTTTGGCGCAGGAGGCGCGGATCGACGACGGCAAAGTACTTTTGGAAGCGCTTGTTTTTGCTTACGAAATCGGCGCACGCCTTGCGATCACTTTGCATGAGACGGTGCCGGACTACCACACATCAGGCGCTTGGGTCGCGGTCGCGGTGGCGGCTATGGGGGCGCGGATGCTTGGCCTGCCCCCCGCACAGATGGAGCATGCAATGGGCATTGCGGAGTATCACGGACCGCGCAGTCAGATGATGCGCTGCATTGACCATCCAACCATGGTCAAGGATGGCTCTGGTTGGGGCGCGATGGCCGGTGTCAGCGCGGCGCTGCTGGCGCGCGACGGCTTCACCGGTGCACCTGCCCTCACAGCGCATGGCCCCGCTTGGGAAGATCTGGGTGCGCGCTGGTATATCCATGAGCAGTATTTCAAGCCTTATCCTGTCTGCCGTTGGGCTCAGCCACCGGTGGAAGCCGCGCTTGCCCTGCGCCGCCAGCACGGTCTGGTCTCCACCCAGATCAAAGCCATCGAGATTGCGTCGTTTCACGAATGCACCCGCCTGGCCACGTCCTTGCCCGCCAGCACCGAAGACGCTCAGTATTCCACATCCTTTCCCTGCGCGGTCGCCTTTGTGCGCGATGGCATTGCGCCGTCTGACCTGACCGGCGACGCGCTGAAAGACCCAGAGATTTTGCGCTTGTCGCAGGCCACCAAGATGGTCGAGGCCGAGGAGGCAAATGCGGCCTTCCCCCTAACGCGGCTCGCGCAGGTGCATCTGACATTGCAAGATGGCACCCGGCTGAGCAGCGATTGGCATCAGCCCCGATGGGATCACGACGCGCCACCCACCCCATTGGAGTTACGTGAAAAATTCGACGCTTTGGTTCGCCCGGTTCTGGGCATACAGGACACGGATCAGCTCGCAAACGAGATCATGAGCTTGGCAAATGGCACCTTCGCACCGCTTCTCGGCCTCTTGGCTCAGCCAATCAGACCGGCCACTACGGCATCCAGTTGATCGTAGTGATCCAAAAGCGCTTCCGGCTCCAGATCCGCGACCGCACGGCCTGTGGGGCCAAACGTAACCAGCACCGATGGCACCTTCGCCGCAGCGGAGGTCTTGCGATCCGTCACGGTATCGCCCACCAAAAGCGACAGGTTGCGCGTGCCGCCGACCCGGTCAACCGCCTCAAAAAACGGTGCGGGGTCGGGCTTGCGAACTGGCAAGGTATCGGCCCCGACCAAAGCACCGAACGCACCGCGCACGCCAAGACGCTGCATCAGCGTTTCGGCCAGACCTTCGGGCTTGTTGGTGCAGATCGACACGGCGTAGCCGCCTGATTTCAAACGCTCCACCGCTTCCATCGTGCCGGGATAAAGCACTGTGTGCCGGTCAATATCCTGCGCATAGGCGTCCAAAAGAATGGGATATTGCCGATCGACTTCATCCTCACCATGCCGCCCGGCCCGCTCGAATCCCAGCCGCAGCATGGCCCGTCCGCCTGCGAAAGCCGTCGCGGCATCGTCTACCGGGTCCAGCAGATTGCCCAAATCAAGCCCTTGAAAACAAGCGTTCGCAGCCGCGATTAGGTCTTTGCTGGTATCGGCCAACGTGCCGTCGAGATCGAAAACAACTGTGCGCATAAGGGCCTCGCTGACACGTTCGGTAATTGGATGTGATCCGCCCACCCTTGCGGCGCGCTGAGGGATGGATAAAACGGGGCCAAGAGAAAGAAAAGGGGCAGGCATGGCGACCGCACTCATTCTATTGGCGGCCGGTAAAGGCACGCGAATGCAGTCCGACCTGCCCAAAGTCTTGCACGAGATCGGCAATGCGCCGCTTTTGCATCACGCGATGCAATCGGCAGCTGCGATTTCTCCAACCCGAAGCGTCGTCGTGACCGGTCACGGTGCCGAGGCCGTGAAGGCCGCCGCCCAGATCTACGACCCCGAGGTCGACGTTGTTTTGCAGACCGAGCAATTGGGCACCGCCCATGCGGTCGAACAGGCTCGCACGGCTTTGGCGGGGTTCGAGGGCGACGCCATAGTGCTCTTTGGCGATACGCCCTTTATCCAACCCGAAACCTTGGAAGCGATGCTTGAGGCCCGCACTAAATATGCCGTGGTTGTGCTGGGGTTCGAAGCGGCTGATCCAGCGCGTTACGGGCGGCTTGTGACGCAAGGCGATACGCTTGAGCGGATCGTTGAATACAATGAGGCTTCGGATGAGGAACGCGCTATAACACTTTGTAATTCTGGTGTTATAGCGGCTGATTGCAATGTGCTTTTTGAGCTTCTCTCCGAGGTTGGCAATGACAATGCCGCTGGGGAATACTACCTCACCGACATTCCGGAACTGGCTCACAAGCGCGGTTTGACGGCAGGCGTCGTGCGCTGCGATGAGGCCGAAACCCTGGGCATCAACTCCCGCGCGGAACTCGCCCAGGCGGAGGGGATTTTCCAAACCCAGATGCGCCGCAAAGCGATGGAGGATGGTGTGGCATTGCAAGCGCCCGAAACAGTGCAATTCAGCGCCGATACAGTGCTGGGCCGCGACAGCGTTATCGAGCCCAATGTGGTTTTCGCCCCCGGTGTCACGGTTGAGACTGGTGCGCGCATACGTGCGTTCTCGCATCTAGAGGGGTGCCATGTCGCGCGCGGCGCGGTGGTCGGCCCCTATGCCCGCCTGCGCCCCGGCACCGAACTGTCGGAAGACGTGAAAATCGGTAACTTCGTCGAGCTGAAAAACGCCACCCTCGCCGAAGGCGCCAAGGTGAACCACCTCAGCTATATCGGCGATGCACAGATCGGCGCGTCCTCCAACATCGGGGCGGGCACGATCACCTGCAATTACGATGGCGTTCTGAAACACCAGACCGAGATTGGCGCGCGCGTATTCGTGGGATCCAACACGATGCTGGTCGCCCCTGTGAAACTGGGCGACGATGCGATGACGGCAAGCGGCTCTGTCATCACGCGCGACGTCCCGGCAACCGATCTGGCCGTGGCCCGCGCCCGGCAGGAGAACAAATCCGGCTTTGCCGTAAAATTGTTCGAAAAGTTAAAGGCTATAAAGGCCAAACGACAGAAGGACGGCTCATAATGTGCGGTATTGTAGGTGTTCTTGGCACCCATGAGGTGGCTCCGATCCTTGTTGAGGCGCTGAAGCGGCTCGAATATCGCGGCTATGACAGCGCTGGAATTGCAACCGTCAATGATGGCGCTTTAGACCGCCGCAGAGCGGTGGGTAAGCTGGTGAACCTGTCGGATTTGCTGGTGCATGACCCGCTGGCAGGTAAGTCCGGGATCGGACATACCCGCTGGGCGACACATGGCGCACCTACAGCGGAGAACGCGCATCCCCACCGCTGCGGAGACGTGGCCGTGGTGCATAACGGGATCATCGAGAATTTCCGCGATCTGCGCGCCGAACTGGCCGAACACGGCCTGACCAGCGAGACCGAGACCGACACTGAAACCGTCGCCATGCTCGCGCATCATTTTCTGAGGAATGGCGACACACCCGTCGAGGCCGCGCGAAAAACCATCGCCAAGCTGGAAGGTGCCTTTGCACTCTGCTTTCTATTTCATGGTGAAGAAGACCTGATCGTGGCCGCGCGGCTTGGATCGCCCTTGGCCATCGGTCATGGCGAGGGGGAGATGTTCGTCGGATCAGACGCGATTGCGCTTGCCCCGATGACGGATCAGGTGACCTATCTTGAAGAAGGCGACTTTGCCGTCGTCACCCGAAACAGCGTTGAAATTACGGATAAAAACGGCTCCCGCGCCAATCGACAGAAACGGCAGATTCAGCTTGAAACCGCAGGTGTCGAGAAGGGAGGCTACAAGCATTTCATGGCCAAGGAGATCGCCGAGCAACCGATGGTTCTGGGCAACGCGCTAAACTTCTACATTGGCGCGAATGACACGATCACCCTGCCCGGCGCGATTGATTTCACCAAGATCGACCGGCTGACCATGGTTGCTTGCGGCACTGCCTATCTGGCCTGCCTCACTGCAAAATATTGGTTCGAGCAGGTCGCCCGCCTGCCCGTCGAAGTCGATATCGCTTCTGAATTCCGCTATCGGGAGCCTCCTATCGCTAAAGGCACCGCGGCCCTGTTTGTCAGCCAGTCAGGGGAAACCGCGGACACGCTGGCCGCCTTGCGCTATTGCGAGGGCAAGGCCGACACGATTCTATCGGTCGTCAACGTCCCCGAAAGCTCCATCGCGCGCGAAAGCGATCTGGCCTTGCCGATCCTCGCAGGCACCGAAATCGGTGTCGCCTCCACCAAAGCGTTCACCTGCCAATTAACTGTACTGCTCACCCTCGCGATGGAGGCCGCACGACAACGTGGCACCCTGCCCCCGGATCAGCTTGCGGCCCATTTGGCGGATATGCGCGCGCTGCCCGGATTGCTCAATCAGGCGCTCCGCATCGAAAAAACCGTTCGAAAAGTATCACGAAAGCTCGCCGAAGCGCAGGACGTGATCTTTCTGGGGCGTGGCGCGATGTTCCCGCTTGCATTGGAAGGCGCCTTAAAGCTGAAAGAAATCAGCTATATACATGCCGAAGGCTATGCATCCGGCGAGTTGAAGCATGGGCCTATTGCCTTGATCGACAAGAAAATGCCCGTGGTCGTCATGGCCCCTACCGACCCGCTTTTCGACAAAACCGTGTCGAACATGCAAGAGGTCATGGCGCGCAACGGCAAGGTTGTCCTGATCTCGGACCAAGACGGGATCGCAACCGGCGGCATCGGCGTGTGGGAGCAGATTGAGATGCCTGCCGTCTCGCCGCTGCTGGCGCCCATACTTTACGCCGTGCCTGCGCAATTGCTGGCCTATCACACCGCTGTTGCCAAAGGCACCGATGTGGACCAACCGCGCAATCTGGCGAAATCCGTGACCGTCGAATGACAGTTGAAGAGGCGCTTGCCGCGCTTGGAACATCGCCAGAAAAGGCCGCTGAAATGGCCGCCTATCACAAAGTCCCCCGCGTTTACTTGGGCGTCGCGAACCCGGTAATTGACGCGTTGACAAAGACGTGGCGCGCCAACATGGATCTGGGCGCCCGCTGCGATCTGGCCGAAGGGCTTTGGGCAACTGATATTCATGAAGCACGCATCGCAGCAGCAAAGCTCTTTACCCAAGCCCGGATCAAACCCGATGACGCCCGTGTCTGGACAATCCTCCAAAGCTGGGTGCCGCAATTTGATGCCTGGGCCATCGCAGATCACGCCTGTATCGCCGGTCAAAAACGCCTATTGGCTGACCCCGCGCGGATTGACGCTGTGGCAGAATGGACCACCGCCGACCACCTCTGGACCCGGCGCGCAGCCCTTGTGATGACGTTGCCATGGACGAAACAGAATTTCCCAAAACCGCAAGAGCTTGAAATCCGTGACCGGGTTCTGGGCTGGGCAGCCAGCTATACCACTGATTCTGAATGGTTTATTCAGAAGGCTGTTGCGTGGTGGATCAGAGAGCTCTCCAAGCATGATGCCGAACGCGTCCGCGCCTTCCTCGCTCGCCATGGTGATCAAATGCGCCCCTCTCTGCGTAAGGAAGCCGGACGTCTGTTGCGCGATTAATCCTGCCGCAATGCGCGCCGCATGATCTTGCCCGTGGCGGTCATGGGCAAGCTTTCGCGCCGCTCAATCCGGCGCGGGGCCACATGAGGGGAGACCTCTTTGCGGACACGGTCGATTAACACGTCCGACAAGCCCTCCCATTCCACGCCCTCTCGCAAAACCACATACGCAACGACAATTTCGGTGCGCAGCGGATCAGGTTCACCGATCACGGCTGCCCTCAACACATCGGGATGCGCTGTCAGACAGGTCTCAATCTCGGTCGGTCCAATTCGGTAGCCAGCCGAGGTGATCACATCGTCGTCGCGGCTCGCATAGCGGAAATAACCGGCCTCGTCGCGGGTGCCAAGATCGCCCGTGCGCATCCAATCGCCTGTAAACTTCTCTGCCGTCTTCTCAGCTTTGTTCCAATATTTCAAAAACATAGAGGCACTTCCCCGCCGCACGGCGATCTCGCCCTCTTGCCCATCGGCGACGGGGTTACCGTCGCCGTCGATCACCGCCACATCATGGCCCGGAACCGCCTTGCCCATCGTGCCGGGACGCAAAACGCCAGCCCCGGCGCGCGACGTGATGACAAGATTACATTCTGTCTGGCCATAAAGCTCGTTGATCGGCGCGCCCAAAACCTCGCGGCCCCACTCCAACAGATCAGCGCCAAGGCTTTCGCCCCCCGATCCGATACTACGAATATCGACCGCATCGGGAACCAGCACATCGCGCATCAATTTGAGCGCAGTGGGCGGCAGGAACATATTGCGGATTTTATGGCGCGCAATCAGATCAAAAGCCGATTGCGGATCAAATTTGCGCATGCGCGTCACGACCTGCGGGATGCCATAATAAAGGCAGGGCATCGCGAGGTCCATCAGACCACCGATCCAGGCCCAATCTGCAGGGGTCCAGCCCAAATCGCGGGGCTGCGGCAGACCCTCATGGTGCATCTCGACACATGGCAAATGGCCCAGCAAGAAGCGATGGGCGTGCAGGACGCCCTTGGGGTCACCCGTTGTGCCAGAGGTATAAATCATCATCGCGGGGTCTTCAGCCGCCGTCGCGACAGGCGTGATCTGCGAAGAGGCCCGTTCAATATCGGCCCAGAAATCGCGGATGGGCTCTACCCCGCCCTCGATACTGAAAATCGCTTTGAGATCGGGCGTTTGATTGCTGATCGCGGTGAGCTTCTCAACCCCTTCGCTATGGGTCACCACAGCCTTCGCACCGCTATCAAATAGGCGATAGGCCAAAGCCTCGGTCCCGAAAAGCGTGAAAAGCGGCAGGCTGACAGCCCCCAGCTTCATTGCCGCGAAATGGGTGATCATCACCTCGGGCGCTTGAGGCAGCAGGACAGCCACCCGGTCGCCTGGCCCGATGCCTTGCGCGCGCAACACATTGGCGAAACGGTCGCTGGCCTCTTTCAACGCACCATAGGTCCAATCGCGTCCGTCAGGCACGATCAACGCAACACGATCAGGATCACTCAAGGCCCAGCTGTCGCAACAACGCTCGGCGATGTTGAATACAGGCGGAATACTCCAGCGAAATGCCGCGCGGGCGTCATCCCAATCGCCGTTCCAAGGGACCAGCGCGCGGGTCATTTAGCGTGCGAAAACAGTGACTTCAGGCAGCCCTGTCAGCGGAGCCTGCAGCAGCCGCATCGCGGGCAAGGACAACCGCGACCCCCCTGTCGACGGGCCGTCGATCGGGATCAGCGTCACGGCAACGCTGGTGCCGGCTGCCGGATAGGTCACGCGGCCCGGCTGCTCGGACGAGACCAGCGGTGTTTTCAGCCAAAAGCCAGGATCGGTCGGATCGCCCAGCGACGCCACCGTCGTTCCCAACGCCCTGTCTTGCGCAGGCGTTGCAGCAGCTTTGACGACCTCGGCCCGCTCCTCTGCGGTGGTCGTGTCAAACTGCTCAACTGTGCGTGCAGAAGGCGGTGGGGCTGCCGGTTTCGGCAGGGCCGCCTCAGGTGCCGCGTTTTCTGGTTCGGGGTCAGGTGCCGTTTGGGTCGCCGGGACCGCGCAGGCCGCCAGAAACACCAATGCCGAAAGAGTTCCAAATTGTCGCATCAAGCTCATATCCCTAGTCTTAACAGGGTTTTGCCTGCCCGCAACCGCCCCGCGGGCTTGTGGCCTCCGGTTTTCCCGCTTACCTTTCTAAGGATGAGCCAGCCATTGATTGACCCATTTGAGCGCGCGATTTCCTACCTGCGGGTGTCCGTCACGGACCGTTGCGATTTTCGCTGTGTGTACTGCATGTCGGAAAACATGACCTTTCTGCCCAAGAAAGAGCTGCTGACTTTAGAGGAGTTGGACCGCCTGTGTTCGACATTCGTCCGTCTGGGCGTGCAAAAGCTGCGCATCACCGGGGGCGAGCCTTTGGTGCGGCGCGGGATCATGACCTATTTCGACGCCATGTCGCGTCATTTGGAAAGCGGCGCTTTGAAAGAGCTGACGCTGACGACAAATGGCTCTCAGTTGGAAAAATACGCAGATGATCTGGCCGCATGTGGCGTGAAGCGGATCAACATCTCGCTTGATACGCTGGACGAGGCCAAGTTTGCCGAGATTACGCGCTGGGGGCGTTTGCCTCAGGTCATCAAGGGCATTGATGCGGCGCAGAAGGCAGGGCTTCGGGTCAAGATCAACACGGTCGCGCTGAAGGGGTTCAACGAGGATGAGCTATTTCCGCTCATTGACTGGTGTGCCTCCCGCGACATGGACCTGACCTTTATCGAGGTCATGCCGATGGGCGATATCGGCAATGAGAACCGGTTGGGGCAGTATTGGTCGCTCAAGGACATGCGCAAGACCATCGGCGAGCGCTTCACCATGACCGATCTGGCCGAGCGCACGGGCGGCCCAGCCCGCTATATCCGGCTTGAAGAAACGGGCCAAAAGATCGGCTTTATCACGCCGCTGACCCATAATTTCTGCGAAAGCTGCAATCGCGTGCGGATCACCTGCACAGGTGAGATTTACACCTGTCTGGGTCAGGAAGGAAAATCCGATCTGCGCGCGCCGCTGCGGGCCTATCCCGACACCGATTTCCCGTTGGAAGAGGCGATCCGGGCCGCGATTGCGCTCAAGCCAAAAGGCCACGATTTCGACTATTCCCGGCAAGAGCTTGGCGGTCAGATGACCCGCCATATGAGCCACACAGGCGGCTAATCAGCCGTAGTCAGCGCCCAAATCCGCGCGCGTGCGCGTAATCCAGTGATCTTCCAACCATGGACATGGCTTTGAACGCCGGACCCATGATCCGGAGTAGCCGTAGATGGCCTCTGACATCTTCGGACGCCCATGAAAACACACCACACGCGCGTCAGCAGGCAAAGCAGGCGCACGACAGTAGTTGCCCGGAAACGGGTTGCAGTCATACTTGAAGGACACAACGTAAGGCTCTGGAATATAGGCGAAAGCATCCTTATCCATCGCCTTGTGCGAGGTATAGCGCTGCTCTGAGCCTCGTGCCTCTTCGACGACCTTATAGGGGTCCGCCGCGAGGTCGTCATAGAGAAACCCATGCACCGCCGGATCGTATCGAAAGACCGATCCATGCCCTGTGGGCCGCCCTTTGCGCTCTTCGGTCCAGTCATGGCGCATCGCCACTTTGCCGGGGGCCATTTGCCAGATCGGAGTCAGATCGCCGGTAATCACCACATCCAGATCAAAGCCCAAAACGGACCCCTCTAGATCGGGGATTAATCCGGGCTTGAACAGGCTCACCTTGCGCATCGCGCCTTGCCGATTGGCCACCGCCAGCGCCTTGTCCATTTCATCCGCATAAGGTTCGACCGGCAGATCGAGCACCTCGATATCGGGATGAAACCCGGCGCTATCCTCGGTCATGCAGAAAAACCGCACATCGGCCTTAATATTGCGGCGCACGCCGGAATAGAGCCGGTTCACATATTCCGGCCCGAACAGCGTGCCCCATTTGATGCAGATGATATTGGCGGTCGTCATGGGGGCGGGTTACCCGCTCCCCCCGCTCAGGTCCAGCCTCAAGCGGCGGGCATGCGCTGTTCGACGATCTCGGCCCACCAGGAACAACCCGCCGGGATCGCGTCATCACTGAAGTTATATTCCGGATGATGCACAGACGCCGTGTCGCCATTGCCGACCAAAATATAGGCCCCCGGTCGCTCGTTCAGCATGAAGGCGAAATCCTCGCCGCCCATGACCAGCGGTGCCTCTTCACACTCGCCAGACACTTTTGCAGCGACTTCCGCCGCAAATTCCGTCTGCTCTTCCGAGTTCACCATCACTGGATATCCGCGCTGATAATCCACCCGCGCTTCGCCGCCAAAAACCTTCGCCGTGGCCTCTGCAATCTCGATCAAACGCTTTTCGGCAAGGTCCTGCACCTCTGCGTCCAGCGTCCGCACCGTACCGCGCAACGTCACCCGCTGCGGGATCACGTTATGGGCTTTGCTGTCCGTCTCAAACGAGGTGACCGAGACGACGCATTGCTTGACCGGGTCCACATTGCGGCTGGCGATGGTCTGCAACGCCAGCACGATATGGCTGGCCATGACGGTTGTATCCACGGTCTCTTGCGGCTTGGCGGCGTGGCCGCCCTTGCCTTCGACCTCAATCTCGAACTGGTCAGCGGCAGCAAAGAACGCCCCCGGACGGATCGCGAAACTGCCCACGGGTTTGCCGGGCCAGTTGTGCATGCCGTAGACCTCCTGGATGCCGAACCGCTCCATCATGCCGTCATCGCACATCTCTTTGCCGCCGCCACCGCCTTCTTCGGCGGGCTGGAAAATCACCACGCAGGTGCCATCGAAATTGCGCGTCTCAGCGAGGTATTTCGCAGCACCCAGCAACATCGCGGTATGCCCGTCATGCCCGCACGCATGCATCGCGCCATCGGTTTTGGAGGCATACTCCAACCCCGTCGCCTCATGGATCGGCAGTGCGTCCATATCGGCACGCAAGCCAATCGTGCGGCCCGAGGAGTTCGTCTTGCCTTTGATAACCCCCACAACGCCTGTGCGGCCCAATCCGGTGACGATCTCATCGCAGCCGAACTCGGCCAGCTTGTCGGCGACCATGGCCGAAGTGCGGTGTGTCTCGAACAGGATCTCGGGGTTTTCGTGCAGGTCCCGACGCCATTCGGTGATTTCGGGCAGCAGCTCTGCAAAGCGGTTTTTGACGGGCATGTTAGCTCTCCACAAGATGGTCGATCAGGCGGTGCATGAATGCTTCGCCCTTTTGGAACTGATCGACGGTGATGTATTCGTTGGGTTGATGGGCCATGGCAATATCGCCGGGGCCGCAGATCGCGGTGGAATAGCCGCGTTCCTGAAACTGACCGGCTTCGGTGCCGTAGCTGACGACATGGGTGCCGTTGTCGCCGGTGAGTTGGCGCACGAGGGGCTCAGCAGTTGGGTCATCCTCCGGGCGCAAGCCGGGGCTGGCGGAATACTGACTGATTTCGATCCGCGCCTCAGGGCGGATCTTGCGCGCCTCTGCCTCAAGTCGCGCGGCCTCGGCCCGGAACTTGGCGACCCATTCGGCAGGACTTTCCGTGGGCACTTCGCGGATATCCACCGTGAAGCGGCAGGTCTTTGCGGTGATATTATGCGCCGTCCCGCCATTCATCACCCCCACATGGAGCGAGGTGAACGGCGGCTCGAAGATCGCGGCCACCGGGTCCGGCTCGCGCGCCATATTGGCGGCTGTCTGTTGGCGACACCATTCGACCAATTGCGCCGCGATCATGATCGCCGACACGCCCGTATGCAGAAGCGAGGAATGCACCTCGAACCCATGCACTGTCACGTCAAGCCCGGTCGTGCCCTTATGGCCCGTGACGGTCTGCATACCCGTGGGTTCCCCCACAATCACGGCAGAGGCGCGCGGCAGCGTCGTCTTCATCTCGTCGATCATGAAGGGTGCGCCGATGCAGCCGACCTCTTCGTCATAGCTCAGCGCAAGTTGCAGCGGGCGCTTGATCCCCCGCTCCAGCGCCAACGGCACAGCGGCCAAAGCCAGTGCGTCAAAGCCCTTCATGTCGGTGGTGCCACGTCCAAAGAGTTTGCCGTCCTTCTCGACCACGGTGAACGGATCGGTGTGCCAATCCTGCCCGTCAATCGGCACGACATCGGTGTGACCGGACAGCACGACACCGCCCTCCACCTCGGGGCCGACATGGGCGTAGAGGTTACATTTCTGGCCCGTCGCATCATAGACGCGATGCGCCTTAACGCCGTAGCCGTCGAGGTACTCCTCCACGAAATCCATCAGCGGGAGGTTCGTGTCGCGGCTGACGGTCGGGAAGCTGACAAGGCGATCCAGCAGATCGCGAGGCGTGAGTTTTGCGTTCATGCCTTAAACCTAGACTGACGCGTCAGTCATACAAGCGCCGACCTGCAAGGCCTTCAGGCGCATCAACACCTTCACGCAGACGAGCTTCGGCATTTAAACTGTCGCCGTCGCGTTTGAAGCCGCCCCACTCACCCACCAGAACCTTGTGACCCGGTGCGACCTCTTCATAGACACTCGGCTCAGGCGTGTGGCTGACGGGGAAGATCGGCGACGGGATCGGTTTAAAGTTCAGGTCCCGCTCTGACTTGCGCTTGCGCGGGTCAGCGACAGGTACCGCAGACATCAACTGCTTGGTATAAGGGTGCTGCGGGTTCTCGAAGATCGACTGGCGCGGGCCAATCTCGACGATGCGGCCCAGATACATCACGGCTGTCTGGTGGCTGACACGTTCGACCACGGCCATGTCGTGGCTGATGAAAAGCATCGAAATGCCCAGTTCTGCCTGAAGCTCCATCAGCAGGTTCAGCACTTGCGCCTGCACCGACACATCGAGCGCCGAAACAGCCTCATCCGCGACAATCAGCTTAGGGTTCAAAGCAAGCGCACGGGCAATCGCGACGCGTTGACGCTGCCCCCCCGACATCTCGTGCGGGAAGCGTTTGAGGAAGCTGCGGGGCAGCTCCACCCGGTCAAACAGCGCGGCCACGCGATCCTGCCGTTCGGACGCTGAATAAAGCCCATAGTTCACCATCGGCTCGGCCACTGCATCCATCAGCTGCATCTGCGGATTGAGCGAGGCGAACGGGTCCTGAAAGATCATCTGCATGTCGCGGCGTGCTTCGCGCAGGCCGGACGTTCCCAGCGCCAGAATATCAGTGCCGTCAAGGTTTACAGTGCCGCTTTGCGGCTCTACCAAACGCAGGATCGAGCGCCCGGCAGAGGACTTGCCGCAGCCGGATTCGCCCACCAGCGACAGGGTTTGCCCCGATTTCACGTCGAATGTCAGATCTTCGACTGCATGGACATTCGCCACCGTCTGGCGCCAGAAGCCGCCCTTTACCGGGAAGCGCGTCGTGAGGTTCTTAACCTCCAGCAGCACCCGGTCTTCCTTGGCGATGATCGGGCTGGTGTCATTGTCCTGACCGACCAGCTTCATCGGCTCGGGGTTGGCCTTGCCGGTCATCTCCCCCAGCTTGGGGACTGCGGCCAAAAGCGCCTTGGTATAGTCTTCCTTCGGGTTCTCGAAGATCTCCTCAACAGGGCCTTCTTCGACCATGTTGCCCCGAAACATGACGATCACGCGGTCGGCCATTTGGGCCACCACGGCCATGTCATGGGTGATGAACAGAACCGCTGTGCCACTTTCGCGCTTAAGGCGGTCGATCAGCGCCAAAATCTCGGCCTGAATGGTCACGTCAAGCGCGGTGGTCGGCTCGTCACAGATCAGCAGGCGGGGTTTGCAGGCCATCGCCATGGCGATCACGATCCGCTGGCGCATGCCGCCTGACAGCTCATGCGGGTATTGGGTCAAGCGCCGCTCGGGTTCTGGAATGCGGACCTCGCGCAGCAACTCCAGCGCCCGCTCTTCGGCCTGCTTCTGGGTAACGCCCTTATGAAGCTTCACGCCTTCGGTCAGCTGCCGCCCGATGGTGAAGACCGGGTTCAGCGATGTCATCGGCTCCTGAAAGATCATCCCGATTTCATTGCCGCGGATGGTGCGCATCAGCCCGTCATCGGCGTTGCGCAAATCAATCACGCCGTCATCGCGTTTGAACTTCAGAGCGCCGCCGGCGATCTTGCCGCCGCCGAACTCGACCAGCCGCATCAGAGACAGCGACGAGACAGATTTGCCTGAGCCGCTTTCACCCACGACACAGACCGTCTCGCCTGCGTTGATTGTGAAGGACACATCCTCTACGCCGACGACCGTGCCGCCCTTGGTTTGAAATTCGACCCGCAGGTTTTCAAGTGACGCGACAGGACCGTCGAGCATGCCATTCTCCCGAAATGATCCACTAAGAAAGCCGCAAGCCCGCGCAAGTGTAAAGGCTTTTGACGCAATGGGCTGAAACCTTGGGCATATGCCTGCCTGCTGAGCAAGCAGCCGCGAGGGAAACTGCCCAAGAGGCTTGCATTTTCGCGAATCTCTGCGTGAATTGGTGCATGATCTGTGAGGGATTCAGGGAGATTCTGTAAAGATTACAATGATCCCACACCGGTTTGCCGGAAAGGCAAAGGGCATTCGCCCATCCAACAAGGAGGAAATCATGAAACTCAAAACAGCCCTCAGCTGCGCTGTTGCCACTGCTATGGTGGCCCCTGCAGCAGTCGCCGAGCGCGGCTCTGACGGCAACGTCAACATCATTTATTGGCAAGCGCCGTCCATTATGACGCCCTATCTGTCAGGCGGCACAAAAGACCTCGAAGCGGCCTCTCTCGTGATCGAACCGCTGGGCCGTTACGACCAGGACGGCAACCTCGTGCCCTATCTGGCCGAAGAAATCCCAACGGTCGAGAATGGCGGCGTGAGCGAAGATCTCACGACGATTACGTGGACGCTGAAAGAGGGCCTGCTGTGGTCCGACGGCACGCCTGTGACATCGGCTGACGTGGTATTCACGGCAGAATACTGCATGCACCCCGAAGGTGGCTGCGCGCAGCTTGCGAAATTCACGGGCGTTGAAACGGTGGAAGCTGTCGATGATCTGACCGTCAAAGTGACGTTCAACCAGCCGACACCAAACCCCTACGGCCCCTTCATGGGCGGCCAATCTCCCATCATTCAGGCCGCACAATTTGCGGACTGCCTTGGTGCGAGAGCCCCGGAATGCACCGAGGCGAACTTCAGCCCCATCGGAACAGGCCCCTTTGTTGTTACCGATTTCCGTCCCAATGACGTCATCCAGATGGAAGCGAACCAGAACTACCGCGACCCGGCAAAACCCGCTTTCGCGACGCTGACCTTCAAAGGCGGCGGTGATGCAACAGCTGCAGGCCGCGCCGTTTTGGAAACGGGCGAGTTCGATTATGCCTGGAACCTGCAACTGGCCCCTGATGTGCTGGCGCAGATGGCAGAAGGCGGCAAGGGCACACCCATTTCCGCGTTCGGCACGCTGGTTGAGCGGATCGAGATGAACCTCACAAACCCCAGCCCGGACCTGCCGCCCGAGACACGCTCGACCGTGGCTGAGCCGCATCCGATCCTGAGCGACCTGAACGTCCGCAAAGCGCTTTCCATGGCGATCGACCGCGAATTGCTTGTCGAGATCGGCTATGGTCAGGCCGGTCGTCCGACCTGTAATCTGGTCCCTGCCCCTGCGAACTATGCCTCTGACAACACCGATTGTCTGGTGCAGGACCTCGACGGTGCGCGCGCGCTGCTTGAGGAAGCCGGTTGGACCGACACCGATGGTGATGGCATCCGCGACAAGGATGGCATGAAGCTATCGCTGCTCTATCAGACTTCGACCAACGCTGTGCGTCAGGATTTCCAAGCGCTCATCAAGGATTGGTGGCAGCAGATCGGCGTTGAAACCGAATTGCGCAACATCGACGCCTCGGTCTTCTTCGGCGGCGATCCCGGCAGCCCTGATACGTTCCAGAAATTCTATGCGGACGTTGAAATGTATGCCAACAACTTCGACGGCACGGACCCCCAGTCCTATCTGTCGATGTATCGCTGCGGCAACGAGCCGAAGCCCTCTTCCCAATGGCAGGGTGAGAACATCAACCGCTTCTGCGATCCCGCCTATGACGAGCTGCTCGACGAGCTGGCCCGCACGGGTGAGCTTGAAAAGCGTGGTGAGATCGCCAAGCGTCTGAACGACATGCTGACCAAAGACACCTACACCATCGTGCCCCTCGTGGACCGTGGTCGTGTCTCGGCCCATTCCAATACGCTGGGTGGTGTGGTTCTGAACACTTGGGACAGCGAGCTGTGGAATGCAGCCGACTGGTATCGCATCGACGGCTAATCCCGTCTCATAACGCGCGTCCTCACGGGGGCGCGCGTTTTCTCATTCAGGGGCTGATCCATGTTCACTTATACGCTCCGGCGTCTGGCCATCTCCGTGCCGACGCTGATCCTGATCTCACTCGTGATTTTTCTTTTGCTGGAGCTCGCTCCAGGGGACCCGATGGCGCAGGTCCCCTTGACCGTGCCCCCTGACGTAAAGGAGCGCATGCGCGAGGCCCTGGGCCTTGGGGAGCCGATGCATATCCGCTATTTCAAGTGGCTCCAGCAGTTTTTCATCATCGAACCGATGCATCTGATTGATCACTGGTTCGGCACAACCTTCGCCGAAGGCAGCCAGCGCGTCATCAGCTGGCAAACCCGCTCTCCGGTCATGGATATCGTCGTCCAGCGTATGCCGCAGACGCTTTGGGTTGTTGGCATGTCCTATGTGGTCGGCATCCTGATCGCCCTGCCCATCGGCATCTATTCCGCCTACAAGCAGTATTCAGTTTTCGATCAGGCCGGCACGCTGGTGTCGATGATTGGCTTCTCGGTGCCGCCTTTCTTTTCGGGCGTTCTGGTGATTGTGATCTTCTCGGTCAACCTCGGCTGGTTCCCGTCAATTTATGACACGACCCATGTGGTCAACGACTGGGACAGCTTCAATATTCAGCTGCAGCAAATGATCCTGCCGGTGATGGTGCTGGCGCTGCAGACCACCGCCCAGATCAGCCGCTTCATGCGCGCCTCTATGCTCGACAATCTGGGGCAAGACTATGTGCGAACCGCACGGGCCAAGGGCCTCAAGGAAGGCGCTGTCGTGATGGTGCATGTGCTGCGTAACTCGATGATCCCGGTTGTGACCGTCATCGCCCTCGGCATCCCCGCCATCTTTGGAGGCGCCATCATCACCGAACAGGTCTTCAAGGTGAACGGCATCGGCCAGCTGCTGATCACAGCGCTTTTCGCAAACGATCTGCCGATGGTGCAAACGCTGACCTTCATCTTCGCGATCCTGATCGTTGTCTTTAACCTGATTGCCGATGTGCTTTACGGCATTCTCGACCCGAGGATCCGCTATGACTGATGTCGTCCCCCGCCAAGGCGCTCTGACCGACCCGGTTCCCGAAGGCCCGCCCTCCAGCCAGATGCGTGATATCTGGCACCAGTTCCGCAAACACCGCGGCGCATTGTTTGGTGGCGGCTTTCTGATCTTCATCACGCTTTTCGTGCTGGTCGGACCCTATGTCTGGCCCTTCGATCCGCAACAGCTTGATATCCGCAACAAGGACCTGCGCCCGATCTATGTGGCGCTGTGGGATGGCGATGCGAAGGTCGCGTGGATCCATCCGTTCGGCACCGACAATCTGGGCCGCGATATCATGGCCAACATGATTTCAGGCGGGCGCGCCTCCATGGCGGTGGGCTGGACCGCGATGCTGCTGTCGCTCATCATCGGCACGGCCATCGGCGTGATTTCGGGCTATTTCAAAGCGCTTGACGGGTTCCTGATGCGCTTTACCGATCTGGTGCTGTCCTTGCCGATCCTGCCTCTGCTGCTGGTCGCCGTGACGCTTTTCCGCCAACCGCTACGCGCCAATTTTGGACCTGAGACAGGCATGTTCATCCTCATCGTGACCGTTATCGGCCTGACTTCTTGGATGAACACAGCCCGCATCGTGCGCGGCGAAATCCTTGCCCTGAAAGAGCGCGAGTTCGTGCTTGCCGCCCGCTCCATCGGCACAAAGCCCTTCACCATCATCCGCCGTCACCTGCTGCCCAATGTCGTCTCACCGATCATGGTGTCTGCCACACTCGGCCTCGCAACCGCGATCATCACCGAAAGTGCGCTGTCGTTCCTCGGCGTCGGCTTCCCGTCGGACTTCCCCACATGGGGCAAGATCCTGTCCGATAGCGTGCCACGGATGGCCGAATTCCCTGAGCGTGTGATGCTGCCAGGCCTCGCCATCTCGCTGACAGTGCTGTCGGTCAACTACCTCGGAGACGGCCTGCGCGATGCGCTCGACCCGCGTATTCGCGGACGGTGATCGGTGGCTGGGGCGCTGCCCCAGACCCCGGAGTATTTAGACAAAGGTGAAGCGCCCATTAAGGTTAATGGCTGTTTCATCTTTGCCAAAAATACTCTCGCCGAAGGCTTTCTTAGATGGCGCGCGCCCCTACTCCATCGACTTTCTGACGCGCTGGACCATCCACCAGACCAGCAAGATCACAACAGGCGTCGCGATCGCTGTCATCACCAGTTTCGACAGCCCTGCGGCATCGCCGAACGGCTCGGCCATGTTGATCACCAGATTGACGGCATAATAGCTAATCGCCACGACCGAGAGGCCTTCAACCGTCTTTTGCAAGCGCAGCTGCAGATCAGCGCGCTTGTCCATGCTCTCCAGCAGTTTTTGGTTCTGGGCCGAGCGTTCCACGTCCACCCGTGTACGCAGCAGGTCGCCGGCGCGGAGCGCACGGTCTGACATGGCCGCCAAGCGCCGCTCGGTCGCCTTCACAGTCCGCATCGCCGGATCAAATCGGCGCATCATGAACTCGGCAAAGGTCTGACGGCCTTGAAACCGCTCTTCGCGCAGCACGTCGATGCGCTGGTTCACAATGGCCTCGTAAGCCCCCGTTGCACCAAAGCGGAACGAGGCTTGCGCCATCATGTTTTCAAGCTCTGCGGAAATGCCAAGCAGGCTTTTTAACGTCGATTCAGCAGGCGCCCCGTTCGAGGTCATATCCCCCACCAATTCGGTCAGCTCGGTGTCCATTTCGTTCATGCGTTTGCCCATATCGCGCACCCGCGCAAGGCCCAGCATCGACATGGATTTATAAGTCTCGATCTCGCAAAGCCGCTGCACGATCCGGCCCACCCGCCGTGCGCCTGTGTCACCCGCAACAAAAACCGCGAACCGCAAATGGCCTGCCGGATCAATCCGGAAATCCCCTGCAATCGTCGCGGTCTGGTCCAGCACATGGCTGCACGCCAAGCTTTCCGGCACGAACCAATCGGCAATCAGCGGCGCAATCTGATCTTCTTCTTCGGGGCGGTCATCGACGCGGATCAATGCGGATGTCACCCGGTTGCCTGGCGCATCAGCTAACCAGTCTTCTGGAAAAACCTCAAAATCATGCGGATCAAAGGGGCGGCTGCCCAGCCCTTCGGAAAAGACGGTGTACGTCACAAACTCCGTATGCTGTTCCCATTTCAGCGTATGCCGCCCGATCTTGCCAAAGTAATGCGTTGCGCCGGGTTGCGGATGGGGCGCGCCGTAGCGGTCCAGAAGCGCTGTCAGATGGTCCGTATCAGCCTGCCTGTTGCGAGCCGCCGCATCCTTGGGCTGCTTGATGGCCAGATAGGCCGCCGTGCAAGGCGCATCCAGCGATGGGAAAGGCCGGGCGTGCAATTCATTGGAGAGCGCATAGCGCAACGGGTGATCTTGCATGGGCGCGGATATCTGACGTGTTTGGTTCATAAGGTTTTAGGTAGACACGACAGGCGTTTTGTAAACAAGAAAATACTAAATATATCACAATATTACAGGATACTTTTGTATGCCAAAACGACAAACGCCCCGCAGTTTCACGGGGCGTTTGCAAAGGGATATGAAGCCCGGTCAGTCGATCTTGGGCAGCAAAGCATCCAGCGAGGCTTTCGCATCACCGTAGAACATCCGCGTGTTGTCCTTGAAGAACAGCGGGTTCTCGATGCCCGAATAGCCAGTGCCCTGACCACGTTTCGACACAAACACCTGCTTGGCTTTCCAGCATTCCAGCACCGGCATACCGGCGATGGGGCTGTTGGGATCGTCTTGTGCCGCAGGGTTCACGATATCGTTCGAGCCGATGACAATGGCGACGTCCGTCTCGGGGAAGTCCTCGTTGATCTCGTCCATCTCCATCACGATGTCGTAGGGCACTTTGGCCTCCGCCAGCAGCACGTTCATGTGACCGGGCAGACGTCCCGCAACAGGGTGGATCGCAAAGCGGACGTTCTTGCCCTTGGCGCGCAGCTTGCGCACCAGTTCAGACACAGCCTGCTGGGCCTGAGCCACCGCCATACCGTAGCCCGGGATGATGATGATGCTGTCAGCCTCGTTCAGTGCGTTGGCCACACCGTCGGCATCAATCGCGACCTGCTCGCCATCGACGGCCATCTGCTCACCTTTCGCAGCGCCACCGAAGCCGCCCAGGATCACACTGACGAACGACCGGTTCATGGCTTTGCACATGATGTAGGACAGGATCGCACCCGAGGAGCCGACCAGCGCGCCCACCACGATCAGAAGATCATTGCCAAGCGAGAAACCGATGGCCGCAGCCGCCCAACCGGAATAGCTGTTCAGCATCGACACGACGACCGGCATGTCCGCGCCGCCGATACCCATGATCAGGTGATACCCGATGAAGAGCGCCAGAAGCGTCAGCAAAACCAGCGTCCAGCTACCCGAGCCGCCGAGATACATTGCCAGCAGAATAACAGAGCCAACTGCAGCAGCCGCGTTCAGCATGTGACCGCCGGGCAGTTGGTTCGCGCCAGTGTCCACGTTGAATGGCAGCATTGACGAGCCACCCGCCAGCTTGGCATAGGCGATGACCGAGCCTGTGAAGGTCACAGCACCGATCCAGATACCCAGCACCAGCTCAACCCGCAGAATGCCAATCTCAACCGAGGATTTCTTGGCGATCAACTGACCAAAAGCGGACAGGCCGTCATAGATCTCTTTCGGCAAGCCAATCGCGGTGATGCCATCGTCGCCGACGGCCCCCATGACAAGACCTTCGGCTTCATAGATGTTGCCAATGTAGTTGATCATGATGTCGGCGTTGAAGCCCACAAACACGGCAGCCAGACCCACAAGTGAGTGCATGATTGCCACAAGTTCGGGCATCTGTGTCATCTCGACCTTGGTGGCCAGTTGATAGCCCACAGCCGCCCCGCCTGCGATCAACACAAGCGAGATGAACCACATGCCAGAGCCCGGTCCGACGATGGTCGCGAAGACGGCGATTGCCATACCCACGATGCCATACCAGACCGCCCGTTTCGCGCTTTCCTGCCCAGACAAGCCGCCCAGCGAGAGGATGAAAAGAATGCCTGCGACCACATAGGCCGCGATGGTGAATGCGTTTTCCATGACCCCTGCTCCTTACGATTTCTGGAACATGGCGAGCATGCGCCGTGTCACGAGGAAGCCGCCGAAAATGTTTACGGCCGCCATGAAAATACCCAATGCCGCAAGCACCGAGATGAGCAAACTCGACGATCCGATCTGGATCAGAGCCCCCAGAATGATGATCGAGGAGATCGCGTTCGTCACCGCCATAAGCGGTGTGTGCAGCGAATGCGCGACGTTCCAGATCACCTGGAAGCCGATGAACACCGACAACACGAACACGATGAAATGCTGCATGAAGCTGGCAGGCATGCCCGGGATCATTCCGATGCCCAGAACCAGTGCCGCGCCGACGCCCAGCAAGATCACTTGCTGCGTGGTCTGCTTCTTGAACGCGGCCACTTCCTGCGCGCGTTTCTCTTCTGCCGTCAGCTCTTTCGGCGCTTCTTTCTTCTGTGCCGCAATCGCCTGCACTTTCGGTGGCGGCGGCGGGAAGGTCACATCGCCTTCAAAGGCGATGGTCGCGCCCCGGATCACGTCGTCGTCCATGTTGTGATTGACCGCACCGTCTTTCTCTGGCGTCAGATCAGCCATCATGTGGCGGATATTCGTCGAATACAGCGTCGAGGACTGCGCGGCCATCCGGCTGGGGAAGTCCGTGTAGCCGATGATCGTGACACCGTTATCGGTGACGATCTTCTCGTCCTTCTCGGTCAGCTCGCAGTTGCCGCCACGCTCTGCCGCAAGGTCCACGATGACCGAGCCGGGCTTCATCATCTCGACCATGTCTTTGGTCCAGAGGACAGGTGCAGGGCGGTTCGGGATCAGTGCGGTGGTGATCACGATATCCATATCCGGCGCGATCTCGCGGAATTTCTCAAGCTGCTTGGCCTGGAATTCGGGGCTGGAGGGCGGCGCATAGCCGCCCGTCTCCGCGCCGTCGGGCAATTCGCTGTCTTCGAACTCAAGGAAGACAAACTCGGCACCCATCGATTCGATCTGTTCGGCCACTTCAGGGCGCACATCGAAGGCATAAGTGATGGCCCCCAGCGACGTGGACGTGCCGATTGCAGCCAGACCGGCGACGCCAGCGCCCACAACCAGAACCTTCGCGGGGGGAACCTTGCCAGCGGCTGTCACCTGACCGGTGAAGAAGCGGCCAAAGTTGTTACCCGCCTCGATCACGGCGCGATAGCCTGCGATATTGGCCATGGAGCTAAGCGCATCCATCTTCTGCGCACGGCTGATGCGAGGCACCATATCCATCGCGATAATATTGGCGCCCTTCTTGGAAGCCGCCTCCATCAACGCCTCATTCGAGCCAGGATAGAAGAACGAAATCAGTGTCTTACCCTTGGTCAGGCGCTTGACCTCGGTATCGCTTGGGGGGCGAACCTTGGCGATCACATCGACCGATTTCCACAAAGCGGCGGCACCCTTGATGACCTCGACGCCGGCCTCCTTGTAGGCCGCATCCGAGAAGCCAGCCTTTTCGCCTGCACCGCTTTCGATGAAGCATTCATGGCCCAGCTTTTGTAATTGCTGTGCCGAGTCCGGGGTCATCGCGACACGCGCTTCCCCCTCGAACACTTCTGCGGGTGTTCCGATTTTCACTGTTCCCATCCCCCTCTAAAAGGTCTTGTTTTCGCTTAGATGGCGCGATTTCAGGATTTGTCATCTACCCAATGGCGGGTCTGGGTTCAACTGACCTTTCCAATTGTTGCGCTAACAGCGTCAGAATAGCTCGTTTGCTTGCGCGGGATCGTCGGGTTAGCGTCGCGTTTTACCGACAGAATGGAGCGGGAGGATCGACGATGCAAACAGCCGGACGGCTCTTGATCTGGGCGAGCCTGCCATGGTGTGGGTTTCTGCTTTATACCGGCTGGGTGGCCGAGGGCGGCTCGGCGTTTCAGGCCCTTTTCGCGATGCTGATGTTCGGCTGGGTGCCTTGGATCGCAGGACGCGTCCTGATCATGATCGCCCAGCGCGCCATGCGGCGCTAGTCACAGCCAGCGGCGGGTCTTTTCGGTGTACCGGTGAAACGCCACGCCGAACTTCGACCGCAACCGGCGTTCCTCATCCAAGATGAAATGCCGCTCGATCCACCAAATGAAGATCGGCACCAGCGGCAAACACAGCACAGCATCCCAGCGCAGGATAAAGCCCAGCAGGATCAGCGCATCCGCCAGATAAATCGGATTGCGCGATTTCGAAAAGATGCCCGTCGTCAGCAGCGCGTTGGCCTCTTGATGCGGAATGATCGTGGTTTTCCACTTACGAAACTCCACCACCGCCATGGCAATCAGGATTAGCCCGCTACCGATTAGCACACCGCCCAGAAAGTCTGTCACCGGATGATCGAGGCTCAGCACCGGATAATAGGTCGATTGCGCCCAGGCGATGCCGAGACACAGCAGCAACCAGACGGGCGGAATGTCGATCATCTTCATGCCCGACACTGTGCTGATCTTTGGTTAGGGTGCAAGAACCAAAGCACAACACAAGCGGCCCGTTGAACTGACCGCCAATTAGGATAGAAAGCGGCCTGAGCGTTCTGATCCGGAAATTCTGCTATGACATCGCCTGCACCCACAAGATCCTTTGCCGATCGTGCGCCTTATCTCGTCGCGATGGTGCTGATCGTCGTGCTGGTTGGCTGGTATACGCAGTATATCGGCGTCGGTATGATTGCACATTTTGATGAGTTTTACACTTTTGAGCGTAGTGTTAGCTTTGCCCGCATGGAGGATTGGTGGGCGGTCTACAGCCGAAATGAACCCACGCTCAAGAAGCCGCCTTTGCAGTACTGGATGATTGCCGGGTTGATGGAACTGGGCGTGTCAGATGTTGTCGCCCTGCGTGCACCATCGTTGTTGTTCGCAGGCCTGACACTGGGCGCGACAGCTCTTTTGGCGCGCCTCGTGTTGCCGCAGTACCCTTGGGCTACAGCCAGCGCTGTGTTGATCGTCGCCAGCTCGCAAGCGTTCTGGAACCATGCGACCTCGGCCATGCTCGATCAGGGGGCCGCGTTCTTTGTCACGCTCGGGCTTGTCGCAATGTTGCTCGCATTCGAGCGGCCCAAGCTTTGGCCCCTCTTTGCATTCGTCGTTTTTCTGGGTGGGTTACAGAAGGGCCCCGTCGCATTAGGCTTTTTGCTCTTCGCCGTGCTGAGCCTTGCAGTCACCGCCCGGCTGCAAGACATCCCACTTCGCACGCGCGTGAACAATCGGTGGTTTTGGATCTCGGCCTTTGTGGCGCTTGTTCTGGCATTCTCATGGCAGCTATTGCAGGATCTGCGATTTGCGCAGGATGATGCGATCAGTGGCAGTGTCGAGAAAGAGATGATTAACCGCTTCGTGCCCGGTGTCGGGGACGAAGCTACCCGATCGTGGACAACCATCAGCAGCCTCATTCTGGGTAAAGAACCGATCCCTCGGCTGATCGGGTTTCTTGGTCTGCTGGTCATTCCGTTCACGCTCAAGCGGCCTCTTTTGCTGGGACTGAGCGGCATCGCGGTCATCTTTGTGCTGGTCATGTGGATGGCATCGGGTAACGTCTATGGGCGCTATATGCTGCTATTGACCCCACTTCTTGCGGTCGGAACCGCCGGGCTTTTCGCAACCGTTTTGCGCAAGGATTACCTTGGCGCGCTTGCAGCGATTGCCTTGTCAGTCGCCATCGGCGGGCCCTTCATCCCACAGAGCCAACTTGGCCTGCAAACCGCCACGCGCAACGGTGCTACATTTCAAGAGGTACTGACCCCTGTCGGCGCCGCCCGGCGCGACGAAGAGACGTTTATTGTCTGCGCTTGGGACAGGCCCATGCGGATCCCGCCTGGTGCCTACACCGTTTATGCTGCCGGCACGCAACGCTATATTCGACTGCGCGAAAACGATCTGCTCGACGCGCTTGATGACTGGGGCTACGTTGTCGGTCCCCTGCGCGGCGTTTGTTCTCCAACGGAAATGGAGACGCTCTCACCGATGCTGAGCGACCTTTTTACCGAAACCCTTCCTGGGGGATATCTGCATTGGACGGCATCGGGCCTCAAAACCGAGTCCTGACACGACGGCGTTGTTGCACGGCCAGCTCACGCGAATAAAGTGCTACCAAGTCCGCATCTGAGCGCGCACCGATTGAGGTTTCGGGATGGTTTCAAACTCTTCTCCGCAGCATCCAAACAGCTTTGGCACCGTTCTGGCGCGCTACGCGCCGATCCTCAGCGTCATGCTCGTCATTTTCGGCCTCTTTCTGTGGTATCTGCCGTTTCTTGGCCTCGGCATGATCCACCGCTTTGATGAATACTACACCTACGAGCGCAGCATCAGCTTTGCCCGGCTCAACGATTGGTGGGCGGTTTATTCCAGCAACAAACCGACGCTTAAGAAACCGCCGATGCAATATTGGATGTCGGGCGGCTTTTTCGAGCTTGGCTTGCGCGATGTGATCGCACTGCGCCTGCCGTCGCTGATCTTTACCGCCGCCTGCCTCGGCGCCACGGCGCTGCTGGTGCGTGTGATCCTGCCCGGTCGCCCTTGGATTATGCTGGGCGCGGTGCTGTTGCTGGCCAGTTCGCAAAATCTCTGGAACGAGGGCACGTCGGCCATGCTGGAAACCGGCTCGGCCCTGTTCGTGACGCTTGGCTTGGCGGCCATGATCGCCGCCTTTCGCGATCCGCGTTACTGGCCGGTTTTCGCAGGCACCGTCTTTTTGGGCGGGATGCAGAAAGGCCCTATCGCGCTGGCGTTTCTGGTCTTCGCGCTGATCGGACTGGCCATCGCCAACCGGGCCGCGCTGCGCCGCATCGCCTACAACCGCCGCTTCGCTTTGTGGTTCTTCGTCTCGCTGATCCTCGCCTTCGCCTGGCAGCTCTATATGGGTCTGCGCTTTCCCGGCGAAGACGCCGTGCAAGGCAGCGTCGAGAATGAGATGTTCGAGCGGTTCTTCCCCTCGCTTGACCGCATCACAGGGCTAACACTTGCAGATGTGCACGCGCTGGTTCTGGCAGATGACCCCTGGCTGCGCCTGACAGGCACCGCCGCGCTCATCGCGCTTCCCTTGCTGACGCGCGATAAACTGCTTTGGGCGCTCACAGCCGTGGCGCTGATCTTCACCGCTGTGATGATCTTCGGCACCCACGAGGTGCACGCCCGCTACATGATCGTCATCACGCCTTTGCAATCTGCGGCCCTCGCCTGCGTGCTCGCGCTGATCCTGCGCCGAGACATGCTGGCGCTGCTCGCCGCCGCCGCGCTGACCTTTGCTTTCGGTGGCCCCCTGCGCCCGGCCGAGCAACTCGCCCTCGATCCATTCTTGCGCCACGGCGTGCCGATTGCCGACATCCTGTCTCCGGTGCGCGCGACCCTGCAACCTAATGAACATCTACTGATCTGCGAGATGGACCCGACGATGCGCTTTCCGCGCGGGGCCTACACGGTCTATGCCGCCGACACGCGTGAATATACCCGCCTGCGCGCCACAAACCTGCGCCGTGCACTGGCCCGCGCTGATATAGAAGCAGGTCCCTTCCGCGGCGTCTGTACCCAAGCCGAGTTGGACACAATCGCCGATCAACTTACCGGGATCGACGTCTCGCGTTTGCCCGCTGGTTTTATCCAGTTCCGCGCCGAAGGCCTCGCCCCGGAGTAACGCCCATGAGCACATTCACCACCCAAATCGCCTGGACCGGCAATCGCGGCACCGGAACTTCGGCCTACCGCGCCTATGATCGAACGTGGTCTGTGCGCACAACCGGCAAGCCGGAAATCCACTGCTCCAACGATCCGGCGCTGGGAGGCGATCCGAGCCTGCACAATCCCGAAGACATGCTGCTCAACGCGCTTTCTGCCTGTCACATGCTGTGGTTTTTGCACTTGGCCAGCGACGCGGGCCTGATCGTGACCGCCTACACGGACAGCCCCGAAGGCATTGGCGAAAGCGAACCTTCGGGCGCAGGCCGTTTCCTGAGCGCCGCGCTGCGGCCCCGGATCACCCTTGAAAAGGGCACCGAAGCGCAAGCCGACGCGATCCACGCCCGCATCCACGAGGTTTGCTTCATCGCGCGCTCTGTCAATTTTCCCGTCACGATTAGCGCGACTTACACAATCGCCTGACTGTCACATATCTGTCGCAAGCAGCCCCTACCCCTTGGCGCGATAAACCAAGGGGGATGCTGCAATGACATTCAAAACATTACTTGCCACGACCGCTCTGACTGCGCTGGCCACAACGGCGAGCGCTGACGTTTTCAACCGGATCGCAAGCTATCCGGTCTCGGATAACTCCGAAGCCGGGGCCACTGCCGAGACCTCGCCCGAGATTATCTCGGCCACTGCAGACGGTATGACACTGGTCTACTCCGACAGTCCGCTGGGCGTGATCGGCATGATAGACATCACCGATCCCGCGACCCCCTTGGGTAAAGGCACCATCGCAATGGACGGCGAGCCTACGGCCGTCTCCGTCATCGGCAGCACGATCTTTGCCGGTGTGAACACCTCCGAAAGCTACACCACGCCGTCGGGCAAGATCGTTTCCATCGACAGCGCCTCGTCCGAGATCACAGGCTCCTGCGATCTGGCTGGCCAACCCGACAGCACCGCAACCGCCCCCGATGGCAGTTTCGTCGTCATTGCGATTGAGAATGAGCGTGACGAAGACCTCGGCGATGGCGGCCTGCCCCAAGCTCCCGGTGGCGCTGTGCAAATCATCCCCGTCTCGGACGGCGCGATGGATTGCGCGGGTATTATCACCGCAAACGTCACTGGCTTGGCAGATGTCGCCGGTGAAGACCCCGAGCCTGAATTTGTCGACGTCAACGCCGCAGGCCAGATCGCTGTGACGCTGCAGGAAAACAACCACATCGTCGTGCTGAACGCCGATGGCTCTGTCGCTTCGCATTTCTCCGCAGGCAGCGTTGATCTGCAAAATGTCGATGTCGATGAAGAGCGCGCGCTGACCTTCGACGGCACGCTCACCGATGTCCCCCGCGAACCCGATGCAGTCCAGTGGCTCGACAATGACCGCCTTGTGATCGCCAATGAGGGTGACTGGAAAGGCGGCTCGCGCGGCTTCACGATCTTCAACAAGGACGGCACCGAGCTTTTTGAAAGCGGTCTGCAACTGGAATACGAGGCCGCGATGCTGGGCCACTATCCCGAACGCCGCTCTGGCAACAAAGGCGTCGAGCCTGAAGGGATGGAGATTGGGACCTTCGCCGACGCCACCTACATGTTCATCCTGCTCGAACGCTCCAGCCTCGTCGGCGTCTACCGCGACACGGGCGGCGATCCTGAATTTGTGCAGGCCCTGCCCTCTGGCGTCGGTCCCGAAGGCGCTGTTGCGATCCCCGAACGCAACCTCTTCATCACCGCCAATGAGGTCGATCTGATCGAAGATGGCGGCAACCGCGCCCATGTGATGATCTACGAGTTGCAAGACGCAGCCCCCGCCTATCCCACGATCCGTTCGGTGATGGAAGGCGACCGCCCCCTCGGCTGGGGTGCGCTGTCTGGCCTGACCGCTGATCCTGCTGAGCCCGGGATCCTCTATGCCGTCAATGACAGCTTTTACGCGATGCAACCCTCGATTTTCCGGATCGACGCCACGCAAAGCCCTGCTGTCATCACCAACCGCATCCCCGTCACCCGCGGCGGTGCGCCTGCGCAACTCCTTGATCTTGAGAGCATTTCAGCCGATGGCGAGGGCGGCTTCTGGCTCGCCTCTGAAGGCCGCACCGACCGGATGATCCCCCACGGGCTTTACCACGTGAATAGCGATGGCGAGATCGAAGAAAGCATCCCCTTCCCGAAAGAGCTGCTGGACGTCGAACGCCGTTTCGGCTCCGAAGGGGTGACCCTGATCGACGGCACGCTCTGGATCGCGATCCAGCGCAGCTGGGCTGATGACCCGGAAAACACCGTCAAACTAATCAGCTACACCATCGAGACCGGCGAATGGGGTGCTGTGCATTACCCGACAGAACCGGCCGAGACCGGCTGGGTCGGCCTGTCTGAGATCACCGCCCATGACGGCGCGCTCTGGATCGTCGAGCGGGACAACCAGATCGGCACGGCTGCGAAGGTCAAGCAACTCACGAAGGTCAGCCTTGACGGCCTCACCGCCGCCCCCCTCGGTTCAGACTTGCCACTGGCCCAAAAAGAGATTGTCCGCGACTTCCTCCCCGATCTGCAGGCGCCCAACGGCTATGTGGTCGACAAAATCGAAGGCTTCACGGTGGATGTTGCTGGCAATGCCTTCGCCGTCACCGATAATGATGGCGTCGATGACAGCTCCGGCGAGACGCATTTCCTGACGCTCGGAGGTCTCTGAAACCAAACGGGGCTGCGTGCAAAACCCGCGCGGCCCCTTCTTTTGTCCATAAATACCTTGGGGGTCTGGGGGTGAAACCCCCAGCGGGGCGACGCGCAAAGCGCGGCGCAATCCCTCAGATCAGGCGCTCAACGCCAAGGGCTGCGCACCGTCTTTCCAAGCCCGCACCGCCCGACCAAACGCCTCAAACAACGGTCGTGAGACCGGATCATTCGCCGCATTCCATTCGGGATGCCACTGAACCGATAGCGTGAAGCCCGGCGCACCTTCGATATAGATCGCCTCCGGCGTCCCATCGGGTGCATGCCCATCAATCACCACCCGCGTCCCGGGGGCCTTGATCCCTTGCCCGTGCAGCGTGTTCGTAAACACCTCTCGCGCACCCATCAGACGGTGAAACACACCCCCGTCCGAAAACGTCACCGTATGACGCAGCTCGAACTTCTCTTCCAAGGTGCCGTCTGGCGGCATCCGGTGATTGTCGCGCCCCGGAAGATCGCGGATCTCGGGATATAGCGTGCCACCCATCGCGACGTTGACCTCCTGAAAGCCCCGGCAAATGCCCAGAAACGGCTGCCCACGCTCCACCAGTGCGCGGATCAGCGGCAAGGCCACCGCATCGCGCGCCTCATCAAACGCGCCATGCGCTTCGGTCGCCTCTTCGCCGTAATGCTCAGGATGCACGTTCGGGCGACCGCCCGTAAAAACAAAGCCGTCACAGCTTTCCATCAACTCCTCGACCGACACGAACCGCGGGTCAGCCGGGATCAAAAGCGGCATTGCGCCAGAGACATCCGCCACCGCTTGCGAGTTCATCGTCCCGCCCGCATGGGCAGGATATTCATCGTTAATCAGATATGAATTGCCGATGATGCCGACGATGGGTCTGTGCATGACTGCCTCTTTCTGGAATGCCTCTGAATAAAACAAGGCTTCCCATATAAAAAGGCGCGAAACCGCACATCATTTGCTGGTTTTGTGCGCTAATGCTTAGATTTCGGCGGTCAAACCCGCCGCTTCAATGGCATGAGACGCTGCCGCCGCATCATTATCGGACGTGTCACCCGTGACCCCGACAGCCCCGATCACATCACCCTTCTTGTCGCGCACCAGCACGCCGCCCGGCACCGGTACAACCTGACCGCCATAAACGCCATTCACAGCCGCCATAAAGTATGCCTGCTGCTCGGCCCGTGCCATCTGCGCCGTGCCTGCCATCCCCAGCATGATCGCGCCATAGGCTTTGCCGTGGGCAATCGCAAAGCGACCCGGCGCGGCCTTATCCTCGCGCTCGAACGCTTTCACATGCCCGCCTGCATCCAGCACAACAACCGACAGGGGCTTCAGGTCCAGCTCGCGGCCCTTGGCGAGGGTCGCACGAATGATACTGCGCGCTTTGCGCAAAGTAATCTCAGCCATATCAGTTCCTTATGCGGCGATATTCATGTTGGATTTTAGCTCAAGACGGCGCGCGTGCAGCACCGGCTCGGTATAGCCGGAGGGCTGCTCGCGGCCCTTGAAGACCAGGTCGCAGGCCGCTTGAAACGCAATTCCTTCAAAGCCCGGCGCCATTGGCCGATAGCTCGGGTCATCCGCATTCTGGCGATCCACAACGGCCGCCATCTTACGCATCCCGTCCATGACCTGCGCCTCGGAGATCACCCCGTGATGCAGCCAATTGGCCAGTGCCTGCGCCGAGATACGGCAGGTCGCGCGATCCTCCATCAGCGCCACGTCATGGATATCCGGCACTTTCGAGCAGCCGACCCCGTGGTCCACCCAGCGCACAACATAGCCAAGAATGCCTTGGGCGTTATTCTCGATCTCAGCGGTGATCTCGCCCGCTGATAAAGGCCTGTTGCCCATCACAGGGATCGTCAGCAAGTCATCCAGCGTCCCGCGCGGCCCACCTTTGGCAAGCGCATCCTGCACCGCGAAAACATCGACCTTGTGATAATGCGTGGCATGCAGCGTGGCCGCCGTTGGGCTTGGCACCCAAGCGCAATTTGCCCCCGCCTTCGGATGATCGATCTTGGCCTCAAGCATCTCGGCCATGCGGTCGGGCATCGCCCACATCCCCTTGCCGATCTGCGCTTTGCCCTGCAAGCCGCAAGCCAACCCGATATCGACATTGCGATCCTCGTAAGAGGCAATCCAGGGCGTCGATTTCATCTCGCCTTTCGGCAGCATTGGCCCCGCTTCCATCGAGGTGTGGATTTCATCACCTGTCCGATCCAGAAAGCCGGTATTGATAAACGCGACCCGCGATTTCGCCGCGCGAATGCATTCTTCAAGGTTCGCGCTGGTGCGCCGTTCCTCGTCCATGATCCCCATTTTCACGGTGTTTGCAGGCAATCCCAGCGCAGCCTCAACCCGGCTGAAAATTTCATCTGCAAAGGCCACTTCAACCGGCCCGTGCATCTTGGGTTTCACAATGTAAACAGAGCCTTGGACAGAGTTCCTCATCCCGCCATCCTTGCGCAGATCATGCATCGCGATCAGCACAGTGCACATCGCGTCCATCAGCCCCTCGCCCACCTCGCGCCCTTCGGCGTCCAGTACGGCGGGGTTCGTCATCAGATGGCCCACATTGCGCACCAGCATCAGCGCACGGCCCTTCAGTGCGTCCGGCTGGCCGCCCGCCGCTGTAAAGCGCAGATCATCGTTCAAGCGCCGGGTGATTGTCTTGCCACCCTTCTCAAGTGTCTCTTCCAGATTGCCTTTCATCAGGCCCAACCAGTTGGAATAGGCGACCACCTTGTCATCGGCATCAACCGCTGCAACGCTGTCTTCGCAGTCCATGATCGTGGACATCGCCGATTCCAGACGCACATCCGCGATGCCTGCCGGATCGACCTGCCCAATGCGATGCGACGGGTCGATCACGATCTGCAAATGCAGCCCGTTGCAGCGCAAGATCACGCCCGACAGGTTTTGGCTGCTATCTGTCTGGTAGCCCACATATTGCGCGGGGTCCGCCAGTTCTACCATGCCGTCTTTGGTGACAATCTCCAAAGCGCCTTCGACGGTATCCAGCCGGATCACATCCGCCCAAGACGCCTGCTCTAATGGCGCTGCGTCGTCCAGGTGCCCGCGCGCCCACGCGATCACTCGCGCGCCGCGCTCTGCGTCATAGCCTTTGCCGACAGGCAGATCGCCCAGCGCATCCGTGCCGTAGAGCGCGTCATAAAGCGATCCCCACCGCGCATTCGCCGCGTTCAACGCAAAGCGTGCATTGAGGATCGGCACCACCAGTTGAGGTCCGGGGATCGTCGCGATCTCATTGTCAACGCCGGTCGTCTCAATCGCGAAATCAGCGCCTTCCGGCACCAGATACCCAATCTCGCGCAGAAAAAGCTCATAGGCCGCCGCATCATGAGGCTGGCCCATACGCGCCCGATGCCAATCATCGATCTGCGCCTGCATCTTCGCCCGCTCCGCCAGCAGCGCGCGGTTTTTCGGCCCCAGATCGTTTACAATCCCGGCAAATCCACCCCAGAACCGATCCACAGAGACACCCGTCCCCGGCAGCGCCTCGGTTTCGATGAAAGTGGCAAGCTCAGTGGCGACGGCAAGCCCGGCGCGTTCAACGCGATTGACCATGGGATCCTCTTGAATTGGCATACGGCTGTATACATTCTAAAGCGCGGCGGACCGTTAAGCAAGAAGAGCACCACTCAGATCAGGATAGAAATACTGCGCTTCAAATCAGTTTTATTTAACTGACTTACGGTCCCGCCGGCACCGATCCGAGCAGTATTTGACCTCATCCCAGACCTTTTCCCACTTTTTACGCCATGAAAACGGGCGTTTGCAGGTTTCGCAAGTTTTCTGCGGCAGATCAGATTTCTTGCGGGTGCGTGGCATGGTTACAGATCAAGGCTCAACTGAGAATTGGGCTTGCGCCGCGTCCGCTTCGGCTCTCGGTCATTTACGAAATGCCGCGGCCCGTCCTTGCGCGAGGCATGTTTGCGCACAACCTCCGCCGCCTCCGTGCGGAACGCATCGCCCCTGCGCACCGCCCACACCTTTTCGCGCGCCACTTTCGCGGCGGCTTTCACATCCACAACCGGCTCCGGATAGCCGCGTCCAAGGATCGAGCCTGCCTCGTCCCAGCGCCAAGGCTCTTGTAGAAACTCGCCCGGAACAGCGTTCAGTTCCGGCACCCAGCGCCGCGTGAACACCCCTGTTGGATCCTGATCATGCCCCTGCTTGACCGGGTTATAGATCCGCACGGTGTTCATCCCGGTCGTGCCGGATTGCATCTGGCTTTGTGACCAGTGAATCCCCGGCTCATAATCCGTAAATCTGCGTGCCAACACCGCTCCGGTCGCCCGCCAATCAAGCCACAAATGATAGCTTGCCACCGCCATCAGCATCGAACGCATGCGAAAGTTCAGCCACCCTGTCGCCGTGAGGTAACGCATGCAGGCATCCACGAAAGGCAACCCTGTTTCCCCCGCCTCCCACGCCGCGAGCCGCACGGGATCCGGTTCCCGAGGCCTCAGCGTTTCGTAAGCAGAATGAAGCGCATGCGTCTCGATCCTCGGCTCATCTTCCAGCTTCTGCATAAAGTGATCCCGCCACGCGAGCCGCGCCTGAAATGACTGCATCGCCCCCGTCCAACCCGCGCGCGTGCCCTTAACCTCCGCTTTGCGCGCGGCCGACGCTTGCACCGCCTCGCGCGACGACAGCGTCCCGAATGCCAGATGAGGCGACAGCCGCGAACAGGCCCATTCCCCGTCCAAGGGCGAAGACATCGCCTTGCGGTACGTCTGCCCGCGCGATGTCAGAAACGACCCCAACAAAGACAGAGCCTCGTTCCGCCCGCCCTTCTGGCGCTCCGGGCACTGATCGCTTAATTTCAGATCCTTCGCAGACGGGATGGTCCCTGCCTCAATCGCCAAAGGGGCCAACACCGCAGGTGCCTCAACCTGCGGCTGCCGCATCCGCGCCTCACGCCGGGCGGCCCAGCCATCGCGGGTTTTCAACCGCCGCACGACGCCCGCACTCTGCGTCTCGCGCCAGGTCACCCCCGCCGAACGCGCCCATTCCGCCACACGCAAATCCCGCGCATATGTCCAGGCGTTCCCGGTCTCTTCATGGCTCAGGATCAGATCGATATTCTGCGTGGGGACCAGCTCCGACAGCACCTCCACCGCGTCGCCGATCCGCACAACCAGCGGCATGCCCAACGCGGCCAGTTCCTGCTGCAACGCCTCCAAACATTCTGCCACAAACGCCCATTGCCGCCCGCTTGCATCAGGCAGCGCCCATAACTCCGGTTCGACAATATAGAGCGGCAACACCGGTCCGCGCGCTGCAGCTTCCGCCAGCACCGCATGATCGGTGGTCCGCAAATCGCGTTTGAACCAAACAAGTGTCGTCATGAAACATCAGATAAACCGCTGTTTCATTCTGGCAAAAATATCCTGGCGGAAGGCAGATCAGCCCAGCAGACCACCACCCCCCGGCATGCACCTGCCGCCAGCATCCTCAGTCCGATAAAAATCCCGAAGCGTCTTGCCGCGCTCGGGTTTGAACGCGGCACCAACAGACAAGTCTGCCATCCGGTCGATCCGAAACATGCGGAAATCCTCGCGCAATTCGCACCATCCGACACATGTCCAGACGCCTGCAAAGAACCACTGCCCCAAGGGCCGGATCACGCGAGACGTCGCCACCCCGTCCTTGTCCCGATAGGCAAACTCCAACCGCTCCGAGCGATCCACCGCCGCCACAATCTCATCCAATCGCAACCGCAGCGCGTCGTCCATCTGCACACCTAGCGAATGGATCGACACCGCACGCGCCTTCGCCCGTGCCTCCTCTGGCAGCACCGCATCGACCTTGATCAACGCCTCTTCCGCCGCCGCCGCCATCTCGGACCCGCCCCAAGCGCGGATCAAGCGTGCACCAGCAACCAACGCCGTAATCTCGGCGCTGGTGAACATCAGCGGCGGGATGTCGTAGCCCTCGGCCATCACATACCCCACGCCCGCCTCGCCATCGATCGGCACGCCCGTGGATTGCAGATCAGCGATATCGCGGTAGATCGTGCGCTCGCTGACCTCCAGCTTTTCTGACAACTGCGCCGCCGTGGTCAGCCGACCGCCCCGCAGATATTGTACGATCTGAAACAGACGGTCGGCGCGGCGCATCAGGCGACCTCGAACAGGCCGAAAGAGTTGCCGTCCAGATCAAGGCAATAGATGAACTGCCCCGCCGGGATCGAGATCGGGTCCGAGACAACCTTCCCTCCCGCATCCCAAACGCGGGCTTTCATCTGCTCAACTGTGCCTTCAGCAGCCAGATGCACGGTCGGGCCACCTTTCGTCGCGGGTGCCCCTTCATAGAGATGCCCGGACACCCCCTTATCGGCGTTAAAAAACACAATCGGCTGCGGCCCGTCCTTGTTCAACTGCATCTCCATGCCGGTCACGGCGGCATAGAACGTCGAGGCTTTCTCCAGATCACGCACCGGGATTTCGGTCCAGACGACGGGGTTTGCGGGGGTATAGCTCATTTCATCTCTCCTTTATCAGATGTCCCCTTCTGGCACACCCCTCCTGACAGCGTGGTGTCAGGAGGTTTCGCCTTGCAGCCGGACCCTGCGCCGCTACCCTTCCCATTAACCAAGGAGACACCCATGCGCGACGCCGCCCCCCAGACGATCTATCTGTCCGATTACACGCCCCCCGCCTATCTGGTCGAAGAGGTCCACCTGACCTTCCGCCTCGCGCCGACCTCCACCCGCGTCATCAGCCACATCCGATTTGCGCCCAATCCCGAGGCCGCATCGCGCGAGTTCTTTCTGCATGGCGAACAACTGGACCTGAAATGGGCCAAGATCGACGGGGCCGAGGTTGCGCCGGTTCTGTCCGACGATGGCCTGCGCTGCGACGCCCCCGACGCGCCCTTTACATGGGAGGCCGAGGTCGAGATCAGCCCCGAGACGAACACCGCGCTCGAAGGGCTTTACATGTCGAACGGCATGTATTGCACACAGTGCGAGGCCGAGGGGTTTCGCAAGATCACCTACTACCCTGACCGCCCCGATGTCATGTCCGTTTTCACCGTCCGGATCGAAGGCGACCTGCCCGTGATGCTGTCCAACGGTAACCCCACCGCCACAGGTGACGGCTGGGCCGAATGGCACGACCCGTGGCCGAAACCGGCCTATCTGTTCGCGCTTGTTGCGGGCGATCTGGTTGCCCATTCGGGCAGCTTCACCACAGCCTCGGGTCGCGACGTTGATCTGAACATCTACGTCCGTAAAAACGACATCGGAAAGTGCGCGTTCGGGATGGAGGCGCTGAAGCAATCCATGCGCTGGGATGAACAGGCATACGGACGCGAATACGACCTTGATCTCTTCAATATCGTGGCTGTTGACGACTTCAACATGGGCGCGATGGAGAACAAAGGCTTGAACATTTTCAACTCTTCTGCCGTTCTCGCATCGCCTGAGACCTCTACTGATGCGAATTTCGAACGTATTGAGGCAATCATCGCCCATGAGTATTTTCACAATTGGACCGGCAACCGCATCACATGCCGCGACTGGTTTCAGCTGTGCCTCAAGGAAGGTTTGACCGTCTTTCGGGACCAACAATTCACCGCCGACATGCGCTCGGAAGCGGTCGCGCGCATCAGCGACGTGATCGCCCTACGCGGCCGCCAATTCCGCGAGGATAACGGCCCGCTGGCCCATCCCGTGCGCCCTGAAAGTTTCGTCGAGATCAACAATTTCTATACCGCCACCGTCTATGAGAAAGGCGCCGAGGTGATCCGCATGCTGCGCACCCTCATCGGGGCCGAGGCGTATCGCAAAGGCTGTGATCTCTATTTCGACCGCCATGACGGTCAGGCCTGCACGATCGAGGATTGGTTGCAGGTGTTCGAAGACACCACAGGCCGCGATCTGAGCCAGTTCAAGCGCTGGTATGCGCAGGCAGGAACGCCCCGCCTGAGCGTCACCGACAGCTTTGCCGATGGCACTTATACGCTCAGATTCACACAGACCACGCCGCCCACCCCCGGACAGGACGACAAGCAGCCCCAAGTGTTGCCCATCGCAGTCGGCCTGCTGGCCGAAGACGGCACCGAGATCGTGCCCACGACCATCCTAGAGATGACAGAGGCGAGCCAAAGTTTCACCTTCGACGGGCTGACCGCCAAGCCAATTCCTTCGATCCTGCGCGGCTTTTCGGCGCCCGTCATCCTGACGCGCGACACAACCGCGTCCGAGCGCGCCTTCCTGCTGGCCCATGACACCGACCCGTTCAACGCATGGGAAGCCGGGCGCGCGCTGGCCCGCGATACGCTGCTGGCAATGGTCCGCGACGGCACGCCCCCGCAAACCGCCTATCTTGACGCGCTGGCCACAATGGCCCGCGACGAGGCCCGCGATCCGGCGTTCCGTGCGCTTTGCCTTGGCCTTCCCAGTCAAGATGAAATTGCACAAGCCCTTGTAGATGCGGGCGAAACGCCCGATCCAGAGGCGATCTATGACGCCGCGCAAACCCTGCGCCAGATGATTGCCGAGCACCTGCAAGACACACTTCCGCGCCTCTATGCCGCGCACCAAATCGCAGATGCATACGCCCCCAACGCCGAACAATCCGGCAAGCGCGCATTGGCGAACGCGGCGCTATCCTACCTCACCCGCATCGACGGCGGTGTGCAGGCGGGCGCGCAATACGAGGCAGCCACCAACATGACCCAACAGCTTGCCGCGCTGGCCTGCCTGATCAAGGCTGGCAAAGGCGACGGCGCGGTCGCGGATTTCTACAATCAATGGCGCGAGGACCGTCTGGTCATCGACAAATGGTTCGGGCTTCAGGTGGCTCTTGCCGCACCGCGCGATGTGGCGCAAGTGGCCGAGAAACTCACGCAACATCCTGATTTCACGATGCAAAACCCCAACCGCTTCCGCGCCACCCTCGGCGCGCTGGCGATGACACCTGCGGGTTTTCATCATGCCTCTGGCGAAGGTTACCGGGTGCTGGCGGATTGGCTGATCAAACTTGATCCCCTGAACCCGCAAACCACGGCCCGCATGTGTTCCGCGTTCGAGACTTGGCCGCGCTATGACGAAGACCGGCAAGCCAAGATCTTGGCTCAGATCGACCGCATCCTGGCGCAAGAGGGTCTGTCGCGCGACAGCACCGAAATGCTGACACGTATCCGTGACGCAAAAGGCTAACCTGCGTCAAATTCCCGCCCAATTTGGCAAATAGGCCTATGTCATGGAGCCATTTGAGCATCATGTCACCGGGCGAGACCCCTTCTTTATCATCATGACCCTGATCGGTGTCGCGATGGTCGCGGGTGCTGTGATGATGGACGCGCCTTGGTGGATCCTGGCGATCTGGGGCCTGTCGGCAATCCTGCTGGTCTGGCGCACCTATACCAATCCGAAATCCGGTCTGACTCTGGATGCGGGGGGCCTTCACTATTACGGCGACGGCATCGCAGGCTCAATCGAACTTGCCGATATCGCCCGGGTTGAGATCATCTACGAAACGGATGGACCCGATCTGGTCTTGGTTCATTTGACCGACGGCGAACGGGTGAGCCTGCCTCGGGAAAGCTATCCGGTCAGCCACAAGCTGCGCACGCAACTGGCGCGCTTCAACATTATCCACAATCCGATCTAGTTGAAATTGCGCGCTTGAGGGCGCAATGATTTCAACGGCTTGCAATAGCTTTGCCGCTTCAGCCAATTGGCCATATCCGCCCGTTTGCTCGGGCTGCGCATCGGCCCCCAATCCGCAGACACACCGCTCCACCGCGGTTGGCGCGCATGGATCACACCGTCGCGCTGCACCGTTGTCGCCATGATCCGCGCGGCGCAACTCAGGTTCGCAGGCCCGCTTTTCAGCGCCTCGCCCGTGCCAGCGCGGCACCCGTATCCGCGTGCCGTTGCAGGCAGGATTTGCAACAAGCCATACCACTTGCCGCCCCCGCCCACCGCGCGCGGTTTATAGGTGCTTTCATGTTTGGACAGCGCCGACATAAAGCCGACCCAAAACGCCGCCCGGGCCTCTGGCCCGTTATAGGGGTATGCCGGGCACCACTCTACAATGTCCTTAGGCACCATCTGCACCAAAGGCGCACCATGCCCTTGAACCGCCTTCATAGCCGCGCGCGTCCAAAGCGCGTGTTCACCCCGATGATCCCAGCGCATGCGGGGAAAGCCCTCGTCCCGCGCGATGGGCCGCACGTCAGCCGATACGCGGGGGGTGGGCAATTGCACGGATGTATCCACCAGCCGATCCATCGCCGTGGCCCGCGAGACGGGTCGAATTTGCGACGGGTCCGCTGCCAAAGGCAACGCAGCTAAAGCACTCAGAATAAAGGCAGCAATCACTTTCATTCCGAAAGACTGCCCCAGCCACAGACACGCTGGCAAGGGCCGCGCTGCCACATCGTTTCGCCTACGCGAACAACCCGCCGAAATCCGCGCGACTGTCGGCGCAAATCCCCCTCTTGTCCCTCTTCGCCGCGCGGCCTAAAACGCAATCAACCCACGAACAGGACCTGCCCCATGCTTGATCTGACCTATGAGACCCCGAAGCCCAAAGTCATTGCTGGCGCCAAGCATGACTGGGAGCTGGTGATCGGCCTTGAGGTCCACGCGCAGGTGGCCTCCAACGCCAAGCTCTTTTCAGGTGCCTCCACCACATTCGGCGCAGAGCCTAACAGCAACGTGGCGTTCGTGGACGCCGCCATGCCGGGTATGCTGCCTGTCATCAACGAGTTTTGCGTGGCCCAAGCGGTGCGCACAGGGCTTGGCCTGAAAGCCGACATCAACCTGTGGTCGGCCTTTGACCGCAAGAACTATTTCTACCCCGACCTGCCGCAGGGCTACCAGATTTCGCAGCTCTATCACCCCATCGTGGGCGAAGGCGAAGTGCTGGTTGAACTGGGCGACGGCACCGCCCGTCTGGTGCGGGTGGAACGCATCCACCTTGAGCAGGACGCGGGCAAATCCATCCACGACATGGACCCGAACATGTCCTTCGTGGACCTCAACCGCACAGGCGTCGCCCTGATGGAGATCGTCTCGCGCCCCGATATCCGAGGCCCGGAAGAGGCCGCCGCCTATGTCGTGAAACTGCGCCAGATCATGCAATATCTGGGCACCTGCGACGGCAATATGCAAAACGGCAATCTGCGCGCGGACGTCAATGTCTCGGTCTGCCGTCCGGGCGATTACGAGAAGTATCAGGAAACGCAGGATTTCAGCCACCTCGGCACCCGCTGCGAGATCAAGAACATGAACTCCATGCGCTTTATCCAGCAAGCGATCGAGGTCGAGGCACGCCGCCAGATCGCCATCATCGAAGACGGCGGCGAGGTTGTGCAGGAAACCCGTCTCTATGATCCGGACAAAGGCGAAACGCGATCCATGCGCTCGAAAGAAGAAGCGCATGACTACCGCTATTTCCCCTGCCCCGATCTGCTGCCTTTAGAGATTGAACAAGGCTGGGTCGATGACATCGCGAACGATCTGCCTGAACTGCCCGACGAAAAGAAGGCCCGCTTCATCAGTGACTTCGGCCTGTCGGATTATGACGCATCCGTGCTGACCGCCGAAACCGCCGCCGCCGCTTTCTTCGAAAAAGTGGCCGAAGGGCGCGATGGCAAGCTAGCCGCGAACTGGGTCATCAACGAACTTTTCGGTCGTCTGAAAAAGGACGAGAAAGAGATCACGGAAAGCCCCGTCTCGCCTGACCAGTTGGGCGGGATTATCACGCTCATCACCAAGGGCGATATCAGCGGCAAGATCGCCAAGGACCTCTTTGAGATCGTCTATACCGAAGGCGGCGACCCGGCGGAAATCGTCGAGGCGCGCGGCATGAAGCAGGTCACCGACACCGGCGCGATTGAAGCCGCTGTCGATCAGGTGATCGCCGACAACCCCGCGCAGGTTGCCAAGGCCAAGGAAAACCCCAAGCTTGCAGGTTGGTTCGTGGGTCAGGTCATGAAAGCCACCGGCGGCAAGGCAAACCCCAAGGCGGTCAACGAAATCGTCGCAAAGAAGCTGGCGGACTAACGCGCATCCGCGCCCGCCAACTTGCAGCCTGCGCTGTTGACCCTATATCTCGCACTGTATCGGGGCCGTGCCACCACCCATTGTGGACGGTGCTAACCCCTTAATTTCTTGGCCTTTTGCGCTGAATTTGCTAGCGTGCGGCCCACTGGAATGGGAGTTCTCGATGACGATGTTCGAATATAAAGTCGTGCCTGCGCCCAAGCGCGGCGAGAAGATCAAAGGCATCAAGGCCGGTGATGCGCGGTTCGCGCATACGCTCGAAACCCTGATGAACGAGATGGGCGCGCAAGGCTGGGAATATCAGCGCGCAGACACGCTCCCCTCGGAAGAGCGCAGCGGTCTCACCTCAAAAACCACAGTCTTTCAGAACGTGCTTGTCTTTCGCCGCGCCCTTGAAAGCGACGACGCGGTGATCACGCCTGTCCCTTCCCCCAAATCGGAACCCGAGGCCGCCAAGCTGATCAAGCAAGCCGAAGAGCCGGGCAAAGCTCCGCCTGTTGGTCCTGCTGTGAACACCGACAAACCCACGGATGGCTCCAGCGTCGCGGCTGAGTAATCAGCTGATGTCCAAAGCCAATGCGTGAATACGCCCGACCAGATCGGCGCCAAGCGCCTTGTGCACAGCGCGGTGCCGCTCGATCCGGCTCATCGGGGCAAAGGCATCGGCTTTGATCCGCACACGGAAATGGCTTTCACCACCTTCCTGATAGCCTGCGTGCCCCCTATGGCTTTCGCTTTCGTCAATCACTTCAAGAGATTGCGGTGCAAAGCTCACCTCAAGTGCTGTTCTGATTTCTTCTGTTCTCGACATTTTTTCGCCCCGCCCCCTTCAATCTCGGCCCGGACAGTCTAAACTCCCTGTTCCGAGTCGAAAAGGTGTCCCAGATATGTCCAAAGACGATCCCTTCGGGTTTGATATGTCCGTCTCTTCTGCCAAGAAGAAAAACACCCGCGGACGTCGCGGCATGTCCGGCGCGTTCGAAACCTCGACCCGGATTTGCGACAAGCCCGGCTGTCAGGAGGCGGGCAAATACCGCGCCCCGAAATCGCCCGATATCCTCGATGATTTCTTCTGGTTCTGTAAAGAACATGTCCGCGAGTATAACCTGAAATGGAACTTCTTCGACGGCACCTCGGACGAGGCCTTCAACGAGCAGATGGATAAGGACCGCGTCTGGGAGCGTGAGACAAAACCGTTTGGCAAGCAGACCGACGAACAGCGCGCCTGGGCACGTCTCGGCGTGAATGACGCCCATGAGGTGCTGGGCGCCAACGCCACGCGCAACCCCGGCAAATCCATCACCGGCACGCGCAAGCTGCCCCCGACCGAGCGGCGCGCGATTGAAATCCTTGAAGCCAAGGACCACTGGACCAAGGCCGAAATCCGCAAAAGCTACAAGGCGCTGATCAAGATCCTGCACCCCGATATGAACGGCGGAGATCGCTCGGATGAAGAGAAGTTGCAGGAGGTCGTCTGGGCCTGGGATCAGATCAAGGAAAGCCGCAGTTTCAAGTAACTCAAGCGCCCCGGACCTGATCCGGGGCCTTGCCTGCGCGCTCTGCTAGAACTCCATCTCGCCATAGCCAAAGATCGACCGACGCTCGATCTGCCAGGGCCTGCACAGCCAATGTACCAGCGCCAGCGCCCCCACCCCGCTGAGTGCCACCAGTGGTGACTTCGCGATGGTGCCCGCGATGATGATAACGCCAAAGGTCGTCCCCCAAAGCGGCATATTCAATGTGCCGGTAATGACGCCCGCCAAAAACAGCACCCAAAGCCCGGCAATGCCCGTGCGCAGCAGCCCGACAATGCCACCATGGCCAAAATGTTTTCGCATGAAAAAGACCAGCCCGCCCAGCACGACCGTGCCGGTGAAAACCAGCCACCGCTCTTGCGTTGTCCAGTCGTTCTGCGCCACGGACGTGCGCCATGACAGCGTGTCCAACGCGGACCAGGACAGGAACATGCCAAACACAGCGCCCACAAAGCACGCTGCCACGAGCTTGCTTTCGCCTGGGCTTAACCGGCGCGAAAGCCCTTTCACATGGGAACTCAGTACATTTCTCATCAAAAGCGCGATACGGACCAATCGTGGCAAAAATAGGGAACCGCACCCGCCCGAGCAGAGGTTTTTCGTTTCTGCAACCGGCCCCCTTCCCCTTGCCCTTGTCCGCGATATGTTGCACCACGGGCCGAGGCCCAAAAGGGCACGCAGGAAGGACCTAACATGGCAGACGGCACGATAGATATCAGCGCAAAACCGACCGAAGAGATTTCTGTTCGCGAGGTCTTCGGAATTGACACCAACATGGTCGTCAAAGGCTTCGCCGAGCGCACAGACCGCGTGCCTGAGATCGACAGCACCTACAAGTTCGACCCTGACACGACCCTCGCCATTCTGGCCGGGTTTTCGCACAACCGCCGTGTGATGATCCAAGGCTATCACGGCACGGGCAAATCGACCCATATCGAACAGGTCGCCGCCCGCCTGAACTGGCCCACGGTGCGTGTGAACCTCGACAGCCATATCAGCCGGATCGACCTGATTGGCAAAGACGCCATCAAGCTGAAAGACGGCAAGCAAGTCACTGATTTTCAAGAGGGAATTCTGCCCTGGGCCTTACGCAATCCTTGCGCCATTGTGTTCGACGAATATGATGCGGGCCGCGCTGACGTGATGTTCGTGATCCAGCGTGTGCTCGAAGTCGACGGCAAGCTGACCCTGCTCGATCAGAACCAGGTCATTGAGCCGCACCCCAATTTCCGCATCTTCGCGACCGCCAACACGGTTGGTTTGGGCGATACGACCGGCCTCTATCACGGCACCCAGCAGATCAACCAGGGCCAGATGGACCGGTGGAGCCTTGTGGCGACGCTCAACTATCTCTCGGTCGAGGCCGAGGCCGCCATCGTTCTGGCCAAATCGCCCCATTATAATACTGCCGAAGGTCGCACGACTGTCCAGCGCATGGTCACCGTCGCTGACCTGACACGGACCGCCTTCATGAACGGCGATCTCAGCACAGTGATGAGCCCGCGCACCGTGATCGCATGGGCCCAAAATGCCGAGATTTTCCGCAATGTCGGTTACGCCTTCCGGCTGTCCTTCCTCAACAAATGCGATGAGCTAGAGCGCCAGACGGTCGCCGAGTTCTATCAGCGTTGCTTTGACGAAGAACTGCCCGAAAGCGCGGCGAGCATGAGCCTCGGTTAAGCGACCTCACCGCACACAGGGACATGTGAACGGCTTGGGCCGACAGTAGACCTTTGCATACAATTTAGTCACACCTGTTAACCGTTCTTAAATAGCCTAATTGTTAGACATGTTTTCAGCAGTAAAGTTGAAAACATGAGCAGAAAAATAACTATAGCGCTCATACTGGGTCTTATCGGACTGGGACCCGTTATGGGCAGCACGCAACCGTGGCCGACCTCACCGTCAGAACGGGTTCAGGTGTTTGCAACCTGCGCCGGACGGCTCTCTGCCTTCGTCGATCACCAGCGCACCATCGGCGGGCAGGTCCCGGAACAACTGGAAACCCAGCGCGGCGATTTCGAGGCGTTGTTGACCGCGACCATCCCCGACGCGGTGGATTACGGCCTGCCACAGGCACAAGCGATGAATTGGCAAATCCACGCCAAGCTCGCCCAGTCCCGCCTGCTGATGCGCGCTGACTTCTACGACGATGCCGTCATCAAGGCGAAAGCCCGCGAAGCCGCAGACGCGTTCTTGCGCGAATGCGACCGCTTCTTGCTGGGATAGCGCCTCTTCCCCCGCTACAGCACCTTACGAAACGTAAAAAATGCGTTTAAAAACAGTACGCTGCAAGCCCCTCAAGTATTATGTTAAGTTGCGCGAAAAAACCTCCAATGTTTTCAATGAAAGCCCTCTGAAAACCCGGTTTCGCACGCGAAACCACCCCCTGCTTTTCCATTGGCCCTCGGCAGGGGTTTGACCTAGGTTATGCGCCAACACCTCGCTTTCGGACGCTGCGCATGCAACAAAATGACAACCCCGCCGATCCTTTCAAAAAGGCGCTCGCTGAAGCCACCAAGGTGATGGCGGATGATCCCGAATTGTCGGTTACGTATTCGGTCGATCCTCCGGGTCAGACCAATGATTCCGTGCGTCTGCCGCAAGTCACCCGTCGCATGACCCGCGAGGAGGTCTTGCTGGCCCGCGGCACTGCCGACGCCTATGCGCTGCGCCACAAGTTCCACAATGCGGCAACCTATAATCGCTATGCGCCCCAAGGCCAGATGGCCCGCGATCTTTATGACGCCATGGAAACCGCCCGCTGCGAGGCCGTCGGCGCGCACGCCATGCCCGGCACCGCTGGCAACATCGACGCCAAAATCGCCAATGAGGCGCAACGCCGGGGCTATGACCAGATCAAGGAGGCCTCCGAGGCACCGCTGGCCACCGCCGCAGGCTATCTGATCCGTCACCTCGCCACGGGTCGCGACCTGCCCCCCGGCGCACGCAACGTGATGGAGCTGTGGCAGGGCTTTATCGAGGATCAGGCGGGCGGCACGCTCGAAGACCTTGAAGCCACGCTGGCCGATCAAACGGCTTTTGCGAAACTCACCCGGCGCATCATCGAAGATCTGGGCTATGGCGATCAGTTGGGCGACGATCCCGACAGCACCGACGTGGAAGATCAGGACACCGCCGAGGAAGACGCACAAGACGAATCCGAGCCGGACAGTACCGGGTCAGATGACAATGACGACGAGGATATGGAAGCCTCCCCCGAGCAGTCTCAAGAGGAACAGCAGGACGCCTCCCAAGCCTCGGTCACTTTGGATGATATGGCCGAAGCCGAGATGGGCGAAGAGGCCGAGATGCCCGAGGGCGAAAGCCCGCTGGAGCCGCCTCAGCCTGCGCCTATTTCGGACGCTGACCCGAATTATGACGTCTTTCAAACCGATAATGACGAAGAGATCATGGCCGAAGAGCTGGCCGAACCCGCCGAGCTGGAACGCCTGCGCGCCTATCTCGACCAGCAGTTGGAGCCCTTGAAAGGTGCCGTTTCGCGCCTTGCCAACAAGCTGCAGCGCCGTCTGCAAGCCCAGCAAAACCGCTCGTGGGAGTTTGACCGCGAGGAAGGCATGCTCGACGCTGGTCGGTTGGCCCGTGTGATTGCCAACCCGACGACGCCCCTGTCCTTCAAGGTCGAAAAAGACACGGAGTTCCGCGACACGGTCGTGACACTTCTGCTCGACAATTCCGGCTCCATGCGCGGTCGCCCGATCTCTATCGCGGCGATCTGTGCGGATGTTCTGGCCCGCACGCTGGAGCGCTGTCAGGTCAAGGTCGAGATTCTCGGCTTCACCACCCGCGCGTGGAAAGGCGGTCTCTGCCGCGAACAATGGCTCGCCGAAGGCCGCCCCCAGCAACCCGGTCGCCTGAACGATCTGCGACACATCATCTACAAATCCGCCGACGCACCCTGGCGGCGTGTGCGCCCCAATCTGGGGCTGATGATGAAGGAAGGCCTGCTGAAGGAAAACATCGACGGCGAGGCGCTGGAATGGGCGCACCGCCGGATGGTCAACCGCCCCGAGGCGCGCAAAATCCTGATGGTCATCAGCGACGGCGCGCCGGTGGACGACTCAACCTTGTCCGTGAATCCTGCGAATTATCTCGAAAAACACCTGCGCGATGTGATCGCGATGGTCGAAAAGCGCAAAGCGGTCGAACTGATCGCAATCGGCATCGGCCACGACGTGACACGCTACTACGACCGCGCCGTCACCATCACCGATGTCGAACAGCTTGCCGGTGCCATGACCGAACAACTGGCCGCGCTCTTTGACAGTGACCCACGCGCGCGCGCGAAACTCATGGGGCTGAAGAAGGCCAGCTGATGTTTCAGACCTTCACCGCCAGCACGTCACCTGACGACGGCCCCCCGCGCCTTGCCGCGCTGCGGGCCGCGATGAAAAACGAAGGTGTGGACGGGTTTCTGGTGCCGCGCGCCGATGCGCATCAAGGCGAATACGTCGCCCCGCGCGATGCCCGCTTGGCGTGGCTGACGGGGTTCACCGGCTCCGCTGGTTTCGCTGCGATACTCGCCGATCACGCGGGCGTTTTTATCGACGGGCGTTACCGCGTTCAGGTCAAATCGCAAGTCGCGGACGTCTTCACGCCGGTTCCATGGCCTGAAACCAAGCTCGCCGACTGGCTGATCCAGCACTTGCCCACTGGCGCGACCGTGGGGTTTGACGATTGGCTGCATACGCAAACCGAGGTGGATCGCCTGCGCGAGGCGCTGGCCCAGCAAGAGATTACGCTCACGCCAATAGGCAATCTGGTGGATCGCATCTGGCAGGATCAACCTGCCCCGCCTTCCGGCAAAATGATCGCCTATCCACTTGAATTTGCGGGTGAAAGCCATGCCGACAAGCGCGCGCGTATCGCCTCTGATATTGAGGATGCGGGCCAAGACGCTGCCGTTCTGACCTTGCCCGACAGCATCGCCTGGCTGCTCAACATCCGCGGCACCGATATCGAGCGGAACCCCGTCGCCCACGCCTTCGCGATCCTGCACAAGGACGCCACTCTCGACCTTTATGTCCACGGCGACAAAGCCGCCGATCTGGGCGCGCATCTGGGTGACGATATCCGTCTCCACCCGGTCGCGGAGTTTGAGGAGGCCCTCGCGGCCCTCAAAGGCACGATCCGCGTTGATCCCGCGACGGCCCCCGCCCGCATCTTCACCCAGATCACCGCCGAGATTGCCCGCGCCGATGATCCTTGCATCCTGCCCAAAGCCTGCAAGAACGCGACGGAGATTGAAGGCGCGCGCACCGCCCATCTCCGCGACGCCGCCGCGATGGTCGAATTCCTCGCTTGGCTTGACGCGCAGGCCCCTGGCAGCTTGACGGAAATCGCTGTCGTCAAAGAGCTTGAAGCCCGCCGCCGCGCCACAAATGCGCTCCGTGACATCAGTTTCGAGACGATCAGTGGCGCCGGTCCCAACGCTGCGATCGTGCATTACCGCGTCACGGAAGACACCGACCGCGTGGTGAAACCGGGCGAGTTGCTGCTCGTTGATAGCGGCGGGCAATATATCGACGGCACGACCGATATCACCCGCACGGTTCCCATCGGCCCGCCTGAGGACATTCACCGCAGCTGCTTTACGCGCGTGCTGCAAGGCATGATCGCCATCAGCCGCGCGCGCTTTCCCAAGGGCCTCGCAGGTCGCGATCTGGACGCGCTCGCCCGCTTCCCGCTTTGGACGGCTGGTCTGGATTATGACCATGGCACCGGCCACGGCGTCGGCGTCTATCTCAGCGTGCATGAAGGCCCGCAGCGCATTTCACGCATCTCTGACGTCGCGCTGAAACCCGGTATGATCCTGTCGAACGAGCCCGGGTATTACCGCGAAGGCGCGTTCGGCATCCGGATCGAGAACCTGATCACCGTGCGCAAGGCCCCTGCCATAGAGGGCGCAGATGCCCGCGAGATGCTCGATTTCGAGACGTTGACCTTCGTGCCCATCGACCGCCGCCTGATCGTCGCCGATATGCTTTCACCCGATGAGCGCGCATGGATAAACGCCTATCACCAAACGGTTTTCGACAAGATCGCCGATAATGTTGGCGCTGAGGCGCGCGATTGGCTAGAACGGGCCACCGCGCCAGTTTGACATATCGCTGTCACACAGCTCGCACACATAGACATCCGAGATACAGGTAGGGGAACGCATATGGCCGATCACATCAAGATTCACAAAGCAGACGGCACCTGGGTGGTGCGCGCAGGCGGCGCTGTTCTGGGTGAAAGCGGCAATGCGCTGGAGCTGCATGAAGGGGCCGCCCCGCCCGTGATCTACTTCCCGCGCGAGGATTTCGCGATGGCCTTCCTGTCGCCGTCAGATCGCACCAGCACCTGCCCCCATAAAGGCAAGGCAACCTACTACACGATCGAGGCGAAAAGCGGCCCGATCAAAGACGCCGTCTGGTCCTACGAGACCCCCATCGACGGCATGGAGCGCATCGCAGGGCACTTGGCCTTCTACACCGACCGCGTCACGGTGGAGCAAGTCTGAGCTTTCGCTTTTTCAAAATATCCTAGGGGGGTCTGGGGGGATGAAATCCCCCCAGCTCTGTCTTGGTCGGAGGGCTGGCCGCTTACGGTGATTTGCTTCCCTAACGGTGAATTGCTGTGCAACTCACCTATCGGGCGGCGCGTTCTCCAATTGGAGAAAGCTTGCGCAATTCACCTGTCGCCCGACGCGTTTTCAAGAAAACGCTTGCCCAGCTTCGGTTCAAGAATGCTCTTCCGCAGCCGTCGCCGCCAACGCCCTGTTATAGGCTTTCAACGCATCCACATGAAACAGCGCGCCCCAAAGCTCGGGCGGGCTGTCTTCGCCGCCCAGCGTCACCACCGGAATGAAGCGCACGGTGTTGGTATCAAACATCGGCATCGCCTGTTCCAGCGTCGCGTTGCCGTCGATATAAATGCCTTGCTCGACCAGCTCCCAACAGGCCTCGTCCTTTGCGGCGCGCGGGTGGTCTTTTTTGCGCATGACCTTGGCCACTGTGAACATCGCCAGCAGATAGGCCTGCGGACCCGCGGCCAGATGGATGTTGCGCCGCTCCAGCTGGGTCAAAAAGAACGACCGATCCACAAGGCGCGAGGAAAGCGCCGTAGATAGAGACACCGCCACCATCACTGCAAGGCCCGTCTGCCAGTCGCCTGTCAGCTCAAACACGATCAGCGTGGTCGAGATCGGCGCGCCCAAGACAGCCGCCGCTACGGCCCCCATCCCCGCCAGCGCATAAAGCGTCTCGGACCCGGAGATGTCGGGGAAAATGCCCGTGGCTACGATCCCAAAGGCGAGCCCTCCTAACGCACCGACCATGAGCGAGGGCGAGAAGACCCCGCCGCCCATGCGCCCGCCCATGGTGATCGCCACGGCGGCAACTTTCAGAATGGCAAAGACCATCGCCTCGTGAAAGACCAGCTCGCCGGTCAGCGCGAGGGAGGTCGTCTCGTAGCCGACCCCGATGATGTGTGGAAACCAGATCGCCATGATGCCCAGCAACAGCCCTGCAAAGGCCGGGCGCAGGTAGCGCGGCAAGGACAGTTTGTCTTGCAGGTAGCTGCCCATATCCTCGGTCCAGAAGATCGCCCGCATCAGCACGACGGCGATCAAGCCGCAGGTGAGGCCAAGCAGCAGGAAGGCGGGCAATTCGATATAGAAATCAAGGTTGTTGGAGACTGGCAGGACGAACTCGGTGACGTCTCCGAACTCCAACCGGTTGATGATCGTGCCTGCAACCGAGGCGATCACGATGGGCGCAAAGGCATGCACGGCGAAGTGGCGCAGCACCACCTCAAGCGCGAAAAGCGCGCCCGCGATCGGGGCGTTGAACGAGGCCGATACGGCAGCGGCGACAGCACAGCCCAGCAGGTCGCGCCCGGTGATCCCGTCGGCGCGGATAAAATTCGAGATGTAGCTGGAGATGACGCCTGCGAGGTGCACCACCGGCCCTTCCCGCCCGGACGAACCGCCCGATGACAACGTGATCATAGAGGCCAGCGCCGAGGCCAGACCGGCTTTCTTCTCAACCCGCCCATCGTTCAGGGCGGCGCCTTCGATCACGTCCGCAACCGACCTGACCCGACCGTCAGGTGTGAACCAGTGCAGGATCAGCCCGACCACGAAACCGCCGCAAACAGGGATCAGCAGAACCCAATACCATGGCAGGTTCACCGCAAAACTATGGATATGGCTGGGGTCATCCGTGCCGTAAAGCGTGCCTTGCAGCCAAATGATCCCTTTGCGGAAGAACAGCGCTGCGAACCCTGCGGCGATCCCGATCACCAGTGCGATGAACCAGAACTGGATCTGGCTTGGCCCACGGTGCTTCATCACCTGCCAGCCACCCTTGCAGGCCGACAGCGCATCGTCGAGTTGCTGGGCGAGAAGGGATTTGGCAGGCTCCGCCATGCGGTTTCCTAAGGGCTTGCTTTGCAATATAAGATCGCGACGGAGAGGATCGAAATCATGACCATTCAGACCGCTTTGACCGCGTTAGAACCAGTCTTAGGCGATCGGCTCACCCGGTCCAAGTCCGATCTGGATTTGCATGGCCGTTCGGAATCGCATTTCGCGACCACGCCGCCCGATGCAGTGGCCTATCCGGAGAGCGTGGAAGAGGTGGCGGAACTGGTCAAGCGCTGCGCAACACATGACTGCCCAATCATTCCCTGGGGGACCGGTACGTCGCTGGAAGGGCATGCACTGGCGGTGCGCGGTGGGATCTGTGTGGATTTTTCGCGGATGAACAAAGTGCTGGCTGTGCACCCGGAAGATATGGACGTGGTCGTGCAACCGGGCGTCACGCGCGAGGATCTGAATACCGAGCTGCGCGCGACGGGGCTGTTTTTTCCGGTCGATCCGGGGGCCAATGCCTCGCTTGGCGGGATGGCGGCGACACGGGCGTCGGGGACGACCGCAGTGCGCTACGGCACGATGGCCGACAATGTGATGGGCTTGCAGGTTGTGACCGCGCAGGGAGAGATCATCCGCACCGGCACGCGGGCGCGCAAATCCTCGGCCGGGTATGATTTGACGAAGCTGATCGTGGGCTCGGAAGGCACGCTGGGCCTGATCACCGAATTAACGCTGAAGCTGCAAGGCCAGCCAGAGGCCGTGAGTGCCGCCGTCTGCGCGTTTGAGACGGTCGATGCGGCGGTGAACACGGTGATGCAGACAATCCAGATGGGCCTGCCCATGGCGCGTATCGAATTGGTGGACGCGGCCACAGCGCGGGCTTTCAACAGCTATGCAGGGGCCACGATGCCGGAGATGCCGCATTTGATGGTGGAGTTTCATGGCACCCCCGCCGCAGTGGCCGAACAATCCGAGATGTTCGGGGCAATTGCCGACGAGATGGGCGGCAAAGGCTTTGACTGGGCCACAAAAGCTGAAGACCGAACGGCGCTTTGGAAGATGCGCCACAACGCCTATTACGCGATCCTGGCCTCGCGTCCGGGTGCGCGGGCGCTCGTGACGGATCTTTGCGTGCCGATTTCGATGCTCGCCGAGGCGATCAACGAGACTGTCGCGGATATCGAGGCGTCGTTCCTGACGGGACCGATTGTGGGGCATGTGGGGGACGGCAATTTCCACTCGGCCCTGCTGATCGAGGACGGCAACGCCCGCGATCTGGAGGAGGCGCTACGCCTGTCGGACCGGATGGTTGACCGGGCGTTGCGCATGGGCGGCACTGTGACAGGCGAGCATGGCGTCGGCATGGGCAAGATGAAGTATATGGAGCGTGAGCATGGCGGCGGCTGGGACGTGATGGGCCAGATCAAGCGTGCAATGGACCCGCAGAATATCCTGAACCCCGGCAAACTGGTGCGCGGGAACTAAGAATTTTAGCCCGCCAAGAGAGCCCGTGCCGCGCCACGGGCCTCGTCGGTGATTGTGTCACCAGACAACATGCGGGCAATCTCGTCCACACGGTCAGGATCGGTGAGCGGGACAACTGTTGAGGTGGTCATGTCTTTTTCGACCCGCTTTTCAACGCGCCAGTGATGGCCGCCAAGTGCTGCCACTTGCGGGGAGTGGGTCACGACCAGCACTTGAGCGTCAGAGGCAAGCGCGGCCAATCGGCGACCCACAGCATCTGCGGTCGCTCCGCCGACACCGCGGTCGATCTCGTCAAAGATCATTGTCAGACCGGAGGTCGCCTTGGTCAGACATACTTTGAGGGCCAGCAAAAAGCGGCTCAGCTCACCGCCCGAGGCGATCTTGTTGAGCGGGCCTGAGGGTGCGCCCGGGTTGGTGGCGACCGTAAAGGCCACCGCGTCTGTGCCGTCCGGACCGGGATCGGCAAGCGTGATTTCGGTGGTGAAAACGGCGCGGTCCATCTTGAGCGGGGCGAGTTCCGCGGACATGGCTTTGTCGAGCTTGGCGGCGGCTTTCTGGCGCGCCTCAGACAGGCGTGTGGCGGCCGTTTCATAAGAAGTTTCAGCGGCTTGCACCGCGCTTTTCATCTCGGCCAGATCGCCAGTGCTGGCGTCCAGCGTGGCAAGGCGCGTGCGCAAGTTTTCGGCAAAGGCGCTCAAATCATCGGGCTGGACGTCATGCTTGCGGGCCAAGGCGCGGATCGCGAACAGACGCTCTTCGGTGTCTTCCAGCTCGGACGGGTTGAAGGACAGCGCATCCAGCGCGGTCTCGATCCCGATGGTCGCTTCACCGAGTTCTACGAGCGCCCGTTCTAGGGCGGCGATGGGGGCGTCAAGCTGACCTTCCGCTTGCTCTGCCGCGCCTTCCAGCCAGCGGATCGCGTCACCCATCCGGCCTTCGGCACCATCATTGCCCAAAGCGGAATGAGCCTTGCCCACATCCTCGCGGATACGTTCGGCGCCTTGCATGAGGCGGCGCAGAGCGTCGAGCTTTTCGTCTTCGCCGGGTTCGGGGGCCAGCGCGTCGAGCTCGGCCACGGCATGGCGGAGGAAATCTTCCTCGGCAGCGAGTTCATCGAGCTTGGTTTGCAGCGCGGCCAGCGCTTTGCGGGCGTCGGCCAAGGCGCGCCAGGCTTTGCGCGTTGCATTGATCTGCGCAGAAAGGCCGCCAAACTCGTCCAGCAGAACGCGGTGGCCACGCGGGTTGAGAAGCCCGCGATCATCATGCTGGCCGTGCAACTCGACCAGCGTGTCAGACAAGGCGCGCAGCACTTCACCAGAGGCGCGGCGATCGTTGACATAAGCGGTCTTGCGGCCATCGCGGGTATTGACGCGGCGCAAGATCAGCTCGTCCGAGCGGGACCAGCCTGCCTCTTCCAGAACGGCTTGCGCTGGGTGATCGTCAGGCAGATCGAACCAGGCGGTCACCTCCCCCTGCTCTGCCCCGGCGCGCACCAGTTCGGCACGCCCGCGCCAGCCCAGCACGAACCCAAGACTGTCGAGAAGGATGGATTTGCCCGCGCCTGTTTCGCCGGTGAGCACATTGAGGCCGGGCTGAAACGCAAGTTCCAACCGGTCAATGATCAGCATGTCCCGAATGTCGAGACCTCGCAGCATCAGCGCTCACCCCCTTGGGTCAGGTCAGAGCCAGCGGCCCTGCACCACCTGCCGATAGACCTGCCGCAGCCAACTGTCGCCCGCCGCTTCCAGCTCGAGTCCGCGGCCTGTGAGCAGCTTGAAGCTGTCCTCATACCAATCGGTGGCTTGGAAGTTGAAACCAAGGATCGCGCCAGCGGTCTGGGCCTCGTCGGTCAGACCCAGCGAAAGGTAGCTTTCGACCAGACGGTGCAGCGCCTCGGGCGTGTGGGTTGTGGTCTGGAATTCCTCGACCACAACGCGGAAGCGGTTGATCGCTGCGGAGTAGTGGCCGCGCTTGAGGTAGTAGCGTCCGATCTCCATCTCTTTTGCGGCGAGATGGTCGAAGGCCAGATCAAACTTGAGAATGGAAGACCGCGCATATTCGCTGTCGGGATAGCGCTCGATCACCGTGCGCAGAGCTTGCAGCGCCTGAAAGGTCAGACCTTGGTCGCGGCCCACTTCGTCGATTTGATCGTAATAGCTGAGCGCCAGCAGATATTGCGCATAGGCGGCGTCTTCATCGGCGGGGTAGAAGTCGATGTAGCGCTGCGCGGCAGAGCGGCTTTGCTCGTAATCCTGATTCTTGTGATGGGCGAAGGCCTGCATGATCAGCGCGCGTTTCGCCCATTCGGAATAGGGGTAAAGACGCTCAACCTCGCCAAAGAAACGCGCGGCTTCTTCGGGCTCGGATTGAGCGAGTTCGAACTCTGCGCGGTTGTAAATCTCTTCCGCGGAGTAGTTTTCGAGGGGTTGTTCGCGATTGCCGCCGCCACCGCATGCGGCCAGAACGACCACACCCAGCAATGCCACTGTTCCCCGAAGTTTCCCGTAAGCGCCTGTCATGAGACTGTTTTTCCCGTTCATTCTGACAGAAGGATACTGCAATCCCCCACCGTGTTCTTCGCGGTTTAGCACAGAAAAAACGAGGGCAAAACGCCTTTGACGCGGAAAACGTCAGGCAATCGCAGGAAGGTCGGCTTTGCGGACGCCAACACCGGGCAGAATACGGCTTTCACGGTCTGTGCATTGCTCGACAATATAGGCGGTTGGATCAGCAAAAAGCGCATGGAGCAGCTTGTTCGTCAGGGCATGACCAGCACGGTTGCCGGTATAACGCGCCATAAGCGGCGCGCCCGCCAAGCCCAGATCGCCTAAAGCGTCGAGCATCTTGTGGCGGACAGCTTCATCCTTGTAGCGGAAACCGCCGGGGCTGAGCACCGCGTCGCCATCCACAACGACCGCGTTGTCCAGGGTGCCACCCAGCGCCATGCCGTTGGCGTGCATAAATTCGATGTCCGAATGACGGCAGAAGGTGCGGCTGTCGCACAACTCGCGCACGAATGTGCCGTTGGACAGGCTGAGCGTCTTGGTCTGCTCGCCAATGGCGGCATCCTCAAAGTCGATACGAAAGTCCATGATCAGGTGATCGGCGGGGTCAAGACGGGCCGAGGCCAAGCCGTCAGTCACCTCAACGCGGCGCAACACGCGGATCGCGGCGACAGGTTCATCTTGTGCCTGCAGGCCCGCGGCCAGGAAGCGCTGCACGAAAACCGCAGCAGAGCCGTCAAGGATCGGAAGTTCGGGGCCGTTCAGCTCGACCAACGCGTTATGGATGCCGCAGCCAACGAGCGCGGCCATGATGTGTTCAAGCGTGGAGACAGAGACACCGTCACCATTGCGGATCAGCGTGCAGAGCGAGATCTGTTCGACCGCGTTCCACTTGGCAGGCACGAAAGGATCCGCACCGGTCACATCGGTGCGTTTGAACCAGATGCCGTGATGGGCAGAGGCCGGGTGCACAGTCGCGCGCACAGGTTCCCCGCTATGGAGCCCCACGCCTTCGAATGTCACCGATGTTTTGAGCGTTTTTTGCACGTTTGCCTCAAGTCGACACACCACATTTTTTCGCTGGTGCAGAACATACCTATCTACGGGTCGGGTGGGTCTCAACTCACTCTTTGTAACGAGCTGAAACATGTAGAATCACGTCGGCATATTTTTGCTGATACCTGGCAAGTCATTGACAATAAAAAGAAAAGGCCACCCGAAGGTGGCCTTTAATGTTTCAAATGTGACGTATTCTAGTTGGCTTGCCGACGCAGGAAGGCGGGGATTTCGATCCGCTCCTGTTCGGGGTCGGCTTCCGGCTCGTCATCATAGGATTGCACTGGCGGTTGCTGGCGCATCGGCGCGGGGGCCGCGCGTTCTGCGCCTTCGGTGCCATGGCCCGTCATACGATTGATCAGCGAGTTGATCCCGAAACGCGGCTTGTCGGCTTCGGCCTGAGGCTGTGGCGCGGGAGCTGCTGCCTGTTGGGTCGGAACCTTCTGAACAGCGGCCTGCAAACGCGCCATCGCCTGGGGAGACGGTGCGCCGGGCTGAGGTGCTTTGGGCGCCACAAAGGCGGCGGCTTCGGGTGTTTCAACCTCAGCCGCGGCGGGCTGGGGTTGGTAGGCCGGGGGCGGCAGATCGTCTGTCGCTTCAGGCTCTGCCCGGGCTTCAAAGCGCGGCTCGAACACGGGCTGAGCGGGTGCGGCCTGAGGCTGTTCAGGCTCCATACGGTCCAGCAAGGACGGCTCGGGCATGGTCGCGGTTGCGGCAGCGGGGGCTGCGGCAGCGGCAGGTGCGAAGGCGGGCGTTTCCTCAACGGCTTCGGCGACGTCTTCGGCCGCGTCTTCGACCGGCTTCAGCGGCTCGGCCAGCGAACGGCGCGGCAACGGTGTTTCAGCGTTGCTTTCGGTGGCGTCAATGCCGGTGGCAACAACGCTGACGCGCATCGTGCCTTCCATACCAGTGTCGAGGGTCGAGCCGACGATGATGTTGGCGTCGGGGTCAACCTCTTCGCGGATGCGGTTTGCGGCTTCGTCCAGTTCAAACAACGTCAGGTCGTAGCCACCGGTGATGTTGATCAGAACGCCATTGGCGCCGCGCAGTGAAATTTCATCGAGCAGCGGGTTAGCGATGGCTTTCTCGGCGGCTTGGATCGCGCGATCTTCGCCCGTGGCCTCGCCTGTACCCATCATGGCTTTGCCCATCTCGTCCATCACAGCGCGGACGTCTGCGAAGTCGAGGTTGATGAGGCCCGGACGGACCATCAGGTCGGTCACGCCTTTGACACCTTGGTAAAGCACGTCATCGGCCATCGAGAAGGCTTCGGTGAACGTGGTCTTTTCGTTGGCGAGACGGAACAGGTTCTGGTTCGGGATGATGATCAGCGTATCGACGACCTTTTGCAGCGCCTCCACGCCGTCTTCGGCCTGACGCATACGCTTGCCGCCTTCAAACTGGAAAGGCTTGGTCACGACACCGACGGTCAGAACGCCCAACTCACGCGCCGCTTGGGCGATGATCGGAGCAGCCCCCGTCCCGGTGCCGCCCCCCATGCCAGCGGTGATGAAGCACATATGCGCGCCGGCAAGGTGATCGACGATCTGTTCGATGCTTTCTTCAGCGGCGGCGGCACCAACGGTTGCGCGGGCCCCTGCCCCCAAACCTTCGGTGACTTTCACGCCCATCTGGATTTTGGCTTGTGCCATCGACTGCTGCAGCGCCTGCGCGTCGGTGTTGGCTGTGACGAACTCGACCCCGTCGAGCTCTTTCTCGATCATGTTGTTGACGGCATTGCCGCCAGCGCCGCCGACACCGAAGACGGTGATACGGGGTTTCAAGTCTTCCTGCCCGGGCATCGAAAGGGTCAAAGTCATAATGTGTCCGCCTGTTATCTGCCATTTTGAGGGGGTTGACCCCCGAATTAGCGCCAATGCTAGCGTGACATTCCCATCACGTCACCCAAAAAACACGATTTTGACGCAAAATGTCGTGTTTTCTTAAGGGTTTTCAGCGGTATTTCGCTCAACACCCCAGATTTAGCGTCTACCAGTTGTCCTTGAACCAGCGGATCGCGCGTTTCAGCGATCGCGCCGGGTATTTTTCGGCGGGAACTTCGAAGTCCCACCATTCGTCTTGCGGGTTTGCGGCAAAGAGGCACAGGCCAACGGAAGACGCAAAAGCGGGTCCAGTTGCGGCTTGTGGAAGACCTTGCACGCGCAGCGGGCGGCCCAGGCGTACCTGCTGGCCGAGGATCTTGGAGGCCAGACCATCGAGGCCGGGGATCTGGCTGCCACCGCCGGTCAGAACGATCTGCTGGCTGGGCAGATGCTCGAACCCGGCGGCGTCCAGACGGACGCGGACCTCTTCGAGGATTTCCTCGACCCTTGGGCGCATGATCCCGATCAGTTCAGCGCGGCTGACCGTGCGGCGGTCATGCTCCCAATCGCCGGTATCACCGCCGATTTCGATCATCTCGCGGTCGTCCATGCCGGTGGCGACAACGCCGCCGTAGAAGGTTTTGATCCGTTCGGCGGTCGCGGGTGGGACTTGCAGGCCCATGGAGATGTCTGAGGTGACATGCTCCCCACCCAGACGCACGGCGTCGGAATAGATCATGTGCTTGCGCATAAAGATCGACAGGCCGGTGGCCCCGCCGCCGAGGTCGATACAGGCTGCGCCCAGTTCCTGTTCATCCTCCACCAGCGACGAGATGCCGGAGACGTAGGACGACGACGCAAGCCCAGCGAGTTCAAGATCACAGCGCTTGATGCAATAAAGCAGGTTCTGGATCACCGTTTCATCGACCGTGAGCAGGTGCATATCGACGGCCAGTTCGTTGCCCATCTGCCCGCGCGGATCGCTGAGGCCAGAGCGGTGGTCGATGGCGAAGTTGACGGGCTGAGCGTGAAGCACCTCGCGCCCGTCACCAAAATCGGGCACATCGCAGGAGGCCATGACACGGGCGATGTCCTGCTCGGTCGCGATGTTTTCGTCCAACTCGACCATGCCATCAAGGCCGTAGGAACGCGGGCGGGCCCCGGCAAAACAGGCGATCACATGATCGACGCGCGTGTTGGCCATCTTCTGGGCGGCTTGCACAGCGGTGCGGATCGCACGTTCGGTCTCTTGCATGGCGTCAATCTCACCAAAGCGGACACCGCGCGACCGGGTCGTGGCTGCGCCGATCACCCGAAAGCTGGACTGACCGGCGAGCGAGCCGATGCCATCGGCGTCGGAAAACTGCGACGGACCATCAAAGCGCAGCACCAGACAGGCGATCTTGCTGCTGCCAATATCGAGGATCGCAATCACACCGCGCTGCATGGCGGCTTGCCGCATGTTCCTCATGGCCCGTTGGGTCTGGTAAAGGTCGGTCATCTTCTATTCTGCCCCATTTTGCCCGGTCTGGATGTCGCGTATGCGACGCAGTTCTTCGACTGCTGTTGTATTCAGCCGGATCGTTGGCCGGCTGGCATTTCGGATGTCCACGACCGCAAGGTCGCGGGCCAACATGTCTTTGGCGTGATCCAGAACGATCACACGCTCCAACGCGGCCACGGCGCCCTCTTCGGGCAACAGGATGCGTTGGTCGCGATCAAGGGCCACGTCCCAGCGGCGCTCGCCCATGCGCACCAGACCGCGGATGCGGTCAGCGATGGGGGCGGAGACGGCGAGGAGTTCAAGCGCTTCGGTGGCGTGGTCGGCAGCGCCTTCGCCGGAAATCAGCGGCAGGTCAGGGCGGCTGAGACGGGCGGGAATGTCGGCGACGACATAGCCTTCACGGTCCAGCAGCTTGACGCCTTCGGGGGAGCGCCAGACGATGGCGGGGATACGTTCGGTGATCTGCAACTCCAGAACGCCGCCGGGCTTGATGCGCACGGCGGCGTCTTCCACAGCGGCAAGCTCTTCAATATCGCGCTGCATTTGCGCCAGATCCAGATCGAAGGAAGAGATCGGGAATTCCACCGGGAAGACGCGGCGAATGTCTTCGGCGAGCGGCTCGGACGCGCCGTCGATGGCCATCAGTTTAACCATGAATTCGGGGCGCGTTTCGATCTGGTTGCGCAGATCGGCCACCATCAGGCCCGCCTTTTCGCGGTTGTCGGGGTTGGCGAAATAGGCACCGGCGGTGAAAACGAGCAGAAAGGCCGGGACCCCCACGCGGAGCAGCGCGCGGAAGAGCGGTGTCAGCCAGAGCCGGTGCATCCTATAGGCCCAACGGGACGGTGCGGGATCGCGGCGGGGCGCGGCAGGACGGCTGGCGGTCATCGGTTGCATGACGCGTCCTCAACCATCCAGCGGCAGAGCTTGCCGAAAGACATTCCGGTTTTCTGCGCCTGCTCAGGGGTGAGCGATGTGGGCGTCATTCCGGGTTGCGTGTTGGTCTCCAGCAGGATCAGGCCCTTGAGACCTTTGCTTTCGTCCCAGCGGAAATCGGTGCGCGACACGCCGCGGCAGCCCAGCGCGTTATGGGCGCGGACAGCATAGTCCATGCAGGCGTCGAAGATGTCTTGCGGGATGTCGGCGGGGACAACGTGGTGCGACCCGCCCTCTTCATATTTGGCGGCGTAGTCATACCAGCCGTCGGTTACGATATCCGTGACGGTCAGGGGGCGGTCGCCAATGACCGTGGTGGTGAGTTCGCGACCCGGCGCGAAGGCTTCGACCATGACCGCGTCCGGCATTTCAGCGTTCAGGCGTGGGGGCTGGTCGTCCTCGTGTACCAGATAGACGCCGACGCTGGAGCCTTCGTTATTGGGCTTCACTACATAGGGCGGCGGCATGACATGGGCGGCTTGGACGTCTTTGGCGAGCGCAATCACGCTCTCCACAACGGGCAGACCGTGGGTTTTATAGACATCCTTGGAGCGCTGCTTGTCCATCGCGAGCGCCGAGGCCAGCACACCGGAATGGGTGTAGGGGATTTGCAGCCACTCAAGGAGGCCCTGCACGCAGCCGTCCTCGCCCCAGCGGCCATGCAACGCGTTGAACACAACGTCAGGGGCCGCGTCCGAAAGACGCGTCATCAGGTCCGGACCCGCGTCCAGCTCGATCACAGTGAATCCTTCGTCCCGTAAAGCGGCGGCGCATTCACGCCCGGTGGACAAAGACACTTCGCGCTCAGCCGAAGGTCCGCCCATCAATACCGCCACTTTCGGGGGTGTCCTGCTCGACATCCCGTGTGCGCCTCAGTTTTACCGCAGGTCGTCTTGTGCGACCCGTTTCTTGTTTATTCGTTCGTGCCTGTCGGGGTCGGTTCACCGACCCTCATAATTTCCCACTGTAGCTCTATCCCACTGGTTTCGTAAACCCTTTTGCGTACGTGCTCGCCAAGGTTTTCCAGATCGGCCGCTGTCGCCGTGCCGGTGTTGACAAGAAAGTTGGGATGCTTGGGCGACATCTGCGCGCCGCCAAGGGTTGCACCACGCAGTCCGGCGTTGTCGATCACCTTCCACGCTTTCAGCTCGTGACTGTCATCTGCTTGGCCGGTCGAGGAAAATCCGGCGGGGTTGCGGAAGGTGGAGCCTGCGGTGCGGTCTTTTGTGGGCTGGGTTTCGTCGCGCTTTTTCAGCTGGGCTTCCATGCGGGCGTGCAGGGCATCAGGGTCGCCCCTGGGTGCGCGGAAGGTCGCTTGGGTGAGGACCCAGCCCTCGGGCAGATCGCTTTGGCGGTAGGCAAAGTTGAGGTCTTTTGCGGTCAGTGTCACCTCTTCGCCGTCGCGTGTGATCGCTTGAGCCGACTGGAACACATCCGCCACATAGGAACCATAGCACCCCGCGTTCATCCTTATGGCTCCGCCGATGGCCCCGGGAATGGTGCGCAGGAACGTCAGGTCGAGGCCTTGGTCGGCGGCCTTGCGCGCCACATGGGCGTCGAGGGCCGCGACGCCTGCGGTGACTTCGTTGTCGTTGATTTCAATGCCGTTGAAACCCCGCCCCATCCGGATCACGACCGCGCGGATGCCGCCATCGCGGACGATCAGGTTCGAGCCCACGCCCATGGGGAAAACCTTGGTGTCGGCGGGCAGCGCTTTGAGGAAGTCCTTGAGCTCCTTAACGTCCGCTGGCTGGAACAGGTAATCCGCAGGGCCACCAACACGGAGCCAAGTGAGGTCCTTGAGCGGACGGTTCGGCGTGAGCATGCCGCGTGGGGTTGAGAGAGTGGTCATGAGGTGGGTGGTAGTTTGGGGATCGAGTTGGATCAAGGGAGATTACGCGCCACCGCCAGTCACACCATCCCAAATCCGTCTCGCCAAATCAGACAGCCCATCGAAGCGTTTCACGGCCTTCAAGGTCGTATCCGCAGCATCAGCGGCCTTCCCGCTCACTTGAACTGCTTGATCCTTATATGTCTGAACGGTCGCACCGACCTTCGCCATCTGAAAGTCTCGTTCGCGCTTCAGACTGTCTTTCGCCTCGTCACTAGCTGCCCCGTCAATGTCGCGCGTCAGCCGGTCGATGCCATCTAGCACATCGTCCAGAACGGCAACGTCCTCGCGCACTAAGGCTGGAAGTTGCCCTTCGTCACCAGATCGGACGCGATCCACGAGTATTCGGAAATCGCGCAACACGTCCCATGGGTCGGCAGCATCTTCCATTCGCAGCTCCCTCAGAACCGCAAAGCGCGCAAGCGTATTCGCGAAATGAGAGCGGATGAGTTCTTGAAGGTCCTTTGAAATCGAGTTCAGCGGCTCATGCAGAACGCCAAACTCTCTTTCGATATCATCACGGCGTGCGGCGGCCTCAACAAACCTGCCATACTCAAGCAGCTTACCAACCCGCAAAGTGCCTTTGTCTTCGGCGCGCGCAAGTTCCGAGCATATCTCGTCAAGATAGGTACGCACGCCCCCGGCACCTTGAAGAGCACCGCCTTCTGCCTCTAAAGCGCGGCTCAGAGTCTTAAGGCTGTCTTCAACTTCCTCAGCGTCCCCTAGGAACCGTTTGAGAGCTTCCTCGTCATCCAGATGTTTCCAATCATCAGGCATTGGTATGGCCCGCATGACATTCTCGAGCGAGTCATAGGAGAAGTCGAAAAGCGCAGCGGTCAGAAGTTCTTGCGGGGTGATTGAACCTGAGGATTGCGTCTTCGTTGCATACCGCTCAACAATTTCCGCAATCATCGGGTTGATATGCGCGGGGCCTTGTTCCCAGTCCTCGTTGTCGATCAACACGATCTCTTTCAGCATCTCCCATTCGCTATTGGAACGAACCTTGCCATGCATCAGTTCATCATACCAGTCTACCCAGAATGACCAATCAACTTGGCTGTCTTCAAGCAGACGTTTCTTAAGGTCTAACCAATGCAATGGGTCTTGAAACATTGGCCAGAGAGGTGCCGCAAAGCCATTCCCTCCTTTATGGACCGTGCAATCAAATCGAACTGCTTTCCAAACGTTCAGCGCCGTAGCTTCAGAGAAAGATCTGATGGTCAAAGCTGCACTAACCTGAATAACAAACGGATCACCTTCCGCTGTGGGGTCTTGGAAAACACTGTAAGCCGAACAAACCGCGGAACGAGCAGCGCCTGCGTGCTGCGCGGCAAGAGCAAGGACCGCTCCTTCATCACCGCGGGAAAAGGCACCACCAATCATAAACCGCCCTGCCTCCTTCGAGGCTTCAAAGGCTCGGTTCTTGATCGATGTGTTTTCAGGAGATGCTGCAAAAACCGCCGAAGCGAGCGCAGACCGCAGCACCCGCAACGATAGCGGATCTTTCTCTTGTAAGTTTGATGCGAAGATCCAAGCCCAAAATACAGGCAAAGAGCGAAGTGCAGAACGCAGCGCTATTAAGATCGACGCGTCTTTCGGATGCTCAATTAACCAATGAAGAAGGCTCTCTTCATCAACAATTTCGCTAATCTCAACCATATCTGCACTTTGCATCGCAATCAGCGGGCCAACAACCCACTACCGCCCCAACGTCCGTTTCACCCACCGCCACGCATAAATCACCGGCCATTTCAGCAGCCAGCCTCCGGCGATCAGCACACCCAAAGCCCACCAAATACCAGCCTCCCACCAGACCCAGCCGACGATCGGGAAGCCGACGGCGATCAAGGCGTAGGCGCGAGACCAGTGGTTGTCTTTGCTGGGGATCATCGCGGCGATGTTGGCGATGAGGAGCCAGAGGCAGGCGGCGATGAGGCTGTACGTCATTTGGGGATCTCGGGGTGTTCGCCTTTTGCGCGTTTATAGAGGTAGCGCAGGGGGTTGCGGAACATTGAGATGAAGGCGGTTGTGCCGAGGGCGGCGATGAGCCAGCCGTGTTGCGCGCCGATAAAGGCGATGCCGAAGGGGGCGGCGATCAGCAGGATCACGCCGGGGGCGTACTGGTGCTTCATGGGCAGCATGGCGACGACGGTCGCGGCCAGCACCCAGAGGGCGGCGAGGATGAGGGAGAGGCTCATGGGCGCGCCTTACATGTCGGGGTCAGAAAATTCAGAATTTTCTAGGCAGAATTTTCTGAAAATTCTTCACTTGGACAGACGCTCCGGCAGGCCGTTGGCCCATGTGCTGATTGTGCCCGCGCCAAGGCAGACGACCATGTCCCCCGGGCGGGCCTGTTCGCGCACGAGGCGCTCCAGATCATCCTCAGAGACAATCGCGCGGGCGTGGCGGTGGCCGTGGCGGATCAGGCCTGCGACCAGATCATCGCGGGAGGCGCCTTCGATGGGGTCTTCGCCAGCCGAGAAAACCTCGGCAATGGCCACCACATCGGCATCGTTGAAACAGGCGCAGAAGTCTTCGAAGAGATCGTGCAGGCGCGAGTAGCGGTGGGGTTGGTGCACCGCGATGACGCGGCCTTCGGTGGCTTGGCGGGCGGCTTTGAGGACTGCGGTGATTTCCACGGGGTGGTGGCCGTAATCGTCGATGATGGTGACACCGTTCACATCGCCGACCTTGGTGAAGCGGCGGTTGACGCCTCCGAACGAGGCCAAGGCTGCGCGAATTTCCTCGGCTTTCATGCCCAGATGGCGGGCGACGGCGACGGCGGCCAACGCGTTGGACACGTTGTGATCACCGGGCATAGGGAGGCTGCAATCTTCGATCACGATATCCTCGGCCTGCAGGGCGATGTCGAAATGCGCCACACCGCCTTTATAGGTCAGGTTCATCGCGCGCACATCGGCTTGGGCGTTGAAGCCATAGGTCACGACGCGACGGTCGGTGATCTTGCCGACCAGCGATTGCACCTCGGCATGGTCGGTGCAGCAGACGGCCAGACCGTAGAACGGGATGTTGGAGACGAAATCGAGGAACCCCTGACGCAGGGTGTCGAAATCACCCCAATGCTCCATATGCTCGGGGTCGATATTGGTAACGATGGCGATGGTCGCAGGCAGGCGGTTAAAGGTGCCGTCGGATTCGTCGGCTTCCACGACCATCCATTCGCCCTGCCCCATCCGCGCGTTGGAGCCATAAGCGTGGATGATACCGCCATTGACGACGGTGGGGTCCAGATCACCGGCGACCAGAAGCTCGGCCATCATCGTGGTGGTGGTCGTCTTGCCGTGAGTGCCCGCGATGGCGATGTTGGATTTCAGGCGCATCAATTCGGCCAGCATTTCGGCACGGCGCACGACGGGCAGGCCAAGGCGGCGGGCCTCGTCCAGCTCAGGATTGCCGGGTTTGATGGCCGATGAAATCACCACCACCTCAGCCCCTTCAAGGTTCTCGGCGCGTTGTCCTTCGAACACCACAGCCCCCAGCTTTTTCAAGCGGTCGGTGATCTTGGACGCCTTCAGGTCAGACCCCTGCACCGTATAGCCGTGGTTCAGCAACACTTCGGCGATGCCCGACATGCCGATGCCGCCGATGCCCACGAAATGGATCGGCCCCACGTCGCCGGGAAGTTTCGTCGCTGCGTTCATTCTGGGGTCTCCGTCCATCGTGCTGCTCCTTGTTTTCGGCGCTTAGGCGCTCTGTAAATCCTCGACCATGGCGACGAGTCGGTCGGTCGCGTCCGGGCGGCCCGTTCCTAACGCCGCAAGCGCCATTTGCAAGGCGGCATGTTCGTCCGACAAGACCGCTTCGATCTGTTGGGCCAAACTGTGGACGGTCAGCGCGCTCTCTGGAATGAGGATCGCGGCATTGGCATCGACCAATCCGCGCGCGTTTGCGGTTTGCTCGTCCCGGATGGCGGCAGCGAGCGGGATCAGGATCGACGGACGGCCAATCACGCTGATATCGGCGACCGACGAGGCCCCTGCCCGACTGATAACAAGCTGGGCTTCGGACATGCGCGTGGGGATGTCGGTGAAAAACGGCGCGACCTCGGCGGTGATACCGTTCTGGGCGTAGAACTCGACGACACGCTCATGGTCGCTGTCACGGGCCTGATGACTGACGCGGATGTTTTTCAGCATCTCCATGGGAAGGGCAGCAATCGCGGGCGGCACGACATCCGACAGGATCGTGGCCCCTTGAGAGCCACCCATCACCAGGATCGACATCGGGTAATCGCCGGGGGGAATGTAGGCGGCCCCAGCACGCTCCATCACGGCGGCGCGCACAGGGTTGCCGACGGGAACGCCTTCGATCCCGTCCGGCAGTTCGGTCGGCCAAGTGCCACATGCGACGCGGTCCACGCGCTTGGCGAAAAGCTGGTTCACGCGGCCCAGCACGCCGTTTTGTTCATGGATCATGCGCGGCAGGCGCAGCAGCGTGGCGGCGCCCATGGCAGGGATGGCTGGATAACCGCCAAAACCAACGACGACGGCAGGCTTGTCACGCATCATCCTGAGCGTTGCTCCGATCACACCGCTCGCAATTCGGAAAGGCACCAGTGCCTTGGCCAGCAGCCCGCCACGCGCGAAGGTGGCGCTGGCAAGCTGTTCAATCTCGACCACATGGGGAAAGCCGCCCGTATAGCGCGCGCCGCGCGCATCGGTGCTGAGCTTGACGCGCCAGCCCTTGCGCAGCATCGCCTCGGCCAGGGCCTGAGCGGGGAACATATGCCCGCCCGTGCCTCCTGCGGCGATCACCAAAAGCGGTGCGTTGCTCATGTTTACCTGCCTCGTCTGAGGAGAATATCTCCGATTTCGCCTTGGGGTCTTTTACGCGTAAAGGCCAGCAACATGCCAACCGCGATCCCCCCTGCGATAAGCGAAGACCCGCCGTAGCTGACAAAGGGCAGGGTCATGCCCTTGGCGGGCAGAAGGCGCACGGCGACGCCCATGTTAATCATCGCCTGAATGCCAAAGACACAAACAAGGCCAGTGCCTGCAAGGCGGATGAACGGGTCCCGCTCTTTCATCAGGCGCATCAGCGAGCGCACGACCACCGTGGCATAAAGCGCGATGATGATGCCGACCAGGATCATGCCGTATTCCTCGGCGGCGACGGCGATGATGAAGTCGGTATGCGCGTCAGGAAGGGACCACTTCACCTGGCCCTCCCCCACGCCCACGCCAAAGAAACCACCTTCGCGGATCGCGTTGGTGGCGTAGCCAAGCTGCGTCGTCGGATCGACATCCGGCGACAGGAAACCGTCAATGCGGCGCGCGAAGTGTTCGGAATTGGAATAGGCGATGGTGCCTGCGAACAGCACCATTCCCGCCATACCCAGCAACAAAACCATCGGCGCGCCCGCAACGAAATACATCACACCCCACGCGAACAGGATCAGGCAAGCCTGGCCAAAGTCAGGCTGCATCGCCAGAAGGAACACGATGATAATCGTCAGCGCGAACGACAAGGTCTTACCCGGTGGGCCGTTGATTTCCTGGCTTGCGGCCAGCATCCATGCGGCCATCACGACGAAACCGGGTTTCAGGAATTCAGAGGGTTGGATCGACGCAAATCCCAGCGAATACCAGCGCACAGCGCCTTTTCCGAAATCCGTTCCGAAGACCGGCAAAAAGGCCAATGCGGCAAAGGCAACGATAAAGCCCAGAACGGCCAATCGGCGCACCACCGCCGGCGACATCATCGACGTCAGCAACAGCACCACCAGCGCCATGCCGCCAAACACCGTCTGCCGGATCACATAGTGAAACGGCTCAAACCCGTTCTTGGCCGCCAGCGGCGGGGAGGCTGCAAAGCCCAGCATCAAACCGATGCAAAACAGCCCCAGGATCGCGGACAATGTCCAACGATCAATTGTGCGCCACCATTTGGGAAGAATGGGCTCGCCGTCCCGCGATGGGAGAGAGCCATAGACCATCTCAGTCATGGATAAATACCGCCAACTTGCCTCAATCACGCCCCTTTGCGGGGTCTGGAAGTGAGTTTATCAAGGCAGCTCCGATTTGGCTAGGAAAACTGCGCCGCGTTTGCGGATTGACGCCTTCGCGCGCGATCCTCAAAAGGCGGTCATGGCATATCAGACGATCATATTGGGCGCAGGAGCCGCAGGCATGATGTGTGCAGCCCATGCAGGTCCGGGCGTTCTGGTGATTGATCATGCCAAAGCGCCCGGCGAAAAGATCCGCATCTCGGGCGGGGGACGCTGCAATTTCACGAATATGTATGCCGCCCCTGAGAACTTCCTCAGCCAGAACCCGCATTTCTGCAAATCCGCGCTGAGCCGCTATACCCAATGGGATTTCATTGATCTGGTGGCGCAGCACGGGATTGCCTATCACGAAAAGACGCTGGGTCAGCTCTTTTGTGACAGCTCGGCCAAGGACATCATCGCGCTTCTGCTGGCGGAGATGGAGAAGGTCGGGGCTGAGCTGCGGCTGCGCACCTCGGTGCTGTCGGTCGCAAAGACCGAAAGCGGGTTTTCGGTTGAAATTGAGCAGGATGGCACGCGCGAGACGCTGAACTGCGCAAACGTGGTGATCGCGACGGGTGGCAAATCAATCCCGAAAATGGGTGCGACCGGATTTGGCTACCAGATCGCCAGACAGTTCGGCCTACCCTTGATCGAGACGCGCCCTGCCCTTGTGCCGCTGACCTTTGGCGAAGACATCATGGCTGATCTCAAACCGCTCGCAGGGCTTTCTGCCCCGGCGCGGGTCAGCTGTAATGGGACCAGCTTTGAGGAAGGTCTGCTGATGACCCATCGCGGGCTCTCTGGTCCGTCGATCCTGCAAATCTCAAGCTATTGGCGCGAAGGTGACGCGGTAACAGTCAATCTCGCACCGGAAATGGACGTCAAAACCACGCTCAAAGCCAAACGTCAGGAAAATGGCCGCCGCCAAGTCAGCACCGTGCTGGGCGATCTGCTGCCCGCACGGTTGGCGCAACATCTGGCTGGCATCTCGGGGCTCTCAGGCAATATCGCGGATCTGGCGGATACCGCGCTGGATCATCTGGCCGCGACGATCACGGGCTGGTCACTGAAACCCAACGGCTCCGAAGGCTACCGCACAGCCGAGGTTACCCTGGGCGGTGTGAACACCGACGCGCTGTCATCAAAAACGATGCAGGCGAAAGACATCCCCGGCCTCTACTTTATTGGCGAAGTGGTCGACGTGACGGGTTGGCTGGGCGGCTATAACTTCCAATGGGCCTGGTCATCAGGCTGGGCAGCAGGCCAGGCGATCCAACAGCGCCCCGCCTAAGCGCGCCTCGTTTCGCTTTTTCAAAATATCCCCGCCGGAGGCTAAAGAGTTTTTACAAAACTCTTTTTCAGAAGCTTTCCCTGTGTCTAGTCCAGTGCGCGGACCAGACGGATGAAATCCTCGCCTCGCGTCTCGAAACTGTCATATTGATCAAAGCTCGCCGCAGCGGGAGCCAGCAATATTGTGTCGCCCCGTTCTGCGTCCTGTGCGGCCTCGGCGACAGCCCGTTCCATCGTTTCGCACACAACTGCCTCGATCCCGTCAAGCTGACGGGCAAAGGCTTCTGCCTCGCGTCCGATCACATAAGCCTTGCGCACTTGGGCAAAGCCTTCGCTCAACCCCGACAAGCCGCCTTCTTTCTCCAGACCGCCGCAAATCCAGCGGATGTTTTCGAACGCGGCAAGCGCCTTGACCGCGCTGTCCACATTCGTGGCTTTGCTGTCGTTGACAAAACGCACGCCGTCCCGCTCAGCGACCTGTTGGGAGCGATGCGGCAAGCCTTTGAAACTGTGAAATGCGGCCTCGATGACCTTCGGCCCCAAGCCCAGCGCGCGGCACGCGGCATAGGCGGAACAGGCGTTCTGGTGGTTATGCGCGCCCGGCAATCCAGCGATGCCACGCAGATCAATCGCGCCGGTCTGCCGCCCCTTGCGGTATTCCGACAGGAACCCTTTGCGCGCAAAGACCTGCCAGCCAGGCCCGGTCAGTTTGCGCTCTACCGAGACCGCAATCACCCGATCATCGCCGGGTCCTTCGGCCAGTTGGTTCGCAATGTAACGCCCTTCGACTTCATCCACACCGATCACAGCGCGGTCCGGGCCACCTTCGGAAAAGAGCCGCCGCTTGGCTGCAAAATAGCCACCCATCCCGGCGTGACGATCCAGATGATCGGGCGACAGATTGGTAAAGACGGCAATATCAGGCGTCAGCGCGCGGGCGATTTCGGTTTGATAGCTGGACAGCTCGAGCACGATCACTTCGCCATCATGGGCCGGTTCGATATCCAGAACGCCCCGCCCGATATTTCCAGCCAGTTGGGTCGGGCGTCCCGCCTCGGACAGGATGTGATGGATCAAGGCCGAGGTGGTGGATTTACCATTGCTGCCCGTTACGGCGATCACACGCGGCGTGGTGTCAAAGCCGGTCCATTCTTCGGTCGCAAAAGAGCGGAAGAAGAGCCCGATATCATTGTCGACCGGAACGCCTGCCTCATAGGCCGCAGCAATCACCTTGTTGGGGGTCGGATACAGATGCGGGATGCCGGGAGAGATGATCAGCGCCGCGACATCCTCGAACGCGCCTTGCTTGCGCAGATCATGGAGGGTGAAGCCCTCCCCTTCGGCTTTCTCGCGGGCAGGCGCGCTGTCATCCCACAAAAGCGGTTCGGCTCCGCCGGCGCGCAAGGCGTGGGCGGCGGCCAGACCAGAGCGGCCCAGCCCGAGGACGGCAACGCGGCGACCGTCATATCCTTGAACGGGGATCACGGGCCTACCACGGGATCGGTGCGCGGCGGCGGAAGAACCCACCTGTGGGCCCATCATCGGGCAAACGCGCCAACCAGAGCGCGGTGTCCGCGCCTTGTTCGGGTGTCAGCGGCGCTGAAGAGCCACCCATGCGCGTGGCCACCCAACCCGGACACATGGCATTCACCTTGATACCTTCGGGCAGATCGCGTGGCAGCGCATGGGTCAGCGCATTGAGCGCGGCTTTGGCCAGACCATACGCCCCCGGCCCTTCCAGACCTTCGGCAAATGCGCCCCAGCCCGACGATAGATTAACGATCCGCCCCCAGCCTTGCTGCGCCATATGCGGCATGCAGAGCCGGATCAGATGGTATGGCGCGCGCACCATGACCTGCATCGAGGTTTCAAACCCCTCAGGATCGTTGATCAGGTTGCTGTCGATCAAAACGCCTGCGTTGTTGACCAGGACATCGACGCCACCAATCTCGGCCAAAGCCAGCTCGAAACTCTCGGGTTGGGTCAGATCGAGGGGGACAGCCTCGCATCCCATTTCGCGCGCTGCGGTTTGCCCCGCTTCAGGGTCGCGCACTCCGATGACCACGCGGTGATCAGAGGCGAGCCCTTCGGCGATCGCCCGTCCGATACCGCGATTGCCGCCAGTGATGAGCGCGGTTTTCATGCTAGCGCACTTTCAAGGTGGCCAGACCGATCATGGCGAGGATCAGCGAGATGATCCAGAAGCGGATCACGATCTGCGGCTCGGCCCAGCCCTTCTTTTCGTAGTGGTGGTGGATTGGCGCCATCAGGAACACGCGCTTGCCCGTGCGCTTGAAGTAGAGCACCTGAATGATGACGCTCAGCGCTTCTAGCACGAAGAGGCCACCAACAATAGCCAGCACGATCTCGTGCTTGGTGGCCACCGCGATTGCGCCCAGCGCGCCGCCCAAAGCCAGCGATCCAGTGTCGCCCATGAAGACGGCGGCGGGGGGGGCGTTATACCATAAGAAGCCAAGCCCTCCGCCGAAAATACCTGCGCAGAAGACAAGGATCTCGCCGGTGCCGGGGACGTAATGCACGTCAAGATATTCGGTGAAGTCGACGCGACCGACGGCGTAGGCGATCACACCAAGCGTGCCCGCGGCAATCATCACGGGCATGATCGCCAAACCGTCGAGGCCGTCGGTCAGATTGACCGCGTTTGCAGCCCCAACGATCACGATGATTGAGAACGGGATGAAGAGCAGCCCAAGGTTCAGCAAGACATCTTTGAAGAACGGTAAAGCGAGCTGGTTGACCAACTCTTCCGGGTGGTATTGCGCGGCCCAATAGCCTGCGATGGCGGCGATCAAAAAGCCCAAGCCAAGACGGACCTTGCCCGGCACGCCAGCGGTGTTCTGCTTGGACACTTTGGCGTAATCATCGGCAAACCCGATGGCCGCGAAGGACATTGTCACGAACAAAACAAGCCACACGAAAGGATTATCAAGCCGCGCCCACAGCAGGGTCGAGGTCAGCAGCGCGCCGACGATCAAGAGCCCGCCCATTGTGGGCGTGCCAGCCTTGGCGATATGGCCTTCGGGGCCGTCATCGCGGATCGGTTGGCCCTTGCCCTGCTTCTTGCGCAGCACGTTGATCAACGGGCGACCGAATATGAAGCCAAAGACGAGCGCTGTCAGAAACGCCCCGCCCGCGCGGAAGGAGATATAGCGGAAGAGGTTGAAGAAATCGCCTCCGTCCGACAGCGCGGTTAACCAATATAACATGCCTTCAGGCCCCTCGGTCTTGTGGTTGCTCCACCGGATGCCCCAATTTCTTGAGTGCGTCAACAACGCGCCCCACGCGGGAGCCAAGCGAGCCTTTTACGAGAATAACGTCTCCGGGGTCGACAAGGCGATGCGCGTCGACGGCCAGTTCATCTGCCGTTTCCACCCAGCGGCCCCGTTTGAAATCAGGCAGCGCGTCATACATGGCGCGCATGCGTGGGCCGACGCAGTGGACCTTGCTGACCGCCTCAAGGCTGGGATCGGCGGCCATGGCAGCGTGCATTTGCGCCTCTTCTGCGCCCAGTTCCAGCATGTCGCCCAGCACGGCGATACGGCGCCCCTTTGAGACGCGCCCGACATTGTCGACGACCTGTGCTGCGGCCAGCACTTCGAGGGCGGCAAACATCGACGTCGGGTTGGCGTTATAAGCGTCGTCGATCAGTTCGACCGTGGCGTCGGCCTCAACCGGGTCCAGTTGCAGCATCAGGCGCGCGCCACGACCGGCGGGCGGCACCCAAAGGGCAAGGTCCAACGCGGCAACGGCGATATCTGCGCCCAGCGCTTCGACCACGGCGAGCACACCAAGCCCGTTCATCGCGAAATGGCGACCTGCGGTAGAGAGCTTGAAGAGGACCGGCTGGCCATGACAGCTTGCTTGGACGATGGTGCGGTCACCCTGAAGTGTTACGCTTTTTAGCGTGAACTGGTTCGAGGATTGGCCGAACCAGACCGGCGGGAAGCCGTATTTGGCGGCTTCATGTTCAAGCGTCGGGCGGGTCGGGACATCGGCATTCAGCACAACCACCCCATTTGGCAAGAGACCCGCCATGATGGAGGCTTTTTCGACCGCAATGCCGTCGATACTCTCAAATGCTTCCAGATGCGCCGCAGCGACGGTGGTGACCATCGCAACATGGGGGCGGGCCATCTGCGAGAGGGGTGCGATCTCGCCGGGATTGCTCATGCCCATTTCGATCACCGCAAATTCCGTGTCCGCAGGCATTCGGGCCAGCGTCAGCGGAACGCCCCAATGATTGTTATAGCTGGCGACAGAGGCATGAGTGCGCCCTTGGCAGCGCAACACATCGCGCAGCATTTCCTTGGTAGAGGTTTTGCCGACAGAGCCAGTGACGCCCACGACGCGCGCCTTGGTGCGTGCACGTGCGGCGCGGCCCAAGGCTTCGAGGCCTGTCAGCACGTCCTCAACGATCAACAGCGGCGCGTCCTCTGCCACGCCTTCAGGGATACGCGAGACCAGCGCGGCCCCTGCCCCTTTGTCCAAGGCTTGGGCGACAAAATCATGACCGTCACGCGCGTCTTTCAGGGCAACAAAAAGATCGCCCGGCTCAAGCGTGCGCGTGTCGATGGAAACGCCTGTGCAAGACCAGTCTCCCCGCGCCTCTCCACCGGTTGCAGCGGCGGCCTCGGCAGCGGTCCAAAGCGCGGTCATAGCGCGCCGTCCAGTGCGGCGACCGCGACGCTGGCTTGTTCGACGTCATCAAAGGGGAACACGTTATCGCCCACAGTCTGGCCGGTTTCGTGCCCTTTGCCACAGATCAGCAACGCGTCGCCCGCGCCCAAAGCATCAACGCCGCGCAGGATCGCCTCGGCCCGGTCGCCGACATTCGTGGCATCCGGCGCGCCTTGCATCACGGCAGCGCGGATCGTGGCAGGGTCCTCAGAGCGGGGGTTGTCGTCGGTCACGATCACAAGGTCGGCGTTCTTGGCGGCGGCTTGCCCCATCAGGGGGCGTTTGCCCGCATCGCGGTCGCCGCCCGCGCCAACAATCGCAATGAGACGGCCCATCACATGGGGGCGCAGCGCTTTGAGCGCCGTCTCAACCGCATCGGGCGTATGGGCGTAATCGACAAAGACCGTCGCGCCATTGTCGCGCGTCGCGGCAAGCTGCATCCGGCCCCGGACCGTGCCAAGATGCGGCAGCGTCTCAAAAACACGTGCGGGTTCGGCACCGCAGGCGATGACAAGACCGCAAGCCAGCAGGATGTTTTCGGCCTGAAAGCCACCGATCAGATTCAGGCGCACGGATTTGGGCGCACCCTCGTATTCAAAGAGCAGCTCTTGCCCGGTGGCGTCAAAGCGCTGGCCGGTGAGGCGCAGCTCGGCCCGGGGGGCGCGGCCCACGCGGATCAAGCGTTGGCCACGGGCTTCGGCGATGCGGGCCATCTCGACGCCTTTGGGATCGTCGATGTTGATCACCGCGATCCCGTCCTGAGACAGAACGCGCGCGAAAAGCCCCGCCTTAGCCGCGAAATAGGCATCAAACGTGCCGTGATAATCCAGATGGTCCTGACTGAAATTCGTAAAGCCTGCCGCCATGAGTTGCACACCGTCCAGACGGCGCTGATCAAGCCCGTGGGACGACGCCTCCATCGCGCAATGGGTGATGCCGGCCTCGGCCATCTCGGCCAGATGGCGATGCAGCAGCACCGGCTCTGGCGTGGTGTGGGCAAGCGGCGCGGTGTATGCGCCTTCGATGCCGGTCGTGCCAAGATTGGCGGCGGCGTAGCCCAGCTCAACCCAGATCTGGCGCGTGAAGGTGGTGACAGAGGTCTTCCCGTTGGTCCCCGTCACGCCGATCATATGCGCTGGCTGGCGACCAAACCACAGGGCGGCAGCCCCGGCCAGGGCCTGACGCGGGTCTTCGGTGATCACCAATGCGGCCTCTGATCCGTCAAGCACATCGCGCGCAATCTGCGCCCCTTCGGCATCGGTCAGGATCGCGCCGGCATCCATGCGCAACGCATACTGAATGAACTCGGCCCCGTGGACCTTGGACCCCGGCAAGGCTGCGAACAAGAAACCCGGCTTCACCTCGCGGCTATCAACGGTCAGGCCGGTGACCCGCACGTCGCGGCCCGCTTGTGCGGTCAGCCCCAGTTCGGTCAAAGATGTGGTCTTGCCCATGCCCGGCCCCCGGTTCACGCGTCAGTTCGAGGTCAGTGTTACCTTAGCCGGTGCTGCGGGTGCAATCTCTGGTCTGAGCCCCAAAAGCGGGGCCATGCGGCGCGTCATTTCCGAGGCAACTGGAACAGCCGTCCACCCTGCCGTGCGGCGCGGTTTGGGACCGGAGGTTTCTGTCGGCTCGTCCAGCGCGACGATCAGAACATATTTTGGATCATGGGCCGGAAAGACAGATGCAAAGGTCGAAATGACCTTGTCGTCATAATACCCCCGCCCGTTGGTGAGCGGCTTGTCGGCGGTGCCGGTCTTGCCACCCACGTGATAGCCCGGCACTTCACCAAAGCTGGCTGTGCCCTTGGTGACGACCTGACGCAACATGGAGGCCGACAGTTTAGAGGTCTGTTCCGAGATGATGCGCGGGCCGTTTTGCGGCGTGACGCGCTTGAGCAGCGTCGGCGTGATCTTGGTGCCACCGTTCAGAAGCGACGAATAGGCCGCCGCCAAATGCAGCGGGCTGGCCGAAAGACCGTGACCGTAGGAGATTGTCATGGTCGAGATATCTTTCCACTGCCGGGGCAAAAGCGGTTGTGCGCCGGGGCCTTCGGTCAGCTCGACCGCGGTCGGCTCAAAAAAGCCGAGGCTGCGCAGGAAGTCCTGCTGCCGCTTGGCCCCGATATCAAGCGCCATATGCGCCGTGCCGATATTGGAGGATTTGACGATCACATTGGTGACGCTCAACTCCGGTCCGTAATTGCGGAAATCGCGAATCCGGTGACGCCCGACAACCATCGGCCCCTTGGTGTCGATCATGGTCTCGGGATTGACCAGGCCCAGTTCCAGCGCCTGGGCGGAGGTGAAAATCTTGAAAGTCGATCCAAGCTCATAAAGACCCTGCACCGCGCGGTTGAAAATCGGGCTATCGCCCGGCTCCCCTTCGGTGGGCGGGCGTGGGCGAATGTTGGGGTCGAAATCAGGCAGGCTGACCATCGAGATGATCTCGCCCGTATGCACATCCATCAACACGGATGCAGCACCTTTGGCGTTGAGCAGCTTCATGCCGCCAGACAGCACACGCTCGGCCGCGGCCTGCACGGTCATGTCAATCGACAGCTCCAGCGGTGCGCCTTCATTGACCGGATCGCGCAGGAACTCGTCAAAACGACTTTCGACACCGGCAACACCGATCACTTCGGCGCTGTGTACGCCTTCGCGCCCAAAAGATGCGCCACCCAAAATATGTGCAGCAAGACTGCCATTGGGATACAGGCGCATTTCGCGGGTGCCAAAGAGCAGGCCGGGATCGCCGATATCATGGACGGCCTGCTTCTGTTCGGGGCTGAGTTTCTTTTTGATCCAGAGGAACTCGCGCTTGCCGGTGAAGTCTTCCAGCAGCTCTTTTTCGTCAAGATCGGGGAAGATCACGGCCAACTCGCGCGCAGCCTTTTCCTTGTCGATCATGATGGGGGGCTGCGCATAGAGCGCGTGCGTTTCCAGATTGGTCGCCAGAATGCGCCCGTTGCGATCCACGATGTCGGCCCGTTGAGCCAGAATTTGCGAGCCGGATGCGCGGGCTTGCGGCTCCATCGGCTCAGACGCGGCCAGATGGCCCATGCGTGCGCCGACCGTCATGAACGCGCCCAGAAAAAACACGCTGAGCACCAGCAAGCGGCCTTGAGCGCGCAAACGCGCCTTGTCGCGCATTTCCTCGTGCCGCAGGCGGATGTTCTCGCGTTCAATTGCGTCGGGGTTTTCGCCGGTCTGGCGGGCTTTGAGGACGCGCGCCAGAGGGCGCAAAGGGGTGCGAATCATGGCAGCTGAACCTCTTCGTCATCGGTGGTGGGACCTGCGCGCGTCTCAACCGGGTTGGTGATCGGCAGTAGCGGCTCGGGCGGGTAAGCAACTTGATCCACAAGGCCAAACTGCTCGGGCATCAGGGGCAAAAGACCCAGCCGGTCAAAGTTGATCTCGGCCAGATCGCGCAGCCGGTCGGGGCGGTTGAGATAGGCCCATTCGGCGCGCAGAACGGCCAAATGGGATCGCTGGGTCGCGATCTCGTTTTGCAGCCCGCGCACGTCGCGCAGGGCCTGTTGTGTGGCGTAGTTCTGCTGGTAGGCCCAAAAGGCCAGCGCCACGACGGCAAGTGCTGAAATTACATAAAGAAAGCCGCGCATCTATCTGTCCCCCAACAAAAAAGGCATTCCAATGGCTTTGCGATCCACTGCCCCCGCAGGCGCATCCGTACGCTCTGCGATGCGCAGTTTCGCCGACCGGGCACGTGGGTTTTCAAGCAGTTCCTGATCGTCCGGGCCGACCGCCTTGCGTGTCACCGGGCTGAACTGTGCCTTGGTCTGTTCCGGCTCGGGCGCATAGCGGTTCACCCGACCGCCAGTGCCGGAACGCGCCTGAATGAAGCGCTTGACCATCCGGTCCTCGACCGAATGAAAGCTGACCACGGCCAGTTTGCCGCCAGGCTTGAGCGCGCGTTCTGCGGCCTCCAACCCATCAGCCAGTTCGCCGTATTCGTCGTTCACCGCAATGCGCAGCGCCTGAAAGCTGCGGGTCGCGGGGTGGCTTTGGCCCGGCTTGGGGCGCGGCAGGCACCCTTCGATGATCTTGGCCAATTCTAGTGTGCGCGTGATCGGGCGCGCCGCGACGATGGCTTTCGCAATCCGGCGCGAGGCGCGCTCTTCGCCGTAGGTATACAGAATGTCGGCCAGCGTGACCTCATCGGCCTCGTTCACCAGATCGGCCGCGGTCATGCCTTGCGCGCTCATCCGCATATCCAGCGGGCCGTCCTTCATGAAGGAAAAGCCCCGCTCTGCCTGATCAAGCTGCATGGAGCTGACGCCGATATCCAGAACAACGCCGTCCAGATCGGCACCGTATTTGTCCAAATGCGAAAACGTGCCCTCGACCATCTCAAGCCGGTCACCATAGGGCGCGGCCCAGCTTTCGGCCATCTTGAAGACCGACGGGTCGCGATCCACCGCGATCACCTTGTCCGCCCCCGCAGCCAAAAGCGCCCGGGTATAGCCCCCGGCCCCGAATGTACCGTCCAGCCAAACGCCGGTCACTGGCGCGACGGCGCGCAAAAGCGGGCGCAATAAGACAGGGATATGAGGCGCAGGCGGTGTGATGGCGGCGCTGGCTGCCATCGCTCAACCCTCCTTCGCTTGATCCAGATAGATCAGCGGGTCGAAATCCTCGGGTAAATCATCAAGCCACTCGTCGGTGCGCGCGGCTTCTTCGCTTTGATAGGTGTCCGGCTTCCAAATCTGAAACGTGTCGCCTGCAGCGATGAAGAAAGCCGCGTCATCCAGTTCGATCTTGTTGCGCAGTTTGGCGGGCAGCACGATGCGGCCGGTCTCGTCAACGCTGGTTGGGAAGGACTGGCCATGGAACAGACGCTGAAGCATCTTACGCTCCATCGAACCACGGGGAAGCGCGTCGATCTTGTCGTCCACCTCGGCGATGGCATCCATCGTGTAGCATTCAAGATATTTGCGGCGGTGATCGCCATAGACGATCACCAGTTCAGGGCTCAGACCTTGGGTGAATTGCGGATCGCCCGCCTCCAGAACACGGCGAAAAGAGGCCGGGATAGACACCCGCCCCTTTCCATCGACCTTCTGGTCGAACTCGCCTCTGAACCTGCGAACCACTGTCCCGTAGCCCTTCTATGCCTGCCCCGAAAACCGGGGGCTTGAAATGGGAACGGCGGATTGAGCTGCTGCCACTGCCCAATCCGCCGCCCGTTTCCCTTGCGGGATGTCCGACTGCGCGCGCCACCTGGGGGGATGTCTGCTCGCTCGCGCGCCGGATCTCTTTGTTCGGTGAAAGCGGGTGCCTGTATGAAACCTGACTTGGTGCTTTTTGTTCGGGGTTCTTGATCTGCCCCTGAAGCCCGTCCCTCATCCGATACATAAGGGATGACATGGGATTTCATGGTAATCAATGAAAAAATTGACCTAAGAGCAACAAGATCATATTTCAGAGGGTGCTGAAAAACAAGATATAGTATGAAAATTGCTTACTGAGACCCTCATTATGTATTTATAGTCTATCAAGGCACAATATATAGTGAAATTAAGGACGCTCAGAATTTTCCCATCTTTTCCCAGAAAAATTGATATTACCTCAATTCTGAGGCCGATCTAGTCGCAAAATCTGAGCAAATCCACCAAAATCGAAGACCATGGCTTGCTTCGATTCGGCGCTTTGACCAGCCCAGCCCAAAGCAGACCCATGAATTCCCATGGCGATCCCAGTGCTCAAACACACCACATCAGAAAAGGAAATGTCCGCCGGAGGTGGACGCTGCCGGATCAGGCCATCCCGCCATCGACCAGACGACGGGCCAGCGCGCTGTAGGCTTGCGCCACGACACCGTCGCCCACTGCAATCGGTGTGCCGCTGTCTCCGGCCACGCGGGTCTCCAGATCAATGGGCAGCGCGCCAAGGAACGGCAGACCCAATGCAGCCGCTTCGGCCTCGACCCCGCCTTGCCCGAAAATATGTGCCTCATGCCCGCATTTTTCGCAGACATAGCCGGACATATTTTCGATCAACCCCAGAACAGGCGTTTTCAGAGTATTGAACATGTCGAGCGCTTTGCGCGCGTCCAGAAGCGCCACATCCTGCGGCGTGGAGACCACAAGCGCGCCCGTCAGTTCAGCCTTGGTGCAGAGCGTCAGTTGCACATCGCCCGTTCCGGGTGGCAGATCAACGATCAGCACATCGAGATCACCCCACTGCACCTGCCCCAGCATCTGCTGCAACGCGCCCATCAGCATCGGGCCGCGCCAGACAACGGCCTTGGCCGCGTCAACCATCAGACCGATGGACATGAAGGTCACGCCATGGGCCTCTAGCGGGATGATCGTTTTGCCATCTGGAGAGGCAGGGCGTTTGCTCGTCCCCATCATGCGTGGCTGGCTGGGGCCGTAGATATCGGCGTCCAGCAGTCCGACCCGGCGCCCTTGACGGGCCAGCGCCACGGCGAGGTTCGAGGAAACGGTGGATTTGCCGACACCGCCTTTGCCAGAGGCGACAGCAAGGATGCGATCCACGCCCGGCACCTTCAAAGGCCCCTCTTGCGGCTTGGGATGGCCGCCGATCTTCAGCGACGGTGGCTCGGGCGCTTTCGGCGCAGGCCCATGAGCGGTCAGCGCGACGGAAACCTGATCGACGCCGGGCAAGGCGGCGACCATCTGTTCGGCGGCGGCGCGGATCGGCTCCATCTTCTGGGCGATCTCTGGTGACGGTGCTTCGAGCACGAATCTCACCGTGCCGCCGTCAATTGTCAGCGCGCGAACCATGTCTTGAGAGACCAATGTGCCGCCTTGAGGCAGCGCGATCTTGCCGAGTGCTGTTTCGATCTGATCTCGTGTTATCGCCATCTGCACGCCCTTTACGCATTCCGCCTCATTCGCAACCGCTCTATTCCGAGTGATGACGCTCTTTAATACATAAGCCGCCCGCAAATGAGGCAACAGCCCTGGATTTCGCCCAGCATTGTCCCATGCGTCCCGTGCATATCAGGTTTGCATCATTCAGGCATTGTGCAACTGCAGCATTCACCCATATTTAACCCAACGGCGCTAGAAACACTTGCGCAACCGAGCACGAAATCAAAGGCGAAACAATGGCATACGTCACGCACACATCAGTTGGCTCCGATAGCCACGTCGAAAAATCCAAAGCGCTTTGGTCCTCGCTGGCCTCCCGCTACGCTGCATATCGCACTTACCGTCGCACTCTGACTGAGCTGCGCACCCTGTCCAACCGCGAATTGAACGACCTGGGCTTGAGCCGGTCGATGCTCAAGCGCGTTGCGATGGAAGCTGCCTACGACGCGTAGGCCCGAAATTTCGAGATCAGGCGTTCCTCTCCTCCTCCCTGGGACGTCTGAAAATTAGCGGCGGCACCTCTCCTCCTCCCTGGTGTCGCCGCCTTTTTTTTGCCGTGACAATTCATGTGCTAGACTGGGTCCATCCTGACCCGGAGTTTGCATCATGTCCCACACCCCATCCATTGTTCCTTATCTGAGCTATGCCGACGGCAAAGCCGCGATGGCCTTTCTCACAAAGGCTTTTGGTCTGTCTGTCGTGCAAAGCTATGACGACGAGAATGGTGTGCTCCAACATGCCGAAATGCGCTTTGGCAATGGGGTCATCATGATGGGGACAGCCGATATGGCGAAAGGATCGCCGGGCATTTACCTTGTCGTTGAGGATGTGCAGGCGCATTTCGATACGGCAAAGGCAGCCGGGGCACAGATTGTCTATCCACCCGAGCAAACCGAATGGGGCACATGGCGCTACCGCGCGAAAGATCCCGAAGGACATGAATGGAGCTTTGGCAGCTACGCCCCCTCCACCGAGCCACCAAGCTGGGGTTAGCCGCGCATGTTCTTGGGCGAGCCCATCACCATGTAACTGTTGATCGCGTTGACGTTGGGGACTTGGCCCAGCTTGTCCGTATGGAAGGTCTTGTAGGATGCCAGATCAGGCACCTCGACCCGCAACAGGTATTCAAACACGCCGGACACGTTATGGCATTCCGTGACCTCTGGGGCGGTGCGCATCGCGGATTCGAAACGCTCTTGCGAGGCTTTGGAGTGGTCCGAGAGGCCGACCATCACATAAACCGTGAAGCCCTGCCCCAACTGATCGCGATCGAGGATAGCGCGGTAGCCTTTGATAAGGCCCGTCTTTTCAAGCTCTTGCACGCGGCGCAAGCAGGCAGAGGGCGACAGCCCAACGCGGTCGGCGAGCTCAATATTGCTGAGCCGCCCATCACGGGACAGCTCGTGCAATATTCGGTCGGTTATATCATCTATTTTCGCCATATATTGCGATATTATCGCAAAAGCTATGAGCTTTGCAATTTCATTGCACGTATGACGCCATAAAATTGCGCGTATGACTTATGATCTTCTCACCGCCCTCGCCGCCTTCGCCTTTGTCAGTTCGATCACACCGGGGCCAAACAACCTGATGCTGATGGCGTCTGGCGCGAATTACGGGGTGTGGCGCACTCTGCCGCATATGCTGGGCGTGGCTTTGGGATTCGTCTTTATGGTCGTCCTGGTGGGCGTTGGGCTGATCCAGATTTTTGACGCATTCCCAGTGAGTTACACAGTCTTGAAGATCGTCTCGGTCGGCTACCTGCTATATCTGGCGTGGAAAATCGCCACCGCCGCCGCACCGGATGCGAAAGAGCCGACGGGCACGCCGATGACGTTTTTCCAAGCGGCGGCCTTTCAATGGGTGAACCCGAAAGCGTGGACGATGGCTTTGACCGCAATCAGCGTCTACGCGGTGCCCAGTGCCGGATTTTGGGGGATTTTTCTGGTGGGCGTCGTCTTTGGCGCAATCAATTTGCCGTCGGTGGGTCTGTGGGCTTGGATGGGCCAGCAATTGCGCCGTGTGCTGGATGACCCGCGCAAATTGCGGGTGTTCAATATCACGATGGCGGTGCTTTTGGTGGCGTCGCTGTGGCCGATTTTATGGCCCTGAAACCAGCCCGACACGCTGTATGGTTCGGGTCTGGTTTGCGTATGGCTTGGGTATGGCACCTGTACATACACTTCCTGGCGATGCCCGCCGCCTAGAACGGCACATCATCGGCCATATCGGCGGCCACGACAAACTTCGCGACGACCTTTTTGCTGCCCGCCTTGTCGAACTCGATATCCAGCTTGTCGCCTTCGAGCCCCATGATCGTGCCGTAGCCGAATTTGGTGTGGAACACCCGGTCGCCCGCGGTGTGGGCGCTGACGGCGGTGGCGTCGATAACGATGTTCTTGGACTCAGCGGGTTGAGACATGCCGCGCTGACCTGCGCGTTGCTGCAAGCGGCGCCAGCCGGGGGAGTTGTAGACGTTGGCCTCAGACACGGCTTGGTCCATGGCGGAGGCCGGGGCAGCTGCGCCGTAGCCCCCACCGTAGAGGCCGGGGGGCGTGAGGACATCGACGTGTTCTTCGGGCAATTCGTCGATGAAACGCGAGGGGATCGAGCTTTGCCATTGGCCATAAACGCGGCGGTTGGCGGCGAAGGAAATCGTGCAAACCTCTTCGGCGCGGGTGATGCCGACATAGGCGAGGCGGCGTTCTTCTTCCAAGCCCTTGAGGCCGGATTCATCCATGGAGCGTTGGGACGGGAAGAGGCCGTCTTCCCAGCCGGGTAGGAACACAGCGGGAAATTCGAGACCCTTGGCGGCATGGAGCGTCATGATGGAGACCTTTGGCTCTTCGGCGTCGGATTCGTTGTCCATGATCAGGCTGACATGTTCGAGGAAGCCTTGCAGGTTCTCGAACCCTTCGAGCGCTTTGACGAGTTCCTTGAGGTTTTCAAGGCGTCCGGGCGCTTCGGGGGTTTTGTCGTTTTGCCAATGGCCCGTGTAGCCGCTGTCGTCGAGGATGATCTCGGCGGTTTCAATATGGCTTTGCTTTTCATCGCGGACCATGGCGGCCCAGCGGTCGATGCCGTCGACGAGTTTGGCCAGTTCGGTGCCGCCCTTGCCGCCCAAGCCCTTCGTGGCGACCAGAAGGCGCGCGCCTTCGTGCAGCGACACCCCGTTGGAGCGCGCCATCATCTGGATTTTCTGCTGGGCTTTGTCGCCGAGGCCCCGCTTGGGCGTGTTCACGATCCGCTCGAACGCAAGGTCGTCGGCGGGGGAAACGGCGAGGCGGAAGTAAGCCATCGCGTCGCGGATCTCCATCCGTTCGTAAAAGCGCGGGCCGCCGATGACGCGGTAGGGCAGGCCGATGGTCAGGAAGCGGTCTTCAAAGGCGCGCATCTGGTGGGAGGCGCGGACGAGAATGGCGATTTGGTCGAGGTTGTAGGGGTCAAGGCCGCGGGTACCCGATTGCATCGCCTCAATCTCGTCACCGACCCAGCGGGCTTCCTCATCCCCGTCCCAATGACCGATCAGGCGGACCTTTTCGCCGTGTTCCTCGGCGGTCCAGAGGGTCTTGCCGAGGCGACCCTTGTTGGCGGCGATCACGCCGGAGGCGGCGGCGAGGATGTGAGGGGTGGAGCGGTAATTTTGCTCAAGGCGGACGACATGGGCGCCGGGGAAATCTTTTTCAAACCGCAGGATGTTGCCGACCTCAGCCCCGCGCCATCCGTAGATGGATTGGTCATCATCACCGACGCAGCAGATGTTCTTGTGACTATCAGCGAGCAGGCGCAGCCAGAGGTATTGGGCGACGTTGGTATCCTGGTATTCGTCCACGAGGATGTAGCGGAACCAGCGGCGGTATTGGTCGAGAACGTCCTGATTTTGCTGGAAGATCGTCACCATGTGGAGCAGCAGGTCTCCGAAATCACATGCGTTTAGCTGGATCAAGCGCGCTTGATACTGCGCGTATAGCTCAACAGCTTTGCCGTCGAACGCATTGCTTTCGGCGGCGGGGACGTTTTCGGGCGTCCAGGCGCGGTTTTTCCAGCCGTCGATGATGCCCGCAAGCATCCTTGCGGGCCAGCGTTTGTCGTCGATGTTAGCGGCCGCAAGGAGTTGTTTCAGGAGCCTGATCTGGTCGTCAGTATCGAGGATTGTGAAGTTGGATTTGAGATGCGGAGACGCGCGTCTAACAACAGTATAGCTTGGCGTCGCAGTCTCTGAGGTAGGAGTTCTGAGCGGGGGGCCCAACTCTTCCTGTGCACTCAATGGCTCATCGTCAATTAATTCCTCAACCTCGGCCTCACCGCCACCGTCACCGTCACCGCTTTGAGTATACGAAACGACCGACCCGTCTACGGGGATCAATTCCGCATGACGGCGCAGCAGTTTCACACAGATCGCGTGGAAAGTGCCGAGCCAGGGCATGCCTTCGATGTCCTGATTGAGCGTGCGGGCGACGCGGAGTTTCATCTCGCGCGCGGCCTTGTTGGTGAAGGTCACGGCGAGGATTTCGTTGGGCCGCGCGGTGCCGGTCATCAGCAGATGCGCGATGCGGGTGGTGAGCGCTTTGGTCTTGCCGGTGCCTGCGCCCGCGAGCATGAGGACGGGGCCATCGAGTTTCTCGACCGCTTCGCGTTGGGCGGGGTTGAGGTCTTCGAGATAGGGCGCGCCGCGCGCTTGCATGGCGCGTTGGGATAGCGGGACGGCGGCCTCGAAGGCGTCGTTTTCGTCGAAAGTGCTCATGCAAGGGAAGGTAGCGCGGTTTGGGTGCGAGGGAAAGAGGGTGTTCGCGGTCTGTTCCAGGGCAATTGCATAGCAAATGCCCACCGATAGGGGATTGCCTGCAATCGCCGTAAGGTCGATGGAGGCTATCCGCGTAAAAACGCTTTGGGATCAGCCGATTGCGCGGTAATTCAAGCCTATGGATCTGCACTCACACTACCCTGCCCTGTCTGACGTCAAAGCCCGCGCGCGGCGACGTATTCCACATTTTGTCTGGGAATATCTGGACAGTGCCACAGGCAATGAGCGGACATTGGCGCGCAATCGCACGGCATTGGACCGGGTGCTGTTTGAACCAGCTGTGTTGCAGGGGCCGGTGGCTCCGGATTTGTCATGCAGCCTGATGGGGCGCGACTATGCCGTGCCGATCGGGATTTCGCCCGTCGGCATGTCGGGTTTGATCTGGCCGGATGCGGAGCGGTTGCTGGCGCGGTATGCGGCGGAAGCGGGCTTGCCGTATGGGATGTCGACGGTGGCCAGCCAGACGCCTGAATATGTGGGGCCATGTGCGGGGGATCAGGGGTGGTTTCAGCTCTATCCACCTGCGGAGCCGGAGATCCGCGATGACATGCTGCGGCGTGCCAAGGATGCGGGGTTTCATACGCTCATTCTAACGGTCGATGTGCCGGGGCCGTCGCGCAGGGAGCGGCAAACGCGGGGCGGGCTGGTGCAGCCTCCGGTGCTGCGGGGCAAGATGATTGCGCAGGCGGCAATGTGCCCGGCGTGGAGCGTGGGGACGCTGCGCCACGGGATGCCGCGGCTGCGGTTTATCGACAGTTACATGAAGCCCGGTGGGTTGCTGCCGTCAAATGCGCATGCGGGGTATCTGCTGCGGACCTCTCCGGATTGGGCGTATTTGCAGGCGTTGCGGGAGGCGTGGGACGGGCCTTTGGTTGTGAAAGGTATTTTGCGGGCCGAGGATGCGGCAAAGATGGCGGGGGTTGGCGTTGATGCGGTGTGGGTGTCGAACCATGCGGGGCGGCAGTTTGATGCGGCTCCGGCGACGATTGAAGCTTTGCCGGGGGTGCGCGCGGCGACTGACCTGCCGGTGATTTTCGACAGTGGGGTCGAAGGCGGGCTGGACGTGATGCGGGCGCTGGCCTTGGGCGCGGATTTTGTCATGCTGGGGCGGGCCTGGCATTACGGACTGGCGGCGTTCGGGGCGAAAGGGTTGGCCCATGTGGCCGAGATTTTCGAGAAAGACCTGATCGCGAACATGCAGCAGATCGGTGCGCAACGCCTTGCTGATCTGCGCGGGCAAGCTCTGGTTTAGCGCTAAACCACGGGGTCTACCCACTTCTACGCGTTGCTCAGGCTGCCCAAACGTCATAGACGGTGCGGCAATCGTACTTAAGTCAGGGAACCTGCCATGCCCGAGTTCAAGAAAATCCTCATCGCCAACCGTGGGGAGATCGCCATCCGCATCATGCGGGCTGCCAATGAACTGGGGAAACGCACCGTTGCCGTCTACGCCGAAGAAGACAAGCTGAGCCTGCACCGGTTCAAGGCTGATGAGGCCTACCGGATTGGCGAGGGTCTGGGGCCGGTCGCGGCCTATCTGAGCATCGACGAGATCATCCGTGTGGCCAAGCAATGTGGGGCGGATGCGATCCATCCGGGTTATGGCTTGTTGTCGGAGAACCCCGATTTTGTGGATGCCTGCGTCGAGAATGGCATCGCGTTTATCGGCCCGAAGGCCGAGACGATGCGCGCGCTTGGCGATAAGGCCTCTGCACGACGCGTGGCAATCGAGGCGGGTGTTCCAGTGATCCCGGCCACGGAAGTTCTGGGCGACGACATGGACGCCATCAAGAAAGAGGCCGCCGAGGTCGGCTATCCGCTGATGCTGAAAGCGTCCTGGGGTGGCGGTGGGCGCGGGATGCGTCCGATTTTCAACGAAGACGAGTTGGAAGAGAAGGTCCTTGAGGGCCGTCGCGAGGCCGAGGCCGCGTTCGGCAATGGCGAGGGCTATCTGGAAAAGATGATCACCCGTGCCCGGCACGTGGAAGTGCAGATTCTGGGCGATAAAGAGGGCAATATTTACCATCTTTACGAGCGCGATTGCTCGGTCCAGCGGCGCAACCAGAAAGTCGTGGAACGCGCCCCTGCCCCGTATCTGAGCGGCACCCAGCGCGAGCAGATTTGTAATCTGGGCAAGAAGATTTGCCAGCATGTGAATTATGAGTGTGCGGGCACGGTCGAGTTCCTGATGGATATGAACTCGGGCGAGTTTTACTTCATCGAGGTGAACCCACGTGTGCAGGTCGAGCATACGGTGACCGAGGAAGTCACGGGCATTGATATCGTGCGCGCGCAGATCCTGATTGCCGAGGGCAAATCGCTGGTGAATGCCACCGGCACGGCCTCGCAATATGATGTGAAGCTGGACGGGCATGCGATCCAGTGTCGGGTCACAACCGAAGACCCGCTGAACAACTTCATCCCCGATTATGGCCGGATCACGGCGTATCGGGGTGCTACCGGCATGGGCATTCGTCTGGATGGCGGCACGGCTTATTCAGGCGCTGTGATTACGCGGTATTACGACTCGCTTTTGGAGAAGGTGACGGCTTGGGCTCCAACCCCAGAGGCCGCGATTGCGCGGATGGACCGGGCCTTGCGGGAGTTCCGTATTCGCGGGGTCAGCACCAATATCGCCTTTGTCGAGAACCTGTTGAAGCACCCGACTTTCCTTAACAATGAATACACCACGAAATTCATCGACGAGACGCCGGACCTGTTCCAGTTCAAGAAGCGGCGCGACCGGGCGACGAAAATCCTGACCTATATCGCGGATATCTCGGTGAACGGGCATCCCGAGACCGAAGGGCGGGCCATGCCATCGGCCGAGGCGAAAGCGCCGAAACCGCCTGTGTCGTATGTGGAAAACCCCGCCCCCGGCACGCGCACGTTGTTGGAGGCCGAGGGGCCGCAGGCCGTCGCGGACTGGATGGCCGCGCAGAAGCAGTTGCTGATTACGGATACGACGATGCGCGACGGGCATCAGTCGCTTCTGGCGACGCGGATGCGGTCGATTGATATGATCCGGGTTGCACCGAGCTATGCGGCGAATATCCCGCAGCTTTTCAGCGTCGAATGCTGGGGTGGTGCCACGTTTGATGTGGCGTATCGTTTCTTGCAGGAATGCCCGTGGCAACGGCTGCGTGATATCCGTGCGGCGATGCCGAATGTCATGACGCAGATGCTTTTGCGCGCCTCGAACGGGGTTGGATATACGAACTACCCGGACAACGTCGTGCAGTTTTTCGTCAAACAGGCCGCCGAGACCGGTGTCGATGTATTCCGCGTCTTCGACAGCCTGAACTGGGTCGAGAATATGCGCGTTGCGATGGATGCGGTGATTGACGCGGGCAAGGTCTGCGAAGGCACGATTTGCTACACAGGCGACATGCTGGACCCCGCGCGGGCCAAGTATGACCTGAAATACTATGTCGGCATGGCCAAGGAGTTGAAGAAGGCCGGCGCGCATGTGCTGGGCCTCAAGGACATGGCCGGTTTGATGAAACCGGCGACGGCCTCGGTTCTGGTTAAGGCGTTGAAAGAAGAGGTCGGTTTACCGATCCACTTCCACACCCATGACACGGCTGGCGTGGCGTGTGGGACGATCCTTGCGGCCTCGGAAGCGGGTGTGGATGCGGTGGATTGCGCGATGGATGCGCTGTCGGGGAATACGTCCCAGGCGACGCTGGGCACGGTTGTGGAATCTCTGCGCCATACAGAGCGCGATACCGGGATTGATCCGGGCGCAGTGCGTCAGATCAGCGATTATTGGGAGGCCGTGCGCGCACAATATGCGGCGTTTGAGACGGGGCAGCAGGCCCCCTCCTCCGAAGTTTATCTGCACGAGATGCCCGGTGGGCAGTTTACGAATTTGAAAGCTCAGGCCCGTAGTCTGGGGTTGGAAGATCGTTGGCACGAGGTCGCACAGACCTATGCGGATGTGAACCAGATGTTCGGCGATATCGTGAAGGTGACACCTTCGTCCAAGGTCGTGGGCGATATGGCTTTGATGATGGTGTCTCAGGGTTTGACACGCGGTCAGGTGGAGGACCCGAAGACGGATGTGGCCTTCCCCGACAGCGTCGTGGACATGATGCGCGGTAATCTGGGCCAGCCTCCGGGCGGGTTTCCGAAGGGGATCGTGTCGAAGGTGCTGAAAGGCGAGAAGCCGGATACGGAGCGTCCGGGCAAGCATCTGGAGCCGGTGGATTTGAAGAAGATCCGCGCCAAGGTGCAAAAGGAGCTGGATGGCAAGCCTGTCGATGACGAGGATCTGAACGGGTATCTGATGTATCCGAAGGTGTTTCTGGATTACATGGGGCGCCATCGGACCTACGGACCGGTACGGACGTTGCCAACATTGACGTTCTTTTACGGGATGACGCCCGGCGAAGAGATCACAGCCGAGATTGATCCCGGCAAGACGCTGGAAATTCGCCTGCAAGCCATTGGCGAGACCAATGAAGACGGTGATGTGAAGTGTTTCTTTGAGCTGAACGGTCAGCCGCGGGTGATCCGTGTGCCGAACCGGATGGTCAAGGCGACAACGGCGGCGCGGCCCAAGGCGATTGAGGGTGACCCGAACCATATCGGCGCGCCGATGCCGGGGGTTGTGGCCTCTGTCGCGGCGATGGTTGGCATGGAGGTCAAGGAAGGCGATCTGCTGCTGACGATTGAAGCGATGAAGATGGAGACGGGCATTCATGCCGAGCGTGATGCGGTCGTGAAGGCGGTGCATGTGCAGGCCGGTGGGCAGATCGACGCCAAGGACTTGCTGGTGGAGTTCGAGTAAATGTTGGGGATCACGGCTCTTTATGCGGGACTGATTGCGCTGGTCTTCCTGGTGCTTTCGTTTCGCGTGATCGGGTATCGGCGGAGCAATCAGATCGGGCTCGGCGATGCGGGCGACAAGAGCCTGCTGAAACGCATACGCGCGCAGGCCAATTGCGCGGAGTATGCACCGATCGGGCTGATCTTGCTGGCTTTGGTAGAGGCCCAAGGCGCGCCCGGATGGGTCGTGCATGGTTTGGGGATCACGCTGCTTTTGGGTCGCGTTGCTCATGCTTATGGGTTTTCTGCAAGCCCGCCTGTGATGAACTTGCGCGTGGCTGGCGTGTTGCTGACCACGGGCATGATCGCTTTGAGCGCCATTGGCCTGATCGCGCATGCCTTGGTGTGACTTTTTTCCGTTTCGCTGAATTTTTCCCTTGCAGGCACGGGCTGCAGTTTATAAATCCGCCCTACCCAAGGAAGCGGGCGTAGCTCAGGGGTAGAGCATAACCTTGCCAAGGTTAGGGTCGGGCGTTCGAATCGCCTCGCCCGCTCCAATTAAAAAGGCCTCCTCGGAAACGAGGGGGCTTTTTTAATGCGTACTGCTCGGCAGATGTATGTCTGAAAGACATCACCAAGAGCGGCTGTCGGGTTTTTCAAAGGCTTAGCGCCGCACTGCGTGTGTCGCCGTGCTGGGGCTCTGCCCCAGACCCCGGGATATTTGGAAAAAGCGAAGGATTAGCGGGGGAGCCAGGTGAGGCCCGCATCAGTTGTGGCTCGTGGCTTGTATTCGGCACCAATGGGACGATCATAACCCAGCGCGTCAAGATGAGCGAAGAGGTACTGGTGATCCAGCTCACCATGGTCAGGCTCGGCGCGGTCGGGGACCGAGGCGATCTGGATGTGGCCAATGATCGGCATCAGATCGGTGAGGCGGCGGGTGATGTCGCCTTCCATGATTTGCAGATGATAACAGTCGAACATCAGCTTGAGGTTGGGCTGACCGACGGCCTCGATGATGGTCTTGGCGTGACTGCTGGTGCTGAGGAAATAGCCGGGGGCGTCACGGTGGTTGAGCGGCTCGATCAGGATCGTGATGCCGTGGGGTGCGGCTTGCATGCAGGCATATTGCAAGTTCGCTTTGAAGGTCGCTTCGGCTTGCGGACCTTTTGCGAAACCGGCCATTACGTGGATGTTCGGTGTGCCGATCCGGAGGGCATAGGTGATGGCCTCATCAATTGCGGCGCGGGCATCGGTTTCGCGCAGCGGCAGTGCGGAGAGGCCGTTTTCGCCTGCGTGACCGCGCGATGTGTTCAGGCCCAGCATCGTCAAGCCTGTCTGCTCCAATGCGGCATCAATCGCAGCGGGATCGGTGTCGTAGGGCCAGTGGCATTCAACAGCGTCAAAGCCGGCTTTATGGGCCGCGCGGATGGCGTCGGGGAGGGTCAGTTCTGTCCAGAGGAAGCCGAGATTGGCGGAGAATTTAGGCATGCTCAGTCCTCCCACTCGACATTGAAGTTGCGGACAAGCCCTTGGATTTGTGCTTGGTTTAGCATGTTGGGGGACAGACCGCGGGTCATCAGGGTGAGCTTTGCGGTCTCTTCCAGTTCTTCCATGGCGTAGCAGGCGGCCTCCACATCCTTGCCCGCGACGACGGGGCCGTGATGGGCCAGAACGACTGCAGCGCGCTTGCCTGCGAGGCCGCGCACGGCCTGCCCCATCGCAGGATCGCCGGGCATGAAGTAAGGCAGTAGTTTGACCTTTCCGAGCCGCATGATGCCGTAGGCGGTGATGGGCGGCAGCATGTTGTCGGGGTCGGTGTCCGGCAGCATGGAGAGGGCTGTGGCATGGCAGGAATGCAGGTGCACGACGGCGCCGGTCTTGTCGCCGCGCGTGTCGTAGAAGGCTGTGTGCAGGGGAACCTCTTTCGTGGGGGCGTCGCCTTCGACATGGGTTGTGCCATCAAGGACCGACAGGCGCGCGGGGTCAAGGCGCCCGAAACAGGAACCGGTGGGTGTGACGAGCAGGCGGCCATCGGAGATGCGGGCGGAGATATTGCCGGAACTGCCCATCGTCAGGCCCCGATCAAACATGGATTTGGCGAGGATGCAGATATCCTCGCGCAGCTTGTTGTCGGCTTTTGTGTCGGCGGTCATAGGGCCTCCAGAGCATCTTGGAAGAAGGTTTCCGCGCCGAAATTGCCGGATTTGAGCGTCAGCGCGATGGGGTGGCCTGCGCTGGCGGCGAAAGTCCAAGGGACACCGGGGGCAATCTCGGGACCGATGGCGAGACGGGAGACTTGTAGGGCTTGGGTGACGGCACCCGAGGTCTCGCCACCCGCGACGATGAAGCGGCGGTGGCCGGTCTTTAGGGCTTCTTGCGCGAGGGTCGCGAGGGTGTCTTCGATGAGCTGGCCTGCGGCGGCGGTGCCGAGCTTGGCTTGGGCAGCTTTGACGGACGCCGGATCGGCGGTGGCGTAAAGAAGTTTGGGCATGCCAGTAGGCTGCTGGAGGAGCCACTCTATGGCAGCTTGTGGGCCATTCTCAGCGATGTCCAGCGGATCAAGGCGATGCTTTTCGCCTGTGAAAGCAGCGACCTGGGCGTTGGTCATGGCCGAACAGGAGCCGGAGAGAATGACCGGCGTGTTGTCGATTTGCGGGGCTTTGAAGGGGGCTGCGTTCTCAAGCGTGCCGTCTTGTTGGAAAAGCGCGGGGAGCGGCATGGCGACGGCGCTTCCGCCGGTGAGAAGTGGCATGTCGCGGCAGGCTTCCGCGATGATGTGCAGGTCGTCATTGGCAACGGCGTCGGTGATGACATGGGCGACGCCTTGGGCCTTGAGATCGGCAAGGCGGTCGCGGAGGGCTTGAGCGCCCGCCGCGACGGTCAGGCGATTGGCGAGGCCGACGGGTTTGCTTACTTGAGGGGCCAGCAGACGCATGAGATTGCTGTCGCGCATGGGGGTCAGCGGGTGATCCTTCATCGGGCTTTCGGCAAGAGGATCTTCGCCCATAAAGAGGTTTCCCATGAAGATACTGCGGCCATTTTCGGGAAATGCAGGACAATAGATCGTTTGATCGGTGCCGAGGGCGTCCATCAGTGCCTCGGACACGGGGCCGATATTGCCCTGCGCCGTGCTGTCGAAGGTGGAACAGTATTTCCAGAAAATTTGCGCAGCCCCCCCTGCCCTGAGCCAGTCAAGCGCTTGGAGGGATTGGGCCACGGCATCCTCCACCGGGTTGGTGCGGATTTTCAGCGCGATAACCTCGAACGGGGCGAGATCGGTGGTCTTTTCAGGGGTGCCGATGCGCAAAGAGACGGGCAAGCCGGACCGGGCAAGAAGACCGGCCAGGTCAGTGGCTCCGGTGAAGTCGTCTGCGATGCAGCCCAGGCGGATGGTCATGGTTTGTCTCCCTGTCGCGCACCTTGCCGTGGATGGGCCGCGAAGGGTAGCCCCGATTTGCAGGCGGGCAATTGGGTAACATCGCGGCCCGCTTGGAAAAATCGCGGGTTTTCGGAGGCGTGATCGCTGCGTATAAGGCCGCCAAAGGAGAGCGGATATGCGGACAGCGAGCGTCAGCCGGAACACAGCCGAGACCCAGATTACCGTTGAGATTAATCTTGACGGAACAGGGGCTTACGACAACCAGACGGGGGTCGGGTTCTTTGATCATATGCTGGATCAGCTTGCACGCCATTCGTTGATGGACATGACCGTGCGCGCCAAGGGTGATCTGCATATTGATGATCACCACACGGTTGAGGATACGGGCATCGCTTTGGGTCAGGCCTTGGCTGAGGCGCTTGGCGACAAGCGCGGAATCGTGCGCTATGGCGCCTGTCTTTTGCCGATGGATGATGCGCTGGTTCGGGCGGCGCTGGACCTGTCGGCACGGCCTTTCCTGGTGTGGAATGTCGAGATGCCGACAGCGAAGATCGGGACATTTGATACCGAGTTGGTGCGCGAGTTCTTTCAGGCGTTTGCGACCCATGGCGGGATCACGCTGCACGTCGATCAGCTGCATGGGCTGAATTCGCACCACATCGCAGAGGCGGCGTTCAAGGCGGTGGCCCGCGCGCTGCGCGATGCGTTGGAGACGGACCCGCGCAAGGCGGATGCGATCCCGTCGACCAAAGGGGCGTTGTAAGCGGTGCTGACCGTTCTGATTGACTACGACAGCGGCAATTTGCACTCGGCTGAGAAGGCGTTTCAGCGGATGGCGGCGGAAGTGGGCGGGGGCGAGGTTATTGTCACCGACCGCCCCGACGACGTGGCGCGTGCGGACCGGATTGTGCTGCCGGGCGATGGGGCGTTTCCGGCGTGCCGCGAGGCCTTGATGGCGCGGGACGGGCTGTTTGAGGCGATCCGCGAGGGGGCTGTGGAGCGTGCAAAACCCTTTATGGGGATTTGCGTTGGCATGCAGATGATGGCCACGGTCGGGCGCGAATATCGCGACACGGACGGGTTTGGCTGGGTTGCGGGCGAGGTTGTGAAGATCACGCCGTCAGATGCGTCTTTGAAAGTGCCGCATATGGGGTGGAACAACTTGGTACTGGAGGCTCAGCATCCGGTTCTGGAGGGCGTTGAGACAGGCGATCACGCCTACTTTGTCCACTCTTATCATATGGTTGTCGAGCAAAGCTCAAGTCGTTTGGCGCATGTGGACTATGGCGGCGATGTCACCGCGATCGTGGCCACGCAGAATATGATCGGTCTGCAGTTTCACCCGGAGAAAAGCCAGGAGGCTGGTCTCCGGATGATTGCGAATTTCCTGACTTGGAAACCGTAGCTTAGTTCACGCGGGTCCAGGTTTGGCCGCGGCAGATGCCCAGAACGCAGCCTTCGACCTTCAGTGAATTGCCCGACAGGTTCATCTTGGAATTGTAAGTCTTGTCGCGGTCCGGAGCCCAGATTCTGCCGCCGGAATAGCTGCCGCCGCCTTTCGCTTTCATGTCCCAGATCATCCGCTTGCCGATATTGTCGGAGGCGATCTCTTGGCCGGAGGCGTTAAAGGCCTTGGCAATAGTGCCACAAATCGCACTGCCGCAGGGGGCAACGGTAACATGACCGTAAGCGCCATCATCACCGGGCTGGGTTTTCCAAGTGCCGGCAACAGGATCGGCGGATGCGGCGCCGGCCAGAAGGCAAGCGGCTGCGATGAGGGTGATGCGTTTCATGTGGTGTCCTCCCTAGACGTTTTGCGCGATGAAAGCGCAAGCCCGCCTGCCCGATCAAGTCTAACGTAGGGTCGCTTTGCATGTGCCGCCGCGTCGTGCCATAGGGTGCGCGACTGCGAAATTGGAGTGCTCTGTGATGATCCTTTACCCTGCGATTGACCTGAAAGACGGGCAAGCCGTGCGCCTTGTCAAAGGCGAGATGGATCAGGCGACGGTATTCAATGACGATCCCGCCGCGCAAGCGATGGCTTTTGTGGAGGCAGGCTGCGAGTGGCTGCATCTTGTTGATCTCAATGGGGCTTTTGCAGGCGAGCCGGTGAACGCAGCCCCGGTCGAGGCGATCTTGGAGCACACGAAAGTGCCCGCGCAACTGGGCGGCGGCATTCGTGATATGGCGACGATTGAGCGCTGGATCGACAAGGGCTTGGCACGGGTGATCCTTGGGACGGTCGCCGTGGAAAACCCCGATCTGGTGCGCGAAGCGGCAACGGCGTTTCCGGGCAAGGTTGCGGTGGGGCTTGATGCCCGCAATGGCATGGTCGCGACACGCGGCTGGGCTGAGGAGACGGATCAAACCGTCACCGATCTGGCGCGCCGGTTCGAGGACGCCGGGATTGCGGCGATCATCTATACCGACATTAACCGCGACGGGGCGATGCAAGGCCCGAATGTCGAAGCGACGGCGGCGCTGGCGCGGGCTGTGTCCATTCCGGTGATTGCGTCGGGCGGTGTATCCTCACTGGCCGATATCGTGGCGCTGCGCGACTGCGGGGCAAACCTGAATGGCGCGATTTCGGGGCGCGCGCTTTATGACGGCGCGCTGGATCTGAAAGAAGCCTTGGCGGCGCTGGCTCCGAGCGCGTAGAAGACGCTCATGTTAAAGACACGCATCATTCCCTGTCTGGACGTCGCCGATGGGCGCGTCGTCAAAGGCGTCAATTTCGTCGATCTGATCGACGCGGGCGACCCGGTGGAAAGCGCCAAGGCTTATGATGCCGCTGGCGCGGATGAGCTGTGTTTTCTGGATATTCACGCCACGCATGAAAACCGCGGCACGATGTTTGATCTGGCAACCCGCACGGCAGAGCAATGCTTTATGCCGCTGACCATCGGCGGCGGCGTGCGCACGCCAGAGGATGTGCGCGACTTGCTGTTGGCGGGGGCGGATAAAGTCTCGTTCAACTCGGCCGCTGTGGCGGACCCCGATGTGGTGGCGCGAGCAGCCGACCGGTTCGGGTCGCAATGCATTGTCGTGGCGATTGATGCGAAAACCGTCAGCCCCGGCAAGTGGGAAATTTTCACCCATGGCGGGCGGCGCGAAACCGGCATTGATGCTGTTGAGTTCGCGAAAACCGTCGTGGCCAAGGGCGCGGGAGAGATCTTGCTGACATCCATGGACCGCGATGGCACACGCGCGGGCTTCAACCTGCCGTTGACGCGGGCCATTTCGGATGCAGTGAGCGTGCCGGTGATCGCCTCGGGCGGTGTGGGCAATCTGGACCATCTGGTCGAAGGCGTGACCGAGGGCGGCGCAAGTGCGGTGCTGGCCGCGTCGATCTTTCATTTCGGCGATTACACGATCCGCGAGGCCAAGGAACATATGGCCGCTGCGGGCATTCCGATGAGGTTGTCATGAGCGTTTTGGAACGGCTGAACGCCACGATTGCGGCCCGGGCGGCAGAGGGTGGTGAGGACAGCTGGACGGCCAAGCTGCTGTCCAAGGGCCCCGAAAAATGCGCCGAGAAATTCGGGGAAGAAGCGGTCGAAGCGATCATCGATGCGGTCAAAGGTGACCGTGCTGCGCTGACGGCAGAGGCGGCAGATGTGCTCTATCACCTGCTGGTCATGCTGCGCGCACGCGACGTCGATCTGGCCGATGTTCTGGCAGAGCTGGAGCGTCGTGAGGGCACCTCAGGTGTCGCTGAAAAAGCGGCGCGCTGACGCGCATTCTTTTTTATCATTTTCGCCTCCGGCGGGGATATTTTTGCCAAAGCGAAGGCCAAATCTTCAATCGCCTTGCATGATTGCGACGGCTCTGGCTTAATTCGTGGCGTGCCTGTTTTGCTCACCATAGGGTTAGAGCCGCCATTGACCTTCAGGCCCGACTAAGATTTTCCCTTTATCTGCAATAGGATGTCCTATTATGCCTTCTAAAAATACGTCTACGATTCACCCTGCTGCTCATGCCTATGCGGCAGAGGTTCGCGCCGGAACATTGACGCGTCGGGAGTTTTTGACCCGCGCGACATCGCTTGGGGTCAGTGCCGCAGCGGCCTATGGGCTTTTGGGTGCAGCGCTGCCGACACCCGCAGTCGCACAAGCCCAGGAAGGCGGCACGCTGCGCATTGAGAGCACGGTCAAGGCGCTGAAAGATCCGCGCACATTTGACTGGCCACAAATGTCGAACTTCACGCGAGGCTGGCTGGAATATCTGGTGGAATACAACGCAGACGGCACGTTCCGCGGCATCCTGCTGGACAGTTGGGAGATCAACGAGGACGCCACCGAATACACGCTGAATGTGCGCCCCGGCGTCACCTGGAGCAATGGCGACGCGTTCACCGCAGAGGATGTGGCTTTCAACATTGCACGCTGGTGCGAAAAGGGCGTGGAAGGCAACTCGATGGCAAGCCGGATGTCGTCCCTGATTGATGATGAGACCGGGTTGGCGCGCGAAGGGGCCATCACGGTGGTTGACGAGCAAACCGTGAAGCTGGTTCTGAATTCGCCTGACATTACGCTGATTGCGGGCTTTTCGGACTATCCCGCGCCGGTCGTTCACCAGAGCTTTGACGGCGATCCTCTGAGCAATCCAATCGGGACCGGACCTTATATGCCCGAAAGCTTCGAGGTGTCGGTGCGGGCTGTTCTGGTCAAGAACACCGAGCATGACTGGTGGGGAAAGGGCGTCATCGGCGAGGCGGCTTTGGACCGGATTGAATATGTCGATTACGGCACCAATCAGGCCTCGATCCTTGCGGCGGCGGACGCCGAAGAAGTCGATATGATTTACGAATCTCTGGGCGAGTTTGTTGAGATTTTCGATGCGATCGGCTGGACGAAATCCGAAGCGGTTACCGCGAACACGTTGGTTGTGCGCCCAAATCAGCAAGCCGAAGTGGACGGCATGCAACCCTATGCCGACAAGCGCGTGCGGCAGGCTTTGGCGCTGGCGGTGGACAATCAGGTCTGTCTGACGCTGGGCTATGCGGATCAGGGCACCTTGGCGGCCAATCACCATGTTTGCCCGATCCACCCGGAATATGCCGATATCGGCCCGTCGGAATATGACCCGGTCAAGGCGATGCAGTTGATGCAGGAAGCCGGGATGGCCGATTTCGAGCATGAGCTGATCTCGATCGACGATGATTGGCGCAAGAACACGTCAGACGCTGTGGCCGCGCAGTTGCGAGATGCGGGGTTCAATGTGAAGCGGACGATCCTGCCCGGCTCGACCTTCTGGAATGATTGGGCGGGCTATGCTTATTCGACGACCGATTGGGCGCAGCGACCTTTGGGCGTGCAGGTTCTGGCACTGGCCTACCGGTCTGGTGAGGCGTGGAATGAGAGCGCATTTGCAAATGCTGATTTCGATGCAGCCTTGAATAAGGCGCTCTCGATTGCCGATGCGGATACGCGGCGGGAGACGATGGCGGAGATCCAGACGATCATGCGCGATGAAGGGGTGGTTGTGCAGCCGTATTGGCGCTCGACCTACCGGCATCACAAGGAAAATGTCATCGGGGCCGAGATGCACCCGACATTCGAGATCCATGTCTACAAGCTGGCCTTGGCGGCTTGATTTGGTTGGGGCCTTGCTACGGTGAGGCCCCTGCCCCTACAGCTTTGAGCTGATGACGCCTGTCGCGAAGCCGCCCATGCGCAGCTCGCCGAAGAGGCGCTGATATTCGATCTTTGGACAGCGGTTCTGGATAACCGTGACGCCGCGCGCTTCGGCTTTGGCGGCGGCCTGCGGGTGCTCGACACCGATCTGCATCCAGATGGTTTTGAGGTCGGGGAAATGGGCAAGTGCGGCGTCCACGATAGGCGGAACGGCATCCGAGCGGCGGAAAATGTCGACCATGTCGACAGGCTGCGTGATGTCTTCAAGCGCGGCCTTCACCTCGGCCCCGAAAAGCGTTTTGCCTGCATGGCCAGGGTTCACCGGAATAATCGTGTAGCCCTTGAGGTCGAGATAGCGGGCTACGTAATAGCTTGGGCGCACCGGGTTCATCGACACGCCGACGACCGCCACCGTCTTGGTGGATTTCAGAACGTTGCGCAGGTGGGCATCGGAATAGGTCATCATCTTGCTCTTTCTGTCCCGGCTCTGCTGACAGACGGTTTGATCGACATTACAACCACTGCGCGCTCAGCGGCAATGGTGCCCTGCCAGATGCCCATCCAAGAAAAAAGCGCCCGGGGGGGACCCGAGCGCTAGGTGTGGAACGAGGGACAGTGAAGTGAAACACAAGAGTTCCAGCCTGCGCTTCTACATTAGTAAATAGGGTGGTTGCACCGACTTTGAAGACCCTGCCACGATTCTGTGAACGAAGCGTTAAGCACCAAGAACAGAGGGCCAATTGGCGTCAGCCGCTTCAATATGGCCTTCCACATCACGCAGCCAGCGGCGGCGCACCCCTTTGGAGAAGTTCAGATAGAGCTTGTTCTCGTGCACCGTCCACGCATTGGGATCGGTCTTGGCGGTGTAGCCCTGACTGACGGCATAAGCGCAATAGCCCCCGTATTGAGGCGCGTAGCCATCGGCGTTCATCTCGAACGTCGCGCGGTTCTCGGCAGAGGCGAAATGCCAGGTGGAGCCTTTCCATTCGACCGCATGTTCGGCAGAGCCCTGAACAGGCTTGCCTTCGGTGAAATAGGCAACGGGGTCATATCCGTTGATGGCGACGCCATCCGAGGCGAAGATCCACGGCTCTTCGGCCAAGGCGGGGCGGATCAGCGTTCCGGTGACGGGGATGGCGACCAGAAGGCCAAGAAAAGCGCGGCGAGAGGGGGTGGACATGAGGCAGGCTCCGAGGGTTGATTTCGTCTTGCCCTCAAGATGCTCCGCAGGATGCACCCTGAAAACCCCCCTCGCCGGAGCGTGATCGGGATCGCGAAAGCCGTGAGGAATGTTTCAGTCGAAGATATCTTCGAGCACATCCCACGCCTCTTCCAGCACTTTTCGGCCCAAAGATTTGCGTTTTTTGCGCTTTTTGCGTTTCCGCTCGTCCCATTTATACCCTTTGATCGGGTCTTCCGGTCGGTTGCGGATGCGCGAGGGTTTCACCAATTCGCGCTGTTCGCCCTTGTCGGAACGGGGAATCATCTTGAGATCATGAAGCGGCGCACCACAGCCCCGGCAACTGAGTTCATGCTGGACCTTGCCGCGCAGCACGAGGGCCGCGCGGGTGCCGCAGTAACAACAGGTGGCAACTTTGGTGGCGGGCATCGGCGCTTCCTACTCGTCTCGTGTGGAAGCATATAGGGCGACGGCGGCGGCATTTGAGACGTTGAGGGAGCCGAAAGCCCCCTTCGCGTCAATTTTGACCAGCATGTCGCAGGTTTCCTTGGTTTTTTCGCGCAGTCCGGGCCCTTCTGCGCCCAAGACCAAGGCGACGGGGCGGTCCGCCCTGCCCTGCATGGCGGCGTCGATGGTGGTGCCCGCTTCGCCATCGAGACCCAGCAGGATGTAGCCCATGGAGCGCAACGTCTCCATCGCGTTGGCAAGGTTCTTGACGCGCAGATAAGGTTGGCGTTCGAGCGCGCCGGAAGCGGTTTTGGCGAGCGCACCGGTTTCCGGCGCGGACTGGCGTTGCGGGGCAATGACGGCGCGGGCCCCGAACACCTCGGCGGAGCGCAGGATCGCGCCGACGTTATGCGGATCGGTCACACGGTCCAGCAGGACGACGCGCGGGGTCTGGCCGTCGGCGGCGAGGCAGCGTTCCTCGACGCTGCCCCAGTGCAGCGGTTTGACCTCTAATGCGGCCCCCTGATGGACCGATTGCGGGTCCAGCGGGGCCGCGAATTTGCGCGGATCACTGATCTCGGGTTCCATGCCCGAGGCGGCGATGGCATCGGCCAGTTTGCTTTGGGCGTTCAGCGTGAGGACGAGGCGAAGACGCTCGCGGGCGGGGTTTTCAAGCGCATCGCGCACAGCGTGCAAACCGAAAAGCCAGACGGTTTCGGCGGCGGATGCACGGCGCGATTGCTCTTTCTCGATGACCCATTTGGGTTTCTTCATGGGGGTCCCTTTCGTTGCATCCGGCATGGCGTCTGCGCGCGCGCGGTGCAAGCGAATTTCGTCTTGACGGGGTTGGGCGCCTTGCGTATTCGGTCCGCCAGTGGGCGACAGGCCGCAAGGTGTGGCAGGGGACTGTAACTCCCTCGCGGAGACGCACGCCTGGTTCGATTCCAGGGTCGCCCACCATTCTCTTTTCATGAAATGAAAATGTGAACCGAAAGGTGAATTTGCAAAGCAAATCACCGATAGGGCCTGCCCCATTTCTCCACCCCTCCGACATCCATTGCGTGACCGACTGGAATCGGTGTTACGTGGCCAGACTGTTTGGGAGGACGGCATGTCATTGGCTATGAATAAAGAGGTGTTCATCACCTGTGCGGTAACGGGATCGGGGGCGACGCAGGACCGGTCTCCTCGTGTGCCACGATCCCCAAAGCAGATTGCCGAAAGCGCGATTGCTGCGGCCAAGGCGGGGGCGGCGGTGGCGCATTGCCATGTGCGCGATCCCGAAACGGGTGCGCCGTCACGCGATCCGGCTTTGTATCGGGAATTGACCGAGCGGGTGCGCGATGCCGATGTCGATGTCGTGCTCAACCTGACGGCAGGCATGGGCGGCGATCTCACCTTTGGGTCCGCCTCTAGCCCCCTGCCCCTGACCGACGGCACGGATATGATCGGCGCCGAGGAGCGCGTTGCACATCTGGCCGACTGCTTGCCCGAGATTTGCACGCTCGATTGCGGCACGATGAATTTTGCCGAGGCGGATTACGTGATGACGAACACGCCGGGCATGTTGCGCGCGATGGGTACGATGATGACCCAGATGGGCGTGAAACCGGAGATCGAGGCGTTTGATACCGGGCATTTGTGGCTCGCCAAATCGCTGGTCGAGGAAGGCGTGCTGGACAGCCCGGCCTTGCTCCAGCTGTGCATGGGGATCCCCTGGGGCGCGCCGGACGATCTGAATACGCTGATGGCAATGGTCAATGCGGTGCCGCCGGATTGGACCTGGTCGGCGTTTTCCATTGGGCGGAACCAGATGCCGTATGTGGCCGCAGCGGTGCTTGCGGGCGGCAATGTGCGCGTCGGGTTGGAGGATAACCTGTGGCTTGGCAAAGGGAAGCTGGCGACGAATGAAGCGCTGGTGACGCGGGCGTGTGGGATCATCGAAGGGATGGGGGCCACGGTGATCGGACCACAAGCTGTGCGTGAGCGGTTGGGGCTGGTGAAGCGAGCGCCGCGATGAGCCGCGCGGCGATTATTGGCGGCGGGGTCATTGGCGGCGGCTGGGCCGCGCGGTTCCTGCTGAACGGCTGGGACGTGGCGGTTTTCGACCCGGACCCCGAGGCCGCGCGCAAGATCAATGACGTGCTTTTGGGGGCGCGACGGGCGCTGCCGATGCTTTATGATCGGGCGTTGCCTGCCGAGGGGCGGCTGACATTTTGCGACACGCTGGAAGAGGCGGTCGCGGGGGCTGCCTGGGTTCAGGAGAGCGTGCCAGAAAGATTAGCTTTGAAGCATAGCGTTCTGAAATCACTGCAGGATGTGGTGTCAGAGGAGGCTGTGATCGGCTCGTCGACCAGTGGTTTCACGCCGTCGCAATTGCAGGAAGGATCGGCGCGACCCGGGCAGATCATCGTGACGCATCCGTTCAACCCGGTCTATCTGATCCCGCTGGTGGAGGTCGTCGGATCGGCTGAAAATGACGCCGAGATGCTTGAGAAAGCCGACAGCATCCTAACCTCGCTGGGGATGTTTCCGCTGCGCGTGCGGGCGGAGATTGATGCCCATATCGCGGATCGCCTGTTGGAGGCGGTTTGGCGCGAGGCGCTTTGGCTGGTCAGCGACGGCATCGCCACGACCGAGGAAATCGACAATGCGATCCGCTATGGGTTTGGGTTACGGTGGGCGCAAATGGGCCTCTTTGAGACTTACCGAATTGCCGGTGGCGAGGCCGGCATGAAGCACTTCATGGAGCAGTTTGGCCCAGCACTTGCTTGGCCCTGGACCAAGCTGATGGATGTGCCGGAGTTCACGCCTGAGCTGGTTGATCTGATCGCCACGCAGTCCGATGCGCAATCCGGCGCGCTGGATATACGCGCTTTGGAACGGCTGCGCGACGATAATCTGGTGGCGATGATGCGCGCGCTCAAGCAACGCGATGCGGCGGCGGGGGCGCTGTTGAATGCGCATGAGGCGACCTTGCCGAAGCCGCCTGAACAGGTGCCTTTAAGGTCGGTCGAGCGGGTGATCCCTGTCGACTGGACCGACTATAACGGGCATATGAATGAAGGGCGCTACGGGCAGATCTTTTCGGACGCGGCGGATGCGGTGATGGCCGAGATTGGCGCAGATGCCACCTATATCGCGGGTGGTTTGAGCTATTTTACGGTCGAAACTACGGTGAAGTATCTCAAGGAGACCCATGCGGGAGAGCGCGTTCATGTGGCCAGCCGGATCACGCTTGCGGACGGGAAGAAACTGCGCCTCTGGCATGAGATGATCCGCAGTGCGGACGACACGGTGCTGGCGAGCTGTGATCAGTTCTTGCTGCATGTCAGTCTGGAGACGCGCGCCTCCTGCCCGCCCGCTCCGACGGTTCTGGCCAAGCTCGGCGCGTTGGCGCGGCAACATGGGGCGACGGAATAAACCGGGGCTCTGGTATCGTCGCCGCGAGCGCGCTAAAGCATGTTATCTTCGCGTGACTTCAAAGGATTGCCTCGCTTCTCATGCAGATTGCCTGTCATATCGGACCGCATTGCACAGACGACGATGCGCTTCTGAGATCTCTTCTCAAGAACAAGGAAGCGTTGGTGCAGCAAGGCGTGGCGGTGCCGGGACCGGGGCGCTACCGGCGTATCGTGCGCGAGACCTTGCAGAGTATGCATCGCAATCCACTGGCCGAGGATGCCCGCGATGTGATGCTGGATGCGATCCTGCACGAAGACCATGTGGACCGGCTGGTCATGTCGAACTCCAACTTCATCTGCGTGCCGAACCGCGCGTTGGAGGATGGTCAGTTTTACCGTCAGGCCCCGCTCAAATGCGCCCGGTTTGAAGAGCTTTTTGCCGAAGACGAGATTGAGTTTTTCATAGCTGTACGCAATCCGGCGACCTTCCTGCCGGCGCTTTTCGACAAGGTCGCCAAGAAGACCTATGACCAGTTCTTGTCTGGCAATGATCCGATGACGATACGCTGGTCCAGTGTGATCGCCGAGATGCGCGCGGCGTGCAAACATGCGCAAATCACCGTTTGGGCCAATGAAGATACCCCTTTGATCTGGGGTCAGTTGATCCGCGAGCTGTCCGGGATTGATCCGCTGACGCCTATCTCGGGCGGGTTCGATTTGCTGACCGAGATTATGAGCAAACCCGGCATGCGTCGGTTGCGCGCTTATCTCAAGGCCAACCCGCCACAGACGGAGTTGCAAAAGCGTCGGATCATGGCCGCGTTCCTCGACAAATACGCGATGGAAGACGCAATTGAAGAAGAGTTGGACCTGCCCGGCTGGACCGAGGATATGGTCGAGTTCATGACCGAGCAATATGAAGACGATCTGTTCACGATCGAGCGGATGCCCGGCGTGACCATGATTACGCCTTAGACGCTCTTGGCCCGCTGCGGCCAGATTTCCAGAACGCCCGCGCCCAGAACAAGCGCGCCGCCAAGCATCTCGACCGGGGTCAGGGTTTCTCCGGCCAGCCAGGCAGCTGACGCGATGCCGATCAGAACTTCGCTCATCAGCAAAATGCCGACACGGGCCGGATCAAGCCGCAAAGTGGCCCACATCAGCCCAAGCATCGACAAGGCCCACCACAGCCCCCCGGTAACAAAGATGAGCGCAACCGGGGCCTCAGTCGCGTCGGGCCACGGAGCCAGAAGCGGCGCGAGAATCAAAGAAACAAGGGTTGCGCCACCAGCGAAAGTGAACGCGGCTTCGGGCGGGGCCAGTCGCGATTTACTGCGAATGCAGGTGGTAGAGGCCGACCACAGCAGACCTGAGGCCAACGCCATCCATTCGCCGATATTGCGCGGGATGGGCACCTGCCCGTTTGCACTGAGCATGACGCCGAGGCCCAGCAACCCTATGGCAATCGCGACAAGCCGTAGGGCCGGCGTCTGCCAGCCCATGATGTAGCGGCCGATCAGCGTGCTCCAGACCGGGGTCAGGAAGAACAGCAGGATGATGATGGCCACACGCCCATAGACAAACCCGATGGAGTAAAGCGCAAAGGCCGCTCCGCCCAGCGCGATGCCGACGATAGCCACAAGATCAGACCTGTCCACGCGGCGGCGGCGCATCGCTACAAAAGGCGCCAACATAATTGCCGCCGCGCCGGTGATGGCCAACGTGCCCCATGCGCCGGTCAGGCCCGCGGTTTGCAGGCTGCGCACGGGCAACCAGTAGAACCCCCACAAGATACCGGTAGAGATGACAATAAGCGTCGCAATGGCGGAGGGGCGGGTCTGGAGCATGGCCCCCGCCTAAACGAGGATGCGGGGCTTGGCAAAGTCTCTCGGCGATGCGCATGCTTCGCCCATGCAAGCCCTGTGGAAGGAGCCGCCATGCCCGTCAAACGCCTGCTGACCGAGTTCGGGATGGGATCGTCCCTGCGCCGACTGGACTATACAGAGGCCGCAAAACGCGCCGTGAAAGACGCGCTATGGCATAATTCGATCAATCTGGCTGAGCTTTACGGCAAGGATAAGTCCGCGATGCAGATCACCGTAGAGGTCGGCGTGCAAGACCCGGATGCAGTGGACAAGGATGCGATTGCTGCGATTTTTCCCTATGGCCAGATCACGGTTGTGCCGCGCAAAGGGGGCCTCGACGTGCCGCGCGAGGATGGGGGGCAGCCGACGGTGATTGCCAATGTCGCAATCTCTATCGCGCTTGATCTGGAGGGGGCCGCATGAGCGATCAGCGGTTCATCATTGAGATGGGCATGGGCAATGACCTCTACGGTATGGACTACACCAAGGCCGCGGCCCGCGCGATTGAAGACGCGATCCGGCATTCGTCGATCCCGCTTTTTGAGGCAACGGGTCTGTCCCATGACGAGATGCGGGTGCAGGTGACCGTTGGCGTTCAAGACCCGGATCAGGTCGATTGCACTGCATTGGCCGAAAAGCTGCCGCGCGGACGGGCGAAGGTGCGCGCGGTCTTTGGCGGGCTGAATGTGGAGAACCCGGATACCGGGTCCACGCTGGTCATCGCATCTGCGGCGGTCGAGGCGTTCTTGCCACGTCAGGCTTGAGCGGCGACCACGAGAGCTTACATACCCAGCGCTTCTTTATACATCTCCAGAACCGCCTCTTCCTCGGCGATATCGTTCTGGTCGCGCTTGCGCAGCGCGATCACCTTGCGCATGACCTTGGTGTCATAGCCACGCCCTTTGGCTTCGGCCATCACCTCTTTGACCTGATCGGCGAGGTCCTTTTTCTCCTGCTCGAGACGCTCGACGCGTTCTACGAATTGGCGCAGCTCATCGGCGGTCACGCGGTAGGAGGTGTCACTGGACATATCGCTCATCACTCAGATTTCCTGATTTGGGTCAGATGCCTGACTAACGGCCCCGTCCGCGCCCTTCAAGGGGTCTTCAAGGGGTTGAGCACGCCCGCGCTTTGATTTACGCGCAGGCACGCAATCAAGGAGCGGCCCATGGAATATCTTGTCTGGATCGGCGCTGTTATTTCGCTGGTGGGCCTTGTGGGCCTGATGGCCTGTATTGTCATCGTGGCGCGGGCCAAACGGGCCAAGCTGGACGACGCGGAAATGCGCGCCAAGCTCGCACGGGTGATCCCGCTGAACCTGGGCGCATTATTGTTGTCAGTGCTGGGCCTGATGCTGGTGATCGTGGGTATTTTTCTGGCCTGAGCGCTAAGGGTTGGGCGGCGTTTTCTCACCGTGGTCAAAGGCTTCCCAGCCTTCACCGTTGAAAACATCAACGCCTAATTGGGCCAGCACATGGGGGAAATCGACCATCACCCAATTGTCGACGATCTTGCCGTCCACGACTTTCCAGAAATCCATGTAGCGGATTTCGACCCGCTTGCCGGTTGCTGTGACACCCATAAAGTCACCGGAATGGGTGGCCTCTTGCCGCCCGAAAGCCGCCGCCCACTCGCCCATGTAAAGCCGCGCTTCGTCGACACAGCTTTTGTCTGAGAACGCCGCCTGAAAGGGCTTTTGCCAGTTGTCCTGAAACTCCCGCAGGCCTTTTTTGGTGCCGCAGCCGGTGTTGCCATACCAGCCGAACCCTTCTGAAAAGAACTCGCCGATATCAGCGATGCGGTGGTCGTTGAGACCGTCCACCATGCCTTCGATCACGGCGCGGGTAGCTTCGGTTTTGCTCATGTCAGTGTCGCGGGTCAGAATGGCCTGTTCGGGGCGGCTGCCTTTCATCGGTCTCTCCTTTGATGCGTTGTCACGGCAGGTCTAGACAGCACGCCCGGTTCTGCGCAATATTTTTTTGCACACCTATGCAAAGGAAAACACATGCCCGCCTCCCTCCTTGATCTGAATGATTTGCGCCAGACCAGTTACCAGCTGCTGTCCGACTTGTCGGAGGGCCGGGATGTGGCTGAGATTTATCACCCCAACGCGCGGTTCTTTGGCGTGCATCCATTCAATGAACGCATTGGCATCGAGGCGATTGCGGATGTCTGGACCCAGCTGCGCGCGGCGCTTCCCGATCTTGAGCGACGCAGCCTGACGCATCTGGCAGGCCCGAACCTGCCGGACGCCCGCGTCAGCACCCCGCGGGCGGCGCATCTGGTCGCGGCGATGGGGCACTTTCAAGGCCGATTTCTGGCTGATCTTTGCGATATTCCGGCCACTGGGAAGACCGTTACGCTCCGCTTTTGTGAGGCGCATGAGTTGGTCGATGGGAAGATCGCGACGACCTATCTGATGCTTGATCTGGCCGATCTGATGTTGCAGGCGGGCGTCTGGCCTTTCGTGCGCGCGTTGGGCGCTGAACAGCAATGGTATGGGCCCGCCACATCTGACGGTCTGCGGCTGGAGGGTAATGCGACCGATACCGCATCCATGGACGTGGTTCTGACAATGCATGCCGCCCTTCTTCGCTTTGACGGCAAATCGCTCGAGTCGATGCCACACGCGGATTACTGGCACCCTGATTTCATGTGGTACGGGCCTGCCGGCATCGGCACCACCCGCGGGCTGGAGGAGTTTCGCGCCCATCACCAGATCCCCTTTCTGACAGGTTTTCCCGACCGCGCTGGTGCGGGGCATTACATTCGCATCAGTGATGGCGACTACGCTGTGACGGGCGGGTGGCCGTCGGTCAGCGGCACGCATCTGGGTCCGTGGCTTGGCATGCCTGCGACTGGAAAACGGATCAATATGCGGGTGATGGATTTCTACCGATTGGCCGACGGGCGCATCCGCGAAAACTGGGTTCCGATAGACATCATTGATATTGCAAGACAAATGGGTGTCGATGCATTCGAGCGCGTGCGCCACATGACCGGTAAGCCGCGCCTAAGCCTCTGACAGACGTGCGCCATTCTTGATGAGGTCGGACAGCAGCGGCGCGGGTTCCCAGATGAACGGATCATGAGCGGCCAAACGCTCCAGATCGCGGCGCATGGCCAGCAAGCCCGCCTGATCGGCCATCAGCACCGGCCCGCCGCGCCACCGCGGAAAGCCAAGCCCGTGGAGCATCACGACATCCAGATCAGTGCCGCGCGTGACGACACCTTCGGCACGAAGATAAGTGGCCTCGTTTGCGAGCGCGATCAGACAGCGCCGCTGGATCGCACCGTCCGAGATTTGTCGTTCGGGCAAGCCTTGCTCTTTGCGTAGACGGGCACAGATCGCGGAGATCTCGGGATCCTCGCGGCCATGGGGATGCTCGGCATCATAGAGGTAAACCCCTTTCACGGCACGGCGACCGGGGCGATCCATGTCGCGCAGAACCGCAATTAGATCGGGCAAAGGCTGACGCGCCGCTTTGCGCGGGCGCATATGAGCGGCGGCACTATTCAGCCCCACCATATCAAGCAACTGATACGGGCCGCGCGGACAGCCCAGCGCGCGCAGAGCGGTATCCACCTGAGCAGGCGTTGCCCCATCGCGCAGACAGGTGTCTGCCGCCAAGCGCCACACCCCCAGCATCCGGGCGGTCAGGTCGATCTTGGCATCGTTGCTGATGACGGTTTGCTTGGCCAGACGGCGTGCAAGATGTGACAGGGCCAGAAGCGCGTCGGCAGAGGTGTCGGGACCTTTTGCCAGCACCATCAGATCGCTGGTCACAGCAGGCACCCCGAAACCAAGCGCAAGACCGGACGCACCGTCAGGCAGGTTGTCGAAACTGGGTCGGTCATGGGCGAAAACCAAAAGCGCGCCGGGATCGACCGGTAGATCGGCATAATTCACCGCCCCGGTCGGAGCCGCATCAAGGATCAGATCAACTTCGCTCAGCGCTTCTGGCGGGACAGGGCCCCGCAGCCGGTCTGTTGCCCGTGTTGCTTGATCGGCGTTCAAACGCCCCGCAGTGACGGCCCGTTGAAACCAGGTTTGCACATGACCGGGCAGCGCCATATCGGACGGCCCCGCCAGCGTGACCTCGACGCCTGCGCGTAGCAACATCGCGCTTAAATCAAGGGCGCGCTTGCCTTGCCCCAACAGCCCAACCCGCGCGATTTGCTTTGGGGTTAACCCCTTGGCTTCGGGAAGGAACAGGGCGCGGCGCTCGGCCATGGCAGCGTGGCGCAGCGCTTCCGATTGGGCAGAGGCAACCCCCTCTTCAAACGCGGTTTGTTCAAAGGCGATACCGGCGTCAAAAGGCAGCAGCAAAGCGGCTTCGACACAGTCGATGATCCGCTTGGGCGCGTGGAGCGGCGTGCTTGCGACGCGGGCACGGAACTGGGTGAGTTGCTTTTGATTGGCAGCGCCGTCGCGCAACATCTCGCGCTGGTCGCGCGTGCGACGCGGGTGGTTGTTTTGCGCCGCAATGCTGCGCGCGAAATGCACTGCAAAGCTGCGCAAATCGCCCTTGGCACGGGCATCGATCAAGCCGATCTCAAGCGCACGGCTGTCTTGGATGGGTTGACCAGAGAGCAGCAAAGAGAGGGCTTGTTCCACCCCGATCAGACGCGGCAAGCGTTGCGTGGCCCCGCCGCCCGGCGGAAAACCAAGCGTCACCTCAGGCTGGCCGAGGCGTGTTCCTTGCGCGGCGATCCGGTAGTGGCAGGCCTGCGCCAATTCCAACCCGCCGCCTGTCGCAGCGCCATGCAACGCGGCGATCACAAAACGATCAGAGGCTTCGATCCGGGTCATCAAATCGGTGAAACTCGGCACCCCGGCGCGCGGCTCCAACTCGCGCAGATCGACGCCGCCGCAAAAACAGGCCCCGTCACCGATCAAGACCACGGCGGTGTCATCGTCGGGCAGGTTTTCGAAAGCGGTCCAGAGCGCTTGGCGCATCGCACCGCCCAGCGCGTTCACAGGCGGGTCTGTCAACGTCACGACAGTGACCCCGTCTTGTGAAGAGACGTCGATCAGGTCTGCCACCGCGGCCCCCGATATCGCATCATATATGTGTGGTGCCCCTGCTCCATCGCGTTGATTAGTAGGCACAAAGAAGCGCAGCGCAAGTCATTGATTGCGCTGGCGCGATTTGGTCGGATCGCCTTGCCTCAGGCGACCTGAGTCTCGACCTCTGCGTCATCTTGCATGTCTACAGCATGCGCCCAAAGCGGCGCTGCCATCTCTGCGCGCGCCTCCAACCCGCGCGCCACATCTGCAACGATACCCTGATTGCGCAAGACGGCACGGATGCGCGCGCGCAGGTCTTTTTTGCGGTCGAGCGGTTGCAAGCGACCATCGGGGCCCAACACATACGGACCAGCAGCGGGTTCGATACGAAAATCAGCAACACTCATCCCAGTCTCCCTTTTGTGCAGCAGTTCTCCTTAAAGGGTAACGCTAAGTGAGGTTTTCACACTTGTTCTAGATCAAGTGCCCAATTCCATCTGCCGGAACAGCATGTTAGCGGTAATTTTCTGAGAAAAACTGCAGAATATCGCTCGAATCGTGGGCTTTTGAGTGATCCGTCAAGGCTATCGAAGCGTTGGGTTTAAAACGCGCCACTGCTGGACATTTTTGCGCCATCGCATAACAAAGGGCACATGGATATTCGCGCCCTGACCCCCGACTACGCCGTCTCTCCGATGATTGATCCGGAGCATATGCCCGCCATCGCCGAGGCCGGCTACACCACTGTCATTTGCAACCGGCCGGACGGGGAAATACCGCCCTCGCATCATGCAAGCGTTATGAAGGCCGCGGCAGAGGCGGCTGGTCTGACATTTGTTGAAAACCCCGTGTTGGGCGGCGCCATGACGATGGAAAATGTCACGAGCCAAGGCGCGGCTGTGGCCGAGGCGACGGGGCCGGTGTTGGCTTACTGCGCCTCTGGCACGCGGTCTTCGGTTGTCTGGAGCCTGTCGCAAGCCGGTCAGATGAGCACCGATGACATTATCGCCGCGACGACGCGGGGTGGCTATCAGCTGGATCACATGCGCCCTCAGATTGACGCGATGGCGGCCCAAAAGGGCTAGCCGTCAGGTTGAGGTCTGGGGCGCCTCTGCCAACAGGGGTTCTGCTGGGTCGGTCAGCGTCGGCGCGGGCTGCGGTGCCGGATCAGCTGGCTGCGGGTCGATCACACGTCGCAAGGCTTTCTGACCGGAAATCTGGCCCAGCTTGAAGGGCCCGACGGAGGTTTCAGTCGCTTCCAACATAATCGTGGCAGCAGCCGTGCGGGGCAACGTAAGCATGTCGCCTACTTTCAGCGCTTCGACATCCGCCAATGAAACCACCATGCGGTGCAACACGGCCTCAAGCGGCACAGGCGCGTCATTGACCGCGTGCTGCATGGCGTCTTTCCAGCCGCCAGTGGGTTTTGCGGAAGCGCGCGGTGCGGGTTGCGGGATCAGCAGTTGCAGGACGCCCTGACGCGCCCCGCCGCCCAGATCAAGCTGCAAAGACAGGTGGCAAAGCGGTGTGTCTTCCAAAGCCAAGGCGAAAGCCCGCTGGCTCTCAAACCGACCTGCGGGTGTGAACACGGTGTTCCATGCAGTCGTCGGCTCCCGCGCGAGCCCGGCATTGGCTTGCGCGATCAGATCCCCGATGAAACCGCTACAAATCGCAGCATCGGCATCTGTCGCGGGACGATCCGGCGGCGGTGTCGTCGCAACCTTCCCGGTCGTCTGCACTTCGATCAAGGCCGCGCGAAGCTGCGGACACAGCCCCGCCATTCCCACGCCACCTGCGGCAGAGCGTAGACGGAGCATCAACGCAGGAGGCCCGAAATTGGCCAAAACCGCATCACGGCTTAGTGTGGTTTGGGTGACGGATGCCACGCCGAGAGGTAAAGACAAGCTGCGATCGGCCAGCTTTTCGACGAGGGAAGCGAACGGCTTGAATGGCGCGGCCACACCGGACGCGCCTTGCGTCGGTGCCTGCGCCAGCATTCGGCGCAAAACAGAAGTGGTGTCTTGTGAGGCCATTGGTTCGATCCCGCTCGTGGTTTGACCTTAGAGCGGTGAGGTTACCAACTGGTTAGCGCTACTCCGCTGCAGCGGCAGCGACGTTGACACCGGTGGGCAAGCTCACACGAAACGCCGTGCCGTTCGTGCCATCAAGATAACGCACTTCGCCACCAAGTTTGCTCATGATTTCGCGGCAAATTGCAAGGCCCAGACCAGCGCTGCCCGCCGCTGCCTGATCGGATAGGCGGGAGAACTTCTCGAAGATCAGCGACTGGCTGGCTTGCGGGATGCCCATTCCGTTGTCGATGAAATCTATATGTCGGATCTGGCCATCCTCATGGATACGAATACGCAGATGCGGGTCTTCTGCGGTGCAATATTTGGCCGCATTGGTTATGAGATTGATGAAGACCTGAGTGAGACGATCCAGATCAGTTTCGATCACATCATCCGTGCCGGTCACATCAAGAGTGATCTTCAATCCTTCGGTCGCGGCCTCAGATGACGCGAGCGCCCGGTCGAGCACTTGGCGCAGGGTGCCGCGTTGAAGCTCCAGGTCAATCTGGCCGTTTTCCAGAACGCTGAGATCGAGCAAGTTGTCCAGAAGGCGTGTCAGCCGTATCGCCTCTGCGTGGATGATATCGGAATATTTGGAGCGTTCGGGCCGGGTCAGATCGTCCCCGTCGCGCAGGATTTCCGAGAATGAGCGTATTGACGTCATGGGCGTGCGCAGCTCGTGGCTGATCTGGCTCAGGAAGGCGTCTTTTTGCACTGACAACGCAGTAAGCATTTCGTTGGCGTCACGCAATTTGCCGGCGGTGTTTTCCAGCTCGACGGATTTGGCCTCCAGCTGGTTCGAATATTCCATGATCTGGGCGGCTTCATCGGCCACCGCCATGAGATCCTGCACGGAGACTGTCGCACCGCCCACGATCTGCGAGATCATCGCATGGGCTGTGGCCCCGCCAACAGAGCCCGCCAGTTCCCGCTCTAGCCGGTCAATAAATTCCGGCGAAGGGTCGGGCAGATCATCACCCTTGCCCTGACGCTTGGCCTCCGCCTGAAAGAGCTGTTGCGCCTCGCTGGGGCCAAGAATGCGCTGCGCCATCATCATCAGATCTTCTGCGGCGGCTCCTGTGTGGCTCCAACCGCGGGGACCGGTGGAATGGTCGAAGACATTGACGAATTGCGCGCCCTGCAAACGCTCCAGCGGGCTGGGGAAGCTGAGCATGGACCCGATGATGAAGGCGGCTGTGTTCAGGGTCAGAGACCAGAAAACCGCGTGAACGACCGGATCAAGCCCTTCAATCCCGAACAGCGCTTGAGGGCGCAGCCAGTGCAGATCGGCAGGCCCGCCTTGCATCCATGCGTCGGGAAAGACCCCGGCCACCCCGATTGAGGGCAGCATCATCGTATACATCCAGATGACGAAACCGGTCGACAGCCCGGCGAGCGCACCCACGCGTGTGGCCCCGCGCCAGAAAATGCCGCCCAACATAGACGGCAGGAATTGCGCGACACCCGCAAAGGAGATCAAGCCGATGGCAGCCAGCGCCGTGCCGCCGCCTGAAAGACGATAATAGACGTATCCCAGAAACAGGATGGCGATAATCGACAGGCGACGCGAACGCAGCAAGACATGGCGCACATCGCCCGAGACCGTCGCGCCGTCTTTCTGCGTGCTGAGCCAGATCGGCATGACGATGTGATTTGACACCATCGTGGAGAGCGCAATGGCCGCAACGATCACCATAGAGGTCGCCGCCGAAAAACCGCCCAGGAAGGCGAGCATTGCAAGGTCTTCGCGCCCTTGGGAGAGCGGCAGCGTGAGCACGAACAGATCGGGGTTTGAGCCTGCGGGCATCAGGTCCAACCCAATCACCGCGATAGGGATGACAAAGAGGCTCATGAGCATCATGTAAAGCGGGAAAGCCCAGCTTGCGGTGCCGAGGTGACGTTCATCCGCGTTCTCGACGACCATCACCTGGAACATACGCGGCAGACATAGAAAGGCTGCCGCTGCGGTGAAGGTGATGCCAATCCAGCGGCTGGTCTGAAGCTCCAGATCGGCCATGGGAGAGGCGTCGATTGTCGCCATGGTAGCCAGCGGACCGCCGCCCAGCCCCCAGACAACAAAAACGCCGACGGCAACGAGGGCTGCGAGTTTGACGACAGCCTCGACGGCGATCGCCATGACAACGCCGTGATGGCGCTCGTTGGCGTCCAGATTGCGCGTGCCGAAGATCACGGTGAAGATCGCGAGGCCCGCTGCGATCCAGAACGCGGTTGACTGCAAGGCTTGTTCATCCGCGCGCGCGGTGCCGTTGAACGCATCAAAGCTGAGCGTGACGGATTGCAATTGCAGCGCGATATATGGCGTGGTGCCGATCACAGCAAAGGCGGTCACGCAGACACCAAGAGCCGTGGATTTGCCGAAGCGCGACGAGATCAGGTCCGCGATAGAGGTGATCCGATGGGTCCGGCCGATCCGCACCAGTTTGCGCAAGATCCACCACCAGCCGATCATGACCAGCGTGGGGCCAAGGTAGATCGTGACAAACTCCAACCCCGACCGTGTCGCATAGCCGACGGCGCCGTAAAACGTCCAGGCGGTGCAATAGACCGACAACGACAGCGTGTAGATCAAAGGCGCGCGCATCCACCCGGTCCGGCCTTGTTGCGCGCGGCGTTCGGCGAAAAACGCAACCGCGAACAGGAAAATGACATAGGCCAAAGAGACGAGGATCAGAAGGTTGAAGGTCACCATCAGCGACCCTCCGGAGCATCGGCGTCCGGGTCATCTTGGGGCGCGTCAGGTTCGGTCTGGTTCAAGCGCAAAGCCAGAAGATACCCCGACAGAATGAGCCCTACCCAGACGCCAAAAACATAGAGGCCCGCTGTCGCCGTTGAGGGTGCCTGCCCATCGCGCTCTCCCCACAAAAGCGGGATCGTCAGAAGGATTACACCGACCAGCGGCAATAGCCGTGCGGCATCGGTCAGACGGCGGCGGCGGTAGCTGTCGCGCCCCAGAAAAAGCGGCTCGCGAGGGGCGGCCACCCTAGCCTGCCCCGGCCAGTGCGCGCACGCTGGCCAGAATATCACTGTTGGAGAAGGGCTTGGTGATGAACTCGTTCACGCCCAGCCGTTCGGCCAGCTCGCGGTCCTTGGTCTGGCCGCGCGCGGTCAGCATCAAGACGGGCAGCTTGGCCGTCATCGGATCGTCGCGCAGATCGCGCAGGATGTCATAGCCCGATTTGTTGGGCAGCATCACGTCGAGGATGATGAGATCGGGGCGCATGGATTGCACGCGCTCAACCGCGTTGGCCCCATCGGAATGGGTATCCACGGACCAGCCGTCGCGCGACAGGATAAACCGTATCGCTTCGATGATGTTCGGTTCATCTTCGATCAGAAGGACATGTTTGCCCATTCTGCCGTTCCTCCCATGATGTTCTTATTGTTGTTAGGACTTTTATGGCGCGCCGGTCGTGCCAAGTCAAAACTTTGGAACAAGGCGCGGCGCGCGAAGGTGGGCGCGTTAAAATCCATCGGCCAGAATGGAGGGCTCGCGCCGGGCGATGCAGGCTTCGCGCGGGCAGATGCGGCAGCTGGAGCCAATCGGTTGCGCTTTCGCGCCTGCGGCCAGTTCATGCGCACCTTCCAGCGGGATGATCAGCATCGTGGCTTCGATCACATCGGGCCCGTGAAAGCTGGCAGGCCGCAGCGGTTGCGCAATCGCGTAGCACCGAAAGAGGGGCGCGGTACGGCTGGCCTGCTCTACCACCGCCTCAACCGGTGTATGCGGTCGGATCAGCGCCTGATAAAGTGGCCAAAGTGGACAGGCCGCGCCGAATTTGGGGATCGAGAAGCCGGGACTTTCCTTGCGGAATGTGAGCGTGCCAGAGGCGTCGCATGTCACCAGACCGATCCGCTGCTCGGCACCCTCGTCGGGCATCGTCGCGATGCGGCGCAAGATGGTTGCGATATCCGTGCGGTAGCTTTGAGCCAGGGCTGCAGGGTCAGGTGTTGTGCCGAACCGTTCCAAAAACCCTTCGAGGGGAAGCTGCAAGGCATCGGCTTCATACCGCGTGAAATAGGCCAGTGCGAGGATCTGCGCGGGCTCGGAAGCGAGGGCCGCATCCGCCACCAGATCTTGCGGTGTGGCACTGCCATCTTCAAGCGTGGGCAAATGATAGCCGTTGCGCAGCAGATAGCCCTCCAGCTCTTCTTGCGGCGAGGTGGCGCCACCTTGCGCGTCGCCCACCCCATCGAGATAGGCCACAAGCGCCTGACTGCTTTCAGCCAACCGGCGGCTGTCATTGTCGAGGTTTTGCAGAAACCGGGATTGCCATTCGTCGTCGAGATCTTCCTCGCCCGCAAGAATGGACGAGGTTGAACGGATCGAGGTCACGGATGAGACGACATCGTAAAGCGACGTCGACAAGAACGGATCATGAGTGAGCCGGTCGGTCAGGGTTTCCACTGTCCGCTCCAATTGCGCGATGCGGTCGTGCTGTGCGGCAACCAGACCGGCCCAGCCAGGAAAGCGGCCCGCAAACTCGTCGGCGCGATCTTCCTCGGCGCCGGTTTTGGCTGTATCCGCCGCGGCCTGCCGCATCCGGGTCAGCAAGGCGGCCTCGGCCCCTTCGGTCAATTGGGTGGCTTCGACCTCAAGGACGCGCGACAAATCAATCAGCAATTTACCGCCGATTCTGCGACGGTTATGCTCGATCAAATTCAGATAGCTCGGAGAAATCCCCACTTGGCGCGCCAGATCGGCTTGTTTCAGACCTTTAGCGGTGCGTCTGTCGCGAATGCGGCTGCCGGTAAGTGCGTTGCGCGGCATTGGGTTTTTCCTTACCTTTTCAGAGGCTTTCTGCACCTGCGAGAAAAATCGTTTACACTGTATACCAAAGCATTGTGTATTTCTTCACAAAAAAATTCAATAAAATGATGTATTTGTTGCGAGATTTTCTATTTCGGCCTGATACTGCCGATACGCTGTAAAAAGCATCGCCCGCGCGCTGGAGGAGGCATGACGGGCATTCAAAAAAATCGGGAGGATTTCTATGTCCAAGACGAATGTGACACGCCGCGGCGTGCTCAAGACAGGTGCGGTTGCCGGTGCGGGCCTTGCGGTTCCCACCATTTTTGACGGCCAAGCCTGGGCACAAGCTGGCACAGGCTTCACCAATGCGCCGGAAGGCGGATCGGTCACGCTGGGCTTCAACGTACCGCAAACCGGCCCCTATGCTGACGAGGGCGCAGACGAACTGCGCGCCTATGAGCTTGCAGTCGAGCACCTGAACGGTGAAGGCGATGGTGGCATGATGTCGACCTTCAGCAGTCAAGCGCTGCAAGGCAACGGCATCCTCGGCAAGAAGGTCGAGTATGTGACGGGCGACACGCAGACCAAGTCTGACGCGGCGCGTGCATCTGCCAAGTCGATGATCGAAAAAGACGGCGCAATCATGATCACCGGTGGCTCGTCCTCGGGTGTGGCTGTGGCCGTGCAGGCGCTCTGCCAAGAGGCTGGCGTGATCTTCATGGCGGGTCTGACCCACTCGAACGACACGACCGGTAAAGACCGTCGTCGCAACGGCTTCCGCCATTTCTTCAACAGCTACATGTCCGGTGCAGCCCTTGCCCCGATCCTTGCCAACAACTACGGCACGGACCGCAAGGCCTATCACCTGACCGCTGACTACAACTGGGGCTACACGACCGAAGAGGCCGTGCGCTCGTCGACAGAAGCGATGGGTTGGGAAACTGTTGGTCAGGTGCTGACACCGCTGACACAGACCGACTTTTCGTCGTACATCACGCCGGTTCTACAGTCTGATGCAGACGTGCTGGTTCTGAACCACTATGGCGGCAACATGGTCAACTCGCTGACGAACGCTGTTCAGTTCGGCCTGCGGGATCGCGTCGTGAACGGCAAGAACTTCGAGATCATCGTGCCGCTCTACAGCCGTTTGATGGCCAAGGGTGCCGGTGCCAACGTGAAAGGCATCTTCGGCTCCACCAACTGGCACTGGTCGCTGCAGGACGAAGGCTCAAAAGCGTTCGTTCAGTCCTTCGGCACCAAATACGGCTTCCCGCCGTCGCAGGCCGCGCACACATGCTACGTGCAGACGATGCTTTATGCAGACGCTGTCGAGCGGTCGGGGTCGTTCAACCCTTGTGCGGTTGTCGAAGCCCTTGAAGGATTCGAGTTCGACGGTCTGGGCAATGGCCCGACGCTGTATCGCGCCGAAGATCACCAGTGCTTCAAAGACGTACTGGTCGTGAAAGGGAAAGAGAACCCGACCTCCGAGTTCGATCTTCTGGAGATCGTGGAAGTCACGCCGGCCGCTCAGGTCACCTATGCGCCCGACCACCCGCAGTTTGCAGGCGGTCAGCTGGGTGCCTGTAACCCCGGCGCGTAAGCGTAACGAGTGAACAGAGCCTGCGCGGGGCAACTCGCGCAGGTTTTTTCAAAGAGCAGCACCCAAAGTCAGCCGCAATTTTCGACTGACCCACACGACCCAGCCTCGCCAGTTGGCTCTATCATTGAACAAAGGTGACATCCATGGACGCCATCCTCCTGCAAATTCTCAACGGCTTGGACAAGGGATCCGCATATGCGTTGATCGCCCTTGGTCTGACGCTGATTTTCGGCACGCTGGGCGTGGTCAACTTCGCCCATGGTGCGCTGTTCATGCTGGGCGCGTTCTGCGCGGTCACCCTGAATAACATCCTGTCGCTGAGCCATGAGATTGTCGACGAAACGCAGACAGATTTTTTGGGCAATCCGCTGCGCGTGGAAGTGCCTTACATCTATGACTGGTTTGGCCCCGAAGTCGGGGCCTCGATCATCGAGTGGTCCGTGCCGCTGGCGATCCTCTTTTCGATCCCGATCATGATCGCCGTGGGCTTCATCATGGAGCGCGGTCTGATCAAGCATTTCTACAAGCGCCCCCATGCAGACCAGATCCTTGTGACCTTCGGTCTGGCCATCGTGTTGCAGGAGATCATCAAGTATTTCTACGGTGCAAACCCGATCCCGACGCCTGCCCCGCCCGCCTTCACGGGCAGCTTTGACTTCGGCACGATGCTCGGGTTTGAGCCGGGAACGATCATCTATCCTTACTGGCGTCTGGTCTATTTCTTCTTTGCCATGATCATCATTGCCGGTGTCTTTGCCTTCCTGCAATTCACCACCTTCGGGATGGTCGTCCGCGCCGGGATGGCAGACCGCGAGACCGTGGGCCTGCTGGGCATCAATATCGACAAGCGCTTCACCATCATGTTTGCAATCGCGGCCTGCGTCGCGGGATTGGCAGGCGTGATGTACACGCCCATCAACAGTCCGAACTACCATATGGGCATGGACTTTCTGGTCCTGAGTTTCGTCGTGGTCGTTGTCGGCGGTATGGGATCGCTTCCGGGCGCTGTGCTGGCGGGCTTCCTGCTGGGCATCCTGGAGAGCTTTGCGTCCATGCGCCAGGTCGTCGACCTGCTTCCCGGCATCAACCAGATCATCATCTATCTGGTCGCCATCATCATTTTGCTGACACGTCCGCGTGGCCTGATGGGCCGCAAAGGCGTGATGGAGGACTAAGCGATGCTTGGACTTGAGAAAAAAGACACGCGCCTCTTCCTGATCGTGATCGGTCTGACGATGCTGGCACCTTTCTTGCTGAACCCCTTCCCCGAGGGATCAGAGATGGCGCAGTTCAATGCGGGCTATCCCGACCTGATGCAGCGCTTTGTGATCTTCGGTATCTTCGCGATTGGCTTTAACATCCTGTTCGGCCTGACCGGCTATCTCAGCTTCGGACACGCCGCTTTCCTGGGTGTCGGGTCTTACGCCGCAATGTGGATGTTCAAGCTCTTTGGGATGAACGTGGTCCCTGCCCTGCTGCTGTCGGTTGTTCTGTCCGGTCTCTTTGCAGTGCTGATCGGGTATATCAGCCTAAGGCGCTCCGGCATTTACTTTTCGATCCTGACGCTGGCCTTTGCGATGATGTCCTATGCGCTGGCCTATTCGGTGCTGGCCACCGATATGGACGGCCCTGACAAGCAAGGCCTGATGCAGAAAGGCCTAACCGGTGGTGAGACAGGTCTTCAGCTTTCGGTTCAAGACCCGCGTATTCTGGGTGCGAAGGCCGGCGCTGATGGCAACACGCCTGTGCCAAACTTCTTTGGCATCGAGATGCGCAGCGCGACCGAGATGAATGTGGGTGACTGGGTTTTCACCTTCTCGGCAGGCTATTACTTCAGCGCCTTCGTGATGCTGATCGCTTTTTATATCTCGATCCGTATTTTCCGCTCGCCTTTCGGGATGATGCTGCGGGCGATCAAATCGAACCAGCAACGGCTGAATTATACCGGCCTGAACCCCAAGCCTTACATGCTGGCCGCCTTTGTGGTGTCGGGCATGTATGCAGGCCTTGCCGGTGGTCTGATGGTCGCGATGGACCCGTTGGCCGGTCCTGAGCGGATGTTCTGGACGGCCTCGGGCGAGGTGGTTCTGATGACCATCCTTGGTGGTGTCGGCACGCTGATCGGGCCGGTTCTGGGCGCAGGTCTGATTAAGTACATGGAAAACATCCTGTCCAAGATCAATTCGGAAATCCTGCACCAGTGGTTCGCATGGATGCCCGACGGGCTTGAGGATCTGGTCGTGACGCTGATCTATCCGTTTATCGGTAAAGGCTGGCACCTGACGCTGGGTCTGATGTTCATGGCTGTCGTGATCTTCCTGCCCGGTGGGCTTGTGGAAGGCGGACAGCGCATCATGGCTGCCCTGCGTGGGCGTAAGGCAAAGGACAAGAAGTCCGATGCCGACGCCGATGTGAAACCCGCTGAATAAGGAGTGCTGACAGATGGGAATTCTTGAAGTCAAAAATGTCGGCAAGCGCTTTGGCGGGTTGCAGGCGTTGTCCGATGTGAACCTGAGCGTTGCCGAAAACACCGTGCACGCGATCATCGGGCCGAATGGGGCGGGCAAGTCGACGCTGCTGAACTGCCTTGTGGGTAAGCTGATCCCTGATACCGGATCTGTGATGTTTGATGGGCAGTCCGTGCTGGGCCGCAGCCCGCATGAAATCAATCAGATGGGCATCAGCCGCGTGTTCCAGACCCCTGAGATTTTTGCCGATCTCAGCGTCATGGAGAACATGATGATCCCGTGCTTTGCCAAACGCGATGGCTCGTTCGAGATGAACGGCTTTGGCGCAGTGCGTCACCAGCTGGACGTCATCGAAAAGGCGAAGACGATGCTTGAGGATATGAACCTCTATGAGAAGCGGGACATGCACGCCGCCGCTATGTCGCGCGGCGACAAACGCCGCCTTGAGATCGCGATGTGTCTGGCGCAAGAGCCGCGCCTGCTGCTGCTGGATGAGCCCACAGCGGGCATGGCGCGGGCCGACACGAACAACACGATCGACCTGCTCAAAGAGATCAAGGAAAAGCGCGATATTACCATCGCCATCATCGAGCATGACATGCACGTTGTGTTTTCCTTGGCCGAACGGATCACGGTGCTGGCCCAAGGCACACCGCTGGTTGAGGACAGCCCCGAGAACATCAAAGGCCATCCCAAAGTGCGCGAAGCGTATCTTGGTGAAAGCGCGTAAGGAGCATATCAGATGAACGTCAAACCCGACTTCTCGAAGAACGCCAATATGGCGACCACTGCTCCGGCTTTTCTGTCGGTCTGGGACATGCACGCCTATTACGGCGAAAGCTACATCGTGCAGGGCATCAGCTTTAATGTCCATGAAGGCGAAATCCTTGCCCTTCTGGGCCGTAACGGGGCTGGCAAGACCTCGACCTTGCGGTCGATTGCACGGCTTGGCGATCCGCAGGTCACCCATGGGGAAATCTGGCTCGATCACAAGCCGCTGCATAACATGGCCAGCCATGAAGCCGCCGGTGTGGGCCTTGGCCTTGTTCCAGAGGATCGCCGGATCATCGCGGGCTTGACGGTTGAAGAGAACCTCAAGCTGGCACAGATCGCCCCGCCCATTGGCTGGTCGATTGAGCGTCTCTATGACCTTTTCCCGCGACTTGGCGAGCGTAAGAACCAGGAAGGCACGACCTTGTCGGGCGGCGAGCAGCAGATGCTGTCGATTGCTCGTGCACTGGCCCGTGATATCAAGGTGCTCTTGCTGGATGAACCTTACGAGGGTCTGGCCCCTGTGATCGTGGACGAGATCGAAAAGACGCTTATTCACATCAAGGAACAGGGCATGACAACGGTGATCGTCGAGCAGAACGCGATCCGGGCTTTGGAGTTGGCCGACCGGGCCGTGATCCTCGACACTGGCGGCATCGTGTTTGATGGCGCTGCTGCCGAAGTGCTTGAAAACGCCGAACTGCGGGCCGAATACCTAGCCATCTAAATCAGCGCGCCCCGGGCTTGCCCCGGGGGCCTCGCGAATGCCGGGGAAGCCATACGGGTCTTTCCCCTCGCAATTCCCAATCCCTCCCCCACATATTGACAAGGCATGGCGCTTTTCACTACGTCAACCTTGCACTATACCTGTCCGAAATCAGGGCCAAAGGCCTGTTGGGGACCACGAGGGCAAAACACAAAATGACAAAGACAAAATCCCATGACGGCGACGTAGAGTTCATTCAGGCGCTGGCAGAACTGTTGCGCGCAAATGATCTGACAGAACTGGAAGTGCGCCGCGAATATGGTGAGGACAACTCTCTGGATGTGCGCGTGGCACGGACCCAGCAAGTCGTTCAACACGTTGCCGCTCCGGCTGCGCCTGCTGCGACCCCGGCACCTGCCGCTCAGGCCGCGTCAGCGCCAGCTGCAGCCGCTGCACCGGCAGGCGATGATCCTGCCAGCCACCCAGGTGCTGTGACCTCCCCCATGGTTGGCACCGTCTATATGCAAGCCGAACCGGGCGCGCCGTCGTTCATCTCGACCGGTCAACAGGTCAAAGAAGGCGAGACGCTGCTGATTATCGAAGCGATGAAAACGATGAACCAGATCCCCGCGCCCAAATCCGGCACGGTGACCCGCATTCTGGTCGAAGACGGCGCCCCTGTCGAATTTGGCGCGCCACTGGTCATCATCGAATAAGGCGCGGATATGTTTGACAAAATCCTCATTGCGAACCGGGGCGAGATTGCGCTGCGGGTGATCCGCGCCGCCCGCGAGATGGGCATCCAATCGGTTGCCGTGCACTCGACTGCGGATGCGGATGCGATGCATGTGCGCATGGCCGATGAAAGCGTCTGCATCGGCCCGCCCGCTGGCACTGACAGCTACCTGTCGATCCCAGCGATCATCTCGGCCTGTGAAATCACCGGCGCGCAGGCGATCCATCCCGGCTACGGGTTCCTCTCGGAGAACGCCAATTTCGTGCAGATCGTCGAGGATCACGACATTACGTTTATCGGCCCCACGGCCGAGCATATCCGCATCATGGGCGACAAGATCACCGCCAAGGACACGATGAAAAAACTGGGAGTGCCATGCGTTCCCGGCTCGGATGGTGGCGTTCCTGATCTGGACACCGCCCGGACCGTCGCCGAAGAGATCGGCTACCCGGTTATCATCAAAGCCACCGCAGGTGGTGGCGGGCGCGGCATGAAGCTGGCCAAAACTGCCGATGATCTGGCAGACGCGTTCCATAATGCCCGCTCGGAGGGTAAGGCGGCGTTCGGTAATGATGAGGTTTACATCGAGAAATACCTCGGCACGCCGCGCCATATCGAGATCCAGGTCTTTGGCGACGGCAAGGGCAATGCAGTGCATCTGGGCGAACGCGATTGCTCGCTCCAACGGCGCCACCAGAAGGTGTTCGAAGAGGCCCCCGGCCCCGCGATTGATGCGGAAACCCGCGCCAAGATTGGTAAGGTCTGCGCGGATGCGGTCGCCGATATCAACTATATCGGTGCGGGCACGATCGAGTTTCTCTATGAGAATGGCGAGTTCTACTTCATCGAAATGAACACGCGCCTGCAGGTGGAGCACCCTGTGACCGAAGCGATTTTCGGCGTTGATCTGGTGCGCGAGCAGATACGCGTCGCGGAAGGACTGCCCATGTCCTTCACCCAAGAAGAGCTTGAGCTGAACGGCCATGCCATCGAAGTGCGCATCAACGCGGAAAAGCTGCCGAATTTCTCGCCCTGCCCCGGCACGGTGACCGCTTATCACGCCCCCGGCGGCCTTGGCGTCCGCATGGACAGCGCGCTGTATGACGGCTACCGGATCCCGCCCTATTACGACAGTCTGATCGGCAAACTGATCGTGCATGGTCGCGACCGGCCCGAGGCGCTGGCCCGATTGAACCGCGCGTTGGGAGAGCTGATTGTCGACGGGATCGACACCACCGTGCCGCTTTTCCACGCACTTTTGGCCGAAGAGGCTGTGCAAACCGGGGATTATAATATCCACTGGCTCGAAAAATGGCTTGAGACGAACCTGGAATAGCCTGAGGGCGTCCAGCCTGGAGACGACATGGACGCCGTTCTAACACCGGAATTGATGCTGCGCGCCTATACGATGGGCATCTTTCCGATGTCTGAAGGCCGCGATGATCCAGAGGTGTTCTGGGTTGACCCAAAGCGTCGTGGCATTCTGCCTTTGGATGGCTTTCATATCTCGCGCTCTTTGGGCCGTCGCATTCGGCAAGAGCCTTACTTGCTAACCGTGAACGAAGCGTTTGATAGCGTGGTTTCGGCTTGCGCAGATCGGGATGAAACCTGGATTAATCCCACCATTCAAGAGCTTTACAGCACGCTTTATCGTGCTGGCTTTGCACAAAGCCAAGAGGTTTGGGACGGCCCTGAACTGGTGGGGGGAGTCTATGGCGTCACTATTGGGGCCGCGTTTTTCGGGGAAAGCATGTTCAGTAAACGGCGCGATGCCTCAAAGATCGCGCTGGCTTATCTGGTGGATCGGCTGCGGATGGGCGGCTTTCAGCTTTTCGATACGCAGTTCGTCACGCCGCATCTGGTCAGCCTTGGCGCGCAGGAAATATCGCGCGCGGCTTATCGCGAAAAACTCGAGGCAGCGATAGAAGCGGATGCCGATTTCTATGCGCAGGATGCGGTGCCAGACGGCTATTCGGTGCTACAACGCAACACCCAAACGTCATAGCGCGGATGATCAAGCGGGTTCAGCGCCGGGGCCGACGCGACCATCCAGCCGGAAAAAACCATCTGCCGCTCAACCGCATCGTAGATTTCAAGCCAAGCGTAGGCGTTGCCCGCCGGATTGTCCGTCGGATAACGACACTGGCCGAGGGAGACCTGCAACCGCCCGACCATCTTGGCCTCTCCGGTCGACAGGGTCATATCAACAAGCGCCCCGGTGACTTTATCAAGACCACGGATCGTGGCCCCAGGGGCATTGCTGACCTGTTGGGCCGACGCCATTCCGGCACATGCGATGAACGCTGCAGCCCAAAGTGCCTTCATTCGCCGCTACCCGAGACGAATTTCAGCAGGAGCGAGATCAGGCTGACCGAGCTTTGGGTGTCGATAATCTCGTCCCCCGGCTCAAGATTGAAGGGCGATCCACCTGGCACAAGCTCGACAAAATTGCCGCCCAGCAACCCTTCAGATGCAATCGCGACAGAGGTATCATCCGGCACAACAATGCTATCCGAAATGGCGAGGGTTGTGTCCGCCCGGAAAGTTTCTGCATTCAAATCAAGGGCTTTGACGCTACCTACTGTCACACCCGCCATTCGCACATCGGTGCCAACAGAAATCCCCTCAACCGATCGGAAGCTTGCGATCAGATCATATTCGCCAGTGTCGTTGCTATAGCCGGTGGCCTGCCCCGCATAGACGAGAAAGCCGATGGCGGCGGCCAAAACGGCAGTGCCGACGATCACTTCGGTTTTGTTTTCAGACATGACCCACCCAAGCCTTAATCGCTGTTGTTATTCCGGGCTCCACGCCTCGTAATCGGATTTCGCTTCCGGCGTCTTGCGCCGGATCGAGCCTGCAGGCGCATAAGCCATCGCTGTGCCCGTCAGGTTCTCCTGATGGGGCTTTTCCCAGGTTTTGCGCGGCAAAGGTGCTTCGGTCGGCGGCGTGTCCCATGTGCGGTGAAGCCAGCCATGCCATTCGGGCGACACGCGTGAGGCCTCGGCCTCCCCGTTGAAAATCACCCAGCGGCGGCTGTCATCGCTGTTTTTGTAGAACACATTGCCGTCAGCATCTTCGCCAACGCGCACACCTTTGCGCCATGTCCAAAGCTGTGTGCCAAGGGTCTGGCTATTCCACCACGTCACGGCGCGCAGAAGTGTGTTCAAGATACCCATCGGGGCCTCCGGCTTGCGTTGGCTCAGCTATGCCCGATCCACTCGCATTCGTCCAGTGGATGGATCAGCTTGCGCTGGCGCTTTCTTTCTCGCCCTCGCCGTGGATCATCAACGGCTGGGCATCCGATCCGACCGCTTCTTCGTTCACCACGACCTCGGTGACGCTGTCCATACCGGGCAGATCGAACATCGTATCCAGCAGGATATCCTCAAGGATAGAGCGCAGGCCCCGCGCGCCGGTCTTACGCTCAATCGCGCGCTTGGCGATGGCGGAAAGCGCATCCTCGGTGAAGGTCAGCTTGGTGTCTTCCAATTCAAACAGACGCTGGTACTGGCGAACCAGGGCGTTCTTGGGTTGGGTCAGGATCGTGACCAACGCATCTTCATCCAGATCTTGCAGGGTCGCGATCACGGGCAAGCGGCCAACAAACTCCGGGATCAGACCGAATTTCAGCAAATCCTCCGGCTCAAGCTCGGTGAACATTTCACCCACGCCGCGGTCATCATTGTTGCGCACATCGGCACCAAAGCCCATGGCAGAACCCTTGCCACGTTGCGCGATGATCTTTTCAAGACCCGCAAACGCGCCGCCACAGATGAACAGGATATTCGTTGTGTCCACCTGCAGGAATTCCTGCTGCGGATGCTTACGCCCGCCTTGCGGCGGAACGGAGGCGACGGTGCCTTCCATGATCTTCAGCAGGGCCTGCTGCACGCCCTCGCCCGACACATCGCGGGTGATCGAGGGGTTGTCGGACTTGCGCGTGATCTTGTCGACCTCGTCAATATAGACGATGCCGCGCTGCGCGCGTTCCACATTGTATTCCGAGGCTTGCAGCAACTTCAGAATGATATTCTCGACATCTTCGCCGACATAGCCAGCCTCGGTCAGCGTGGTCGCATCGGCCATGGTAAACGGCACGTCCAGAATGCGCGCGAGCGTCTGGGCCAGCAGCGTCTTACCGCAGCCCGTCGGACCGATCAGCATGATGTTGGATTTCGCCAGCTCAATCTCGGACGAGTTCCCGGAATGGTTGAGCCGTTTGTAGTGGTTATGCACCGCAACCGACAGCACGCGCTTGGCGTGGGCCTGACCGATCACATAATCGTCAAGCACTTCGCAAATCTCGAGCGGGGTCGGCACACCGTCGCTGGCTTTCAGGCCGGCGGTCTTGGTCTCTTCGCGGATGATGTCCATGCACAGCTCAACACATTCATCGCAGATGAACACTGTCGGACCTGCAATCAGCTTGCGGACCTCATGCTGGCTTTTGCCACAAAAGCTGCAATACAGGGTGTTTTTGCTGTCGCTGCTCGACGAATTCGACATCACATACCTCTCGGGGCCGGGCCCCATTTGTCATCAGATTTGCCAAAATAGGCTGTCCTTAGCAGGCAGCTTAGGACAGCCATTTCCGGTCTACAACGTCAAAATCCGTGGAGATTACTTGTCGTCAGCGTCGTCTGTTTTGCGGCTCTCGACGATCTCGTCGATATGGCCCCAGTCTTTTGCCTCTTCAGGCGACATAAAATTGTCGCGATCCAGCGCCTTTTCCACGGATTTCTTGGTCTGGCCCGTATGCTTCACATAAATGTCGTACAGGCGATCCTTCAGCTTCTGCGTCTCGGCCGCGTGGATCATGATGTCAGAGGCTTGGCCCTGATATCCCCCCGAAGGCTGGTGGACCATGATGCGGCTGTTGGGCAACGAGAAACGCATGCCCTTTTCGCCACCCGCCAGCAGCACTGACCCCATAGAGGCCGCTTGCCCGATACACAGCGTGGAAACCTTCGGTTTGATATATTGCATCGTGTCGTAGATCGACAAACCCGAGGTTACAACACCGCCGGGGCTGTTGATATACATCGAGATTTCCTTGGTCGGGTTCTCCGCCTCAAGGTGCAGCAGCTGCGCCACGATCAGATGGGACATGCCGTCGTGGATCGGGCCGTTGATGAAGACAATCCGCTCCTTCAACAGGCGCGAGAAAATGTCGTAGGCACGTTCGCCGCGGCTGGTCTGTTCGACCACCATCGGGACGAGGTTCATGTAGGTGTTTACGGGATCATGCATTGTGCCTGCCTCAAACGTCAAAAAGGGTTCTAGCTGGGATAAGCTAACAGAGTCTTAGGCCTGCCTTTGGGGGCCTGCAAGGGCACCCCGAGAATAAGACAGCTTTGCCTTGCCTTTGACCCAGCGCTTACGCGGTTTAAATCGCGGAGGACCGACGTAAGCGTAGCGAGAGCCCGATGCAACCAGCCTTCACCCCGACCCGCACCGCCGCTTTGGAGCGATTGCAAGCATTTGTGCCGAAAACCTCGGCCTATGCGAGCAAGCGGAACTACGATCTGGAAGGCCATCCGCATGTGTCAGGCCTGTCGCCCTATATCCGCCACCGCATGGTGACCGAGCAGGAGGTGCTTGAGGCGGTGCTGGGGCGCTATGCGCTCTCAACCGCTGAGAAATTCGTGCAGGAGGTGTACTGGCGCACATATTGGAAAGGCTGGTTGGAGATGCGGCCATCCGTGTGGACATCCTATCGCGCAGGCGTCCAGGGCGCATTGAACCGGGTGCAGACTGAGGCTGGCTTGCGCGCGGCATGGGAGGAGGCGTGTCGGGGGGAGACCGACATCGCGGCGTTCAATCACTGGGCGCAAGAGTTGGTCGAGACTGGCTATCTGCACAACCATGCGCGGATGTGGTTCGCCTCCATCTGGATTTTTACGCTGCGGCTGCCTTGGGAGCTGGGCGCAGATTTCTTCCTGCGCCATCTGATTGACGGGGACCCGGCCTCCAACACGCTGGGCTGGCGCTGGGTTGCGGGATTGCAAACCAAAGGGAAAACCTACCTTGCGCGCCCGTCAAATATCGCCCGCTACACAGAAGGTCGATTTAACCCAGAAGGTGAATTATCCAGCTTTGCGGAACCGTTAGATGGTGATCCTCATCCAGATCGGATCAACCCACCGATGCCGGAAAGCTGGGACAGAACCGCGCCCACCGGCTTGCTGCTGACCGAAGAGGACATGAGCCCCGGCTACATTCTAGGCAGCAGTTTCAAGCCTGCAACAACAGCAGCACTTCTATGTACGGACAAGCGCAGCCCGCTCGCAACAAGCCCCGTTGTAGAGAATTTCACAGCCGCAGCGATGGACGATTGTCTGGTTCGGTACAAGGAATCCTTCAACGATAGCAAAGGCCTGTTGCCCAATCTTGATGCTATAGAGAATTGGGCGGCCAAGGCGGGAATTGTTCAGATTGTGACACCCTACGCGCCGGTGGGACCTACCGCAGAGACCCTGTCAGAACTGGCGCGTCGTCTGCAGCCCAAAGGGATCACACTCATCCGCGCCTTGCGTGATTTCGACACCGAAGCCTGGCCGCACGCGACCCACGGGTTCTTCCGCTTCAAAGAAAAAATCCCGAAATTGGTCGGTCGATTGAAAGGCCTGAAAGCGGCCTAAAACGGCCAGCGCGTTGGCCCTTTGTCGAGCCTGTAAATAAAGTCCGTTTGATCTTGCGGAAAAATCTCGCGGACAAGCGGATCATGACCGGGTATCATCAGCTTCGGGCTGGACGCTAAAGCGACGATCTTGCCAAATCCTTCAAGCATATCCTGCACATCAACAACGATTGGGAAGGGTTTGTTTGCAAACGCATTTTCATAATAATGCGCTGCATCAGACGCCAGGCACATATATCCTTCGGACGTCTTGACCCGCACCGCTTGAAGACCCTGCGAATGCCCGCCAATCCGGTGAACTGTGACGCCATCGGCGACCTGCCCGTCACCCTCGTGAAAGACCATCCGCCCGGTATAGAGCCGCTTGATCGCCTCGCAAATATGCTCTGCCGTGTAGGGCATGCGCAGCGTGTCGTGACACATGCACGGCCCTGTCGCGAAAGCCATTTCCGCCGCTTGCAGATGCAGCGTTGCATTGGGGAACAGATGAAGCCCACCCGCATGGTCGTAATGCAGATGGGTCACGATCAGCGTGGTGATGTCTTCAGGCTTCAGGCCCAGCGGTGCCAAGGCCTCGGCCGGATCGCGGCGAATGGGGCGATCTCGGCTCAGCCCTTCTGCCGCGTCATAGCCCGTATCGATCAAAATGACGTCGTCGCCAGAGCGAAGTACCCAGATGAAATAGTCCATCGCATGAGGTGCGTCGTGATTGTCGTCAAAGACAAAACTATCCGCCCGCGTCCGCGCGTTACGGTCCGCGTATTTGATGGCGTGAACGCTCCATTCGGTCATCAAGACAACCTTTCGTAGCTCTGAACGGTTTTGGACGCGATCATATCCGCCGTTGCGGCATCAAATGCTCTGAAATGCGCAGACGCCAGATGCGCCTGAAACGCGGGCTCATCCTGATAGACTTCGTAGAGAAATACCGTTTCAAGCGCGTCTGTGTCTTGGCACACATCAAACTGATGGCAGCCCTCTTCTTGCGCCACAGATTGTGCGGCATTGGCCTGCATCAAAGGCAAAAACGCCTCAAGATGCGCGGGCTTGACCTTAAACTGCACGGTTATCACGAACATCGCCATCCTCCTGCACGCCAGTGAACGGCGAAACGCACGTCAAGACAAGTCCTTGCTTTTCAGCGCCTTTTACGGCTTGTTTGCGCTCACATGACGATGGGGAGACACAAGATGGCAGCCGCATACAAGATCGCTGTTTTCGAGGGCGATGGGATCGGACCAGAGATCATGGCGCCAACGATGCGCTGTCTGACCCACTTGGCTGGCGACAAGTATACGCTCGACTACGAGGTCCTCCCCGCCGGTGCCGGGCATTATGAGCAAACAGGTAACGCGCTGCCAGATACGTCGATTGACGCGGCGCGTGCCTCTGACGCGATCTTGTTGTCTGCGATGGGCTTGCCACGTGTCCGGTATCCTGACGGCACGGAAATCACACCACAGATCGACATCCGGCTAAAGCTGGATCTTTTCGCAGGAGTTCGCCCTGTGCGGGTCACCGAAGGCCAGCCGACGCCCTTAAAACTGGATGGGCATGAGATTGATTTCGTCTTGATCCGCGAAAGTACCGAAGGGCTGTTTCACACCCAGGGGTGTGGAGAGGTGACGCAGGATTACGCACGTGAGACCCTGCAGATCACCCGCAAGACCAGCGAGGATCTTTTCCGCTTCACTTTCGCGCTGGCGGAGCAACGTAAAGCGGCAGGGCGCGGCACGGGCCGGGTCACTTGTGTCGATAAAGCCAATGTTTTCCGTGCCTTCGCCTTTTTCCGCGAAGTCTTTGACGAGGTGGCTGCCGGGCACACGGACATGACCAGCGATCACGCCTATGTGGACGCGATGGCGCTTTGGATGGTCGAAAAACCCTGGGCCTTCGACGTCATGGTGACAGAAAACATGTTCGGGGACATCCTCTCTGATCTCGGCGCGGGTTTGATGGGGGGTCTTGGCCTCGCCCCATCTGCGGATATCGGGCATGACAATGCGGTTTTTCAGCCCTGCCACGGATCAGCGCCCGATATTGCAGGGAAAGGTGTGGCCAACCCGTTCGCGATGATGCTGTCCGGCGCGATGATGCTGGATTGGCTGGGCCTGCGAACCAGCAATGCCGACATGGTCTCGGATGGCGCGCGGTTGGATGGGGCGGTGCGCAAGGTGATCGCCAAAGGCGACGTCATGACCCGCGATCTGGGCGGCTCCGCAGGAACTGACGCTGCCGCAGAAGCGGTGCTCAGCGCCTTATGACCTTGCGCGTTGCTGTTCTGGGCGCAGGCTATTTCAGCCGCTTTCATACGGAAAGCTGGCAGCGTATGGACGGCGTGCAATTGGTGGCCCAGGCCGATCTAGACCCGGCGAATTGCCTGTCCAGCGTCGAGAGCTTCGATGCTTTGGAGCCGATGCTAGACGCGACCCGCCCCGACATCCTCGACATTGCGATCCCGCCTTCGGGCCATCTGGAAGCAATCCGTTTAGCCTGCGAAACGGGCGTCCGGGCCATCATCTGCCAAAAGCCCTTTTGCGCTGGTCTGGAGGAGGCGAAAACCGCCTCCAAGATCGCGGAAGACGCAGCGATCCCACTGATCGTGCATGAGAATTTTCGATTTCAGCCGTGGTATCGACGCATTGCGGAAATCCTGCAATGCGGAGAGTTAGGGGATGTGCAACAAGTCACCTTCCGCCTGCGCACAGGCGATGGGCAAGGACCAGAGGCCTATCTGGATCGGCAGCCCTACTTCCAGACGATGCCACGTTTGCTGATCCACGAGACGGCGGTGCACTGGGTCGATACGTTCCGTTTTCTGTTGGGGCCAATTCGCGATGTTTATGCCGATCTGCGCAGCCTGAACCCTGTCGTTACAGGCGAGGATGCGGGGCATGTGATCTTTGGATTTGACGGCGGTGTGCGCGCGCTTTTCGATGGAAACCGGCATTTGGATCACGCGGCCAAAAACCACCGGATGACACTTGGCGAAGCCTTGGTCGAAGGCACGCGCGGGACGTTGAAGCTTATGGGCGATGGCACGCTTTGGCAGCGTGACTTCGGCGCTTTAAAGCCGCGCTGCGTTTTGCAAGCGCAAGATTGGCCAGGATTTGCGGGCGATTGCGTCCATGCGCTGCAAACCCATGTTGTCGATGCGTTACGATCTGGGGCCGCTTTTGAAAACCTCGCAGCAGATTATCTGCGTGTCATCGAGGTCGAAGAGGCGATCTATCGCTCTGCCGATACACATATGCGGATCACGCTTTAACCCTTTGGTTTATCGTCAAATTCATCCGACAGGATGCGGCGACTGTCGCCTGCGGGATCATCGAACTGATCACTTTTGAGCGCCCAGAAGAAAGCCGCAAGTCCGAGTCCGCCGAGGATCAGCGAGGCCGGGATAAGATACACCAGAACATCCATCAGCGCGCCCTCAACGCATTGAGAGACACCAAAATCGACGAGGTCGACATCGCCAACGCGGCAGCCAATGGGCTGGCAAAGCCCATCACGGCAATCGGGATCGAAATCATGTTATAGGTCGCGGCCATCCCGAAATTCTCAAGAATTCGGCGTTTGGCAGATCGTCCGATGCGGATCGCGTCAAGTGTATGGCTCAGATCAGAGCTGACGAGCACCATATCAGCAGCCACGCGGGCCGCGTCCAACGCCGATGCGGGGGCCAAGGACACATGCGCGCCCGCAAGGGCGGCGGTGTCGTTCAAGCCGTCGCCGACCATCAAGACACGACGGCCTTCGTCGCGCAACGCATTGACCCGGTTTGCTTTTTCCATCGGGAGCATGTCAGCTTGCCATGTTGCGATGCCCAGCTCTCTTGCGATCGCCTCAACCGCTGGGCTGGTGTCGCCAGAAAGCAGTTGTACCTGAAAGCCATCCGCACGCAGCGCGTCGAGCAGCTTGGCAGCCCCGGTGCGCAAGCGATCCGAGAAGGTGAAGGGCGTGATCGTTCCATCCACGTCGAGATAGCTCGCCGTGGCGGGCAACGCATCGGCGCCAACCCACGTCGCGCGGCCCAGGCGGACGGGTTTACCGCCCCATTTGGCCGCGATCCCGTAGCCCGGTTTTTCAACAATATCAGTCAGATCAGCGGGGACGATACCATGCGCGCGGCCCGATTGGGCAATCGCCGCTGCCAACGGATGAGCGGAGCCTTCGGCCAGCGCCATCGCTACGGAAAAAGCTGTCGCGGGGATCGCCTCTGGCGCGTCCAGCAAAGGGCGGCCTTCGGTCAGCGTGCCAGTCTTATCGAAGACGACCGTGTCGACCTCGGCCAGACGCTCTAACGCCGTTTCGTGCTTGATCAACAACCCTTTGCGGAAAAGCCGCCCCGACGCCACGGTCGAGACCGCAGGCACCGCAAGACCCAGTGCGCACGGGCATGTGATGATAAGCGTCGCGGTCGCAATACCCAGCGCCAATCGCACGTCACCGCCCGAGATATACATCCACGCGATGAATGCGCCCAGTGACAGAAGATGCACGACCGGCGCATAGATTTTCGCAGCACGGTCCGCAAGTGAGTTGTAGCGGGACTTCGACGCCTCCGCGATGGAAACGAGCGAGGCCAACGAGTGAAGCACAGTATCTTCTCCCACCGCATCGGCGCGGATCTCCAGCGGGCCGGTCAGGTTGACCTCCCCGGCTGTCACGGTGCCGCCCGCGGTGATGGCAACCGGATCGGTTTCGCCGGTGAGCAACGCGCGGTCCAACTCGGAGGCCCCTTTCAGAACGGTGCCATCCACGGGGATATTGGCCCCTGCCCGCACCAGAAGTGTGTCGCCCACAACCACTTCGCCAATCGGCACACGGCTGTGACCGTCCGCGTCGAGACGCAAGGCGTAAGGCACCTCCATAGCGGCCAGTTCCGCAGCGGCGGAGCGCGCGGTTGAGCGGGTCTTTTGATCCAGATACCGCCCGGCGAGGAGGAAGAAGGTCAGCGAAAGTGCGGCATCAAAATACGCATGGTGGCCCGAAACAGACGTCTCAAAAATCGACATGCCAGCGGCCAGAAGGATCGCCAGCGAGATCGGCACATCCATGTTCAACCGCGCCGCTTTCAGCGCCATGAAGGCGGATTTGAAGAACGGTTGCGACGAAAACGCAATCGTCGGGATCGCGATGGCCGCCGAAATCCAGTGGAATAGATCGCGCGTCGCGTCAGAAGCTCCAGACCAGACAGCCACAGACAGCAGCATGACATTCATCATTGCAAAGCCTGCAACGCCAAGGCGCATCAGCAGATCGCGCGCGGCACGGTCAGCGTCAGAGGCCTGCAAGGTTGCACCATCCAGCGCATAAGCCTCAAACCCGTAGCCGATCAGATGGTCCAACAACGGCTCCACCTCGGCATCACGGTCAATTGTCACCTCCGCGCGTTTGCGGGTCAGGTTCACACGCGCGGCATGGACAGTTTCAAGCTGCATCAACCCATTCTCGACACCTGAGATACAGGCGGCGCAATGAATGGACGGCAGCGACAGATGCACCTTGCGCACCGGGCCTTCGGCCATTGCTTTGGCCAATGCGCCATTGCCTGTGGGCAGTGCGACGCAACCGGGGCATGCAGCCGCTGAGGGGGTTTCGGCGACGCTCATATCAGCGAATATGCACGATAACGCGCTGGCGGAATTCGGTGCCGTCAGCCGCTTTCGCCACCATGCGCAGGTTCCAGTTGCCGGGAGCATTATGCACATCGGCTTTGTAAAGACCGCCCTCGTAGCGGAAGTCCGGTGACTGATCGTCCCGGACCGATGTGGCGCGCCCGAAGGTGGCGCTGAGATCGGCCAGCTCAACCGGCTGCCCGGCTTTATCGGTAACACTCAGCGACAGCACATCGTCATGAACCGAGGCGTCGATAGTCCAGCCCAGTGCCTCTTGCGCGGCGCGGTCGGCATCGAATTTCTGGCTGGCGACATAGCTGTTTTTCGTCTCAAGCCCCGGGAAGGTCGAGACAGCGCTATAGGCCATGAAGAAATTCACCGCGATGATCAGTGCGAAAGCGGAGGCCGTGAAGAGAAAGACTTTGCGACCTGTGAAGGGCGCCATTTCGCGTGCAGGCATCTTAACGTTCCTTTCCATTGAATACTGTGTCGGTATAGGCGCGATCCGTGCTGTCGAGGTCTTCGACCCAGAAGCGCAGATCGGTCCGATCGGTTTGCGCAGCCTCGGTGCCGGGTTTAGCCGTGACGTAGACGCGCTGCGCGAAGGTTTCTTGCGGCCCGACCATCACGGTCAGTTCGTCCTGACCTTCCAGTTGAATACGCAGAGGCGCGTCCGAGGTGAGCGACAAGCGGAAGGGCCGTGGATCGCCGTGCTTGTTGCGCAGACGGATGTCGTAGGTGTTGCGGATCGAGCCATCGGACATGGTCACGAAGGTCGGATTACGCTCGGGTGAAACCCGCATCTCGATCTCGGGGCGGACAAATAGTGCCACAACCATGGCAATTCCAACGGCCGACCAGAGCGTTGTGTAGAGCATGGTGCGCGGGCGCAGGATATGCTTCCAGACGGGCTTGGGCGGTTGGCCTTCCCGCTCAAGCACTTCGTCTTTGAGCGCAAAGTAATCCACCAAACCACGCGGCTTGCCGATCTTGGCCATAATGTCATCGCAAGCGTCAATGCACAGACCGCAAGTGATGCATTCCATCTGCTGACCATCGCGGATGTCGATACCGACGGGGCAAACATTCACGCAAGCCATGCAGTCGATGCAGTCGCCGGTCGTTCCATCATGCTTCTTGCCGCGCGGCTCTCCGCGCCATTCGCGGTAGCCAATGGTGATGGTGTCTTCGTCCATCATGGCAGCCTGAATGCGGGGCCAAGGACACATATAAATACAGACCTGCTCGCGCGCGATGCCGCCAAATAGGATCGTCGTGCCTGTCAGTATGGCCATCGTGGTGTAGGCGACCGGATGGGCTTGCAGCGTTACAAGATCGCGCAGCAAAGTAGGCGCATCCGCAAAATAAAAGATCCAAGCCCCGCCCGTCGCAAGACCAATCACGATCCAGCTTGCGTATTTCATCGCGCGCAGACGAACCTTTTTGAGATCCCATTTCGCCTTCCAAAGACGTACCCGCGCGTTGCGGTCGCCCTCGATCCAGCGCTCTACGGCGATGAACAAATCCGTCCAGACAGTTTGCGGACACGCATAGCCGCACCAGACACGGCCCAGCGCTGAGGTGAACAGAAACAGCCCGAGACCGGCCATGATCAGCAAACCCGCGACGAAATAGAACTCGTGCGGCCAAATCTCGATCATGAAAAAGTAAAAGCGGCGATTGGCCAGATCAATCAGGACAGCCTGATCAGGCAGCGCAGGACCCCGGTCCCAGCGCAGCCAAGGGGTGATGTAGTAGATGCCCAGCGTAACTGCCATAATGATCCACTTCATCTGACGGAATGGGCCTTTGACTTTACGCGGAAAAACCGGCTCTCGAGCAGCGTAGAGAGATGGCGCTTCTTCGGAACTCATAAGAGATCCTTTCTTGTTGGCTACAATTGGCTACGTGTTTTCGGCGATTGGCTATCGTCGTCTCGCCTCGGTTGTCGCGGAATCGGCGCATTTGGTCTTTGACATGGGTCAAATCCATGGACTCGGATGCTTACTTTAATATGAGGGACTTGGCGGCATAAAATACGTGACAGACCGCAGTCGTTACGACACAATTCCATTGCAGTCAGCGCAGTAGAACGGCGATGCTGGCAGGATCGCGACGGCAGAACAAATTGACGCCACAGATCTATATTTGAGCCTGCCTATTTAGTGCCTTTTCTTATCAAAATTGGCCTGCCCTGCAGCGCAAAAGTCAATATTTGAGTCCCTGATTAGAAGGTAGATACTATGAAACTTATAAGATCACTTTCCGTCGCCATTTTGTGCAGCGTGACGGCCGCGACTCCGGTGCTCGCAGACAGCTCAAACAAGATCAAGTTCCGCGACAGGATTACCCTTGAGGTGGGACAAGCCATCGTCGTGCATGGCCGTCGGGGCGATTGCGGCGCGCTGCCGACGAAAGCTGTTCTTGCACAGAGCAAGCAAAACCTCGACGCGAACTTGAAGACCGGTCATATCGTGTTCGGCAAACCAGGCGTTCGGCGCAGTGGTGGTTGCGGTGGGTGGACACCTGCCTACGAGACGATTTTCGTCGCCGATCGACCGGGCCGTGAAACTGTGAAGATTCATGGCGATCAGGTGCGTATCACGGTGAAATAGTGCCAAACGGCAGGAACTGCGATTTCGATTGATAATGCGGTTTGTTACCAATCACGCAGCTTTTGCGTTGCCTTTTCCACCGCCGTGGGGCGCAGCCATTTCCACGGTGTTGCGCCCTTTTCTTTTCGCACGGTAAAGCGCCGCATCAGCTTGCTCGATCAGCGGATCAAGCTGGTCGAACGTGCCGGGCTCAGAGATGACAACGCCGAAAGATGCGGTCAGCGACGGCAAATCCTTGTTTGCTTTGGACGCCTCTTCAATTCGACGGCGCAGGGTATCGGCACGCGCTTGAACATCAATGCCTGCTGCCATCGGGATCAGGATCAAGAACTCCTCCCCGCCCCAGCGGGCGACCATGTCATTCAGACGCAGCCCTTCGCGCAAAGAGCCATAGGTGAACCGCAAGGCCTCGTCTCCGACGGCGTGTCCGAACGTGTCGTTGACCGCTTTGAAGTGATCGAGATCCAGCAAGATCACAGCCATCGGCCCGCGCCAGCCTTGCTCGTTGAAGAACGAATGGGCCGCTTGCCGGGAGGACGCCCCTGTCAGCAGGTCCGTCTCGACATCGCGCAGCAGCTTGCATTCCAGAAAGCGTGACTTCTCAAGCATATCTGAATACCGCAGACCAAAATAGAGAATGCCCAAAAGCACGGTTGTCATCTGCGCTGTATAGATGAAGGAGAACCCGTAGGAATCTCCGATACCCACAACGCGCAAGGAAACCGGAACGACAATCGCAAGCGAAAGCCACAACGCAATGTGACGTCGCAACAGCCGCCCCGGCATCGAATCAAGCACAAGGAGCCGGATGCTGCGGTGGCGGACAAACCCCACAACATTCGCGCCAGCCAAGCCAAGAATGCCAAGTGCCGTCAGCAAAGACATTTCACCAAAGAAGTTGTGGTTTCCGATCAAGACGCCGTTCAGGCCGACCGCAGGCAAGAACAGTGCCGCGCTGATCAGATAAAAGCCCGTGTTTGCCGTTTTCAGGCGCAACATTTGCCCGACGGCAAGAAGGACAAGACTTGTCGCTGTATTGCTGCCCATCGCGCCCAGCGGCACATCGGGCCATCTATACCCCAGCCACATGGCGACAATCGGTTGGACCAATACGCCCAGAACAACACCGCCCCAAAGAGCGAATTCAATCTGCGTGGTTTTTGCAAAAGGGCGGTGTGCTAGCGTTGCGGCAAGACCAAACAGAATACAGACAACGGTGACGGGGTGGGTGCGCGGGGGGCGTTCAACCGAATAAAACAAATCAAACAGACCATAGGCCAGATCAATGGGCACGATCACAAGCACGATCAGAACCACGGCTAAAAGCACCCGTCTAAGCCGCAGGGCGTGACGCAAAAAGCCTGTGCGTGCCCGTTTTCGGCTTGCCGCAAAAGTAAAAGAGGGGTCGATCGGTGAGGTGGCTATAACCATGAAAGCGAGATTCTTATACAGGGACGAGGCTGTCCTGTTTTAGTCGCCAGATCGTGAATCCAATCTTAATGCGGCCAGAATATCCGCGCCGATCTCTTTACCTGGTCCCGCTTTCTGGGGCACAAAAAACAAAAGACTGGCGCGCAGATAGCCAATGCGCGCCAGTCCCGTTTGCACATACCCTCGCTCGGAGGACTGCATGTGCAAAGTAAACCGAAGCCTCCTCGCCGGGAGGCTTCGGCTGTTCTTTTACTGACCACCACCCAACTGGTGGACGTAGGCGGCCAATGCGTTCACTTCGGCTTCCGACAAACCGGTTCCGGGACGATACTCTTCAGACCAGGCCGGCATCACGCCAAAGCGCGAATAGGTGATCGTCTCGGTCAGGGTTGCGGCGTCACCACCGTAAAGCCAGATCGCATCGGTCAGGTTCGGTGCGCCCAGGCTGGGCTCCCCCATGCCGCTGTCGAGGTGACAGGCGGAACACTGGTCGAGGAAAATCTCCTCGCCCGCCGCAGCCAAAGCTGCGTCATGTTCCTGGCCCGAAATCGACTGGACATAGCTGACCACGGTTTCGATTTCCTCGGGTTCTAGGATTTCACCAAAGGCCGGCATTTCCGACCAGTGGCTGTCGGGCGATTGCTCATTCCGAATTCCGTGAGTGATGGTGTAAGCAATCGTGTCGACATCGCCGCCCCAAAGCCAGTCATCGTCCAGCAGGTTGGGATACCCCACCCCACCTGCAGCACCAGAGCCATGACATTGCGAGCAATTCGCCGCAAAAAGGGCGCGGCCACCTTGCACTGCATAATTATGCAGTTCGGTGTTTTCGGGCAAAACAGTCAGATCAGCAGAAGCCAACTGCATGTTGAGACCTTCATTGGCGGTCTCGACGGCGGCGATTTCATCTGCAACTTCACCACGGGTCGAGTAGTTCAGAAAGCCGGGTGTGGCTTTCTCGATCAGTGGCCATGCGGGATAGGCGATGGTGTAGCCGATCCCCCAGACGATGCAGGCATAGAAGGTCCAGAGCCACCATTTGGGCAGCGGGTTGTTGAACTCTTCAATTCCGTCCCAGCTGTGGCCGGTGGTATCCGGATCATTGGGCTGGTTATTGTCGTTTTTGCTCATTTGTCGTCCTCCGACAAAGCTGCACCACCGGCTCCGCCTTCGTCGACGAGCGGGCCGTCGTCGTTGCGAAACACGATGTCTGCAGTGTCACGGTAAACCCGGGTGCTGCCGGGGCGAAACGCCCAGACAATTGTGCCTAGAAAGAAGATCACAAGGCCAAGCAGCGCCCAGCTGTCTGCGAACTCGCGGAGAAGGGAATAGGTGTCCATATCCGTGCTCCTTTACCGGCTGGCATCAGGCGTGAAGGTCGAGAAATCGACCAGCGTGCCCAACATCTGAAGATACGCGATCAGCGCATCCATTTCCGAAATCCCCGGCGCGCCATCGAAGTTGCGAATCTGCGCTTTGGGGTAGCGTTCGGCCATGTCGTCCCAATCGCTGTCAGGATCAGCCTGTGCGCGGAAATCGGCACCGGCATTGGCCAACTGCTCTTCGGTGTAGGGAACACCGACGAACGCGTGTGTCGCCATCAGGTCGCCCACATATTCACCGTCGATCAGCGTGTCGGCCAGATAGCCGTATTTCGGCATGATCGATTCCGGCACCACGGATTGCGGATCGACAAGGTGATCCACATGCCACTCATCCGAGTAACGACCGCCCACCCGGGCCAAGTCTGGCCCGGTCCGTTTGGAGCCCCATTGGAACGGATGGTCATACATCGATTCCGCCGCCAGGCTGTAATGGCCATAACGCTCGACCTCGTCCCGCATGGGGCGGATCATCTGGCTGTGGCACACGTAGCACCCTTCGCGGATGTAGATTTCACGGCCGGTCAACTCCAGCGGGGAGTAAGGCCGCACCCCTTCCACTTCCTCGATGGTGTTTTCGAGGTAGAAGAGCGGTGCGATCTCGACGATGCCGCCGATGGTGACCACGAACAGAGAGCCTGCCAGCAGAAGCGTGGCGTTCGTCTCTAGGACTTTATGCTTATCTAGGATTCCCATTCTGGCTCCTCCTTATTCAGCCGGAGCCATGACGGGGGTGGCCTGCTCTTTCGCAGGACCCCGCGTCGCGGTCATCCAGAGGTTATAGCACATGATGACCCCGCCCGTGACGTAGAGCAGTCCGCCCAACATCCGCACGACATACATCGGGAACTTCGCAGCAACCGTGTCGGCAAAGGAATTCACCAGGAAGCCTTGTGCGTCCACTTCCCGCCACATCAGGCCTTCCATGATGCCCGTGACCCACATCGAGGCGGCATAGAGAACGATGCCGATCGTGGCGAGCCAGAAGTGCCAGCTGACCAGGCTCAGGCTATACAGCCCAGACTTGTTCCACAGGCGTGGCGTCAGGAAGTAGAGCGCTCCGAAGGTGATCATGCCGTTCCAGCCAAGTGCGCCGGAATGGACGTGACCGATGGTCCAGTCAGTATAGTGCGACAGCGAGTTCACAGCGCGGATCGACATCATCGGACCCTCGAATGTGGACATGCCGTAGAACCCGATGGAGACAACCATCATCCGGATAATCGGGTCGGTGCGGATCTTGTCCCATGCGCCAGACAGCGTCATCAGACCGTTGATCATACCGCCCCAGCTCGGCATCCACAGGATGATCGAGAAGACCATACCAAGCGTCGAGGCCCAGTCAGGCAGTGCGGTGTAGTGCAAGTGGTGCGGACCGGCCCAGATATACAGGAAGATCAGCGCCCAGAAGTGGATGATCGACAGTTTGTAGCTGAAGACGGGCCGTTCGGCCTGTTTCGGCACAAAGTAATACATCATCCCAAGGAAGCCTGCGGTCAGGAAGAAGCCCACCGCGTTATGGCCATACCACCACTGGGTCATCGCGTCTTGCACACCGGCGAACAATTGCACTGAACGCGAGCCGAAGATCGACACAGGGACACTCAGGTTGTTCACGATATGCAGCATCGCCACGGTGACGATGAAGCTCAGGAAGAACCAGTTGGCCACGTAGATATGCGGCTCTTTGCGCTTGAGAAGCGTGCCAAGGAAGACCAGCAGATAGGCGACCCAGACAACGGTCAGCCACAGGTCCACATACCACTCAGGCTCGGCGTATTCTTTCGACTGCGTGGCCCCCAGAAGGTAGCCGGTCGCCGCCAGAACGATAAAGAGCTGGTAACCCCAGAAGACAAACCACGCCAGATTGCCGCCCCAAAGGCGCGCGGCACTGGTGCGTTGCACGATGTAGAACGAGGTGCAGATCAGCGCGTTACCACCGAAGGCGAAGATCACCGCCGAGGTGTGCAGTGGACGCAGACGCCCGAAATTCGCATAGCCCTGAGCCCATTCAAAGTTCAGGCCCGGCCAAGCGAGCTGTGCTGCGATGAATGTCCCAGCAAGAAAACCGATCACGCCCCAGAAGGCGGTGGCAATCACGCCTGCCCGGATCACGTCATCCATATACCCGGTGGGTGCTGGACCAACAGGTTCGTCGATCTGACGCACGGCCCAAATAAACAGCCCTGCCGCAACCAACATCACGATGATCATATGCACCATATACGGCACATCTCTCGCATAGTTGGCGGCTATCGCGGCAAGGAGAGCGGTCAGCCCTAAACCACTGACCTTGATGTAATTCCACATCTTAATGTCCCCTAGTTAGCTCCGGGCACAAAGATCGGGCCCGGTATATGGGGCCTTTTAGGCACTCCGCCTATGGAATTTCCTTGATCCATGTCAAGGCCAGCGCAGGGAATAACTGATTGATGTCATGGCGGGGTCGGATGCGCCTTCCCACACTGGGGACAGCATTCGAACTAATGAGGTGAGCTATGCAATACCGATCAATCTCCACCGTGATGACCAGCTCCGAGGCCGACGCCTCTGCGTTGGCGGCTGCGGTGTCGATTGCACGGGCGCAAGACGCACATCTGGACGTCTATTGTGCCGGCATTGATCATACGCATCTGGACGCCTACAGCCTTGGCACCTCGCCGCAGGTTCTGGCCACGGATTGGGAACGCGCCCAGCAACAGGCCGGTGAGCTGCAGCGCGCAGCAGAGGCCGTGGTAAAGCCTTTGGGCCTGCGCTCGGTCGTGCATGCGGCTGTTGTGTCGCAGCCAGGCCTGGCGGCCTATGTCACCCATCGCACCCGGTTCAGCGATCTTGTCGTCGCCGGGCAGCCCTACGGCAAATACAGCGATCAGACCGCCCCCGCCGTGCTGGAAGCGGCCCTGTTCTCGGGCCACGCGTCTGTGCTGGTGGTGCCGGATGGACAGTCGCTTCCGGAATTTCGCCGCATCGTTGTAGCGTGGAACGACAGCGCTCAAGCGCTGAACGCGTTGCGCCGCGCGCTGCCCATGCTGAAGGCTGCCGATATCGTCTCGCTGTGCATCATTGATCCGCCGCAACACGGGCATGACCGCTCGGACCCTGGTGGGTCTGTCGCGCAGATGCTTGCACGCCATGGGGTCAAGACCGAGATATCAGTGCTGGCCCAGACCACGAACCAGTTGGGCGATACGCTGATGCGTCACGCCACCGACATCAATGCAGACCTGATTGTGATGGGCGCTTACGGCCACTCCCGCTTTCGCGAAGCTATCTTTGGCGGGGCGACGCGGCATATGCTCAAAGTCAGCCGCTTACCCTTGTTCATGGCGCATTAAGTGACAATCGCGCCCGCATATCCCGCTCGGATCACCGGATCAGGAGATCATCCCGCCGTCATAATCATCGCCGGTTTCCTGAATCAGGGCTTCAAGATCGGGGATCGTGATGCGGCGCTTGCCTTCCAGATGGATGATTCCGTCTTTCTTGAGCGCCGAGATCTGGCGACTGACGGTTTCCAGTGTGAGACCAAGATAGTCGGCCATCGCCTCGCGGGTGAGGGGCAAATCGACGACAATGTTAGAGCTGTGCGGCACCAGCCCAACAGCGGCCTCGCGTCGGGCGATGATGTTGATCAGGCTCGCGATTTTCTCGCGTGCGGTCTTGCGACCAAGGATCAGCATCCATTCGCGCGCGGCATCCAGATCATCCAGCGTCATTTCCAAAAGGCGATGGCTGATATGGGGCGTTTCATGCACCAGACGTTCAAACGGTTTGCGCCGGAAGCAGCACAGGGTCATCTCGGTGATCGCAATGACGTCGTAGGGCGTGCTTTCGCGGTTCGGTCGACCGATGAAATCGGACGGAAGCAGCATGCCGACCATCTGCGTGCGGCCATCCTCAAGCGTTTGGCTCAGCGTGCAGACACCGGTGATGACAGAGGCGACAAACCCCATCTCATCACCCGCCCAACAGATTGTCTGGCCGGGCTCGTAGTGGCGGTAATACTTGATCTCTTCAAGAACCTCCAACTCCTGCGAATCGCATTTGGCGCACACCGCGTTATGGCGGATCGGACAGTCCGAACATTCAAGAGTATCCATGGTCTGCATCGGTCGCAGGCCCCTTTTTATTGTGGCTATCAAGGCAAGTCCCATGCCTTACAACTTTGGAGCGTAAGCTAATGAGCGCGACACCTCAACTTCGTCAGCTAGGGCTATTTGACGCTCGTGTGCCAAGATACACCAGCTACCCGCCGGCAAATCATTTCAACAAGGATATCGGCCCGCAGGATGCTGCAGAGTGGATGGGGGCGATTCCGGAAGACGCTCTTGTCTCGCTCTATCTGCATATCCCCTATTGCCGCCGTTTGTGTTGGTTTTGCGCCTGCCGGACCCAAGGCACGGCCTCGGCGCGACCGCTGCGGCATTATCTGAACGTGCTTAAGGCCGAACTGAAAATGGTCTCGGACACGATCCCGCAATCAGTGAAGCTGAGCCATATTCATCTTGGCGGCGGTACGCCCACCCTGCTTGAGCCCGAGATGATCGACGAGCTGAGCGATTGCTTACGCGACTTCCGTCCACTGACCACGGACGCGCAGGTCTCGGTCGAGATTGATCCGACCGAAGTTGATCGCGCCCGGATTGATGCGCTGGTCCGCCTTGGCATGACCCGCGCCTCTATCGGGGTGCAGGATTTCAATCCGTTCATTCAGGAAACCATCGGGCGCATTCAAAGCTATGCCGATACGCGCGACGTTGTCGAAATGCTGCGCGATGCGGGCGTTACCAGCCTGAACATGGATATCCTGTACGGCCTGCCCCACCAGACGACCGAACGCATCGCGGATTCGGTGCAGCGCGTGCTGTCGCTCGCCCCTGATCGCGTTGCGCTTTTTGGCTACGCGCATGTGCCGTGGATGGCCAAACGCCAAGCGCTCATCCCGTCCGAGGCCCTGCCCTCCAACGAGGCGCGGCTAGAGCTCTTCGAGACCGCGCGCCAGCTTTTTGAGTGGGACGGCTACCGCCAGATCGGCATCGACCATTTCGCTCATCCTGATGACAGCCTGAGCCTTGCCCAAGACGCAGGCACCATGCGGCGCAACTTTCAGGGCTATACCGAGGACAGCGCGCCTTATCTGATCGGCGTCGGGGCCTCGGCCATCTCGCAATACCCGCAAGGCTACGCGCATAACGCGCCAGCCACGGCCGCCCATCAGGTCGCCATTGAAGCTGGCCATTTCTCGACCGCGCAGGGCCATCGGCTGACCCGGGAAGACACCATCCGCGGGGCGATGATTGAAGCGCTGATGTGTGATTTCAAGATTGACCTGGAACATCTCTCGAAAGCACTGGACGAGCCGCGCAAGGACTTGCATGCCCGGCTTGCGCCTTTGGCCAAGGATTTCGCCCAAGTCGTCAAACTGACGTCGACGCAGTTTTCGATCCGACCCGAAGGTCATCCCCTGGCGCGCGTGATCGCCAAGGGCCTGGACCCTTATGAAGCCGAAAAAACAGGGCATTCGCCCGCAATTTAAGCACGGCCTTTGGTAGCGGGTTTGACCCGTGGCGCGAAATGGCTAGGCTTGAGGCATGGATCCGCTCACACTGATCTTTTACGCGGTGGTTTGCGCCGTGCTGAGCCTCTTTGCCCCGAAACTGGGCGGCAGAGGCCCCCGGCTTGCTGTTGGCGCCGCTGTCGGCGTCCTTGCCGCAACAGCCCTGCCCTATCTGGCTGCGATGGTCTATGGCGGCTAGACGCGGCCTACGTAACGCCCAGAGCATGTCTGAGACTGCAACGTCGATTGCCTTTCCCATCACACGGCACAAGTCCAGCGCGACCTGCCCCGGACGTGATCCGGGGCCTCGCTCAGCAAGGCCCCGATGCTCTATCGCGTTATGATCTCTGGTCCCATGATCGAGTTGGGCAGATAGGTCGATAGCCACGGGATATAGGTGACCATGATCAGGAAAATGAAGAGCACCCCAAGAAAGGGAAGTGCTGCTTTGACGACGGCCATCATCGGCATTCCAGCCACGCCTGAGGTCACAAACAAGTTGAGACCCACCGGCGGCGTAATCATCCCGATCTCCATATTGACGACCATGATGATACCCAGATGGATCGGGTCGATCCCCAGCTCAATCGCGATGGGGAAGACCAGCGGGGCGACGATGACCAGAAGGCCCGAAGGCTCCATGAACTGACCACCGATCAACAAGATGATGTTCACGACGATCAGGAACGTCACCGGCCCGAAGCCCGCGCCCAGCATCGCAGAGGCGATATGCTGCGGCACCTGTTCATCCGTCAGCACATGCTTCAGGATCAGCGCGTTGGCGATGACGAAAAGCAGCGTTACCGTCAGCTTGCCCGCATCCAGCAAGGTCCGCTTGGTGTCCGGGTGCACGAACGCTGTCACGATAGCCCAAGGCTTTTTCAAAAGCGATGTATTCGCGTCCGGACCGTCTGTCGCCAGCGGCCCCATGTCGCGATAGACAAAGCACGCGATGAAAAAGGAATAGACGGCGGCGACCGCAGCGGCCTCTGTCGGGGTGAAGATACCGCCGTAGATACCGCCCAGAATGATGACGATCAGGAACAGCCCCCACCCGGCGTTCAGGCCCGAGCGCCAGATCTCGCCATAACCTTTCCATTCCCCTTTCGGCAGGTCCTTGACCTTCGCCATGATGTAGATCGTGACCATCAGCATAAAGCCTGCCAGAAGGCCGGGAATGACCCCTGCAAGGAACATGCGCCCGACGGAGACCTCGACCGCAGCCGCATAGACCACCATCACGATGGACGGCGGGATTAGAATGCCCAGCGTGCCTGCATTACAGATCACGCCCGCGGCGAATTCCTTGGTGTAGCCCACCTGCCGCATACCCGCGATGACGATTGTGCCGATGGCCACCACTGTGGCCGGGGACGAGCCCGACAGCGCGGCAAAGAGCATACAGGCGAAGACGCCCGCGATGGCGAGGCCGCCCGGCAGATGGCCCACGCAAGCGATGGAGAATCGGATGATCCGCCGCGCCACACCGCCTGTTGTCATGAAAGACGAGGCAAGAATGAAAAAGGGGATCGCCAGCAGGGTGAAGTGGCCCTCAAACGCCTCAAACAGGGTCTGTGCGATGGAGGCCAGCGAGCTGTCGGAATAGATCAACAGGAACAGGGTCGAGCTCAGGCCAAGCGAGACGGCGATTGGCACGCCCAGCAGCAGCAGGCCGATGATCATCCCAAAGAGGAGAGCGACGTCCATTACAGCTTCTCCCCGTGGCTCGCGCGTACTTCTTCCAACTCGTCCTCGACCTCATGGGAGGCAACAAGCCGGTCGACCTCTCCGCGCCAGATTTGCAGGGCGACCTGACAGAAGCGGAACAGTAGCAAGCTCATGGAGAGCGGCATCACCAGATAGGGCACCACTTTCGGCAGTTTCTCGTAGGCGTCGCCGTAGTTGATCCAACCCTCCAGAAAGCGCAGCGCGCCAATCATCGGGATGTCATCGACCTCATAGAAGGATTGCGAACGAAAGTTCTCGGCAAATCCCAGCGGGAACCAGCGGCCTTCGGTCGGGGGAAGATCGGCAAAGACCGCCCAATAATCGTAGGACCCCTTGAGCAGCAAAAACGAGAACATGATACAGACCCCCGCAGAGATCAGCGCCAGCGTCCGGCGCCCAGACGGGGGCAACAGGTTGACGATGGCATCCACACCCAGATGAGAGTGCTTCTTGACAGCATAGGATGCGCCCAAGAGCACAAGCCAGCCAAACATGAAGACTGTCGCTTCGAGCGCCCAGAGGATGTTTGAGTTCATGAACCGCGCCACGACATTTGCGAATGTCACGAGGGTCATCATGCCCAGAAGAAGCGCGATCAGCGTCTCCTCGATCTGGTCTATAAAGCCGGTTTTTCCGGAACTCTGTCCGCTATTCATTGTCCCCACACCCCCGTTTTCGGATGGTTATTTTTGAAGAATTTATGAGAAAGGGCGCGCCGATGGCACGCCCCTGCCCGTTGGTTCAACAGTGGCTTACATGCCCGCGTTGATAGCCTGTGCGGCGTCGATCATGTCCTGACCCACGTCACCGGCGAACTGTTCCCAAACCGGCTTCATAGCCGAGACCCATTCTTCGCGCTGCTCAGGTGTCAGCTCGCGAATGGTGCCACCAGCGTCGATGATGGCCTCACGGGCTTCTTGGTTGACGTTGAAGCTTTCGCCATTGCGGGCTTCAGTCACTTCACCAACGATCGTGAGAAACTGATCACGCACGGCGGGGTCAAGGCTGTCCATCCAGTCCACGGAGGTCACGACCAGATAGTCGATGATGCCGTGATTGGTCTCGGTGATGCCGTCCTGCACTTCAAAGAACTTGCGGCCATAGATGTTGGACCAAGTGTTTTCCTGACCGTCCACAACGCCCTGCTGCAGCGCGCCATACACTTCCGAGAATGCCATTTTCTGGGGCGATCCACCGATGGCCTCCATCTGCGCTACAAGCACATCAGACGACTGCACGCGGAACTTCAAACCCTCCGCATCCATCGGGCTAACCAGCGGTACATTGGCCGACATCTGCTTCATGCCATTGTGCCAGAAGGCTAGCCCCTGAAGGCCGCGGCGCTGCATGCTGTCTTTCAACGCCTGACCATTATCGGACGCTTGGAATGCATCCACTGCTTCGATGTTCTTGAACATAAAGGGCAGATCAAACAGGCGGAACTGCTTGGTGAACTTCTCGAACTTCGACAGGGACGGTGCGGCGAGTTGAACATCCCCCTGAAGCATCGCTTCAAGGACTTTATCGTCGTTATAAAGGGTCGAGTTGGGGAACACTTCCATGCAGGCGGTGCCGTTCATCTCATCATTGACGCGCTGCTGAAGCAGGGACGCGGCGATGCCTTTGGGGTGTTTGTCGGTGTTGGTCACGTGGCTGAATTTGATGACCATTTCGCCGTCGTCACAGGCTGCAAATGCAACACCGGGAACCAGAGCGACTGCGGCGACGCAAGCCGCTTTCATTAGGTTTTTCATGGTTTCCTCCCAAGAAACGCTGTTCATACCTGTTCGGCCAACTCCTCTTGACCGATACGGGATCTAGATTTGCCGCCGGAGCCTCGCATTGCAACAGGGCGCCCTGAGATAGCGCTATATTCTGTTTCTTTCCAAAAGGTTAGAACCGAATTTTGAATGTCGAGTGCAGCATTTTGTGCGGATATCCGCACGACCCATAGGCGCTTACCCGAAAAAGTGCGATGTTTCGCACAACATGAAATCGAATCGATTCTCTTTGGGCCTGCCGGGGGTACCGTTGATCCTGTTCCTGGTCCTTTCAGGGGCTCTGACGGCAGCGTCTTACCTTCTGTCATTCAACAACGATATCAGACAGTTAAGCCAAGCCGGAACGATTCGCCTCGCGCAGGCATCAGACCGTCTACTGGGCCAATTGGAAAACTACCGAGAGCTGCCCAACTACCTTGCGCGTCACCCCGACGTGATTCGCGCCCTGCGCGATCGCCCGGTCGAGGGCACTCACGAACTGCTTGCGGCGGCCGCGTTGACCTCGGGTGCGGACGACATCTATCTCCTCGATCCGGATGGCACCGTGATTGCTTCTTCGGATTACGAGGAACCTGTCAGCTTTCTGGACCGCAATTTCGCCACGCGCCCCGATGTGGTCGCGGCGATGTCTGGCGCATTGGGCGTCTTCCACGCCATCGAGGTTTCCGACGACACGCGCGATTTCTTCCTGGCGCGCGGCGTGCATACGGCCAGCGGGCGGCCCAAGGGCGTTGTGGTGGTGAAAGTAGATATCGCGCAGCTCGAATTTGAGTGGCGCATCGACGAGGACGTGGTGGCCTTCTTTGATGAAAACGACGTGGTCTTTTCATCGAACCGCCCCGGCCTGATCCTGCGCCGGGATGGGGGAATGCGCGACCCAAAGCCCGCGCCCTACCACTACCCCGCCGACCGTATCCTACCCTTCTTCGATCACGAGAAGACCCGCTTTGGCCCTCATGAAATCTGGACCCAATCGGTCACCGGCGTTCTGCCCAGTGCCTCGCTTGTGCTGACCCGCGCCCTGCCACAGATCGACATGACCGCCCGCGTCTTCATCTCGACCGCCACGACCCATGCCTCTGCCCGCCTGCAAGCGATGTTGACCGCCGCGCTGCTCGCCGTGATCGGGCTTGTGTTGTTCCTGCTTGCCCAACGCCGTCAGCGCTTGTCCGATCAGTTGGAGATCGAGGCCGCCGCGAATGCGCGGCTTGAGGCCCGCGTGGAAGAGCGCACCGGGCAATTGCGTCAGGCCCAGGACGAGCTGGTACAGGCGGGCAAGCTATCTGCCTTGGGCCAAATGTCTGCCGCTATCAGCCATGAGCTGAACCAACCCCTTGCCGCCATTCAGAATTTCGCGGCGAACTCGCAGAAATTCATCAATCGGGACCACCCAGAAAAAGCCATCGAAAATCTTGGCGCGATCTCGGCCCAGACCGACCGGATGAGCCGGATCATCCGCAATCTGCGCGCCTTTGCTCACAAAGAACCCGGCCCCATTGAGCCCGTTGATCTCAACGCTGTGGTCGAGGCGGCGCTCGGCCTTGTGCGTGACCGGCTCGACAAAAAGCGCGTCACGGTTCAGCGCGCAGGGCTTAATGGCCCCGTCTGGGTCATGGGCGGTCAAGTGCGACTGCAACAGGTGATCGTTAATCTGCTCGGCAATGCGATGGATGCGATGAGTGATCAGGATACCCGCGAGATTACGTTGGAAATCACGCGCGACGGCAAAGCCGTGAGCCTTGATATCCGCGATACGGGCGCGGGTCTCAGCGATCCGGACCGCGTTTTCGAACCGTTTTATTCCACAAAGGATATAGGTGCCTCCAAAGGTCTCGGGCTGGGTCTGTCGATTTCCTATGGGATCATCGGTAGCTTTGGCGGCGATCTGTCGGCCCGTAATTTGGAAAGCGGTGGCGCAGGCTTCCGCGTCACCCTGCACGCAAGTGAGGCGTCATGAGCAAAGCCGTATTGTTGATCGAAGATGACGCCGCTTTGCGCGCGTCCGTCGCCCAGACCCTTGAGCTGGAAGATATCACGGTCACCCAAGCCGCCAGCTATATCGAAGCTGTGGATCATATCAGCGCCCAGTTCGACGGCGTGATCCTTAGCGATATTCGCATGCCTGGAAAGGACGGCTTTGACGTTTTGGGCGCCGCGCAAGCATGCGACACCGATCTGCCGGTGATCCTGCTGACCGGTGAAGGCGATGTGCCGACCGCAGTGCGCGCGATGTCGGAGGGGGCGCATGACTTTCTCGAAAAGCCCTGTGCGCCGGATCATCTGGTTGAGGTTCTCAACCGCGCGCTGGAGCATCGCAAGCTGGTGCTTAAAAACCGCGCAACTGAGGCGCGCCTGCGCCGATCCGATGCAGCGGCGACACATTTTCCGGGTGATGCGCCCGTGATTGATACCTTGCGCGAGGCCTTGCGCAGGGCCGCTGCATTACCCGTGCATCTACATATCAATGGTGCTGCAGGCTCGGGCAAACGGTTGGCAGCCTATACCGTGCACGCGCTTTCGGCGGACCGCGACATGCAAATCGGGCTATCCCTGCGCGGCGCAGCAGATGACGCGCTGACCACTCTGGATATCCCCACCCTGCCCTGCACGCTTTCTCTAAAAAACCTGGAAGCCGCGACGCCGACACAGATGGTTCAGCTTCTCAGCCTGATGGAAGCACATCCGCAGTTGCGGGTCATCACGTCCAGCACGCTCGATCTGATGCAGTTGCGCGATGCGGGGCTTAGTGAAGAGCTGTATTTCACACTCAATCTGATGGAGATCACAGTACCGACCCTTGCACAGCGCAAAGGTGATCTGCGAGTGATTTTTGAAGGGCTGGTGCGGCAGGCCGTGCGGTCGATGAATGGTGATATGCCGGTCATTCCCGAAGGCCTTTTCACCGAAGTTCTGACCCGCGACTGGCCCGGAAATCTGGCCGAGTTGCGTAGCTTTGCGAACTCTTTTGCTTTGGGTCTGACAGAGCAGCCCTTCGCCGCTGAAACTTCGTTGAGCGAACAGATGGACGCGTTTGAACGCGTGATCCTGATCGACACGCTACGGCGCAAGGACGGCAAGGCGACCCAAGCGGCCGAAGCGTTGGGCCTGCCCCGCAAGACCTTTTACGACAAGCTTGCCCGGCATGGGCTGCGCCCCAAAGACTATCGTCGCGCATAAAAAAAGCCGGGCGCATTGGCCCGGCTTTTTCTGAAAAAATCATACCAACCTTAGACGGTGGCGGCGCTCGATTTGGGGCCTGCCACAAGCCAGGCGATGAAGCCCACGACCGGCAGGATCAGGATGACCAGCGTCCAAATCACTTTGGCTCCGGTCGATGCGCCAGACGAAAAGATCTGGATGATTGCGTAGATGTTTGCGATGAGGACCAGCAGGCCCAGAATACCATATTCCATTGTTTTGCTCCGTTGTGATCGATTGCCAACTTAACTCGCGCAACCGCTCCAGAGTTCCCGGATCGCCTTGAACAATCGTTTCGGAACTTTTTTCGCGGTCTCTCAGTTTGTGCCTCGAGCCGCCCAAATTTGGGCATCAAAACGTCTAAGGAGAAAGAATATGAACAAGGGTCTTGCAGCAACAGGTCTCGTCGTGGCGGCGTTGGTTGTCGCCGGTGGCATCTACATGGTGGATATCGACCAGACCGAGGAAACACGCCTCCCGGACGTTGATGTGAATGTCGAGGGGGGCAATCTGCCCGAATTCACCGCCGAAACTGGTTCGATCTCGTTGACCGAAGAGCAAGTGACTGTCGATGTGCCTGATGTAGACGTAGAAGTCAGCAGCAATGAAGAGACGATCAGCGTTCCCGGTCTTGAGGTGACACCTCCCGAAGGTGACACCGCGACGAACTAAGCGATCTGAGTAACGTATGAGCAAAGGCCCCGGTATGTCCGGGGCCTTTCTTGTTTACGGCAAGGATGCCACGATCAAGGGCAGTTTGATAACTTCCTCATCAAGACCGAACAGCTCATCGCTGTCGTCATTGAAAATAAAGCCGGTTGTACCAGGTGCTCGGCGATCGCGAATAAACGGATCCGCTTTGATGCCCGTTTCCACCCCGACTTCATACACAAATCCTTGCCCGCCGTTTAGATCAACACCGCCCAGCTTGCGGTTCAGCTGCAGCGTATCCTTCGTGATCAGCGTGATCTCGTCTTCGATATCGAAGCTCAGACGTCCACCGTTCACCGCAAAAATCTGCGTGTCATCAATCGTGGATGTGCTGCGGAATACCGTGTGCGCGAATAGATCAAAGCTGCGCTGACGGAACCGCATATCGCCATTGATGATGATGTTCTTGCCGACGAAGCGCGGACCGGCATGGGTGATCTGGTTGTCCAGATCGCTGGGCGCGCCCAGACGCGCGCGCGTCAGCGTCACGGTGCTGGAGGAAGTTTTGGCCAAGCGGCCTGCGACGCGCGGGCGGACAGAGGCAAACGGATCAGCAAAAAAGAGAACCGGGCCATCGCCGATAAAGCGGATATCGACGTTCTCGGCAAAGCTGCCATTGGGATCTTCGACAACTGCGCGTAGCCCGTCCTTGGCCGTCGCATCATAGGCGTAGACGTCCATCTGATCGGCCCGCAGGGTCAAGTTGCGTTTGACGTTGATCAGCCCTGCGGTGATGGTCGCATTTGTCGGGCGTGCCGTCAGTGTCACAGCACGCGGAGAGCGGGCCAGACGGCGGCCATAACGCTCAGGATTGATGAGCTGCAGGGCATCCTCGTCCGCTAGATCAACCTGCACCCGGCCAATGACATTGACGTTCAGATCCCCATTTGCGGTGAGTGTCACAGCGCCGGTCGCGCCCAGAATGCCGGTCGTGAGTGTGCCGCTGACCGTCTTGAGTTCCAGATTGCCCCGGTCGCTCAGCGCAAAGCCGGTGCGCAGATCGCCAGCAAGCTCGGTGTAGCGCAGATCATCGCGGGCTACGAAGTAGGTCGTGACACCGGACGCGGTATCGCCCGTGAACGTGTCGCCTGTCTCGCCAGTGAGCGCGCCACCGAATGCAAAGAGGCGTACACCCCCCCCCGACAGCGTCGTGCCCGTGCCTTTGATCGACCCGTCAGACGAGATCGTCATCGCCGCACCGGGGCCAGCTTCCAGAGTGTTCAGCGTCAGATCACCACCTGCAAAGATATCAATCGCGCCACCGGTGGCTTTGATGTCCCGCAGACGCGCGCCGTCCTCTTCCTTGAAGTGCAGATCCCCCGTGCGCACGAGCGCGGTCAGGTCATTTAACGCTGTCCGCAATCCTTCGGGGCCGACCGGATCAACCGCACCGAAGTCGAGTTTGGTCTGAGAGCCGACCGAATTGGCCACAAGGTTGATCTCATTTGAATTGGGCGCGCGGAACACAGTGCCGCCAACGGTCAGATCAAACGCCGTCGCGGTCGCATTCAGGCTTTCGAACGTGCCGACGACAAGATCATCACTGATTGTTGCTTTCAGAGTGCCTGCACCCGACGACAGCTTGGTGTCTGCCACTTGCGTGAAATCACCTGTGGTCTGCAGATCAACATTGCCTCCGGTGCTGTTAATATCCGCACGCGCAGTCACGTCTTTTGTCACCAGCGTCATGTCACCCGCGTTGGTCTGGATGCCCGGACCTGCCAGCAGCGTCACTGGGATATCGGCCGTCAAACGGAGCGTCTTGCCCGCACCTTGAACGTCAATCTCTTCAATCTCCGTCGCCCGGCCCGTCAGTTGCAGCCATGCGTCGCCCGCGATTGCCTCAGCAAAGAAGCGATCTGAGGTGATGTTGAGCGCAGACAGCACGCCAAGGCTCTCTGCGGCGTTCAACTGAACCCGCGTGCCGGTGACGCGGGCCTCGGTGATGTTGCGCGCTTTCAGGCGGACTTCGGCTCCGCTGGTAATTGTGCCAACAGACATATCGCCCGCTGCTTCAATAAATGTTTGAGACCCCGCATTTGTGCCTTGGGTCACGGTTTCAACCCGCAGATCGTCCGTTTCTTCGACATAAAGCGGCGTTGGATCAGTGCCTGTGAAGCCGTAGCTAAGCTGGGTCAGACCAGTTGTCAGCGGCTTGGCTGCTGTGCCAAAGGCCCCGCCTGAGGTCACGTCAAGCGTGCCGCCGGTAATATCCGTGCCAGTCGATGCGGTGTTGCCCAGACCCTTGGCAAACTCCAGCTTGAGGGTTGCTGTGGTCCCAAACTGAACCGTATCCGCACCATGTAGCGACGCGCGTTCGGTCGCAACAAGGCGCCCCCCTTTGCCGATGCGCACGGCCTCCAGCGGCAGCACGCCATGGGCTTTGACGAAGCTGTCACCGACCGAGGTGATGCGCACACGACCATTGGTTGCGTCATTGATCGTCAGGCCAAGCTGCGCAGTGTTGGTGGCGATGGTCTCACCATCCAGAGTGATGTCATCCGCAATGATCCGCGCCACGTCTGCGCCAATTGTATCGGTAATCGCCCCGACGGAGGTCAGCACAGCATTGTCGGCAGCAAAGACACTGGCCAGCGGTAGATCCCCGACGGGGGCGCTCAGGAACAGGTCCTTGCCCGCCCGCGCCGTCACGCTGCCACCCGGACGTACATTGACCGTCAGCGGAGCGCTGGCCTCACCGATGGATGGATTATCCAGCGGGTTGTCCTGATTGCCGCTTTCCAGCAGGATCGCAGAGCCGCGCACAGCCCATGTTCCGTCTTGGGCTTGCGACATCAGGCCATCGGTCTTGATCTGGACATCTGTCGCGGAATCGACCGTCGCAATCTGCGCAGCCCCTTCCGAGCCAAGGAAAATCTCGGCGCTGTCGGTCTTGATGCGCAACTTACCAGAGGCGCGACCATCTGCATCAACGCCGCTGAACGCAAAATTCACATCGTCGCGCTGAGTGATGCGCACTTCGTCGTTGGCGGTATCCACAACGATATCAGCCGCATCTGCCGCCGAAATACGGCGCAAATCTTCTGCGGTCAGATCGCCATCGGCCTTCTTGGTCAGGACGTATGGATCCAGAAGCTCACCCACGCTGTCGCGGGCCTCAATTGTGATGTCGCCAAGCGCGATGACATTAGGATCCTCGATCCGAATTTGCGTATCGGCTGTCTGACGCACGAGGCTGTCACGGATCGAGCGCTGCAACTGTTCTTGCGTGAACTCGATCCCATCTTTGATCGCGGCAATTTCAGCGACGTCAGGAGTGTAGTCGATTGTGCGCGACGGTGGGGCGCTCACATCCCAGACGAGGTAGTCACCGTTCCATTTGGTATAAAGCGCCTCACGCTCGGCTTTGTAGGCGTCCAGTTGTGCCTGGCTCCAGCCTTCAACGACTGTGCCGTCATCCAGCGTTGTATCCGACAGCAACGAGGCCTCGGTGGCAGCATCCAACGTGAATGTCACCTCAGCACCGCCAGCAGCCTGACGCGCATCCCAATACGCAGTGAACTCCCGCTCGCGTTCCGCTTTGAGGGCCGCAACCTGTGCGTCTCCCCGGGCTGTCAGACCAGCGCCATAGAGGCCCAGTTCCGTTTCCCAAAGATTGAACAACTCAGCCTCAGTCTTGATGTCGCGCTGTTCGATGTCGTTGCTGTCCAGCACGCTGCCATCCGGCACGCGCAGAGTGACATTGCCGGTTTGACTTTCGACACGGTTCAGCAGCAGATCGCCCGCAACTTCCGTGATCGCGGCATTGCCATTGGCCTTGGCGACCAAACGGCCCCCTTGCGTATCAATGGTCAGAGCCTTCGCATCGGTACCGATTGTGCCGGACTCCGCCAGCAGATCAATCGAGCTGCCCGAAACGGCTGTCCCGGCGCTGGCGTTCAGGATGCTGCCCTCAGCCTGCAACTTCACCTTACCCAGAATAGCCGTTCCATCTGTCACGACAGGCAAAAGAGCCGAGACGGAACTTACATTCATGTCGCCCGACATTTCTCTGATATCTATGCCAAAATTAGCGCTGGCGGTCAGGGATGTGCCATCCACCTGATCGAGACGGAACGCGCCTTCAAGACCGTTGATATAGTCATCCGCCGTGATCGTTGTCGTGGCGGTGTTGATCCGCACCTGCTTGGACGCCGTCTGAACAGACCGCTGTGCCGAGGTGAAGGTGCTGGTCCCGGACTGATTCAACACTGTGTCCGACAGGATCAGGTTGCCTTTGCTCTTAAGATCCAGAAAGCCCGTGTCGCGCCCGTCAAATTCGATGCGGATGCCGTAATCTGCTTTGAGGCGGTGCTTATAAAGTTGCCGGGTTGTCGTTGTGCGCAGACGTTGCTCTGCGACCCAACCGCCAATGAAGCCAAGACCACCAACATTCGTGACTTTGGTCACCTCTTCTTTGACATTAAATGAGACGCGCCGAGACTCAAAAGCGTAGAAATAGTCATAAGGATTATTGGCCCCATCGCGAAGGGTGCTGCCAAGATAGGGAGCAAGACCGAGGTCAGACGTGATATCACTGCGCGAGGCGACTTCCTCAGGCTTGGTCGCCGTGGCCTCCCAAATCTTATTGTCGTTGAAGATGTAGAAGGTCCACTTGGTGATGTCCTGCTCTTTGACCGTCTCTTCGGCTTTCACATAGATCAGATCGCGGTTGGCCACCGGGTTATAGGTGCCCACGCGACCAGACGCAGCGGTAGACACGTTGACGAGGTTTGTCGGCACGACGCGATCAATCTTGAGGCCCTCGGGATCGACAACCCCCGTCACGGGGTCGGTCGTCGCATAGACATCTGTCACGATGTCGAACGTCGCCGTATTCCATTCCTGCAATTGCGTGCCGATGCGGCGATACTCGGTCGTCAGGAACGGTTCAGGGTCATTGATATTGCCATTGCGCAGTTTGGACGTGTCGGTGATCCGCACTGTGCCTTCCAGACCTGCGCCCACAATATCCGAGGTGCCCAAGTCAACGCGCTTGATCACGACATCGGTTAGGATATCGGAATCTACGATGACCGATCCAAAGCCATCAAGGGCGCGCAGAATACCCGAACCGGTCGAGATGACCTTGCCGACGATGTTGATATTGCCGCCCTGCACGATCATCGGCGAGATTTCGACCTTCTGGGTCTCGTGGTTGAACTTCACGAAAGTGTCGCCGCTGATATGTGGGCTGCGATAGGTGACACCCGGCACGAAGGGCTCTGCCGGATTGTAAAGTGTTGTCAGACCAGTGGTCTTAGTGTTCCGGATGCCTGCAATCTCGGTATCAAGCGCTGCTGCCAGCTTGACGTTATAGCTGCCCCGACCGGCCTGAATCAGGCCGTTGATGTTAATCATGTCAGCCGTGATGTAGACATTTCGCCCAGCCACAATGCTTGACGTGCTGGGCTGCTGCTTGACGGTCGCTACTCCAAACGGGCCAAACCCACCGCCGATATTTCGGATGGAGCCGCCCAATTCGGTGGTGTTCCGATACAACCACTCGCGGAACGCAAACTGGTTGCCATAGGTGGCCAGCGGGTCACCGCCTGAGTTTCGCACACCTGGAATATAGCCAAAGATAAAGTCGCGGCCCGCGTAAAGGTCAACATCCAGTCCGCTGACGTCGCCGCGAACATCCAGATCACCAAAGTTCGACCGCAACCGGATCGTACCGCGCCGGTTCAGCAGATCGCCTTCAACCGTCAGCGTGCCAAGGTTTTCGCCAAAGGTCACGACCTCGATCAATGGGCTATCACTGCTGGCGGCGGATTCCATCTTGAAGTCGAACGGTCCGGTCTTACGGGTCGAAAGCGCCTTGATGTCGTCGGGCGTGCTCACAACCGTATCGTTATAGCGAATGATACCGCCCTCGGCGGTGGGGATCGTGATGTCGCCCACTTCAAGGAAGCTGTCCGAGCGGATCCAAACCTTCACCAGCGCATCACCCGGTGCTTTCAACAATCCGGTGGCCGCGCCTTTCACATAGTCGGACCGCAGGTTGATATTGCCTTCCACCGCCAGGATCGGACCCAGCGAAATCTTGTCACCAACCTCGGAGGCCGCAGCTGCCTGACGGATGCGCAACTGCGAAATTTCCGAGTTCCAAGCGGCGACGGCTTCTGGGTCCTTGTTTAGACCCGTATTGTCCAGCCAGCTTTGGATCAGATCAATCCGCTGCTGCAATTGCGCCGCCGCGTTGACGTTCGGCGTGATCGTATAGGTGATGTCCTGCGCCAGATCATTGCTGAAGCCCAGCACGTCGTTGCGCAGGTTGTTGCCCGCATCGAGATACAGCACCTGCTGGTTGCGCGAGCCCGCGCGCACCAGACCGTTGACCACGATGCCATTGTCTTGGGTCTTGGTGGAGCTTCCGGTGATGATATCGAGGCTCAGATCACCGCCACCCACAAGGTTCGAGAAGAAGCTGCCAATGGCTGCAAGGATCTCGCGGTAGAAATCCTTGCCGCGCCCGTAACCGCGCACAGTCTGATTACCGGCCTCGGCAAAGATGTTCACATCGCGCACGGCCAGAACCTCAGCCCCGGCGGCGACATTCACCTGGGTTTTCACATTCGAGAACGCGTCGGCATTGGGGCGCGTTTTGATCGGGATCGCGGTCTTGTTGTAGACGCGGCTTTCGGCGTTGACCTTGATGGTTTGCTGACCGTTGCGGCCATGGCCCGACTTGATCGTCACATTGCCCAGCGACTCCACCTTCGCACCGGCCCGGATCAAGATTGAATGATCGGCGTTGTAATCGGCATCCGTTAGCGAAGATGCAGCCCCCGCCAGACCGTAGGATTTGGTATCTACTTCGGACAACAAATTGGCATCGCCGCCCGAATAGATCGTCAGATCGCCGGTGGCGAGGATATCGGCATTATTGATCGTGATGATCGCGTTGTTGCGATGCACGATTACGTCGCTGTTGCCGATCGGAATGGCAATTGCGCCACCACTGTCCAGACGCTGGCGGTCAATCAGCTCGATATCGGTAAAGAGGCCCATGGCGAACGGGCGGTTGTCACTGGCGCGCGAAACCTGCTGAACCTTCGCGCCATTTGCAAAGGTCATGTTCATGTCCGCGTAGACATCCACTTTCGACACCATCGCCGCCACATCCAGCGCGCCGCCCGAGCCGGACTGGACATTCCAGCCATTGCGCGGACGTTTGATGGCATTCACGCCAGAGATGTTGATCTCTCCTGCTTGCACAAGTGAATTGCTTTTGAAGATCAGGTCCACCTTCGCATCGGCCCGTGTCCGGTAATCCGCGCCCGACGCGCCCACGAGGCTGGCGTTCGAGCTGTCGACCTTGCCTTGCAAATCAGCGCGATGCGCGGCCGAGATCGTCAGATCATCGGCCATGACCCCCATGGCGTCGCCCGTGCTGGTGGTGCCGCGGCGTCCGATCTCGGTCAGGGTGACACTGTTCAGCGTCAGACGCCCCTCGGACCCGGAGCCCGACAGGACACCACCCGAACCGGCCTCGGAGTAAGCCTGAATATCCGGAGAATTGGACGCCTCGATCCGGCCAACGCCGCCCGCATAGATCGTCGCGAAGTCCTTGATGCGCGTTGTGACATTGGCCCCACTGATCGGGTTGCCGCTACCGCCCTGCCCTGCGTGGGAAATCACGACACCAATCGCAACGGCACCGCCCAGCTTGCCGCTGGCATCCGACTGCGCACTTGCTCCTGCGGCATCGCTGAGAATGGTCAGAGTATTGCTGGCGGCGATGTTGCCCCCGACTTCGGTCAGCACGTTGTAGTTCAGATAAGACCGCGCATCCGCGCCGCTGCCCGACAGGAAACCCCCTGCGGTCGATTTCGCACTGGCATAGGAATTGCGGCCCGACGCGTCGCTAACCTTAGTCACAAAGCTGATATTGGAGGCGATGATATTGCCGTTTACCTGCGTCAACGCGGTAGCATTTGTCGAGCTGCGCGCAACAGAGGCGCCGACAGCCACCGCGCCCACCGCAACGCCGGTCGCAGTTGCCTCGGACCGGGCGCGGTTGTCGTTGGTGACGGTAATGTTAGTGGCCGCGATATTGGCACCGTTGAACAACACCTCTGTTCTGGCATTGTTGCGCGCGGTTGAGACCACGCCGTTCAAAGCGATCCCGATCCCACCGGTGGAGCCGACGGCCTTCGCTTTTACACGCCCCGTATCCTGCGCCAAAGCGCTCAGGTTCAGCGCGAAGACATTGGCGGGTGTGGCCGCAGTGGTGCCGATACGGACCCGCGCAACGCCTGTGTTCTCTGCCGTGACCACTGCAGCGCCGACACCCCCGACTAAGCCAAGCGTGAGATTGTAGACCTCTGCATCGACCGTGTCGCTGCGGGTGGCATTGATGTTCAAAGCATTGGCCAAGGTTTGCGAGTTGCCGCCCACGGTCGCGGTATTGGCAAGGCTGACCTCAGCTCTGCCACTCAGCTTGGCGGTCACAACACCAACGCCAGCGGCAATCCCGGCAGAGGCCCCCACCGTTGCTGCATCCGCCGTAATGACGTTGCCGCTATCGCGGCCGCTGATCCCGCCCGTGCTTGCCGTCATCGTGATGGTGCGGTCCGCCAGAACATTGGCCCCGGCGCCGACGCTGACAATCGCAGTCGTGCCGACATTGGACACAACCGTGCCGCTCACCACACCGGCAGAGGCACTCAAAGACAACGCACCGCCAAGTTGCTTCAGCGACGTGGTCGCTGTGGCTGTGGTCGTCAGGTTTTGACCAGCAAGGATCCGGCTTCCGCCGCCGATCTCTACCGCGATCCGGTCTGCAGATGCGCCTGCCAGAACGTTGATCCCGCGACGCTCGGCCTTGACGGTACTCGCTGATCCCGCGCCTCCGGCATAGGCAGTCAGCTTTCCGGCTGAACTGCGATCATTGCTCGCGTTTCCGCTGGTACCATCCTGCGAGCCATTCAATTCGCTGTTCACATCGCCCAGCATCGTTGTCGCATCGCTGTCGGTCGCGGTAGCACCGACCGAAGCCAGACTGACCGCTGCCGCCAAAGCCGAACCACCCACAGAGCCCACAACCACGGACGACCCGATAGCGCGGGAACTGCTGGCCAACAGATTGACATTGCCTTGCGACTGCACCCGCGCGCCATTGCCGGTGACGACCCGAACCGAGCCGCCAAAGCGCGCGTAATCGAGCGATGCCCCGACGCTAACCCCTCCCACAGCGACAGAGCCGACAGTGCCACTGATATTGATTGCCTCATTGGCATTCAGGGTCACAGCGCCTGTCGCACGGACGACCTGATTTGCACCAACCTCAACCTTTGTTTTGGACTCAGCCAACGTCACATTGGCGGAAATGGCTCCGGCAAAGCCACCGCCCGCGCCGGAAATCGCCAAGGCCGAGGTGTTCAGATCGGTCGTTGCATCCAGCGTTGCGGTGCCGCTTGCAGTAATCGCCGAGTTTTCGGTGCCGGACGCGGCCACCGTAACGAACGAGCTGCTTTCGAAGAGATTGACCAGCGCGGCACCTGCCGCACCAACCGCACCGGCAGCCACGCCGCCTACAAAAGTTGTTGCGTCATTGTCCACATCGCTGGTGATCGTGACATTCGAGCCGGACGCACCGGTTGCGCCGCCTGCGTCAATGTCAGAGCCCAGCACAGACACCAGCGCCTGGCTGGCGATCCGGTTCACGTTTGCACTGGCTGACACGCCCACAAAACCGCCGCCAACACCGGCGACATAGGTCTCCAGATCGGTCTTGGCGCGGGCCGCCACGGTCACTTTGTCCTGCGCGTAGACGCGCGATTTGGTCAATGCGATCTCGGCTGTACTGTCGACAAAGCTGGTGCTGGCGGCCGCCCCGGCACCCGCCTTGGCCCCGATCGCAGCGGTAAACGCAAAGCTGTCCAACGTGTTCGAGATATCAGCGCGCAGATAGGCATCCTGACCCGCATTTGCGGTGCCTGTCCCCAGCTCGGTGATGGCGCTGGCAAGGGTCAAGGCATTAACCGTGCCGCGATTATTCGCACCCGCGCCACCAATGAGAACCCGTGCTCTGTCACTGATCTTGTTGAACGCGAAAAGCGCCGTGACCCCAGCTACGCCGCCGACGGCCCCGTTCGCCGTCACGATATTCTGCGTGGCCGAGACCTGTGCGTTGATCGCCACACCCCGGCGGGCCACGCCGTTCAGAACGGCAGTCGAATACCCCAGACCAGTGACGGAGGAATCGCCATCAACGATCGCGGCGACATCGTTCTCGGTCGTGTTCACCGACACAGCCGCGCCGACGCCCACCGTGCCGCCGCCCGCGAAGCTCATATTAATCGACGGCGTTCTGTTTGTTCCGCCTTGAAGCCCGACAATCGTGCTGGCGCGCGCATCAAGGATCGCTGTGCCTCGGGTCGCGACATCCGATCCGCCGGAAAGCCGCGCGCGCACTGTGTTAATAGCTGAATTGGCCACCGCCGTGCCCGTCACGCCCACCGCGCCAACGGCCCCTGCGGCGGCAAGGCTGTTCATCCGGGTATTGGCGTCGGCCTCAAGGAGGACAGCATCACCCGCGCGCATGGTCGTACCCAGCGCCTCTGCAGTCACTGTCGAGCGGGACACGTTCGTGCCAATGCCCACGCCAACAGACCCACCACCGGAACCGGCCACCGCGCCCGCGATCACGCCCAGCGTGTTGGTCGCCTTTGCGCGTTGGGTCAGCGCGCCGACGTAGAGCGTGTTGCCCGATTGCTTGGCGCGCACCTCTCCGTCCACCACATTGACCGAGAAGCTGCCAGCAAAGGCACCCGAGCCTGCGCCCGCACCCGCGCCGGAGTTGGCGTTCACGTTGAAGGTCTGATTGGCAGTCAGCGTCACATCGCCCGCCCCCGCCAAGGGGTTAGCTGCCACCGCTGCGCTGTCGCGCAGATCAAGGGTCGTGTTTTCGATATCCGCTGCGGCATTATCCGAGATGACGTTCACTGCAATCGCACCACCTGCCGCCCCTGTGCCGCCCCCGCTGACAGCACCCGCAAAGGCATCAATCGTACCGCTTTGGGTGACCGTGACCGCGACATCCTCGATCCCGGTATTGACCGCAGACCCAGCGCCAGACGATGCAATCCGTGCAGCCGCGCGACGGTTCATCACATTCACGATGATAGAGCCCGAGCCGCCGATTGTGCCGCCGCCGCCACCCGCAACGGCCCATGTGTTCATAGATCCGGTTTGGGTCGTGTTCAGGGCGATCTTTCCGATCTGATTGGCATCAGCCAGATTGGTGACAGTTGGCAAAAGCAGCTCTGCCTCGGTCGTGCCAAGCAGCAGGTTCACGGTCAGCGCCGCGCCCCCGCCATTGCTGCCACCAATGGCAATCGCGCCCGCCCGCGAAGACGTGGTCGAGCTATCCGTCGCCGTGATCGTCACATCACCCAGAGATGCGTTTGGATCAGTCAATTGCACCCGCGCGCGGGTCACGTCTTCGCTGTTCAGATTGATCTGCAGATCATTGCGGCCTAGCGCCGTATTTAGGGCGGACACACCATCGTCGCGGCTTGTCTTGACCGTGGTTTGCGCGTCACCAACCGGGTCTTGCCCCGTGTCACCGGAAATCGGATCGACCGTCGGCCCGCTGGCGGTTTTGCGGCCAATTTGCGTATAGACCAGCGATCCTGCGCCCGCGTTGGAGCCCCCACCGGCCCCAGCAACCGCCCAAGCCTCAACCTTGGCACTATTGGCCGCCGTCACGGCCAAATTGCCTGCCGTGACTGTATTGGCCGTAGCCAGATCACTTGTGACACCGTCATGAATTGTCGCAACCGTCAGCGCGACGCCAAACGCATTGCCGCCACCGCCCGCAGCCCCACCGGATAGGATCCCGATCTCGGAGCTTTTGTTGGTCGAGAGTGTCACCGCCCCGGTGCCCGCGTCGATACTGGTATTGGTCAGCGCGACTTTGGTGGTATTGCCGATATCACCAATCGCAATAGAGCCGCTGATCGCATTATTGCCCGACGCGCCCAGCGCAATCGCGGCACTTTTCAGTTTCGCGGTGTTGGAGGCGGAGGCCGTCACATCGCCGTTCAGCGTCGTGAAGCTACCCGCGTTGGAGACAATTGATGCCTCATGGGCAATAAAATTCGCGGAAATCGCCGCGCCAACGGCGTTGCCGCCGCTAAAGGCGGCCCCACCTGCCAGGCTGTTAATCGCTGCACTGTCCGTGGCGGTCAGAATGATCCCTGTCTCGCCTGCAAGGGTGGCGTTGTTCGCAGAGATGCCGGTCTTAGCAGTGGTCACATTAACTGTGATCGCGCCACCAGAGGCCTTGTCGCCCGAGGCCGAGATCGCCACGGCGGCAGATTTGATTTCACCATTTGAAGTGGCCGTTGCAGTCACGTTCGAGCGCGAGTCGACCGACGCATTATTCAGCGTCACCAGCGTGTCGTTGCCATAGATCACGTTGATCGTGGCGGCAAACCCAGCAGCGCCACGACCTGATCCAGCGACGCCGCCACCCAGCGCGAAAATTTTGCGACCGTTCAAAGCACTCAGCGTGATTGTATCCGCGGTGCCGATGTTCAATCCGGTCAGATCAACCGAACTGTCTGCCGTAATGACATTGACCGACAGAGCCGCACCAACCGCAACCTTATTACCACTGGCCGCACCGGCGACAGACCAGCTGCGGATGTCGCTCGACGAGGCCGCGTTGACCGAGACGAGCCCCAGCATGTTACCCGCATCACGCTCGCGCAAATCGGTCTGCAAAAGCGACGCTTCGGTGCCTGCCACGATGACATTCGTGGAAATTGCAGCCCCAATCGCGGCCGCGCGCCCGCCGGACAACGCACCTGCAAGCGAGAAGATCGTGTTGGTCTCGCGCGCAGCCACCGCGACAGAGGTCGCGTTGATCGCCGTGCGCGCGCCAGTGCTGGCGCCGATCAGAACCTTCGCGCCGCCGGTGATTGTGTTGACGGAAACAGAGCCTGCAAAGCCTGTCTTGCCGACACCGACAGAGGTGCCAAAGCCGTAGATATCCTGATTGGCGTCGCTGGTCGCGTTGAACGCATTTGTGGTGATCTGCGTGCCTGCAAGGATGCGCGTGATCGCGCTGCGATTGACCGTATTCACGGCCACGCCAAGCCCGACCCCATACCCGTTATTGGCCGACATATTGACCGACACAGCCCCGGCCACGCCGATCGTCAGGGAATCGTCACGGCTGCGCGCGATCGTATCGGTTACACTGGTGATGGTACCGCTGAGCGTTGCCTCGGTCGCGCCATCGAGAACCGCGACCGCGACCGATCCAGCAACCGCCGCATTGCCTTTGGAGGTGCCTGCCCCGCCCACGGCGATATTGGCAACGGTCGCGCGATCATAAGCATAAACGTCAACCCGGTTCGCCGTGATCGTCGCGTCCAGAATGCGCGCGTGTACCTCGCGCGTGTCCACATGCACCGCAAAGGCCCCGGCCAGCGCATTTGTGTCTTGGGTCTTGTTCAAACCTGCGGCAACCGCACCGCCAACAGTGACACCTACGCCACTGTTTTGCGCGGCGACATAAAGATTGCCCGTCAGGTCAATCGTGCCCGGAGACGCGACCTCCGCAATTGTCTTATTGCCCAAGGCAAGGTTGACCGAGGCCGCGCCAGCGACGCTCCACCCGGTCTTGCGGCGGTTACCTTGCTGATCTTCCGGCGTGTCGACATTGCTCTGGTCTTGCAGCGCATCGTCTTCGTCATCCGAGAACAGCCAGCTGGGAATAATCGTATCTTCGTTATTCTCGTTATTGGCTGGTTCCGGCTCTTCCGCCGTGCCGCCAGCAACCTTGGCCCCGGCGACGGAAACAGCGATATCAAGCGCCTGATTGTCCGCAAAGACCGTGACATTGCGCGCTGAGATGAATGGATCAGCTGTCGGCGTGACAGCGGCGACACCGGTTGCGGGACCGATCCCAGCATAGACCTCGCGCGTGGCGAAGTTCACGACACCAGAGACGCCGATGCCTGTATTCTCGGACCCTGAGATTGCGCCGGACAGGCCCCAATTGACCGACTTGTCATGCGCCTCGACCCGAATGTCACGCGCGGTGATGTCTGCCGCCTCTCCAATCCGGGCGCGGGTCGTGCTTTCCTGAATGTTGACCGCAATCGCGCCGTTAATGGCGATATTGCTCGAGGAGCCGCCGGAATAGGCCAAGGTGCCTTGAGTGACCTTCGTCTCCGCATCGACCTTCAGATCACGCGCGGTGATATCGGCACCGTTTTCAATCAGGGCTGTCGTGAGGTTCTTGGCGCGCGCCAGATCAATCGCCCCGCCGACGGCATCATTGACCTTCTCGCCCCCGCTCAGCGGGTTCGACTTGGGCAGGTTCGAGACATGAGTAAAGAACGCTTCGGACTTGGCCGTGACCTCGACATCAGCGGCGGGCAGATTGATCGTGGCCCCATCGCGCACAACGGCTGTCGTGGTGTTATCGGTCGAGAAGTAGTTGACGGATAGACCGATGGCGAGCTTCTGATCCTCGGCTTTGGGTTTGCCGTTATCCGTCGCCGTATTGCCATCTGTGCTCCCGGCACCGGGCGAGACACTTTTCGTCTTTGTCTCGGTCGTCAGATAAGCCAATGGATTCAGCACCGCAAACAGATCGGGCGGCGCTGGAGGAATGTCATCAGCGGGATTGTCGTTCAGGACACCGACCGGGCTATACGCGCTCACCTGATCGGTAAAATCAAGCCACAAGGCTCTGATATCGCCTGGAATATCTGTATTCGGATAGCGCGTCAGCGCGCCGACATTGACAGCACCAGCGCTTTGAATATCAGCGCCTGCGCCAATCTCGACCTGTGTGTCACCGACCATCGAGCTGACCGACACGGTCATCATCACAGCATTCTCGAAATCACCTTTGAGCTGATCCTCGGAGATGCCCTTCTTCTGAGCTTCTTTTTTCAGCGACTGCGTAAGCTTACCCATCGCTGCGCTGACATTGCGGGTCAGCTTCGTGCCCCCCTCGACCGGGGCGGCAAAGCGCGTGCTCGCGTTCACATCAACCGCCCCGGCGGAGACGTTAACGATGGCCGGGCCGATTTCCGTCAGTGTTTCGTTATTGTCCAGATCGCGGTACTTTCCGCCCAAGGACGCGTAGGTGCGGTCATTGTCCAGTTGCAGATCAATCGCAACGCCGCCACCCCAAGACACCTTGGTGGATGTCGGGGCCTTGCCAGTCGTTGATTTCCCGCGGATTTGCTTCTGGAAAGCCTGGGCCTGCTGATAGGCTGCACTGTTCTTTCGCGCCGCCGACGCGACAGAGCCAATCCCCATCGTCGCAGCTGTCGTGTGGTTCTTGGCGAAATAGAGCGTCTCGGCGTCTTGATCGAACCCGCTACGCGCGGTGATCGTGCCTCCCACCGCCGCTTCGGTCAGCGAGGTGTTGATATCCAAGTTAATCGCCAAGCCGAACTTGCCGTCCTTGCCCGCATTGGACGTGATCGACTGAACGTGGTTTTTGCCGGTCAAAGCCGCAGCCCGGATCGTGCCATCCGTCGCAGTGATCGAGCCGCCTCCAATCTTCAATTGGTTTGTCAGCGACCGGTTCGCCACGATGATCCCAAGCGCAATATCCTTGATTGCAGATGGTGCAGCGCCCGGTGCTTTCTTGGGGTTCAACGTGATCGACGAGGTCTCGGAGGCAGTGCTGAGCACGTTGATATTGCCTGTCGCCGCGGTCAGAGCGCTGTTGGTGATCTTGGTGCGGCTGTCGGTATCTGTCACCGACACGGCAACGCCAAGACCCAATGAGACGGGTGAGATATTGACGACCGTTTCAGCATGCGAATGGATATGAATGCTGTCGGTTGTTGCCTCGAAAGCGGATGGCAGATTCACCGCGATATCGACGACCCCGTCAACCGGATCGAAAGGCGTTGGCAACGGGCTTGGAATAAGCGGGTTGCGGTCGTTCAGGAAGGTAAACTGCTCGCGCCCCAGTCCCGCTGCCGTTAAGGCGCCACTGTCTGCCAGATCAGCTTTTTGGGTGGTATCGGCGAATTGATCGGCGTTTTTCCAGTTGCCACCAGCCGTCAATGTGCTGTTGGTGACCGTCACCTTCGCGGTCGCATTCTGCACCGCAACCTGCACCGGCAAAATACGATTTACTGTATCAACCGTCCGGTTGAATGTGTTGGTAATCAGAACCTCGGCCTCGTCGAGGAAGGATTCCAGCTTAGCCTCAGCCGTCTGTGGGCTGTCGGCCATCGCCTCTTCCTGAGCGAGCGTTTCGATCGTGTTGGTCGCGCGCGCGACCGCGTTCACGATGATCGCACCGCCATCGATCACTGCCCTGTCGATATTGATCGTCGCGGTCGAGGTCGGCACATCAATGGCCCAGACGGCACGGGTGATCTGATCACTGGCCAGAAGTGCCACCATCCCGCCTTGGTCGGCACCGGGCGCGCTGGCTTGCAGCGTGGCCCCGCTTTGCACGTTGATCACATTGCCGGTGATCAACAAATCGCCCGACGCCCCGGTCAGGGGGTCATTGACCGGATCGCCATCGGTGAAAGGCGGTGTCGCTGTCGGCTGTGTATCGGCCACTTGGCGCGTGTTGATCACGCTGCCCGTCGTGACTGTAACCGTCGCCGGATTATCGGTTTGCGCCGCCTGAATCGCGATATCACCGCCATAGGTGTTCAGTGTGCCGTCGACAGTCACATTTGGGCCGCGCAGGACGATCTCGCCCACATCGCCGGAGCCATCGACGCCCATGTCGAACTTGCCAGAGACGGTTGCGTCCCCTTCGGATGTCAACATGAAGAAGCCAGCATCGCCCGCAACCGAACGTGCTTCGATCTTTGTGCTTTGCTCGATCACGGCAGTGCCTTCGGCAAAGAGCACAACCGAGCCAGAGTCAGTATTCAGCGGGCCGTTGCCGCGCCCCTCGACATCAATCGAGGCAGAGACATTCAGATTGCCTTCCGTCTGCGCCTCAACCAACCCGCCAGAACCATTGCGCTTTGCGGTGATTTTCCCGCGCAGCTGCATGTCGCCTTTGGACAGGATGCGCAACTTGCCGCCTTCAAGGACTGCGCCGCCCGCGACGGGCATCCCCTTGAGGTTCACGGCAGGCTTGATCGTGCCAGACGCAGGGGCAATATTGCTTTCCTGAACGATGATATTGCCGTTCAGCACCATCCGCGCCCCAGCCCGCAAATCCAATTTGCGCGCGTTGATCCGGCCGTAAACCTCGATATCGCCACCGCCAGTGAGGGATTCCTCGCCTGCCAGCAAAGCGGTCACCGGATTGGTGCCGACAACCACACCACCGCCCGCATAATCACGCAGATCTTCGGCAAAATCGGGGCTGGACGCCGAAAGCGTCAGATTGCCCGCGTTAATGACACCGCCTGCGCCTACGACAAATCCGTTGGGGTTTACGAAGAAATGGTTGCCACCAATTGTTGACGCGCCGGGGATACCAATATGGCCGTTTAGCGTGCCGTTTATCATCGACGCGGCAGAACCATTCACCACGCTAATCACTCGCTGCGCGGAGCCCGGCTGATAGACATTGACGGTTTTGCCTGCATCCACATCAAACTTGCTGAACGTGTTGAAGGCCGATCCGTCCCGCACAGTGGAGGTCGTGATATCCGTGATGTTACCGTTAGTGTCCACCAGTGTGGCGGAGACCCCGTCGGTCACGATCATCTGGGCATCGGCCTGCCCCGCAAAAGACGCCGCAACGACAGCCCCGGCCGCGAGCAAACGCGCGGCGTGCGACGGCATGCGTCGCAGCTTTGGGGTGAATGTTGCGGTGTCAGTCATTTAAGGGCGCTATTCCTGCGTGTTGGCGCGTTCAAGCGCCTCAAGGGCTTCATTGAATCGCGAAATGTCGACGCCAAGGATGATCGGCTCGTCCTCGGCACGCATCCGAAAGCCGACGAGAATCTGATCATGCTCGGCAAAAAGCGCCAGTTCATCGGTGTCCAGCGGTGCTGCGGCTTCGCACACTTCGCCCAAGCAGCGCTGCCAGATCATCTCGCGTTGCTCCAGATCTTCGTTTTCGGCGAAGCGGTAGACCGCACCGCCCGGCAGGTAGACGCCCATCGGCATTTGCGCCAGCAAGATCGCACCATCCTCAACCGGAAGTGCCACAAATCGCGCCAGCATTTGCCCGGTGTCGCGCAAAGTCTGGACTTGCACCAACTGGCAGATATTGCGCTGTACGGTCGCTGCCTGACAGCTGACAACCCAATCCCCGAAAGCCGTGTTGTTGGCTAAATCAGTGTCAGTCTCCGCCTCGGTCTCTTGCGCCAAGGCAGGCGCTGCGGCCAATGCGGTCAGCAGGCCGAAAGACAAAAAGAGCTTTCTTATCACGCGTCGTGTCTCCATCAGAACGTATAATCCAATCCAAAATATACCGTTGCTTCGCCATCTTCGAACCCAAGCGTCTCTCGCAAAGGCAGTCCCGCCATCAGCAACATGCTGGCGTTATCGCGGTAGCTGATCCGCGTGCCCGCGCCGGCAGAGGCCAGAAAATCCTGGTCGGACTCAATGCCCCCGTCGGGGCGGAACGGCACGATCAGCCCGACATCAAGAAACCCAAAAGGACGCGCCTTGAAATCGCTCTCACCCAGAGAGATCGCCTCGCGTCCGCTGATCTGCATACGGGCGACGAAACCGCTGTCACCACTGCGCACATTGTTGGGATAGCCACGCAGAATATCCGGCCCACCGCCCGTAAAGAGCCGCGCCACCGGCAGGTTTTCACCTTCGGCATATTGCCCGATAACATTCGTCTCAAAGAGCAGCTTTTTCCCAAGAGGGCGCGTATAGGCAAGCGAGCCATAAAGCAGCGCATAGCTGCCTTCCGTTTCCGAGATCTGCGCGGTATCCGCCTCGCCAACCCGGAAGCCGCCCGTCGCGCTGATCACGTAGTTTTCGGCGCGTTCAGTATAGCTGACAGCACCGTAAAACTCTTGAATTTCGATGTCGCTGAAAGTCAGACCCAGTAGTGTGGATTCAGAGGTCTCATATGCGAGCCCGGCTTCCCACGTCCAATGACTGAACGGGCCGACCCGGAACGGCTGGCGATAAGATAACGTCGCGCCTGAGGATTCCGATAGGATCTCAAGTGCCTGAAACGGTCCGTTGATGACTTCAGCGTCCGAGTAAGACAGCGTCGCTTCCACGCGCCCGCTATAAGGGCCGACAGGTCGTGAATACCCGGCCGAGAAACTCTGCGAGGACTCAGAGCGTTGCAGCTTGAATGACAGCGTGTCACGCACGCCGGTCACACTTGTCCAGCGCCCGAAATATGCCGCGCGCAGCTCCCCTGTCTCCTCGCGTCCGAAATTGTCGAGCGAGAAGGTCGAGGTAAACGGATCGGTTTCTTCGCCGGAAATCGTTGCGATTGTCGTGCCAACCTCGGTACCCGGCGCGAAAGACAGGCGCGGGCGAATGTCGTGCATGACCTCATAGATGCGCAGGTCACGCTCAAGCTGATCGAAATCCGGGCGCTCGTTTTCACGCAAACTGATCGTGCGGCGCAGGAACGCGGGGTTTGTTCGGTCCAGCCCGTCAATCGCGACGCTTTGAATATCCGCCTCGACCAGCGAGACTTTGAGGATTCCATCTTCGACATCTTGCGGCGGCAACAGCGCCTGAGCCGTCAAAACACCCGCGCGGGAATAAAGCGTTTGCACATCGCCCAGCATCTTTTCCAGATCGGCGAAGACCAAGGGACGGTCAACATACTGCAGCTCGATCGCTTGTAAGTCAGCATCGCTCAGATAGGCGCTGTCAGAGAACTCGATCCCCTTGATCTGGAAGCTCTGCGCAAACGCTGCTCCGGTCAGAGCAAACCATGGCGCAAACGCCATGCAGAAAATACGCCACATGCTCATCCGCGTTCGCCTGTCTGTTGCAACGCGGCGGTCACGCCCATCATCGAGATATCAAACGCAATTGGCGGGGCGCTCAGCGCCGGGCGATAGCGCATGGATACCGCGCGCGCGCGTTTCCAGCCATCTAGCGTGTCCGCAGATAGGCGCGCCACGGCCTGACAGCTCTCGGCCGAACAGGTCACGTAAGGCACTTCCACCGGCTTGCCCGCGTTGAGCTGCACATAGAGGCCTGAGCCCAGATGAACACCCGCCGGCACCAGCACTTGAACGGCAGCAGAGCCGTCCATCTCCTGACGCAAACGCACCGTGGCCAGCCACGTTTCCTGCGGGCCATAGTTGGTTTGCGATGCAATGCAGATCTCGTTCTGGCAAACGACCGACCAATCCTGAAACGCTTCAGGCTCTGACGCCAGCAGAGCACCCGAGTTAAAAAGACAAAGACCCAATGCAAGGCCAGTCTGTAAAATACACTTCATACGAGCCATGACCCTCCGTCATGTCGCTGTTACTCGGCAAATCCATAATCAGAAATACTTGAGCTATCGGCGGCATAATACGCGATGAGATTAAAATTTCTAAGGAATTTTAAGGTTTTATAAAGATTTTAGTTAACGTGTACTGTCCTGCTCACATCTATGATGTTCGGCAAAGGACGGTTTTTTAGTAGTATCAATACGTTAAGCGGAAAATTGCCGATGACGTGTAGGTAAAGCGCTCAAGGACCTCTCACAACTTAAAAGAGAATACCGTTCAAGCGTCGTGGGGAATCACGCCAAGACTAGTCTTGCGCAAGCTGTTCCAGCTTCAGTGCCGCATCCTTTAGCGTCGCAAAATGCCGCACCAGTCCTTTGACCGAACTGCGCTGCATCGGGGCATGCAAAGACAAGGTTGTGAGCAGCCGATTTTGCGTGTCCCGGATCGCCACAGCGATGGCTGTCATGCCCTCCATGAACTCTTCGTCATCGGTGGAATATCCGCGCTCGCGGGTCAAAGTCAGCTCATCCCGAAGTGCCTGAGGATCGATCAACGTCTGAGCCGTATGGCGTTCCAACCCAAGCGAACCGATCAGCCGCTCGAGCTTGTCAGGCCGCAACGACGACAGATACATCTTGCCGCTTGCGGTGCAATGAAACGGCACCTGCGTGCCCACCGGCAATTGAATACGCAGCGGCCAGTGCGTCTCAACCCGGTCGAGATAGACCATCCCGTAGCGCCCTGGAGCCGCCAGATTGCAGGTCTCGCCCACTTCCCTGGCCAACGCCTTCATGATCATCAAACGTTCCGTGCGGATGCGTTGTGACGACAGCGTGTTTGACGCCAGCCACCGCATCCGCTTGCCCGGCCCGTAAGACCGCCCATCCACGTCACGCTGCAAGAAACCTTCCGCCTCGGCGGTGGTCAGCAAACGGTGAATGGTCGGCTTGGGCAGGCCAAGGGCCTCGGACAGCGCAACGGGGGTCAGAGGCACCCCCGCCTGCGCAACTTCCTCGATCAACACCAGAAGCCGCAAAGTTGTCGGTATCTGGTCTTTCGTTTCCAGCGCAGGCTCGTTTATCAAACGGTCATCTGGCATGGGGTAAGGCCTTAACGGTTGGGCAGCAGCGCCAGTGCAAGATCCGGGGTCAGCGCAACAAGGAACCAAACGCTGATCAACGCAAACAGATAGGGCACCGTGTAACGCAGCAACCTGAAATACGGAACGCCTGTCACACCAGACGCTACGTAAAGGTTAAGCCCATAAGGTGGCGTAATGAACCCGATTGAAGCGCCCACAAGGAAAATCACCGAGAAATGGATCGGATCGACGCCCACACTGGCCGCAATTGGCGCCAAAATAGGCGCTAAGATGATGGTGACCGGCAGCGACTCTAGCACCATGCCCGAAAAGAAAACGATGACCATCGCCGTGAATAGGACCGCATAATAGCCTCCCATGGATGTCACGAAGTCACCGATAACCTGCTGAGCACCGAGCAGCGACAGGATTTGCTGCATTACGACCGAAATCGCGATCAGCGGCGCCAGAATACCCGTGATCTCAGCCGAGCGCATGGTGATGCCGGGGATCTGCTTGAGGGTGAAACCTTCCACAACCAGTTGTTCGGCATAGGATTTTTCTTCCCAGGTTTTGCCGGATTTCAGGCCCAGCGTGTTGGTGATGACATAAGACACCAGACCCGCAATGATACAGAAACCAACGGTCACACCAGCCGCCTCAGTGGGGGAGAACTTGCCGGTGTAAATGCCCCAAAGCACCAGACCGATTGCAAAAAAGCCCAGCCACGCGCCAAACGCGGTCTTCAGAACGCGGTTCAGTTGAAGTGGGATCAGATACCCCCAGCCGTTGATGCGGCAGATGATCCAGCAGGCGAGCTGCATGCCGACAACCATCAGCGCGCCGGGGATGATGCCCGCCACGAAGAGGTCTGAAATCGGCAGGTTCATCAGGAAACCGTAGACGATGAAGATGATCGACGGCGGGATGATGATCCCCACCGTGCCGCCCGCAGCAGCCGTCGCCGCCGAAAAACGTTCGTCGTAGCCACCTTTGACCATTTCAGGATGCAGCATCGATCCGATGGTCGCCGTGGTGGCGGAGTTTGAGCCCGAGATCGCAGCGAACAGACCACAAGCCCCTAGCGAGGCCATCGCAAGACCGCCCCTCAGCCAGCCCAGACACGAATAGGCAAAGTCGGATAGCCGTCGGGCAATCCCTGATTTGTTGATCAAGTCCCCCGTCAGGATGAACAACGGCATCGCGAGCAGCGCAAAGCCTTTGTTGAAAACGTTGAGTAACTCGGCACCCATATTGTCAAGCGTGAGGCCCAGCACAAACGAGCAGCCAATGACCCAATAGCCGATGACCAGAAAGACCGGCACACCCAGCATGAACAGGAAGGTGACCCCGACAGAGATCAGCGTGATAAGCGTTCCGTCAGCCATCAGACATCCCCCCCGATCACAGCTTGCTTAATCAAGGGCTTTCCGGTGCGGTAGTTCTTGATGTCGTCCTCAAGGTTTTCAACGGCGCGCGCGGCCATCAGAACCCCGGCAACAGGGGCGGCAAGGATGAACCACCACTGCATGGTGTTGTCGGTGCCCAGCACAATCTGGAAGTTTGACGCCGACAGGGCGACTACGCGAAGAGTCGTGACCAGAAAAATCAACGCGAAGCCGAACCACAGCACAAAGTCGATGCACAAGCAGAAGAACTGGCCAGTGCGCGGCATCATCGTGCGAAACTCGGAAAAGCTCAGATGGGTGCGGACGCGGATATTATAGGCGGCGCCAAACCACGCCATCACCATGAACAGGAACGGGGGGATCGTCGTAGACCACGGCTGCTGGTTGGAAAAGACAAAGCGGTCAATCACGCCCCAGAAGATGATCAGGGCAATCGCCAGATAGCTTGTCACCATAATTGTGCGCTCAAAATACCGCTCAATCACGGGAACGCGGTGGTAAATCCAAGCCATCACAAGCCCAGAGATCAACAGGAAGACCGCCCCGATCACGTACATCGTCTGCGGGCGCAATGCGTTTCGGATTTCGAACGAATCCTGACTGCCAAAGGCCGCCATCAGCGTACCGAAGTCGGACAATACGGACATGAGGTCCCTCCTCCCATGTGAGATGCGCGCCGGATTAGATCGGTCTTCCACATCTGCAATTTATCTGAAGGCAAGCATGCCAGCCCCGCACGCGGTGGGGCTAGCATTATTTTCAGCAGGCTAGACTTAGCCTTTCCACCAACGACGCGGCTCGACGTTTTCAGCCAGTGTGTGCGGGTTGTTGCGCACTTCGTTGTAGATGTCCTGGTAGGTGTCAATGCCACCTGCCCAGCCGTTGATCCGCTCGCGCCACTGCTCCCACAGCTGCGGCTGGAACTCGGGCGAACACATCTCTTCGGCCTTGCGCACCTCTTCGTCCGACAGGTTCGCGACGCGTACATCGTTTTGCGCAAAGATCGTGTTGGGCAGTTGCGGGGTCGAGTGACCAACAGTGTTCACAAGGGCGGCCTCGTTGGCGGCCTGAACGTGAACCTGTGTCAGATATGACGATTCCATCACAGCGTCCTGCAAGTCGCCACCAAGGCTGTCAAAGGTCGACGCGGTCATCGCCGTGTGCTCGGTGCCGCAGAAGAAGCGCAGGTCAACACACTGCGAAACCACAGGAGACATGTTTGCATAAGCCACAGCCGAAGCCCATGTTTCCGCACCGTCGATCAGACCCTGCTTGAGACCGTCAAGCGTCTCTTCCCATGCCACCGGCACCGGGTTGAGGTTCAGCGCTTCCATCGCGATCCGGCCCAGCTGGGTGCCCGTCACACGGTTCTTGGTGCCCATGATGTCTTCAAGCTTCGTCACCGTCGGCTTGTCGGCAAAGTTCTGACCCATCATAATCCCGCGCAATTCGGCGTGGGTGAACAGGAACTTCAGGCCATGACGCTGCTCAAACGGCTCGCGCAGGATGCGCTGCGATTCCGGGCTGTACATGAAGTAATACTGGTCCGCGCGGCTGCGGAACATATACGCATAGTCGAGCACATTCAGATAGGGCGCACCACCGGCAGAGTTTTGGGTGGATGCGGCATAGATGTCGATGATACCCTGCTGGGCTTTTTCAACACAGGACAGCTGACCACAAATCTGGTTATTGCCGATGAATTCGATGCGAATTTCGCCATCCGTGCGCTCTTCAAGATCGCGGGCGAACTCAAGACAGCCTGCGCGTTCAATCAAAAGGTTCTGCGGGTTGAAACCAGCCGCGCCAAACTTCAGCGTGTGTTTGGCCTCCTTCGAGAAGCGCTTGTTGTAGGTTGATTCCGCAGCTTTTGCGAGGTTAGCTGCTGTCATTGCCCCACCGAAGGTGCCTGCAGCCAGGAGCGTGGAGCTCATGCCGTAAGTCCCTGCGATCCTGAAGAAATCTCGGCGTGACACACCTTTTACGCGATCGTAAATTCCCATGTTGTCCTCCCATTTTGACAATTATTGAGACGTAACGTCTCAGAAAAGACTAGAAGAGCTTTCACGTTCTGCATAGGGTTTTTTCCAATTGGGAGGAAAAAGACCGTGGACGCAAAACAAGATGCAGATTTCGTCGTGGTGGGGGCCGGATCGGCTGGTTGTGTTGTGGCAAACCGCCTCAGCGCCGATCCGAAGACCCGCGTTGTGCTGCTTGAGGCCGGACCAGCAGATACGAATCCATGGATTCACATTCCCGTCGGTTATTTCAAAACGATGCATAATCCCAAGGTGGATTGGTGCTATAAAACTGAACCAGATCCTGGTCTGAACGGGCGCTCCATCGACTGGCCGCGCGGCAAGGTGCTGGGTGGGTCTTCGTCACTGAACGGGCTGCTCTATGTCCGTGGCCAGCCCGAGGATTATGATCGCTGGCGTCAGATGGGCAATACAGGCTGGGGCTGGGACGAGGTGTTGCCGCTTTTCAAACGCGCGGAAAACAATGAACGCGGGGCAGACGCGTTTCACGGCGATGACGGCCCGCTGGCGGTTTCCAACATGCGCATCCAGCGCCCGATTTGCGACGCATGGGTCGCGGCGGCCCAAGCTGCGGGCTATCCGTTCAACCCGGATTACAACGGGGCCGAGCAGGAAGGCGTGGGCTATTTCCAACTGACGACCAGAAACGGGCGGCGTTGCAGTGCCGCAGTCGCATATCTCAAGCCCGTGCGCAGCCGCGAGAACCTTCAGATCGTGACCAACGCCCAGGTCACCAAGGTAAATATGCAGGGCAAACGTGCGGTCAGCGTGTCCTACACTGACAAAAGTGGCGCGGTGCAAACCATCACCGCCCAGCGCGAAATTGTGCTGTGTGGCGGGGCGATCAACTCGCCCCAAGTGCTGATGCTTTCGGGTATTGGCGACGGCGAACAGCTTAAAGCCAATGGCATCGAGACGGCCCACCACCTGCCCGGCGTCGGTAAGAACATGCAGGACCATCTGCAGGCCCGTCTGGTCTATAAGTGCAACGAGCCTACGCTTAATGACGAGGTCCGCAGCCTCTACAATCAGGCGCGGATCGCCTTGAAATACGCTCTTTTCCGCGCCGGACCCATGACCATGGCGGCCAGCCTTGCGACCGGCTTTATGAAAACGCGACCCGATCTGGCCTCACCTGATATCCAGTTCCATGTGCAGCCGTGGTCTGCCGACAGCCCGGGCGAAGGGGTGCACCCGTTTTCTGCCTTCACGATGTCGGTCTGTCAGCTACGCCCGGAAAGCCGGGGCGAAATTCAACTCAGCGGACCAGACCCGAAAGCCTACCCCAAGATCGTGCCACGCTACCTGTCGACCGAGACCGATTGCCGAACCATCGTGGACGGCATCAACATCGCCCGCGGCATCGCGCAACACGCGCCACTCAGCTCGAAAATTGCGAAAGAGTTCCGCCCCAAGCCGGACCTTGCTATAGAGGATTACGACGGCACACTGGATTGGGCGCGCAATAACAGCGTTTCGATTTACCACCCGACCGGAACCTGCAAAATGGGCACCGGTAAGGATGCGGTAACCGACCCGGCTTTGAAGGTGCACGGGGTCGAGGGGCTGCGCGTCGCGGATTGTTCGATCATGCCCGAGATCGTGTCGGGCAACACCAACGCGCCCGCCATCATGATCGGCGAAAAAGTGTCTGATCTGATCCGTGAAAGCGCTTAAACTAAACGAAGATAGCCCTGTGAAAGGCGTCGCGGCTTATGCCATCCCATCACGCGCTACGGGAAGGATGGCGTCTTCAATCAAACCCATCAGATCACCGAAATACCCACCGCTGCGGGCCGGACGCGTCGGGTCAGATGTGATCGCCACCGTCAGATCAAGGCTTGGCACGATGCAGATGATCTGCCCGCCATAGCCGCGCGCCAGCGCATAGTCGTCCCGGCCCGCGCGTCCCAAAAACCAGCCATATCCATAATCAAGCCCAGAAAATGGTGAACGTGTGTGAGTCTGCAAAGACCGCGCAACCCAATCGGCGCTCAGCACCTGCGTGACATTCCAGCGCCCGCCCTGACGATACATCTCGCCAAACCGGATCATGTCCGGCAAGCTCAGCGCCATCTCGTTGCCGCCCAGATAGCGGCCTTGCGGATCGCGGGTCCAAGCCGGGAGATCAATCCCCAAAGGCCGCCCAAGTCGCTCCCGCGCAAGGGTCAGCAAGCTCTCACCCGAAACCGCGCTTAACACCGCGCCCAATACATGAAACGAACCGGTCGAATACAGCATCCGCGCGCCCGGCTCCGCCACGAAAGGACGCGACAGCGCATCGGCGACCCAATCGCGGCTACTGATCCAGCCCCCGTAATTGACCCCTGATGTACGCTCCAACCCGGCTTGCATGGTAACAAGGTCTTCCACGGTGATCTCAGCCACACGGGGGTCGACACCGCGTGGGATCAGCGCCGGAGCCACATCGCCAAGTCGCGCTTCAATCGACGGTAATTCTCCCCGGTCCAGCGCGGCACCCGTCAGCGCAGCGACCAGCGTTTTCGATACGGACTTGACCGGCACAACCCGCCCCAAAGCTGGACCGCGAAATACGCTTTGAAGCCGGGTCACGCCGCCTTGCTGGACCATCAATGCATGACATTGATCCAACCCAGCAGCCCGCGCAGCCACAGCCTGCCATGGGTCATCTTGCGCACCTACAGGCCATGCCAGACAAGCCGTCGCCCCAGTGACAAACAAACGACGCGTGACGCGCGGCATGGAGGATCCTTTCGTTGAGCTTGCCAAATATCTAGGCGTGAGCACATGCGAGAATAGCTAAACCACGCTCACAGCACATCGCATGTCTGTGATCCCGCAGTTACCGGGATCCACCGCTCTCTTTCGCGCTACCCCCGGGCATTTCCACGCGGTCCCGCAGCGGCTCGGAATAGCTGATGCAAAGCGTCAAGAGCGTCGGCCCGTCCGCGGCCTTCGCCGTTTTAAGGGCCCCGTCCAAATCCTTGAATTGAGCAACCGGCATATGCTGCCATCCAAACGCCTTTGCCAGATGGCCCCAGTCCGGATTTGAGAAACCTAGCGCCGTATGTGTATCGGTATCGTCTTCCTGCTTTGCCTCAATCAGACCATAACCACCATCTTCCCAAACCATCACCGTCAGCGGATGCCCCAGTCTGGCGGCTGTCTCCATGTCCTGGACATTCATCAGGAAATCGCCGTCCCCACAGATCGCCAGAACATGGCCCTCGGGCGTCAATTCTGCCGCCGCAATCGCACCAGGCAACGCCAGCCCCATGCCCGCCAAACCATTGGCGATGATCATCTGACCAGGTCGTTTTGGAATGAGCGACCGCGCAACCTTCATCTTGTGCGTGCCAACCCCGGACAAAATAACATCCGTTGCGTTTAGATTGCTCTCAACCACAGACAGAACATCCTCGGCGCGGAAGGAGTTGTCCTCGGCTTCGGTCGAAGTCTTCGCGAGCATCTCAAGCATCTTGTCGCGCGCCGTTGTCATTTCGGCGGAGACTTTCCAGACATGTCCAGTCAGCCCCGCTGCAATCGCCTTCATCGACGCCGCCAAGCCCCCCACGATTTCGGCCTTAAGCGGCCAGCCGACGTCAGCAGCCCCAGGCTGCTCTGACAAGGTGATAACGGGGATTGTCCCATTATTCGTCAATTTTGTCGGAGGATATTCGATAGGATCAAATCCGATTGCAACAATCAGATCGGACTGTGCCACAGCACGGTCGATATGATCAACGAATGGCTGACCCAGTGTGAACATGTTCAAACCATGCTCTTTCGGCAGCACGCCTGCCGCCATGAAGCTGGTTACGACCGGGATATTCAACGCCTCGGCCAGATATTGCACGGTACTTGAAACACCTGCGCGGATGACACCGTTACCGACCATCAACACTGGTCTTTCGGCTTGGCGCAACACGCGAATTGCCTCCAGAACCGCGCCCGGCGCGGGCAATGGGGGTGTTGTTTCCGGGACATTCAGGGGCGATGCAGTAACCTCTGCTGCGGCGACATCTTCGGGAAGTGAAAGATGAACAGCTCCGGGCCGAGGCGCACATGCCTGACGGAGCGCTTCGGCGACGACACCGGGTATCGCCTGAGCGGTCATCAATGTCTGGCTGACCTTCGTAACCGGACGGAAGAGAGCTTCGAGGTCAATGACCTGATGGCTCTCTGACAGCGCCATTCGTTCCCGGTTTGCCTGCGCCGTAATGGCAACAAGCGGCACGAAATCCAGCGTCGCATCCGCCACGCCCGTTAACAGGTTAGTCGCTCCAGGCCCAAGTGTCGAAAGACATCCCGCAGGCCTGCCTGTCAGCCGCCCATACACTGACGCCATGAAAGCGGCCGCCTGTTCGTGACGGGTCAACACAAACCGAATATCGGATGCCTCAAGCGCCAGCATAAGGTCGGTATTCTCTTCCCCCGGAACACCATAAATAACGTCGATACCTGCCTCGGAAAGGCAGCGCACCAGCAGCTCTGCACCGGTCATCTAAACGACACCATAGGCGCTGATTGCGGTGGCGACTTTGCGGTATCCGGCCACATTCGCCCCGCGTCGGTAATTGATGCGGTTGCCTTCGCGCCCTTCTGCCGCGATGCGATCATGGATGTTGCCCATGATCTCTTTCAGGCTGCGGTCCACCTCGTCGGCGCTGTCAAAGCGACCATGGGCGTTCTGGCTCATTTCTAGACCCGAGATCGCGACACCGCCTGCATTGGTCGCTTTACCCGGCGCATAGAGCATATTGCTTTCACCAATCTTGCGCATCGCCCCGGCGGTCAGCGGCATGTTTGCGCCTTCTGCCAGCAACCGGACTCCCGTATCGTTCAGCGCCTTTGCTGCGTCCTCGTCAATCTCGTTCTGCGTGGCGCAGGGTAAGGCAATGTCGGCCTCAACCTCCCATGGCAGCGCACCTTCCTTGAACTGCAACTCCAAGTCTTTGGGCGGATCTGAGACGTCCTCCCCCGCTGCTTTCTGCGCACGCACCCATTTCACCGCTTCTTGGCTGAACCCATTCTCTGCCACCAGAGTGCCGGATGTATCTGAAAGCGTGATCACCCTCGCCCCTTCGCAAATTGCCTTCTCGGCGGCGTGGGTGGCCACATTCCCCTTGCCAGAGATCACGATACGTTTGTCTTCAATCGTTTCACCCAGCGTCTCAAGCATGTTCTCGACGAAATAGATCAAACCATAGCCCGTCGCTTCCACGCGCATTTCGCTGCCGCCAAATGCTTCGCCCTTGCCGGTGATCGCACCATTAAACTGACCTTTGAGTGCTTTATACGCCCCGAAGAGGTATCCAATCTCGCGCGCGCCAACATTGATATCGCCTGCAGGCACGTCGGTGTCTGGCCCGATGTATCGCGACAGCTCCCGCATGAAGGCCTGACAAAAACGCATGATCTCTTCATCGCTGCGGCCCTTCGGATCAAAATCCGATCCGCCTTTGCCACCGCCCAGCGGCAGCCCCGTCAGCGCATTCTTGAAGACCTGTTCAAAACCCAAAAATTTCAGGATCGAGGGCGAGACAGTCGGGTGAAACCGCAGCCCGCCCTTGTAAGGGCCTATCGCGTTTGACATTTGAACGCGCCAACCACGGTTGATCTGCACGTCGCCTCTGTCGTCAGCCCACGTCACCCGAAAACCGATAATCCTGTCTGGCTCGGTCAAACGCTCTAGCACCCGCGCCCGTGCAAAGCCGGGATCATTCTTCTCAATCGTCAGAACGTCGGTAGCAACCTCTTCGACCGCTTGCAAAAAGGCATCCTGTCCTTCGTTTCGGCGGCGCACATTCTCCATGAAAGTCTCAACGAGACGGCTGCTATCGGTCATCTAATACTCCGGAGTTTACCCATGCGATATGCACCAAGGCTGTTACACGTAACGTGCCCAGCGCGGCATTGGTTCCACATCCACGCCCCCGGGCGGCATCACAGAAATCCTAGCATCGGACGGAACCTCTCCCGATCTGATGCATTACCCATGATATTCCTCAAGGACGCAGACGCGATTTATGACCCCCGTTTTTAAGACCCGGTCTACACGGCCCCTCACCTGATGGCATCCCGAGACCTTACCCAAGGGCCCGTCTTCTGGGTTCTCGCCCGCATGTCTGCTCCAATGTCTCTGGGCATTTTTGGCGTGCTAAGCGTCGGAATCGCTGATGCCTACTTTTTAGGCCAACTCGGCGGCACACCTTTGGCAGCGGTCGGCTTTATCTACCCGGTCACGGCGGCGATCACGTCGCTGTCCATCGGCCTTTCTGCCGGGGCCAATAGCGCGATATCGCAAGCGATAGGTGGGGGCCAAGACGAGACGACTACGGGCCGCCTCGCGCTGCATGCCTTCGCTTTGGGCGGCGCGCTTGCCTTACTGGTCGGGTTGGCCTTCTGGCTCTTTTCGCCTCTGCTCTTTTCGCTGATGGGCGCGTCAGATGCGGTCCTGAAAGAGATCGCGGACTACGCCCCGTTCTGGGCGCTGTCCTTTCCATTCCTTGTGCTGATGATGATCACCAACGCTGTTTTCCGCGCCCATGGGGACAGCATAACCGCTGCCCTCACAATGCTGGGCGTCGCGATCATCAACATCGCGCTTGATCCATTGTTCATTTTCGGATGGGGCCCTGTCCCCGCGATGGAGACTGGCGGCGCCGCCCTTGCAACATTCATTGCCCGCGCAGCAGGTGCAGGCTTCATCATCTATTGGGCGCATCGCAAAGGGCTTCTGTGTATCGGGAAATCGCCGACCAAAGGTGCGCTTTCCTCGGTGAAAACCATAGGCGATGTCGGCTTGCCTGCGGCGTTTTCCAACGCGATCAACCCTGCAGGCATGGCCGCTGTGACCGCCGCCGTGGCGACCTTGGGTGACGCTGCCGTTGCCGGCTTTGGCGCAGCTACGCGCGTGCAATCCGTCGCTTTGGTGGTGCTTTTAGCCCTTTCCGCCGGCATTGGCCCTGTCGTCGGCCAAAACTGGGGAGCCGAGAAATACAACCGCGCCCGCGCCGCGCTTTTCAGCGCGTGGGGCATCTGCCTGACTTACGGGCTCGCCGCAGCAACCCTACTCTTTTTCTTCGCGGAGCCAATCGCGGGCCTCATCGCACCGGCGGAAGAGGAAAGAGCCTTTACCGCGCAATATTTGCGCATCGTAAGCTGGAGCCTGTTTGGCTACGGTGTCGTTGTCACGATCAACGCCGCTATGAACGCACGCTCCAAAGCGCTTTACTCGATGTCGCTCAGCATTGGTCGTGTCTTTGCCATCTACCTGCCCGGCGCTTGGCTCGGCGTATGGCTGTTCGGCTATACTGGCGTTCTTGCTGCAGCAATCGCTGCCAATTTGCTCAGCGTGGTTGCTGCTATCTGGATGGCCAAGCGCACAGGTCTGATCAGCACCAAACGCGTGCCACTACAAGAAGCATTCAGCGGCTAGGAAAGCAGCGCGCGCAGTTCCGCCTCGCCTTGTCGCAGCAAGCCGTTGGCAAACCGAGACGCGCGCTGTTCGAGACGCTTCAAAACAGCCGCATCGCCACCAACGAGGTCCAGAATGTCAGGATGAATATATCCGGTCCGCGCAATTGCAGGCGTGTTGTGCAACCGCTCGGACGCAGCTTCCGCGCAGGCAGTGATCGTCGCATCCGGCTTGCGCAGCAATACGTTCAACGCCGCATGACTGCCGTTCCATGTGCGGAATGTTTTGGCAGTCGCAATCCCGTCCGTCAGCTCGAACAAACACGCGTTCAGCATTTCAGATCGTACCGCGCGTGGCTCCCCCTGCCCGTCGATCCACGAAATCAGCTCGGCCCCGGGCAAATCCATTATGCGCCCCAGAACCCGGTTCAGCTTGGCACCGGGCACCGTCTTTTGCACTCGCTTACCGCCTTTTGCCGTGTAATCAAGCGCAACACCGCCGGCGATCAGATCTACGTGTCGCGCCTGCAAAGTCGTCGCCCCGAAACTGCCGTTCTCGTCCGAATATTCTGGATGACCGGGCCGAAGTGACCCGCGATCAAGCAACGCCAATGTCGCCGCAAGAGCGGTCTGCGGCGCGCCAATATCCTCTGACAGATTGATGGTGATCCACCGACGGATCCGGGGAAGTACCTCGCCAAAAGCGCCAAGCTGATCAAACTTGGTCTCTGATCGCGCCGCTGTCCAATCAGGATGATAGCGGTATTGTTTTCGCTTCGCCGCATCGCGTCCTGTGGCCAACAAATGCCCATCAGGCAGCGGCGACATCCAGACGTCCTCATAGGCCGGCGGAACCGCCATTGCCGCCAATCGCTTCCGCTCGGTTGCATCCTCGATCCGCGTGCCGTCCGGCGCGATGTAGCTAAAGCCACGACCACGGCGTTTCCGGGCAATCCCGGGACGATTATCAGGATAATAGGTCAGTCCGGGAATGGAAGCAGGCACATTCATAGACAACACTCACAAATGAAAAGAGATCGACGTCCTGCAGCCCGATGCGCGAGGCAATAGGGCCGCAGAACGACGATCCCGTGCGGTGGGACAGTGGTGCGGTCTATGCCGCGCGGGTGCGTGCGCGCGGACCAGCGAAGAACCAGATGATGAAGCCCAGCAAAGGCAGCACCAAGACCAAAAGGCACCAGAGCACTTTTGCGCCCGTGCCCTCACTTGAGCTGATGATGGAAATGAAAGCCCAAATGTTCAGACCCAGCAGAATGAGGCTTCCCAGCCCTGCAACTTCGATCCCCATGAGATGTTCCTTTCGCTTTGCAGCGCCTGTCAGGCGCGTTCGATTTCGCTTGCGGATTTCAGCACTTCGTCGCCGTCTTCCTGTTCGATCCTGTAGGCCGGGCAGTCGTCACTTGCGTCGCGCGTCACCTCGGTGCCTTTGATTTTCAGTGTAATCTTCTGGGTGTAGCGTTTGACCACTTCACCCTTGCCGGTGCCGTTCCCCCAATCCCATTGGACGGTGTCACCTTCCTGCGGATGTGCCATATCTCTATCTCCGATTGATTTCAGGACGAACGCGGAAGACATCGGGAAAGTTCCCAAGATACCCGCGAACAGGCACTCTCCGGATACATTCATCGCAAACGGTGACCCGGAAATCTTGAAGAAAATGTCTGACGTCAGCACCAATGGGACAGTTTAGGTTGATTTGATAAGAGAGGGTTTCTGGCACATCGTAACCACCAAGGAGTGGAGATGAGACAGAAACCCGGAACACGTAAGAGCCACGGCGAGAAG